>CAVUCI010000001.1:0-22839 GCA_963740025.1 uncultured Alphaproteobacteria bacterium
TAACCTGAAGGTCGTTGGTTCAAATCCAACCCCCGCAACCAGTTCGCAAAAGGCCCGCCACTCTTCGGAGTGGCGGGCCTTTTGCGTTTCCATCCAACCCTTGGGGTTGACCGGTCGCGACTCCCGGGATTGACAAACAGCATCAGTATATTAGATTATACTCATATGGCTGATAAAGACCCTTCACCGACCGATGACACCGTCCTGGCTGCGGCTTCGCAGCAGATCCGCCGCGCACGGGATGCGAAGTCCTTGCGCCCCTCGATTGCGGGCTTCTTCGACGAGGGGACCAATACGGTCAGCTATGTCGTGCACGATCCGGCAACCGGTGAGGCGGCTATCATCGATTCGGTGCTCGACTACGAGGCCGCTTCGGGGCGGACCTCGAATGGTTCGGCAGACCGGATCATCGAATACGTCAAGACGAACGAGCTGAAAGTCGTGTGGCTCATCGAGACTCATGCTCACGCCGATCACATCTCGGCCGCCCCGTATCTCCAGGCAAAACTCGGCGGCAAGCTGGCCATCGGTCGCGAGATCGTTCGCGTGCAGGAGGTCTTCGGCAAGCTGTTCAACGCCGGTACGGATTTCGAGCGCGACGGTTCGCAGTTCGATCACCTGTTCGATGACGGCGAGACCTTCAAGATCGGCCAGCTGGAGGGCATCGCCCTGCACGTTCCCGGCCATACGCCGGCCGATATGGCCTTCATCGTCGGCGACGCAGCCTTCGTCGGCGATACGATCTTCATGCCCGACTTCGGGACCGCACGGGCCGATTTCCCAGGTGGTGACGCTCGCGTACTGTACCGCTCGATCCGAAGACTGCTCGGCCTGCCGGAGGAAACTCGTCTGTTCCTGTGCCACGACTACAAGGCACCCGGGCGAGATGACTATGCGTGGGAAACGACTGTAGGGCAGCAACGGCGTGAAAACGTGCACGTCCGCGACGGGGTGAGCGAGGACGATTTCGTCGAGATGCGGACCTCGCGCGACAGGACACTCGCCATGCCGAACCTCATTCTTCCAAGCGTCCAGGTCAACATTCGCGGCGGACGTCTGCCCGACCCCGAAGACAACGGCGTCAGCTACATCAAGATACCGGTGAACGCTGTATGATCGCCACATTCGATGCCAACCCACTGACAGATAACCTGTCGGTGCGCGGGCAGCTCTCGCCCGGCGAGATAGCCGCTGCACGCGATGCCGGCTTCACCGCGATCATCTGCAATCGCCCCGACGGTGAAACGCCAGGTCAGCCGCGCGCCGCCGACGTCCGATCAGCTGCCGAGGCTGCCGGTCTCACTTTCGTCGACAATCCGATCGCCCCCGGCGCACCCACGGAGGATGCGGTGCGCAAGCAGGGCGAAGCTATCCGCGCGGCTGCGGGGAACACCCTTGCATATTGCGGGAGCGGTCAGCGTGCGACGATCTTGTGGATGCTCGCCAATCCGAGCGGCCTCAGTGCGGACGAACGGATCTCGTGTGCGGCCGCGGCGGGATACGATCTGGGAGCTTTGCGCCCGAAGCTCTAAACCCGGCTTTCAGCTCTGGGCAGGGGCGTCATCCAGTTCCTCGCACTTTGCGCAAAAGAGTTCGTACAGGGTGGTTATCACTGCCTTGGCATCTTCGCTGTCGAGCGAATACCAGACGAACTGCGATTCCCGCCGCGTCTTCACAAGGCGCTCGCGACGCAGGACGCCGAGGTGCTGAGACAGCGCCGACTGCGAGAGCGGGACCGTCCGGGCGAGGTCGCTGACGGTCATTTCCTGCTGCGACAACTGGCACAAGATCATCAGACGCGCCTCGTTCGCCATCGATTTAAGCAGGCTGGATGCGCGCCCTGCGTTAGCTTCCATGATGTCGAGGGGATAGTCCACGCGGCGCTCCTTGCATGGGTCTTGCGCCTTTTCAACCGTTTGAAGCCGACGCGCGTCGCTTATCCAACCGAACGGTTACGCCGTTCGAGAAGGGGCACGCAAGCGCTTTACGTGTCAGCACATCTCTGGCGGACCACAGTTAGCGATGGCTTCGCGTTCAGGTTACCGTTAGGCCCAAGCGGCAAAGACACTCGGGATGGGACCTGAATTGCGCAACCTTGCTGATGTTCGAACACGCTGTCGCGCCGCGAGGGGTTCAGGGGTTCCGGTTCTTACGTTCATCACAAGGATGCTCATCGCACTGGCACTGGCCGGCGCGGTGACGGCGTGCAATTCGGGACCGCCGGCGACGGAGGTCGCCGCGCGCGACGGCATCCTTTTGTTCGGCAACGGCACCGAGCCCAAGGGAATCGATCCGCACCTCGTCACTGGCGTGCCCGAGAACCACGTCATTTCATCGTTGATCGAAGGCCTCGTTGCCTATCACCCTACGAACGATCTCGAGGCTGCGCCTGGCATGGCGGAAACGTGGGAGTCCAACGCCGACTACACAGTCTGGACGTTCCATCTGCGCGATGCGCAGTGGACCAACGGCGATCCGGTGGTCGCGAGCGACTGGGTATACAGCTGGCAGCGGATGCTCAGTCCCGAGCTAGGCGCCGAGTACGCACCTTCGCTCTACGTCATCAAGAACGCCGAGAAGTTCAACAAGGGCGAGATCAAGGATTTCAGCCAGGTGGGCGTCAAGGCGCTCGATCCCAAGACGCTACAGGTCACGCTCGAGGGGGCGACCTCGTACTTCCCGCTCATGCTGGAGCACTACGCGTTTTTCCCGGTGAATCCTCGTGCGGTCGAGGAGCACGGCGGCATGCTGAACCGGCAGAGCGGCTGGTCGACACTCGAAAATTTCGTCGGGAATGGCCCTTTCAAGCTTACCAAATGGGTGACCAACCAGGTTATCGAGGTCGAGCGCAATCCAACGTACTGGGACGCCAAGACTGTCAAGTTGAACGGTATTCGTTTTTATCCGATCGATAACGTGAATGCCGAAGAAACGATGTTCCGCAACGGCATGTTGCATCTCACCAACAATGTCATGCCGGACAAGATACCGTTCTTTAAAAAGACGATGCCGGACAAAATTCGCATCGATCCCTACCTTGGCAGCTACTTCTATCGCATCAACACGACGAGAAAGCCCTTCGGCGACCCCCGCGTGCGGCGGGCGCTTGCGCTGTCGCTCAACAAGCAGCTGATCGTCGACAAGGTGACCAAGGGCGGACAGTTGCCGGCAACCGGTTTCGTGCCGCCGGCCATTCCCGGTTACCAGACCTCGAAGACAGTCCAGTTCGATCCTGACGAGGCGCGCCGACTGCTCGCGGAGGCGGGCTACCCGGGGGGCAAAGGCTTCCCCCAAGTCGAGATCATGATCAACACCAGCGAGGCACACCGCAAGATCGCGGAGGCGATTCAGGAACTCTGGCGGCGCGAACTGGGCATCAAGGTTGGGATCTACAACCAGGAATGGAAGGTCTATCTCGATAACCAGATCAACCTGAATTACGACATCTCGCGCGCAGGCTGGATCGGCGACTACGTCCATCCGTCAACGTTCATCGACATGTTCACGACCGGCAATGGCAATAACAACACGGGCTGGAGCAATCCGCAGTACGATGCGCTGGTCAATCGGGCGCGCCGCGCCACTTCCGAAGAGCAGCGGCTCGATCTCCTCCATCAGGCCGAGGAGGTCTTGCTACAGGACATGCCGATCATCCCGATCTACTGGTACACGCGCACCTACCTGAAGGATCCGCGAGTGCAGGGATGGTATCCTACGCTGACCGACAACCACCCCTACAAGCACGTCTGGCTCAAGACGGAAGAACAGGCCGGCAGCGGGGAGAAGGCGCGGTGATCGCGGGGCCGAGGAAAATCGCATGACGAAATTCGTCATCAAGCGCCTGCTCCAGGGCATTCTCGTGCTGGTCGGCATCTACGCCGTGACGTTCTTTCTCGTCGCCGCGACCCCGGGTAGCCCGTTCAGCACCGAACGCGCGATCGATCCGGTCATCCTCCAGCAGATCGAGGCGTTCTACGGTTACGACAAGCCGACGAGCGAGCGGTTCCTGACCTCGCTCGTCAACGTGCTGCAGGGGGAATTCGGCCCATCGGCGGTCTATGCCAATCGCACGGTCACGCAGATCATCGCCGAATCCTTCCCCGTCTCGCTCAAGCTGGGATCGCTGTCGTTGCTCGTGGCGCTGGGGATCGGAATCCCTGCAGGCATCCTCGCCGCGGTCAAGCGCAATACCTGGCTCGATTACGTGCCGATGTCCGTCTCGATGGCGGGGATATGCCTCCCGACGTTCGTCATGGGGCCGCTGCTTGCGCTGCTGTTCGGGCTGATTCTCAACTGGCTGCCGGTGGGCGGATGGTACGGGCCGCGCTTCTGGATCCTGCCGACCGCGACACTCGGATTCTATTATGCCGCCTATTTCGCACGGCTGACGCGCGGCGGGATGCTCGAGATGCTCAACCAGGACTGGGTCCGCACCGCGCGGGCCAAGGGGGTGAGCGAGAGCATGATCGTATGGAGGCATTGCCTGAAGGGAGGCTTGATCCCGGCGATCACCTATCTCGGGCCGGCGCTCGCGGGGATAATCTCCGGTTCGTTCGTGGTGGAGACCATCTTCCAGGTGCCGGGGCTGGGGCAATGGTTCGTGCGCGCCGCGCTGAACCGCGACGACTTCCTCGTGCTTGGCCTGACCGTCCTGTTCGCAACCCTGATCGTTATCATGAACCTCATCGTCGACATCGCGCAGGTCGCTCTCAACCCGCGGCTCAAGTATGACTGATCATTCCGACACCGCCGTCCTGGCCGACGAGCCGGTGCCGCCGCCAATCAGCGCGGCCGAGATCGCCGAAGAGGAACTGGTCCAGGGCTCCTCGCTGTGGCGGGACGCGTGGCTTCGGCTGCAGAAGAACAAGCTCGCGGTGGGTAGCCTGATGGTCTTCCTGCTGATCGTGCTGTTCTGCGTCGTCGGCCCGTGGATCGTCCGCTGGGACGCGAACACCCAGGACCTGTTCCTCGGGGCGACCGGCCCCTCCGCGCAGCACTGGTTCGGCACCGATACCCTGGGCCGCGATCTTATGGTGCGGGTCATGCTCGGCGGACGGATTTCGCTGATGGTCGGCCTTGTCGCGACGCTCGTCGCGCTTTCGATCGGCGTGATCTACGGCGCGACCGCAGGCTATATTGGCGGCAAGACCGACGCGACGATGATGCGCTTCGTCGACCTGCTCTATGCGCTTCCGTTCACGATCTTCGTGATCCTGCTGATGGTCGCATTCGGCCGCTCGCTGTGGCTCATGTTCGTCGCCATCGGCGCGGTCGAATGGCTGTCGATGGCGCGGATCGTGCGATCGGGCGTCATCGGCCTCAAGAAGCAGGAATTCGTCGAGGCGGCGGTCTCACTCGGCTACTCGCACCGCCGGATCATCCTGCGGCACCTCATCCCCAACGTGCTCGGCCCGGTGATCGTGATCGCCACGCTGACGGTGCCCGCAGTTATGCTGCTGGAGGCGTTCCTGAGCTTCCTGGGCCTCGGCGTACAGCCGCCCAATGCCTCGTGGGGTGTGCTGATCAACGAAGGCCAACAGAACATGGAGATCTATCCGTGGCTGCTGATCTTCCCTGCGCTGTTCTTCGCGACCACGCTGTTCACCCTCAACTTCATTGGCGACGGGCTACGCGACGCGCTCGATCCCAAGAGCGCGAAGGACTAATCGGATGGCGCTGCTCGAAGTCGACGACCTGACGACCTATTTTCACACCCGCGACGGCATCGTGCGAGCGGTCGACGGCGTGAGCTTCGACGTGGACAAGGGCGAGACGCTGGGCATCGTCGGAGAGTCCGGCTCGGGCAAGTCGGTGACCTGTTACTCGCTCCTGCGCCTGATTCCCGAACCGCCGGGCCGGATCGAGCGCGGGACCGCGATGTTCGACGGTCGGGACCTGCTCTCCATGAGCCGCCGCGATTTGCGTAAGGTTCGCGGCAAGCGGATATCGATGATCTTTCAGGATCCGATGACCTCGCTCAATCCGTACCTGCGGATCTCGACCCAGTTGATCGAAGCGCTGCAAACGCACGAGGACGTGTCGCATCGCGAGGCGCTCAAGCGCGCGACTGCCGCGCTCGAGGAAGTCGGCATTCCCGAGGCCAGCAAGCGCGTCACGCGTTATCCGCACGAATTTTCGGGCGGCATGCGCCAGCGCGTGATGATCGCGATGGCCCTGATCACCGAGCCCGACCTGCTGATCGCCGACGAGCCGACCACCGCGCTCGATGTCACCGTGCAGGCCCAGATCCTCGAGATCATCAAGCAGCGCCAGAACGACCTCGGCACCGCGGTAATCCTCGTGACGCACGACCTCGGCGTCGTCGCGGGCACCTGCGACAAGGTGCTGGTCATGTACGGCGGGCGCGAAATGGAAAGCGGCAGCGCCGAGCAAATCTTTTACGCCCCGCGGCATCCCTATACCCGCGCATTGCAGAAGACGATCCCGTCGCTCCAGGCCAAGGGGCAGGAACTCTACACGATTCCCGGCCTGCCACCCGACGTCTCCAAGCCGATCGACCGCTGCGCATTTTTCCCCCGTTGCCCCTATCCCAAGACCGGCAAGGAAGCCGGCGAACGGCCGCAACTCGAAGAACTTGAACCGGGACACTGCTGGGCCGCCTGCGGCTATTGCGACAGCAGCGCGCCGATCGAAACCGTGCTCGCGAAGGCCGACGAGGTCGTCGAGGATGATACGCTTCCCGTCGATGCGGAGCCTGCCGAATGAGCGCGCCGATCGGAAATCCGCAGGAGGACTTTCTCGTCCTCGATGACGTGCACACGCATTTCGACATGGGCCGCGACTTCTTCACGCGCGAGAGCAAGGGCGTGGTGAAGGCGGTCGATGGGGTCTCGCTGACGGTGCACAAGGGCGAGATTCTGGGCCTCGTCGGCGAGTCCGGATGTGGCAAGTCGACGCTCAGTCGCTCGATCATGCAGCTCATCCGGCCGACCTCGGGCCACGTGTGGTTCAAGGGGCAGGACCTGTCCGCGATGAGCGACAGGGAAGTCCGCCACGAGCGGATCAACTTCCAGATGATCTTCCAGGACCCCTACGCCTCGCTCAATCCGCGCATGACCGTTCTCGACACACTGGCCGAGGCGGTGAAGACGCGGCATCCCGGTCTCACGCGCGATGCGCTGCGGGGGAGGGTGGCCGAGCTGCTGCGCACCGTGGGCCTCAACCCCACGCACATGAAGCGCTATCCGCACGAGTTTTCCGGTGGCCAGCGCCAGCGAGTTGCGATCGCGCGGGCACTCGCGCCCGAGCCCGAGTTGATCATCGCCGACGAGCCGGTCTCGGCGCTCGACGTGTCGATCCAGTCGCAGATCCTCAACCTGCTCAAGCGGCTGGTGCGCGAACTGGATCTGACGATGCTCTTCATCAGCCACGACCTGTCGGTGGTGCGCTATATCGCCGACCGGATCGCGGTGATGTACCTGGGGCGGATCGTCGAACTGGGCACTGCCGAGGCGATCGTCGACCATCCGCTCCACATCTATACCAAGGCGCTGATGAGCGCGATTCCGGAGCCGGACCCGAGGTCCGAGCGCACGCGCCAGCGGATCGTGCTCGAAGGCGATCCGCCATCGCCGCTCAACCCGCCGAGCGGGTGCAATTTCTGGCCGCGCAGCCCGACACCGCACGACGAACGGATGAAGACCGTTGAGCCGCCGTTCGAGGAGGCTGAGCCCGATCACTGGGTCTCCGCCTGCCCGTTCTGCGCGCCTGCCGCTCCGGTGCCCGCCGAACTCGCGGGCGCCTGAGCGCGATCAGAACGAACAGTCGGCGCCGGCCGGCATCACCACGCGCGCGACCGCGGCGATCTGCATCGTCATTGGTGCGGCGGAGTTGATCGCGATGCCCTTGCCGAGGCCCGGCGCACAGGCGTCGGTCACGATCATCTCGCGCCAGCCCTTGCCCGCGCTGAGAGCCAGCTGTCGGGTGACATCGACAGTGTTGCCACCGACTGTCAGCGTCACCTTGCCGGCAGGTTGGGCCGGTAGCTGGTAGGTAATGCGATAGGCACCCCGGCCGTCCTCCGTTTGCGAGAGCGCAAGCGTCGAGCCGGGTCCGAACACGACTTCGCGCGCGTCCTCCTGCCGTTTGTAATCGAGCCCGCGTACCACGATCCCGCCTGCGGAACCGCGGAACGAGGGTAGCGGCTGGCCATCGCCCGTCACTGTTACGTCGGACGCGAGCTTGCCTGCGGTGAACCAGTCGGACGAGGGGCCGGCGACGAGGTATCCGCAGCTTTCGTCAAGCTTCGGCATCGATTGCTTCGTGCTCAGCGACAACCCGTAGCCGACGGGGAAAAGAGCGCCCTCCGGCCCGTTGACCGGCTTGCCGTCACACCTCGCGGGCCAGCTGAAGCCCAGCTTTCCCGTTGCGGGACGCTTGCCGAAGAGAACGTCGGCAACGCCATCGCCCTCGCTGCCCGGCAGCCACGACGCGACGAAGGCGTCGGCAGCGTTGATCTCGCGGTTCATCCACATCGGGCGCCCCGAGAGGAACACCGCCACGGTCGGGATGTCCGCGGCGTCGAACTTGCGCAGCAGGTTCAGCCCTTCCTCGTCGGAAAAAACCGCGGTCTTCCGATCGCCTTCGAATTCGGCGTAGGGCTTCTCGCCGAATACGACGACCGCGACGTCGGGCTTGTCCGTATAGCTACCATCGGGCGAATAGATCGCCGAACCGCCTGCGTCCTTCGCTGCCGCCTCGATGCCCGTCCGGATGGACGTGGCGCCCGGGAAGTAGGTCGCGTTGTCGAGCTCGGTCCCACCCTGCCATGTCAGCGTCCAGCCGCCGGCTGCCTGCGCGACGCTGTCCGCGGCGCTGCCCGCGACGAGAATGTTCGCGCCCTTCGCGATTGGCAGTACGCCATCGTTCTTGAGCAACACCTGCGACTTGGCGACCGCCTCACGCGCGATAGCGCGGTGTGCGGGCGATCCGAGCAGGGTCCAGTCGCCGCCGTTGACCCGCTCGGATGGCTTGCGGCTTCCACTACCGATCAGGCCCGCACGCAGCTTCACTCGGAGCACGCGCCCGACCGCCTCGTCCAACCGTGCCATCGGGATCGTGCCGTCCTGCACCTGCCGCACGAGATTGGCGTGCAGCGCCTTCCAGTCGTCGGGCACCATGTAGATGTCGAGCCCGGCGAGCAGTGCCTGCGGGCAGTCGTCGACCGTACAGCCGTCGATCTGGCCGTGGGCGTTCCAGTCGCCGACGACGAGACCGGTAAATCCCATCTCATTCCGCAAAACGCCGGTCAGCAGCGCCTTGTTGCCGTGCATCTTGACGCCGTTGATCGAATTGAAGCTCGCCATGATCGTCTCGACGCCGGAGGCGATGACCGCGGGGTAAGGCTTGGCGTGGATGGCCTTCAATGCTTCGATATCGCCGTTGACGTCGCCCTGGTCGACACCCTGGGTGGTCCCGCCGTCGGCGAAGAAGTGCTTGGCCGTGGCGATCACGTGGGCGCCGTGGGCGAAATCGGCATCGCCTGGCTTGCCCTGCAATCCCTCGACGAGCGCGGCGCCGAGCGGGGCGACTATCGCGGGATCTTCCGAATAGCTTTCGTAGGTGCGGCCCCAGCGATCGTCCCGGGCAACCGCGATCGTGGGCGAAAAGTCCCAGTCGATCCCGGTCGCCGTGATTTCCGCGGCAGTGGCCTCGCCGATCCGCCGCAACAGGTTCGGGTCGCGCGTCGCACCGAGTCCGATGTTATGCGGGAATATCGTCGCGCCAACGACGTTCGTGTGGCCGTGGACGGCGTCGGTCCCCCACATCGTCGGGATGACGGGCTCGCCGCCCGGAAGCGGCTTCGCCGAGGCGGTATACATTTCATCCGCAAGCTGCAGCCACTTGGATGCCGGTGCGAATTCATCGCCGTAGGGGCCGCCATTGCCACCGTTCAGGTAGCTGCCGAAGCGATAACGCTCCATGTCGTCGGCGGTGAAGGAGTTGATCTGCGGCTGGATCAGCTGGGCAACCTTGTGCTCGAGGGTCATGCGCGCGAGCAAGTCGACGATCTGCGCATCCTCGCTCGTCGTCGCCCCGAAGGTTGCGGCCGAGGCGGTTGTGCCACCGTCCAGCCGGGCGTGGGTGCACCCGCACAACAGCGCTGCGCCGGCGACCGCCGAAAGAAGCCCAACTCGCATTTGCATCCCTCTCGATAGTCGTGGGTATTTTCTTATGTGAACGTTATCAAGCTCGCACGGGATTGGCCCGAATGCAACCGGCAAGCGCCGTGTGCGATCAGCCTGGAGGAGCGACCGAGGCGCGCTCGGCGAGCGCTCCCGCTACTGTCGTCACGCCGTCAGGAAGCTCGTCGCCCTTCTGGGCGCGGATAATGAGATCGACCGCGCGCGAGACGGTTTCCGCTATCGGCTGGTCGACTGCGGTCAGCGGCGGTTGGGTGAAATGGACCAACGGCGTGTTGTCGAAGCTGATGAGCGACAGGTCTTCAGGTATCGCAATTGCGCGCGCCCGGGCGACCTCGAGAGTTGCAAGCGCCATCTGGTCGTTGCTCGCAATGATCGCGGTCGGCGGCTGATTCAGGTCGAGCAATACGTGTGCCGCGCGCTCTCCCGAGGGGAAGCTGAAATCGCCTTCTGCGAGCAGTCCGTCGGTCGGCAGGCCAGCTTCCTCCATTGCCTCCTGCCAGCCCTGGACCCGCCGTGCGCTCAGGCGATATTCGGGGGATCCGGCAATGAAGCCGATCTGGCGGTGTCCCCGTTCGATCAGATATCGGGTGGCGTCCTGCGCCATCTGCTTGTCGCCCATCGTCAGCAAAATGCCGGGACCCGGCCCGTGCGATCCGATCCGAACGAAAGGGAATTTCTGCTTGCCGAGGAAATCGACGATTCGCTGATTGTCGGAATGGGGCGGCGTCAGGATGATGCCGTCGGGCTGGAGCGCGGCGATCGCGGCCGCCAGTTCGCGCTCCACGTGATCGTCGTGCGTGTCGACCAGCTCGAAGATCATCCGGTATCCGTGCTCGGCGCACTTGAGCATCCCGCCGAGCAGCATCTGGTCGACCCAGTCGGTGCCCTGCCGCGCCCGCCAGTCGGCGATCGTGCGCTCGCGGTCGTTGATCGCGAGGATCAGGTACGAACGTGATCCGCTCATCCGCTGCGCCGCGATCGAGGGCACGTAACCCAACCGGTCGATCGAGGCCTGCACCCGCTCCTGCATTTCAGGGCGGACGCTCGGCTCCTTGTTGATCACGCGGCTCACCGTCTGGAGTGAAACTCCCGCGTCGGCGGCAACATGCTTGATAGTGACGGCCTGGCGGCGACGAGCCATTGTCAGGAAATTCCCCAGTTCATCGACATGGCCCAGTCCGGTCGACCCGCGGTCGTTTCCGTTGCCCTGATCCTAGGGGCTATGCCTCGTCGAGCGCAAGCGCATGGGCGCTCGCCATGAAAAATGAAACGGGCCCAGACGCAATCAATCCGGACCCGTTTCTTTCGTCGGACGCGCGCCTCAGTAGGTGAAGCGGGCGATGAAGCTATAACGGCGATCGTTGCGGAATGCAGAGCGCGGGAAGCGCGTGCCAGCGAAGTCCACCACCTGCGATGTTCGGGTGACCTCGTCTAGCAAGTTGACCCCCTGCACACCCAGCTTCAGATGCTCGCCAAGCGAGTAGAAGATCGATGCGTCGAGCTGCCCGCCGGATTCCTGCCAGATCGGTGAGAACGGATAGATGTCGTCGCGCGGGGTGATCAGGAAGGCCGAGCGCCAGTTATATGCCGCGCGCATCGCCAGTGGGCCCTTCTCGTAGAACACGGTGGCGTTGACGGTATGCTTCGACAGGCCCTGGAACGGTTGGAGGAAGGCGAACGTGCCACCGCCGAGCTCGTTACCGCCCGTCGTTACCGAAGGTTCACCCGGATTCGCCAAATTCGGATTCGAAAGGTTCGAACCGTCCACATAGGTATACGTCAGCTGACTTCCAAAGCCGCTCAAAATCCCGGGCAGGAAGTCATACGTCTGCTGGTAAGCTAACTCGAAACCCTTGAGGACGCCGTTCTGAACATTGGCCGGACCTTTGAACAGCAAGTCCACACTGGTGCCGTCGGGACTGGTATAGGTACGGTTCGCAAAGCCGGTGTCCACACGACCCGTGATGTCCTTGATGAAAAACGAACCGGTCAGAGACCCGACGGAGCTGAAGTACCACTCTGCGGAGATATCGTAGTTCCACGAAGCGACCGGTCTCAAATTGCGGTTGCCGGTCGAGAGGATAAACAACGGACCTGTTTCGAGTGTGCCCGCCTGCTTAAGCGCTCCCGTGTTGTCTGCGATCACGCCGCCGGAGCGGAACAGCTGGAGGTCCGGGCGGGATATCCCCTTGGATACAGCGAAGCGGAACAAGAGCCCGCCTCCGACATCGAGCTTGGCGTTGAAGCTGGGCAGCCAGTGATCGAAGCGAATATTGCGGTCGTCGTTGAGAATCTCGCCCGTAAAGGCCGCCGCAAATTCCGCCTTGCGGGCAGCGGATAGGTCGCAGTAACCGCGCACGGCACCCGGTATCGTCGCCGGTCCGGAGCAGACGGTGTTGATCTCGGAAACCTGCACCAACCCATCGCCATTGCCGCCGTAGGTCGGATTATCGAAGGGGTCGGCGTCGGGGAAGCCTATGCGGCCGCCGCTGGTTACCTCGGTTTGGACAAACCGAACACCGATGTTGCCTTCGATATTCCACCCGTTGGCGAAATCGTGACCGAAATCGGCACGGGCATATGCCGCCTTGGTCACTTCACCGACAGTCGACACCTCACTGGGGCAGTATACGCCATCGATGTCGCAGGGGACCAACTCGCCCGTGATCTCATCGGGCCGGAACCGTCCATTCACGCCATAGGTGGCAACACCGAATCTCCCCATCTGTGTGAATTCGTTGATTTCGGCCACTTGTTGGTCGGTCACGCCTTTGAGATAGTCGCCGAGGAAGTCGTCGCCGCCGAAGAACCAGGCCGTGCCATCGGGAATCGGAGTCGGCGCAGCGCCACGCTGGAAGTTGTCGCCGAACGGGCTGCGCAGCTGCGAATAGTTGGGAAATTCGTCGGTGTAAGCGCCACCCCCAATGGCGAATTCCTGGCCTGGCAGGCCCGTATAGAAACGTCCGGGCACGAATGTGCCGGCACAGCCGGGGCCTTCGCCCCAAGGCACGCAGCCGCCGCGACCTCCCCACGGAGCCGAAAGGTTACCCCAAGTGCTGAAGTCGGTGTTGCGCGTTGTCCGGCCACGGTCGGCCCATCGACCCCCGACGCGCACGCTCTTGATGAAACCCTCACCGACGTCATAGTCGGCGTCGAAACGCAGGGTGTTCATATCCCCTTCGTTCTTTTCGCGGCTGTCGAGACCGAACCAGTAGTATGTGTAGAATCCGCTCGAGAAGTAGTCTGCCGGTGCACCTTGAGGGGCGAAGAACTGGATATCGGGAGTCCTCCCGCTCAAGTCGATACCAATGTCGGCCCACGTGCTCATTGCGCCGAAAACGGAGTCGCGAGAGAGGTCCGAGATTACCCGCTGCGCTTCGAAATTCAGCCTGAGCCTGTCGGTGACGTTCCATTTCACGTCGAAAGAGAAATCCTGGGTGACCGAACTCGTGTCGCGCAGGAAGCGAAGCGAATCGACCGGTATGCCGCCCCAGCCGAACGGGGTTGCATAGGCATTCCCGACGCCTTGCGTGAGGATGCCGCTGACGAACCGACCATCTTCGTCATACTGCCAATCGTTGGCTGCCTCGATCACCGGAGTCGTAGGATCGTCCCTGCGACCCAACAAAGCGAATTCTTCCGTTGCGAAGCTTGTATCCGAGCGCAGCCATTCGAAAGTCGCCACGAAATCCCCGGTGGGATCTTCGTACTGGATGGTTGCGTTCCATGCCTCCCGGTCGCGATCGAGCGATGTCGTTCGAACGCCGCCGTACTCGGGCACGAGAACGGAACCTGCGGGCGGGAAATTGGAGGCGTCGTAGACTTGGTCCCCGACGAACCCGTTTGAGCTGATCCCCAGCGCCCTGATGCAATCCTGATCCAGCGCCGGATCGCGATAGCATGGGTCACCCAGCTGCGAGGCGTCGGTGCGGCTCTTCAGCTTGGACTTGGAGAAACCGAGCTGCACGCCGAGCCGGCCGCCCACGGTTTCGAACACGGTCGATCCGAGCACGTTGAAGGTCGGCGACCATTTTTCGCGCAGATCGCCGTAGTTCATTTCGACCGAGCCCGACAGATGCGTTCCGGGGCGATCAAGCGGCTTGCGGGTGACGAGGTTCACCGTACCGGCAATCGCCCCCTCGATCATGTCCGGAGTGACGTTCTTGAAAACCTCGACCCGACCCAGAAGTTCTGGCGATACGTCATTGAACGACAGTTCGCGGCCCCCCGTTGCCGAGAAAATGTCGCGTCCGTTGAGTTCCGAACGGACATAGGGAAGGCCGCGGATTATGACGCCCGTGCCTTCGACCGAGAAGCGGTCGGGGTCGGAAGGCTTCTCGAAACGACCAATATTGACCCCGGGCACCCGCTGGAGCGCCTCGGCAACCGAGCGGTCGGGAAGTGCGCCGATGTCCTCGGCGGTAATCGCGTCGACAAAGGTGTCCGCATTCCTTTTGACGTTCTGCGCGCTCTGCAACGAAGCGCGGAAGCCGGTAACGACGATCGCGTTGTCGTCGTTCTCCTGATCGTCCTGATTTGTTGTATCGTCAGGATTTTGAGTCTGCGCGTCCTGCGCCCAAGCCGGCTGCGCGGCACAAGCGACGAGGGCGAGCCCCGATGCGGTCGAAAGGGCGAAATGCCGGCGCAATGCCGAACGGGATTGGCGACGAATCAAGCTATCCTCCCTGGATACCATTTGCTTCATGGCGGGATTCGCTCCCGCTCACCTAGCTGGATATGCCATTGCGTGAACGTTCACAAGCAAATATTGAACGTTCACATTTGGTGTTGCGATTGCACCGTGCCACAGCCACGCGTCAGGTCGGCGAGATGAGGGAGAGAGCCTGTGAAGTCCATACGGCACATCGTGATAGTGGGTGGGGGAACTGCCGGTTGGATGGCGGCCGCTGCGCTGTCGCGCCTGCGCGAAGGCAACGATCTGGCCATCACGCTCATCGAATCCGAGATGATCGGGACCGTCGGGGTCGGCGAAGCGACGATACCACCGTTCGTGGAATTCAACGGACTTCTGGGTATCGACGAAAAGGAGATGATGGCTGCCACTCAGGCGACCTTCAAGCTTGGAATCCAGTTCGCCAACTGGGGTCGGCAGGGCGAGAGCTACATCCATCCATTCGGCAACTACGGCTATTCGCTCGACGGGCTGGGCTTCCACCAATACTGGCATCGGGCCCACGCGGCCGGCGACCGGCGCCCGATACAGGTGTTCAACGTCGAGACCCTGGCGGCGTACTTCGGCAAGTTTTCGCGGACCGAGGACATCGGACGCGAGGACATGCCGCCGGTCAATTACGCTTATCACATCGATGCCACGCGCTATGCGAAGTTCCTGCGCGGCTTTGCCGAAGGAAACGGAGTCGTCCGCCGCGAAGGCCGTGTCGCCGACGTTGCACTCGATGGCGAGTCCGGCTTCGTGACTTCGGTCACGATGGACGACGGGCGCGCGGTCGAAGGCGATCTGTTCGTCGATTGCTCGGGCTTCCGCGGGCTGCTGATCGAACAGGCGCTGAAGACAGGGTACGAGGACTGGCGCCACCTGCTCCCCTGCGATCGGGCTGTCGCGCTCCCGTGCCTGCGGGAGGACGGTTCGCCGCCCGCGCCCTTTACGCGCTCGACTGCGCATTCGGCAGGCTGGCAGTGGTGCGTGCCGCTGCAGCACCGCAATGGGAACGGCCACGTTTACTGCAGCGAATACATGTCCGATGACGAGGCGCACGACATCCTCGTCGGCAATCTTGCCGGCAAGCCGCAGGCGGAGCCCAACTTCCTCCGCTTCGTGACCGGTCGGCGGAAGAAATTCTGGAACAAGAACGTCGTTGCGCTGGGCCTTTCCGCGGGGTTCATGGAGCCGCTGGAATCGACCTCGATCCATCTCGTCAGCAGCGGCGTGAACAAGCTGATCGCGCTGCTCTCGCTCGACGGGATCAGCCAGGCGCAGGAAGATGCGTTCAACCGTTTCACGACCAAGGAATACCTGCGCATCCGCGATTTCCTGGTCCTGCACTACAACGCGACGTCGCGCGACGATTCCGACTTCTGGAACCACGTCCGCACGATGGAAGTGCCGGATTCGCTGATCGAAAAGGTCGAATTGTTCCGCGCCAACGGACAGATCTTCCGCGAGGAGGACGAGCTGTTCACCGAAACGAGCTGGGCCGCGGTCATGATGGGGCAGGGCGTGACCATGCAGGGGCACAACCCGATGGCCGACCGGATGCCCGCAGCCAAGCTGAAGGAGGAACTCGACGGGATCGAGCGCTCGGTTCGCTTCGTGGTCGACCGGATGCCTTCGCATGCGGAATACCTGAAGCAATACTGCCCCGCGCCCGATCCCATGCCCGTCGCTGCGTAGCGGCTGGACAGGCCGGCGCGGTTGCGCGACGGTGCGGCGAGGACAACCAGGCCACGGGACGAGATGACCATGCGCGAAAACGACCGGGTGCGGATCGAACTTGGCGAGGACGGCGTAGCGCAGGTTCGCCTGATCCGCGCAGACAAGATGAACGCGCTCGACGGCGAGATGTTCGATCGCCTGATCGAAGCCGGGCAGGCGCTCCACGACATGAAAGGTCTGCGCGCAGTGGTTCTGTCGGGCGAGGGTCGGGCTTTCTGCGCCGGGCTCGACCTGTCGAGCTTCGGTCGCGATCGCTCCGATGAGCCGCCACTGACCGAACGCACCTATGGCAACGCGAACAAGGCACAGCAGGTCGCGATGCAGTGGCGCAAGCTGCCGGTGCCGGTGGTCGCGGCGATCCACGGGGTGTGTTTCGGGGGCGGCCTGCAGATCGCGAGCGGTGCCGACATTCGGGTCGCCGCGCCCGACACGCGCATGGCGATCATGGAGATGCGCTGGGGATTGGTGCCCGACATGGGCGGCTATGCGCTGTGGCGCGGACTGATCCGCGATGATGTGCTGCGCGAGCTGACCTATACAAACCGCGAGTTCACTGGCGAGGAAGCGCAGACGATCGGTCTCGCGACCCACGTCGATACCGATCCGCTGGCGAAGGCGACCGAGATTGCCGCGACCATCGCGGATCGCAACCCGCATGCGATGCGCGGCGCCAAGCAACTCGCCAACGCGATGTTCGACAAGAATACGGCCGACCTGCTGATGGACGAGAGCCTCGAGCAGCATAAGTTGCTCCGTTCAAAGAACCAGATGGAGGCAGTGATGGCAGGGATGGAAAGCCGTAAGGCTCGCTACGAAGACCTATAAGTCGCGCAGCAGCAGGCATTAAACTCGCCAAGTGTCGCAATTCGCCAAGCTATAAATCCTGTCTCCGTGTATTTCCTGCGCCGATAGCGGTGAGGTGGCATGAACGAGAGCAGGTCTTTTGCCAGCGTCCTGCCTTATCGCGCTGGGGCGTCCACCGCCGGTCGCCTCGGCCCCCCCGACCTCGCCCGGCACGATGACTTTCGCCTCGGCAACGCGGTGATCCGTCCCTCGGTGCGGACGATCGAAGGTCCCGGCGGTGTGGTCACCGCAGAACCGCGCGTCATGCAGGTCCTCGTCGCACTGGTCGAAGCCGGCGGTGAGGTGCTGACACGTGAAGACCTCATCCGCATATGCTGGAAAGGGCAGATCGTCGGCGACGACGCGATCAATCGGGCGATTTCCGAAGTGCGCCGCGCCGCACGAGAGAGCGATGGCGGCTTCGGCGTAGAGACGATTCCACGCATCGGGTATCGCCTGCTGGCCGAAGAAGGGGGCGAGCTTCAACCGCTCTCACCCGTCGCCGCGGACGCACCGCCGAGCGCTTCATCCATCTCGCGCCGCGCCATTGTGGGCGGCGCGCTCGCAGTGGCCGGCGTCGCCGCCGCAGGCTTCTGGGCGAGCAGTTACCTTGTCACGGACTCACAGGCAGAATTGATCGCCAACGCGCGCAGCGAACTCGAAACGGGCATGCCCGACGCCAACTTGCGTGCGATCGCCATGCTCGAAAAGGCGACTGCGGCTTCACCGCAGAACGCGGAGGCCTGGGGTCTTCTCGCATTGGCTGTGGCGCAGGTCGACGAGCATGCGATCGATCGGGTGCAGTTCCCGGTCGAAAAGGTCACCAACGCGGCCGATCGCGCGCTCCGCCTCGAACCCGATAACGCGGACGCGGCCGCCGCGATCGCGCTTTCGCTTCCCTATTACGGCAGTTGGCTCGCGGCGGAAAAGCGCTTCGATGCCATTCTCGAGCGTCATCCCGACCATCTGCCGACGCTCGATTCGCGCAGTTTCTTCCTGGGGTCGGTCGGGCGGATGCAGGAGTCGGCGAATAGCCGATTTACCTTCGCGAAACGCGGGGCAACGAATCCCAACATGGAATACCGGCACGTCTATGCCCTGTGGTTCGTCGAGCGAATGGCCGAAGCGGACCGGGTCGCCACGGCCGGCCTGCAAATGTGGCCCGGGCATCCCGGGCTGTGGTTCGCCAAGCTCTGGGTCCTGGCCGGCACCGGCCGCTTCGACCGGGCGATCGCGCAGATCGGAGACGAACGCGGCCGACCGCCCCTGCCGCCGCCGATGGTCGACACCCTGCGTGCCGCCATGGTCGCTGCCCGCAGCGGCAACCCCGGCGAGGTGGAGGGGGCTGCCCGGCGCATCGTCGGCGGTGTGAGCCAGTCCGTCGCCGGGGTGGTCACCGCCATCATGCTGCTCAACCTGATCGGCGCCGTCGACCAGGCGTTTGCCGTGAGCGAGGCATATTACCTCGAAGAAGGGGCGCTGCTTCCCGCGATGACATGGCGGCCGGGTCAACCGTTCGTTCCCGACCAGCGCCGGCGCAAGACGAACATGCTGTTCACGCCGATGGCGCGGCCGATGCAGCGCGACGCGCGGTTCATGCCGCTGATGCAGCGCATGGGGTTGGCGGATTACTGGGACAGGCGCGGCGTTACACCCGACTTCGTCACCGAAGCCTAGCCCTAGAACCTGGCCTCGATCCCGAGCCCGGCCTCGCGCGGATCGCCGGCAGTCCCGAAGTCCGGATTGAAGAGATAGGTAAGGTAGAACGCATCGAGCGCGTTACGGAGATAGCCGAACAGCTTGACGCGGCCGGCGGTGTATTCGCCCCTTACATCGACGACGGTCTGGGAGCCGATCCTCAGC
Organism: uncultured Alphaproteobacteria bacterium; assembly: GCA_963740025.1. Taxonomy (GTDB): domain Bacteria; phylum Pseudomonadota; class Alphaproteobacteria; order Sphingomonadales; family Sphingomonadaceae; genus Tsuneonella. The sequence continues at coordinate 19,288 of CAVUCI010000001.1, forward strand.
GCGGCGTTGTTCTTGTCGTCGCTGAAATAGCCGCTGTGGTGCCGCCCTGCGACCGAAATCCTGATCGCGTCGACCGGACGCCAGTCGAGTGCCGCGGAGGCACTGAGATGCGGCGAGCGCTGGAATTCCTTGCCTAAGGTGGCATCGCTCGAAAATGCAGCTTCGATGATTCTGGTGCGCAACAGACCGAGCCCGAAGCGCGCCGTCAGGCGAGCGACGGGGCGGTAGGAACCTTCCACTTCAAGACCCCGCGTACGCGATCGGGGCGCATTGCCGAACTCCGGAAAAAAGAACGACGTGGAGCCGGGCACGACGATCTCGGCGTCCTGCACCCGCTGGGCGTCCTCGATCGCGTTGTAGAACAAGTTCATCGCGATTGTCCCGCGGTCCTGCGCGAATCGCGACCTGAAGAACATCTCTCCGCTCCAGACCCGCTCCTCTTCGAACGTATCCTGTCTCCGCAGGCGGATGTTGAAAGACGTTCCGCCGGGGCTGTAGGCCCGCTGCACCATGACGCCGGCGGTGGTTGCATCCGACAGGTCGTAAGCCAGCGACAGCTTGCCCAGCCAAGCGTCGAAGTGCCCGCCGTAGTCAAGCTTCAGTCCGCCGGTTGCAGGCCCGACTTGTCCGATACGCCGCTGGCGATCGGATTGGCGGCGTAGTCCGCCTGTGATCGCGAGCGGCGCCGCCGGTTTCCACGTGGCCTCGCCGAATATCCCCAGGCTCGTCTGCCGGTCCTGGAAACCGCCCGCACCAATGCCGAGGCCGGTTATGTCGATCGTCTGCTTCTGACGGGTCACGATCTGGTTCACGCCGCCGAGCACCGAAAGGCGATCGTCGTCCGAACGCCAGCGAACGATCGCTTCCTTCGAATAGTCCTGCGAATCAACGGTCGTCTGGCCGAGCCCGGGCAAGCCGAAGCGTCGGACCTGCGTATCTCCAAATGAGAGCGTAACGTCGCTGGTCAAAGCGCCGGCTTCGTGATGCCAACGTGCGGTGACCGAGTCGGTGTTGATCCGGTGGATGCCGTTCGTCATCTGTGGAACAGGCGAACTGCGGTTCTCGAATGGTCGGATCACCGCCTCGAACTGCGGTGCCTGCGACGCGGTATGAACGTAGCTCGTCTCGATGCGTGCACCGGGCAACGCGGCCGGGGTGAGCAAGAGTTTCGCACGCACGATAGCGTAGTCGTCGCGGGCAATGTCCGCGCCGGGAATCGCGTCGACCATGTCGCTTGCCATGCGGCCCCGGTGGAGGTCGCCGCTCACGCGGAACGCAAGCCGGTCCGTCACCACCGGTCCCGAAACCACTCCCGAGACTTGTCGCGTCCCAAGTCCGCCGACGATCGCGCGGGCGCGGCCCTCCCAATCGAAGGTCGGGTCCGCGGTTTCGATGAAGATCGCTCCGGCGATCGAGTTGCGACCTTGGGTGGTGGTCTGCGGACTGCGCCAGACCTCGACCCGTTCAATATCCCACAGCGGCTCTGCACCTGAGACGTATTCGTAATAGGTGACCGGACGACCATCGATCTGGACCGTTACTCTCGGGCGGGTTCCCCCTAGAAAGGCGAACAGGCCGCGCAGCACGCCGGTCGAATCCTGGCCCCGGATCGCCGGTCCCTCCTCCCCCGAGCCGACCTGGACATTCGGGATCATCTCGAGAATCTGGTCGAGCCGGTCCGCACTCGTCGCCTCGATTGCGTCGGCGGTCAGCGCCACCACGCTCGATGGCGTTTCGCGGATCGTGCGGGGCACGCGCTCGCCGGTGACGATGATTTCGCCATCGGCAGTCGGCCCGGGATCGGCAGGCAATGCATCGGGAGGCGGCGCCGCAGCACCTATCGAAGCAACTGCAAGCAAGCCGAGTACCATGGCGGTCCCCCATTAAAGGAGGAGATGCACCAATTCAGGCGGTTGGGGAAGCTATCGAAAATTAAGGGCAGGGCACGCACTTAGCCGAAGATCGCAGCCGCCTGCATGCCCGCCAGGATCTGCTCGCCATCGTAGTTCCACAACCGCAGCCGCTCGGACGAGTAACCGTGGTCGGCATGGTCGCTGGCAGCCTCCGCCAGGAACCAGCCATCGCGGGTCTGCGCGGCAGGGTCGAGCAGGTTGAAGCTCCAGTTGATCGAAGAGAGCGGTCCCTGGCGCTGCATCGCGCGCATCGAACCCGGCGGGAGCGCGTCGCCAAGGACGATCGCCTGGATCACGGGATCGAGCCCTTCGCGGTCCTTGAGGCGAACCCAGCGGCGCACCAGCGGCTTGCCGGGCCCTTGGTCCTCCTGCGCCCGCCGTATTTCAAGGTTCGAGGTGAAGTAGTTCGGGTTGTTCATGCCGACGTCTTCATTCTCTTCGGGCGCGCCCGGCCACGGGTCGGCTTTGCCGGCAGCATGAAGCGCATTGGGTTCGCGTTCCTCACCGAACAGCATCAGCGCGGTGAGCGCGAGCTTGCCGTCGCAGGCGATGTCGCTGCGCACCTGCGTCACGTTCCGGCCCTGGCGGATCATCGAAACCGAAAAGCTGAGGTTTTCGCCTACCGGTGCGACAAACCCCACCTGCGCGGCGCGGAACGGGGGCAGGTCGGGCATCGCCTTTTGCACGGCCACCAGCGCTAGGGCGGCAGACGCGCCGCCGAACAGGGTGCGTCCCTGCATCCAGCGCTCGGCGCCTGGAAGAACGATAGGGCGATTGTCGGCGGGGACCGCGTCGACGAGAGTGGCAAATCGCATCGGGCCGGGGTGATAGCATCCCGCGCGGGCGCGTCCAGTCGCCAGCGTTTGCAGTTGTACGCAGTTGGGCTGCGAGTGCCCGGATGGGTTCGCGCAGGCGATTGCCATGCGCCCGACAAGGCGCTAGGGGGCCGCTTCCTCGCCGGGCCGCGCGTCCGGAAGGGGATGAGGCCCGATGGCGGAGTGGTTACGCAGAGGACTGCAAATCCTTGCACGCCGGTTCGATTCCGGCTCGGGCCTCCATTCTCGCCGCCTTTTCGCGGATTGCGGCAACGCAACGTCGCGGCTAGGGGCGCCAAAGTGCCGCTTTAGCTCAGTTGGTAGAGCACATCATTCGTAATGATGGGGTCACAGGTTCGAGTCCTGTAAGCGGCACCAGCCTTTCAGCAGGCAAATCCAGAGGGTTAAGCGGAAGGGCCTTTCGGCTGGGAGCGCCGCTTGGGTCCTGTTTGGGGCGATTTGGGCAGGGAAATTGGTTGCACGCACGCCAAACCCTCTAAAATTCGGTCTCCGTCTCTGAGGCGCTTTCAGCGGCAGCTTTCTGGACTCTCGCGCGAAGAGCGCAACGTCTCACGTTGGCGTGGGGAGCCGACAAAGCTGGCCCCGGACGGCATAGGATAATGGACGCGCCTAACAGGCAGACACTTACGCCGATGATGTCCCGGCAAATCCGGCCTCCACGCCCTCTGCCAGCCAGAGCCACGCCAATGCCGAAAGAATGTAGACGCCTCCGTAAGCTTCATACGGCCGGCGTGCTCTGCCTCGACCAACGTAAGAAGGTAGGCAAAGACCGCAGCGAGGTTACGCCCAGGGCCGAAGTGGCA
>CAVUCI010000002.1:0-180209 GCA_963740025.1 uncultured Alphaproteobacteria bacterium
TTTGCGGACAGGCGCCTTTTATCCAGATGGCGCGGTTAGCAGACGGCCGGCTTTCGGCGCTGCGGGAATTAGCTGGAACGTCCGAAATTGGGGTGGAAAGCGGCCGCTATCGCCGATTCGGGTTCTTGGGATTGGAAGCTCTACGCTGCCAAAAGCCCCATATTGTCTGCACCACATTATTACCAGCACCACCGATAAGGCGGGCCAAATCCAATTATCCGAGATACCATCAAATAGATTGAAGTGTAAGCTCGCCCAGAACGAACCAAAGAGCACGAGCGTGCTCACCCAAAGATAGATTGAATTGCGCGCGTCTTCGTTCATTGACGCCACCCTCTATTGCCAGAAAGTTATTGGCACCTTCGCTGAATGTCCGCAATGGGGTCGTTTGCAGACAGTCCGCCTTTTCCGCTCAAACCGTTTTCCTACACGCGCCGCCCTGCTTACTGGTCCCGATTCGCTTTTTCACGAACGGAGCAGCGGATCATGAGCTTACCGGCGAATTCCTCCACCCCGGCCCGCCAGTCGCGATACGACGGCTGGACGCCTGCCCGCCGGCAGGCCTTCCTCGATCTCTTGCGCGACGGGGTCGACGTTCAGCGGGCGACCGCCCGGCTGGGTATGTCGCGACGCTCGGTCTATCATTTGCGCAAGCGCGACGCGGACTTCGCGCAGGCTTGGGACGCGGCGCTGCGGCAGGCGCGCGAGGAGACCGGGCGGCGACTGATTGCCGAGCTCGTCCGGATCGCTCCGTGGGCGCGGGCGGCGTTTCCCGAAGCGGTCGGCGACGGGGTGGAAGGTTTCCCCCCGGGACACCGTGACAGCGTGACACCTGTGTGAACTTCGCCCGCTTGCACCCGCGCCCCCGGAGGCCCAAGTCCCTCGCATGGATACGCGAACCGAAACCGACACCATGGGCGCCATCGAGGTGCCGGCCGACCACCTCTGGGGCGCGCAGACGCAGCGCAGCTTGCAGAACTTCCGCATCGGCGGCGAAACGATGCCGGTCCCGCTGATCCGCGCGCTCGGCACGATCAAGCGCGCCGCTGCGGAAACCAATCGCGACCTCGGCGGCCTCGACGGCAAGCTGGCCGATGCGATCGTGGAGGCCGCGCAGGAGGTGATCGACGGCAAGCTCGACGCCGAATTCCCGCTGGTCGTCTGGCAGACCGGGTCGGGCACGCAGACCAACATGAACGCGAACGAGGTGATCGCCAACCGCGCCATCCAGCTGCTGGGCGGCACCGTCGGCTCGAAGTCGCCGGTCCACCCGAACGACCACGTGAACAAGTCGCAGAGCTCGAACGACACCTTTCCCAGCGCCATCCACATCGCCGCGGCGGGCGAGGTGGTGCGGCACTTGCTGCCGGCGCTCAAAGCGATGCACGCGAACCTCGCCGCGAAGGCGGAGGAGTGGGACGGCATCGTCAAGATCGGCCGCACCCACACGCAGGACGCGACCCCGCTGACGCTGGGGCAGGAATTCTCCGGCTACGCGGCGCAGGTATCCTCGGCGATCGGACGGATCGAGACCACGCTGCCCGGACTGTACGAGTTGGCGCAGGGTGGCACCGCGGTGGGCACCGGCCTCAATGCGCCCGACGGGTTCGCCGACGGGGTTGCGCGGCGGATCGCCGACATTACCGGGCTCCCGTTCGTCAGCGCGCCGAACAAGTTCGCGCTGCTCGCCGCCGACGATGCGCTGGTCTTCGCGCATGGAGCGCTGAACTCCGCGGCAACCGCGCTCTACAAGATCGCCAGCGACATCCGCCTGCTGGGCTCAGGGCCGAGGGCGGGGCTGGGAGAACTGGCCCTGCCGGAGAACGAGCCGGGCAGCTCGATCATGCCCGGCAAGGTAAACCCGACCCAGGTCGAGGCGCTGACGCAGGTCTGTATCGAGGTGTTCGGCAACCAGTCCGCGCTGACCTTCGCGGGCTCGCAGGGGCAATTCGAACTCAACGTCTATCGCCCGCTGATGGCATGGAATTTCCTCCGCTCGGTGAGGCTGCTGGGTGATGCCGCGAACAGCTTTACCGAGCACCTGCTCGACGGTCTCGAACCGCGCCGCGAGAATATCGCGCGCGGGGTCGAAAACAGCCTCATGCTGGTCACCGCGCTCGCGCCCGAAATCGGCTACGACAAGGCCGCTTCGATCGCCAAGGCGGCGCACAAGTCGGGCGCCACCTTGCGCGAAGCGGCGATCGAGGCGGGCGTATCAGGCGAGGATTTCGACCGGCTCGTGCGGCCGGAGGACATGGTCTAGTCCTTCAGTTCGATCCACGCGGGCGCGTGGTCGCTGGTCTTGTCCCACCCGCGCGGGGTGCGATCGACCCCCGCGTCCCGCAGGCGCTTGGCGAGCGGGGGCGACAGCAGGAAATGGTCGATCCGCAGGCCCGCGTCCCGCTCGAACGAGTTGCGCCAGTATTTCCAGAAGGTGTAGATCGTCTCGTCCGGATGCACCTTGCGCAGCGCGTCGATCCATCCCTGGTCGACGAGCTTGAACCACGCTTCGCGCACCTCGGGCGCGAACAGCGCATCGTCGACCCAGCGTTCGGGCTTGTAGACGTCCGCCTCGGTCGGCATCACGTTGAAATCGCCCGCCAGCATCACCGGGAGCCCGCTGTCGAGCAGACCTTGCGCATGATCGGTCAGCCGCTCGAACCAGCGCATCTTGTAGTCGAACTTGGGGCCGGGGCGCGGGTTGCCGTTGGGCAGGTAGAGCGCGCCGATCAGAACGCCGCCGATCGCCGCCTCGATGTAGCGGCTGTGGCTGTCGTCCGGATCGCCGGGAAGACCGCGCCGCGTCTCATGGATTTCGCCCACGCGGCTGATGATGGCGACGCCGTTCCACCGGCTCTGCCCGTGCCAAACCGCCTGATAGCCGATTTTCGCCAGCGCATCGGCCGGAAACTTGTCATCGGGCGCCTTCAGTTCCTGCAAACAGACGACGTCGGGGCTCGCTTCCTCCAGCCAGCGCAGCAGGACGGGGAGGCGGCCGTTTATGCCGTTCACATTATAGGTGGCGATCCGCATGGTGGGTCAACGCGGCGCGAAGCGACTGGTGCCGGCTGCAGGATTCGAACCCGCGGCCCCCTGATTACAAATCAGGTGCTCTACCAACTGAGCTAAGCCGGCATCGTCGTCGCTCTACCGCTTCGCTGCGAAAGGGCGGGAGGCCTTTGCGACAATCGCCGGCGAAGGTCCAGTGCCCAGTTGCGTGCCGTCAACTCCGCGCGACCGAGCGGGCGACGAGCGAATCTGAGCACGAAGAAGCCGGCCACGGTGGCGAGCGAAGCGATCGCCATCTTGCGCTTGGAGCCGTTGGCCTTTCGCGTTGCGATACCGGCCGCACCGACGTCGAGCAGGTCGCCGCCCGCACGCAGAAGGAACGGCCAAGCGCGGTTCGGCCGGGCCAGAACGGCGGCGCCGGCAGCGATCTCGCGCGCGCCGAATGCGCGGACGACATTCTTGCCGTCGGGCGCTCCGTGGGCAGCGGCGATCTTGCGGGGGGCCAGAAGCTCTGCCGCACCGAGGGCGAGCGAGAACCAGCCGAGTGGCTTGGCTAGTCGGGATAGTCGCATGGGAAATCTCCTGGATGCAGATGGACTTACCTCCATGCAACGGGTGGCCGGCGGCGATCGATCCACGGTTCGTCGCACGCGCGCTATAGAGCGCCGAACGTCCAGCCTTCGGTGCGCGCGATGTCCGGAGTCATGGTTTCGGGCGCCCAGTATTCGGGCAGATGCGCAACCGTGCGCAACCATGCGGCGGCGAGGAGCGCGTCGGATCGATGATCGTCGATGGGACCGCGGCCGCGGACCGGCTTGCTGCCAAGTGTTTCGAGCGCCTGGTTGAGTTCGGCATGGCTGCGCAGCTTGCTGCGGCTCGCCGTTCGTCCGGCGGCGATGGCGGCGATCGTCGTATATATCTCGACCGCGACCGACCCGCGATCGGGCACCGGATCGAAGGGCCAGAGCGGGAGCTTGCCGTCGAGCCGATGCAGAACGCGCATCCCCGTCAGGCTCGCCTTGCCGACCTGGCTCGCGCCGACGAGGTTGAAGTTGCTCGTCGGGCGGCAGCCGAGCGCGGTCTGGCCAATCCGCTCGGTCAGACGCAATCGGCCGAGCCCTCCGCCGAACAGGTCGCCCTCCCGCCCGCCATGCCGGCGGTAGTGGCGAGCGATCTCGGGATGATCGACGAAGCTGCCGGCGCCAAGGTGCGGATCGTCGGCGGAAAGCCGTTCGACCATCGCCCACAGGCTCCGCGCATCGGCCGGGCTGTCGGGCCAGCCGGGAAAGAACGCACCGGCGTCCGCAAATGCGAGCGAGCCGGATATGTCGAGACCGACCAGCGTATCACCAGGCATCCGGTGTTCGATCCACTCGGCAACCTCGTTGCGCGACCAGCGGTACCCGGGACGTACGATCCTAGGCGCGGGGTCGCCCGCCTCGCAGATCGCGACCGCGATACCGGCGTGGCGCTCGCCCGCGGCGCCCGACCAGTCGATCGCGGCGAAGTGGCGGAATCGATCCGGCCTCATTCCCCGCTTCGTTCGGCGCGCCGCTTCGCCCAGTAATCGAGCCGCTTCTTCACCTCCCGTTCGAACCCGCGCTCTACGGGCGAATAATAGCTCTGCCGCTCCATCTCCTCTGGCCAGTAGTTCGCGCCCGAGAAGCCGCCTTCCGCATCGTGGTCGTAGGCATAGCCCTTGCCGTAGCCGATATCCTTCATCAGCTTGGTGGGCGCATTGAGGATGTTCTGCGGCGGCATCAGGCTGCCGGTCTCCTTCGCACTGCGCCAAGCGGCTTTCTGCGCCTTGTAGGCGGCGTTCGACTTGGGCGCGGTGGCGCAATAGAGGCACGCCTGCACGATCGCCAGTTCGCCCTCCGGCGAGCCGAGGAAATCGTAGGCGTCTTTCGCGGCGAGGCACTGGACGAGGGCCTGCGGGTCGGCGAGGCCGATGTCCTCTACCGCCGCCCGCACCAGGCGGCGCAGCACGAACAGCGGCTCCTCGCCCGCCACCAGCATCCGCGCCATGTAGTAGAGCGCGGCGTCGGGATCGCTGCCGCGCAGGGCTTTGTGCCAGGCGGAGATGAGGTTGTAGTGCCCCTCGCGATCCTTGTCGTAGACCGCCACGCGGCGCTGAAGGAAGTGGCCCAGTTCGGCCGGATCGAGCGGATGGTCGATCTTCGCGGCATAGAGCGTTTCGGCCTGGTTGAGCAGGAAGCGCCCATCGCCATCGGCGCTGGCGACCAAGGCCGCGCGCGCTTCGGGAGTGAGGGGGAGGGGCCCCTCGAGGTCTTCCGCCTTGTCGAGCAGACGCCCGAGTGCGGCCGCGTCGAGCCGGTGAAGGATCAGCACCTGCGCGCGGCTGAGCAGCGCGGCGTTGAGTTCGAAGCTGGGATTCTCCGTCGTCGCGCCGACGAGGGTGACGGTGCCGCGCTCGACGAAGGGCAGGAAACCGTCCTGCTGCGCCCGGTTGAACCGGTGGATCTCGTCCACGAACAGCAGCGTTCGCTGGCCGGCGGCCGCAGCCTTGTCGGCTTCCGCAAACGCCTTCTTGAGATCGGCGACGCCGCTGAAGACCGCGCTGATCGAAACGAACCGCATTCCCACCGCATCGGCGAGCAGGCGCGCGGTCGAAGTCTTGCCGGTGCCGGGCGGGCCCCACAGGATCATGCTCGAAAGCTTGCCTGCCGCAACCATCCGCCCGATCGCGCCTTCCGGTCCGGTCAGGTGTTCCTGCCCGACCACATCGGCCAGCGATCGCGGGCGCAGACGGTCGGCAAGCGGCGCGTCGGGGCGCGGCTCGTCGGCGGCGGCTTCGTCGGGCAGGCTTTCGGGAAAGAGATCGGCCATGTTTCGCCATTTAGGATCTCACATCCCGAACCGCGAGGGGGCTTGCAATTCGATATCTCTAAGATATATCGTGAAGCATCATAGAAAGGGCATTCAACGATGCGACATGGAATCCAGCGCGACATCAAGCGCGCAATGAAGGCGGCGGTGGCCGCAAAGATGGCGGGCGGGCAGTGGGAGGGCGCCCACGGCCCCTTCGGCGAGCATGGTCCCTTCGGGCCGGAGGGCCCCTTCGGACCCGGCGGTCCATTCGGCGACGGGCGCGGCGGCAGGGGCCGTCGCGGCGGTCGGCGCGGTCGAATGTTCGGACAGGGCGAGCTGCGTCTCGCGCTGCTCAAGCTGATCGCCGACGAGCCGCGCCATGGCTACGAATTGATCAAGGCGATCGAGGAACTGACCGGGGGCGAATACGCACCGAGCCCCGGCGCGGTCTATCCCACGCTTCAGCTGCTCGCCGACGAGGGCATGATCGAGGAGAAGATCGACGACGAAAGCGCCCGCAAGCCTTTCCGTGCGACCGAGCCCGGGCGGGCCGAACTGTCCGACAAGGCCGACGAGGTGGAGACGATCTTCGAGCGGCTGACCGCCCATGCGGAACGTCAGGAACGCACTCGCTCGCCGCACCTGTTCCGGGCGATGGGCAACCTTGCCCAGGTCCTCAGGAACAAGGTGCGTGCAGGCACCCTCGACGAGGAAGCCATGAACGAAATCGTCGACATGATCGACGAAATGGCCAAGCGGATCGAGCGCCTCTGACCTGCCGTCTTGCGACCCGCCGCAAGTGGCGTAAGCTGCACGGCGGGTCGTTACGGAGGAGGGGACGATGGCAACTGTCGCGCCTGCAAAGACGCCATGGCATCTATGGGTCGTGGGGATCGTATCGCTGCTGTGGAATGCGTTCGGCGGCTACGACTACCTGATGTCCAAAATGGAAAACCGCGAATATCTTGAGAGCGCTTTCGCACCCGCCGGCGTGAGCGTCGATCAGGGTATCGCCTACATGAACGCGATGCCGCTGTGGGCGAACTTCGCCTGGGGTCTCGGCGTCTGGGGCGCGGTCGCGGGGTCGATCCTGCTGCTGATGCGCAGCCGGTTCGCGCTCCACGCGTTCGTCGCATCGCTGATAGGGCTGGCGCTCGGCGTGGTTCACCAACTGACGCACCCGATGCCGGGAATGACCGACAGCGCGATGCCGCTTACCTTTACCGCCGTCATCACGGTGATAACGATCCTGCTGATCTGGTACGCGCACCGCCAGACTGCGACTGGCGTGCTTCGCTAGTTTAGCGGCCCTTGGCGGCGAGCACCCGTAAATAGGTGTCCGCGACCGCACTGTTGATCGCGTCCCATTCGAACATCTGGGCACGGTCCGCGCCCGCCTGCCCATGCGCCTGGCGCAGCGTCGGGTTCTCGGCATAGGTGGAGATGCGGTCGGCATAGGCACCGATGTCGCGCGGGGGCACGAGGAATCCGTTGACCCCGTCTTCGACGAGGCTGGCAGCGCCGGTGGCATCCGCGGCGACGACCGGTACGCCGCAGGCCATTGCCTCCAGCGTGACGTTGCCGAAGGTCTCGGTCACGCTCGGGTTGAGCAGCACGTCCATCGAGGCGACCGCGCGGCCGAGGTTTTCGCCGCCCTGGAAGCCCACGAAACAGGCATCGGGCATCCGTTCCTGGAACGTGCTGCGGGCGGGACCGTCGCCGATCACCATGACCTTGTGCGGAATGCCTCTCTTTTCCAGCTCGGCGATGACGGCGCCGAACACGTCGAGGCCCTTTTCGAGCACGAGCCTGCCGAGGAAACCGACGACCAGGTCGTCACTCGAAAAACCGAGTTCGCGGCGCCACGCATCGTCGCGCCGAGCGGGGTTGAAGGTCGTGTGCTCGACCCCGCGCGACCACAGGCCGATGTCGTCGTTCATATCCTGCTGCTGCAATGTCTCGATCATGCTGGGCGAGGGCGTGATCAGCGCGTCGCACCGGCGGTATAGCTTGCGCAACCAGGCTTCCATCACCGGCTCGAGGAAGCCGAGGTGGTAATAGCGGGGATAGGTTTCGAAACGGGTGTGGACGCTGGCGATCACCGGCAGGCCCCGGTCGCGCGCCCATTTCGCGGCTTCGCGCGCAGCGAAGTCGGGTGACGAAATGTGGATCAGATGGGGATCGAACGCGGCCAGGTCGGCCTTCACGTGATCTCCCAGCCACGTGGGCACACGGTATTCGCTGCGTCCGGGAATGGCGACCGACGGCAGACTGACGAGTTCGCCCTTCGGCTCGAACGGGGGGTTCGGGATCGTGGGCGAATAGACCCGCACCTCGACGCCCTGGCGCAACAGGTAGTCCACAAGCCGGTTCAGCGCCTTGTTCGCGCCATCGACCGTCATCGCATAATTGCCGCTGAAAAGGGCTACCCGAAGCTCCGATACCTGCATCCGGTCCGCCATATGAGCGTCACCTTCTTTTGGCGAGAGGGGAACTGTCGATGCGTGCGCACGCTTGAACGGATAACCTCATTGCACGCTTGACTCGCTGCGCCGCAACATTAGTGCGGCCGACGGGCCACGCGGTCCCAACGCCGCGCGTGCTCTCTGCAAGGAGAGACTACATGACTGATACCCCGCCGTTGCCGGCAAGCAAGCCGGCGCGTCCGTACTTTTCTTCCGGTCCCTGCGCGAAGCCGCCGGGCTGGTCCCCCGACAGGCTCGATACCGAATCGCTTGGGCGGTCGCACCGCTCGAAGATCGGCAAGGCGCGCCTGCAGTACTGCATCGACCTCATCCGCGAGGTGCTGCAGGTTCCCGACACGCACCGGATCGGCATCGTGCCCGGTTCGGACACCGGCGCGGTCGAGATGGCGATGTGGACGATGCTGGGCGCGCGCGGCGTGACCACTCTGGCGTGGGAAAGCTTCGGCGAGGGCTGGGTGACCGACGCGGTCAAGCAGTTGAAGATCGATCCAACCGTGATCCGCGCCGACTACGGCGAACTGCCGGACCTCTCGCAGGTCGACTGGGCGGACGATGTCGTCTTCACCTGGAACGGCACGACTTCCGGCGTCCGCGTCCCCGACGGCAAGTGGATTGCCGCCGATCGTGAAGGACTTTCGATCGCCGACGCGACCAGCGCGGTGTTCGCGCAGGACATTCCCTGGGACAAGGTCGATGTGCTGACCTTCAGCTGGCAAAAGGTGCTGGGCGGAGAGGGCGCGCACGGCGTGCTGATCCTCGGACCACGCGCGGTCGAGCGGCTGGAAAGCTACACCCCGTCGTGGCCGCTGCCGAAGATCTTCCGCCTTACGAAGGGCGGCAAGCTGATCGAGGGTATCTTCAAGGGCGAGACGATCAACACCCCGTCGATGCTCGCGGTCGAGGATGCAATCTTCGCTCTGGAATGGACGAAGTCGATCGGCGGTCTTTCCGCCATGAAGGCCCGGGCGAACGCCAATGCTGCGGCGCTCGACAAGCTTGGTGCAGGAGCGCGACTGGCTCCACCACCTCGCCAGCGACCCGGCGAGCCGGTCGAACACCAGCGTCTGCCTGACCGTCGACGGTGCCGACGAGGCGCGGATCAAGGCCATGGCCAGGCTGCTCGAAGAGCACGACGCCGCCTACGACGTTGCCGGATATCGCGACGCCCCGGCGGGCCTGCGCATCTGGTGCGGTGCGACGGTCGATGCCGCCGATATCGAAGCGCTCGGGCCGTGGCTCGACTGGGCCTACGCGGCGACTTCAGCCTGATTTTCGCGTGAGCGGGCCGCGCGGCCCGCTGCGTTCCTTCCCGTTTCATTCAAGGAGGCCGATCATGGCCCAGAGCAACGCAAGACCCAAAGTCCTCATTTCCGACAAGATGGACCCCAACGCCGCGAAGATTTTCGAAGAGCGCGGCTGCGATGTCGACGTGATCACCGGCGAGACGCCTGAAGAATTGAAAGCGCGGATCGGCGAATACGATGGCCTCGCGATCCGCTCGTCGACCAAGGTGACCAAGGAAATCCTCGACGCTGCGACCAATCTCAAGGTCATCGGCCGTGCCGGGATCGGCGTCGACAACGTCGATATTCCCTATGCGAGCGGCAAGGGCGTGGTGGTGATGAACACCCCGTTCGGCAACTCGATCACGACCGCCGAACACGCCATCGCGCTGATGTTCGCGCTAGCGCGGCAGATTCCCGAGGCGAACGAGCGCACGCAGGACGGCGAATGGCCCAAGAACGCCTTCATGGGCGTAGAGGTCACCGGCAAGACGCTGGGCCTGATCGGTGCGGGCAACATCGGCACGATCGTCGCCAGCCGCGCGCTCGGCCTGCGCATGAAGGTCGTCGCCTACGATCCCTTCCTGACCGAGGAACGGGCGGTCGAGCTCGGCATCGAGAAGGTCGATCTGGAGACGCTGCTCAGCCGCGCGGACTTCATCACGCTGCACACGCCGCTGACTGACCAGACCCGCAATATCCTTAGCCGCGAACGGCTCGAGAAGACCAAGCCGGGCGTACGCATCGTCAACTGCGCGCGCGGCGGGCTGATCGACGAGGCTGCGCTGAAGGATGGCCTCGAGAGCGGCCACATCGCGGGCGCCGCGCTCGACGTCTTCGCGACCGAGCCGGCGAAGGAATCGCCGCTGTTCGGGACCAAGAACTTCATCTGCACCCCGCACCTGGGCGCATCGACGAACGAAGCGCAGGTCAACGTCGCGCTTCAGGTTGCCGAGCAGATGGCCGACTACCTTGTCAACGGGGGGGTCACCAACGCGCTCAACATGCCGTCGCTGAGCGCGGAGGAAGCACCCCGGCTTCGCCCGTACATGAAGCTCGCCGAAAGCCTTGGCAGCCTCGTCGGGCAGCTGGCGCACGGCAACCTCACCCAGATCTCGATCGAGCGCGAGGGCGCGGCGGCTGAACTTGCCGGCAAGCCGATCGAGGCGGCGGTGCTCGCCGGACTCATGAAGCGCTATTCCGATAGCGTGAACATGGTCAACGCGCCGTACCTCGCGAAGGAGCGCGGACTCGACGTCCGTTCGATCCGGCATGAGCGCGAAGGGGCATACAGCACGCTGCTGCGCGTCACCGTCGGCACCGCGCAGGGCGACCGCTCGGTGGCGGGCACGCTGTTCGGCCAGGACACCGCGCGGCTGGTCGAAATCTTCGGCATCGGCATCGAGGCCGAGCTCGAGGGTCACATGCTCTACATCGTCAACGAGGACGCGCCCGGCTTCATCGGCCGGATCGGTACGCTGCTGGGCGAGAGCGGCATCAACATCGGCACCTTCCACCTCGGCCGTCGCGATGCGGGCGGGGAGGCTGTGCTGCTGCTGAGCGTCGACCAGTCGATTCCCAAGGAGGTGATCGACAAGGCCTGCCAGCTTCAGGGCGTGAAGACGGTCATGGCGCTCGAGTTCTGAGCGCGCTAGTCGCCCCGGCATGACCGATCCGACCGCCGACCTGCTGCCCGTAGGGCTCGAAGACCGCCTGCCCGCGGCCGCGCGATCGCTCGCGCGGGCGCGGCGGGCGGCGCTCGATGCGATGGATGCCCACGGATACGACCGGGTGATCCCGCCGCTGATCGAGTTCGAGACCTCGATGGCGAACAGGATGAGCGGCGTCGCGACCCGGCGAATGTTCCGCTTCACCGATCCCGCATCGCTGCGCACGCTGGCGCTGCGGTCGGACATCACGGTGCAGGTCGGCCGGATCGCGGCGACGAGCCTCGCTTCCGCGCCGCGCCCGCTGCGGCTGTGCTACGCGGGCGAGGTCGCGGTGATCGCGAGCGACCAGCTCGACCCCGCGCGCGAGCGACTCCAGGTGGGCGCGGAATTGATCGGCAGCGACAGCGCGGCCGCCGCCGCCGAGGTGGTGAACCTTGCGATCGAGGCACTCACGGCTGCCGGCGCGACGGGGATATCGGTGGACTTCACGCTGCCCGACCTCGTCGACACGCTGGCCGCGGGGCCGCTTCCGTTGCCGGGCGAAAGGATAGAGGACGTGCGCCGCGAACTCGATGCGAAGGACGCCGGCGCGCTCAAGGCGGTGGGGGGCGAGGCCTATCTTCCCTTGCTCTACGCCGCAGGACCGTTCGACGAGGCCGTCGCGCGGCTACAGGCGCTCGATGCGGGCGGGGCGCTGGCCAGCCGTATCGAGGGCCTGAAGCGGATCGCCGCGCGGGTCGGCGACAGCGCGCGGGTCACTCTCGATCCCGCCGAGCGGCACGGATTCCAGTACCAGAGCTGGTTCGGCTTCACCCTCTATGCGGAGGGCGTGCGCGGCACGCTGGGTCGCGGCGGCACCTACCGCGTCGGCGGCAAGGAAGCGGCGACGGGCTTCTCGCTCTATATCGACCCGCTGGTCGATGCGCTGGAGCCAGCGCCAGCGGGCGATCTGCTCTACCTGCCCGCCGGGCACGACCGCGAGGTGGCGGCGCGCCTGCGGGCGATCGGCTGGCGAACGATCGCCGCGCTCGGCGATGACGAGGATGCAAGGGCGCTGGGTTGCACTCACCGCCTCGAGGGTAGCGAGCCCAGGCCCCTCTAGTCGAGGTCGCCCGGGTCGGGACCGATCCGGCCGCCGGCGTCGTCTAGCGCGTCGATGGTCGCCATCTGCTCGTCCGACAGCTCGAAGTCGAGCGCCTTGAAATTCGCCTCGATATGCGCGCGGCTCGATGCCTTGGGGATCGTGCAGAGGCCGGACTGCAAGTGCCAGCGCAGGATAACAGCCGAAGCGGGCTGGCCGATCGCGTCGGAAATCTCCGCGATCGCCGGGTTGTCCATGGCGCCACCCTGGCCCAGTGGAGACCAGCTCTGCGTAACGATGCCGAGATCGTCGTGGACCTTGCGCAGGGCGCGCTGCTGAAATGTGGGGTGCAGCTCGATCTGGTTGAGCGCCGGGGCCACGCCGGTCGCATCGATCACTGCCTTCAGGTCCTGCTCGCGGAAGTTCGACACGCCGATCGATTGCGCCTTGCCCGCCTCGCGAATGGCCACAAGCGCCTTCCATGTCTCGACCGCAAGTCCCTTCGCCGGGCAGGGCCAGTGGATGAGGACGAGATCGACGCTGTCGCGCCCAAGCCGGTCGAGGCACTTGTCCATCGCGCGCAGCGTACGGTCGTAGCCCTGGCTCTCGTTCCAGATCTTGGTCGTCAGCCCGACGTCGCCGTCGCCCGAGAGACCCTCTCCCACGCCGCGCTCGTTCTGGTAGATCGCGGCAGTGTCGACGAGTTCGTAGCCCACATCGACCGCTGTGCGGACCGCCTCGGCGGCGTTCTCGTCGGGGATTTGCCAGGTGCCGAAGCCCAGCTGGGGGATCGCGCGCCCGTCGTTCAGGCGGATCGTCGGTGTCTTGCTCATGAAGTTCCTTTCAAGGGATGCCATCATCGAATGAGCGGGGACAAGGAATGGTTTCCATGGGAAAGTCGGTTGATCATTGCCCTGTGGCCCCGGCGCGCCTAGGCCGCGCGCGGTTTTACGACACGAAAGAGGGCCATGGCCAACGTTACCGTGATCGGCGCCCAGTGGGGCGATGAAGGCAAGGGCAAGATCGTCGACTGGCTCGCCAGCCGGGCGGATGCGGTCGTGCGGTTTCAGGGCGGGCACAACGCCGGCCACACGCTCGTCGTGGGCGATACGACCTACAAGCTCAGCCTGCTGCCCAGCGGCATCGTGACCGGCACGCTGTCGATCATCGGCAACGGCGTGGTGCTCGATCCGTGGGCTCTCAAGGCCGAGATCGAGAAGCTCGAAGGGCAGGGCGTCACGATCAACGACGACAATTTCGCCATCGCCGACAATTGCCCGCTGATCCTGCCGATCCACCGCGATCTCGATGCCCTGCGCGAAACCGCGGCGGGGTCGGGCAAGATCGGCACCACTGGCCGGGGCATTGGCCCTGCCTATGAGGACAAGGTCGGCCGCCGTGCGATCCGTGTGTGCGATCTGGCTCACCTGGACCAGCTCGATCGGCAGCTCGACCGCCTTTGCGCGCACCACGATGCGCTGCGTGCCGGGTTCGACGAACCGCCCGTCGATCGCGCACGCCTGATTGCCGACCTCGCGGAGATCGCCCCCTTCGTGCTGCAATACGCGCAGCCGGTGTGGAAACGGCTGAAGAAGGTCCGCAAGGCCGGCGCGAAAATCCTGTTCGAAGGTGCGCAGGGCGTGCTGCTCGACGTCGACCACGGGACCTATCCCTTCGTCACCAGCTCGAACACCGTCAGCGGCACCGCGGCGAGCGGCAGCGGGCTGGGCCCCTCCAGCACCGGCTTCGTGCTCGCCATCGTAAAGGCCTATACCACCCGCGTCGGCAGCGGGCCGTTCCCGACCGAGCTCGACGACGATACCGGCCAGAAGCTGGGCGAGCGGGGTCACGAGTTCGGCACCGTCACCGGGCGCAAGCGGCGCTGCGGCTGGTTCGATGCGGTGCTCGTACGCCAGAGCTGCGCGATCAGCGGGGTGACCGGCATCGCGCTCACCAAGCTCGACGTGCTCGACGGGTTCGACACCGTGAAGATCTGCACCGGCTATCGCCTGCGCGGCAAGATACTCGACTATTTCCCGTCGCATTCGGCCGACCAGGCCGCGGTCGAGCCCATCTACGAGGAGATGGACGGCTGGCAGGAGACGACCGCGGGCGCGCGCTCGTGGGCCGACCTTCCGGCGCAGGCGATCAAGTACATCCAGCGAGTGCAGGAACTGATCGAGACGCCGGTCGCGCTCGTCTCGACCAGTCCCGAGCGCGAGGACACGATCCTCGTGCGCGATCCCTTCATGGATTGACGGCGTGCGTGCGGCGATCCTCGCTCTCGCGCTCATCGCCGGATGCGCGCAGGCGCAGGAAGTTGCACCGCCCGCCGCGGACTATGTACTTGTCGACAAGTCCGATCGCACGCTGACGCTCTTCACGGCCGGACGCGTGACGATGACCGTGAGCGGCATCCAGTTCGGCGACGCGCCGCAGGGGCACAAGCAGTTCGAAGGCGACGAGCGTACGCCTGAGGGACGCTACACGATCGACGGTCGCAACCCGGCAAGCGCCTATCACCTCAGTCTCCACATCTCGTATCCCAACGAGGCCGATCGCGCTTTCGCCCGTTCGTGGGGGCGCCCGCCGGGCGGGGCGATCTTCATCCACGGCCAGCCCAACGCCCTTCCCGGCGCCGACGAAGGGGTGCGCATTCCCGGCGACTGGACCGACGGTTGCATCGCGGTCTCGAACGCGACGATCGAGCTTTTGTGGAATGCGATCCCCGACGGGACGCCGATCGAGATCCGTCCGTGAGCGCGGTTGACTTGGCGCGAGGTGCTTCTAACCGGAATGAGGGTTCCAACGGAGGTCGCTCGATGAGCCAGGCGGATTTCGCCTACGATAACCGGGCGGATGCGATCGCCTTCACGGTCGGAATATATTCCGCGAGGCCATCGGCCGCGGCCGAGTTCCGCGACGATGCGACCATCGCCGGGTTCGGGGTGGTCGATTACGACCTGCTCGCCGAACTGGATGAAACGCCGCCGGCGCTGCCGGCCGATGTCCTCCTCGTCGACTGCCCGGTTCAGGACGGCGCGACGCTTGCGGCGCTCATTCAACTCGATTCGCGCGCCGCGGCGAGTGCGCTGCCCCTGATCGTCACTACGACGATGTCGGCGCTGGAATCGGTGTTTTGCTGTGTCGAGAAATCGCGGGCGGACATAGTGGTCGAGCCGACGAGGGGGGATCGCGTAATCGCTCTTGCGCGCACGTTACCCAGGATTCCGCGGATGGCCGTTCGAGAGCTCGATGCCGAAGACCGCGAGACACTGCATCGCCTGACCGAACAGGTCGCGCAGATTGCGGCGCAGATCGATCGGCTGTCGACCGGTGAGCCGAAGGCCTTTCGCCTCGAATCGCCAAACGATCAATTCCGCGGCGACGACGATGCCGAACGCAAGCTGATCCGGCCGCCGCGCCCGCCGCTTCCCGACCCCCGACTGGTGCGCAAGATCATCCGCCAGCGCCAGCTGCGCGCCGATTTTCTGGGACCCGAACTGTTCGCCGATCCGGCGTGGGACATCCTGCTCGATCTCACCGCCGCGCGCGCAGAGCATGTTCGCGTCTCGGTCACCTCGCTGTGCATCGCGAGCGGCGTTCCGCCGACTACCGCGCTGCGGTGGATCTCGCAGATGACCGAAGCTGGCCTGCTCGTGCGGATAGAGGACGAAAGCGATCGCCGCCGCGCCTTCATCGAGCTTAGCGAAAAGGCTGCCGATGCGATGGCGCGCTATTTCCATGAACTCGGCAAGGACGCCAAGGCGGCGTTGTGACGGGCCACCCGTCCGCATGATGTTCGCCCGCGCCCTGCGCGACAGGGTGCGCAGCGGCGAGATCACCTGCAGCGTGCGCGTCTGGCAATCGCCTCGCGTCAAGACGGGTGGGCTCTACCGCATGGCGCCTGGACGCATCCGCGTCGACTCGCTGCGCGAGATCGGTCCGGACGAGGTGACAGACGACCTCGCCCGCCGATCGGGTTTCGCCGATGCAGGCGATCTGATGGAGACCGCCCGCCATGGCAGCGGCGACCGCATATTTCTCGTCGAGTTCACCTACCTTCCGCCGAACTAGGTCGCGCCCGCTGGGCGCATTGAAGGTTCGGCAACCATTTCGCTTTAGCGTCCTCTTCGTACGAGAGGTCCGCACCTGTGATTGAAGTCGAAATCCAGAACGAAACGCACCAGTCCCAGCATCGCATCCGCTTTGCCGCGGTACCGCGGATCGGCGAGGGGATACGCCTGCTTGAACCCGACGGCTGCTGGGCGAGCTACGACGTGCTCGATCTGTGGTACCAGAAGGCCGACTTCGGTGACATCTGGATACCATACCTGCACGTCTGCATGACGCCGACGGAAAAGGCCGCGATGCCGCCTGCCGCATCCGCGCCGGCGCAGCGGCCGATCGGCGATACCGAGGTTGAACCTGGCTACGCGGGCGACGAGCGCCCGGTTTATGGCGAAGAGGAGTTCGTGTCATTCACGGGTTGATCAAACGCCTGAACGTCCCGCCCAAAGACGCCGCGACGGAGCCCGCGACGCAGAGCGCGCAACCGGCACCCGCGGCCTCCGAATGCATCGCATCGCCGCAGCAGGGCGTCCAGCGCACCTGCCTGGTGGTCGACGATTCGCGGATGATCCGGAAAGTCGCCCGCAAGATCGTGGAAGGGATCGGCTATGCCGTGATCGAGGCCGAGAACGGTGAGGAGGGCCTTGCACGATGCCGCTCGTCGATGCCGCACCTTGTCGTCACCGACTGGAACATGCCGGTGATGAGTGGGATCGAATTCGTCACCGCGCTACGCGCCATCCCGACCCAGCGCCGCCCGCGGGTCGTGTTCTGCACCACCAATTCGGGGGCGCGCGACATTCACAAGGGGATCGAAGCCGGCGCCGACGAATACGTCATCAAGCCGTTCGACGAAGCATCCCTGATCAGCCGCCTGCAGGCCATCGGCGCCGCCTGATCGATCTGCGCGCCGGTGCGCTGACTAGTCCACCGCGAACAGCCGTGCGGCGTTGTCGTGCAGGATCGCTTTCCGTTCTTCGGGGGTGAGGAAATCCATCGCCTCGAACCGGTCGACGATCGGTTGCGCCGGCCATCCGTCGGTTCCGAACATCAGCCGATCGAGCAGGCCCTCCGCCTTCATCCGGCGCACCAGTGCGGGCAGGACCGGTGGCGGGATAGCGGGCACCGACTGGAGCGCGGTCGTATCGACCATAACCTGCGGAAAATCGTGGAGGAGCCGGAAGCTTTCCTCGACGTAGCCGACGTTGCCGAACATCGGCGCGGCGGGAAAGCCGAAATGCTGGAGCACTAGCTTGAGGCGCGGATGCTTCTCGAGAACCGGTCGGTAGAGTTCTGGATTGCCGAGGTCGGCATCGAACGAGGGGCAGCAACCGTCGGGCCGGCTCGGCGTGCCGGGATTGGGCCCGCGGTTGAGGTGAACGAGCACCGGCAGATCGAACTCTTCCGCGAGCGACCAGTAAGGCTCCATCCGCGGATCGGCGGGCGCGATGCCGGCATAGACGAACAGCAGTTCGCCCAGGTGCGTCAGCCGGCCGGATCTCGCTTCGGCCCGGAGCCAGTCGATATCGGGAAAACCGCTTTCGCCCCAGTCGCAGTGATAGAATCTGCCGTCCGTGTCCTTCCAGCACGGAAACGCGACCCCGCGCAGAAAGCGGTTTTCGTGTCCTGCGTCCCAACCGTCGTAGTCCGCGCGGTCGACGAAGTGCATGACCGACCGGTCGATTCCCGCCGCATCCATCGCGGCGAGCATTGCGCCGACCGGCTCGCCGCCCGAGGCCGCAGGAAAGTTGTGCCGGTGGGCGTCGAGGATCGCGCGCTCGCCGTGGTCGACCGGCGGGCGCTGCGAAGCTTGGGGTGGAACGCTCGCACAACCGGCGAGCAGTACAAGGGTGGCTGCGAAGGCATGGCGCATCGGACAATCTCCCCTGCGCGCCATTGTGACCCCGATTGCGCGGGGGTCAATCCCGCCAGCGGATGACCACGGTTCGCCCGCGTGGGGTGCCGTCGCTCGGCCCCCGCACGGCATCGGCGCGGGCGCGGTCGAGAATGGCCGGAGGCACGCCGGCATCGTGGAGCACGGTGTCGGCCTCGCCCAGCCAGCGCGCCTGCCGCAGCGTGAGATCATCGGGATCGTCACTCGTCAGCACGATCATGACGGATTCAACGGCGAAATCGCTGCCGGATTTCATCAACCAGGCGTCGAACCGCTCCCCCGCATCCGCGCGTAGCGGATCGAGCGGGCCGCCTGCAGTCATCGCCGCATCGAGCGCAAGACGACGCTCGGCAGGCTCGGGAAAGCGCTGCCGCAAACCATCGCGCCCGGCGTAGAGCGCATCGGCCAGTTTCCCCAGCGACGGCGGAAGCAGTCCCTCGAGCCGCAGACGGAGCTGCTTTGCGAGACCGGCCGATGCACCTCCCGTACCGACCGCGACGAGCACCGGGTTGCGGTCGAGGATGCTCGGAACGGTGAAGTCGCACAGCTCAGGGCGGTCGGTGACATTGACCAGCAGGCCCTTGCACCTGAGCCGGATTGCGGCGGCTTCGGCCGCGCGCGGATCGTCGATCGCCACGAAAGCCAGGGACGCATGGTGGGCTTCCGGCTCGCCGCAGCACACGCCGCCCGCGCGCTCGACGAGGCGCCGCTTGGCATCCGCGGCATCGCCTTCGCCGAGCACAACTACACGCTGCCCGCTCACGCGGTGGAAGAGCGGCAGCGCGCTCAAAGCCATTCGGGAACCCGCTCGGCATCCATGATCGCATGCGGGCTGATACGGTCTGCGACCACCGCGAACTTGTCGCCGTCGACGAGCACTTCGGGAACGAACCCGCGGCTGTTGTAGCTCGACGCCATTGTCGCGCCGTAAGCGCCGGCGGTGCGAAACACCGCGAGGTCGCCTGCCCCGATCGCGTCGATCTCGCGGTCCATCGCGAACGTGTCACCGGTTTCGCAGATCGGGCCGACGATGTGCGCGATCATCCGCTCGCCAGTTGGCTTTACCGCCTCGAAATCGTGCCACGCGCCGTACATCGCGGGGCGCGCGAGGTCGTTCATCGCGGCATCGACAATCACGAACGGCGGGCCATTGCCGCTGCGCTTGGAGCGGATCACCTGGGTCAGCAGCACGCCGGCATTGCCAGCGATCACGCGGCCGGGCTCGAACGAGAGCTGGACGTCCCACCCTTTCGTTACGCGGGCGATCATTGCGCCGTAGTCGGCAGGTGAGGGAAAGCTCTCGTCCTTGCGATACGGCACACCGAGACCGCCGCCGAGGTCGGCATGTGTCACGCTTTGACCACCCGCACGCAGATCGGCGATCAGCGCGCCGAGCTTGCCGAACGCGGTTTCGAGCGGCTCAAGTTCGCCGAGCTGGCTGCCGATATGGACAGCGACTCCGCGCATGTCGAGGCCTTCCTCCGAGGCAAGTGCGGCGTAGATCGACGCCGCCCGGTCGAGAGGGACACCGAACTTGTTTTCGCGTTTACCGGTCGAAATCTTCTCGTGCGTGCGCGCGTCGACGTCGGGATTGACGCGCAACGCGCACGCCACACGGGTACCGTCACGGCGAGCGATTGCGGCGAGCTCGTAGCCTTCCTCCTCGCTTTCGAGGTTGAACTGGCCGATGCCGGCTTCGATGCCCTGGACCAGTTCGGCATGTGTTTTGCCGACCCCGGAGAACACCACGTCCTGTGGCCGCATTCCGGCCGCCAGCGCGCGAGTCAGCTCGCCTCCGCTGACCACGTCGGCGCCGAAGCCTTCCTTCGCCAAGACCTTCAGCACCGCGAGGTTGGGGTTCGCTTTGACCGCGAATGCGATGTGCGGGTTGTCGAGGCCCGACAGCCCTTCGCGGAACACCCGGGCATGACGCGTCAGCGTAGCACGCGAATAGATGTAGACCGGAGTTCCCACCGCATCGGCAATAGCGGTAAGCGGCACGTCCTCGGCATGGAGGACCCCGTTACGGAATTGGAAATGATCCATCGACGGCAGCGCTTAGCGGTCTGGCAGGCTGCGGCCAAGCAAGGCTTGCTTGGCCGGCAGTGCGGCAGCGGTTTTGGTTGTGCTTATTCCGGCGGCAAGTCGAACGGATCGTCCTGGCGTTCCTCGGACTTCTTGCGCAACTCAACCAGGCGGTCGGGAGCCGCCAGTGGATCGAGTTCGAGCAAGTCCTCAGCATTCGGCCGCGCCTGCGCTCCATAGGGCGTCGGGGGCAACTGGTGACCTGGCAGCGGCTCGAGATCGGTCTTCTGGCCGCACGCCGCCAGCAGCAAAACGGTGGCCAGCGCCATTTTCGGGGCAAGGTTCTTGCGCATCATGTCTCCATGCCGAGCGCGGAACGCGCTGCAGCGACTTGTTCCTTTACCCGCTCCGGCGCAGTGCCGCCATAGCTCGCGCGAGCGGCAACCGAAGCGTCGACCGACAGTGCATCGAAAACGCGCTCGTCGATCCGGGTGTCGATGCTCTTCAGTTCATCGAGCGATAGCGAATTGAGCGTACACCCCCGACTTTCCGCCAGTTTTACCACTGCGCCCGTGATGTGGTGGGCCTCGCGGAACGGCACGTCCGCCTCGCGTACGAGCCAGTCGGCAAGGTCGGTGGCTGTAGCAAAGCCGAGTTCGGCCGCCTGCCGCATCCGCTCGGTGCGGAAGGTCGAATTGGCGATCATCCCCGTCATCGCCGCGATGCTCAAGCCGAGCAGACCGTGCGCCTCGAACACCGGCGGCTTATCGTCCTGCATGTCCTTCGAATAGGCGAGGGGGAGCCCCTTCATCGTTACCATCAGGCTCGTCAGGCACCCGACAATCCGTCCCGCGTGCCCGCGCACCAATTCGGCGGCATCCGGATTCTTCTTCTGCGGCATGATGGAACTGCCGGTGCTGAGCGTATCGGGCAGCCGGACGAAGCCGAACGGCTGGCTGGCCCACATGATCAGTTCTTCGGCCAGCCGGCTGAGGTGCAACGCACACTGCGCAGCCGCCTGCAGGTAATCGAGCGCGAAGTCGCGGTCGCTGACGGCGTCGAGGCTATTCGCGGTCGGGCGGTCGAAACCCAGCGAGCTCGCGGTCGCATCGCGGTCGAGCGGGAAGCCAGTGCCCGCCAGTGCGGCCGATCCAAGGGGCGATTCGTTCATCCGCGAACGCGCGTCGGCCATGCGGCTGCGGTCGCGGCGGAGCATTTCGTAATAGGCCATCAGGTGGTGGCCGAGTGTCACCGGCTGTGCGGTCTGCAAGTGCGTGAAGCCGGGCATGATACTGTCGGCGTGTTCACCGGCACGCTCAACCAGGGCCCTTTGCAATCCTGCGAGGCCGGCATCGGCCTCGTCGATTGCATCGCGCACCCACAGCCGGAAATCGGTGGCAACCTGGTCGTTGCGGCTACGGCCGGTGTGGAGCCGACCGGCGGGCGCACCGATAAGCTCGGCGAGCCTGTTCTCGGTGACCATGTGGATGTCCTCGAGGTCCCAGTTCTCAGGAACTCCATCCACCTGGTACTCGGCGCCCACCCGGTCGAGGCCGTCGGAAATCGCCTGTGCGTCCTCCGCCGAGACGATGCCCTGCGCGCCGAGCATCGCCACGTGGGCCTTGCTCGCGGCGATGTCCTGCCGCCACAGCGCCTTGTCGAACGGGATCGAGGCATTGATTTCGCGCATGATCGCGCTAGGTCCCTCGGCGAAGCGTCCACCCCACATGGAGTTTGTCTTGTCCCGCAGATTATCGCTCGGAGTATCGCTCACGCTGCTCGCCTCGGTCGGATTGCTGGCCGGGTGCAGTAAGGAAGAGCGCAGCCCCCCGCAAGCGGAGGAGCAGGGGACGGAGGATGGGTTGACCGGAGAAATCGACCGGAGCCATGCGGGCGACCTGATGCCCGCGGTGGCGCTGACCGACCCCGAAGGCAATCAACTCAACACCGGCGCGCTGTCCGGGACGCCAGTCCTCGTGAATCTCTGGGCCACGTGGTGTGCGCCGTGCGTGAAAGAAATGCCCACTCTCGATGCGGTCGCGGGAGAGTATGGTAACCGATTGAGGGTGGTGACGATCAGCCAGGACCTTGAAGGCAAGGCCAAGGTCGTGCCTTTCTTCGAGAAAGAGAATTTCTCGCACCTGCAGCCCTGGCTTGATGCGGACAACAAGGCGATTGAAAACCTGGGTGGCCTCGGAGTGCTGCCCACGACGGTGCTCTACTCGGCAAGCGGAGAGGAAATCGCCCGCGTGGTCGGAGGGTTCGATTGGGAGAGCGCCGAAGCCAAGGCACTGATCGACGAGGCGGTGGAGCCCGCCTGACAGCTCGTCAGGCCTGACCGATATCGCGTAACAACTCGGTGAACCACGCCGTCCCGGTATCGAAGCGCTTTCCACCGGCGATCCGATCAAACCCGATCACCCGAAGTTCGTCGCCGCGCTCCTCGTCCTGGCCGACGACGCCCGATTCGCCCGCCAGGGCGGCATCGACCGCGCGGATGACGCAGGCCTCGATCAGCTCGCGATCTGCCTCGTTGGCCGGAGCCGAGCGGGAGAAATAACCGCTCTTCTGAACGAGCACCTTTTCCGCGCCGAGCTCGTTCGCGAAGCGGCTGCCGAACCACTTGCCGGGATCAATCCTGTCGAGCTTGACGTGGCCGAAGGCATCTCGCGGAATCTCATCGCCCGCCGCTTCCATCGCCCCTACGATTTCCGAAGCGCCGGCGCCCTCGGAGACGAACAGGTTCACGCCGCCCTGGTCGTCCATGATCTTCCTGAGCCGCGCACCTTCGGTCGCGATGTCGAACGGGCTCTCGGGCACGTAGACGCCGTGCACGTCCCATCGCGCCGCGGCATTCTCCATCCATTCGGCGAATGGAGCGCTCTTGACCCATTCGTGATGGATGCGGGCCGTTGCGGCTGTCAGCCAGCCGCAGCCGCGCCCCATGACCTCGTGGATCGTCAGCATCCGCGGGTTGGCCGTGTGTTCGGCAATGACATTGCGCGCGAAGACTGCGCCCTGCTCCGCGGCCGTCCACGCTCCAAGCGATTGGCGAATGGGGATGACGTCGTTGTCGATCGTCTTGGGCAGGCCTACGACGGTCAGGTCGTAGCCGTTGCGAGCTAGGAACGCGCAAAGTTCGGCCGCGGCGCCGTTGGTATCATCACCGCCGATCGTGTGGAGCACATCGACACCGGCGCGTGTCAGTTGCGAAGCGGCGACTTCGAGGGGGTTCTGCCCTACCTCGACCAGCCCGCGCTCCACGCAGTCCTCTACGTTGGTGAGCTTCACCCGACTGTTGCCGATCGGGCTGCCTCCGAAGGCATGGAGCCGCGAGGCGGCTGCGCGCACTTGTGCACTCGCCTCGACCCAGTCGCCTGTCAGGAGACCTGCGTAGCCATTGCGGTAGGCGATGATGCGAACGTCGGGCGCGATCTCGGTATAACGCTCGATCAGCCCCCCAACCGCAGAGGAAAGGCAGGGCGCAAGGCCGCCTGCGGTGAGGATGGCTACTGTGCGAACGGGCATGGATTATTCATGCCAAGCCGCGCGCTATTCGACCAGCCGAATAGCTATGCGGTGCAGATGCCGCCCCCTTATCGGTACTGCGGGAAAACTGTGGTGGGCGCTGACGGGCTCGAACCGCCGACCCTCTCGGTGTAAACGAGATGCTCTACCAACTGAGCTAAGCGCCCCCAAACGGGTGTTTGCGGGTGCGCGCTTTAGCGCGATTGGCAGCAATGGCAATCAGAAGCTGGTTGCCATTGCCAGTCGGACTGCCGTTCCGTTGCGCATCGACGGGCCCGCGTAAGCGTCGGTCGCCTCCTGGTCGCGGAAGGCCTCGAGGGTAAACGATAACGAATCCGGCCGGCCCGATTGCGATGACCTCGACCAGCCGAGCGACAGCGTGCCGCCTCGATGCGCCGGATCGCCTCCGGCGCCCATCTGGCGCGCCATCTCGGCGACCGACCGTGCGCTCCAGCCGCCGTGATCGAAATATCCGGCGCCGATGTGCCAGCCGCTCCCGAAGATCACTTGAGCCGAATAGTCCTGCATGAATTCAGCGCTGGGCCGGCCAAAGTCGATCGGACCGGAACTGCGGCCACGGTCGCGGCCGAGGCTGGCCTGCGCCTTCAATGCAACGCCGGGCGCGATGTCCCGCTCGAACGAAAGAGTGCCGCGGCACGCCTTGCGAATGACGAGACCGGAGGCCTGCACCTTGCGACAGTTGCCCGCGATATCGAGCCCGCTGTCGTTGGTGACATCGGAAGGCGGCTCGGGCGGAAGCAGTCGATAGTGGAGTTGCGGGTCCTCATCGGCGCGGGCCGGGGGAGATATAACAATCGCGGCGAGGGCACCGGCGGCGATCAGCATTGGGATCGGGAGATGCATGGCGTCGGTCCTCTCGGGGTAGCGGGGGCAACGATCAGGAAGCGGCTCTGCTCCCCAGCCGATAGGTCATCGCGAATCCGGCGTGGTCGGACAGGCCGTCCTGCTTGCGAAACGGAATGGTGCCCGCCACCGCGACGGGTTGCGCTGAGCGCCCCGGAAAGGCGAACTGCAGGTCGTGGGCGCGGGCCTCGATGGCGCGCGCTTCGGCCGGGCGATCGAGGGCGCACGACGGCCGGGCGAGGCAATCAGCAAGCTCGCTCGCAACCGGGCTCCCGCTGTCCGCCAGGGTGAGCGCCCTGCCGAGCGGAACGGTCCGCGAAATCCGATTGCCGCGGTTGAGGTCGCCTGCGAGGATGAGCGGTGTGCCATCTACCCGCTCGCGGCTCAGGAACGTTCCGAGCTCGGCAGCCTGGCGGGAATAGGCTGCGTCCGAGTCGGCGGGTTTCGCGTAAGAAGCGCCTCGGCTGTTGAGGTGCGCGGTGGCGACATCGACACGCGATCCGTCGCGCAACCTCAGCCGCGCGATCAGGGCACCCTTGGTGGCGAGGCAATCGAACCCGGCGCAGTCGCTCTGCCCGAACGCGGCGCGCTCGCTTGCCAACACGGGCAGGTCGGACAACAGGACCAGACCGCTGTCGAGCACCTTGCCCTGCGTTTCGCCGAGGTACCAATGGCGGTCGAGTATCGCGCTGACGTCGGGTCGCGCGTCGGAGGGGGAGGGGCCATCGACGCGGTAGCGATAACCGGCAAGCGCGCCGATCACCTTCGCTTCGTCGACGAATGCCTCCTGAAGCACCACGACGTCTGGCTGGCGGCCTGCCCGACGCATCGCGGCAAGCTGATTGCCAATCGCCCTCAGCGCTTCCGGTCGCCCGCGAGCAACGGGCCAGGGAAGACCCTTTACGTTGTAGGTCAGCACAGTGATCTCGTCAGGCGCTCGCTTTGCAGTGACAATCGCCGGTGCGAATTCGTTCGCGCTCCCGCTCCCGCCTGCGGCCCCTGCACTCGCTGTCAAAACGACAAGCGCGGCGAGGAGGATCAGGCGAGGAGGGTGATGGAAGAGGTTCATCGTCATCTCGAGCCAATGACGGAGTCCTGCTGGCAAATCCGGACCTGGTTTCCGGGTTCGATTGCCAGTCCGCGCTCGAGCTTCGACGTCGCGCGTTCGAATTACGAGTTAGTCTGGTGAAAAGTTTCCCGGTGCTGCCAAAGCGGCTAGGGCCCGGCGGATGACATCTCCAAACATCCGCATCCTCGCCACCGGAGGCACTATCGCGGGCAGTGCGGGGTCGGCGACGAAGCGCGGGTATCGGCCGGGCCAGATCGGGGTGGAGGAACTGCTGTCGGCGGCCCAGTCGCTCGAGCTGGAGGTTTCCTTCCAAGGTCGCGACATTGCCGCGATCGGTTCGCAGGACATCGGCTGGCCGCAGTGGGATGCATTGCACCGTGAGATTTCGGCTGCGTTCGAAGATCCCGCGGTCGACGGTGTGATCGTCACCCACGGGACCGACACTGCGGAGGAAACGGCGTTCCTGCTCGACCTTACACTCACCGCAGGAAAGCCGGTCGTGCTGGTGGGCGCGATGCGGCCCGCCGATGCGGTCGGCAGCGACGGGATGCGAAATCTCGCCAATGCGGTGCGCGTGGCGGGCGATCCTGCGGCGGCGGGGCGCGGAGTGCTTGTGGTGATGAGCGATCAGGTCTTCGCGGCGATCGACGTTCGCAAGGCGGCCACGAGCGGCTCGGAGGCGTTTCGCGGTTTTCCGCGTGGCCCGATCGCCAATGTCACGCCGACCTCGCTCGACTGGTTCGGCCCCCCCGAACGGCTTGGGCGCGGGGCACGGTTCGCGTGGCCCGAAGCGCTGCCCAAGGTGACCGTCCTTCATGCTTACGCAGGAATGGAGGTTGATACTGTCGGGTGCGCGCTCGGCAACGGGGTGGGCGGGATCGTGCTCGCTGGTCTGGGACAGGGCAATGCGCCGGGGCAGGTCCTTGATGCGCTCGCGGCAAGCGGCGTGCCGGTGGTCCGATCGAGCCGGGTCGACCAAGGCTCGGTCGACCGCAACCTCGAGGTAGACGACGACAGCCTCGGCTTCGTCGCCGCCCGAGGCCTGGGTCCGGCAAAGGCGCGGATCCTGCTGCAGCTTCTGCTCGCGAGCGGATACGAAGATCCGCTTGCGATGCAGCGCGAATTCGACCGGCGCTAGGCTATCAACCCCACGGCGTGACGAGGTACTTTTCGCCGGTTTTCATCTGGCGGTAATCGAGGATCGCATCCTTCGTCAGCATCCCCTCAAGGTCGACCTTGGTCTTGTAATGGCTGGCGAACGTCGTGGTGAGACCATCGAGCACACGCTTGCGCATCCGCATCATCGTTTCCGGCCCAGCCATCTGGAGGAACGGCGTAAGCAGCCAGCCAGACAGCGTCCAGCCGAACCCGTATGATGGCGTCAGGGTGGTCGGGCTGAAGTCGAGCCGCCCGTAAATGAACATCCGCTTCGGCTGGTTCGATCCGTAGCGCGAGTATTCGGTCATCTTCGATACCGCGACCTGCTCCATCGCCTTGAAGCAACTGTCGACCATCGTTCCGCCCCCGATCGGGTCGAAACCGTAGAACGCGTCGGTCGCATCGATCGCCTCGCGCAGGTTGGCCATGAAGTCGCCGTCCGACGAATTCACGATCCACTGCGCGCCCTGGTCACGCAGTAGCTTGGCCTGATCGTCCTTGCGCACGATGTTGACGAGTTTCATGTCATCCTCGAGGCAGATGCGGTTGAGCATCAGGCCGAGGTTCGACGCGCCGACGGTGTGCAGGATCGCGTTCTGCCCGTCGATCTTCGCGTTCTCGACGAAGCCGAGCGCGGTCATCGGATTTACGAAGCTTGATGCCCCATCCTCTGCGCTGTGATCACCCAACGGCAGGCACATCGCGGCATCGGCGATCGCGTACTGTGAATACGCCGTGCCGGGCACGCAGGCGACGCGCTGGCCCATCAGGGCCTTGGCCATATCGCTGTCACCGGTGGCAATGACGGTTCCGGCGCCCTCATTGCCCGCCGGTAGTCGCTTGCCGTGACGCGCCTTCTGACCGCTGTTGAACGGTTCGGGCATCTTGGCGACGACCTTGCCGCGTGAATACTCGGCGTTCTCGAAGTCGGCCGCGCCGGTCAGGATCGCGAGGTCAGACGGGTTGATCGGCGCCGCCTCCATCTTGACGAGGACCTGATTGCCGGTCGGATCGGGAAACTGACTGTCGACGAGCTCGAGTGTCAACGTGCCGTGGGGGGCGAGGGTGGTGAAGAGCTGCTTGCCGGTGGTCACCATGATCGATTCTCCCAAAGTTTCGCTTTGCAACCGGTGCTAGGCGGGTGAGCGGCCGATGGCTAGGCCCCCGCCGGATATTCCGCTTTGACGAAGTAGAGCCCGTGGGGTGGTGCGTTGAGGCCAAGCGCCTGCCGGTCTCGCGCCTCCAGCGCCTCCGCGACTTGCTCCACTCGCCAGCGCCCCATGCCAACCAGCGCAAGGCACCCCACCATGCTGCGCACCTGGTGGTGGAGGAAGCTGCGCGCCGTAACCTCTACGATCACGTGCTCGGCCTCCCGTCGCACAACGATCCGGTCGAGCGTCTTTACGGGGCTCGCCGCCTGGCACTGGACCGAGCGGAAAGTGGTGAAGTCGTGCCGGCCGACGAGCGCTTGCGCGGCGGTGTGCATTGCGGCCGCATCGAGTGGATGGGCGACCTGCCATGCGCGGTTCCGTTCGAGCGTGAGCGGCGCGCGGCGGTTTGCGATGCGGTATTCGTAGGTGCGGCCGATGCACGAAAAGCGTGCGTGCCAGTCGTCCGGCACCGCCTCGCAAGCGATTACGGCGATCGGGTCGGGCCGCAGGTGGGCGTTGAGCGCTTCCATCAAACGAAAGGCATCGATCGCCTTGTCGACGTCGACGTGCGCGCGCATCGCCAGCGCGTGGACGCCGGTGTCCGTCCGGCCCGCGGCGTGCATCGTCACGCTCTCGCCGGTGACAGAGTGCACCGCATCCTCGACCGCCTGCTGAACGCTCGGGCCACTGGCCTGTCGCTGGAGGCCGAAGAATGGCGTGCCGTCGAACTCGAGTGTCAGGGCAAAGCGGGTCACCCGATCAGCGTCCCCGCCGGCACCGTCTTCCCGTTCAGGAACGAGGAGACGTCCATCGCGGGCTTGCCCGCTCGCTGGATGCGAACCGGGTGGAGCGCTGCGTAGCCGCAGGCGATGGTGAGATGTTCGTCGAGCGTGGTGCCGGGCTTGCCTTCGCGCGCGATGATCTCTGCCTTCAGCACCTTTATCCGCTCTCCGTCGAGCTCGAACCACGCGCCGGGGAACGGAGCCAGGCCGCGCACCTGCCGCTCGATCGCCTCGGCACCCTCAGTCCAATCGATCTTCGCTTCGGACTTGTCGATCTTTTTTGCGTAGCTCGCCTCGGCGTCCTCCTGGGGGACGGGATGGATCGCGGGAAGGTCGATCAGCGTGCCGACCAACAGCTGCGCGCCGATCTCGGCAAGCTCCTCGGTCAGCTCGCCCGCCGTCTTGTCCTCGATCGGCGTGCGCGCGGTGGCGAGCATGGGGCCGGTGTCGAGTCCGGCCTCCATCTGCATGATCGTGATTCCGGTAGTAAGGTCGCCGGCCATGATCGCGCGCTGGATCGGCGCCGCCCCGCGCCACTTAGGAAGCAAGCTGGCGTGGACGTTGAGACATCCATGTTTCGGGGTGTCGAGCACCGCCTGCGGCAGGATCAGGCCATATGCCGCGACGACAGCGAGGTCGGGTTCGAGCGCGGCGAGTTCGGCCTGGGCTTCCGCCGACTTGAGCGAAGTCGGGCATTTTACGGCGATGTGCCGGATCTCCGCTTCGACCTGAACCGCGCTCGGTTGCAGCTTCTTGCCCCGTCCCGAGGGGCGCGGCGGCTGGGTGTAGGCGGCCACGATCTCGTGCCCCGCTTCGTCGAGCGCAGCGAGCGTCGGCACCGCGAAAGCCGGTGTTCCCATGAAGACGATGCGCATAACCGTTGGGTCCAACCTTTCGCGGGGGGAGGGCAGCCCCTATCTCCCGCCCCATGGCATCGCAAGAGATCGAGGCGCTGAGCGGCGCACTGGCGAAGCTGCCGGGCCTCGGTCCGCGCAGCGCGCGCCGCGCCGTGCTTTGGCTGGTCAAGCGGCGCGAGACCGCCCTGCGTCAGATCGTTTCCGCGCTGCAGGAGGTGCAGGACAAGCTTGTCGAATGCGAGATATGCGGCAACGTAGACACGCAGAACCCTTGCGGCATTTGCTCCGATCCGCGCCGCGACGAGCGATCGCTGTGCGTGGTGGAAGACGTCGCCGACCTGTGGGCGCTTGATCGTGCGAAGCTGTTCACCGGGCGGTATCACGTGCTTGGCGGGCGGCTTTCGGCCCTCGACGGAGTAGGGCCCGAAGACCTCTCTGTCGGCGAACTGATCGACCGCGTTGCGAATGGCGGAATCGACGAGGTCGTGTTGGCGATGAATGCCACGCTCGAGGGGCAGACCACCGCGCATTACATCGCCGAAAGACTCGAAGGGCGACCGGTTCGGATCACTCAGCTCGCGCATGGACTGCCAGTCGGCGGCGAGCTCGATTACCTCGATGAAGGCACGCTGGCGCAAGCTTTGCGCGCGCGGCGGCCGGTCAGCTGACGGCTCACTTGCCGTTCAGTCGGTTCGTGCTTATTTGCGGCCCATGGCCATCCGTGAAATTCTTGAAGTGCCGGATCCCCGGCTCAAGACTGTGTCCGAACCCGTGACGGAGTTCGACGAAGAGCTCAAGACGCTCGTCGAGGACATGTTCGAAACGATGTACGACGCGCCCGGTATCGGCCTCGCGGCGATCCAGGTCGGCGTGCCGAAACGCGTGCTTGTCATCGATCTCCAGCCGGACGATCCCGACGCCGAGCCCGAGGTTTGCAACCACGGCGGGCACCAGCATACCCACCAGCCGACGAAGAAGGAGCCGCGGGTCTTCATCAACCCCGAGATCCTGAACCCGGCAGACGAGCTGGCGACCTATCAGGAAGGTTGCCTGTCGGTTCCGGAAATCTTTGCCGACGTGGACCGACCGGCAACCTGTCTCGTGCGCTGGCAGGACCTCGACGGCAACGTCCACGAGGAAGCGATGGAAGGTCTGATGGCGACCTGCATCCAGCACGAGATGGATCACCTCGAGGGAATCCTCTTCATCGACCATCTCAGCCGCCTCAAGCGGCAGATGGCCTTGAAGAAACTGCAAAAACTGCGACAGGCCGCCTGATGCCGAGGGGGAAAGGCGTCAGTCCTTCCCGATCTCGCGCCAGCTCTCCTCGTTCACCTCGATATCGTACTTCTTTGCTGCGGCCTTGATCCGCTTCCAGGCTGCGTCGCGCTCCTCGTCGCTGACTCCTTCGACCTGATTGAACCGGGCGATCGCATTGCGGACGTGGTCCGCATCCTCGAGCGGTTCCTTGCGTTGCTCGGGAAAGGCGAACTTGCTGTCGGCGAGGTCTTCGCGCTCTTCGCTGCTGAGTTCCGACATCACGCTGCTCCGTGGTCGAAGGTGCTGCGCTCGCCGTCGGCGTGCACTTCATCGTTGAGATCCGCGAGAGCCTTGCGGCAATCCTCGGCTGTCTCCCGGCACATCCGTTCGCAGCGGCGGCAGTGGGCGTTATCGTGTTTTGCGCACTCGTCGGCACAAATCTCGCATGCTTCGATGCAGACCGCGAGAACGCTGCGGATCAACTGCCGGTTCTCGTCGGTCCGGCGGGTCGCCACGCGATAGGTCATCGTGCAAACGTCCGAGCAATCCGAGCACAACCGGATGCAGCGGGCCATGTCCATTTCTTCCGCGCTGCACGCGTCGGCACACGAGTTGCAGATGGCGGCGCAGTACATCGAGTGCTTCACTGCTTCCTCGAGCGTCTCGTTCGGGTTGCCCCGGACGTCGGGATGTTCGCGGATCATTTCCTTGATCGACATGGGTTTGTCTCCTTCTGTCGATGCAGCGCGCGAGAGGCGTGGATAGTTCCGCAAGGCTCTTTCCACCCTCACTCGTTCCGCGTATGTTCCCGGCAATGGAACCTCTTGAAATCATCTTGCTCATCGTCGTCGCGCTTGTGGCCGGGGCCGTCGGTTGGTTCGTCGGCTCGCGCCCGGTCGCCGACTGGAAGGCACGCCACGGCGAGCGCGATGCTGAAGCGAAGGAGATCGCCGACAAGCTCGCTCGCATGGTCCCCGAGCTTGCGACGATGAGCGAGCGGGCCGTACGCGCCGACGCGCTGGCCGTCTCGCTCGACGCCGCGAGAGAGGAATTGACTGGCCTCAAGGCGCAGGCCGCGGGATTCGCTGAGCAGAAACGCCTGCTGGAAGAAAGCCGCGAAAAGCTGCTCAAAGAATTCGAGAACACCGGCGCGCAAGTCCTCGGAAAGGCGCAGGAACTGTTCCTTGCCCGCGCCGGCGAACGCTTCGACCACGCCGAAAAGGCAAACAAGGAAGCGATCGCCGCGTTGCTCCAGCCGGTCGGCGACCGGCTCAAGGCGTATGAAACCCAGGTCGAGACGCTGGAAAAGCAGCGGGTCGACGCCTTCGGACAGCTCTCCGGGATGATCGAGGCGATGCGCGCCGGGCAGGAAGAAGTCCGGCGCGAGGCGGCGCGGCTCGGCAATTCGCTGACCAATGCGCCCAAGGCGCGCGGTCGATGGGGCGAGCGAGCCCTCCAGAATGTGCTCGAACAGTGCGGCTTGTCGCAGCACACCGACTTCGATCTCGAGCATTCGATGGATACCGAGGACGGTCGGCTGCGGCCGGACGCGATCGTCCGCGTGCCGGGGCAGAAAAAGCTCGTGATCGACGCCAAGGTCTCGCTCAACGCGTATCAGGCGGCGTTCGAGGCGGACGATGACGAGGAGCGCAAGCGGCACCTCGACCTCCACGCAAAATCGATGCGCAATCATGTCCAGACGCTCGGGACGAAGAGTTACCAGAGCCAGTTCGATGAAGCGCCGGATTACGTCGTCATGTTCGTGCCGGGCGAGCATTTCGTCGCCGCCGCGCTCGAGCACGATCCCGAGCTGTGGGACTTTGCGTTCCGCAACAAGGTGCTGCTCGCGACGCCGACCAACCTCGTCGCGATTGCGCGCACCGTCGCTCAGGTGTGGCGCCAAGACACAATCGCGCGGGAAGCGGTAGAGATCGGGAAGGCGGGCGCGGAACTTTACGATCGTTTGGCGGTCGCCGCGGAACACATGAAGCGGGTGGGCGGCGGCTTGGAGACGGCGGTCAACAACTACAACAAGTTTGTCGGGAGTTTCGAACGCAACGTGCTGTCGGCTGGCCGGCGACTGAAGGACAAGGGGATCGAAATCGGGAAACGCGAAATCGACGAAGTGCCGCTGGTCGAAGCTGCGCCGCGCTACGTCGAAGGACCCGAAGCGGAACCGGTTGGCGAAGATTAGGTTGAAATCGCCGGCGCTTGGTCGCTACGGAATGCGTGATGAGGATACCTGACACTAAAACCGCCATCGTGCTGGCGCTGGCGACCCTTTCAGCGGCGTGCAGCCAGGAAAATGCACCTTCCGAGGCCATCAATCAGGCCGCCGACAAGGTCGTCGAATTGGTCGACGGATCGACGCCGGTCAAGCTGGCGCAAGGACAATACGCACCGCGCGACGAATGTCAGGACACTCCCGGCGCGGAAGATTTCCGTAAGCAGCTAGAAACTGCGGTCGAGGCGAAGGACGCCGACCTCTTGGCAGCTCTTGCCGCGCCTGACGTGAAGCTCGATTTTGGCGGCGGATCGGGCACGTCCGTCCTTCGTTCTCGACTGGACGCGAAAGAACAGGACCTGTGGAGCGAGTTGTCCGATCTCGTGAAGCTGGGCTGTGCGGTGAACCCGCAGGGCGGCATCACGATCCCCTGGTACGCGGCGAAACCAATCGACGGGGTCGATCCCAATACCGACATGTTGGTGACCGGCGAGGACGTGCCGGTGCGCAAAGATTTGGACAAGGCATCGCCGGTGATCGCCAAGGTTTCGTGGAACTTCGTGCGCCTGGTCGACGGACTTCAGCCTGAGGATGCTTTCCAGAAAGTCCGCTTCGCCAAAGACCAGACCGGCTTCATCGCGACCGACAAGTTGCGCAGTCCGCTCGATTATCACCTGATCGCATCAAGCCGCGACGGCAAGTGGAGCTTCACCAGCCTCGTCGCTGGCGACTGACGCGCAGTCACGGGTCCAGCGTGGCGAGCACCTCGTATGCCAGCACTGCTGCGGCGACTGCCGCGTTGAGGCTGTCGGCACGGCCTTTCATTGGCATCGTGACACGCAAGTCGCAGGCCACCTCGTACTCCTCGGGCAACCCGCGCGACTCGTTGCCGACCAGCAGAAAGCACGGCGCTTCGTACGACGCCCCGCGGTAAGGCACCGCCTCGCGCAACGAGGCGGCAACCAGCTGGCCCGCTCCTGTGCGCAGCCATGGAAGGAATTCGTGCCAGGTGGCTTGCGCCACCTTTTGCGTAAATATCGCGCCCATGCTCGCGCGGACAGCTTCGACCGAGAACGGGTCGGCGCAGTCATCGACTAGGATCAGGCCGCCGGCGCCGACCGCATCACCGGTGCGCAGCATGGTGCCGAGATTGCCCGGATCGCGCAGCGCCTGTGCAACCAGCCAAATCGGCGCGGCCGAGCGATCGACAGCCGCGAGTGATGTGTCGGACTCAAGGTACACGCCGGCGACGGCCTGCGGGTTGTCCTTGCCGGTTATCTTGCCAAGGATGTCCACGCTCGTGTCGATCACTTCGCCACCCGCAGCAATGACGTCGGCCTCCAGCGCGGAAAGAAGGGGATGAGGGTCGCGGCCCTCGGCCATTACCAGAGTTACGGGCAGTCGACCGCTTTCGCGCGCGTCGGTAAGTAGGCGCAGGCCTTCCGCGAGAAATCGCTTCTCACGCTTGCGGTGCCTTTTGTCGCGAAGGGCTCTCAGCGCCTTGACCGTGGGATTGGAGAAGCCGGTGATCGTACGCCGACCGGTTTGCGGCATCAGCGCGCGCCTCTCATCAGTCTTCTCCGAAACCATCGTCGATCATCGCGCAGAGCTGATCGAGTACAGCATCAGCGTCGTGCCCGGAAACGATGACGTCGACATCGTCGCCCCTCGCGGCGCCGAGCATCATCAGGCCAAGGATCGAACCGCCGATGGCTTCGTTGCCGTCCTTCACCAGCTTGACAGTGCAGCCTTCCGGCAACGCAGCGACAGCGCCGACGAACTTCGCGCTCGCCCGTGCGTGGAGGCCGCGCTGGTTGACGATGGTACAGGTGCGTCGGACCTCGCTCATCGACAAACTCTCACTGCGCCGCCTTCTTTTTGTCGCAAGCTCCGGCGGCGAGGAATTCGGAAGCTATCGTGATGTAGCTCTTGCCGGCATCGCGTGCGGCACATACCGCCGCGGTGACGTCCATCGATTTGCGCGCGCCCGACAGCCGGATCAACATCGGCAGGTTTATCCCCGCAATGACTTCGACTCGTCCAGTCTCTAGCAGTGAGATCGCAAGGTTCGACGGCGTGCCGCCGAACAAGTCCGTAAGCACGATCGCGCCTACCCCGGTATCGACCTTGGCGATAGCGGCGGCGATCTCATCGCGGCGCTTTTCCATGTCGTCGTTGGGGCCGATGCAGATCGTCTCAATGCCCGCTTGGGGCCCGACGACGTGCTCCATCGCGCTGACGAATTCCTCGGCCAGACGGCCGTGGGTGACCAGGATCAATCCGATCATGTGACTGGGATGCTCTGCCTGCGAGATGGTTCCGCGGTGCCGCGTCGTTCGCGGTCGCCGCCGTTTTGCGGGATCGTCATGCCTGCGGCTGCCCTTCGAGCTGGTCTGCGGCGCGCGAACCCAGGTTGCGGTGAATGACAGTGGGCGAAAATCCGTCCGCACGCAAGGCCTGCGCAATGGCCTCCGCCGTGTGGACCGAGCGGTGCTTGCCGCCGGTGCAGCCGAACGCGATCGTGAGGTAGGTCTTGCCCTGTTCGGCATAGCGCGGGAGGAGCATCAGCACGAGGTCGCGGATTCGCGCGAACGCCTCGTTCCACGCCGGATCGCGCTCGATATGCGCGGAGACCGCCGGGTCGAGGCCGGTGAGCGGGCGTAGATTCGAGTCCCAGTGGGGATTATCGAGGAACCGCATGTCGAACACGAGGTCGGCAAGCGGCGGCATCCCCCTAGCGAACCCGAAGCTGCTGATCGTAACCGTCATTGCTTCTTCGGGCGCGTCGGAAAACCGGTCGCGAATCACCTGTTGCAGGTCGCTCGAGGTCAATGCGCTGGTGTCGATCACCGCCTCGGCCCAGCGGCGTAGCGGGTCGAGTAATTCCCGTTCCGCCTGGATGCCTTCGATGAGCGGGCGGCCTTGCGCCATCGGGTGGCGCCGGCGGGTCTCGTTATAGCGCCGCTCCAGCTCTGCGCTCGTGCAGTCGAGGAACAGCGTGGTAAGATCGAGATCGGACCTCGCCGCAAGTTTTTTCCAGCGCGCGATGATATCGTGGGGAACGAACCCTCGTGTTCGCGAATCAAACCCGATGGCGAGTGGATGGCGCGGCTCGCTCGACGCGGCCTCGGGACCGATCAGCCGCTCAAGCAGGCGGATGGGAAAGTTGTCGATGGCTTCCCATCCCAGATCTTCCAGCACCCGTAGCGCGGTCGTCTTGCCGGCTCCGGATAGGCCGGTCACAAGCACGACGCGCTGCCTGACGGCTGAAGGGGGCGAGTCGGCGTTCATCGCGACATTTGTGAAGATTGTGGGACGCTTTGGAAAGGCCGGGTGTCACACCGTCACGCCAGGGGACAGACCATGGAAGGCGAGGGCGTATTCGGCCCGCAGAGCGGCAGCGGGGCTGCGCAGATCGAACGGAAGCAGCGGGACGAGGCATCCGGCAAGCTCCAGCGCGTCTGCCCTCTCTACATAGCGCGGCACTGCGTCATGCGCGCGCAAGACCAGGGCAACCGGGGCGGTCGCCGTGGCGAGAGTTGCCAATCCGACGCCGCGAACCTCGATCAGGCCGGCCGTGGCGCGTGGCGGCGCGGCAAATAGGACGCCGGCCTCTGCCCACAGGTGGACCCCATCGTCCCCAATCAATGTCGCGCCGCGGTCGATAAGTGTCAGGGCGAGGGTAGTCTTGCCGCTCCCTGGCGGCCCTTCCACCAGTATTGCACGGCCGCCCACGGCTACCGCGGTGGCCTGGTGGAGGGAGCCGGGCGTTTGCGTCACCGGCGTTGCACGTCCGCGTCGGGTAAAGTGAGCACCATACTCGCTCCGGCGGCCCCGTCATTGCGCGGTTCCGCGATCAGCGTTCCGTCATGCGCCTCAGCGATCGTACGCGCTATGGCCAGACCGAGGCCGGAGTGTTGCCCGAATCCCTCGTCTTCCGGCCGGTCGGAATGAAACCGCCGAAACACCTTTTCGCGAGCATCTTCCGGGATGCCGGGTCCGTGATCGGAAACCGTCAGGGTCACCAGTCTTTGTGCACGGCCGACGGTCAGTTCAATCGGCGTGCCGACGGGCGAGAAAGACACGGCATTGTCGAGCAGGTTGTCGATGACCCGCTCGAGCCGGACCGGCACGCCCAGCACGTGCGCGCCTCCGGCGGACTGGGTGATGACAACCGGATGACCTGCGTTTTCGGCACGGGTATCGCGGCGGGCGACGATGTTCTTCGCGAGAGCAACAAGGTCGATTCGCTCGAATGTCGCGCGACTGAGTTCGGCATCGATCCTGCTCGCTTCGGAGATTTCGCTCACCAGGCGATCGATCCGCCGCACGTCGTGCGCAGCGATTGCGTTCAATTGAATGCGCAGTTCCTTGTCCTCGACCTTCCCGAGCGATTCGAGCGCGCTGCGCAATGACGCGAGAGGGTTCTTGATCTCGTGCGCCACGTCGGCCGCGAAGTGTTCGACCGCGTCGATGCGTTGACGCAACGTATCGGTCATATCGGCGATGGCACGGGCGAGTTGGCCGATCTCGTCGCGCCGCATCGGTAGACGGGGGACCTCGACCTGACGCTCACGCCCCTGGCGCACCCGGTTGGTAGCGCTCGCAAGCATACGCAGCGGGCTGACGATGGTGCGCGCCATGTAGAGCGACAGCAGCGTCGACATGACGAGTGCGAGCAACACGGCGACGATCAGGGTGCTGCGCGCTTCGCGGACCTGTTGGGTGATGTCGACCGCATTGCGCGTGGTCAGCAGGGTCGCCCCGAGCAGGCCGACGGGCGCTGCAGTGTTGATGACCGGGGTTCCGTCGCTTGCATCCCGCAGCTGGATCTGGGTGAGGTTTTCCTCACGCGCGCGCTTCAACTCGGGCCATGAATCGGCCTCGGTGTCATCGGGCTCGCTGTAATCCGGGATCGGCTCGGCGCCGACGATCTTGTCGACCGCGCGGTCCATCCAGCGAGCGAGGTTCTCCTGCCAGGTTTCGTCGCCGGGAACGTCGAAGAAAAAGCTGGGTTCGGCAAGTTTGAAGCTGTCAGCCCACAGGTGCCCTTCGGCATCGTACATCCTGAGGCGCATTTTCTGCTCCTTGCCGATCTGAATCAGCAGCGCCTCCTGTCGCTCGCGGCTCGCCCCGGCGAGTGCCTCGGCGGTGATCTGCGCTTCGACCCGGGCGAGCTTGTAGCGTTCGTCGAGCAGTTGCTTGCGATAACTGTCGAGGTAGAACACTCCGCCGCCGAGCAGAAGCAGCGGTAGAAGGTTGATGATCAGGATCCGCGGTGTGAGCGAGAGACGCCCACCGGGCGTGAAGCGCGTCAATCCCGCAGGCCGTTCAGCCACGCGGCATCTCCGGCAGCGGCGCGTCAGCCATCGGCGAAGCTGTAACCCGCGCCGTAGAGCGTCTCGATCGCGCCGAACTCCGGATCTACGCTGCGGAATTTGCGGCGCATCCGCTTGATGTGGCTGTCGACCGTGCGATCGTCGACAAAGACATCGTCGGGGTAGGCGGCGTCCATCAGCTGGTTGCGACTCTTGATGACACCGGGACGCTGGGCGAGCGCCTCCAGGATGAGAAACTCGGTCACCGTCAGAGAGACCGGACGATCCTCCCAGGTTACTTGGTGTCGGGCCGGGTCCATCCGGAGCCGCCCGCGTTCGATCACAGGGCCCGGTTCGGGCGCGCTCGCACTGGCGTCGTGCGGATCGGCCGTGCCGCTGCGCTTAAGGATTGCGCGTATGCGGGCGATCAGGAGGCGCAGGCTGAACGGTTTCGCGATGTAATCGTCGGCGCCCATGTCGAAACCGGCTTCCTCGTCCTGCTCGTCGTCTTTGCTGGTGAGGAAGATCACAGGTAGCGCCGGATGCTCCGAACGCACGCGACGGAGTAGCTCCATCCCATCCATCCGCGGCATCTTGATATCGAAAACAGCGAAGTCGGGCGGGTTCTCGGTGATCGCCTTTAGCGCCGCTTCCCCATCCGAATAGACGCGTGTCGCAAACCCCTCTGCCTGCAAGGCGATCGAGACCGTGGTGAGGATGTTGCGATCGTCGTCGACGAGCGCGATCGTCGTGCGATCGCGATGATTGCCGTCGGCTTGGGCGCTATCGGAAACTTCGGAATGCATGACGAGGTGGATTAGCGGCTGTGCGCTCTCACGGCAACGCGGCTTCGCCGCAACTTGGGGCCGCACAAAAAATGCCTCTTCCTTGCCTGTTTGACGAGAATCGGATTGGCGACTATTGCGCCGTTTCAAGGTCCGCGCATTCGTATGCACGCGCACGAATTTGCGGGCTGGTCGCACATTTTCCGCAATGGAAATCGGAGACTGCTTCAGTGACTGCCGCGCTCGCCCAACCGCTGTCCGCGCAGGGCATCGAGACTTCCGCCAAGATCCGCGCCAATTTCGGTACGGCGGCGCTGATCGAAGAGGCGATCAAGCGGGGCGAAGGTCGTCTGACGCAGGATGGCGCGTTGCTGGTCGATACCGGCAAGTTCACCGGGCGCAGCGTGAAGGACAAGTTCGTCGTCCGCGACGATCTGACCGAAGACACGATCAACTGGGGCGCGATCAACCAACCCATGTCGACCGATCACTGGGCGAACCTCAAGGCCGATTTTCTGGCTGCCGTGAAGGAACAGGACGAGCTTTTCGTTGCCGACCTGTTCGGTGGCAGCCAGCCCGAATACCGGGTCAACGTGCGTGTCATCAACCAGCTCGCCTGGCACAACCTGTTCGTCCGCACGATGCTCGTTCGCCCGACCACGGAAGAGCTCGCGAATTTCGCGCCCGAGTACACGATCATAAATCTGCCGTGCTTCAAGGCTGATCCGGAACGTCACGGCAGCCGCAGCGATACCGTGATAGCGGTCAATTTTACCGAGAAGATGATCCTGATCGGCAACACCGAGTACTCGGGAGAAATGAAAAAGGGGGTGTTCGGCCTCCTCAACTTCCTGCTCCCCGTCCAGGGCGTGATGCCGATGCATTGTTCCGCCAACATCGGGCCCGACGGCAAGAGCGCGATCTTCTTCGGTCTTTCGGGCACGGGCAAGACCACACTCTCGGCCGACGCCAGCCGGACCTTGATCGGCGACGACGAGCACGGCTGGTCGGACGAGGCGGTCTTCAACTTCGAGGGCGGCTGCTACGCCAAGATGATCAATCTTTCGGCTGAAGGCGAGCCGGAAATCTACGCTACGACCAAGATGTTCGGCACGATCCTCGAGAACGTGACGATGGACCCTGACACGCGCGAACTTGACTTCACCGACGACAGCAAGACCGAGAACACCCGCGGCGCCTATCCGATCGAGTTCATCCCGAACACGAGCAAGGAAAACCTCGGTCCGCCGCCGTCGAACATCATTCTGCTGACCGCCGACGCGTTCGGCGTGCTGCCACCGATCGCGCGGCTGACGCCCGATCAGGCGATGTACCACTTCCTGTCGGGCTACACGGCCAAGGTGGCCGGCACGGAGATCGGCGTGACGGAGCCCACCGCGACATTCAGCACCTGCTTCGGTGCGGCTTTCATGCCCCGCCACCCGAGCGTCTATGGCAATCTGCTGAAGAAACGCATCGCGGATGGCGGGGCGGAATGCTGGCTGGTCAACACGGGTTGGTCGGGCGGCAAGGCTAGTGATCCGGGCATCAAGCGCATGCCGATCAAGGCAACCCGCGCCCTGCTTAACGCTGCGCTCGACGGCAGCCTCAACGATGCCGAATTCCGGAAGGATCCGAACTTTGGATTCG
This sequence comes from uncultured Alphaproteobacteria bacterium, assembly GCA_963740025.1. Classification (GTDB taxonomy): domain Bacteria; phylum Pseudomonadota; class Alphaproteobacteria; order Sphingomonadales; family Sphingomonadaceae; genus Tsuneonella. The sequence goes on from CAVUCI010000002.1 coordinate 40,998, forward strand.
ACGTGCCGGTGAGCGTTCCGGGCGTAGATGAAGGATTGCTCGATCCGCGCGCTGCGTGGGCTGACGCCGACGAATACGACCGCACAGCACACAAGCTCGTGCAGTTATTCGTCGACAACTTCGCCCAGTTCGAAGATCACGTCGACCAAGGCGTCCGCGATGCGGCGCCGGGCCTTACGACCGAGGCCGCCTAGCTGGCTGTTGACGCTCGCTACCTTACGAGTTGGAGAGGAGGGCCCCGGCCGGGAAACCGGACCGGGGCCTTTTCGTTGATCCCGAAGTTCCACCGGGAGAAGAGCGATGAACCTCAGCCAGGCCCTGTACCAATCGGGCGCGATCGATTCGATGGCACGCGAACTGAACGTCGATCCCGCTACTGCGCAGACCGCGGCCGGCGCGTTGTTGCCGACAATCGTCGCCGGGCTCGGCCGCAGTCATGCGGGCGCCGGCGGAAGCGGAGGTAGCCTCGGCGGCGCGCTCGGGATCGGAGGCGGACTCGGCGGTGGATTGCTCGACAGCGTGCTAGGCGGCGGGCCGACGCCTATTCAATCGGGTAACGACATCCTCGGCCAGATTTTCGGCAGCAAGGATGTGAGCCGCGGTGTGGCTGACGAGGTTGCCGGTTCGACCGGCCTTCCGCCCGAACTGCTCAAGAAGATGCTGCCGATCCTCGCAATGGCGGTGGTCGGCTACATGACGAAGAACAAGGGTAGCTCGCGCGGGGGCACGGGTGCCCTCGGCGGGCACTGGGCAGCATCCTAGGTCAGATCGTGACGGGCATGACACGCCGCTGACCGTCGCGGCACACTCATCGCATGACAAGTGGGCCTGGAATCCTCAGTCAAGAAATTCGGCGGGCACTTTGCCGCCGTTGCGGGCGAGCTCGCTCATCACGCGCTTGTGGAGCCAGACGTTGTCCTCCGCGCTTCCTGAGTAGTCTGCGCGGCCCATTTCCTGGGCAAGGGCCTTGCGGCTCTCATAGTCGGAATCGACCCCGATAAGCTTCATCAGGTCGACGATCGAGGTTCGCCAGTTCAGCCGGTCGGCTCCTGGCATATTGTCCAGGTTGTTTTCGACGTCGACTGCATCGACAGCGGCGGCTTGGCTGGGAGCCACACCGGGTTCAGGGCTTGGCGGCGGATTGCCGGGAGTCTGCGTAGTGTCGACCGTTGGAGACGGCGCTGGGGCCGGGTGATCCTTTCCGAAAATGGCGTTCTTGATTTTGCCGAAAATGCTCATCGCTGGCTCCGAGGAAATTAGGGCGGACCGTCCACCCGTTTGACCAAAGAACCCGCGGGCGTGCGGGCTGTTCCGGACGCGCCAATGGGGCTAGGTGAGCGGGATGATTGCGACAGTACTTTCGATCCTCGTACTCGCTACACTCGCCCTCGTCGGCGGGGCAATCTGGCTGTGGAACAAGCCGGGAATGCGACCGAAAGCCCTGCTTATGCTGGTGCTGGCAGCGATTGCAGTGATCAACGTTGGCATATGGACGTTGCCCGACGGCGAGGGGCGATCGCCGATCGGGCAACTGGACGCCCAGACGGATCGGGCCGTCAGCGCGCCGTAATACCTATTCCGGAAGCTGCCAGCGAACCGAACTGAAGTAGGTTCCACCCACCTTCGTACCGGTCGCGTCTCTGGCCGGTTCGAACTGTGCTCTCCGGCTGATCAACGCACAGGTCGCATCATCAAGCTCGACATGACCGCTCGACGCGGTGATCGCGCAGTTCTGCACCTTTCCATTTGTCCCCACCTCGAGCCGGAATCGTGCGGTTCCGGTCCAACCGCGGTTGATCCAACTCGAGCGATAGTCATCGACGGTCACCCAGCTTCCCGGGTCATTGCGCGGCTTGGCGGCGACCGGGTCGAACGCGGGCCGCGCCGGGGTCGCACTCGGCGTCGGTCGCGGGGCGATGTAGGGGATGGGGTCGGGGATCGGCACGATAATCGTGGTCGTGTCGATCGGCGGACGTGCCGGCGAAAGGTCGAGCGGCGGGGTCGGCGCGTGCACCGGCGGGCTGATGAGCGCGGTGTCTGGCTCGATCTTAGGATCGGGCTTGGGCGGCGGCGGGTCGAGCGGCACCTCGACGTTGATCCCTTTCGGGTTGTTGACCGTCTCGATGATCTTCTGGAAGCTGAGCCCCATTACCAGCGCGTAGCCGACAAGGCCGTGGATCGCGATGACCCCGGCGATCGCTGCGGGGTGGTCCTTCAAGGACTTGTGCTGAAGATATGCCATATCGAGTCTCCTCTCTCGATAAGCAATGTTACAACGTCACATAAGTTCCGCAAGCGGTTTCGAGTTGCAAGACGCTACCGAATGAGGGGAATCGAGGGGCCGGGCGCGACTGCTCGCTGCCCGGTCCCGGGTGATCAGCGGATCGGGCAGTCGGGCGAAAGGCGGAAGTCGAGGTAGTTGTCGACCGAAAGCATCATCTCGTCGAGTTCGTGCTCGAAGAAGTGATTCGCCCGCGGGATCACGTCGTGATGGATCGTGATATGCTTCTGCGTGCGCAGCTTCTCGACTAGCTTCTCGACCGAACTCGGCTGCACGACGGTATCCTGCGCACCATGCACGAAGATACCGCTGGCAGGGCAGGGGGCAAGGAACGTGAAGTCGTACATACTCGCCGGGGCCGAAACCGAGACGAACCCCCGCACCTCGGGCCGGCGCATGAGCAGCTGCATACCAATCAACGCGCCGAAGCTGACGCCGGCGACCCAGGTCGTCTGTGCTTCCGGATGAACAGTCTGCACCCAATCGAGCGCGCTGGCCGCGTCAGACAATTCGCCGACGCCGTTGTCGAAGCTGCCCTGGCTGCGTCCGACTCCGCGGAAGTTGAAGCGCAGCACCGCGAACCCGCGGTCGACGAAGGTCTTGTAGAGCCGTTGGACCATTCGGTCGTTCATCGTGCCCCCGCCGTGCGGATGGGGGTGCAAGATCATGGCTACCGGCGCGCGCGGCCGCGGTCCGGGGCTGAAACGGCCTTCGAGGCGGCCTTCGGGGCCGGGAAAGATCACTGAGGGCATGAAACGACCTTGAAAGAAACGGTGACGCTTCAGCGCGGGTAGCGCCTCGCGGGTGCGCGGCTATATAGGCGTCAATGGCAAAATCGCAATCGTGACGACACAGCTTCGCATCTATCTCGACCACGCCGCCACCACACCGCTACGCCCGGAGGCGCGGGCGGCGATGGAAAAAGGGTTCGCGCTATGGGCCAATCCGTCGAGCCCACACGCGGAAGGTCGGCGCTCGCGCGCATCGCTCGAGGATGCGCGTGAGCGGATGAAGGAGGCGCTCGGGTGGGAGGGAGAGGTAATCTTTACCTCCGGGGCAAGCGAGGCTGCGGAACTGGCAATCGAGACGGCCAACACAGTTCACGACGTCTCCTCCGCTGTCGAACACGACGCCGTCCTGCGTGGCGACAGACCCGAGTGGACGCTTCCCGTGCGGCCCGACGGGGCGGCCGACCTCTTCGCGCTGTCTGCCGAAAGCACGCCGTCGGACCTGCTGGTCGGCGATCCCGAAAATCGCTCGCTCGTTGCGGTCCAGCACGTGAACTCGGAAACCGGAAACCGCCAGCACATCGGCTTCGCTGCCGAAGTGGTGCACGACAACAGTGGGTTGCTACTCGTCGATTGTGCGCAGAGCGCGGGCAAGTTCGCGCTGCCGAAGATGGCCGACATGGCGATCGTTTCGGCACACAAATTCGGCGGGCCGGTCGGCGTCGGCGCACTGCTGGTGAAGGATTTTGCGATGCTTCATCCCGGAGGCGGGCAGGAGCGCGGCTATCGACGCGGGACGGAAAATTTGCCGGGGATTCTGGGAATGGCCGCGGCACTAGATGCTTGCGCCGATCCCTACATCGATCCCTCCGTACTCGAACCGCTCGACGCGTTCGCCGATGAAGTTCGCGCGCTGGGCGGCGAATGGATATCCGACCGCCTTTCCGACCCAACCCCGTACATTCGCGCAATCGCCATGCCGAATATCTCCGCGCAGGCGCAGCTGATGCGGTTCGACATGGCGGGCATTTCGGTAAGCCAGGGCTCGGCTTGCTCGTCGGGCACGATGAAGCGCAGTCACGTCCTCACGGCGATGGGTGTGCCGGACGAGATAGCCGACCGGACGATTCGCGTCAGCTTCGGCTGGACCACCACGCGCGATGAGGTGGAACGGTTCTGCGAGGTCTGGCTTGGTATGGCAAAAGGATGATCTACCTCGACTACCAGGCCACGACCCCGCTCGCGCCCGAGGCGCGCGAGGCGATGCTGCGCTGGCTCGACGGACCGGGCGGCGAGGGGTTCGGAAATCCCCATTCGGCGCACAGGATGGGCCGGATGGCGAAAGCGGCGGTCGACCTCGCGCGAGAGCAGGTGGCGGCTTTGTTGCCGCCTGGCGGACAGGTGATCTTCACCAGCGGCGCGACCGAGGCGATCAACCTCGCGATCCGCGGAAGCGGGCAAGGCGGCGCGGTTTCGGTCTCGGCAATCGAACATGCCGCGGTTCTCGACACCGCGGAAGATGCAGGCCGCACACACCACCTCAACGTCGCCAAGACCGGGCAGTGCAACGTCGACCAGGACTTGCCAAACGACACGCGATTGGTCTGCGTGATGCAGGTCAACAACGAGATCGGGACCATCCAGCCGACGGTCGACTGGCACCGCAAGGCGAAGTCGGCGAACGCGCTCTATTTCTGCGACGCCGTGCAGGCCTACGGCAAGATCGAGGTCACCGGTGCCGACATGATCGCAATCAGCGCGCACAAATTCCACGGTCCCAAGGGCGTCGGCGCGCTGTGGGTGCGTGATGGCATCGACCTGAAAGAGGTGCAGACCGGAGGCGGGCAGGAACATGGCCTGCGCTCGGGCACGCTTTCGCCCGCGCTAATCGCCGGGATGGGCGCCGCCGCGGCCATCGCAAAGGAGCACATGGCCGCCGACGCGGCGCATGTAGAGGCATTGTGGGACAAGGCCCGCGCGCTTTTCGCCGACTGGAAATTAAACGGCAGCGCCGAGGCGCGGTGGCACGGGAACCTCAACATCCGGCGCAAAGGCCTGGATGTGAACCGCTTGATGAGCGACTGCCGCACGGTGATGTTCTCCGCCGGATCGGCTTGCGCGAGCGGCTCGGGCCGTCCGAGTCACGTTCTCAAGGCGATCGGTCTGTCCGACAAGCAGGCAAAGAGCTCGATCCGTCTCGGCTTAGGCCGATACACTACGGTCGAGGAAATCGAGGAGGCGGCTGCCATCATCAACGCAGCGGCGGACAAGCAGTGAACGCGATCCGCATCACCTTTACCGCTCCCGACGGCAGCCTGGTCGAAGCCGAGGGCGAGCCGGGCGACAACTTGCTACGGTTGGGTCAGGCGAAGGGACTGCCGCTCGAGGGCACCTGCGAGGGGCAAATGGCATGCTCGACCTGCCACGTGATCGTCGATGCCGCGTGGTTCGATCGCCTCCCACGCGCGAGCGAGTCCGAGGAAGACATGCTCGATCTTGCCGCTGGCGCAGTGCGAACGAGCCGCCTGTCCTGTCAGATCGACCTTACCGAGAATCTCGACGGGCTTGCCGTCCGCGTGCCCGTCGACAGCCACGACGCGCGGCGGATCTAGCGCCGGTTTTCCTCGCGCTGCTGGCTCAGACTGGCACGACGCCAAGGCAATGTTCCCTCGATCTCGGTTTCGAGCGAGAAGCTCAGAAATGTCCGGATCACTACGATTGCGCCCAGCAGACCGACGCTTGCGAATGTCAATGGGGCGGTGATCGTGGAAATGATGTCGGCGCCCACCAGCAGTTCCAGGCCAAGGAGGATGCCGCGGCCCAGGTTCGATCGGTAGCGATCATAGGCGTCGCGCCACCCGAGCAGTCCGCGACCTTCGCGAAGATATTGCACGCTGGCGATAACGATCGATACCAGAATGATCCCCACACCCGCCAGCTCGATGAGCTTGGCGATGAATTCGACGATCGCATGCGCTTGCTCGATCCACATGTTCTTTCAACAGAGCGCCGGCACCCCAGTTCCGATTGCGGGTTCCAGAAAAAAAGCCCCGCCGACGGCGGGGCTTTCGTATCCAGGATTTCGGTGGCTCAGGCGTCTTCGGGGACCTTTGCTTCGTTGAGCGCCTTTATCAGCGCGTCGCTGAAGGCCGGAATGTCGTCGGGATTGCGGCTGGTGATCAGGTTGCCGTCGATCACGACCTCCTTGTCGACGACCTTCGCGCCTGCGTTCTCAAGGTCCGTCCGTACGGACGGCCAGCTGGTCACGGTGCGTCCGTCCACGATGTCGGCTTCGACCAGCAGCCAAGGGCCGTGGCAGATCGCCGCGATCGGCTTGCCTGCGTCGTTGAAATCCTCGACGAGGTCGACGACGGTTTCGTTCATGCGGAGAATGTCGGGGTTCATTTGGCCGCCCGGCAGCATGAGTGCGTCGTAGTCGCCGGCGCTGACCTCGTCGACGGTAACGTCGACCTTGACCGGGCTGCCCCAGTCCTTCTTGTCCCAGCCCTTTATCTCGCCGTCCTCGAGGCTGGCTACGACGGTTTCGAACCCGGCAGCCTCAAGATTGGCCTTAGGCTTTTCTAGCTCGGACTGTTCGAATCCGTCGGTGGCGATGATGAGTACGCGTTTTGACATGATGATAGTCTCCTTCACCCACCATACGTGTGGGGATAGCGGGACGTTCCGGCGTTGAGCGCCGCCCCGTGGCGCTGCTAGGGCGGGCCGCATGGCAGACCTCATCGAAGCCGAGAAAGACCCGTTCGACGCGATCGTCGATGCCCCCTTCGACAGTGCATTGTCTGAGCGGTACCTGGTCTATGCGCTGTCGACGATCACGGCACGCTCGCTGCCCGATCTGCGCGACGGACTCAAACCGGTCCACCGCCGCTTGCTGTGGGCGATGCGGCAGCTGAAGCTCAACCCGACCGACGCTTTCAAGAAGAGCGCGCGCGTCGTTGGCGACGTAATCGGCAAGTACCACCCGCATGGCGACGCCAGCGTCTACGACGCGATGGTCCGTCTCGCGCAGGACTTCGCACTGCGCTATCCGCTGGTCGAGGGGCAGGGGAACTTCGGCAATATCGACGGCGATAACGCCGCAGCCTATCGATACACCGAGGCACGGCTCACGCGGACAGCGATGCTGCTGATGCAGGGCCTCGACGAAGGCACCGTCGACTTCATCGCGACCTACAACGGCGAGGAGCAGGAGCCGGAGATCTTCCCCGGCCTGTTCCCCAACCTGCTCGCCAACGGCTCGAGCGGGATCGCGGTCGGCATGGCGACCAATATTCCGAGCCACAACGTGGCCGAAGTGATCGACGCCACGCTCGAACTGATCGACAACCCGCACGTCGAGCATGCGCGGTTGATGGAGCTGTTTCACGGCCCCGACTTTGCGACCGGCGGCCTGGTGGTCGACAGCGCGGAAACGATCGCGGCGGCTTACGAAACCGGGCGCGGGTCTTTCCGCATGCGTGGGCGCTTTCACGCGGCCGAAGCCGAGAAGCCGGAGGACCGCGACGCGGGGGTCGAGCGCCTGGGCGGGGGGCAGTGGCAGCTCGTCGTAAGCGAAATCCCCTACCAGGTGGCCAAGGGCAAGTTGATCGAGCAGGTTGCGCAGCTCATCGCCGACAAGAAGCTGCCGATCCTCGAGGACGTTCGCGACGAGAGCGACGAGGCGATCCGCATCGTATTCGTGCCGCGAAGCCGCAACGTCGATCCCGAATTACTCAAGGAAAGCCTCTACAAGCTCACTGATCTCGAAACGCGCTTCGGGCTCAACCTCAACGTGCTGGACTCGGGCCGGACGCCGATGGTGATGGGGCTCAAGGAACTGCTCCAGCACTGGATTGCGAGCCAGATCGACATCCTGCAGCGCCGCTGCCGCCACCGCCTCGACCAGATCGCGAAGCGGCTGGAACTGGTCGAGGGCTACATCGTCGCGTACTTGAACCTCGACCGGGTGATCGAAATCATCCGCACCGAGGACGAGCCCAAGCCGATCATGATGACGGAATTCGCGCTAACCGACCGCCAGGTCGAGGCGATCCTCAACATGCGCCTGCGATCCTTGCGCAAGCTCGAGGAGATGGAACTGCGGCGGGAGCATGACGAGCTTTTGAAGGAGCAGGAGGATCTCGAGAAGCTGCTTGGCTCACCCGCTCGCCAACGGACGCGTCTTCGCCGCGACCTTGAGGCACTGCGGAAAGAATTCGGCCCCGAAACCAGGCTTGGACGCCGTCGCACGACCATCGCCGAGGCGGCACCGACGGTAGAATTCAATCCCGACGCGATGATCGAAAAGGAACCGGTCACGATTATCCTTTCGGAACGGGGCTGGATCCGCGCGGCGAGGGGACACGTTCCGCTCGATCAGGACTGGAAGTTCAAGGAGGGAGACGGCCCGGCGTTCGCGCTCCATGCGCAAACCACCGACAAGCTCCTGCTGGCCGCCGACGATGGGCGGTTCTACACCCTGGGCGCCGACAAACTCCCGGGCGCGCGGGGTTTTGGCGAGCCGGTTCGTACGATGCTCGACATCGATCCGGAGGCGAGCGTGGTCGCGGCGCTCATCCATAAGCCAAAGGGACAGTTGCTGCTCGCTTCGACCAGCGGGAAAGGTTTTGCGGCCGAGACCGACGAACTACTCGCCGAGACGCGCAAGGGGCGCCAGGTCGTCAACCTAAAGCCCGGGCACAAGCTCGCCGCAGTACGCGAGATCGCACCTGCGCACGATCATGTCGCGGTGGTCGGTGACAACCGCAAGCTGGTCGTTTTCCACCTCGAGGAAGTTCCGATCCTCGCGCGGGGTCAAGGCGTCACACTCCAGCGCTATCGCGACGGCGGACTGTCCGATGCGACGACCTTCAAGCTGGAAGAGGGGCTGAGTTGGACGATGGGCGGCGAATCGGGCCGTACGCGCACCGAAAACGCCATCTGGCAGTGGAAGGTCGCTCGCGGGGCGGCTGGGCGGCTGCCGCCGACCGGCTTTCCTAAAACCAACCGCTTCTGATCTAAAAAGAATGGACCGGAGACGCTTGCGCGCCCCGGCCCATTCCGCGACCCGAAGGGCTCTCTCGTCGGAGAGCCTTCCGGAACTGAATATTAGATTACTCTGATGCGTTAGCGCCGGCTACGGCTGCGGCAATCTGGTCTGCGGTGAACAGTGCCATGAGCGCGCCCTGTGCATTGACCGCGAAGTGCTCGCGCTTGAGCGCGACCGCACCGCTGGGGCTTTCGAGCACTACTGCGTCGCCCTCGACGGACTTGATAGTGCCGGCCGGTGCGCCCTTCGCGGTCACCACGACGGCCCCTGGGATCAACGCTACATCACGCTTGGCGTTGGCCGCGGCGACCTGTTCGGCCATCATGGCATTGATCTGATCCTTGGTGACGGTGATCGTCGGGCCCTTGTCGCTCTTGCCGAACGCGGTCTCCGGCAGCGGCGCCTTGTAGGTGCCGGTGTCGAGGAGCACGGTGCCGCCACTGACGCTCGCGATCGTGCCTACTTCGCCGCCCTGCGGGCCATATACCGTGGCACCGGTCGCAACCTGCGCGAACGCAGCGGCGGGCAGGAGTGCAGTGGCGAGGGCGGCCGAAACGGCCAGCTTGACGAGGTTCATTGGTAACATCTCCGTTCAGTCTACATAGCACCGCCATCGCGGACGGAATCCGCTGGGGGTGAAACTCGATTGTTTGCGCTATGGTTGCGAAGCGCGGCTTCGCGAAGGAGTGCCCCGGCAGGCGGGACGATGGCCCAGGGCCAGATGCGCAGGCGACCGCACCGGGCGGTCGGGACCTTTATCCGTCACTTGTCGGGAAAGGCAACCATTGCGTGCATAGTGCCACGATCCTGAAGCCTGCCTGAAGCGATCAGTCCCGGCCTTCCAGCTCGCCGTCGAGAAGCGTCTCGACCCGTTCGCGGCCAGGGAAGCCTTCTTCCACCCAGCGTTGCTCGACAGCTTGAAGGATGCGAGCGACCTCGGGCCCGGCGGCGACACCGCGGGCGACGATCTCTCCCCCTTTCAGGGGAAGGGTCGGCGGCTCCCATCCGGAGATGGCCCCGATACTTGCGCCGGTAAGGAGCAGGCGGTCGACGGCGCATTCGACGCCTTCGGAATAGGCCAGCGCGCGTGGCGCATCGCCGTCGCGGGTATCGCGCGCCGCGGCACAGGTCAGTCGCGCGCGCTGGCTCTTGGACAATCGAAGGCGTGCGGCGACGCTCTCGGCGACCGGCGGCACGGCTGGCAACAAGGCGGCGAGGCGGCGCAATGCTTCGGGCTCGGCACCCGCCGCCCGCTCCGTTGCGACCAGCTCGGCCAGCTTTTCGACCTCGCGCTTGCCGGCTTCGGGCAGAACGACCTGTAGCACACCCAGCTCGCGCATCCGGGCGACGGTCGCAGAAGGGTCGCGCAATCCTAGCAGGTTCAGCAACTCCCAACCGACCCGCTCACGGCTGAGGCCTTTCAAACTCTCGGCGAGTTCGGCGCAAGCCTCTTCCGCCGCCGCATCCAGCTTCGATCCGAAGCGCGTCTGGAAGCGGAAGTAGCGCAGGATGCGCAGGTAATCCTCACGGATGCGCTGGCGCGCGTCGCCAATGAACCGGACGCGCTGGGCGTTTAGATCCTCCACGCCGCCGAAGTAATCGAATATCTCCAGTGTCAGCGGGTCGGCATAGAGCGCATTGATCGTGAAATCGCGGCGCGCGGCATCGTCTTTCCAGTCGTTCGCGAACGCGACCGTCGCCCGGCGCCCGTCGGTCGAGACGTCGTGACGCAGGGTGGTGATCTCGACGTTTCCACCGTCCAGGATTGCGGTGAGAGTGCCGTGATCGATCCCGGTCGGGATTGTACGGATGCCCGCTGCGCCGAGCCGGTCGATCACTTCAACGGGCTCAAACGGCGTTGCGGCGTCGATGTCGTGCGCCTCTATTCCCAGCAGCGTGTCGCGCACCGCACCGCCGACCCAGCGCACGTTGCCAGCGCCAAGTGCGGCGACGAGGCGTGCCAGTTCCGGCCGCTTCGTCCAATCGGCTCGAGGTAGCTCAGCCATCGAACAGCTCGCTCAGGACGAGGCGCCGCGAAAGATTGCCGATGATCGCCGCCGTCACGCCCCAGATCCGGTGTCCCTGCCACGTAATCTCGAAATAGGTTCGTTCGGCGCCTTCCCACTCGATCGTTCGCGGCATGCGGTTCCGCGGATCGAGCACATAAGCGAGCGGCGGTTCGAACCATTCGCGGACCTCCGCCGGGTTCGGCACGATCGGCAAGTCCGGCGGCACGACCGCAAGGACCGGCGTCACGTCATAGCCGGTTCGGGTGCGAAAGGGGTCGGAAGCACCGATGACCTGGACGTCGCGCGGGTCGATCGACAACTCCTCGTGCGCCTCGCGCAGGGCCGCCTCGATAGCGTCTTCGCCGGGGTCGATCTTGCCGCCGGGAAATGCCGCCTGCCCGGGATGCGCGCGCATCGTCTCGGGGCGATGGGTAAGGATTACTCCCGGATCGTCCCGGTCGGTAACGGCAATCAGCACCGCGGCGGGGCGCAAGTTCTCGGGCGGAGCCATTGCGTCGGTCAGAAGATCGATATCGCGGGCGTGACCCGCCTCGAACACGCGGGTGAGCCGGTCCAGCAGAGAGTTCATGCTGGCACCAGCGAGAACGTTTCGCCCTCGCTCGACACGTGCCACGCGTCGTCCGCAGCAAGCGCGAGCTGTTCGTAGGTCGAGCGATTGAGCCTGGCTTCGCACCCCCGTCGCACCGAGAGATAGAGCGCGGGGGTTTCGGGGTCCCCACGTGCAATCAGCGGGTGGTCGGCCCCGGCGATGACGATTTCGTCGGTGTTGAGCCGAAAAGCGAGCGCGCCGTCCTTCACGGTCATGTCGGTAGCAACGAACGCCGCGTCCTCGACCTTGATCGAAAGCTTTTGCATGGGCGTGACGAGCCAATATCCCTCCACATTGCGCGTGAGCAGCGATGCGAACGCGCGCACCATCGCAGGGCGGGTTATCGGACTGCCTTCGTGCAGCCAGGTTCCGTCGGCGCGAATTGTCATTTTGCTGTCGCCGGCATTGGTTGGCGACCAATCCTCGACCGGCGGAAGCCGCCGCGCCGCGACCGCCTCGGCGAGTTCGGCGAGCGATAGTCCGGCGATTTCGGGTGGCGGATCGTATGGCACGGGCGGGCGATGCCAGAGAGCCGCGGACAACTCAATCCTTCCAGGGTCCCAGCATACCCTCTGCGGGCAGGACCGCACGGTTTTCACAGCGCACGAGAAGTCGCGCCGGGTCCCAAGGGCCGGGGCAGCTCCAGCGAGCCGGCGCTTCCTTGAACCCGAACGGACCATAGTAGGACTCATCTCCGATCAGCACCTGCGGCAGCGGGGCCGCCGGGTCGATCGCGCCGAGTGCGGCAGCCATCATCGCCTTGCCGTACCCCTCGCCCTGGTGTCCCGGCAGGACGGCGACCGGACCGACCATCAGGAGCGGATGCGCTCGCCCGTCGGGAGCCGTCAGGCTGACCGGCCAGACTTGTATCGTGCCGATCAGAAATTCCTCATCGTCGAGCGCGGCGAAGCTCAGCGGCGGCAGCCATGCCATCCCCTCGCGGATGGCATAAGAGGTGCGCCGGCGCCGTTCGGGCTCGAACGCCAGGTCGAGCAGGTCCTCGATCATATGCGGTTCGACCGCTGAGAGAGGCACGATAGTCGGCATTGGCGCGGCGCGTTAAGCGCGCGAGGCCGCCAAGTCGAGCGGCATTTACTTGGGTCGCAGTTCGAGCAACCGCCCGCCCGCCTTGTCCTCGAGCAACCATAGCGCGCCGTCGGGGCCCTCGACTACTTCGCGGATGCGCCTGTCGAACGGATAGCGCGCGGCCTCTGCTGCTTTCGCTCCGTCAATCTTCACACGGACGAGGCCCGGCGGCTTCATCGCGCCGATGAGCGCATCTCCCTTCCACTCGGGCCACAGCTTGCCCGAATAGAACGTGAAGTCACCTGGTGCGATTACCGGATTCCAGCTGATCGCGGGCGCGGCAAATTCGGGCCGCGTCGAATGGCGCGGGATGGGAGTTCCATCGTAGTTGTCGCCGTTCGAGACGATCGGCCAGCCGTAGTTCCTGCCGTTCTCCACGAGATTGAGTTCGTCGCCGCCTGCAGGCCCATGCTCGAGGTCCCACAAACGACCCTGGCCGTCGAACTGTAGGCCGAGGACGTTGCGATGGCCCATCGAATAGACTTCCGGCAGTGCGGCCTCGCTGTCCGCGAGCTTGCCGCCACCAGCCGGCGTACCATTGAGGTTGAGGTGGACGATCTTGCCCAGATTAACTTGCGGATCCTGCGCCGGGTCACCTTTTTGCCGCTCACCGCTGGAGACGAACATGGTTTTACTATCGGGAGAAAAGGCGATCCTGTGAGAGAAGTGTCCCCGCCCAGTCACCTTGGGCTTCTGGCGCCAGATGACGTTCAATCCCTCGACCCGGCAGGCATCCGGCTGATCGCAGATGAGCGTGCCGCGACCCACTGCCGCGCCGCGGGTACCGCCCCCGCCCGCCTCGACCCAACTCAGGTAGATCGTGCGGTTGTCGAGTGTGGCGCTGTTCTCCGACGGCAAAAAGGCGACGTCGCCGAGACCCCCCTGGCCACCGTAATCGACGTCCGGCAGACCGGAAACGGTGCCGGTTCGACCACTCGGCAGATCGACGAATTTCATCGTGCCGGGCCTTTCGGTGATGAAAATCACGTTCGTGCCGGGCGCGACAGCGGCGGCCCATGGCTCGTCGAAGCTCCCGTGCGCGGTCACCGTGAAGGGTCGCGCCTCGATAGCCGTCGGAGCCGGCGTCGAGTTGGCGTCGGGCGAATCCCCGGTTGACTGCATGCCGCAACTTGCGGTCGCGAGCAGGGCAGGGAATAAGAGGGGAAGGGATAACGGTCGCTTGGTCATGCTGTCAGGAACACCTCATCCGCAATTCGGCTCCGCCCCGCTGGTCGTCGGGGTGGACGAGGCGGGGCGCGGCCCGCTCGCGGGGCCGGTCGTTGCAGCCGCGGTAGCTCTGTGCAAGCCGCGCCCGGCAGGTCTCGACGATTCGAAGAAACTGTGCGCTACGACGCGGGCCCGGCTCGACCTCAGCGTGAGGCGACGCTGCGCATGGGGCGTGGGGGTGGTCGAGGCCGAGGACATCGATCGGCTTAACATCTTCGGAGCAACGATGCTGGCGATGACGCTGGCTGTCATGCGGCTTTCCGAAGTGCTCGCGCGCGATCCCGACCTCGTGCTGGTCGACGGCAACCTCACTCCCAGTGGTCGACGGCCCGAATGGCGCTGGGCTGCCCGGCCGATCGTTGGCGGCGACGGCAAGGAGCCGGCGATCGGCGCCGCGTCGATCGTTGCCAAGGAATGGCGCGACCGGATCATGCGCGAACACGCTAAGGCCCACCCGCTCTACGGCTGGGAGACCAACGTCGGTTATTCGACGCCGACCCACCTGCGGGCGTTACGCGAGCACGGCCCGTGCCCGCTCCACCGCCGCAGTTTCGCACCGGTGGCGCAGGCGGACTTGTTCGCCGCCTGAAGGCTTTCGGCTAGGTGTTGCGCTGGCCGATCGCCAGGCCCGTCCAGCTGTCCTTGTCGAAGGTGACCAGGAGCATGAATACTTCTCCGGTCGGCCCGTTGAAACGACCCTCGATCGTTCCGAATGCGCCTGTAACAGGATTGACCAGCTTCCCGGCGAAGCGCGTTCGATCGTCTGAAAGCACGACCTGGTCGAGCGTCCATGCCATCTCGGGGTTTGAATAGTCGTTGATCGCGCCGGATACCGTTCTCGCGGCGAAATCGACTTGCAATCTCTGGCCGGGCGCGCGGGCGACGAAGTAGTCCTGCGTGCCCGTCGACGGTGCGGCGTTCGGAGGCGTCCCGATCCCGTACGCGTCTGGATAATCGTAAAGGGTTGCGACGGACCGACAGCACCAACCCTTGGGCGGGGTCGAAGCGGAAAGTCTGGCCCGGATTCGTCGAGTAGCTGCCCTCTTCGGCGATGAAATCCCACCCGCTGCCGGCTCCACGAAACGAATAGGCCAACATTGCATAGCTCGTAGCGCCGGTGGCCCCGAGCCTGCCGAACGACCCGACCGGGGCTGGGGGCGGCGGCGGTGGCGGCGGTGGCGGAGGAGGGGGCGACGGCGGCGGCGGGGCGTAAGTCGATTGCGATGCGCCACCGCCGCCACCGCTGCATCCCGACAGCATGACGACGCCCAGGCCCGCCAGTGCATTGCGCCGACTGATGTTCTTCATGTTCGCCTCCTTGTTCGCGCAAGGAGTGCGCCGCTCTCGCCCTCACGTGAATGATGGAGAACCGATGATTTGCCGATGATTGGCGGTGGACGGTCGAAACCTGCTTAAAGCTCCGGCGCGAATGCCCGGCGGCGCATGAATTCGAGATATGTTTGGGTCATCCGCTCGCGCAGTTCCGGGTCGGCCGGCACGGAGCCCCGCCCCAGGGGTCGCGGGCTAAGGTCTTCACGACTGTTGACGCGCGGAAAAGCGATCGCCGGTTGGGGACGTTTAGAAAGGCACAGAGCGGCTTCCAACCGGCCGCGAGGTCGAAGTGCAACAGACGCTCCGCCGGAATGCCGTCGATTACGGCCTGATTTCGCCGGACGTACCAATCGGTAAGAAAGCCCCGATCGGTCACGTCACCGTCGATCGCGCCGAAGATGGTCGCCTGCATCAAAACGTGCTCGGGCGTGTCCGCGTGTGCGTCCTGCATCCAGCGTGAGAAGATCGTTTCGCTCACCGAATCGAACCAGCGGTCGGGATCCCGCGTGGTGAGCACGATCTTCGCGTCCGGATAGTGCGCGGCGATCTCGCGCCAGTACGTCGCCGAAGGATAATCGCTGGTCGCGCGGTAACCGGCGAAGATTGCGTCCCAGTCGGGATCGCCGCGCGCGGCTTCCAGCCAGAGCGGAATTTGCCGTCGCCCGTTCGCGAAGACCTCGGTCATGTGATGGCATGGCCCGAAGCCCAACACCTCGAGCGCGAATTTCATCGAGAGAGTGCCATTGCGCCCGAGGCCCGCGGCGATCACCTCGATCGGCATCGGCGGGCGCTAACCGGCGGCCGCGAAGGCCTTTGAGCGCATCGCCGTGATGTAGTCGCGGCCCCATTTTTCCAGCGTCGGGAAGTCTGCCGGCAATCCTCCAGCCTCGTCGTTGGCCGCCGACAGTTCGTCACGGCTGTTGACCCGGGGAAACAGCGCATCGGGCACCGGCACACCCAGGAACGTGCACAACGGCTCCCACCCATCCTTGGGATGAAACACGAGCAGGCGATCCGCGGGAATCGTGTCGATCACCTCCTGATTACGCCTTTCGTACCAGTCGGTCATGAATGCGCGATCCGTGGTTTCGCCGCCCCCGAAATGATCGAAGATCGTCAGGCGCATCATTTCTCCGACCGGATGGCCCGCCATGTTCGACTGCATTGCCGGATTGTAAATCGTCGCGCTGACCGAGTCGAACCAGCTGTCGGGATCGCGCACGGTGAGCACGACCTTGGCGTCGGGATAATGTTCGGCCAGTTCGCGCCAGTAGTTGCACGCCGGATGATCGGTGGTGGACCGGAAGCCGTCGAAGATCGCGTCCCAGTCGGGGTTTCCCTTCCCGGCCTCGATCCACAGCGGAATTTGGCGGCTCGCGTCGGCAAAAACCTCTGACATGTGGTGACACGGACCGAACCCAAGTCGCTCGAGTGCGAACTTGGTCGAAAACGTCGCGTTGCGGCCTAGACCCGCGCCGATGACTTCGAGCGCCATGACAGATCCCCTCAATCAATGCGCCCGAAGAACGATTATGCGAGAGCGCTTCAGCCGGAGCAACCCGAAACCGGCGGAGCGAGTCTTCCGCGCCACACCCCACGATGTCGAGTCGCATGATTCGGCGCGGACTCAACATCTTGTGGGGGACACCTTCTGTTCCGTATCAGTTCGCAAGACATTAACGACTTTCGTTCAAACTCCCGGCTTGACGCGGAGTCCGCGAGGACTCACCCTGTGGATAAGTTAAATCAGGGGGAATGACGGAATGGGGGTCCTGGAGACCACGAAGGTCCGCGCGCGACGCGTGTCGGAAGCGGTTGCAGCACCGGTGGATCTGCCTGTCGGGCGCATTCTGGCGGGCGATTGCGTAGAGGCGATGCAGCGCTTGCCGGACGCCAGCGTCGATCTCGTGTTTGCCGATCCACCCTACAACCTCCAGCTCGGCGGCGATCTCGCCCGGCCTGACGGCAGTCATGTCGACGCAGTTACCGATCACTGGGATCAGTTCTCGAGCTTCCGCGCCTACGACGATTTCACCCGTGCCTGGCTGACCGAGGCGCGCCGTGTCCTCAAACCCGACGGCGCGCTGTGGGTCATTGGCAGCTACCACAACATCTTCCGCGTCGGGGCGATCCTGCAGGACCTGGGATTCTGGATCCTCAACGACGTTGTCTGGCGCAAGACCAACCCGATGCCCAACTTCAAGGGCACCCGCTTCACCAACGCGCACGAGACGCTGATCTGGGCGAGTATGGGCGAGAAGAGCCGCTACCAGTTCAATTACCGCGCGATGAAGACGCTGAACGACGAGCTGCAGATGCGGAGCGACTGGACTATCCCGATCTGCTCGGGGCAGGAGAGGCTCAAGGAAAACGGCACCAAGGCGCACCCGACGCAGAAGCCCGAGGCGCTGCTCTATCGCGTACTGCTGGCCACCACCGAGAAGGGCGACGTCGTGCTCGACCCGTTCTTCGGCACCGGCACCACCGGCGCGGTCGCAAAGCGGCTGGGCCGGGAATGGATCGGTTGCGAACGCGAATCCACCTACCGTGAGGTCGCGACCAAGCGGATCGCGAAGGAGTTGCCGCTCGACGAAAGTGCGCTTGCGACTATGCAGAGCCCGCGCGCTGCGCCCAAGGTGGCGTTCGGCGCGCTTGTCGAGGCCGGCCTCATCCCACCGGGTACCAAGGTATTCGACAAGAGGCGCCGCTGGATTGCCACTGTGCGCGCCGACGGGTCGCTTGTGCACGACAAGGCGAGCGGTTCGATCCACGGTCTGGGCAAGGACCTGCAGGCCGCGCCGAGCTGCAACGGCTGGTCGTTCTGGCACTACGAGGCGGATGGCGAGGTGAAGCCGATCGATGCGGCGCGGCAGCTCTGGCTGCTCGCGAACGAGGATTGATTTCGCAATTCCCAACCGCGAAGGCGTCAGCATGACCGATCGCCTTTACCTCATGCCCATCGGCCTTGCGGCCAGTCCGCAAGCCGAAGGGGGTGACTGTGTGCGCCTGGCGGGCGGGTTGGTCTACGCCCACAGTTTCGCTGCGGTCGTCCGGCGAACAGGAAAGATCGTTTCACGTCAGCGGTTCACGCCCGAAAGCGCGGCCGACACTTTCGCAGGACTTCCCGAAGACCTTGGCCCCCAGGCGGAGGCCCAGTGGGCCGCGCTACGCACCGCGCATCCGCCGCTTCAGCTTGGCGAGCGGACGATCCGGCTCGACCAGCCGCAGGTCGCCGGCATTCTCAACGTGACGCCCGACAGTTTTTCCGACGACGGCAAGTTCCTCGAGAACCCTAAAGAAGGCGCTGCGCACGCGGCACGGATGCTCGAGGCGGGCGCGGCGCTGGTCGACATCGGCGGTGAGAGTACCCGGCCGGGCTCCGCAGCAGTATGGGAGGGCGACGAGATCGCCCGCGTCTTACCGGCAGTCGAATATTGCGCGGCGATGGGCGCAGCGATCGCGGTCGATACACGCCGGGCCGCTGTGATGCAGGCGGCGCTCGACAAGGGCGCCCACATGGCGAACGACGTCTCGGCGATGCGGCACGATCCGATGATGGCGGACCTTGTTGCGAAGCGCGGCTGTCCGGTGGTGCTGATGCACGCGCCCGGTTCCGGTGAGGACCTTCATGCCGACGTGGACTACGACAACGTGGTTTTCGATGTATTCGACTGGCTGGCCGCGCGACGCGACGAGGCGATCGCTGCGGGCTTGGCGCGCGAAAAGATCGTGCTCGATCCGGGGCTGGGTTTTGGCAAGACCTTGGCCGACAACCTGGCGCTCATGAACGCGCTGCCGCTGTTTCACGCGCTCGGCCAGCCGCTGATGGTGGGTGCAAGTCGCAAGCGGATGATCGGTGCGCTCTCGGGCGAGGCAGCGGCGCACCAGCGGCTCGGCGGTAGTCTGGCGCTCGCGCTCAAGGCGATGGACGCGGGGGCGCAGTTGGTGCGAGTGCACGATGTCGCCGAAACCGTGCAGGCCCGCAACGTCTGGCGCGGGCTGCGCGATGCAGCGCTGACGGACTTTACCTCGCTGCCTGACTAGCGTTTCCGCACCCGGTCAGACCGCTTCGTTTTCCTCGATGTACGCCTTGGGATTCTTCTCCTCGCGATCGTATTCACCCGAATGACCGGTTTCGAAAGCGAGATATTGCAGGCCCAGCTCGACCCGCTTTTCCAGCGGTACACGGCGGCGGAAATCGGTCAGCCCCTGACGCTCTTCCTCGCTCATGTGCTCGGAGTTGTGGTAATTGCACTTGTCGACGCATTTCCACCAGGCGTCCGAACCGACCTTTTCCTTCATCGCGGCCTCGGCCGCCTTGGCGATTTTGTTATGGTCGTCGATCGCGTCCTCGGTGGTGTCCTCGGCGCTTTCGGAATCGACCGCACCTTTGCCCATTTCGAGCAGGGTTGGGTAGAAATAGAGCTCTTCCGCTTCGGCATGGGCCTCGAGGAAATTCTTCAGGCGATCGAACACTTTGCCGAGCACTTCGGGCTTGTCGCGCGCCTGGTCGAGGGCGGCGAAGTAATAGCGCTGGCGCGCATGGTCGGCGAGGATGCAGTCGACGATGTCCATCGGAGAAATTCCCGTACGAGTGGTTTCCAGTCGAACGGGGAGCGGCGAGCCTTGTTCCGCTAGAGCGAGTAACCGCCGTCGGTGTTGAGCACCACGCCGGTCACGTTTGCGGACATATCGCTGAGAAGATAGCCGATGTCGCCGGCGATCTCGTCCGGCGTCGCGAACCGCCCGCGAGGATGGCTCGCACCCATTCCGGCAATCGCGGCCTCGCGTCCGTGTTCGGCGACCGCCTCACGAAAGGCTTCGCCCGCATCCCAGATCGCGGTGTCGACACCGCCGGGCGCGACCGCGTTGACGCGGATGCCGAGCGCGGCGTTTTCCGCCGCCGCTATCCGCGCCATGTGCGCGACGCCCGCTTTTGCGATCCCGTAAGCGCCAATCCCGGCGACCGGCTTGATCGCGGTGATCGAACTGGTGACGACGGCCGAACCCGAACCATTGGTGCGCATCAGCCGGATTGCGGCGGCGAGCGTAAGGAACGCTCCATCGAGATTGACCGCCATTACCCGCCGCCAGTCCTCGAACGACTGTTCGGCGATCTGCCCGCCGCTGCCGATGCCCGCGTTGACCACGGCATGGTCGAGCTTGCCGACGGCTCGCTCGAACCCGCCCCAGAACTGCGGATCGGAGACGTCGTGAATATGGGTAGTCACGTCACACGACAGATCGAGCGCTTCGATCCCGTCGCCCTTGATGTCGACGAGGTGCAGCGCCGCGATGCCGTGGGCGTCGAGCCAGCGGGCGACGGCTGCGCCGATGCCCGAGCCGGCGCCGGTGACAAGGGCGGTGCGGCCGGAAAAATCGAGTTTGGGATCGCTCATGTGATCCCGACTAGCGGATCAGGCGGCGTTGTCGATCCCGAGATCGCCGAGCTTGCGATAGAGCGTCGACCGGCCAATGCCGAGACGGCGCGCGACCTCGGTCATCCGGCCGCGGTAATGACCGATGGCGAGGCGAATCACGTCGGCCTCGATCTCCTCGAGGCTGCGCAAGTTGCCATCCACGTTGTAGAGCATGACGCCGACGCCATCCTGGCGCGGATCGCGACTCTCGACGGGCTCGCCGAGCATTTCGGAGAGCTGCGGGAAGCTCTCGGACGTCAGCGCGTCGCCGTCGCAGAACACTGCCGCCCGGAAAAGTACTGCCTGCATCTGGCGCACGTTGCCCGGCCAGTCGAACGCTGCCAGCAGCGCCAGCGCGCTGTCGGTGATCGTCAGCGACCGGAGGCCCGGTTGCTCGCCGATGCGGTTCAGGAAATGGCGCGAAAGCGCCGGGATGTCACCTGTGCGCTCGCGTAGCGGCGGGAGCGTGATCGTCGTCGCGGCGAGCTGCGCGTGGAGCGCAGGGTGAAAATACCCCAAATCGCCGAGCGTCGTCAGCGGCAGGTTGCTAGCCGAAATCACCCTTAGATCGATCTTGAAGCCGTGCCGCGCACCGAGCGGACGGACGACGCCCGTTTCCAGCACCTCAGCCAGCCGTTCCTGTACGGTCATCGAAAGCCGATCGACCTCATCAAGCACCAGGGTGCCGCCATCGCATTGCTGCAATGCGCCCATCTGCCGCTCGAACGCGCCGGGAAACGCGTTCTGCTCATGGCCGAACAGGACGGATTCGATCGAGTTTGCCGGCACCGAACGGGCATTGATCAGCCGGAACGGCGCCTTGGCGCGCGGGCTGGCCGCGTGCATTGCGCGAATCAGCATTTCCTTGCCGGTCCCGGTCTCGCCCTCGACCAGAACGTTGCCGTGACCGCGGGCCGACTTCGCCGCCTTCGCGAGCGCTGCGCGGAAGTTTGGCGCCGTGCCGATCATCGCATCGAAGTCGAGCACGGTGCCCAGCTTCTCGGTCAGCGGCTGGAGCTCGTCGCGGGGGGCTTCGCGCTTGGATGCGGTGCGCAAGGCATGCATCAGCCGGTCGGGCGCTACCGGCTTTATCAGGTAGTCGGTCGCGCCTGCGCGCATCGCCTCGACCGCGAGGAGAGGGCTGGCGCTGGCGGTGAGCATCAGGATGGGGAGCGCGGGACGCCGGGCTTTCAGTTCCTCGATCAGGCGGCAGGCATCGTCGCCGGGTACCCACTGATCCAGGATGATCGCCGACAGCTGCATGCCCTGCCGCGTGCCGAGCGTAGCGATTGCGGTCTCCGAATCGCCGACCACGATAGTGCGCCATCCCTCGCGAGCGGCGAGCGCGGAGATGAGGCGGCTTTGCGCCGGCTCATCGTCGATCAGCATCAACAGGCGGTTGTCACCCTCGGTCATCGCGCAAACGTGTCCCGTCCCGAAACAGACGTTCCCAATAGGGGACAGGGGTAAAGGTCCGCTTAAGACTGCAAGCAGGCTTGAGCGCGCAGGCGGCCCGCGATAGGACAGCGCCGCATTGTGAATCCCAGGGGAATACAGACATGGCAACCGGCAACGACATGAAGGCGCACCAAGGTACTTACGGCGGCTTCGTCAACTTGCTCAAATGGTCGGTCCCGATTATCGCGATCATCGCCTTGATAATCGTCCTGCTGATCTCGAACTGACAGCGCGCGCATTGCGGATCGCCGTCCTCAAGGAAGCCGCGCTGGGCGAAACCCGCGTGGCGCTTACGCCGGAAACCGCGAAGAAATTCATCGGCCTTGGCGCGACAGTCGCGGTCGAGAGTGGGGCGGGCGTGTCAGCCAGCATTCCCGACGCTGCCTACTCCGAGGCCGGGGCCGAGGTCGGCTCCGCGAAGAATGTCGTGAAAGGGGCCGACATCGTTATGGGCGTTCAGGCGCCCGATGTGGCCTCGCTGGCCGGCGCAAAGCCCGGCGCGTGGATCGCGGCAATCCTCGATCCGTTCGGCCGCAAGGACCGCGTCGAAGCCTACGCGAAAGCCGGGTACGAGGCGCTGGCGATGGAATTCATGCCGCGGATCACCCGCGCGCAGAGCATGGACGTGCTGTCCAGCCAGTCGAACCTCGCCGGATACAAGGCGGTAATCGCTGCGGCCGATGCATACGGCCGCGCATTTCCCATGATGATGACCGCAGCCGGCACCGTGCAGGCGGCGAAGGTTTTCGTGATGGGGGTAGGCGTCGCTGGCCTGCAGGCGATCGCGACCGCGCGGCGCTTAGGCGCGCAAGTCTCCGCGACCGACGTACGCAGTGCCACGAAGGAGCAGATTCAGTCGCTCGGCGCCAAAGCTATTTTCGTTGAGAACGTCGCCGGAATTGAGGGCGAGGGCGCAGGCGGCTACGCCACCGAGATGAGCGAGGAATACCAGAAGGCGCAGGCCGAGCTGGTGTCCGGCCACATCGCAAAGCAGGACATCGTCATCACGACCGCCCTGATCCCCGGCCGCGCCGCGCCGCGCCTCATCTCGGACGCGCAGATCGCGACGATGAAACCGGGCAGCGTGATTTACGACCTCGCCGTGGCGCAAGGCGGCAACGTCGAAGGATCGGTCGCCGACCAGGTGACCGAGAAGCACGGCGTGAAGATCATCGGCTATTCGAACACGCCCGCTTCGCTCGCGGCGGACGCCAGCGCGCTGTTCGCGCGCAACCTGTTCAACTTCCTCTCGGCCTTCTGGGACAAGGATGCCGGTAAGCCGGTGCTCGACGAGGAGATCGGCGATGCCATCCGGCTCACGAAGGGTGGCGAAGTGGTCAGCGAGAGGCTGAAGGCACAATAATATCGGACCCGGGGGAGGGGACCCAGAGTGGACTTCATTTCGATCCTGTCGATCTTCGTGCTGGCATGTTTCGTCGGCTATTACGTCGTCTGGTCGGTGACCCCGGCGCTCCACACGCCGCTGATGGCGGTGACCAACGCGATTTCATCGGTGATTGTGGTCGGTGCGCTGATCGCGAGCGCGGCGGCGGGTAGCCCCAGCGCCAAGTGGCTCGGACTGCTGGCGGTGGCGCTGGCGAGCGTGAACATCTTCGGCGGGTTCGCGGTGACCGCCCGGATGCTTGCGATGTACAAGAAGAAGGACAAGCCGGCACCGGCTCCGGAGAAAAAGGCGTGAGCGCGTTTCCGGCGGAGCGGGCCACCGACCTTTCGACCGCGGCGGATGCGGCCCACGCGGTGAACCCGTGGGTAGCGTTGGCCTATCTTGCCGCGGGAATCCTGTTCATCCTCGCGCTGCGCGGTCTTTCGAGCCCAGCGACTAGCCGCGCGGGCAATCGCTACGGCATGGTCGGTATGGCGATTGCGGTTGTTACCACGTTGATAACGCACTTCCCGATGACCACCGAGATGACGGCCGCTGACACCATGGCGGTTACCATCGATGCGACGACCGCGCTGGAAATCCTCGCGGCCATAGCGATCGGCGGTGCGGTTGGCTGGGTCATCGCGCGGCGCATCGCGATGACTGCGATGCCGCAGCTGGTCGCGGCGTTTCATTCGCTGGTTGGTCTTGCGGCGGTTCTCGTCGCGGTGGCAGCGTTCCTCAATCCGAGCGCGTTTGGCATCCTCGGGATGGACGACAATATTCTCGCGGTCAGCCGGATCGAGATGATGCTCGGCGCGGCGATCGGTGCGATCACGTTCTCGGGCTCGGTCATCGCTTTCGCGAAGCTCAATGGCAACATGAGCGGCGCGCCGATCCTGCTGCCGGGCCGTCACGTGATCAATCTTGGCACACTGCTCGCCATACTGGCGGGCACCGCGGCGTTTGCGTTGGCAGCGAGCGCGGGGCCGGGCGAGGGGTGGCTGTTCTGGGCAATCCTGGCTGCCGCCTTCGTGATCGGCTTTCTGTTGATCATCCCGATCGGCGGGGCGGACATGCCGGTCGTCGTCTCGATGCTCAACAGCTATTCCGGCTGGGCTGCGGCGGCGATGGGGTTCACCCTGCACAACACTGCGATGATCATCACCGGCGCGCTCGTCGGCAGCTCCGGTGCAATCCTCAGCTACATCATGTGCCGTGCGATGAACCGCAGTTTCATCTCCGTCATCGCGGGCGGCTTTGGCGCGGAGGCGGCGGTCACGGGCGAGGCGAAAGAGCAGCGTCCCTACAAGCAGGGCAGCGCGGCCGACGCTGCCTTCATGCTCGAGCAGGCGGAAAAGGTTATCGTCATCCCGGGCTATGGCATGGCGGTCGCGCAGGCCCAGCACGCCCTGCGCGAGATGACTGACATCCTGGAGGAAAAGGGCGTCGAGGTGAAGTTCGCGATCCACCCGGTCGCGGGCCGCATGCCGGGGCACATGAACGTGCTGCTGGCTGAGGCGCAAGTCCCCTACGACAAGGTGTTCGAGTTGGAGGACATCAACAGCGAATTCGCGCAGGCCGACGTGGCCTTCATCATCGGCGCGAACGACGTCGTCAATCCGGCAGCCAAGACTGACAAGTCATCGCCGATCTACGGCATGCCGGTGTTCGACGTCGACAAGGCCAAGCAGGTGTTTTTCATCAAGCGTTCGATGGGCGGCGTCGGATATGCCGGCGTCGATAATGACGTATTCTACATGGATCAGACGATGATGTTACTCGCCGACGCGAAGAAAATGGTCGAGGATATCGTCAAGGCGATGGACTGAACGCGCCATGCGCCGGAGTCTGTTCGTGTTGGTTCTCGTCGCGCTTGTCGGCGCCGCCGTGTGGTGGTTATCCGGCGGATTCGACCGGGTGACCGCTTCGCGTGTCGAAAGCACGCTTGTAGCGCACGGTTTGCCGCAACCGCTCGCCGCGTGCATGGGTGAGCGGATGGCGGACCGGTTGACCCTGGCGCAGCTTCGCAAGCTTCAGCGGTTGGCGCCAGAGAACGGGGAAAGCGAGCGACCGCGTTCGCCACGCGACGCGCTGGAAAGACTCCGCCGGGTCGAAGATCCGGAGGCGCTGCGCGTCGTTGCCGCTGCCGCGGCGATTTGCGCGTTCCGGTAGGAGCGCCGGATCAGCTACCCTTCACCGAAGGCACGCCGTTGGTCAGCATGAAGTCGCCGAAGGCGTACTTGCAAGTGTCGAAGCCGGGCCAGGTAACTGGCGTGTCCTCGCCGTCGAAAGTCAGCCTGACGTCGTATTTGCAGACGTTATCGCCCTTTTCGAAGTGAACCGTGTAATCCGCGCCGGGCTTGATGTTCCACTCGCCGCGAATTTCTTCATCGCGGATATCCTTTTTCCAAGCGCCGCTGCCAGCCTGAGCAATCTCGACCAGCTTGATCGTTTTGCCGGTCTTGTTGACCAGCACGAAGTCCCACTGTTCCGCCAGCGCGGGAACGGCGGAGACCAACAACACCGTACCTAGCAACAATTTGAAACGCATGGACAAGGCTCCTCTACCCAAAGGACCGTCGATCGAAGAGTGCGCTTCGCTGCCGAGTCTGGCAAGGCCTACTGTTCAGCGTTGACTAACAGACCTGTCAGTAGCAGCTTGCCACCCATGAGAACGATCCTGATTGCACCGCTGGCGCTCGTCGCCGCCGCATCGCCCGCGCTCGCCGCGACACACGACGTAGCCGCCGGAGAAGACGCTCAGGCGCGACTCCAGGAAGCGCTGATTCTGGCGGAGCCGGGCGACGAGATTGTGCTTGGCCCAGGTCGCTTTGCGCTCGACGACGGGCTCAGCCTCGATGTCGATGGGGTAATCGTCCGCGGTGCCGGGATGGACGCGACCGTGCTCGACTTCACCTCTCAGAAGGGCGCGGGCGAAGGCCTGCTCGTCACCAGCGACAAGGTGACCTTGCGCGACTTCGCAATCGAGAACCCCAAGGGTGACGGAATCAAGTCCAAGGGCGCTGACGGCATCGTTTACAACCGTGTGCGGGTAACGTGGACAGGGGGCCCGCTCGAAACCAACGGGGCCTATGGCATCTATCCAGTCGAAAGCACCGACGTGCTGATCGATGGCGTTCAGGTTTCTGGTGCGTCGGATGCCGGTATCTATGTCGGCCAAAGCCGCAAGATTACCGTGCGCAACTCGCTTGCTGAAGCAAACGTCGCGGGTATCGAGATCGAGAACAGCCGCGACGCGCTCGTCGAAGCGAACCTCGTCACGCGCAACACGGGTGGCATCCTGGTGTTCGACTTGCCCAGCCTGCCGGTGATGGGTGGTGGCAATGTGCTGATCCGCGACAACCTTGTGGTCGACAACGACACGCCGAACTTCGCGCCAAAGGGGAACATCGTGGCCGGCGTGCGCCGCGGAACGGGCGTGATGGTCATGGCCAACGACGCCGTGACGGTCGAGGGCAACACGATTACTGGTAATCCGACCTCGGCCGTCATGGTCGTCGCCTATCCCCGCCCCTACGACGACACCCGCTACAATCCGTATCCGCGCAAGGTCGCGATTGGCGCGAACACGACGCGCGGCAACGGCACCGACCCGCAGATCGGAGGCGGCGAGCAGCTCGTGGCGATGTTCGGCGGTGCGCTACCGCCAGTCATGTGGGACGGACTCGGCGATGGTGCGTTGACGGTCGATCCGTCCATGAACGGCTGGACGCTTGCACTGACGAAGCAGGGCCAGGGGCCGGACGACGCCAAGCCAGCGCCCGCGACGTTCGTGGCTTATGCCGACGCTGTCGACCGCGCCAATATCGGTGCCTCTGCGGAGATCGACGCGCGCCTCAAATGATCCGCTCCCTCGCCTTCCTTATGGCCGCCTGCGCGGCGTTGCTCGGTGCGCTCGTCGCGCGAGCGACCCCGGTCGGTTCGGTCGACCAGGCGGCGATACTCGACGACGGGATGCCTCCCTCTCTGTCGGCCTACGGATTCTTTGCCGACGCACCCGCCCAACTGCCGGGCAAGGGCGTCGTGCCCTATCGCCTCAATACCCCTTTGTGGTCGGACGGAGCTGAGAAGCTGCGTTTCGTCTATGTCCCGCCGGGCATGCAGGCCCGGGCAGTGGGGGAAGGGTTACTCGAGCTGCCGGTCGGCTCGGCCCTTATCAAGACCTTCGCGTTTCCCAGGGACGGCAAGCGCCACCTTGTGGAAACGCGCGTGCTCCTTCACCGAGAGAGCGGCTGGGTCGCACTTCCGTATCTGTGGGACGAGGCGCAGACCGACGCAAAGCTGGCGATTGCGGGCGCGCGTGTGCCGGTCATTACCCCGCAGGGCGAGGCGATCGATTATCGCGTGCCAAACAAGAATCAATGCAAGGAATGCCACGGGCTCAACGGTGTCGTGACCCCGATCGGGCCCAAGGCGCGCAATCTTTCGAACGAGTGGCTGACCGCCTTCGCGCAACACGGCTATCTCCACTCCGTTCCCCCGATCGCGCACCCGGTTCCGTTGTGGGAGGATCGTCAAACGGTATCCGCTGAAGACGCAGCCCGCGGCTACCTCGACGTTAACTGCGCTCATTGTCATCAGCCCGGCGCGACCGCTTCGAATTCCGGCCTCGACCTGCGCTGGGAGCAGTCCGACCCGCAAAAGATCGGGATCATGAAAAGGCCTGTCGCCGCGGGGCGCGGGGCAGGCGACCTACTGTTCGACGTCGTTCCCGGGCATCCCGAGCAATCGATCCTCGCCCACCGCATGAGCAGCCTTGAAGGTGGGGTGGCGATGCCCGAGCTCGGCAAGTCGACCTTGCACGAGGAAGGCATTGAGACCGTCGATCGCTGGATATCCACGCTCGCCACCGCCTCCGCCGGTGGACGCGCGGGCTTGTGAGCCGCTAATCCGGCCGATGGGGGCACGCGAAGGGAGTGACGAATTGCGCAAATTGGGGCTGATCGGGGGCATGAGCTGGGCCTCCACCCGCGACTACTATGAATTCCTCAACCGCGGCATCCAGCGCAAGGTAGCACCCGAGGCGAGCGCGCCGCTGCTGATCGAAAGCCTGGACTTTTCTACGCTACGGGCAATCGAGGAGGATTCCGGGTGGGATCGGGCTGCCGAAGTCCTCGGCGGCAGCGCCCGGAGGCTCGTGGACGCAGGTGCAGGCGCGTTGCTGATCTGTGCAAATTCGATGCACAAGGTCTACGACCGTGTGGTGGAGGCCGCCGAGGTGCCGGTGATCCACATCGCCGACTGCGTCGGGCGCGAGATGCACTCCGCAGGCGTTAAGAGTGCGGCACTCGTTGGCACCCGCAACGTGATGACGGAGAGCTTTTACCGTCGGCGTCTGGTCAGCCACGGCGTCGATCTGTTGCCCCCCGATATGGACCAGGTCGAGATGATCGACCGGATCATCTACGACGAATTGATGCGCGGCAAGGCAACGCGCGATGCAGAGCGGGCTATGAAGACCTGGATCACGATCAAGGAGCGCGAAGGGGCCGAAGCTATCGTGCTCGCCTGCACAGAGCTATCGATGATCGTCGACGTCGATGCCAACGTGCTCCCGGTATTCGACTCAACGCGGGCGCATTGCCGGGCCGGCGTCGAATGGCTCCTGAACGGCGAATAGAGGCTCCCGCGCGACGAACCGTTTGCTTGCGAACTGGGTAATGATGTTTGTCTATTCACTTTGGGTCGCGCTGCGTCATTCTGTCCGTCCTTGATGAGGGAAGGGACGATTATGACAAACCGGGTTGCTGGTCGCAGCGCGACCGTAAGTGGTATTGCATTCGCGATGGCACTCGCTGCCACGCCGGCGCACGCGGGGGAAAAGATTCCCAACGCATGGATATGCGTTTTCAAGAAGAACGCCGTAGGAAAGGAAGAGGTCGCGGGAAGGGCCAATGCCGCAGCAAAGGCGCAAGGGGGCGCCGTCGGCCACATCTACAAGAATTCGATTCGAGGGTTCTCGGCCAACATGTCCGAAGAGGGTATGGCGAACATGCGCCGCAGCAATCCGAACATCGCTTATTGCGAACAGGACCAAGTGATGAGCGTCGTTCTGGCCCCGAAGGGTAAGCCGGGTGGTGGAGGCGGCGGCACCACTCAACCGGCCGAAAAAACTCCGCCCGGTATCTCGGCAGTCAATGGCGGGGTGAATTATACCGGGCCGAACGTTGCCTGGATCATCGACACTGGTATCGACTCGAGTCATCCGGACCTGCACGTCGATACCGCGCGTGGCGCTTACTATGCCGGTCGTAGCGTCGAGGATGAGAATGGCCACGGCACGCACGTTGCTGGCACGATCGCGGCCATCAAGGGCAACGGCATCGGCGTGGTGGGCGTGGCGGCAGGGGCAACCGTCGTCCCTGTGCGTGTGCTTGACCGTCGCGGTTCCGGATCAAACTCCGGCGTTATCGCGGGCGTAGATTTCGTCGCGGCCCATGGTCGCTCGGGCGACGTCGCAAATATGAGCCTGGGAGGTGGCGTGTCGACTGCGCTCGATCAGGCGGTCATCGATGCCGCGTCGTCGAGTGGCGTCAAGTTCGCACTCGCCGCGGGCAACGAAAACGACGATGCCAACAACCATTCGCCGGCGCGTGCGAACGGTCCGAACGTCTACACCGTTTCGGCAGTCGACAGCAGCGGAAAGATGGCTTCGTTCTCGAACTACGGCAATCCGCCGGTCGATTATGCAGAGCCGGGCGTGTCGATCCTCTCGACCTACAAGGGTCAGTCCTATGCAACCCTCAGCGGAACCTCGATGGCGACGCCGCACCTTGCCGGTATTCTGCTGCTGGGCACCGTGAAGAGCGGGGGTGTGATCACCGGGGACAAAGATAGCACCCCGGACACCTTCGGCGTTCACTGATCCGATCGTCCTATAGGGCACTCCGGCGGGTCGCACCGGGCCGGATGACCTGCGGGCCGCGCGTCATGGAGATGCGCGGCCCGCTTTTGCAGGAGGGGCGCGCATGTTCCGGTGCTGTTCCCGTTGCCCGCGGAGGGTCCGCCGACTAACCGCGAGCCACGCATGACGCTAGCTCCCTACGCAGCCGATCCCGCCGCCAGCCGCGGCCGCGAGTTCGCCGAGAACCGCGAGGGCACTCGCGGTCCGCGCAGTGAATTCCAGCGCGACCGCGACCGGATCGTTCATTCAATCGCCTTCCGCCGTCTCAAGGCCAAGACCCAGGTATTCATTGCGCCGGACGGCGACCATTATCGTACCCGCCTCACTCACAGCCTGGAGGTTGCGCAGATCGGCCGGGTAGTGGCCCGAGCGCTCGGTCTGGACGAGGATCTCACCGAAGCGCTCTGCCTCGCGCACGACATCGGCCATCCGCCGTTCGGACACGCTGGCGAGGACGCCTTGCAGGAAGCGATGGCGACGCGCGGCGGGTTCGATCACAACGCGCATACCCTGCGCGTGCTGATGCGCCTCGAGACACCGTACTGCAACTATCCGGGGCTCAATCTGTCGTGGGATCTGCTGGAGGGGCTCGCCAAGCACAACGGACCGGTCGCGACGCCAAACTGGGCACTGGCGCAACTCGACGACACGTTCCCGCTCGACCTCGGCAACTGGCCGACCCTGGAAGCGCAGGTCGCCGCGATCGCCGATGACATCGCTTACGACAACCATGACATCGACGATGGCCTGCGTGCTGGCTTCCTGCTCCTCGACGACCTTCTGGAACTGCCCGCAATCGCCGACCAGTACCGTGCGATCGAGAAGCGGTATCCTTCGGCAAGTGTCGACCAGCGTCTGCGCGAACTCGTGCGCAGCCGGATCGGACTCATGGTCAACGACGTCATCGAAACCACCCGCGCCAATGCGAAGGGCATGCGCAGCGTCGCCGAGGTGCGCGCGCATCCAGGCCAGCTAGCCGGCTTTTCGTGCGCAATAGCGGAGGAAGAGCGCGCTCTAAAGTCCTTCATGTATGAGCGGCTGTACTATCATCCCGAACAGTTGATGGCGGCGAGCCGGGCGCGCGACATCGTTTCGCGGTTGTTCGCAGCCTATGATCAGGACCCCGGCAAACTTCCCGACGATTGGCGCGTGGCTCTGCCCGAGAGCGAGCCTGAGCGCAGCCGGCACCTCGCCGATTTTATCGCCGGCATGACCGACCGTTTTGCGATCCGCCAGTGCACTGAAATATTTGGCCGCGCGCCAGAAGGACTGCGCAATGTCTGAGCCGCTCCTGATTGCCCTCGTCGGCGCGACGGGGTTGATCGGCGGCGAGGTCATGGAACTCGCAGTCGGGCGCGAGGACGTGCGCCTCGTCGCGGTCGCTCGCCGCGAGGCGCCGCTTCCCACTGGTGCGCGAATGGAGATGTTTGTCGCGGAGCCGGCCAAATGGGGCGACGTGTTCGAGGCGGTTCGCCCGCACGCCGTGATCTGCGCGCTTGGCACGACCTGGAAGAAGGCGGGTCGCCAGGAAGACGCCTTTCGCGCGGTCGATTACGATTTGGTGCTCGAGGCGGCCCAAGCTGCCAAGACTCATGGTGTCGAGCGGTTCGTCGTGGTGAGTTCGGCAGGGGCGAACGCGCTGTCGAAAGCGGTGTACTTGCGTACAAAGGGCCAGGTCGAGGCCGAACTTGGCAAGCTGCGCTTCAAGCGGCTCGACGTGCTGCGCCCCGGACTACTGCGCGGCAAGCGCTCAGCCGAGCGCCGGCCGCTTGAGCGGGTCGGCATCCTGGCGAGCCCGTTTACCGATCTCCTGCTCCACGGGCGGCGCCGCGCCTACCGCTCGATTGCTGCCGAGACGGTCGCCAAGGCGGCGCTCGCACTGGCCATGCGCAAGGCTGCAGGGCGCTTTGTGCACGACAACGATGCGATCCTTCGCGCGGCGGCCAGCCTCTCGATACCGCTCCCCGAAGCGTGAAAATAATCTTCAGTCGCAAGGGCTTTGACAGTTCGTCGGGCGGCGGGCCTTCGCCGTTCGTCGACGGCCGCCCGATAAGTCTCCCGATTCCAAGCAGCGGCGGCTCGGGAACCAGGTGGAATGATCTCGGACTCGGGGATCACGTCGCGCGCGCCAGTCGCGGTCGGCATTCGGGCGACGAGGAATGTCACCACGATCCCATGTTTCTTTCGGACGGAACGTGCCTTTTCGGCCAATGCGGCGCGGCGCAGACGCACCTTGCCAATCGCGGGGTGGGCGTGGGCGATGTCTTCGTGTTCTTCGGCCTGTTCCGCGCGGAGAGCGAGCCGCCCCACCACCGGATTTTCGGCTTTCTCGAGATAGCCGAGGTGCTTGTCGTGGCGGATTTGGACGAAGCCCGGCGCGCGGAATTGGTCCGCCAAGGGCATCCGCACGCCATCGCGCCCTACGCCCTCAACGACGTTATTTATGTCGGGAATGGCCGGACTGCTTCGTCCGCGGCCGACATTCTTCGCCTGACTGCGGCTGGAGAAAAGCCGAGCATTTGGGCTCGGCCCGACTGGCTCAAGCCGGGCGGGCTCAGTTATCATGATGACCCGGCGCGGTGGCTTCCACGCAAGCGGCTTCGTGTGGTCTCCCGAGGTCAGGAATTCGTCGCCGACATCGGCCGGCGCACAAAGCCGAAGCGCTGGCTCGACCAAATCATCACAGCGATCGAAGGGCGATAGCACATTATATTGTGGTAATAACATTACGATGTGATACACCGAGTCGCATGAGTAACCAGACCATTGATCGCGTCCGCGACCTCGTCGCCGAAAATCGCATGAGCCGCACCGCGCTCGCCCGCGCCGCCGGGCTGCACGCCAATTCCCTCCGCGACTGCCTCGATGACAGCTGGAACCCGACCGCCGAGACCCTTGGCAAGCTCGACAGCTTCCTCTCCGCCAACGACGAGCGCCCGGTGATCGTGTCCGCCGAAGAGATTATTGACGAGGCGCGCAATGGCCGGATGTTCATTCTCGTCGACGATGAGGATCGCGAGAACGAAGGCGACCTGATCATCCCGGCGCAAATGGCTACGCCGAACGCGATCAACTTCATGGCGACGCACGGGCGTGGACTGGTGTGTCTGGCGATGACGCGTCAGCGCGTCGAGCAACTCGGGCTCGACCTGATGAGCCGCAACAACCGTACGCGGCATGAGACGGCGTTCACGACCTCGATCGAAGCGCGTGAGGGAGTATCGACGGGTATCTCCGCCGCCGACCGCGCACGCACCGTGTCCGTCGCGATCGATGGCACCAAATCGCGGGACGACATCGTGACGCCAGGGCACGTCTTCCCGCTCGTCGCGCGCGACGGGGGCGTGCTGGTACGTGCCGGCCATACCGAAGCGGCGGTCGACATCAGTCGCCTCGCGGGGCTCAACCCATCGGGCGTGATCTGCGAGATCATGAACGAGGACGGCACGATGTCGCGCCTTGGCGACCTTGTCCGCTTCGCGCGGATGCACGACCTCAAGATCGGCACGATCCGCGACCTCATCGCCTACCGCCGCCGCCACGATCACTTGATAGAGCGGCGCGGCGAACGGCGTTTCACCAGTAAGTGGGGCGGCGACTGGCAGGCGATCGCATTCTACAATCGCGCGACCGGGGAGGAAAACCTCGCCTTGGTCAAAGGTGCGGTGCGGCCCGACCAGCCGACACTGGTGCGGATGCACGCGCTCTCGCTGTTCGACGACGTGTTCGGAGAGGACGGTCCGCGTGGACAGATGATCGAACGCTCGATGGAAATCATCGGGGGGGAAGGCGCGGGCGTGATCGTACTGATCAACCGGGCGACGTCAGATTATGTCAGCCGTGCGATCGCGCGCGAGGGCGGCAAGCCGCAGGCAGACGAGGCGCAGGTGACCGAGCAGCGCGATTACGGCGGCGGAGCGCAGATCCTGGGTGCGCTCGGCGTGCATGACATGATTCTTCTGACTAACACGGAGCATTCGCTTGTAGCGCTGGAGGGTTACGGCCTGAGCATCGTGGGCCAGAGAACTCTCGACTAGCGGGTTTGACTACAGGGTGGATCCTGCCAGTCGGTCGATCGCCGCCTGCAGGATCACGGCTGCCGCGTGCGAATCGATACGTTCCTTGCGACGTGCGCGAACTCATGTCCTGCTCGATCAGGGATCGCTCTGCGCTGACGGTCGACCAGCGCTCGTCCCACAAGAGGATCGGCAGCGAGAGCGCGGCCGCCAGGTTTCGCGCGTAGGCGCGACTGGCTTGAGCACGCGAACCTTCGCTGCCGTCCATGTTGCGCGGAAGGCCGATCACGATGCCCTGTACCCCACGAGAAGCACAAAGCGCCGACAGAGTATCCCGGTCGCGCCCGAACTTCCCCCGTTCGAGCGTCTTGCCGGCGGTGGCAAAGCGCCAGCCGGCATCGCACAGCGCAGTGCCGATCGTCTTGGTGCCGAGGTCGAGAGCGAGAAGCGCCCCGCCATCGGGCAACGCGTCGCCGAACTCGCGCGCGCTGTCGGTGATCAGGCTGCCGGCTTCCACGCCGCCATCCGCCGTGCCACGTCGGCTTTCAGGTTCGCCCAGAAAAGCGGGATGTCGTAGACGTGATAATTGTTGCCCGGCAGCACTCCCGGGCCCAGGTCGGGCGGATCGCCAATCAGCAGTAACCCGTTCTTGGGATCGCAGCGAGCCGGCACCATTGCGGGGATCAACTCGCCGCTCGAAAAGTCACTCGTCGGCTTGAGCGTCCCGAGGTTCTCGGAGGCGTCAGCGGTTCCATTAAGGGTACCAGTGACCGGATTGACGCACACGATCGGTCCGTCTCCACGCGGCTCGCCGTCGAAGCCGGGGGTCGCCGTATAGCGTTCGAACACCATGCTCGGATCGGCGGGCTCTGCAAAACTCGACCAGGTAACGAGACAGTGCGCCTGGTCTGGCTTGGCGCAGGCGGGAAAGTCGAGCGCGGGCATGTCGTGTGCAACCGAAACCGGCCAGCCGATTGGATAGACCATCGCGATTCGCTTCTCGATCGGTGTGCCCGCGATCTTGTCCTGTAGCAGCCGCAGCACCATCAGCGCGCCTTGGCTATGTCCAGCGAGCACGATCGGCTCGTCGGGATCGACCGTAGCAATGAAGAAATCGAAGGATTGTGCGACATCGCGATAGGCGAGGTCGAGCGCCTTCTGGGCCTCGGGCTTGTCGGTTAGAAATGCGCCGAACACTGCCTGCCGGTATTTCGGCGCCCAGACCTCGTCGGCGCCTGAGAAAGGGCTTGCCATCCCACGGAGGAACAGGCGAGCGCGGGCCTGCGCCTCTTTGTCGTCCAGCGGCGCGTTCCACGGTGCATCATTGCCTATGGCGGGCCGGATGTAGCTCGTCGGATGGACAAAGAAGACCGCGTAGCCGGTGCTTCCGGTTGCAGTCGCGGGGATCGGCGATGGCGTGGGAGTCGCCGCCTGCGCAGGAGTCGCCAGCGAACGTTCGGCGGCGGGTGATTCGGGTGACGCGGGAGAGGGGGCGAGCGTCGGCTCGTATAAGGCGGGGTCGCTCGCGCCCATACCGGGCCGAGAATACCACATCTGCGGGTCAGCGTAGGCGTTCGTGCCAAGCGCGGGCTGATCCACGAATTGGCCGCGCGGGACGAAGGCAAACTCCGTCGCCTCCTTGGACCAGATGCTGAGCGCGATCGCCCCGCCAATGACGAGCACGATCAGGAAGGCAACCACGTACAGAAACTTGCGCGCCATCAGGCCGGTGCGCCTTCGCTGGCGATTCGGCGCGCCTCTGCCTCGCCGTCCTCCTGTTCCAGCCAGTGTGCCCGCCGCTCGAGAGCGGTCTTGATCATCGCGAGCATCGGGTCGGCGAAGGTGAGACCGAGCACTCCGAACAACACGCCCATGATCAACTGGAAACCGAGGACCAGCGCAGGCGCGAGATCGACAGTTTTCTTGGCGATCATCGGCACCAGAATATAGCCGTCGAAATTCTGCACGATGAAGTAGATCGCGATGGTCCACAGGCCCATTTCGGTCCCGCCCGAGAACCCGACCAGCACCATCAGCAATCCCGAGATTATCGCACCGATGTTGGGAATGAAAGCAAGCAGCCCGGTGATCAGGCCAAGCAGGGCCGCCATCGGAACGCCGACCCAGGTCAGCGCAATGTAGGTAAAGAACCCTTCGGCGACCATTCCGACCAGCCGGCCCATTAGCAGCCGACGCAACTTATAGGCCATGTGCCCTAGCGTATCGGCGACATGTTCGCGGTGGTGCTCGGCGACCATCCACGACAGGCCGCGCTCGTATGGGCGCGGGTCGACAGCCAAGTAAATTCCGATGATCGCGATCAGCACGAGCGTTGTAAGGCCGCCCACTACCCCGCCGATAGCGCGAGTTACTGTGCCGACGCCGCTCGTCAGGCTCCCCGCGAAACTCTGCACATCACTCTGGCTGATCGCTACACCCTTCGAGCGGAGCCATGCCGTCGCGCGGCCGAGCTGCTCGGTCACCAGCGCGGGGAACTCCGCCGCCTGGTCTGCGATCTGGGTACCGGCGAAGCGGACCAACCAGAACAGGAACCCGGCAGTGAGCAGGAGGATGATCGCGACCCGGAAACCCCGCGCGATCGGCAAGAACCGGCCGATCAGTCGCGCGCCGCCGTCGATCATCGCGGCGAACACCAGCGCGCCAAAAATCACCAATAGCGATTGTGCAAGATAGATCGCGAGAACGATCATCCCGATGACGCCTGCCCAGACCGCGGCGCGCTTCGCTTCATAGCGAAGCTCCGGGCTCGAAATCCGCGTCGGGCTGGTCCCGACGTCCCCGTCGTCCATGTCGATCGGCGGGGGCGCCGTTTCGCTACTCATCGGGTCACATTATTTGCCCGCGGGGGCCTTGGCAATGGCGGGCCGCAGGGTCGACCAGGCACGGCCTTCGCGCAGGCTGCTCCACCAGGTCAGGGGATTGAGCGTGGTCGTACCGTCGAGCGAGAAGGTGATGAACTCGGCACGGCCGCCGACGTTCGCCAGCGGCACCGGGCCGCCGAGGCCACTTTCCCAAATCTCGGCTCGGCTGTCGGCCGAATGGTCGCGGTTGTCGCCCATCAGGAACACGTGACCTGCCGGAACGATAGTCTCGGGATAATTGTCGAGAGGCTGGTCTCGGTGGTCGATCACGCGGTAAGTCGCGCCGTTGGGCAGCGTCTCGCGCAGCACGGGGACCTCGTAGTAGTCCTTCCCGTCGGGCGAACGGACGCGGTAGTTGTCGAAATAGCCGAGGCAGGGCACCCCGTCGCAGACCTGCGCGTCGACTGGAATGCGGATGTCGGGTTCGACCTTCTGCGGCATGCGCATGCCGTTGAGGATGATCTGCCCGTCCTTCACCGCGATCCGGTCGCCCGGCAACGCGACGACGCGCTTGATGTAGTCTTCGTCACGGTTCGGCGGCACCGCGATGACGATGTCGCCGTATTCCGGAGTCGCCGGCCAGATGCGCGTTTCGCTGCGCGGAAGCACATGGAAAGAAGCCGAGACCCAGCTCCAGCCGTAAGGGTACTTCGACACTACGAGCCGGTCGCCGACCATCAGGTTCGGTACCATCGAAGTCGAGGGAATGTAGAATGGCTTGGCGATCAAGCTGTGGAACGCCAGCACTGCGAGCAGCATAAGTGCAAGCCCGCGCAGCTCGGCGAGCCAGTCCACTTTCTCGCGCTTCTTGTCCGGGCTGCTCATCTGCTGGCTGTCACTCAGGGAACTCATACGGGAATGGCCTCGATCACGACGAAGGCCTGTGCCCATGGATGATCGTCGGTTAGGGTCAGATGAATGCGCGCCTCATGACCGTCCGGCACGATTTCGGCAAGCCGATTGGCCGCACCGCCCGAAAGGGCGAGGGTAGGGGCGCCCGAGGGCGCATTCACTACTCCGATATCCTTGTGGAACACTCCGCGACGAAAGCCGGTGCCGACTGCCTTGGCATAGGCCTCCTTCGCCGCCCAGCGTTTAGCGAACGTGCCGACGCGGGTGTAAGGCCTTTTGGCCGCCTTCGCGCGCTCGATGTCGGTAAAGCATCGCGCTTCGAACTTCTCGCCCCACCGCTCAAGCGAGTTGGCGATGCGGTCCATGTTGGTGAGGTCCGACCCGAGGCCGACGATCATCGCGTGCACCTCATCGCGAGTCATCCATCAGCTCGCGCATCCGCCGCACCGAGGCCTCGAGGCCGACGAACACTGCCTCGCCGACGAGATAATGACCGATGTTGAGTTCGGCGAGCTGCGGGATGGCGGCGATCGGCTGGACGTTTTCGTAGGTCAGTCCGTGGCCGGCGTGCGGTTCGATGCCGTTCTTGACGGCGAGCGCGGCCATGTCTGCAATGCGGCGCAGTTCGACCGCGACCTGCTCGCCGCTCGCATGGGCATATTCCCCGGTGTGCAATTCGACCACCGGCGCGCCGAGGCGCAAGGCGGCGTCGATCTGACACTCATCGGGCGCGATGAACAGGCTGACGCGGATGCCCGCATCCGCCAGTCGTGACACGATGAGGGCGAGTCGATTGTGCTGGCCCGCGGCGTCGAGCCCGCCTTCAGTCGTTCGCTCCTCGCGCCGTTCGGGGACGATGCAGGCGGCATGGGGTTTATGGCGCAGCGCGATCTCGAGCATTTCCTCGGTCGCCGCCATCTCGAGATTCAGTGGCAGGTCAGTCGCCGCCTGGATCCGCGCGAGGTCGTCGTCGCGGATGTGGCGGCGATCTTCGCGCAGGTGCGCAGTGATCCCGTCGCCGCCGCAGCGCGCGACGATCTCGGCAGCGCGCACCGGATCGGGATGGTCGCCTCCCCGTGCATTGCGGATGGTGGCGACGTGATCGATGTTCACGCCGAGGCGGAGGCGCTGGGTCAAGTTACCTGCGGCTCCCGGGCTTGGTCACGGGCACGGCGGCGAGTTCGGGCGGCACTTCGTCCTCGGTATAGCTGGGAAACTGGATGTCGATCAGCGGATAGAACGGCACGCCAAGATCGGCGGACCCGTTGCT
This sequence comes from uncultured Alphaproteobacteria bacterium, assembly GCA_963740025.1. Lineage (GTDB taxonomy): Bacteria > Pseudomonadota > Alphaproteobacteria > Sphingomonadales > Sphingomonadaceae > Tsuneonella. Next base: position 80,530 of record CAVUCI010000002.1, read on the forward strand.
GCGATCGACGAGTGCCGCTTCGGCGATCACCTCGCCGCCTTCGCGGTGGACCGCCTCGATCGCCTCGCGGCTGGACAGGCCGGTGGTGACGACGTCTTCGACCATCAGCACTTTCGCCCCTGATTGGAGCCGGAAACCGCGGCGCAGTTCGAAAGTGCCTTGAGGTCGTTCGAGAAAGATCGCGTCCTTGCCCAGCGCACGGCCCATCTCGTGACCGATGATGAGGCCGCCCATCGCCGGGCTGACGACGACGTCGATCTGGTTGCGAAGGTCGCGCGGGAGCTTTTGTGCAAGGGCGATCGCAAGCCGTCCGGCACGGTCCGGACTCATCAGGACCCGCGCGCATTGCAGATAGTGTGCGCTGTGCCGTCCGCTCGACAGCTTGAAGTGGCCTTCGAGCAGCGCCTCGCTGCTACGGAATTCCTGCAGGACTTCTTCGTCGGTCATCGCGGAACGTCGGCGCTCATGGAAGGGGTGGGGATAGGCTGGGAAAAATCTCCCTAGAAGCGCTTGAGGCATGGGGCAAGCGCGCGTATAGGCCCGCCCAAACCCCCGTCCGCGGGGTTCCTCCGGACTGCCATGAGGGCGGGAAACCGGGCAACTAGAACAGGTCAAGACGGAAAGCCTCGCACCGATGAACCTCGGCAAATCGATCCTCCGCTCCCTCGCCCCGTTGTGGGCCGCGCTTGTGTTGGCGCTCGCACCGCAACCCGCGCTGGCGCAGGTGCCGGCGCCGGATTCGGTGGCGAGCAACCCCGCCGCAGCCACCGAAGCGGCGCCCGCCGCTGACAAGCTCGGTGCGGCCGCCGCTGGCGCAGTGGACGACAAGGCAGATGCCTCGACCACGAATGTCGCCGCCGGGTCCGACGCGTACAAGCCGTTGGGGCCGGAATGGATCAAGGGCCAGCCCCACGCCGGCGGCTGGGACGTGCAGAAGCAATATTCGCCGACCGGCCAGCAGGCTTACAAGCTTCACTACGGGCTGATCTGGGTCATGCTGGCGATCTGCGCCCTCGTGCTGGGCCTGATGCTGTACGTGATGTTCCGGTTCCGCCGCAGCCGTAATCCGGTGCCGTCGCGCACCACGCACAACACCACGATCGAAGTCGTGTGGACGCTTCTGCCGGTGCTCGTACTGATCGGGATCGCTTTGCCCTCGATCAGCCTGCTTTCGGCCCAGTACAAGAGTGCGCCGAAGGATGCGCTGACAGTCAAGGTGACAGGTTACCAGTGGTACTGGGGCTACACTTATCCCGACAACGGCGGGTTCGAGGTCATTTCGAACATGCTGCCCGACGCGGAAGCCGAAAAGCGCGGCGAGCCCACCCACCTCGCGGTCGACAACCGGATGGTCGTGCCGGCCGGCGAATGGATCCGCATCCAGACCACCGCTGCCGACGTGATCCACTCGTTCGCGGTGCCGAGCCTGTGGTTCAAGCTCGATGCCGTTCCCGGTCGCCTGAACGAGCGCCGCGTGTTCATCGAGGAGCCGGGCATCTATTACGGCCAATGTTCTGAGCTGTGCGGTGCCAAGCACGGTTACATGCCGATCGCAGTGGAGGCATTGCCGCGTCCGCAGTTCGAGGCATGGGTTCGCGCGCAAGGCGGCACCGTTGGCAAGCAGGACGAGAAGTCCGCTCCATCGGCCGCGCCGCTCCAGCAGCCCGAGACCGGCGCGCAGCAGCCTGCCGGACAGCCCATCGACACCACCGCGAGCACTCCGGCCGGCGACCCCGCCGCCGTGAAGCCCGCCGCCTGACCTTATCGATACGAAGCGTAGAGACCCGACCATGGCTACCACCGCCGACACCTTCCAGGCTCACCACGACGATCACGCGCATCACGATGCCGATCACAAGCCGGGCTTCTTCGCCCGCTGGTTCATGTCGACGAACCACAAGGACATCGGCACGCTGTACCTGATCTTCGCGATCACCGCGGGGATCGTCGGCGGCGCGCTGTCGGGCGTGATGCGCGCCGAGCTGGCCCAGCCAGGCATCCAGGTGCTTGGCGACTGGGTCGCTCTCATGGGCGGCGCTGCCAGCTTCGAAGCGAACCTCCACGCGTGGAACGTCATCATCACGGCGCACGGTCTGATCATGGTCTTCTTCATGGTCATGCCGGCGATGATCGGTGGCTTCGGCAACTGGTTCGTTCCGCTGATGATCGGCGCACCGGACATGGCCTTCCCGCGCATGAACAACATCTCGTTCTGGCTGACGGTCGCCGGTTTCACCTCGCTGTGCATCTCGCTGTTTATGCCGGGTGATGCCACCGGTAACGGCTCGGGCACCGGCTGGACGGTCTACGCGCCGCTTTCGACGAGCGGGTCGCCCGGTCCGGCGACCGACTTCGCTATCTTCGCGCTGCACCTTGCAGGTGCCGCCTCGATCATGGGCGCGATCAACTTCATCACCACGATCTTCAACATGCGCGCGCCGGGCATGACCCTGCACAAGATGCCGCTGTTCGTGTGGTCGATCCTCGTCACCGCGTTCCTACTCCTGCTGGCGCTGCCGGTGCTCGCCGCGGCGATCACCATGCTGATCACCGATCGTAATTTCGGCACGACGTTCTTTGCGGCCGACGGCGGGGGCGACCCGATCCTCTACCAGCACCTGTTCTGGTTCTTCGGCCACCCAGAGGTCTACATCATGATCCTGCCGGGCTTCGGCATGATCAGCCAGATCGTCGCGACGTTCAGCCGCAAGCCGGTGTTCGGCTACCTTGGCATGGCTTACGCGATGGTCGCGATCGGTGTCGTCGGGTTCATCGTGTGGGCGCACCACATGTACACCACCGGCCTCGACGTGAACACGAAGATGTACTTCACGGCCGCGACGATGGTCATCGCGGTTCCGACCGGCGTGAAGATCTTCAGCTGGATCGCCACGATGTGGGGTGGCTCGATCGAGTTCAAGAGCCCGATGGTCTGGGCGCTGGGCATGATTTTCCTGTTCACCGTCGGCGGCGTGACCGGCGTCTATCTCGCCAATGGCGGCGTGGACGACGTGGTGCACGATACCTATTTCGTCGTTGCGCACTTCCACTACGTGCTGTCGATGGGTGCGGTGTTCTCGCTCTTCGCCGGGTTCTACTACTGGTTCCCGAAGATGAGCGGCCGGATGCACTCCGAGCTGCTGGCCCACCTGCACTTCTGGGGCTTCTTCATCGGCGTGAACGTGATCTTTTTCCCGCAGCACTTCTTGGGCTGGCAGGGAATGCCGCGCCGCTATCCCGACTACGCGGAAGCGTTCGCGCAGTGGAACGAAGTCAGTTCTATCGGATACGCGATCATGGCCGGTTCGATGCTCTTCTTCTTTGCCAATCTGGTCTACGCCTTCACCGCGGGCAAGAAGGCTGCCGCGAACTATTGGGGCGAAGGCGCGACAACTCTCGAGTGGACGCTTTCGAGCCCGCCGCCATACCACCAGTTCGAGACGTTGCCGGTGATCGAGGACGATCACGACTACCATAACCACATGCCCAAGGGCGCCGCACCGGCCTAAGCCGTGGCAGCCTGATGGATAAAGAGCGGTCGGTCCCCACGGGACCGGCCGTTTTCTTTTGGGGAGAATAGTATGCCCGAAATGTTCCAGATCGATACCGGCGAGGCGACGCTGCGCTGCGCGATTCAAGGCACGGGTCCGCTCGTGGTTTTCGTCCACGGGTTTCCCGAAAGCTGGTATTCCTGGCGCCACCAAATCGGTCCGGTGGCTGAGGCGGGATATACCGCCTGCGCGATCGACGTGCGCGGGTACGGCGGGTCCGATAAGCCGTCCCGGGTCGAAGACTACACGTTAGAGAAGATCGCCAGCGATCTCGTCGGCCTCGCCAACGCGCTGCAGCCCGACGCGCCGATCATTCTCGTCGGTCACGATTGGGGCGCGCCGATTGTGTGGAACACGGCGCTTACAAATCCTCAGCGAATTTCAGCCGTCGCTGGTCTTTCGGTCCCATTCGCCGGCGTGCCCAACCGACCATTCACGGAGGTCTTCCGCGAACATTTCACAAGCCGAGGAAAGTTCTTCTACCAGGAATATTTCCAAGAGCCGGGCGTGGCGGAGGCGGAAGCGGAGGCCGACCCGCAAGGCTTCGTCCATCGCATGATGTACTCAATCAGCGGCGATGTTGCTCAAGGATCTTTTTTCGACAAGCCGCTGGGATCGACTTTCCTCGAAGGCTTGCCGGACCCGCAGCCCGTGGCTTGGCTGACTACCGAGGACATCCAGTTTTACGGCCGGGAGTTCTCAAAAAGCGGGTTCTGCGGTCCACTCAATCGCTACCGAAACCACGAACGCGATTTCGAATGGCTGCAAAGCTGGAAAGGCAAGGTCATCGAGCAGCCCTGCCTGTTCATCGGTGGTGGACGCGACCCCGCGACCACGCTGTTCGGCGCGGTGACCGACCCGGTCGCGATGATGCGCCTGTTCGCGCCCAAGGTGGAGGGCCACGTGCTGGAGGACGTCGGCCACTGGACTCAGCAGGAGGCACCTCAGGAGGTCAACCGGCTGCTGCTCGACTGGTTGCGACGTCTCTGAAAAAGCGGGCCTCATAGCCCTTTGGTTCATGTGCGCGACCGCGCCGATTTGCCTTATTCGCTGCGAGGCGCCTCAGTCGATGATGACGTAGTCCGGCATGTCTGACGCAAGGGTATTCGCGGAGAGCAGATACGGGATGATCGCACTGAAATACAGCCGCTGACCGTATATGTTCGGATGATGAAGGAAGTCGGCGGTGAGGTTACGGAACGGTTCCGCGCCCAGTGCCGCCTTCTCAAAGACAGGCGCGATATCAACGAATGGAATACCGTTTGCGGTCGCAACTTCGCGGATCGCGTCGTTGTAGGCTGCCGTGTCATGCGGGTGCTCTTGATCATAGCGTTTATTTTGCTGGAAGAACCCCACGAGTATCGGGGACAGGTTCTTCGATTTGACGGTCTTCACCGCTGTGTCGAGCTGGGTCTTAAAGGACGGCAAGAACGCATCTCCCGCGGTATGATCGTTCATACCGAATGCGATAAGAACCACGTCGGGATGGTCAGCGGTCAGGCTGTCGATATCCGCCCCGATTCCCGTGCCCGGTACACCCTGGTTCTCTCCGGATATCTTGAGCTGATTGCGCAAAAGCGCGCACCATGATTGGGAATCGTTGGTGAAATAGAAGTTTTGGACCGTGTGAGCGCCTGCGGTGATGCTGTCTCCGATACACTTGATGCTCCGGATCGAAGATCGCACCGGCGTCGCCGCGACCATCTTGTCGGAAAGCGACGACTGGTAATCCACGTAGACGTTATAATTGATCGTCAACGGAGGGTTTCGCGGTTCCGAATTGAAGGAGAATGTTCCGTCCGGGTTGGACACATACCGGTAACTCCCGAAGTCTGGGATACGCGATCCTGCGGTTCGCCGGATGGTGTTTCCATCCGCCAGCCAGTCCGTTCCGGCGGCGTAGTCGACGCGATTTCCGGTGTTATCGAATGAGTAAACGGCGCGGATTGCCGTGACCGGTCGCCACAACTGAACCGCCTGAGTTCCGCTCAGCATCCTCGATTCGCCATTGATCGCCAGCCCTTGAACCGGGGCGGGGGTTGGCGACGCGGTCGGTGTGGGTCCAGACGGTGCGGTAGGGCCATCAGAGCCACCGCAGCCCGCGAGTACGATCAGGGTAAACCCGGACAATACAGTGAGATACATCCTATGCATCGTAGGTGTATAGTCCGGCTCACGCCTATCGCAACGGAAAGAGGCGCCGCCTCTGAAGGAGGCGGCGCCAGAGTGTCACCGCCGGGTTGGGTTGCAGCCAACTGCCGGAAAGAAGACGGTGTCTCGATTCTCCGGATCGCTGGGACTTCCGTACCAGTCGAACTGGCTGTTGAAATAGCCATAGGACTGAACCGGTCCACCGGGATCGACCTGGATAAGCGTACCGCCCGGTCCGATCGGTAGCCAGAAGCCGTCGGGAGTGTCGTTTTGACCTGAATACGAGCATTCCGAATTGGCATGCCGGTCGATCAGCTTGCCGTTTCCGGTGATTTCTCCAGCAACAGCAGGCGAAGTCATCGCCAAGAGTGCTGTGGAGAACGCAATCCTCTCAAGAATCTTCACCATAATCAGACTCCTCGCTTGGGGTGCTACGACCCTGCGACCCGAGTCTTTTATTCTTCGCGAAATTTAGTCCCGAACCGGCTGGTCGTCACGCCTAATTTGCACAATCCCGATTTTCCGGAGAGCCGTGCGACTTGGCTTCGGCGCTCTTCCCCTTTTCCGCGTTCATCCCTATAGGCCCGCCGACCCCCCCGATGAGCGAATCTTCCGCCCTTTACCTGCCGACCGACTGGCGCGACTTCCTGTCGCTGACCAAGCCGCGCGTGATGAGCCTGGTGATCTTCACCGGGTTGTGCGGCCTGCTGGCCGCACCGGGCTACATCCACCCGCTGATCGCGTTCACAGCGGTGCTTTGCATCGCGATGGGAGCGGGCGGAGCGGCGGCGCTGAACCAGTGGTGGGAAGCGGACATTGACGCTGGCATGAAGCGCACCGCGAGCCGACCTATCCCGGGCGGCCGTATGCGTCGCACCGACGCGCGCGATTTCGGGATCGCCCTATCGGTCGCCTCGGTGGGGCTCATGGGCGTCGCGGTTAGCTGGCTCGCGGCGATCATCTTGGCGGTGAGCATCGTCTATTACGCTGTCGTCTATACGATCTGGCTCAAGCCGCGCACGCCGCAGAACATCGTCATCGGAGGAGGGGCGGGCGCCTTCCCGCCGATGATCGGCTGGGTCGCGGTGACACACGACGTCACGTTGATGCCGGTGCTGCTGTTTGCGATCATCTTCATGTGGACCCCGCCCCACTTCTGGGCGCTCGCGTTGTTCGTGCAGACCGATTATGCCAAGGTCGGCATTCCGATGATGCCGGTGGTGAAGGGCGAGGCTAGCACGCGCCGCCAGATCATCGCCTACGCGGTCCTGCTGCTGCCGATCGCCGCCGCGCCGTGGTTCATCGGCGGGACCGGCGCGGTCTATGGCGGGGCGGCGGTGCTGCTCAGCCTCGCATTCATTGCGCTTTCGGTACCCGTAGCGTTGCGCAGGGCGGAGCCGGGAGACCGCATGAAACCGGAAAAGCGCCTGTTCGGATTCAGCGTGCTATACCTCTTCGCGCTATTCGCGGCGCTGGTTGCCGACCGGGCGATTTACGGGCAGGGGATCTTCGCATGACGCCCGAGGAAGAAGCCGACCTGAAACGCCGTCGCAAGGGCCGCAACATCGCGCTGGCGCTTGTGCTCGTGTTCTTCGTGCTGCTGTTCTACGCGCTCACGTTCGTGCAGATGGGACGCTGACCATGGCCACTTCGCCCCGCCTCGACCGCAGCAACGCCCAGACCGGGTTTATCTTCGCCGCCTTCGGGCTGGCGATGCTCGGCATGGGGTTCGCCGCGGTGCCGCTGTACCGGATCTTCTGCCAGGTGACGGGCTTTGCAGGGACGACCCAAGTCGCCACCGAGGACGAGGCTTCGCTAGCCGCCGCACGCGCGCAGCAGGTTGCTGGAGCGACCGTGTCGGTGCGCTTCGACGCCAATATCGATCCCCACCTGCCGTGGACCTTCCGGCCCGAGCAGGTGACAGAAACCGTTCAACTCGGTCAGCGGCGGATGGCGTTCTTCTATGCCAAGAACAATTCCGACAAACCGATCACCGGACAGGCTAGCTTCAACGTCTCGCCCGACCAGACCGGCCCCTACTTCAACAAGATCCAGTGCTTCTGTTTCACGGAGCAGACCCTGCAGCCCGGGCAGGAGGTGAACATGCCGGTTCTGTTCTATATCGACCCGTCGATCCGCAACGACCCGAACGCGGCGCCTGTCGAACAGATTACCCTCAGCTATACTTTCCACCGTTCGCGCGACGAAGGCTAACAGGCCACTGGACCACGGGGCTCTGGCGCTCTAAGGGCAACCGCAATTCCGCTTCCAACAGGGACTAGAGCAATCCTCATGGCCGGCGCCAAGAATCACCAGTATCATATCCTTCCGCCCGACATCTGGCCGTTCGTCGGCTCGCTTTCGGCGGTCACCTTCACCAGCGGCTTGGTGCTGTTCATGCACCGCGAGACGATGAGCGGCTGGCCGATCGTTCTCGGGCTTGGCATCGCCGGCCTAATCGCGACGTTCTTCAGCTGGTTCTCGAACATCGTGAAGGAAGCGCAGGCGGGCGATCACACGCCGGTCGTGCAACTCCACCTGCGCTACGGCATGATCCTGTTCATCGCCTCGGAGGTGATGTTCTTCGTCGGCTGGTTCTGGGCGTTCTTCGACTTCTCGCTGTTCCCCAGCACGCTCTCGGACGTGATCGGCGGGCAGTTCCCGCCCGTGGCAATCGAGGCGGTGATGGATCCGTTCGATCTGCCGCTGCTCAACACGCTGATCCTGCTGTGTTCGGGTACCACGGTGACTTGGGCCCACCACTCGCTCATCCACGGCGACCGTGATGGCCTTAAGAAGGGCCTGTGGCTTACGATCCTGCTGGGCATGCTGTTCACCAGCATTCAGGCCTACGAATACGCTCACGCGCCGTTCCCGTTCGGTGAGAACACCTACGGTTCGGCTTTCTACATGGCGACCGGCTTCCACGGCTTCCACGTGCTCGTCGGCACCATCTTCCTGATCGTCTGCCTCGTGCGTTCGTACAAGGGCCACTTCACCCCGCAGCAGCACTTCGGCTTCGAAGCGGCGGCGTGGTACTGGCACTTCGTCGACGTGGTGTGGCTCTTCCTGTTCATCGTCGTCTACGTGTGGGGCGGCTGGGGCGCACCAATTCACTGATGACGCCTGACGAGAGTCAGGACACCGAAACGGGGCAGCTTGGGATCGCCCAAGCTGCCCTTTTCGGTTTATGTCCGCGCTGCGGGTCAAAGACGCTGTTCGCCGGCGTCGCGCGCTTTGCAGACAGGTGCCGGGTTTGCGGGCTCGAGTTTATGAAGTTCGATGTCGGGGATGGCCCGGCGGCATTCCTGATCCTGATAATTGGCGGCCTCGTCGCCTTTCTGGCGATCATGGTGCAGCTCGCCGCGGAGCCGCCATACTGGCTCCAGGCGGTGATCTGGATTCCGGTGACGACATTGCTCGTTATTGGCGGCCTGCGCCTCGCCAAGGCCGCGCTGCTGGCGAGCGAGTTCAAGAACCGCGCAGGTGAAGGGCGGCTCGGCAAGTGACACGCAGGATTCCCATAGTGTCCACGCTGGTCGTGTTGCTCGCGGTTGGGACGATGGTGTGGCTCGGCTTCTGGCAGCTGCAGCGGTTGGACGAGAAGGAAGCCATGCTGGCCCGCTATGCGCGGGCGGAATCGAGTCAGGCCCTAGTTGCCTGGCCTAGCAAGGCGGCAGACGTCGAAGGCGCGCTCTATCACCGCGCGCAAGTCGATTGCTTACGAGTAGAATCGATCGACACTATCGCCGGTCACTCGGCCTCGGGAGAAACCGGTTGGGCGCACATCGCAAATTGCGATCTCGCGGCGGGGGGCACCGCGCCCATTGCGCTGGGTTGGGCTCGCAATCCGGTACGGCCGAAATGGGAAGGTGGCCGGGTAAGCGGCATCATCGGCCCTTACCGCAAGGGCGCGAAGCTCGTCGTCGCTCCGCCGCAGGCGGGCCTGGCGCAACTCGCCATGCCCGACCCTCGCGATGTACCCAATAATCATCTGTCCTACGCGATCCAGTGGTTCCTGTTTGCGGCCACCGCGCTGGTGATCTACTTCCTTGCGTTGAGGAAGCGGTGGCGCGCTTCGGCTGCGTAAAGCGGCACTTGCTTGCCGCCTTTGCGGCGCGCGGCTAGGCGCACCGGCAATGGAATACGTCTCCACCCGGGGGGAAGCCTCGACGCTCGATTTCGAAGGCGTAATGCTCGCCGGTTTGGCGAGCGACGGCGGTCTTTATGTACCGCGCGAATGGCCGTCGTTCACGACTGACGAAATCGCCGACCTGCGAGGACTACCCTACGCCGAACTCGCCGCGCAGATTATGGTGCCCTTCGTCGGCGACTGCCTGACCGAGCAGCGCCTGCTTGAGTTGAACCGGCAGGCTTACGGTCGCTTCGCTCACGAAGCGGTGACTCCGCTGGTCCAGCTCGACCAACAACACTGGCTGCTGGAACTGTTTCACGGACCAACACTCGCCTTCAAGGACGTGGCGCTGCAATTGCTGGGGCTGTTGTTCGAGGAGTTCCTCGGAAGGTCGGGCGGCAATCTCACCATCGTCGGCGCGACGAGCGGCGACACCGGCAGTGCGGCAATCGACGCGGTGGCGGGGCGCGAGGGCGTCGAGATCTTCATGCTCCACCCGCACGGCAAGGTCAGCGACGTCCAGCGCCGTCAGATGACCACCGTGCTCGCCCCGAACGTTCACAACATCGCTATCGACGGTAGTTTCGACGACGCGCAGGCACACGTGAAGCGGATGTTCGGCGACGGGGCGGTGACGGATCACTTTCGCCTGAGCGCGGTCAACTCGATCAACTGGGCGCGACTGATGGCGCAGGTGGTATATTATTTCGCCGCCGCGCTCCAACTCGGCGCACCGGACCGCAAGGTCGCCTTCAGCGTGCCGACGGGCAATTTCGGCGACGTGTTCGCGGGCTATGTCGCCGCGCGCATGGGCCTGCCGGTCGAACGGCTGGTTGTCGCGACCAACGTCAACGACATCCTTCATCGTGCGTTATCCGTAGGTGACTATTCGGCCGGCACGGTAACGCCCACCGCCGCGCCAAGCATGGATATCCAGGTCTCCTCCAACTTCGAACGGCTGCTGTTCGATCTTGGCGGGCGCGATGGCAAGGCGATGGCCGAACAGATGCGCGTGTTCGAGGCATCCAAAGCGATGCGGCTCACCAACAACCAGCGCGAAGGCGCCGCCGCACTCTTCGCAAGCGCGCGGGTCGAGCCCGATCAAATGACCGGCGCGATGCGCTGGGCCTACGAGGCATGCGGCCAAACGATCGATCCGCATAGCGCGATCGGTCTCCACGCCGCGCGATCAAGCGGCATTTCAAGCGAAGTGCCGGTTGTCACGCTCGCTACGGCGCACCCGGCGAAGTTCAGCGACGCGGTCGAACGCGCGACCGGACAGCGCCCGCACTTGCCGAGCCGTGTCGGCGACATCTTTGCGCGCGAGGAGCGCTTCACCGAGCTTCCCGGCGATTACGATACCGTGCGTGCGTTCATCACCGAACGTGCCACGCCGAAAGTCTGATGGCGGAGCTGGTCGAGAATCCGCTGATCCTCGCGGGGGAGGGGTGGGACGACTACGGTCTCGTCGACAGCGGGCACGGGCGCAAGCTCGAACGCTATGGTCCCCACCGTTTCATCCGGCCCGAACCGCAGGCAATGTGGAGCCCGCGGCTAGCCGACTGGCAAGCCGATGGAGAGTTTGTTCCGGGCAGCGATGAAGACGGCGGCGGCAGGTGGCAGTTCGTCCGGCCGATTCCGCGTGAGGGCTGGCCGCTCGCCTGGAAGGATGTGCGATTCACCGCCCAGTGCACGCCGTTTCGCCACCTTGGCTTCTTTCCCGACATGGCACCGGTGTGGGACTGGATGCGTGGTCAACTGGGGGGTAGACTCGACGCGCAGACGCTCAACCTGTTCGGCTATACCGGCGTCGGATCGCTCGCCTTGAGCGAATGCGGTCCGGTGGCTCACGTCGATGCGAGCAAGAAGTCGGTTGCCCAGGCGCGCGAAAACGCCGCGCTGTCTGGCATGGGCGAGCGACCAATCCGCTGGCTCGTTGATGACGCCGCCAAGTTCGCCGCCCGCGAAGTCCGGAGGGAACGGCGCTACGATGGAATCATTCTCGACCCGCCGAAGTTCGGTCGCGGTCCCAACGGCGAGATTTGGCGCATCGAAGATGGCCTTGCGCCGCTGGTGACTGATTGCCGCAAGCTGCTGGATTCCGACAGCCGCTTCCTGTTCCTCACCGTCTACGCCGTGCGCATGAGCAGTCTCGCGCTCGGCGGCCTGCTGCGTGAATTGTTCGCCGATTTGCCGGGCTGCATCGAGCACGGCGATCTCGCGGTGCGCGAAGAAGGGGTGGGCGCTCGCTTGTTGCCCACCGCGATTTTCGCGCGCTGGTCGAATCCCAGCTAAAGGCGGGATCGATGTCCGATTCGCTCATTCTGGAAGTCGCCGACCTCGAAGTCGATGTCCTCACCGGTATCTACTCTGAAGAAACGGGCAAGCCACAACCCCTGCGGATCACGGTAACCGCGCGAATGAAGCCGGCCGATCGCTACGAGCCCGACTCGCACTTGTCGGCAAGCAAGAACTACATGGACCTGAAATTCGCCGCCTCGCAGGCGCTACCCGAAGGCGTTCACTTCAAGTTGATCGAAGCGGTCGCCGAGCACATCTGTGACACGCTGTTCGTGCAGGACGAGCGGGTGGAGGCCGTCACGGTCAAAATTGTCAAACTCGCGATCGCGGAAGCGGGCGAGAAGATCGGCATGACCCTCACACGCAAAAGGCGCTGATCGTGCTGGTGCGCGTAAGATCGCTGCCGGAATCGGCGATTGAGGCCGCTGCCGCATTTCACGGGGACACGTTAGAGCGCGTGCTGTCTGCGATCGACGAAGCGACCGAAGGGGTCACGCTCGTATTCGCGCTCGCAGATCACACCCATCGCGAATGGCGGCTCGCGGTAGTGCAGGGCCTAGCCCGCGAGCACGCGCCCCTGCGCGTCAATGCGGTGGCGAGCGATGATGAGACTGCGATTGCGGCGGCTGCGGATTATCTTGCGCGGGCACCGGGCGTCACCGGACAATATTTAGTTCTCGACGGCAACGGCGCGGGCAATCCCGTCGACTGAAGGGTCACCCGGCAAAAATTCCCGTGGTTTGATCCGCGTCAAAGTGCGGTCAGCTCGTGCACGATAGACCCGCTTCGTATCCAACGAAGGGAGTCGATCGATGTCAAAGCACCTGGTCCGCGAGTTGGTGGCCGGGACGGCCGAGGTCCGCACCGAACTGCTGCAACCGGTAACGGTCGATCGCAGTTTCGAATTGCCGCGCGGCCTCTACCTGGCAGCCGGCGGCCTCTATCTCGGATTCCTCGCTGTAATGGCGGTTGGCTTGTCGAGCCGCGAATTGATCGTCCCGCTTTCGGTTTGTGCATTATTCATCACGATGGCGATCGGCGTGCCGGCGATCTGGACCAGGATGAAGCCGAGTAATCCTGTGGCGCCGATGGCTTGGGAGCGCTTTCGCCGGCGCGGCGTCATGACGCACACCGGCTGGCTCTCCTCGGGCGGAGCGACAGTTCAGATGCTGGTCTTACCGGTGCTGGTATTCGTCTGGGGCATCATCTGCGTGACGAGCGCCGCAGTTGTCTAGAAACCGGTCGTTCGAGCGCGGCCGGAGAGAGGGGGCGCGGGGTCGGTAGACCTCGCGCCTTCTTGATTTACGGTCAAATGCTGCCGCGAAGCTGCGCGAGGACCGTGTCCTCCTGCGCGACCAGATCTTCGACGTTGCCGCGCACGTTCCCGATCGCCTCGCGGGGCCCTGCTTCGAGCGTGGCATCGGCCCATAGTGAATCGAGATCGGCCAGGACGATCGCGACGCGGCTACGAAGCGAATCGAGGTCGGCCAGCGCAACTTGCGCGGAAGCCCAGCTGTCGCTGGCGGTCGGTCCCGCCGCCGCGGCGAGTCGCCGGGCGGCCGGGGTTGCCTTTACGAATTCGCCGTGCACCGCGCGCGCCTGGCGCTCAAGCTCTGCAAGTCGAGCCGACAGATCGGCACTGGGCAAGATCGGAACCGGCGGTCGCGGCTCTGCATAGTCGGGGGGGAGTGTGTTTTCCACGTGCTCGGCCGGTCGCAGGGCGAGCGACGGATAATCCGTGGGCGTCGCGCAACCGGCGAGAAGGTCGGCGAGGACGATGCAAGGGAGTACTTTCCGGATCACGCGCGCTCCTTAGCATGTGGCGTTATCGTGGAAAGCACGATAGGTGCGTTGCCGGCGCGGGACTACCCGAACCGGCCAGCCAAACTGTCGTCTGGGGCGTTGACTTCGCGGGAGGCTTCCCCTAACGGCACCCATCTTTCGGGGCTCCTGTTCGGGGGCATCCGGTTTCGTCGCCCTCTCGCGGGTGGCCACACAATTAAAGCGGAAGTGAATTACCCATGTTCGCAGTGGTGCGTACGGGCGGCAAGCAATACCGGGTTGCCGCCGGAGACAAGATCGCGGTCGAGAAGCTGGCGGGTGACGCCGGTGAAACGATCACTTTGGGCGACGTCCTGCTCGCCGGCGAAGGCGACACGCTCGCCGACGCTGCGAAGACCGTTGTTTCGGCAGAGATCATTGCCCAGGCCAAGAGCGAGAAGGTCACCGTCTTCAAGAAGCGCCGCCGGCACAACTACCGCCGCAAGGCCGGGCACCGCCAGCAGATGACTCTGCTGCGCATCGTTTCGGTGGGCGACAGCAAGGCCGAAAAGAAGGCCGCGCCGAAGAAGGATGCCGCTGCGAAGGACGACCACTCCGCACAGGCGAGCGAGCCGGCAAAGGGCGTCGACACCAAGAAGGACACCAAGGCCAAGGCCGCGGCTCCGGTGAAGGACGCCGCCCCGAAGGCTGCGGCGGATAAGAAGCCCGCTGCGAAGAAGGCCCCCGCAAAGTCGACGGCCGCGAAGAAGCCGGCCGCCAAGAAGACCGACAAGTAAGAGAGTAGGACGAAACAATGGCACACAAGAAAGCAGGCGGTTCGTCCCGCAACGGCCGCGACTCCGCTGGCCGTCGCCTCGGCGTCAAGAAGTTCGGCAGCCAGGAAGTGATTCCCGGCAACATTATCGTGCGCCAGCGCGGCACCAAGTTCTATCCGGGCACCGGCGTCGGAATGGGCAAGGATCACACCTTGTTCGCGCTCGTCGGAGGCCGCGTGCGATTCCACGCCGGCAAACTCGGCCGCAAGTACGTATCGGTCGACATGATGGCGCAAGCCGCAGAATAGTCGGACGACCCGATAAAGGGGCCGTCCTCGGGATGGCCCCCCGCCGGAGGTAAAATCCGGCACCAAGAGGGAGATGGGGCCAGCCCGAGCAATCGGGGGGCCCGTCTCCCTCTCGTCGCTTCTCCCTCGCAATGAAGACGTCACGCAATGGCCCTAGCGGCCGAAGCGCGGCGAGCAGGGAGAAGTGCGATGTTCCATGTGACCGAAAGGCTGCTGTTGCGGCCCTTCTGGCCAGAAGATTGGGAAGAGGTTTTCGCCGGAATCGCGGACGAGGCGATCGCCTGCAATCTCGCCCGGGTTCCGTGGCCCTACACCCAGGATGATGCTCGCTGGTGGACCAGCCAGCCGCAGGATCCGCGTTTGCCCGGCTTTGCCGTTGTCGAATCGCGTAGTGGGCGGCTGGTCGGCGCCTGCGGCATCCATCTTAACCAGAAGGGCACTGCGGTCGAGCTCGGCTACTGGCTCGCCCGCTCCCACTGGGGGCGCGGCTATGCCACCGAGGCCGGTCACGGTGCGCTGGAGGTTGCGCGGATGCTCGGCATCCGGCGGATCGCGGCGGGGCATTTCGTCGACAACCCGGCTTCCGGCCGGGTGCTGCGCAAGTTGGGATTCACCGGTCCGGGAACCCCGGCGCGGCGATACAGCCTCGCCCGCGGGGCGGAAGTCGCGTCGCTCGAGTACTCCCTCGACCTCGACCGGGACCCGGAGCCGTATCTCCAGGCCGCCTGAATCGAAGAGCGCCGCTCCGGATCGACCGGAGCGGCGCTTGTCTGTTGGTGAATGGTGGGATCAGGCCGGCAGCAGTGCGTCCGTGAAGGCGCCCTCGTACTTGGTGATGAGGTATCGATCGTCCTCATTCCACGGGTGGAAACCGGGTAGGAAGAACGCGATCCAGGGGAGCGCAATGCGGCGCAGGAAACCGGGTCGTAACAGCAGGTAGGCCCAAATGCGAGCGGTCACCTTCGAACCGGTCATGCCATCCTGCGCGAGCAGGTCCTTCATGTCCTTCACCCGGTTGCCGATGAATCGCTTGGTCACGAGCACCATCATCAGGCTCTTGACCTTCCAGCGCCGCCACCGACTCCAGTCACGGGTGGCGTGAAGCCAAGTGTCGTAAGCGACGCCCTTGTGCTCAATTTCTTCGACCGAGTGCCAGCGCCAGATTTCGCCCAGCTCGCCTTCGGCACCTTCGAGGTGGGCGGGATGGGATAGCAATTCCCTGCCAAACATTGCGGTAAAATGCTCGAGCGCCATTGTCGCGGCGAGGTTGAGGTAAGCGGGGCGGTCCTTGAGCAGGCCCAGCAGTTCCTCGACTCGCTTATCGATGAAGGCGATGTCGTAGCCGCTATCTTCCGCAAGCTTGTTTAGAACGATGTGTTCCCGGGTATGATTGATTTCCTGCTTGATGAAAGCGCGGATTTCCCCAGCGAGCTTTGGGTCGGCACCATCACGAAACGCGCGGACTGATTCGATGAAGAAGGCCTCTCCACGGGGAAACGTCGCGGACAAGGCGTTGAACCAGGCTGTGGCGATCGGATCGCCATTCAGCCACCAGCGCTTGGCCTTCTGACCGCGCAGGAAGCGGCGGTCACGTACGACGATATCGAGATCGAACGGTGTAGCAGTTGGTGCTGTCGGGGCGGTCGCGGCCACGTCGAAACGAGCAGGGGCATTCATCGAAACGATTTCCTTTAACTTACACTGATGTCAATAGCGCTTGCTGACATCTGTGTCAATAGTGCCGAGCGGGCCCTTGCCGCGCCTTCCCGTGCGGTCTACCCGCGTTCCATGGCAACTCGTAAGCGCCTCAGCCCCGAGGAATCGCGCACCGCAGCACTCGAGGCGGCGCGCCACCTGCTGATCGAAACCGGCCCGCAATCGGTTACGCTCAAGGCAGTTTCCGGACGGATCGGTCGAACTCATGCGAACCTGCTGCATCATTTCGGCTCTGCTTCGGGGCTCCAGAAGGCGCTCGCACAGCACCTCGCGGAAACAGTCTGCGACACGATCAAGGATGCCGTGCATGCCACCCGCGCTGGGTTGGGCAGTCCGCGAGAGGTCGTCGATCTCACATTCGACGCCTTCGACAAGGAAGGCGCGGGCGCTCTGGCTAGTTGGATGCTTCTGACCGGCAACGAAGACGCACTCGACCCGATCGTCGAAACCATTCACGAACTTGTCGACGAGCTCGCGCCGGAGGAAGTCCCGCATGACGGTGTGCTGGCGTTGCACGAGACGACGCTTACGCTCGTTTTAATGGCACTGGGTAACGCCCTGATGGGCCCGGCGCTCGCGCGATCGCTCGGCCTTCCCGACAGTAGCGCCCGCGATCGCGCGGAGCGATTGCTCGTCGCTTCGCTCGAGCGCGATCCTGCTCAAGCCTGACGTTTAGAACAAACCTGGCGTTTCCCGTTGGGCCGCCGTTGGCTTGGGAGCTTCGAGCAAGTCGCGCGAGGGCTTCACAGCCAGGGTTCCCTGACCGGTTGTCACCGTAATCGGCGTGCAGGTGCGTCCCCCGAGGAAGTCGAGCGCAGCCTTGATCGCGGTTTCGTTCGGATCGCCGAGTTGGTGGGTGATGTCGTCGCCTGCCGCGCAGGTCTTCGGGAACGTCGCGGCGAGACCGTTGAAATACTCTCCGTTGTGGTCGGCGTTTTCCAGCTTGAAGGTAACCAGCCTCAGGCGATCATCGCACTCGGCCTTGTCGAACGGCTCTTGTCCGACCGGCTTTCCGTACGTGTTGCCGCCTACCAGCGCGGTATTCGCCCCGAGATAGGGTGGGAACGCATTCGCCACGAGTTCGCTGGCCGATGCAGTACCGCTGTAACCAATGAAGGCAATCTTGGTCGCGGCGATCGCGTTCGCCTCCGCCCCGAAGGTGTCGGTCTCGTTTCGCGATGCCTTGCTTGGACGGAAGGTGACGTAACCGAACACCTTGCCAACCTTGTCGGCCGCCATCAGGTCGCCCAGCGTCTCGGCAACCGAAACGAGCCCGCCACCATTATACCGAAGATCGATGATGACCTCGGTGATGCCCTGCGCCTTGAATGTCGCGAAAGCTGATCGCAGGTCGGTGTTGGCCGGCGTGATGAATGTGCGTAGATTGATGTAGCCGACCTTCTTGCCGCCATTGTCAAGAACCACCGCGCCGTAACGGTCCGAGACCGGATCGAGCGAATAGTCGGTCTTTGCGATAGTCACGTCCTTCACCTGACCGCCCACGTTCACGCGCAGGACTCGCTGCGTGCCTGTGGTCGATGGGCCGAGGGCGTCGACGACTGCTTGCGCGCCGCCGGAGGCCATCAGTGACGAAACGGTCTGCAGGCTGCCGCCCACCGTTCCGATCGCGATTATTTCCGTACCGCGGTCGATGCCGGCGGAAAGCGCGGGTGCATTCTCGAATGCCTCGACCACGAAGACACGGTTCTGACTCGTATCGTAAGCCAGGCGAACCCCGAACCCCGCGTTCGCTCCGGAACTGTAGTAGGCGTTTTCTTCGGCAATCGAGGTGACATAGGTGAAATAGCGATCCTTCCGCTGCGCGCGAGCAGGCGCCACCAAAGCGTCGATGTACGATTGAAGAGTCGAGTAGTTCGCCTTGTTCACCGAGTTATCGACCAGATCGGGGAACAGGTAGTCGCTGTCGATCGCCGTTTTCACGAAATCCTGACGGGCAGACAGCGAGCAGTTCGATGTGTTCCCGGTCGGGGTGGGCGTGTTGCCGAACGACCCTGTCGAGCCGCTGCCACTGCCTCCCCCGCCACATGCGGCGAGCGATCCAGCCATTGCGATTGCGAGCGAAGTGCGACCCATGCCCATGTAATTCCTCCCCAACAAAAACTGGTAGAATGTCCCCGCTGGACACAACAAACCAGCGATCCCGTTCTCTTCAAAATGTCTCCTGAATGCCCCGTGAGCAACCAAATCCGCGGTCGGGACCCAATTTTTAGCGGATTTTGGGCCGAAATGTCTCTCATGCCTGTCGAAAACTCGCTTGGGGAGGCCTTGCGCCCTCGCAGTAAGGCGGTGGAGCGCCTAGGATTGCCGCTATAGCCAAGCAGGAAAGGACAATCATCATGGCTGGCAAGAACAACGCGCTGCAGAAACCGGTCAACCTCACGAACGACCTCGAAGCGGTCGTCGGCAAGGGCCCGATGACGCGCGCGCAGGTCACCTCGAAGGTGTGGGACTACATCAAGAAGAACGGCCTTCAGGATTCGACCGACAAGCGGATGATCAATCCCGACGCGACCCTGGGCAAGGTGACCGGATCGGATCAGATATCCATGTTCAAGATGACCGGTGCCGTTTCCAAGCACATGAGCTGACACCGCAGCTTAAGTTTTCCGGCGGGCGAGGGGCGCGTGAAGTAGTTAATTCACGTGAGTCCTGCTGAGGGGCCATCGCGTCACCTCGCCCGTCCACAATGCGAGCCATATCAGCACCGGCTGGAGTGCCAGGCGCGGAATATGGTAAGCAAGGCCAAGCCCACCATCACTTTTCGCCATGTCCAATTCCATGTGATGGAAATTGGCCGGCCAGACGCAAAGCGCATACAGCGCCAGGCAGATTCCAGCTGCCCGGCGCAGCCCCGGCGACAAAGGCTGGGCGAGCGAAGCGGCCCCGACAAGTTCCGCGACGCCGGTCACCGCTATCACGGTAGCGGGAACGGGGACCCATGGCGGCACGATCCCGACGAATGGCTGTGGCAGCAATAGATGAAGCAGCCCCGCCGAAGGTAGATCGCCGTCAGCAGCCAGCGCAGCGCGGTCCGGATGGCAAGCTCATTCAAGATCCGCGGATCATGCGATGGTGTCGGTCAGGGTGATTTCCCCCTCGTCTTCGCCGTCCCAATAGTGGACGCGCGACGCGGCGATCTGCAGCATGACCGTGCCGGGCGTATCCACGCCGTCCGGAAACCAGCGCTCAAGCGAGGTGTCCCAGTGCCGTGCGAACTCCGCCTTGTCGCGCACAATTCGGGCTTCGCCTTCTACATGAATGAACTGCCCCGGCGCCCCGAGGATTCCGCTGAGACCGGCACTGCCGAGGTAGGTCAGGCCGACTTTCGGATCGCGCGCGATGTCCGCGACCATCTGACGGTCTTCGTAGGTGAAGAACCAAGCATCCCCTTCGAAGTCGACCTCGCGGTTGTTGCTCATTGGACGAGCTCCGATCGTGCCATTCGGCGCGTGCGTTG
Source organism: uncultured Alphaproteobacteria bacterium (assembly GCA_963740025.1). GTDB lineage: Bacteria > Pseudomonadota > Alphaproteobacteria > Sphingomonadales > Sphingomonadaceae > Tsuneonella. Next base: position 100,707 of record CAVUCI010000002.1, read on the forward strand.
TGAGCGTGCAGAAATCAATCTGCTTCATGTCCTCGGAAATTTCCGTGAGCGACTTGGTCATGGCATTCTCCTCGTCGTGCAAAGTCCCGACGAAGTGCTAAGTTCCCCTGTCCGTCATCGATGCCGGAAATCGACCCACGACCGTCAATTTCCAAGTCTTTCGGGATACGCGCGTGGGTAGCCGCGGCGGTTTTGCTCAGCTAGCCTTCGTCCCAGCCGTCGTGCAGGGGGGATTCACATGCAACGCTCGTTAATGGCGCTGGGCGCTCTGTGCTTTTCATCAGCCGCTGTGGCTGCTCCCGCGCCAGAAGACATCGCCGAAGCTGCGCTAAAGGCAACCCCCGTGTGGGACGGCCATAACGACGTGCCCGAGCAACTTCGGGAGCGCTACCGAAATGTCATCGCGGACTTCGACTTCGCTGACACGACGGGCACGGCCGATCCAACCAAGGGATTGGGCCCGATGCACACCGACCTCGCCAGGATCCGGCGTGGGCATCTCGGCGCACAGTTCTGGTCGGTCTACGTCAGCGCCAACCTGGCGGAGCAGCAGGCCGTGCAGGCGACGCTCGAGCAGATCGACGTGATGAAGCGGGTGATCGCACGACATCCGGACAGCCTCGAACTGGTCACCACAGCGGATGGGGCGGCGAGGGCGATGAATGGGGGCAAGGTCGCATCACTGCTTGGCATGGAAGGCGGACATTCCATCGGGTCAAGCCTTGCCGTGCTGCGCCAGATGTACGCTCTCGGCGCGCGGTACATGACGCTGACACACTCGAAGAACACGCCCTGGGCGGACAGCGCGACCGACACGCCCGCACATGACGGGCTTACGCCTTTCGGCAAGGACGTGATTCGAGAGATGAACCGGCTTGGCATGTTGGTCGATCTGAGCCACGTGAGCGAAAAGACGATGATGGACGCCATAGACGTGGCAGCAGCGCCGGTGATCTTCAGCCACTCGGGCGCGCGCGCTGTCGATGGCCATCCCCGGAACGTACCCGACAGCGTCCTTGCGCGGCTGAAGGAAAATGGCGGAGTCGTGATGGCGGTCGGCTATCCGACATTCCTCAACGAGAAGCGCCGTCGATGGGTTGCCGACATGGCTGCGGAGAAGGCGCGGCTGGAATCACTTTGGCCGGGCAGTCCGCAAGACATTGCGGACGGTATGGATGCGTGGCGGACAGACCACCCGGAAGTCTTGGCGACCGTTTCTAACTGGGCCGACCATATCGACCATATCCGCAAAGTCGCCGGGATCGACCACGTCGGTCTCGGCGGTGACTATGACGGCATGGAGGCTGGTCCCGTGGGGGCCGAGGATGTTGCCGGCTATCCCGCATTGTTCACTGAACTTGCGCGCAGGGGCTACACCCGTGCCGAACTGGAAAAGATCGCCGGCGGGAATATCGCGCGTGTTCTCCGCGCAGCCGAAGCTTATGCCGCGGCGCATCGGGCCGATCAGCCGTTAGAAAATCCGACCGCGTTTTAGGATTCGTTGGAAGGCGGGGGACGCGGTTCCCGACCATCGCCCTCGATTCGGCTCAGCAAGCGCACGAAGAATGCCGTCGACCAGCCTAGCAGGATAACGCCCAGGACGCCTTCGAGCGCGCCGACCATACGCCAGTCGTGGGCGATGGAGGTGTCGTTGTAGCCGATTGTCGAATAGCTGATCGTCGAGAAGTAGAGCGCGTTCTGGAAGCTCCATTGCGCCCCCACGAGTGCGTAGAGAAAGGCAAATAACCAGATTTCGACGAAGTGGATGAAGACTAGCGCGAATACCACCAGCAGGGTGAACAGGGTGCCATGAAAACTGAGAGGTTCAATGTGCTTGAGACGCTCTTCCGCCGCCTTGCCGCGCATGGCACGCTGTAGTGTAAACAGCCCGAGACCGTGAATGATGACGCACAGCGCGATCATTCCCGCACCAACCGCGAGTTGCATGTTGAAGGTCGCGTCGAGGACCTGCTGGTCGTCAGGAAGCTTGTTCATAAACGCTCCAGCGTAGCGCGGTCCCGCGCGCCTGCGCAAAGCGCGTCAAGTGCGACCGTGAAATGCCCTTTGCCAAGCGACACGGCCTCGAAGAGAGTCATAGAGCTCTTGAACTTCAGGGCGTCTAACGGCCCCAGCAATTCTGCCGGACTACGCTCCCCGGCCCAGGCCAGCATTTCACCTGTGCATTCCGCGAGACGCGGTCCAAGGACCGAATGGTGGGCGAAGGCCAAGGCTTCATCGCGATCGGAAATCCCAAAGAACCGGGCTGTGTGGCTGCGCCCAAGACCGGCGACTTGCGGAAATATGAACCAAATCCAATGGCTGCGCTTGTAGCCGGCCCGGAGTTCTTCGAGGGCGCTTTGGTACATGCCGCCGTCCTGCGCATCTAGGAACCGGCGGAGATCGTTCACGAATCCTTCTTGTCCGGAAGGCCTTCGCGATCCGTTTCGGCGAGATCTTCGAGCTCGTCCTCGCTCATCGAATCGTACATTTCTTTGGAAGCGCCCTCGAGATCTTCGACCTTTGTATCGCCGCGCTTAGCGGAAAGGGCGGCTCCGGCGGCCATTTGCTGGGCTTTGGATTGTGCGGGCATGGTTGGCGACTCCTGTGCTTCTACGCCTCGTCCAATTCCGATCCCAACTTCAATACCTTGTCGCCGTCGGATTGTTCCACGAGATATGCGGGATTGCTCTTCGAGCCATTGCGGACGATCTTGGATCCTTTGAGGGTGCGTTGGACGCGCCTCTCGAAGCGTTCGACGATCTTCCCATCAGCCGAGCCGCCACCCCACTGCCAGCGGACTTTCTGGCCCTGGCGAAAGCTGTTCTTCTTTTCTGCCAAGCCTACTGAGTCCCAGAAGTCGCGTCGGCAGGTGCGCCTTCCGTAGCCCCGCCCGCATCAATCGTCGTTGCCTGCTCGGCTTGGAAATCTGGTGTTATAGGTTCGCCCCGATCTTCGGCTTGGCTTTGCATGATGCCGCTTGCTGTCGCTTCTTCCTCGACATCACCCTGCGACAGGGCACCGGTCACCCAGATGATCGTGAGGAAACCAATCGCCAGCACGAGCGCGATGAGGAGGACCCAACGCACCACGCCTTCCTTCGAGCCGGCGCTTGCCTCGGTCTCGGATTCCACAACCTGCTCGCCGCGCTGTTCCATCGCTGATCTAGCTCCCTGCCATCCAATGTATGACCCTGTGAGCGTTCTACGTTTGGCCCGCGTCGGGGTTCCTCAGTCTCGCAGTAGGTCGTTGATTCCGGTCTTGGCGCGAGTTTGCGCATCGACCGTCTTGACTATGACCGCGCAATAGAGGCTCGGGCCCGGGCTGCCGTAGGGCAGGGGCCTGCCGGGCAGCGAGCCGGGCACCACGACCGAATAGGGCGGAACGCGCCCGACGTGGATTTCGCCGGTCATTCGATCGACGATCTTGGTCGAGGCCCCGATGAATACGCCCATCGACAGGACCGCGCCCTCGCACACGCGAACCCCTTCGACGACTTCGGAACGGGCGCCGATGAAGCAGCCGTCTTCGATTACCACCGGGCCTGCCTGAAGCGGTTCGAGCACGCCGCCAATGCCGACACCGCCCGACAGATGGACATTGCGACCTATTTGCGCGCAGCTGCCCACGGTAACCCAGGTATCGACCATCGTGCCGTCGCCGACATAGGCGCCGATGTTGATGAAGCTCGGCATCACGACGACGCCCTTGCCGATGTAGCTACCGCGCCGCACGACGGCGCCTGGCACAACTCGGAAACCCGCGTCGCGAAAGTGGTTTTCGCCCCAGCCGGCAAACTTGAGCGGAACCTTGTCGTAGGCGGGAGCGCTGGCGCTGCCGCCTTCGATCACCTGGTTGTCGGAAAGCCTGAAGCTCAGAAGCACCGCCTTCTTGAGCCATGAGTTGACGCCCCATTTCCCTGATCGATCGAGCTCTGCGATGCGAGCATTGCCCGAATCGAGCATTTCGAGCGCCTGTTCCACCGCCTCGCGAACGTCGCTGCTGGCTGGCGTGACATTCGCACGGTTGTCCCAGGCATCATTGATGGCGGTTTCGAGATCGACGGACATTGGGTAAGCTCCCGGCAAGGTTGCGCTTGGGGCGCTAGCCGCGTGCAACGGGTGGAGCAAGCCGCCAACTCATGCTCGCAACTGGCGTGCAAGCAGGTTGTGGCGAGTTGTTCAGCAGTTCTTCAACCACCTTGGGCAAGGTAGGAAAAAGGCTTTCGGGAACGCGACAGAAAATGACCAATGCACGGCGCAAGATTCGCTGGGAAATGGGATGCGCCTTGGGAGTCCTGTTGAGCGTATCGGCGTGCGGTGGCGGCGGCGGCGGAAGCGTGATCAGTACTCCGGCACCTGTTCCGGCGCCATCACCATCGCCCTCTCCCACCCCAAGTCCCACGCCCACGCCCACTCCCACCCCCGTGCCGACGACTTCGTTCGACACCGCCGAATTCCGCCGTTCCGACGGCCCGGCTTACCATAACGCGACCACCGCTTGGGCACAGGGTGCCACTGGAGCGGGCGTCAAGATTGCAGTCGTCGATACCGGGATCGACACCGACAGCCCCGAATTTATCGGCCGGATCGATCCGGCAAGCTCGGATGTAGCCGGCAACGGCACGGTCGAAGCGGTCGATGACCATGGGACCAATGTAGCCATGATCGCCGCTGCAGCGCGCGACAATGCGGGTATCGTCGGGATAGCCTATAACGCCACGATCGTTGCGTTGCGCGCGGACGAACCCGGCAGCTGTGCTTCGAGCACCGCAACGACCGATGGATGCCTGTTCAACGATCGTGACATCGCGACCGGGATCGACCGTGCCGTATCGGCCGGCGCTACAGTCATCAATCTCAGCCTCGGGGGAGACGCGCCCAGCAGCAGCGTTCTTACCGCTGTGCAGCGCGCATCTGCCGCCGGGGTAGTTGTCGTGGTTTCCGCAGGTAACGAGGGCGACGGAAGCGACCCCGACGTTGACCCGAACCAGCCCAATCCGTTCGCCGCCGGCATACGGAATGCAGGCGGTACCAACGTCATCATCGTGGGATCGGTGAACGATTCAGGCCAGTTCTCGAGCTTCAGCAACCGGGCCGGCAACCAGGCGAACTGGTTCCTCTCGGCGCTCGGCGAGCGTGTGTGCTGTGTTTACGAGAATGGCGTTCTCAAGGTCGACAGCGGGCCGAGTGGTAATTTCGTCACTGTCATTTCGGGTACCAGCTTTTCCGCTCCGCAAGTCGCGGGCGCGATCGCGCTGCTGAAGCAGGCGTTTCCGAATCTTACCGGTGCTCAGATAGTCGAAATCCTTTTGACCAGCGCCCGCGATGCGGGGGCCGCTGGGATCGACACGACTTACGGTCGTGGCATCCTCGATATCGCCGCGGCCTTTGCGCCCAAAGGCGCGACAACGTTGGCCGGTAGCACTGCCGCGGTCGCACTCGGCGACGACACGGCAATCGGCTCGGCGGCGATGGGGGACGCTTTCACGACCGCGAGCGCGCAGACGGTCATTCTCGACAAGTACGGGCGCGCCTATGGCACCGATCTCGGCGAAGGAATGCAGCGCGCCGCGCTCGCCCCGCGTTTGCTGGGCGTGATCGACGAACGGTCCCGGCATATAGGCGGAGGGGGTGGAGCGCTGAGCATGGCCTTCTCGATCGCGGACTCGCACGGTGTAGCGAGTGCCAAGCCGGCGCAGCTTCGGCTGGACAGGCAAGACGCGGACGCCGCGCGGGTGCTGGCCGCGCGGATTGCCATGAAACTCGCGCCCGACAAACAGGTTGGCTTTACCTTTCGTGAGAGCGCCGGCGGGCTCGTCGCTCAGCTGCAAGGACAGGAACGGCCCGCTTTCCTCATCGCCGAAGAAGCCGGAGGAACGCCCGGTTTCGTGGCGCAGGGCGACGCGGCGTTCGCCTATCGCCAGCAATTCGGCCCTTGGGGACTGACTGCGAGCGCAGAGCGAGGCGAGGCATGGCTTGGTGCGCGGCGGATAGTCGATGGCGTACTGGGCCGCCAACGGGAGAAACGCGGCCTGTCGAATTTCGGACTGAGCGCCGACCGCAGTATCGGCGACTTCGAGGCAGCCTTGGGGCTGACCTGGCTCAACGAGGACAGCACCATTCTTGGGGCGTTCTTTCATGATTCGTTCGGAGCGGGCGGTGCGCGTACCGTGTTTGCGGACGCGAACGTCGGCTGGCGGCCGGCCGACGATTGGCGAATTGGCGGGGGCTTGCGCCGCGGATGGACCCGCGCGGGGCGGACGGGGTTGATCGGTCCGGGGTCGGACTTTTCAAGCTTCGCGTGGTCTGCAGACCTGACCAGGCAGAGCTTCCTGTCACGATCCGACAGCCTCGCATTTCGCATCGCGCAGCCACTGCGCGTCGACGGAGGACAGCTCGCGCTCAATTTGCCAATCGGGTATGACTACGCGACCCTCGCTCCAACTTACGGCGTGCGGACCATCGAGCTGACGCCGACCGGGCGCGAGATCGACGCTGAGATCGCCTGGGCCGGACGGTTGTTCAATGGTAGCGCCGCCGCAAGTCTTTATTACCGCAAGGACCCGGGCCACATCGCCTCGTACCCCGACGAGAAGGGCGTCGTGGTGAAGTGGTCGACCGCGTTCTGACAAACGGCCGGCGCGTCAATCGGTAGCGCCGGCCCTTTTCGCGAATTCCCACGCCTTGTCGGCGAGCGGAGCGACCCGGTCGGACTGTGCTTTCGCATGGGCCGAGCTGGCGGTTCCGTCGATCACTCGCTTCTTGATGCCCTGCAGAATGCCCGCAAGGCGGAAGAAGTTGTAGGCGAAATACCAGTTCATGTCGGGTACCTCGGTCCGGTCTGTCGCCGCGCAATAGCGCTCGACGAGTTCATCGAGCTCAGGAATTCCGAGCGTTTTCCGGTCGAGGTCCATTACACCGGATCGTCCGCCGTTCTCGGTGACATAGGCCATGCACAGGTAGGTGAAGTCCGCCATCGGATCGCCGAGAGTCGAAAGCTCCCAGTCGAGAACCGCGAGGACCTCGGCGCGGTCTTTCGCAAAGATCATGTTGTCGATGCGGTAGTCGCCGTGGACCACGCTCGTGCGGGTCTGTTCGGGCAGGGTGGCAGGCAGATACTCGATGAGCTTTTCCATCGAGGGCAGGTGATCGGTCTCGGACAGGCGGTACTGCTTGGTCCAGCGGTCGACCTGGCGTCCGAAGTAGTTGCCCGGCTTACCGTATTCCTGAAGACCCGCTTCGGCGAGATCGACGTTGTGCAACTGGGCCAGTGTATCGGTCATCGCGAAATAAACCGCGCGCCGCTCTGCCGGGGTAGAGTCCGGCATAGCGCCATCCCAGATCGTCCGCCCGTCGACCATGTCCATGACGTAGAACCAGGACCCGATCACGTCGTCTTCGGTGCACAGGCCGTATTGCCGGGCGACGGGGAAGCCGACCTTGTGCAGTCCAGACTGGACCCGGAACTCGCGGTCCACCGCATGCGCGCTCGGCAGGAGTTTGCCGAACGGCTTGCGACGAAGGACGTAATCCTTTTTCGGCGTCGAGATCTTGTAGGTGGGGTTCGACTGCCCCCCCTTGAACTTGCCCTGGCTGAGCGGTCCTTCGAACCCTTCGACGTTGGCTTCCATCCACGCGGTCAGCTTCGCTTCGTCGAGGTGGTCGGCCTCGGACGGCTCGACCGTTCCCGTGAATGCAGCGGTCGCGTCCTTGATCTCGGGACTGGGCGTGCTCATTGATTGAATACGATCACGCTGCGCGCGCTGTCGCCCTGCTTCATCTTTTCAAAGCCTTCGTTGACGTCCTCGAGAGCAATTCTCTCCGAGATGATCGTGTCGAGGTCGAGCAGGCCGCGCATGTAGAAATCCACGAGACGCGGCAGGTCGACCGGGAAGCGGTTCATGCCCATGATTGCGCCCTGCAGCTTCTTGCCGCTCAGGAGGTCGAGCGCCCCGAGGCCGACCTTGCAGTCGAGCGGCATCATGCCGAGGATCGTCGCGGTACCCCCGCGGCGCAGTACCTTGCAAGCGAGTTCGGCCGAGGCCGGACGCCCTACCGCCTCGATCGCGTGATGCACGCCGCCCTTCGACAAGGCGACGACCTGCTCGACCGCGCCGTCGGCCAGCGCATCGACCGCGTCGGTCGCGCCGAGCGTTTTCGCGAGTTCGCGCTTGGCCGGTACGGGATCGCAGGCGATAATCTGACCAGCGCCGGCAATGCGCGCGGCGTTGATCGCGGCAAGACCCACTCCGCCGCAGCCGATTACTGCCACCGTTTCACCGGGCACGAGGTCGCACGCATTGAATACCGCGCCCGCGCCCGTCGTCACTGCGCAGCCGATTACCGCCGCCCGGTCGAGCGGCATCTCGGGATCGATCTTTACGCAGGCATGCTCGTGTATCAGCATCTGCTCGGCGAATGCCGAGAGATTGAGCATCTGGTTGACCATTTCGCCGTCAGAGCGGGTGATGCGCGGCGCCTCGCCCTTCTGGCGGCGGGTGTCGCCACCCAGGCACAGCGCCATACGGCCGGTCACGCAGAACTCGCAGTGCCCGCAGAACGCGCTGAGGCAAGTGACGACGTGGTCGCCCGGCTTCACCGTTCGAACCTCGCTGCCGACCGCTTCGACCACGCCCGCCGCCTCGTGTCCGGGGACGGCGGGCAGCGCGTGGGGATATGTCCCTTCGATGAAGTGCAGGTCGGAGTGGCAAAGTCCGCAAGCAGCAGTGCGAATAAGCACTTCGTGCGGACCCGGCTTCGCGATCGAGAGATTCTCGATCTCGAGGGGCGAGCCTGGCTGTACGAGTACGGCCGCCTTCATCGGGTCACCGCCATGTCGCCCGAGCTGAATTCGGGTTCCCCATCGGGTCCCACCGAAGGCGCGTGTCGTGCAAATTCCATGCGTGCAATCGCGCGGGCGTGAACCTCGTCGGGCCCATCCGCCAGCCGCAATGTGCGCTGATGGGCATAGGCATTCGCAAGACCGAAATCGTCGCTGACGCCGGCGCCGCCGAAGGCCTGGATGGCATCGTCGATGATCTTGAGCGCCATGTTCGGTGCTTGTACCTTGATCATGGCAATTTCCTGGGCGGCTGCCTTGTTGCCGACCTTGTCCATCATGTCAGCTGCCTTGAGGCAGAGCAGGCGGGTCATCTCGATGTCGATACGCGCGCGGGCGACGCGCTCTTCCCAGACGGAGTGCTGGTAAATCGGCTTTCCGAACGTCTCGCGAACCTGAAGGCGCTTGCACATCTTCTCGAGCGCTTCCTCGGCGACGCCGATGGTGCGCATGCAGTGGTGAATGCGACCGGGCCCGAGCCGCCCTTGCGCGATTTCAAATCCGCGTCCTTCGCCCAGCAGGATGTTGGAAACCGGAACGCGTACGTCCTTGAGTTCGATTTCCATGTGCCCGTGCGGCGAATCGTCGTAGCCGAAGACCGGCAGGAAACGCTTGATGTTCACTCCCTCGGCATCGAGGGGCATGATGATCTGCGACTGCTGCTGGTGCCGTTTCGCCTCGAAATCGGTCTTCCCCATGACGATCGCGACCTTGCAGCGCGGGTCGCCCGCGCCGCTCGACCACCACTTGGTGCCGTTGATGACATATTCGTCACCGTCGCGCTCGATGCGCGTCTCGATGTTGGTGGCATCGGAGCTGGCAACCGCCGGCTCGGTCATCAGGAAAGCGCTGCGGAGTTCGCCTTCCATCAGCGGCTTCAGCCATTCGTCCTTCTGCTCGCGGGTGCCATAGCGATGGAAGACTTCCATGTTGCCCGTGTCGGGCGCGGAGCAGTTGAATACCTCGCTCGCCCAGCCGATGCGGCCCATCTCCTCGGCACACAGCGCATATTCCAGATTGGTGAGGCCGGGGCCGTCGAATTCGAACGTGTCCTCGACGTGCGGGCGACCCGACTGCGGCGGCATGAACAGGTTCCAGATGCCTTGCGCCTTGGCGCGCGCCTTTTCCTCCTCGAGCACGGGATTGACGCCCCAGCGATCCTTCGCATGCGCTGCCTTGTACTCGTCGTTACGCGGACGGACGTGGGTGTCGATGAAGTGCCGGACTCGGTCGCGCCAGTGCTTTTGGCGGTCGGTGGGTTCGAAATCCATGTCGATACGTCCTCTCTTGCAATCTATCTTCTGGTGACAGAGCGCGGCGGTCTCGCCAAGCCCCAAGGTACAATCTCAGCGGTGCATGGTGGCCGCGTCGGGATCGGCGAGCGCGGCTTCGGCGAGTAGCGCGACCCGTGCCTCGTGATCCTCGCGCGTGATCGGGAAGCGGCGAATGACGAGCGAGACGATCAGGGCTAGCACGGCGATGCAGGCCACATAGGCGAATGTCAGATCGGCAATGATCGAGGAGGACACCTCGACCGGCTTGGCGTTGGCGGGCATGCCAGACAGGCTGAGCAGGAAGCCGGTCACGAAGATTCCGATGCCGGTGGAACACTTAGCGGCGAAGAATGCGCCGGCGGCGAAAGTTCCTTCCGACCGGCGACCGGTCTGCACCTCGGATGCCTCGACCACGTCGGCGACCATAGACCAGAGCGACATCGTCATCACGACGCTGAACATGTTCGACAGAAACGTAAATGCGAACATGCCCGTCAATGACGGAACCGATCCGTCAGGCCACCAAAGGCCGAGCCAGCGCAGGGTGAGGGGTGTTGCCCAGAAGAGCATCCCCACGATCGCGGTCCAGACCGCCAGGTCGCGCTTGCCGAAGATCTTCTGCAATGGAGTGACCAGCAGGAAACTGCCGATGACGCTGGCAAACAACATGATCGGGTAAAGCTGCAAGGCAAGCGGCGGGAATTTCCAGACGAACAGCAGCAGGTAATTCGAAATCGAAAATGTAATTCCCTGGCTGGTGATCGCCGCGACGATCGCGAACATGAGCACGAGGAAGGCGGGGTGGCCGAGCAATTCGCGAATGTCGGAGAATGCACCCCGCACGCCGGTCGAACTCGTCTCCGGGCGGGGAGGGGAGGGGTGTCCGACCCATTTGTGCTGACCGATGGCAGAGACGATCACCGTGCCGGCCATCAGCACCGCCCCGGCGATGCCGTAAAGCCGGTATCCCTCGCGCGCGAGCATGGCCTGGGGAAGGAAAACTCCGTACGCGAGCAGCAGCATCAGCAGTCCGCCGCCCCACGCAAACAGAAAGCGTGTACGCGTGAGACGGGTACGCTCGTCGTAGTCGCGGGTGATCTCGGCCACCAGCGCGGCTGACGGCACTTCGCAAAATGCCACCGCGGCGCGGACTCCGATGGCCGACGCGAGGAGAACCGGGAAACTGGCCGCACCGACCGGGGACCAGAGCAGTATCCAAAGCAGCGCGAGCGGGATCGCGGCCAGGTACAGAAAAGGCAGCCTGCGCCCCCAGCGCGTCGATGTCCGGTCGCTCAGATGGCCGACGAGCGGATCGATCAACCCGTCGAATACCAGAGCGATCAGCAGCGCCAGACTGACGAGCCGCGCGTCCATTCCGAGGACCTGATTGTAGAACAACAGGAGAAAGGTCGAAAACCCGTTATCCTTGATGCCGTACGCCACGCTGCCGAGTCCGTTGGCGAAGGTCAGCCGAGCAGGAACGCGGCCTTCAACCGGCGTCACCGGCAGAAACCTTTCGGTACCCCGTTCGGAAGACGGGTATTGTCGAATCGCATACCTCTCCCCGAGGAATCTCGTAATGCGGGTATGGTAGGCTTGCGTACTCGCGCGTCAACGGCGCTGGCGCTTACGCTACGGCAAGCGGGGATCGACATTCGGGCCTTGCCCCGGCAACCAATTCAGCTTTACGTGTGCGTAAACGAGAGGAGATTTGGAATGGCCGATCTGGACGCCTTTCGCGCGGAAACCCGCGCCTGGCTCGAAGCCAATTGCCCGCCCGAAATGCGCAAGCCCATCGAGGACGAGGAAGACGTCTATTGGGGCGGACGCAATGCCAACTTCAAGAACGATGCTCAGAAAGCGTGGTTCGAGGCGTGCCGCGATAAGGGCTACACCGTTCCGGCCTGGCCAAAGGAATACGGTGGGGCAGGGCTTTCGCCGGCCGAAGCCAAGGTCCTGCGCGAGGAAATGGCCCGGATCAACGCGCGTCCGCCCCTCAACAGCTTCGGCATCTGGATGCTGGGCCCCGCGCTGCTCAAGTTCGGCACCGAGGGACAGAAGCAGCGTTTCCTCAACGAGATCGCGCGCGGGGAAATCCGCTGGTGCCAGGGATATTCCGAGCCGGGCAGCGGCAGCGACCTCGTCTCCCTGCAGACCTTCGGCGAAGACAAGGGAGATCGCTGGACCGTCAACGGCCAGAAGATCTGGACCAGCTATGCCGACAAGGCGGACTGGATCTTCTGCCTCGTCCGCACCGACAAGGCGAACAAGTACCAGGGCATCACGTTCATGCTCTTCGACATGGAGAGCAAGGGCGTCAGCACGAAGCCGATCCTGCTGATCAGCGGCAATAGCCCTTTCTGCGAGACTTTCTTCGACGATGTCGACGTGCCCAAGTCCTATGGTGAGGACATCCCGGCCCAGGTGGGAGAGGTCAATCGCGGTTGGGACGTCGCGAAGTACCTGCTCGGCCATGAGCGCGAGATGATTTCCGCAACCGGCGGCGGTGATCGGGCGACCTCGCTCGGCGCGGTAGCGAGCCGCAATACTACGCTCGATCCGGTGCTGCGCGCCGAACTCGCGCTGTTCGACGTCGATGCGCTCGCCTTCACCGCGATGAGCGAGAAGTTCCTCGACGAAGTGAAGGTCGGACGTGGGCACCCCGCGCAGCCGAACATGATGAAGTACGCCGGGACTGAGCTCAACAAGACCCGCCACGAGCTGCTGATGGCGGCGGGCGGCTCAGCCGCGCTCGAGTGGGACAGCGAGGAAAGCACCAACGGCAAGTCTGCGCGCAACTGGCTGCGAACCAAGGCCAACTCCATCGAAGGCGGTACCAGCGAAGTCATGCTGGGCGTGATCGCCAAGCGTATTCTCGAACTCCCGGGGGCCTGATCCGATGCCGCTTTATCACAACGACGACCAGGCGATGCTCGCCGAAACCGCCGCCCAATTCATGGGCGAGGAAGGCGCGATCGCAAAGCAGCTGCGCCATTGGCGCGACAAGGGATGCAAGGACGGCTTCGGCCACGACCTGTGGAAGCAGATGGCCGAGATGGGCTTTACGGGTCTCATGGTGCCTGAGGCCGACGGGGGCCTCGGCATGGGCAATGTCGAGGCTGGCATCGTGCTCGAGGAAATCGGCCGCAATCTCACTCCGTCGCCGTTCCTGACAAGCTCGGTCATGGCCGCGACGGCGCTCGCCCAAGGCTCGGACGATCTGAAAGGTCGCTGGCTGCCGGGCCTGATCTCCGGGGACAGCTTGTTTGCGGTTGCGATCGACGAGGGGCCCAAACACCGGCCCGAGCAGATCGCGACCAAGGCTGAGAGGTCTGGCAACGGCTTTCGGCTGACCGGCAAGAAGGACTTCGTCGTCCACGGCGCCAGCGCCGACATGATCGTCGTGTCGGCACGCACCTCGGGCTCGGATGACGACGAGGACGGGGTGACGCTCTTTGCCGTACCAAAGGATGCCGCTGGCCTAGGTCACAACTCGGTGCGACTGGTCGACAGTTCCATGGCAAGCCATGTGACGCTCGACGGGGTCGAACTCGATGGGGATGCGGTGATCGGCGAAGTCGACGGCGGGCGCAGCGTGCTGAACAAGGTGCTCGATACCGGCCGTGTTGGCGCGGCGGCGGAGGGCGTGGGCGCTGCACGCGGGTCGATGGATATGACCGTTGATTACCTCAAGCAACGCAAGCAGTTCGGCAAGCTCATCGGGGAGTTCCAAGCTCTGCAACATCGCGCCGCGCACCTCTATTCCGAAGTCGAGATCGCCCGTGCGGTCACGATCAAGGCTCAGCAGCTGCTCGACGCCGGGGCCGAGAATGCCAGTCTGATGGCGTCGGTCGCCAAGGCGAAGGTCGGCAAGGCGGCGGGCCTTGCGGTCAAGGAAGGCGTGCAGATGCACGGTGGCATCGGCATGACAGACGAATACGACATCGGCCTTTACATGAAGCGCGACCGTGCGCTCGCCGAGTTCCTTGGCGACGTCTACTACCACGCCGACCGCGTCGCGCGGCTGAGCGGCTACTGATCCGGAGAGAACCATGAACCTCGAAGAGATGTTCGGCCTCAAGGGCCGCGTCGCGCTAGTTACCGGCGGCAGCCGCGGGATCGGGCGGATGATCGTCGAAGGCTTCCTCGGCGCCGGGATCGACCGGGTTTACATCACCGCTCGCAAGGGCGGTGAATTGCACGAAACTGCTGAAGAACTGGGCGACCGCGTCATACCGATTCAGGGCGATATCTCGAGGATGGAGGGCATCGAGGAGCTTGCACGGGAGATAACCTCGAAAGAGGGCAAGCTCGACATCCTCGTCAACAATGCTGGCGCAGCCTGGGGCGCGGATTTCGACGAATTCCCGGAAAGCGGCTGGGACAAGGTCATGGACCTCAACGTCAAGACACCGTTCTTCCTGACCCAGAAACTCCACGGCCTGCTGAAGGCGGCTGCGAGCCAGGAGCACCCAGCGAAGGTTATCAACATCACCTCGGTCGACGGGCAGCGGGTCAATCCGTGGGAAACCTATAGCTATCAGGCCTCCAAGGCCGCGTTGATTCACCTCACGCGGCGGATGGCTGCGCGGCTGGTGAAGGATCATATCTACGTCACCAGTCTGGCGCCGGGAGCTTTCCCGTCAAATATGAATCGCGCCGCTCGCGACCACGAGGAGCGCTCGGCTGCGGGCATTCCGAACAAGCGCGTGGGCGACAAGTGGGACATGGGCGGAACGGCGGTCTACCTCGCCAGCCGCGCGGGCGACTACACCATCGGCGAAACGCTCACTGTCGACGGCGGGATCGTCAACGCGCACTTGCCGAGCCACTTCGCCGAACCCTCGTGACACCTCGACGAGCGGCGTGCGGTTGCTCGCAAATGGGTTGCGCTGACGGCTCCTGACGGTATTTGACCGGCCAGGACCCGCGCGGTTGCGGGCTGCCCAATCGACAGGAAGTAGGCTGAACGTGCGCCGAAATTACGCTTCTCTCCTCAGTGCCGCTGCCTGCTGTGCCCTTCTGGTTTCGTGTGGTGGAGGCGGCAGCAATTCGCCGACTCCCACCCCTTCGCCGACCCCATCGCCGTCACCGACACCAAGCCCGACACCAACCCCGACCGCGATCGATTTCGACTTCGCGAAGGCGTTCACCGCGTCGGCCGTCAACACGGCTTATAGCTACGCGTTCTTCATGCCGAGCGGCGGTGCAGAGACCTGGAGCGACGGCACGCGGCGCGACGGACTGAGCAAGATAACCTACACGGTTTCGCCTGAAAGTGCCGTATTCGATTGGCCTGACGCGGCGTCGCTGACATCTTTTGGTGCCGCAGACCTCCAGTCGGCGACGGCCACGCGCCGGACCTATCAGAAGGGCACCGACCGACTGGCCATGGAACTCCCGTTCCATCACGTTCTCCGCGTGACCTACGAAAATGCGCAGTCGTATGTGAAGGACACTGTTACGGGAACGCTACACGCGTTTCGGGTGGCGTTGTTCTACAACACCGTCACGACAACGGCCGATATCGCGACCAACCTCACGTACAATGGCACCGCACAGGTTACCGGTGGCAAGCCCGGCACGACAGCGCCAGGCGCATTCAGCTCGCCCGCGACGATACTGACCGTGGCATCCAGCGATAAGAAGATCACCGGCTCGATTCAGATCTTTGAAAACGTGGGTGGGACGCCGACACTGCGGGCAACTCTCCCGATTTCGGCGACGGTCGGCACGGGGGGCGCCTTCACCGGCGCGATCGATGACACCACGAACAGCTTCAAGGGCCAGTTCGTCGGATCGCTCGCGGGCCCCTCCCGCGAGGAAGTCGTTCTCATCTTCAACGTCGCGAACACCGATGGGCGCGAATTCATCGGGTCCTATATCGGCGGCTGACCAGTGGCGCCGCCACGCGCCACATGGCGGTGCTCGCCCATTGGCGGAAGCTTGCGGTCGAGCCGACTTCGAGCGGGGTTCGTGAAACGGTTGCGCCCGCCAATAGCGACGGAAATCAACTCCCCATCAGTTCCCGTACGAATGGAATCAGACCTGTCTGGCGCGTCCTCTCCATGCGCTGGGCGTGGAGGATTTCGCGAACCTTGCGAAAGCACTCGTCAACGTCGTCGTTGATCACGACGTATTCGTACTCGGCCCAGTGACTGATCTCGCCCCGAGCGCGCTCCATGCGGCTTTCGATGACATCCGCGCTGTCCTGCGCACGTGTTTCCAGCCGACGGCGCAATTCCACGAGGCTGGGTGGCAGGATGAATACGCTGACCACGTCCTGTCGGTCTTTCTGGTAGAGCTGCTGAGTCCCCTGCCAGTCGATGTCGAATAGAAAGTCCTGCCCGTCCTTCAGCGCGCCGCGGATGTGCCCCTTGGGCGTGCCGTACCGGTGGCCGAAGACGTGCGCCCATTCATAGAAGTCGTCCTCTTCGACCATGCGGTCGAAGGTAGCGTCATCGACGAAGTGGTAATGGACGCCATCGATTTCGCCGGGGCGAGGGGCGCGGGTCGTGACGCTGACTGACAGCTTGATCGCCTCGTCCGCTTCGAGGAGCATTCGGCTGATCGTGGTCTTGCCCGCGCCCGAAGGGGACGAGAGCACGAACATGAGCCCGCGACGCTTGAGGGCTTCTGATTGGGTATCGCTGGCTGCCATGCGCGCTCTTGCGCTGGAGCGAGGCAAGGAATCAACCCCCGACTGATCCTATTCGTCGTCGTGCGACTCGCTGATCTGTTTATCGCCTGCGCGCCTAGCCTTGCGACGCGACTGGCTGCGATCGAACAGCGTCTTCGCGACAAGCCCGGTGCCGACGACAAGCGCGCCTGGAATTGAGCGCGTTGCGACGCGTGAAACCGCATAGCTCGCCAGCGCCATCGGAATGGTCCGGTTATCGACCATCTTCCTCGCGCTTTCCTTGCCGTACCGGTTCGACAACAGCCCTTTCTCAAGCGTCGTACGCATCAGGCGGCCGCCCGCGCGCAAAAGCACGTC
Organism: uncultured Alphaproteobacteria bacterium; assembly: GCA_963740025.1. Classification (GTDB taxonomy): domain Bacteria; phylum Pseudomonadota; class Alphaproteobacteria; order Sphingomonadales; family Sphingomonadaceae; genus Tsuneonella. Next base: position 117,816 of record CAVUCI010000002.1, read on the forward strand.
ATGGATGATCAGGTTGGTGGCGGGGTTGGGGCTGGGGCCGGCAACATCACCGTCCTCCGGACGCACCTTGTCCATTACATTGTCGACCGTGCGACCACCCTTGCTGGTGAGCCGCTCGCCAAGCTGCTTTGATTTCCCGAGTGTGCTTGCCAATTCCAATCCCCTGTCTCGCGGCCCTCGTCCCGTGGAGACGCCGGAAGGATATCGGCGGGCGCGGTTACTTCTTGCGGCCGAAGTCGACCGTGACGACATTCGAGCCGTCGTCGCTTTCGGTAACGGCCGGGTGAGGCCCTCGTTCCGAATCGCCTGTACCGTCGTTTTCCGCCTCGTCATGGACTTCAGGTGCCATGTCGGCGACGGTGGCCTGGAATTGCAGTCCGAAATCGACCGCCGGATCTACGAAAGCGGTAATCGCGCCAAAGGGAATGTCGAGCTTCGCGGGAACCTGGTTGAAGGTCAGACCAACGCTGAATCCGTCCTCATCGACATTGAGGTCCCAGAACTTGTTCTGAAGGACGATGGTCATCTCGTCGGCGAAACGTTCGCGCAGGTGCTGGGGGATGTCGACCCCCGGCGCGTGCGTCTTGAAGGTTATGTAGAAGTGATGATTGCCGGGCAACGTGCCGCCGGCCGCTTCCACTTCACCCAGCACCCGGCCGACCACCGCGCGCAGCGCTTCCTGCACGATCTCGTCGTAAGGGATCAGGCTGTCGGGCGTGTCTTCGGTCATCGCACGCACAGGTGGCGGCGCGGCGCCTCCCGGTCAAGCCGCAAAAGCGCAATGCGATCGCCGGATAGCGTGGATTGCTTGCGCCCCCGACGCCCACAGGTATAGGCGCGTGCCATGCGCACCGGACGGATCGAACGGACGACCAGCGAGACCGCGATTCTCGTCGAGGTGAACCTTGATGGGACCGGAACCTACTCGGTAAGGACCGGCATCGGGTTCCTCGACCACATGGTCGAACAGTTCAGCCGCCACTCACTGATCGACGTGACGATGAAGGTCGACGGCGACCTTCACGTGGACCAGCATCACACGACCGAGGACAGTGCGATCGCGCTGGGCCAGGCATTGTCGGAGGCGCTCGGCGACAAGGGCGGGATCGGCCGATACGGGCAAGCCTATTCGCCGATGGACGAGACGCTGAGCCGTGTCGCGCTCGATATCTCGGGCCGGCCGTACCTCGTCTGGCGGGCCGGAGTTCAGCCAGGAAAAGCTGGGCGAGTGGGATACCGAGCTGATCGAGCACTGGTTCCACTCGGTAAGTCAGGCCTGCGGCATCACCCTGCACTGCGAGCTGCTCTACGGCACCAACAACCACCATATATGCGAATCACTGTACAAGGGTTTCGCACGGGCAATGCGGCAGGCGATCGAGCTCGACCCCCGTAAGGGCGGGGCGGTTCCGAGCACCAAGGGTCAACTGGGCGGCTGACGAAAATGTTCGTCTTTTCGCTCCGGTACGTTGCTCCGCTGGAGGAAGTAGACGCGTTGCTGTCTGACCACGTCGATTGGCTGAAGTCGCACGCGGATGCCGGGCACTTCCTTGCCTGGGGTCGGAAGGTGCCGCGTGAAGGCGGTGTAATTTTTGCGCGCGCCGCATCCCGCGAAAAGGCAGAGGCGATCGCCGCTTCCGATCCTTTCGTACGAGGCGGGGTGGCAGAGGTCGAGGTGATCGAGTTTGCCCCGACGTTTCTCGCCCCGGGGCTGGAGGCCCTGCAGAGCTGATGTCCGAGGCAATCGCCCTGATCGATTACGGCGCAGGCAATCTCCATTCGGTGTATAATGCGCTCCAGGCGGCCGGCGCTGGCCACGTCCATGTCACCGCGGATCCTAAGATCGTACTTGGTGCGCGGCGGATCGTGTTGCCTGGGGTGGGCTCGTTCAAAGCCTGCGCCCAAGGGCTCAAGGCGATGCCCGGGCTGGTAGAGGCGCTCGAAGAGCGAGTACTCGCCGAAGGCGTGCCTTTCCTCGGCATATGCGTCGGAATGCAATTGCTCGCCACCCGCGGAAAGGAACACGGCGTGACGAAGGGCCTTGGCTGGATCGCGGGCGAGGTGCGCCCGATTGAGCGCAGCGACCCGGCGGTCAAGGTGCCGCACATGGGCTGGAACGACGTGCGCCCGATGGCGCACGACAACGGCGCAAAACTGATCGAGCCTGGCGAAGCGTACTTCCTGCACTCGTACCACTTTGCAGTAGCCGACGGGCACGACGTCGCAGCGATGACCGACCATGGCGGCGGGCTCGTCGCGGCGGTGGCACGCCACAACATGATCGGAGTGCAGTTTCACCCGGAAAAGAGCCAGGCCTACGGGCTCGGCTTGCTTGAACGCTTCCTGGAGTGGAATCCGTGATCGTCTTTCCCGCGATAGACCTCAAGGGAGGTGAGGTGGTGCGGCTGGCCGAGGGCGACATGGCCCGCGCGACGGTTTACGGCGACGATCCTGCGGCGCAGGCCCTACTGTTCGCCGAGGCCGGGGCCGAGCATCTGCATGTCGTCGACCTCGATGGCTCGTTCGCTGGTCGAGCGGAGAACAAGACGGCGGTGGAAGCGATCGTCGAGTCATTTCCCGGCTACGTGCAACTTGGCGGCGGCATTCGGACGCGCGAAGCGGTCGAGGGCTGGTTCGACCTCGGCGTGGCGCGCGTGGTGATGGGTTCGGCGGCGCTCAAGGATCCGCAGTTCGTGAAGGACATGGCTCGCGAGTTCGAAGGCGGCATCGTCGTCGCGGTCGATGCGCGGGAAGGCATGGTCGCGACCGAAGGCTGGGCCGACGTCTCCGACGTGCCGGTGGTCGACCTCGCCCGCCGGTTCGAGGACGCCGGGGTCGCGAGCCTGCTGTTCACCGACATCGGCCGCGATGGGCTGCTGAGGGGCGTGAACATCGACGCGACGCTAGATCTCGCGCGGCGCGTCGACATTCCGGTGATCGCCAGCGGCGGCGTCAAAGGCCTCGATGATATTCACGTCCTCTCGCTTCATGCGAACGAGGGTATCGAAGGCGTCATCACGGGCCGCGCTCTCTACGAGGGGCGGCTGGACCTCGCGGCGGCAATTGCGATGGCAAGCCGATCATGACCGTGCGCATCCGCGTCATCCCGTGCCTCGACGTGCGCGACGGGCGCGTGGTGAAGGGGGTTAACTTCGTAGACCTCAAGGACGCAGGCGACCCGGTCGAGCAGGCCAGGGCCTACGATGCCGCTGGTGCCGACGAGTTGTGCTTCCTCGACATATCGGCCAGCCACGAAGGGCGCGGAACGCTGCTCGATGTGGTACGGCGGACTGCGGAGGTGTGCTTCATGCCACTCACCGTCGGCGGCGGGGTGCGGAGCGTCGAGGATGCGCGAGCGCTGCTGCTTGCGGGGGCGGACAAGGTGGCGGTGAACAGCGCTGCGGTCGCGCGGCCCGAGCTCGTTGGCGAGATTGCCGCGAAGTTCGGTAGCCAGTGCGTCGTCGCCAGCGTCGATGCGCGACGCAGCGGGGCGGGGTGGCAGATATTCACCCACGGCGGCCGAAAGCCGACGCATGTCGACGCGGTCGAACACGCTGTCAAACTTGCGGCACTCGGAGCGGGCGAACTGCTCGTCACTTCGATGGACGGCGATGGTACCCAAGGCGGCTACGATCTCGCACTCACTCGCGAAATCGCCGACGCGGTCCCTGTCCCGGTGATCGCCAGCGGCGGCGTAGGCTCCCTTAAACACTTGGTTGAAGGAGTGATCGAAGGCGGCGCAAGCGCGGTGCTGGCAGCTTCCATCTTTCATTTCGGCACCTTTACCATCGCCGAGGCGCACGACGCTCTGCGGGCCGCCGGACTACCCGCGCGCATTACCTGACTTGTCCCCTGACGAGACGCAGTCGTCTTATGTCTTGTCTGTCGCGCGACTAGCGAGCGGTGCGAGGATATGCGCACTTCCTGTTTCATCATCCTGCTCTCCATCGCCGCCCCCGCCTACGCCGCCGGAACCGCAATCCCCGAACCATCGACCCTTGCGCTGTTCGGACTTGGCGTCCTCGGCGTGATCGTCGGCCGACAAGGCTCATGCCGCAAACGCGACTGACCCCTTGCGGGATCGGTCGCTCCCCGCCATTCCCTTGGGCGATGAATACACTCTCCCGCCTGGAAGCCACGATCGCGGAGCGACTTGCCGCAGGCGATGCGTCGGCCAGCTACGTCGCACAACTGCACGCACGCGGTCTTCCGGTGATCGCGCGGAAGCTGGGCGAAGAAGCGGTCGAGACGGTGATCGCTGCGCTGTCGGGCACCCGCGAGGAACTGACCGGAGAGGCGGCGGACATCCTCTTCCACCTCCTCGTCCTGCTCGGTGAGAAGGGGGTGCCCCTGGCCGACGTGTTTGCCGAACTCGATCGGCGCGACGGCATTTCGGGCCTCGATGAAAAAGCCAGCCGGAGCCAGTAATGCCGATCGATCCGACCGAGACCTACGACGACCAGAACATCTTCGCGAAGATTCTTCGCGGAGAAATTCCGTCGAATAAGGTTTACGAGGACGAGTGGGCCTTTGCCTTCCATGACATCGCCCCGCAGGCCCCGGTTCACATCCTGGTCGTGCCCAAGGGGGAATACGTCAGTTGGGACGACTTTTCGGCCAAGGCGTCGGATGGGGAGATCGCCGGGTTTTCCCGCGCAGTCGGTAAGGTCGCGCGCGACGCCGGTCTCGTCGAGCCGGGCTATCGAGTGCTCTACAACGTGGGAGTCCACGGCGGGCAGGAGATTCCGCACCTTCACGCGCACATATTCGCCGGAAGGCCTCTCGGTCGTATGGTAGGCTAGGCGAATGGTCGGATGATGCGCCCGGGTTAACCTTCGGGAGCTTGCCACGCGACTCGCGCGGAGTCTAAGGCCCGCGGCGATGAGCGTGGAACCAACTTTACCGGGAGGCTTGATCGACAGGTCGCGACATTTGTTCGCCGTGCGAGCCTATTACGAGGACACCGACCTTTCGGGTATCGTCTACCATGCGAATTACTTGCGCTGGTTCGAGCGCGCGCGCAGCGACCTTGTGCGCATGCTCGGCATCGACCAGCGGGCGGCAGTCGAGAGCGGCGAGGGGGCTTATGCCGTTGCCGATCTGCATATCCGTTATGCCCGCCCCGCGCGGCTCGACGATACCGTCATCATCGAGAGCATCTGTGCCGAGCTAGGCGCTGCCAGCGTGCGGATCGTCCAGCGAGCGACACGAGACGGGGAACTCGTCGCCGAGCAGACCGTCAGGGTAGGGTTCGTCGACCCGCAGGGGCGTCCACGCCGCCAGCCTGCCGAGTGGCGGGCAGCGTTCGCGAAATTTGCTGAAGGACACGAATGACCGATCTTTTCACCCTTGCCGCGGCCGCTTCGGCCGGTCCCGGCAGGCTCAATCCCATAAAGCTATTTCTCGATGCAGATATCGTCGTGCAGGCGGTGATGGTCGGGCTGTTGCTAGCCAGCGTGTGGACCTGGACCATCATCGTGAGCTTTTCGCTCCGTATGGCAACTGTCCGACGGCGCTGCCGCGATTACGAGAGCGAGTTTTGGGAAGCTGACAGCTTCGACGCGCTGATGAACCGGCGCGGTAAGAAGGACATTGCCAGCGCCCGCGTAGCCAATGCGGCGATGCGCGAATGGAAGCATTCGGTGAAGGGTGGCCGCGTGCCCGATCGCGAAGGGCTGCGCCAACGACTTGCCGCCTCGATGGAAAGTCAGGTCGCTGCCGAAGCTGACGACCTTTCGAGCCGGCTGAATTTTCTGGCTACCGTCGGTTCCGTCGCGCCGTTCGTCGGCCTGTTCGGCACCGTCTGGGGGATCATGAACAGCTTCTTCCAGATCGGCCAGCAGCAGAACTCGTCGCTTGCGGTCGTCGCGCCGGGCATCTCGGAGGCGCTGTTCGCAACCGCGATCGGCCTGTTCGCGGCGATCCCTGCAGTCATCGCATACAACCGGTTCAGCCACGCGGTGAACGCGCTCGAGGCGCGCCTGCAGCGGTTCGCCGATCGCTTCCACTCGAGCCTCAGCCGCGAGGTCGAGGGGCTCTAGGATGGCGATGGGCCTTCATACCTCGCGTCGCGGCAGCGGGCACGGCCGCGCTCCCATGGCGGAGATCAACGTGACTCCGCTCGTTGACGTGATGCTGGTGCTTCTGATCATCTTCATGGTGACCGCGCCGCTGCTGACCGCGGGTGTGCCGGTCGAACTGCCCGACAGCAGGGCGAACCCGCTGGATCAGGATCCCAGACAAGTAACGATCTCGATCGACCGCGACGGTTATATCTTTATTGACAAGGCGCGGGTCGAAGTCGGCGGTTTCCCCGCGGCGCTGGACCGGCTGAGCCCAGCTGACGGCAAGCCTCCGGTGGTGACCCTGCGCGCCGACAAGGCACTCGATTACGGTCGGGTGATGGCGGTGATGGGCGAGCTGAACCGCGCGGGGTTCAACTCGATCAGTCTGGTCACCAATGGTTCAGTCGACGCGCCATAGCCCGACTACAATGGTTTTCGCTGATCTGCGGCGCGAGGAGCGCATCGGCCTGGGAATCGCGGTGGTTCTCCATCTTGCGCTCGCGGCTGCATTCCTGGTGCAGCCGTCGAAGCGCGACGCGTTCACGCCCGCGCCGAAGATGACGGTTAACCTCACGAGCGACGTCGGGCTGGAAGCAACAGCGCCCGACCCGGTGCCTACAAGTGCTGCTGCGATCGCGCGGACCCTCGCGCCTGAGCCTGCGCCGGTTTCCGAACCGTTGCCGGCAGTCCAGCCAATGCCCGAGCGACCGCGGGCCAAGGCGGTCGAGCGCACGGCAACCAAGCCCACACCCAAGCCTTCGCCGGTCATGACCGAACCCCGCCGGCGGCCGGACACTCCGCCCAGAAAGGAGCGTTCGATACCCAAGCCTGCCGGCGGCAGCCGCATCGGCGCCGATTTCCTCCCGGGTTCGGGCGACAGCTCGACGACACGCGAGACCCGGATGCCGGCGAGCCAGATCGGCGCGAGTGCGAAGGCGAGCCTTTTTCAAGCGATCGCCAAAAAGCTCCGCCCCAAGTGGCAGCCACCGAGCGGTCCCGAGGTGGAAGATCTGGTCACCAAGGTTCGTTTTCGGCTCAACCCCGACGGCAGCCTCGCGGCAAGCCCCGAGGTCGTACGCCAGACCGGGATTACCGATCTCAACAAGCCGCAGGCTGGCCGTCATGGCGAGATGGCCATCCGCGCGGTCCGCCTGGCCGCCCCCTTCGACCTTCCCGAAGAATACTACGAGGCCTGGAAGGTCGTGACTGTCGATTTCGATTGGAAGCTATCGCAATGAAGAAAACCCTATTCGCGCTCCTGATGATCTCGGCTGCGGCATCGCCCGCAATAGCGCAGGATCTCGGCCAGAAACCGCCCGAAGCGACCCCGGTTGAAACGACCGAGGAAGAAGGCCTTTCGGGCTCGGTCAGTTTCGAGGGTAATCTCGACGACCTTGGCATTGCCATTCCCGGTTTCGCAACCGATCGCAACGCGCAAACTCCCGCGAACACCGGCGGCACCGCAGCCCTCGGGAAAGAGCTTGCGCAGGTCGTTTACAACGACCTCAAGAACAATGGGTTGTTCAAACCCACCGGTCCCGCCGCGCTTCCACAGCCCGCTTATGGTGACATCACGTCTCCTGAGTGGGCAACCTGGACCAATCGCAGCACCGAGATGCTGGTGCAGGGCTACGTGCGCGCCGCAGCCGACGGACGACTGACAGTGGGGTGCTATCTCTATGACGTCGCGCTCAACAAGGAACTCGCGCGCGCAGGGTGGGTCGTACCCCCGGTCGACTGGCGCCGCGCGGCGCACAAGTGCGCAGACCTCGTCTATTCGCGCCTTTCGGGCGAGAGCCCGTTCTTTGACAGCCGCATCGCCTACATCGCCGAGACGGGGCCGAAGGACCACCGGGTGAAGCGCCTTGCGATCATGGATTCCGACGGGGCGAACCACCGGTTCATTACCAACGGCAGGGCCACTGCGCTTACACCGCGGTATTCGCCCGATTACCGCAAGTTGCTCTATCTGAGCTACGTCGACGGCAATCCGCGGATTTACGTCTATGACATCGGCACCGGTCGCCAGACGCTGATCACGCAGAGCAAGAACCCGACCTTCGCCCCCCGCTGGTCCCCGGACGGGCGCTGGATCCTCTATTCGATGGCCATCGGCGGCAACACCGACATCTATCGGATTTCGGCGACCGGCGGGCAGAGCGTGCGTCTGACTGATGGTCCGGGAATCGACATCGGCGGTTCCTACTCGCCCGATGGACGTCAGATCGTCTTCGAGAGCGATCGCTCTGGTGCGCAGCAGTGTTACGTGATGAATGCCGACGGATCGAACCAGCGACGCATCAGCTTCGGTTCCAACCGCTGCGCCACGCCCGAGTGGAGCCCGCGGGGCGATCAGATCGCCTTCACCAACGCGAGCACGTTCAACATCGCGGTTATGAACCCGAACGGCGGCGGCGTGCGGACACTGACGAATGGGTGGCAGGACGAAGCACCGACTTGGGCCCCTAACGGTCGCGTCATCCAGTTTTTCCGCACCGAGCGGAACACGGGCCGCACCGCCCTTTACCAGGTCGACTTGACCGGAGAGAACCTGCGTCGACTGGCGACACCAGTGGACGCTTCGGACCCCGCATGGGGACCCATCCTGCCTTGAATGCATTCGTTCTTATGAGCGGGTCGCCCGACAATTCGAATAACAGTCAAGGAGACGCCTGATGAACCGCCGTTACCTGATCGCCGCGCTGCTCGCGGGCACCGCCGCACTATCCGCCTGCAAAAAGGAGCCGCCGGCGTCGCTTCCTCCCGAGCCTGAGCCAACCATGACGAGCACCCCGAACACGGGTGACACGGGCGCGGCCGTTCCGGGCACTCAGGCGCACTTCGTTCAGGCGGTCAATGGCCAGAACGTGATTTACTTCGACACCGATCGCTACGACATCGACAGCGCCGACGCAGCGGCATTGCAGACCCAGGCGCAGTATCTTTCGCAATACGGTCAAGTGAACGTGACCGTCGAAGGGCATGCCGACGAACGCGGGACGCGCGAATACAACCTCGCGCTGGGTGAGCGTCGGGCGAACGCGGCGAAGAACTACCTCGTCGGCCTCGGCATCCCAGCGAGTTCGGATCAACGTGATCAGTTACGGTAAGGAACGCCCGGTCGCGCTCGGGTCAAACGAGGCGGCGTGGGCTCAAAATCGCCGCGCCGTTACCGTAGTCGTCAACTAGCGGGGCAGTAGCGTCGGCATGGCGGGCAGCGAGGGAATCTCGATTCCCGCCATGACCGGCGAGCCGGCGAAGCCGATCCCGTCGCCGGCCGAAATAGCCGATGCGCTCAGCGCAAACGCAGTCATCGCCAGGACGCTGGCGGCTGCGGAGCACAGGAACTGGGGGCTCGGTTTCGGCATAACAGGTTTCATTTAGGGACTTTCATATTGCAATGCAACAAAGTCCTTTTGAAACTGTACCGGTCGCTTTCCATTCGCGCGCGGAACACCTAGGTTAGGGACATGGTTGGCGCGCGCAGATCGATGGACTGGGGGTTCCCCCGCTGGCGGAGCTACAACTCTTCTCGCGAGACCGCCACTGTCCGACTGTGCGATCGTCACGGCTGCGACGAGCCGGGCGATTGCCCTGCGCCCAAGAGTCCGAACAGTCCTGATCGCTGGCATTTCTGCCAGAAGCACGCAGCCGAATACAATTCGAAGTGGGACTATTTCGAAGGTCTATCGAAGGAAGAGGCGGCGGAACGCGCGGCGAACGAAAAGCGCGACAATGCCGGCTATGCCGAAGCCAGTCACTACGGTTGGAGCGGGAGCGGTGACGGTAGCCGCTCCGCCGACGAGATGCGCGCGCTCGACGTTCTTGAGCTCGAAAACGACGCCGACTTCGCTACGGTCAAGAAGGCGTTCCGCGAACGTGCCAAGAAGGTCCATCCTGATGTCGCCCCAGGCGACAAGGAGGCAGCTGCCGAATTTCAGAAAATCCAGGTTGCCTATGACGTCCTCCGCCAAGCCGAGGAGCGCCGCGAGTGGAACGGGTGATTACCCGTTGGCCAACGCGGGAACTTGTTTGGCCAGACAGCTTCGACCGCAAGAAGTGCCAGTGATCTAGGGAAGCGGAACGGGTCGGTGCCGTATACTCTTTCGAGCTGTGCCACAGCCCTTACTTTCGATGACTACGATTTCCCGAATGTTTCGTTAAAACATCCCCACAACACGTAGACGGCCGGGTCGATTTCAGGACGCTGCCGGAAGGGTAAGTGGGAATGCGCAATCGATTCCTGGCGAGCGAGAAGGCAGCCGCCGCCGAATATGCGCTGATCCTCGCGCTCGTGGGTGTGTGACTTGGGGGCGCATCGATTGTACTCGGCAGGAATGTGACCTTCGCTATTGGTCATGCAGCGATGATTGTCGGCGACAACAATGCAACCGCGGCCGCGGGAGGTTCCCAAACCGCGGAAGGATCTGGCGGAAGCAGCGGTCCGTCCAATACTAGCAGCGGTAACAGCAGTGGTAGTTCAGCGGATTCTTCCGGCAGCGCTACAGACGGCGGGACCGGCGGTTCCGGAAGTTCGACTTCCGGCGGCGCGACAGCGGATGGCACGAGCTCGGGTGGCACGACCTCCGGTGGCAACACGTCAGGTGGTGTTGCGACCGGAGGGACCAGCACTGGCGGCGGATCGTCCAACGGAAATGACCCGCGTGCGCCAACCTGTAACAAAAACGGTCAGCCTAAGGGCTGTGTCAAGTGAGGGCAGATGGATCCGGTGGTCGTTGCTAGCATCTCTATCGTGTTGCTGGCGCTCGGCACAACGCTATTCTTTACGAGCAGGGGGAATTCCACGCTTTTATGCGTGGCTACCGTCGTGTTTGGGGCGATACTGGGCGCCTACGCGCTGGCGATATCGATTTCGACCTGACGCAACTTCCTATTTCGCGAAATTATACCGCGTCGAGTGCCTGCGCGAAGTCGGCGATGAGATCCTCGGCATCCTCGATGCCGATACTGATGCGGACGAGGTTTTCGCTGATGCCCAGACTAACCTTGCGCTCGTCGGGCACGGAAAGGTGGGTCATCGAGGCGGGGTGGCTGGCGAGAGTCTCTGTTCCGCCGAGACTGACCGCGAGCTTGGCAATCGTCAATGCGTCGAGGAAGCGGAAGCATTCGGCCTCGCCGCCCTTGATGAACAAGGAGAAGGTGCTGCCTGCGCCCTTGCAGTTACGCTCGAATATGTCCCGCTGTCGCGGATCTTCGATGAAGCCCAGGTAGCCGAGTCCGTCGACCTTTGGGTGGCCCTTCAGGAAATTGCAGACCTTTGCCGCGTTCTCTCCGGCCCTGCTCATCCGTAACTCGACCGTTTCGAGACTACGCAGGAGCATCCACGCCGTGTTGGGATCGGCGATGCCGCCCATCGTGTTACGCAGCATGCGCACGGGGGTGAGCCACTTCTTCGCACCCGAAACGCTACCCGCAACGAGATCCGAGTGGCCGCCGACGTACTTGGTCAGCGAATAGACGACCAGGTCGGCCCCGTGATCGATCGGTTTGGCCCAAAGCGGACCGAGAAAAGTGTTGTCGATCGCGATCGGGCAGTCAGCGGATAGCGCCGCATCGCGCGCGTCACGCACAGCCTCGACATCGACCAGCGCGTTGGTCGGATTGGCGGGGCTTTCAAGGTAGATCATCGCGACCTTGCCGCCATTCTCCTCGGCCATGGTCATGGCCTTGGCGATCACCGCGTCGAGCTCTTCGCGCGTGGCACCGGCCGGGAAGTCCACGTATGAGACCCCGAACCGGCTCATGTGTTTCGCGACGAAACCCTCGCTCGCAGCGTAGAGCGGGCCTGAATGCACGATCACGTCGCCTGCATCGCAGAGCGCCAGCATCAGTACGCAGATCGCGGTCATACCGCTGGAAAAACAGAGCGCCTCTTCCGCGCCGTCCCAGATTGCGAGACGCTCCTCGAGGATCTGCTGGTTCGGGCCGTTGAAGCGCGAATAGACGAGACCCTCGGCGCCGCCTGGGCGCTTGCCCGTGATTCCCTCGAAGTGGTGCTTGCCGGCTGCCGCGTTTTCAAACGCGAATGTGCTGGTCAGGAACATCGGCGGCTTGAGGCTGCCTTCGCTTAGGGCAGGGTCGTAGCCGGCACCCATCATCAATGTGGCAGGGGAAAGTTCGCGGTTTCCGATGCGAGTCAGCGTCGGCTTGGGCTTGCGGGAATCAGTCATGGACAGGTCTTTCCGGGTCCGGTGCCCCCAGGAAGGCGGGGGCGACGAAAGGGGCCGGGGCGCTCGCATCCTAACCTCCGCAGGACGCATCTCCGCCGGCTCGCCGGTTGCCCTTGCGGTTACCTTGGGCCCGAATTGATTTCAACCGTAACCAAGCAGCGCAGCCGCGGTCCAAACGCTTCCTACGATCAGGAGTGGCCCAGCCACGTCGAGCAGAATGCCGGAGCCGACCATCCGCGGCAGTTTGATCCGTCCAGTAGCCCAGGCGATTGCGTTAGGGCCGGTACCCGCGGGGAGCATGAAGCCCCAACTCGCCGCGAGCGCTGCGGGCATTCCGAGCAGGACGGGGTCGGCGCCGAGCGCTACGCCGAGGCTCGCGACCACTGGGATAATGGCGCTGGCGGTGGCGACGTTGCTCGCGAATTCGGTGATCACGATCACGAGGGCGACGACCGCGAGCGCGATCACGACCAGCGGCAGAGCCGAGAGTGGCAACAGCGCCTGCCCGAGCCAGTCTGCGAGCCCCGAGACACCCATACCGCTTGCGAGCGCCAAGCCTCCGCCGAACATCATGATTACGCCCCACGGCGCGCGGTTTGCCTCGGGCCAGGTGAGCAGGGGACGCCCGGTCCCATCGGGGACGACGAACAGCGACAGCCCCGCGATGATGGCAATCGTCCCGTCCGTCCACGATCCTGTCGGCAGCAACGGTCCGACGAACAACTGGGTGCACCACAGAAAGAAGGCAACGCCGATCACCGGCAGCAGGCGCTTTTGAGGCGTGGTCCATGGGACGTGGTCGTCGATCGCTTCGCGCGCGCCGGCCACGTCGAATGGATGTTCGGTCACGCGCTGGACCTTCCCGATCAGATAGGCAGCGAGCGGGATGCCGAGTACGACTACCGGAACGCCATACGCCATCCATTCGGCAAAGGTGATGCGCGTGCCGGTCAGGTCGGCGATCAGCGCCACCGCAATGCCGTTAGTCGGAGAACCGACGATCGTACCGAGCCCGCCGATGCTGGCGGCGAATGCGATCCCGATGGGCAAGGCTCCTGCGAGCCCGTCCTGCTCGCCTTCCGCCACGCCGCCTCCCGCAAGTACCGCGAGCGCCATCGGCATCATGATGAGCGTAGTCGAAGTGTTGGAGATCAGCATCGAAAGCACAGCCGCGCTGGTCATGAAGGCGAGCAGCAGTCGCATTTCGCCGTGCGATCCGCTCCGTCCGATCACACGTAGGATAGCGAGGCTCAGTTTGCGGTGAAGCCCGGTCCGCTCGATCGCCAGCGCGATGAACGCACCGCCCAAGATGAGGAAGAGGATCGGGTCGTAATAGGTGCTCGCGACCTCCTTTGCCGGCATGACCCCGGCGAATGGGAGGACGACAAATGGCAGCAGTGCGGTCGCGGTGAGCGGGATCGCCTCGGTCATCCACCAGGCGGCCATCCACACGACGAGACCCGCGGTTAGCCACGCCTCGGGCGGTATCCCGGCAGGCGCGGGCAGGACGATGGTCGACGCGAAGGCCGCGATACCCGCAACGAACCCGATGCTGCGTGCGCTCATCCCCTCGTGCCCCCCTCTGCGGGTGACCCTAACGCAACCTTAAGCGCAAGCAACCGCCGGGTTCACACACTGGACAAGCGGCGCCTGCTATCCCGACCGATATGAACAAGAATCTCGCCCTTTTCGCTCCCGTGGCCGCGCTTGCCGCAGTGGCCGGTTCCGCCCTTTCTGCCCGTGTTCCTGCAGAGGCGTGGTCGATCGGTCCGGTCATCAAGGGCCGAAATTATTCGGTCGGGATGCCTTCGACCCTGCAGGCGACGCCAGACGGCCCCAGCTTCGAAATTCCCGGACCGACCCGTGCCAACGGCCACGTACACCAGGTTACGTTTCCGGTTCGATCGCTCGAGGGCGCGCGGAGGCTGACGCTTACCTACCGGATCGATGCGGCACCCGGCACCCGGTTCTACGGACAGGAGAATGGCGGCCCTGGATGGCTGTCGCTATTTTTCCAGCAGCGCGGCGATAACTGGACCGCGCGCGGTCAGTACGCGACTTATCGCTGGTATGCGCCGAACAATCGCATCGAGACGCTGAAGCCCGGCACGCACACCGTGACCGTCAATCTCGACGAGGAGTGGAACGCGGTCATCGCGTTCAGGCGGTCGGAAAATCTCGAGGGGTTCAATCGCGCGCTCGCGAACGCCGACAAGGTGGGCTTCGTATTCGGTTCGAGTTCGGGCTTGGGTCACGGGGTTTATGCGACCGGACCTGCCCGTTTTACGATCATCGATTACCGAATCGAATGAACCGCCCGATACTTGAGATCGGCCCGCTCGATGTGCCAGCGCAATTGATCGGGCGTCGCGCCGGGCACATCGTTGACGCGGCGCATGATAATGTCGCCCTTCAGTTTGACTTGCGTGCCGTCGGCTTCAGTCCCGGTCACGGTAACTGGAACGGTGTAGTACGACGATCCTGCAGCCCCTTCCATCGTCCCCCCGGGAACCGAGACGACAAGGTCGTGCAGCGGATGGAACTTCGCGTTGAACGCGGTTTTCGATAATCGCGACTTCGCCGCGTCCCCCATCATTGCCCACGACTGATCGAACTCACGTAACTCGATTCCGCGGGCCCACGCCAAGAGAATGGCACGCGCACCTTTCTCCGTCTTTGCCGCCTCGGCGGTCACTGGAGCAGGGGTGAGATCGGGATATCCGTCGTTTTCACCGGCAAGTGGCTTTGACTCGCTCGGATTCGTACCGGTCGGCGAGGGCAATGTCCCAGGCACAGGTGTCACGGTGTCCTGAGGGCTCGGGGCGGCGGCGGTCGGTACGTCAGTGGGGTTCGGCGCGGGCGTGGCGTCAGTTGTCGCCTGTTGCTGACAAGCCGCAAGCGCGACCGCGCCGGCGAGCAGCGTGATTCGGGAAATTTCGATCATTGGGGAGAACTCCGGCTGCGATCCTTGCCGAGTAAACCGGCAAGGCCGCGCGCGGGTTCCTTTACTTCGGGGCGAGGACCATCACCATCTGGCGCCCCTCGAGACGGGGAAATGCCTCGACCTTGGCAATCTCGGTCACATCGTCCTGGACGCGACGCAATAGCTCGATGCCCAGCTCTTGGTGCGCCATCTCGCGGCCGCGGAAACGTAAGGTCATTTTGACCTTGTCGCCTTCGCCGATAAACTTGCTCACACTCCGCATCTTCACGTCGTAATCGTGATCATCGATGTTAGGACGCATTTTTATCTCTTTGATATCCTGCGTCTTCTGCGTCTTGCGCGCGGCGTTGGCCTTTTTCTGGGCCTCGTAGCGATGTTTGCCCACGTCGAGGAACTTTGCCACCGGGGGGTCGGCGTTGGGCGAAATCTCGACCAGGTTCAGGCCGACTTCGGCTGCCTGTTCGATCGCCTCGCGGGTGTACATCACGCCGAGGTTTTCGCCGTTCTCGTCGATGACGCGAACCTTGTCGGATTGGATGAGATTATCGTAGCGCGGGCCGCTCTTGACGGGCGGTTGCAATGAGCGCCGGGGGGGACGGGCTATGGGGCAGTCTCCTGAGAATGTTGCCGTTGGTAGTTGCGAGCTATTTAGGAGGAAACGCGCGGCAACGGAAGGGGTGCCCGTCAGGCGGCTGCCCGCCAGAGGGGAAATGTGGCAAGCTTGCCACCTGCTGGGACCACCGCGTCGATCGCTTGCGCTGGTTGCAGCGCCTCGCGAATTTCACGTGCGGCAGCGTCCATGCCGCCGGTCAGCGCGCCGAACGCGGGCAGGATCATTCGTCCCGATCCGTTACCGTCCGCGCTGATCACTGCGCACGGACGGCGGATCCGGCGGTGACGTACGTTAATGTGCAAGCGTGGGTGATAGTGGCCGGACAACTCCGGCCGGCACTCACCCTGTTCGGCACGGTGGCGAAGGACGAGACCGGCGATGAACAGTTCGTGTGCGAGCGTGCCGCCGACGTTAGCCTCGCTCGTCCCGCTGCCGTCCTTCGCCAGATCGTGGTTGCCGGTGATCCAAACCCAATCTGTCGCGCGCGTGAGCGCTGCGAGCATGCCGGCTGCGTGAGGTTCGAGCCGGGCGGGGCCGTGAGGATCGTGGAAGTTGTCACCGAGTGTGTAGACCCGGCGCGCGCCTGTCTCGCGAATCGCGAGCGCGAGCCGCTCCAGCGTTTCGCGGCTGTCGTAAGGGGGCAGCAACTGGCCGTGACCGGCAAAGAAGCTCGCCTTCTCGAGGTGCAGGTCTGCGACCAGCAACGCCCGTTCGCGCGGCCAGTAGAGCGCACGGCCCTGGGTGAGGGCAAATTCCTCACCTGCGAACGAAAGGGGAACCATAGCTCGCTCTTGCCCCAGCGGATTCCGCTTGGCAAGGGGGAGGGACCATGACCGACTGGACCCCATTTACCACCCGCGCGAAAGAATGGTTCGAAAGCTTGCGCGACCAGATCACCTCTGAGTTCGAGGCTATCGAGCGCGAGGCTGGATCTGACGCTGCGTTCGAATACACGCCCTGGAATCGCAAGGAAGAAGACAACGATAACCCCGGCGGCGGCGTGCGCGCGCTGATGAAGGGCAAAGTATTCGAGAAGGTCGGTGTCAACGTCTCGACCGTACACGGCAATTTCGCCCCGGGCTTTGCGGCGACGATCAATGGCGCCGACGATGACAATCCGGGCTTTACCGCAACCGGGATCAGCCTGGTCGCGCACATGGCGAACCCGCATGTCCCCGCAGTCCACATGAACACGCGGTTCCTGACCACCGGCAAGTCATGGTTCGGGGGAGGGGCGGATCTCAATCCTCCGATTCCCTACGAAGAGGACACCGAGGCATTTCACGCTGCATTTCGCGCGGCCTGTGCGGGTCACAACCCCACCTATTACGACCGGTTCAAGAAGTGGGCGGACGATTATTTCTACATTCCCCACCGCGGTGTGCACCGCGGCGTTGGCGGTGTCTTTTACGACCATCTGGAATGCGACGACGAGGCTGCGTGGGAACGCAACTTCGCGTTCACCCAGGATGTCGGCCGGGCGTTCCTCGACGTTTTTCCAAAAATTGTCCGGCGGCGGATGGAAACCGAATTCACGCCCGAGGATAAGCGGACCCAACTCGAATGGCGGGGGCGCTATGCCGAATTCAACCTCGTCTACGACCGGGGGACGCTGTTCGGTCTCAAGACCGGCGGCAATATCGACGCGATCCTGATGAGCCTTCCGCCGGAAGCCGTCTGGAACTGATCTACTTCGCCGCGCCTGAGGCCTTCGACCGCGGCGCTCCGGGCGCAAACACGTTGCCGAAGTAGTCGCCCTCGTACCACAGCGGCGGAGTGTCGGCGTTGGCCATCGCGCTGGTGATCCGCCAATTCGCCTCGGCAAAGCGCGCGCCGGCGCGCCAGTTGATTGCCTGCGCCATGTCGTCGTTCGGCTTGTGATAGTGGTTGGCCAGGAAGTCCTGCCACTGCGCCTCGCCACCATTCGCGTAGCCGGTCGCAAGGAACACTGCCGGAACGCCCTGCTTGACGAACTGATAGTGGTCCGACCGCACGAAGATCGTTTCCTGCGGAAACGGGTCGGGCGACAGCTTCACGCCCATCGGTGCGACCGCTTGCCCCGCAAGACGACCGAGCGACGAGTGATCTGCCCCGAACGCGATGACGTCGGTGAAGGGATAAAGCAGCAGGGGCATGTCGAGGTCGACATCGGCGACGATCCTGTCCGCCGGGACGGTGGGATTCTGGGCGTAGTAACCTGCGCCCAGCAAGCCCTTTTCCTCACCTGTCGAGAGCAGGAAGACAAGGCTGCGTCGCGGTTTCTGTGCCTGCTCGGCAAAGACGCGCGCAACCTCCAGCGTGACCGCCGAGCCCGCAGCGTTGTCGAGCGCGCCGTTATTAATGCGATCCTTGCCGGGTTCGTCACCGGGTTTTTCCGGAGAAATGCCGAGGTGATCGAGATGGCCCGACAGGACGATGTATTCGTCCTTCAGCGCCGGGTCGCTGCCGGGCAGGATTGCCACGACGTTCGGGCTGGTTACCCGCTCGGTAGTGGCCTTGTTGGCCAGTTTGAGAGTTCCGGGCAGATCGAAACCCTTGGGCCGGGCGCCCTTTCTGGCGGCCTCGGCACGGATTTGCGCAAAGCTGCGGCGGGCACCCACGAACAAGTCGCCTGCAGCCTTGCCCGAAACGTAGGCACCCCCGCGCATTTCCGGCACGGACACGTGGACCTTACCGTCGGGGTCGACCCAGGAATAACTTGGCCGACCGATATATTGCTTCGAACGCTCCCACGGCCGCCGCTTCTCGTAATCATCGGTTGGAATCATCACCATGCCGACAGCACCGTGATCGGCTGCAATTCGTTCGCGCGAATTCACGAGGTAGGCGGCTTCCTCGCTCGGCAGTCCTTCGGGGAAACCGAGCAGCGCGACGACGATCTTGCCCTTCGCGTCGAGCCCGGCGTAGTCGTCGAGGCCAAGGGTCTTGTCGACCAACCCGTAGCCTACGAAGACCAGCGGCGCGGTGACCGAACTGTCGGGATCAAGCGGCTCCACCGAGACGCCGACTTCATCGACCTGCTTGAAAGTCCGGGATGTTCCGTCGCGACGAGTCAGCACCATTTCGGCCGCCTCGGGCACAGGCGTGGTCTTCTGAAAGGTGACCTGCTGGAACCATTGACGCTTTCCGTCGACAAGGTCGCCGCCTGGCTGCAGGCCGAGCGAGGCGAAGCGCTGCGCGGCAAATTGCGCCGCAATCTCGTGCCCGCGCGAAGCGGTTTCGCGGCCCTCGAGCAGGTCGTCGGCCAGGAACGCGACGTCCGCTTTGATCCTGTCGGGCGAGAAGCGGGGATCGAGAGCGAGGCTGTCTTCAGCGACCGTCGGCCCTTCGGCGGGAGCGGCGCTCTCAGCGAGCGAACCGGCGCCATGATCGTGTTCGTCAAAGTCCGCCGCGGAAAGCGGGGCCCCGACGAGCGTGAAAGGGAGGGCGAGTGCGGCGATACGGCCGGCGCGACTGGTGCGGATCATCGCGCGCCGCAATGGCGTGGAAAACACGTGGCCGCAACACACGAACTGTCGAACCGCCGGTCGGGATCGACAAGCGTCAGTGGCCGGCGGGCCCCCAGACGCGCACCCAATCCACCTCCATCGCAAGGTCGCCGCGTTTGATCGCGTCGACTGTCGATTGGGGAAGGCCGTAGTAGGGGCTTTTTATACCGTTGACCTTACCCGGATACGCGCCGCCGAGAGCGAAGTTGAGGATCACATGCTCGGGCGTGTCGTAGACCCACTTGCCGTAGTGTTCGACCATGGCTTTTGTCACCCTGTAGGTCGCGCGTCCGTCCACCGAGAACTCGACGGCGTCTGGAGTCCACTCGGCAGCATAAGTGTGCCAGCCGGTCACATCCTGTCCGTCGGGAAAGTAATACCGGTTCACGAATGGAGTTTCGCCCGAATAGCCCGGTCCATGCATTGCGACGCCGGTCCAGCTCTTGTCCCCGACATATTCCATGATGTCGATCTCGCCGGTCGTCGGCCAGCGCCCTTGGCCGAGCAGCCAGAACGCGGGCCACACACCCACTGCGTCAGGCATGCGGATACGGGCTTCCGCATTGCCGTACGTGAAATCGAATTTTCCGCGGCTCTCGATCCGTCCCGCGATGAAATCTGCCATGCGTTTGGTATTCGTGTCCACGCCCGGCGCGAAGCGCGGCGTCAGCACGAGCATGCCGTCACGAACTTCGATTACGTCGGGACGGTCGACATAAGCCTGCTGTTCGTCATTGACCCAGAACTCGGGACCGATCGTCGACCATTTCGAGCGATCGAGCGTGGTTCCTTCGAACTCGTCCGAAAAGAGCAGCGGGCGCGTCTCGTTTCGCGTGTCTTGTGGTGGGGTGGCGGTCGCGCAGCTCGCGAGTACGGTGGCCGCCAACAGGGCGGGTAGGGCGATCTTGAGTTTCACGGGCGGCCTCTCCATTCTGTCTTATGTGAACGTTCTCATAGCGAGGCGTTCCCCAAGTGCCAAGAGGCCGGGATCAGGGCATCAGGAATGCGCGGAGGACCATCGCGACGGCGCCCAGAGCAGTTACGCTCGCCATCCAGATCACCGCCATCCATGCGAGGCGGCGCCACAATGAGGTTGCTGATTGGTTGGAGGGCGACCGGGTCAATGGTACCCTTCTGCCCCGACCTTGCCACGGAATACCCAATAGGCCCAGCCGGTGTAGCCAAGGATCAGCGGCATCGCGATCGCGACGCCCACGAGCATGAACACCTGGCTACGCTCGGGCGCAGCGGCATCCCAAATGGTGATCCCGGGCGGCACCACGTGGGGCCAGATCGTCACACCAAGGCCCGCCATGCCCAGCAGGAACAAAGCGAGCGAAAGAAGAAATGGCGCCAGTTCCTTGCGCCGGCGGAGCGACCAGAACAGCGCGCCCGCAATGATCGCCGTCACTAGCGGAACCTGGCTCGCGAAGAGGATGTTCGGCATGTCCAGCCAGCGCGCGCGATAGGCATCGAGCAGGGCGAGATTGTAGACGCTGACGAGCCCCATCAGCGCCAGCGTCGCGATGGCCGCCTGGGTGGCCAGGCGATAGGCGTGATCCTGCACATCTCCCGACAGCTTCCAGATCATCCATGTCGAGCCGAGTAGCGCATAGCCGGCGACCGTGCCGAGCCCGGTCAGTATGGTGTAGGGAGTCAGCCAATCCCACCAGGAACCGGCGTAGGCGCGGTCGACGACGTGAATACCCTGAAGCAGGGCGCCGAGGATCATCCCTTGGCTCATCGCCGCGACCAGCGAACCACCGAAGAAGGCCAGGTCCCAGAATGCCCGGTGCCGCTCGTCACGCCAGCGAAACTCGAAGGCCACGCCGCGGAAGACGAGGCCCAGTAGCATCGCGATAACCAGCGGATACGTTGCCGGAAGTATGACGGAATACGCGAGAGGGAAAGCCGCCAGCAGGCCGCCGCCGCCGAGGACCAGCCAAGTCTCGTTACCGTCCCAGACCGGAGCGATCGAATTCATCGCGCGGTTGCGGCCGTGCCCGACTGTGACGGTAGGGAACAGGATTCCGATGCCAAGGTCGAAACCGTCCATCACCACGTAAGCAAAGACCGCGAAGGCAATGATGAAGGCCCAGACAACCGTCAGGTCCATTACGGTTCTACCTCCGATTCTCTCTTCGGCGAGCCGCCGCCGGCGCTTTCTTGGGAAGCTGGCGTGATGCCGGCGGTGCGGATAGGGCCCGCCACTCCATCATCGGGCCCACTCTCTCCGACCTGCACCCCGCCGACCATCAGCCGGAGGATGTACCAGACGCCAACTCCAAACACCGCGAAATAGATCAATACGAACGCGGTCAGCGAGCTTGCTACGGCCGGTGCGGCTAAGGGGCTTGCGCTCTCGGTCGTACGCAGCAGACCATATATCGTCCACGGCTGGCGGCCCACCTCGGTGGTCACCCACCCGGCGATGACGGCGACGAACCCGGCGGGACTCATCACGAGCGCAGCGCGGTGGAGCCAAGGCCAGCCGTAGAGCTTACCGCGCCAGCGCGCGAACAGGCTCCACAGGCCCAGCCCGAGCATTGCGAAGCCGAGGCCGACCATGATGCGAAAGGACCAGAACACGATGCCTACGGGTGGGCGATCTTCTTTTGCCACGGTGTCGAGCCCGGCGAGCGGCGCGTTCGGATCGTGCTTCAGGATCAGACTCGAAGCCTTTGGAATCTCGATCGCATACCTAACCTTTCCGGCTTCGCTATCGGGGATTCCAAACAGGATTAGCGGAGCGCCCTCAGGGTGGCTCTCGAAGTGCCCTTCCATCGCCATGACCTTGGCCGGCTGGTGTTCGAGCGTGTTGAGCCCGTGTGCGTCACCCAGGAAGATCTGCACTGGTGCGACGATCGCGGCCATCCACATCGCCATGGAGAACATTGTGCGAGCGTGCTTTTCAGCGGGATCTTTGAGCAGGTGCCAGGCACCCACCCCGCCGACCACGAGCGCCGTTGTAAGGTAGGCCGCGGTGACGGTGTGTAGCAGGCGAAACGGGAAGCTGGGGTTGAAGATGATCGCGAGCCAACTGGGGCCGGGCAGGAACTGACCGTTGGCGGCAATTTCGTATCCGGTCGGGGTCTGCATCCAGCTATTGACCGACAGAATCCAGAACGCACTGATGAAGGTGCCGAGCGCCACCATGCATGTTGCGGCGAAGTGCAATCCCTTGCCGACCTTGTTCATCCCGAACAGCATCACGCCGAGGAATCCGGCCTCAAGGAAGAATGCAGTCAGTACCTCATAAGCCATCAGCGGCCCGATCACCGGTCCGGCTCTGTCGGAAAACACCGCCCAGTTCGTGCCGAACTCGTACGACATGACGATCCCGCTCACGACGCCCATCGCGAAGGCGACCGCGAAAATCTTCAGCCAGAACTTGAAGAGGTCGAGATAGCGTTGCTTGCCGGTCTTCAGCCACAGACCTTCGAGCACCATGAGGTAACTCGCCAGCCCGATCGAGAACGACGGGAAGATGAAATGGAAGCTTACCGTGAAGGCAAACTGGATCCGCGCGAGCAGCAGGGCGTCGAGGTCCGGCATCGACAGCCTCTATGGACTGTCATGCCGCGGGGCTCAATCCAAGTCTGAGCAATCGGAGTTGCGCCGAGCGCAACGCTGCGGATGCGAAAAGGCTTGCCGATCGGCACGCAATACGCACATCGTCGCCTAGGATGCTGCGCCAATACGAACTTGTAGAACGGGTCAAGGAATACGACCCCGACGCCGACGAGGCACTGCTCAATCGCGCCTATGTCTACACCGTGCAGAAGCACGGCACCCAGAAGCGCGCCAGCGGTGATCCCTATTTCAGCCACCCGGTCGAGGTGGCCGGTTTGATGACCGACCTGAAGCTGGATCAGGAGACGATAATAACCGCGCTGCTCCACGACACCGTCGAGGACACGCTGGCGACGATCGACGAAGTCGAGGCTCTGTTCGGGACCGATGTCGCACGGCTGGTCGACGGGGTCACCAAGCTTTCGAAGATCGAAGCCATGCCCGAGAACGAGCGAGCGGCGGAAAACTTGCGCAAGTTCCTGCTCGCAATGAGCGAGGACATCCGCGTGCTCCTCGTGAAGCTCGGCGATCGGCTTCACAACATGCGCACGCTGCACTTCATCAAGAGCCCGGAAAAGCGCAAACGCATCGCTCGCGAGACGATGGATATCTACGCACCGCTCGCCGAGCGAGTGGGAATGTACGAATATATGCGCGAGATGCAGATGCTTGCGTTCGAACAGATCGAGCCCGAGGCCTATGGCACGATCACGGGGCGACTTGCGCAGATTCGCAGTGCCGACGGGGGGCAGGTCGACGCGATCGCACTGGCGATCAAGCAGGCACTCGCCGAGGCCGGGCTCAAAGTCGAAGTGTCTGGGCGCGAAAAACACCCGTTTTCGATCTGGCGGAAGATGGCCGAGCGCCACGTCAGCTTCGAGCAGGTGACCGACATCATGGCGTTCCGCGTAATCGCCGAGACCGAGGCCGATTGCTACCGCGCGCTCGGCGTGCTCCACACCACGTGGCAGTTCATTCCCGGCAAGTTCAAGGACTACATTTCGACACCGAAGACCAACGGCTACCGGTCCCTTCACACCAGCCTGATTTACGAGAATTCCATGCGCGTTGAGGTGCAGATCCGCACCCGCGAAATGCACCGGCGCAACGAGTTCGGTCTCGCCGCGCATTGGGCTTACAAGCAGGGCGATCGTCCCGATGGCCAGGTCGGGTGGCTGCGCGACCTGATCGAGATCGTGGATGCCAGCCACGATGCCGAAGAATTGCTCGAGCATACACGCATGGCGATTTACCAGGATCGTATCTTCGCGTTTACGCCGAAGGGTTCGCTGTTCCAGTTACCCAAGGGTGCGACCCCGGTCGACTTCGCCTTCGCGGTACATACCGATCTCGGTGCGCAGACCGTGGGCGCAAAGATCAACGGGCGGCACATGCCGCTGCGCACCGTTCTCAACAATGGCGACGTGGTGGAGATCATAAAAGGGAAGAACGCCGAGCCGCAGATGAGCTGGCTCGGCTTCGTCACCACCGGTAAGGCGCGCGCCTCGATCCGCCGTTCCGTGCGGCTCAAGGAACGCGAGGAGATTGCTACTCTAGGCCGCAAGCTGTTCGACGAGATCACCGCGCGCCTGCCGGCCAAAATCGGCAAGAAGGCCATTCGGGAAGCGGTCAAGCGGCTCGAACTCGAGGACGAGGACGAGCTGATGTACCAAGTCGGCTCGAACACGCTCGGCGATCGAGCGGTGATGGAAGCGCTCGTCCCGGGAAGCACCACAGGTCTCGAAGAAGGGCAGGAAGTCCCTCGACAGGAAAAGTCCATCTCGATCCGTGGGCTGACTCCCGGGGTCGGTTTCGACCTCGCCGAGTGTTGTCACCCGGTCCCAGGCGACCGAATCGTCGGGTTGCGAAAGGAAGATTCTCCAGTCGAAGTACACACGATCGATTGCCTGGAACTGGCGAGTGGAATCGATGCCGACTGGATCGACCTCAACTGGGGCAGGCGCAGCCACGGTGCGGTTGGGCGACTAAGGGTGACGCTCTATGATCGGCCGGGCACGCTCGCCGAAATGGCGGGCCTGTTCGCGCAGAACCACGCAAATGTCGTCACGCTTGCCCAGACGCAAACGGATCACCCCTTCTCGACGTACGACGTCGAGCTCGATGTGAGCGACCTGGCGCACCTTACGCGCATCCTCAGCGCCTTGCGAGCGAGCGACGCGGTGGCCCAGGCGGATCGCCTGTGATTGTCGGGCTTGATCATGTCCAGCTGGCGATGCCCGCCGGAGGGGAAGACCGCGCACGTAAATTCTATTCGGGTGCGCTCGAACTTACCGAAGTTCTCAAACCGGAGGATTTGGCTGCCCGGGGCGGCTGCTGGTTCGAAGGCGGAACGGCGCGCATCCATCTGGGGATCGAAAACGATTTCCGTCCTGCGAAAAAGGCACACCCTGCGCTACTCGTCGAGAATTTGGATGAATTGCTTGAGCGGCTTGCACGTCATGATGTCGCGTTTTCGCAAGGTGCCCCCCTGGAGGGATACGTCCGCGGCGACGTGCACGACCCGTTCGGCAACCGCATCGAGCTGATGCAGAAGCTCTAGCCGGCGTCGTCCTTCACCCGGCGGACCGGCACCGGGATGTTGCAGATGTCCGATCCGCCGGCTGGCGCCTTGTAGAACGAATCCGACCGGCTCTGCTTGATCTTCACGTAATCTGCGAAGCTCGCGCTGCGACTGTCGAGGTATTCGAACGCAGGGCGGTCGGTCGCGGGCAGTTCGTCGGCGAGACGAACCGAAATTATCGGCACCTTCTCTTCGTCAGTGGCATAAACGCCGGCATCTGCCGTTCCTCGCGGCAAGGTTGAGAGATGCGCAATCCCTTCGATTACGCGGCCCACGACCGCGATATTGCGATCGAGCTGGCGCGGTGCCTGCCCGATGACAGCGTAAAGTTCGGCCCCGGTTCCGGTATCGGGCGACAGGTCCCGGGCGACTCCGACGCTGGCATAACAATGCAGGGGCCACTCGCTCACCCCGTCGCCGCCGATCGGCCAGCCGTCCTTGAAGAAAACCGTCGGCGCGTAATTATCGCAGGTGAACGGCCGGCCACCAGCGTGGCCGGTGCATGTTTCGTCTGGCATCGGGACTTTATCCGACTGATGGACATATTCGCTTTCCGGCACAACGCGCAGCCCATCGGGCAGCGGCTTGGCCGCCCGCTCGTCGTCCTCCCCGTCGCCCCACTGCGCAACCCAGTTGTCGACCACGCGGTAAACGGTCGTTCCATCCCACCAGTGCGCGCGGGCGATTGTGCGGATGTTGTCCACCCAGTCTTGGGACCACGGCGCGGGCATAAGCTGCACCACGATACGGCGCGGATCGCCTTGGGCATCCGGCGCAAGGTCGACAATCATGAGGTCTGCCGGGTCGATCGCACGCCATTGCTCGCGCGGCGCCGCCGCAACCACGGAATTTGGAGTCGGCGGATCGTCTTGCGCGGTCGAAGCTGTAGCGATGAAGGCGAGGGTGAGCGCGCTCGCGCGGGCAAATGTCCTGAACATCCGTGCGTTATGCCACGCCGGGACCGCACGGCAAGGCTCAGCCGGCCATCTCTTCGAGAGCGTGCATATCTTCGTCACTGAGCCCGAAGTGATGACCGATCTCGTGGATCACGACATGCGCGATCAGGTGCTCGAGCTCGTGCCCGTCAGCGATCCATTCGTCGAGAATCGCCCCGCGAAACAGGCGCACGCGATTGGGCATCTGCCCGCTCGCCTCGATCGACTGCTCGGTCATGCTGACGCCTTCGAACAGGCCAGTCAGTTCGAACGGATCTTCGATCCCCATCTCGGCCAGTGTTTCGGCATCTGCGAACTCCTCGACCGTGAGAACTACGTCCCGAAGATGTTCAGCGAACTCGGCCGGAAGCCGCGCAAAAGCGGTGCGGGCGATCGCCTCGAATTCTTCAGGAGAGGGAGGCGGACCGATAGTGCGGATCATGCCCAGCATTTAGACGCGCGCGGCGCGCTTGTCAGCCAGTGCCGGGGCGGCTAGGGCGCGCGGCCTGTCCAGTGCATGCGGAGCGGTGGCCGAGTGGTCGAAGGCGCTCGCCTGGAAAGTGAGTATACGTCACAAGCGTATCGAGGGTTCGAATCCCTCCCGCTCCGCCACAAACAGCCAGCACCTGCTCTCCGCCGGCCAGCCTGCTGCGAAATCGCGCAGAACTGCGGCATTCTGCCGGCGAAACGGTCAGATCGCAAGTGCCGACCGGCAATCTGTCGTATTTTCGAGCGGAATTGAGCGCGAAGTCTCCGCACCCCCGTGACCGGACACCCTTTCACTTTGCACGCCTATCCACCTGCTAATTCGTCAAATTTCGGCTCCTCCGTCGGACGCCATTCGACGGGCGAATGATCCACGAATGGCAGAGTTCTGCCGTTTATCGGAAGCCGAACAGCCCGAAAGTGCCGAAGAGAGCAGGGCAACAGCAGGTGCATAGCAGGGCGTTAGGAGGAGCCTTGCAGGGCAGTAGCAGGTGAGTTGCAGGGGCCTTGCAGGTCGTGATCAGGTGATGCCGACAAGCTTGCGCTGCTCGTTCCAGCAAAGCGGCAGGCTCATCGAGAGCAAGTCCGCGAGCCTGAGCCGCCGGCTGCCGGCCTGGATATCGCGCTGGATGTCCGGCGCCAGGAACGCGAGGGCGGCAAGCTTGCGAGGTACGGATCGCCCAGGCCGCGTGCCTCGTCGATTGTGGACCTCAGGTCCGCGAGATCGATCCCGCTGTTGGCGAGCTCCGTGTGCGCCCGGCGCAGCCCCGCGATCAGTGAGCGCTCGGGGCGGCATCGTCCCGATCCGGCAGAGCCCTCGATACGCGATTCCCCCCCGCGGGTGAGGACCCTTACCGGGGAGGTGATCCGCAGAACACCACCATCGGACCTCCTCACATCTCCTCCTCGCCGACGGTCCATCGCTCGTGCGCGGGTCTGGCAAGATCGGCAACGACAGCCTCGGGATGAAGTTCGACGGCCGGATGAACGGCAGAAGGTCGGCCCAGCCGGCATGGGGTCGCGCTGTCCAGCTGCGCATGCGCTCGATGATAAGCTCTTCCAGACTGGAAGAAGGGACCCGCCGCAGCACACGCGCTGCATCCCCCTGCTCCGGGCCACTGGAGATATAGTAGCGGTACGCCGCCGCGGCCTCGCGCGTGCGTGGGTGCCATGCGGTTTCCGAGCGCGTCGAACAGGATGCCAGTGAGCGGCGCCGCAGCGCCGCTCGAGCTCGGGTTCGGTTTCCCTCTTCCTCTCCGCCATCATCACCTGAACCGCCTCGAAGTCTCCCGGTCGACGATCGGCTCGTGGCGCCCGGGATAGCTCGTGCCCTTGTGGACGATCTCGCCGATGTAGATCCGGTTCTGCAGCAGGTGCGCGAGCGCGCCGCGACCAAACGGCATCCTCCGCGTGTCCGTTCCGGAGTGTCATACGCGCTTGGAGCGGATGCCGTCGCGCTCGAGCTCGCCTGGAGCGCATGGACCGAGCCAAGTTCGAGATAGCGGCGGAAGATGTGGCGCACCGTCTCGGCCTCTGCCTCGTTGATCGCAGCGAGCGTGCCTGGTCTTGGAGGTCGTAGCCGAGCGGCGGATTGCCGCCCATCCACATGCCCTTGGCCTTCGAGGCGGCGATCTTGTCGCGGATGCGCTCGCCGGTGACCTCGCGCTCGAACTGCGCAAACGAGAGCAGCACGTTGAGCGTCAGCCGCCCATCTGTTCGTCGTGTTGAACGCCTGCGTGACCGAGACAAAGCTGACCTCTGGCGCGTCGAACGATCTCGACCATCCGTGCGAAGTCAGCGAGCGAGCGGGTCAGGCGATCGACCTTGTAGACGACGACGACGTCGATCCTGCCAGCGTCGATGTCTGCCAGAAGGCTGCTGCAGCGCCGGCCGCTCCATCGTGCCCCGGAGATAGCCGCCGTCATCGTAGCGGGTGCGGAGGGGGCGCCAGCCCTCGCTCGCCTGGCTCTTGACGTAGGCCTCGCAGGCCTCGCGCTGCGCATCGAGGCTGTTGAACTCCTGATCGAGCCCCTCCTCGGAGCTCTTGCGGGTGTAGATTGCCAGCGATCGCAGCTTCTGCTCATGCGGCTTCCCTCAGTCCGAAGAACCGCGGCCCGTTCCAGCGGGTGCCGGTGATGGCGCGCGCGACCTCCGAAAGCGTCTTCCACCGCTCGCCGCGGTACAGGAAGCCGCCGTCGGCGACCTCGACGTCGTGACGCTCGCCCTTCCACTCGCGAGTGATGACCATGCCCTCGGAGAGGAGGTTCTCCGGTCCCGATGTCTTTCCGGCGAGCATTCTGCGGGTGGCGCGGTCGAGACCTCCTTCGGCGGCGGCCTGAATGCGCCAGGAAAGCATCCTGCGCAGCAGGTCTGCCGAGCGCAGTCGGGGAGCGGCGCCGTAGCGCCGCTCCCACTCACCTCGCAGCTCCTGCAGGTCGGCCGTTTCGAGCCGCTGCAGCAGACCGGGGTCCATCACTTGGCCTCCGCGGCGATGCGATAGGCGCGGCCCTTGTCGCCGGCCTCGAAGGTGATGCTGTTACCGAGCTTCTTCTTGACCGTGCCGGCGAGAAAGCCCCGCACCGAGTGCGACTGCCAGCCGGTCGCCTTCATCATCTCGTCCAGCGTGGCGCCTCGCGGTCGCGAGAGCAGAGCGATGACGGTGGCCGACTTGGTCTTGCGAGCGGACTTCCCGGTGCCGCGTGCCTCCTGGTTCTTTGCCGGGCTGGTCCGCTTCGCGGACGCGGCGCCGGAGTCCGCCTCAGCGCTCTTCGTTTTCTGATTCATGGGTATATCTCCATTGGCGCGGCAGTATCGCCGCACCAGCGGAAGCCCCGCGGATGCACATTGCAGCGGGGCACGCGGCGACAGTCGGGGCCGTTCGCGCGGGCACACTCACGCTCTTTTTCGAAGCGAAGTCCAGTTCATTCGATCGATGAAAATGGTCTTTTCAAACCTGCGCCGGCAGCAGGAGAGAGGCTGGCGAATGCGGCGCTTCGGCATTACAGAGCGTCGGCATGTCACGCCCGCATCCAATTGCCGTCAAAGCGCGAAAGTCGGCGCTCTCGCCTTCGATGTGCCGCGATGCGCGCGCTCTGCTACGCATCTCTCAGGAGGAGCTGGCGGGACTCGCCGGAACCAGGGTGTCCACTGTCCGTCGGCTCGAACTCGGAGACGCGGTCGGAGAGTATCCGCAGCAGCGGATACTCACGGGGCTCGAACGAGCCGGGGCAGTTTTTGTCGGCGCGGTCGCCGTACTTCGCTGAGAAGAAATGGAGCGAAGTCAGCTTCGCGCCCTCATTCCGGTCATTGCGGCTCGACTAGCGATTGCCTGAAAGCAGACAAGGTTACCAGCTTGGCCGAATGGCCTGGTTTGGGACTTTCCTGCTGTCCGACGCCGAATTGCCGAACGGCGGCTTTCGCCAAGAGCCGACGGCGAGTGTCTTATCCAACCCTACCCGCATTCCGGCAACAGCTGGGCCGTTAGCGGAAAAACCGTTCTTAAACGAAATGGCGCAAAAGCGGCTAATCGGTAGGGGCGTCCCAAATCATTAAATCAAGAAATTCAATGGTTGCACGATGATAAGGGAATGCGATTGTACCGCTATGATCAGTGAGACTCAGGCAGCGACCGACGACGAGACCAAAGCGCTGCTGATGCAGGAACTGCTAGAGGCTATGTGGGTCCCGCAAACGCCTGCGGAGGCGGTGTCGTTCGCTCCAGATGCCTTCCATTCTATTAGCAAACTAAAGAAGCACCAAACGGCTGTGGTCGTTGCCGGATTACTCACTGAACCGCGCTATCATGTCAACGCGGTCAGGCTTGATTGGCTCCTACGCCTCGTGCTTTCCATGGCTAACGGAAAGATCAAGCCCAGCAAGTCTAATATTGAAGCCATTCTCAACAGCTCCTTCGATACCGCGCGCGTTGTTCGCCTAGAAGATCCGATCGAGGACTTCTTCTGTGATGCGGTGCCCACCACGCGTGGCGATTTCCTGATCTTTGATGGCCACTGGGAACATGCGGCGGAATATACGGATACCGTCATCCAGGCATTCGAAGCACTGCCTGAAACAGACCTCACTAGCTATGCGCTCGATACAGCTTACAGCCTTTTGAAGCTGAGCGACGCGCTTGCCAAGCGCTCCAATGTGGAGCGCTACGCCTTCGAACCGGGCGAGCAATGGGCCAACATTGTGCTGCCACGTACGGAGAGGCTTCGGGCGATCGCACGGCGCGTGACGTTCTCGGACTCGGACCTCGGGAAACTCGGCATCTCGAAGGAAGAGCTCGCCCCGTTCATTCTCGACGAACAATATCACCCTAATCTGCTCAATCCCATTCCGGGCGACAGTCCGCTCGAATTCCACCCGCTAACATCGACAGCCAATGGCATCCTTGTTTTGAACCCAGGAGCGATATCGCTCGCGGTCCGAGCGTTACTGATTCTCGCCGCCAAAAAGGAGGGCTTTGAAGCGGAGTTCTGTTACCGCTTGATGGTTGTCCAAGAGGCCTACTCTGAATGGACGGGCTTCTGGCCGACACGAGAAATCCAGTTGACGGGCCCGAGCAAGGACGGGCTGCGCGGCAGCGTATGCCAATTCTCATCTGGCCGTTTTCTACACGTAATCCAGCTCCCTGTTTCACTCGCGGATTTCCCAAACGTGGCGTTTGGCAGTGTCGTTAGGATCGGCGAACAGACAACTCTGGCGATACAGGAAGACATCGAGCGTTTCTGGCAGCTCCTAAGTGAACAAGAGGATTATCGCGAGGCGATCACGGTCATTCTCATGGGTGGATGGGGCGGCGGCTACGCCTTCGCCCCCGAATTGGATGAGAGCAAAATTCCGTCAGGCTGGCGGTATTTGCCGCTATCGTTTGCCGAGGCCGCGCAGCTTGGCGCGTGCAAGGAAGGCAAGCTTCACAGCCTATGGCGGGTCATCACTCAGGTCGAGCTGCTGGAAGGCCTCGGCTATCGGGTCGATAACGTCAATGGCACGTTGAACCTTTTCGGAAATTGGCGGGCCACAGACGGACAGGTGATCCCCGAGCACATGGTTGACATGGAACCACCGTGCAACGTCATGATGCCGATCAACGATCTCTTCGAACCGCGCGTCGAGTCCGCACGGAATAGAGATTTGCGAGCGCTCCCCTTTCCGGATGGCACGTTCAGGAAGGTTCAGCGCATTGACTGGGGGCCGGATGGTCTCAAACCCGTCTATGGTAGTATCGAAGATGCAATTGCCCAGCGGCTCATCGGCGCAATTGCGCTAAGAGGCCAGGTCTGGTGGATCGAAGCGGTACAGGACGGCACGGAACCTGTCTCCTTCGAGTGGCTCTATCGGGTCTGGAATGCCGCCATGCAGTGGCTGGCTGAGGTTGCGCCGCAAATTCTGGATGATTTCGGAAATCGTCTGGGTGGCAATCCCCGCTATGTCTGCATCGAAACGGAAGAAGGTGACGGCACGCAGCGTAGGGAAATTGTGGGCGACACTAACCCAGTCCAGCATATCCAGGCATCCACGGATACAGACGGTACTCGAAAAGTCCGATTGGGAGCGCAGTGGATTGAGGGGCTCTGGCAAACCGAGAACAAGGCGGAACGGGCTTTCGCCGTAACACTACTTGAACAACTGCTGAAAGATGGCGAAGGCGGCCCCACGAGGGATGAAATCTCTCAGAGTGTCTGGCGTGGCATCCCTTCCCCGGACTGGCGTTGGCTCCATGCGGGTGAAGTCAAATCCGTGATGGAAAGGATGTCAGCGGGAGGACTGATCGAGAAATTCCGCTCGCGCCGTCCCGGCAAAGACCCCGCTCAGGCTGGTGCTCGACCGCGAGTTGGCAGCGCCGGCCGTAACATCATGGTCCGATTCCACCGATCGACCACTCGAGAAACAGCTCGCAGAGACCGCCGCCGATCTGGTGGTAGCGGGGGAGGCCTCGTTCCGGCAGGGGCTGCGCGAGGCGCGCGAGCATGCCGAGCGGATGCTACGGTGGGAAGAGGAGCGCCGGCAGGCCGAGCTCACAGCGCTCGGGGAGAAGCGGCTGACGGATCTCAGGGCCAGCGGCGGGCTGCTGCGCGAGGCGGAGGAGATCCGCGCACTCGTGGCGCGGATCGAGACGGCCATGCTGCGCGGCGCGCGCAATGAGGTCTCGCCGGAACAGGTCGCGCGATGGAAGGCGTGGGCGCTTGCCTGCGCCGACGCGATCGATCCGGTGCTGTCGGGGCAGGTGCTGACGCACCTGGTGGTGCCTCGGCTTGACGAGGAGCGCGACTATGCGGAAGGCACGGGGCAGCTGGGCAAAGTCAACGAACGGGCGTGGACCATATGAACGCGGAAGAGGAGCTGGCGCCGGTTCTCGCAGAGCTGCGCGCCCGTCACGACGTGCTGCCGTTCCTAGAGGACCAGATCCCTGCCGGGGAGGCGGCGTTCCGGAGAATGCCCGACGAGATGGTGGACCTCGTCGCGTCGTCTCCAGATTTCCGGGCACCCCCGCGCGGCGGCGCGCCGGTCTGGCTGCAGCTCGAGGCCGAAGGCGATCGCCACGCGGTCCTTATCGTTGCGCGGCCCGAGGCAGACGGCGAGCTGTGGGTGATCGCGCCGGCGGCGGGTGCCTGAGGCGCCGGACGGACGGTTCGAACCGGGCTTTACATAAAGCCGAAACGCCGTCCCGAATGCAGGCTCAGCTCATCAGCAAACCGCCGTCGACTGGAAGCACGACGCCGGTGACGTAGGCGGCTTCATCGCTCGCCAGATAGATCGCAGCGTGGGCGATGTCTTCGGGCTTGCCAGCGCGGCAAAGCGGGACAAGGGCGGCAGCCGCTAAGACCGGATCCGCCGAGGCTCCCTGGCCTTCGATCCCTTCCAAGCGGGCGAAGATTGGGGTGTTGATAGGACCGGGAGCAATGGCGTTCACCCGCACCTTGTCACCCTCCTTGGCGCATTGCCGCGCGACCGAGCGAGTGAGGGCAATCAAACCGCCCTTGCTCGCTGCATAGGATACAAACACCCAGAGCCCCTGATTCCGGTCACAGAGGCTATGTTGATGATAGCGCCGGCTCGGCCCGAGCGCCGGATCAACGGCAGCATGTGCTTGATCCCGAGGAACGCGCCATCGAGTTTGGTCGACTGCTGGCGGCGCCAGTCTTGGAGAAACAGTTTCGTGATGTCGCCGCCAATTCCGATCCCTGCATTGTTGACCAGCACATCGATCCCCTCGTTTCCGGAGCCGAGCGCCTGCGCCAGCTCCTGCCACTCAACCTCGCTGCTCACGTCCAGCATAACTGCCTCTGCAGCCGGCCCAATTTCCTCCGCCACCGCCCGCGCATCCGCGCCGTTTACGTCAGCGAGGATCACGCGAGCTCGGTCCTGCGCCATCAACGCAGCGCAGCCGCGGCCTATGCCGCTGGCCGCACCGGTGATTGGAACGCGCTTGCCAGCCAGTCGCGGACTCGGGGTCACTTCTTGATGTTGGCGTAGTAGGGGATCGGCACGTCGTTTTCGCTCGCCCCGTCGCCGACCATCATCCGCGTACGCGGATGCATTACGGCGCCATCGGTGATGATGTTGAGGCAGTATGGCTTGCCTGATGCAAAGGCAGTCCGCACCGCATCACCAATCTCGTCGTATCTGTCGATCATTCGCGATTCGATCCCGAAGCCGGCGGCGACCTGATCGTATCGCACGTCGTCGAGCGCCACGATTACCTCGCGGTTCTTACCGTAGAGCAGGTTTTGCGCATTGCGCGACATTCCCCATTCGGAATTATTGAGGACGATAGTGACGATCGGCAGTTGATGCCGCACCATCGTGTCGAACTCCTGTATGTTGAACCCAACTCCCCCGTCGCCGGCAAAACAGGCGACCGGACGTTCCGGATTGGCGCGCGCTGCACCGATTGCGAAGCCCTGTGAGATCCCCAGGCACCCTAGATATCCGCAACGCAGGTGCTGGCCCGCACCGGGGGATCTCACCAGATCCCCGACCCAATTCCCAGCCTCGCCGCCGTCCGCGATTACTGCCGTGCCCGTGGGCAATGCATCCATGACCGCGGCGACCGCGTGCCCGGGATGGATCTTGCCTGGTGCCGTCTCGTGGGGCGCATCGGCGAAGCTGTTTCGTGCCACCGGGCGGTAGCTGCGAAGTCTTTTCGCCCACGCATCGCGATCAGGCCACTTCAGGGATTCAGCGGCGTCAATCAGTGCGTCTATCGTGAGTGCTACATCGGCGATCACAGGTAGCTCGGCCGTTCGCACGCGGCCGATTTCTTCAGGGTTGATCTCAATTTGCGCGACATAGGCGTCGGTCGGGATGATTGCTCCCATCGCGCCTCCCAGGAACATGCCCATCCGCGCCCCCAGCAGAACGACAAAGTCGGTCGGCTCACCCGCTCCAGCGGCCATAGCCAGCCCCGCCGCGGCTCCCCCGTAAAGCGGATGATCGTCGGGCAGGACCCCGAGGGATTTCTGGCTCGCGATCACGGGAATGCCGGTCACTTCAGCGAGACGCCGCAACCGGTCGCCCGAGGCGGTGAGCATCACCCCCCCACCGGAAATAAATACCGGGCGCTGTGCCGTTCCAAGCCGATCAATGATCCCATTGATCGCTGATTGCGCGGGGGCGGGAGCTGCCGGGAGTGACCAGTTATCTGCTTTAGGGGGTTTCTGATCCGTGGGCCAGAACATAACATCGATCGGAATTTCGAGAAACACTGGCCCGGGCGATCCACTGAGCGCGATTTCGCCCGCCCGACGGACGAACTCAACGATCCGGTCTGGCTCGGTGATCCTGTGCGCCCATTTGGTGACCGGGCGCGCCATGGCGACCGCGTCGAAGCCGCCTTGCAGTGTGTTAGTCTCTGATTCGCGTAGCGGGGCGGCCCCGGCGATGAACAGCGTCGGGATCCGGTCCAGATAGGCGTTCGCCATTGCGGTGAGAGCGTTCGTGAAGCCCGGACCTGCCGTGATCGCGCACACACCCAGCTTTCCGTTCGTGGAACGCGCGTATGCATCCGCTGCGTGGCCCGCGGCCGCCTCGTGCCGAGTGTCGGTCAACCGAATGCCGAATTCCTCGCACGCCATGTAAAGGGGGTCGAGGTGACTGCCATGCAGCGCGAAGATTTCCGTTACGCCTATTCCAGCTAGCGTTGCCGCCACCAGTTCGCCAGCCGCGCGCATTTTGGTCATCGTCTTCTCCCGGTGGAAATCTGCTTCGAAGGCTAGGCCTACTGGATGAAAAGCGCAATATTGTATGCAAAGTGTCACTGTTTCTTAGTCCGGTCGAGCCTTTCCGGCAGACCCGATAGCCTGCTCTGGGACGATTGGGGCGTCTCTACCGCAATCATTAAAGCAAGTGAGGGTAAATCCGTCCGTCCCGCACGGGAAAGCGGTTGCGGAGACATCGATTGGATGCAATACGTAATTCCGATTGCGCCAGTCGGGGGCGCTCGAGAGGTTCAATCATCGATGAGCGATCAATCGCTGGCTACTTCAGAAGATGCGCAGGTCGGCTGCGCGCGTACTCTGCGGGCTGCGGTGATTGGTGCAGGTATGGGTGGCATTCTGGCCGCCATCAAGCTGCGCGAGCGCGGCATCAATACGGTCGTTTTCGAGAAGGGGGACGGCTTCGGCGGGACTTGGCGTGAAAACAGCTACCCGGGTCTTGCGTGCGACGTTGCCGCGCATTGGTACACTTACACGTTCGCGCGCAACCCGAACTGGAAATCCCTCATGGCCGAGGGCGCTGATATACGGGACTACTTTTCGCGGGTTGCTGAGGAATTCGGCGTCGATACGGTCACACGGTTCAACGAGGAGGTAGTCAGCCTCGAATACCGCGATCGTGATTGGAGTCTTGAAACTTCGTCGGGCCACCGCGCTCGAATTCGATCTCGTGATTGCTGCAACGGGCGTTCTGCATCATCCAAACATTCCTTCATTCTCGGGGATTGAGGATTTCAAGGGAGCGGTGTTCCATTCCGCGCGGTGGGATCATTCGGTGCCACTCGATAGTCAGCGGATAGGAGTAATCGGTACGGGATCCACCGCGGCGCAACTCACGTCCTCTCTGGTGCCGCGAGCCAGCCACTTTGCGCTCTTTCAGCGCTCAGCCCAGTGGGTCATGCCGCGTGACAACGAGGCGTATAGCGAAGAGGAGCGCGCGCGCTTCCGAGATGAGCCGGAGGCGCTCGAAGCGTTGATCGCCGAGCTCCGGAAGAAGACGCTTGAGGGCTACGCCGCCGCGGTCATCGACGTCGACTCGCCCCAGCTCGCCGAGATGGAGCGACTGTGCCGCGAAAATCTCGAGACTGTGCGCGATCCCGAGCTGCGCCGCCGACTGACGCCGGATTATCGGGTCGCCTGCAAGCGGCTGGTGATCTCGAGCACTTTCTACGACGCCATCCAGCAGCACAATGCCGAACTTGTGACACAGCCCATCATGCGCTTTGAACCGAACGGAATTCGGACGAAGGATGAGGCGCTTCACGAGCTCGATGTGGTGGTTCTCGCGACCGGCTTCCAGGTTGACCGCTTTATTCGTCCGACACGCGTGCTCGGCCGCGACGGCGCCGATCTCGACGGCGTCTGGTCCGAAGGGCCGCAAGCTTACTTGTCCATGAGCGTGCCCGATTTTCCGAACCTGTTCCTGCTCAATGGCCCGAACAGCCCCATTGGCAACTTCTCACTGGTAGAGGTGGCGCAGCACCAGATCGAATATATCATGCAGCTCGTCGAGGGGTTGTGCCGCGGGGATTACGACGAGGTCAGCGCGACTCCTCAAGCGATGGAACGCTTCGAGCGTGAAAGGCGCGAAGCAGCTCGCAAAACGGTCTGGATGACCGGCTGCGACAGCTGGTACCTCGACAAAAGCGGCGTGCCAGCATCGTGGACTTTTTCGTACCAGCGATTTGAAGATGAAACCCGCCGGCCTCGGCTGGAGGATTACGACCGGCGTCAGTTCGCCGCCGTGTGAAGAATGGGGAGAGCAATGGTCACCAGGGAAAAAATCGCCGCGGCATTGAGGCGGCTCAACGAAGCCGAGAATGCGCGGCATCGAACTGGCGTCGAAGCAGTCAGCGCGACGATCGACCAGATCATGGCGCCCGACGTGGAAGGATGGCGCAACGGAACGCACGTACCTGACCGCGCAAGCGAGCGGGAAGTCGAGAAGAAGGCGTTCGGTGCCCTCGTGGACTACGCGCGCGAAATCGAACGGACGATCATCGAACCCCCATTTGCCGCAATCGGCTGGACTATCCGCGGCACCTTCGATGGCCAGGCGGTCGAGGCGCCGGGCTCCTCGCAGTTTGAGTTCAATGACGAGGGGCGCGTGCAGCGCTACTGGATGAACTTCAATCCCGAGGATTTTTTCTACCGCAAGGGCTGAGCGCGCGCAGCGGAATCACATTGGAGAGCGACAGAAATGGCCATTAGCGTCAAGCTTCCGGAAATTAGCATGGGCGTGACGGAGGCTACTATCGTCAAGTGGCTCAAGACCGTCGGCGAACGCATCGAGGCGGGCGAACCGCTGGTCGAGGTGGAGACGGCCAAGTCCACCATCGAGGTGGAGTCGCCGGCATCGGGTGTCTTGTCCGAGATACTCGCGCAGGTCGACGACGAGGTCGAGGTCGGCGCTCACATCGCCAAGATCGCGGCCGCCTGACATGGCGGTGGAGCATAACCGGCAGCTCGAGGCGTTCCGCAGAATGCTGCGTATCCGCTTGTTCGAGGAGGCACTCATCGCGCATCATCCGGTCGGGCATCTGAGCATCGGCCACGAGGCAGCGATCGTTGGGGCGTGCATGGCGCTGCGGGACGACGACTATGTCACCGGGACGCATCGATCGCACGGGCACCCGATCGGCAAAGGAGCCGAAATCGATCCCCTGATGGCCGAGATATTCGGCAAGCGTACCGGCATCTGCAAGGGCCTGGGAGGGTCGATGCACCTGACCGATACCAAGGTGGGACTGATCTGCGAATCCGCGATCGTCGGAGGCGGCTTTCCGATCGCGACCGGCGCCGGCCTCAGTGCGCAGGTTCGCGGTACCGACCAGGTCAGCCTCTGCTTCTTCGGCGACGGTGCGGCGAACCAAGGGACGTTCAGCGAGAGCGTGAACATGGCGGCGATCTGGAAGCTGCCGGTAATCTATTTTTGCGAGAACAACGGTTACGCGGTGACAACGTCAGTGGCGGCATCCCACGGCCAGCCCGAGATCGCCCGTCGGGCCGATGGCTTCGGTATTCCGGGAGTGACCGTCGACGGACAGGATCTCGAAGCAGTCCACGGCATCACCCAAGAGGCAGTAACACGTGCGCGAGCCGGTGATGGGCCGACCCTGATCGAGGCGAAAACCTACCGTTTCGACGAACATTCGAACCGGCTCGCGATCCCCATCGAATATCGCAGCAAGGAAGAGATCGCATTCCACCGGGAGAAGCGCGATCCTATCGCGCTCTACCGAGCGGTGCTCGAACAGCGAGGCCTCAGGAGCGAAGCGGATGCCATAGCAAGTGAGGTAAGAGATACGATCGAACGCTCCGTCGAGTTCGCGAAAAACAGTCCGGAGCCGGAAATGTCCGATCTTTGGGACAACATGTTCGTCAACCCGGTCGGCGGCGAACAGTGGCGCGGAGAGCAGGCATGACGGTCGCAAACGCCACTCAGAAGCTCTCGTACCTCCAGGCGATCGTGGAAGCGCAGCGGGAGGAAATGCGCCGCGACGAACGTGTAATCCTGATGGGCGAAGATATTGCGGTCTACGGTGCACAATCGTTGTTCGACGAATTTGACGCCAAGCGACTGCGCAACACCCCAATTTCGGAAAACAGCTTCGTCGGCGTCGGTGTAGGGGCGGCGCTTACGGGACTGAGGCCCATCGTCGACCTAACGATCGCCAGCTTCTGCTATCTCGCGTCCGATCAGATCATTAACCAGGCCGCGAAGTTGAGGTTCATGACAGGTGGCCAACTGTCCGTCCCGCTGGTGGTCAGGACGAGCACGTTCTACAACAACCGGACGGCCGCCCAGCATGCCGACCGCCCCTATCCCTTGTTCATGAACACACCGGGGCTCAAGGTAATCGCACCGGCCACCGCGAGCGATGCCAAGGGCATGCTTAAAGCCGCGGTGCGGGACGACGACCCGGTGGTGATGTTTGAAGACATTAACTTGTGGAACAAGAAGGAGGAGGTCCCGACTGACGAAGACTTCGTCGTTCCCATTGGCAAGGCGGCGGTGCGCCGCGAGGGCAAGGACGTGACGATCGTGTCGGTCGCCGGTTGCCTGCCGCAGGTCCTGTCTGCGGCACAGGATCTCGCCGCACAAGGCATTGACGCAGAGGTCATCGACTTGCGGACGATCGTGCCGCTCGACAGTGAGACAATCCTGGCGTCCGTGGCAAAAACCGGCCGCCTGCTGATCGCCGACAATTCTCACATCGTCGGGAGCGTCGCCTCGGAAATTGCCGCGGTCGTATCGGAACGCGGGTTCTATACATTGCGCAAGCCAATCTGCCGTATCGCCGCTCCGCCGGTGCACGTGCCCTACAATGCCGCGCTTGAGAAGCAGTTATTCGTAACCAGCGAGAAGGTCCTCGCCGCTGTGCACGAGATGGCCTGAAGATTCGCATCGAGACCCGAAAGGAGCCCCAGTTGGCAAACAGTATCACCAAGCAGTCGATCACCCAGGAGGCCTCTGATCGCCTGATCGAAGCGGCCAGCGACAAAGCGCGCGCGATGGGACTGGCGATGGTCATTTCGATCGTCGACGAGTCCGGGGTTCTCAAGGCCTTTCGCCGCATGGATGGAGCCGCGCTGCTCTCAGTCGATATTGCGACGAACAAGGCATATACTGCGGTCAGTTTCGGAATGCCGAGCCACGGCTGGTATGACTTCATCAAGAACGACCCTCCCCTGCTGCATGGCATTGTCCACACCCCTCGTCTGGTGGTTTTCGGAGGCGGCTATCCGGTCATTGAAGAGGGCGCGGTCATCGGCGGGATCGGCGTGAGCGGCGGGCACTACGAACAGGACATGGAAGTGGCCGAAGCAGGGCTGGCGGCGCTCTGACGACGCTAGGCCCGGGAAGTGCGGGTGATCCGTGGATGAGATGACTTTTGTCTTGCGCCATACAATGCGCCGACTGCTGGAAGATCTCGCGTCGGAGTCTGCGACATGGCACGAGCCCGCCGAGACTGGCCCACAGCCCGGCTGGGAGGCGATCGAGCAGGCAGGCTTGCCGCTCGCGTTCGTGCGCGAGGAGGATGGCGGGCCTGGGCTGCCATTGTCGGATGCATTGGAGCTGGCTGGCATCGCGGGGGAGATCGTCCTGCCTTGGCCACTGCTTGAAACTATGCTCGCTCGGCGTTTCGCTGCCCAGGATGGGCGGGAGTGGGTACCGGAACCGACGTCAATCGCCGCCGATCTTGCTGGTGAGCGGCTTGTCCTGGCCTCGATCGCTCGAGCGAAGCAGATGGCTGGAGCGCTTTCGGCGGTACTGCGGATGACCATCGGGCATGTCGGCGAGCGAACTCAATTTGGCAGGCGCCTGGGGCAATTCCAGGCGGTGCAGCACCAGCTTGCGATCCTGGCTGGAGAGGTCGCGGCCGCCCATGCGGCGGCAGACCATGCGGCGATGAAGCTCGACAAGGCCGACAATTCGACCACCGCCGATGCCGTTCTGATGGCGGCAGGTGTCGCGCGTGCCCGCGTGGGCGAGGCGGTCTCCAAAGGGTGCGCAATTGCCCATCAACTGCACGGGGCAATCGGCTACACCCTCGAACATCCGCTGCGTCGCTATACCGCCGCGCTTTGGAGATGGCGCGATCAATTCGGCACGCAAGTGTTCTGGACGAGGAAGGTCGGCCGGGTCGCTCTGTCTGCAGGTCCATCGGGCCTGTGGCCGCTGGCGACCGAGGCATGAGCATGCTGTCATTCACGCGACCGGATGACGGCCCCCGCGACGAGACGCTGCGGGGGGAGGTGCGGGATTTTCTGGCAGATGCTCTCGCGAACCGATCGTCGCTGGAGAAGGCAGAGAGCTGGAATGGCTTTGATCGCGCCTTCTCCCGCCGGCTAGGGCAGCGTGGATGGCTCGGAATGACTTGGCCAAAGCGCTATGGCGGGCACGAGCGTACGGCGTTCGAGCGCTATGTGGTGGTCGAGGAGACCCTCGCTGCTGGAGCGCCAGTGGCAGCCCACTGGATCGCCGAGCGCCAGAGCGGGCCGACCCTTTTGCGTTACGGTTCGGAAGAACAGAAAGACGCTATCCTTCCTCGCATTGCCGCCGGCGAATGCACCTTTTGCATTGGCATGAGCGAACCGGATGCGGGGTCGGATCTCGCGGCAACCCGCACCCGGGCCGAACGGCAATCGGACGGATCATGGCGGGTCAACGGTACCAAGCTATGGACCACCTACGCCCACGAGGCTGACTACATGATACTGTTTTGCCGCACTTCGGGCTCTCCGACCGACCGGCAGAAGGGAACCAGCCAGCTTCTGGTGGACATGCGGGAGACCCCCGGGTTGTCTGTCCGGCCTATCTACGACCTAATTGGCCAGCATCACTTCAACGAGATCCACTTTACCGATGCAGTGCTGCCGCGCGAAGCCTTGCTCGGCAGAGAGGGTCAAGGTTGGGTGCAAGTCATGGGCGAACTTGCCTTCGAGCGCTCGGGACCCGAACGGTTCCTGTCTTCAATTCAGTTGCTCATCGAACTCATCGGGGTCCTGCAGGGTAGCGAGAGTCCTGCGGCGGAGCAGGCGGTCGGCCGTCTGTTCAGCCACCTGGTGACGTTGCGGCACATGTCGCGCGGTGTAGCAGCTTTGCTTGAGAGGGATGCCGATGCCGCCGTACACGCGGCGATCGTTAAAGACCTGGGCGCGACGTTCGAGCAGGAACTACCTGACATAGCGCGTGCGCTTGTCGATGTGGAGCCCGATCTCGCCTCTACCAACCGGTTTGCATCGGTCTTGGCCTATACCATCTTAGCGGCACCTGCTTTCTCGCTGCGCGGCGGAACGCGCGAGATACTTCGCGGAATAATCTCCCGGCAACTGGGACTGAGGTAGCGGCGATGGTGGAACTGGTCGAGGTATCCCCCCGCGACGGCTTGCAGAACGAGCCACGCGCGCTTTCAGTTGATCAGAAGGTCGAGCTGATCGACCGCGCCATCGCCGCCGGGGCGCGCCGAATCGAGGTGGCGAGTTTTGTCCGGGCCGACATACTTCCGCAGATGGCCGGAGCCGAAGAGGTCGTGGCGGCGCTGCGTCCCGGCGCAGCCCGATATATCGGATTGGTGCTCAATAAGCGCGGCGCGCTTCGCGCCCTAGGCACCCGAGTGGACGAACTCGGTTTCGTGTGCGTCGCAAGCGACACATTTGGGATGCGCAACCAGCGACAATCGAGTGCCGAGACGGTTAATGTCGCAGCCGACGTGCTGGATTTGGCGCGTAGCGAAGACCGTGACGCCCAAGCGATGATCGCGGTGGCGTGGGGCTGTCCTTTCGAAGGCCCCACTCCGGCCGCTAGAGTGCTGGCGATGGCCACGGAACTCGCCAAGGCGGGGAGTATCGAGATTGGTCTGGCCGACACGATTGGGATCGCCAGGCCTTTCGAGGTCGAAAGCCTAGTTCGCCTGGTGGTGGCCGAAGTCGCTCCGCTGCCAGTGCGCGTACACCTGCACGATACACGAGGGATGGGGGTCGCCAACGCGCTGGCTGCACTCAACGCCGGAGCCGTGGTGATTGATGCAGCCATCGGGGGAACCGGAGGGTGTCCGTTTGCTCCGGGTGCGGCAGGCAATCTCGCGACCGAGGATTTCGTCTACGCCACGAACGATGCAACCGGACTGGACCTCGATCAACTGCTCGAGACCGGGGCTTGGCTCAACCGTCAGCTGGGCCGCGAGCGTGAAAGCTCCGTCGCTCGAGCGAGTACCGCTGCCCAGTCGCACTGAGTTGCTTCAGGAAGTGCTGCTCACCGATGCTGCAGCGAAACCGGTTACGTGACCGGCCTATTCGCCGAGCCATTCGCGGCGAACTTTGTCCGTGTCCTGCCCGACCCGGTGTGGGGCATGGCGCCGGACGCTCGATGGGGTGCGTGACAGCTTGGGGAAGGTGCCCTGCATGGGAATTGGGCCCAATTCGGGGTCATCGACAGTCACGATCGCTTCGCGGGCGATAAAGTGCGGGTCTGCCAGCATTTCCTCCGCGTCGAGGATGCGTCCGGCGGGGACGCCGAACTCGATCATCTTCGCTTCAAGTTCGTCCACCGTCAAACCGCTCGTCCATTCTTCTATCAGCGAATCGAGCTGTTCCTGATGCCGCCCACGCGCAGTGTGGCCTGAATAGCGGGGATCATTGGCCAATTCTGGCCGACCCATCGCCTCGGCACAGGCGAGCGAAGACACTGTCCTGATTAGCTCCGATAAGAATTCGCCGTCGCTGCAACGGTAGACATTCGACGGAGCGATGCCCGGAAGGGTGGAGCCGGTGCGCTCGCGTTTGACCCGCCGCGGCCCACTCTGGAATGAGCCCTTCCATCACCTGCAACACCGATTCATAAAGCGCAACGTCAACGATTTGCCCTCGCCACTGATCGCGTTGTGAAGTGCCGCCAAAGCGCCCATGCAGCCATACGTCGCGGCAAGGGTGTCGCCGATCGAGATCCCATCCGAGCGGGCGCGCGATCCGGCTCGCCGACGATCTTGCGCCAGCCTCCCATCGCCTCGGCAATTCCGCCGAAACCCGCACGCGCGGCATAAGGTCCGGTCTGGCCGTACCCTGAAACCCGGATGACGATCAGGCGCGGATTGGCGTTTCGCAAGATCTTCAGGGTCGAGCTGCCATTTCTCAAGCGTGCCGGGCCGAAAGTTTTCGATCAGGATGTCGGCTTTGGCGGAGAGCCGGCGTACCAGATCCTGTCCTTCCGCAGACTTGAGATCGGCCGCGACTGAATACTTGTTGCGCGCGATCACCCGCCACCAAGTCGGTTGATCGCCTTGGCCCCACGACCTCATCGGGTCTCCGCAGCCAGGTGCTTCGATCTTTACGACTTCCGCGCCCATG
This sequence comes from uncultured Alphaproteobacteria bacterium, assembly GCA_963740025.1. Lineage (GTDB taxonomy): Bacteria > Pseudomonadota > Alphaproteobacteria > Sphingomonadales > Sphingomonadaceae > Tsuneonella. The sequence goes on from CAVUCI010000002.1 coordinate 162,766, forward strand.
TCGCCCAGCAGTTGCCCGCAAAACGGGCCGGCGATAAGCTGCCCCAGTTCCAGCACCCGAATGCCATGCAGTGGGCCACTTTTGTCGGCCTGTTCGCTCATTGCGGCGTCCGCCGACCGGATACGCTGCGCGCGACCAGATCATGCGCTGAGATCAGAATCGGATGCACTTTCGAGTATGTGGCCTGGAAAGAAGCTGAGGTGCAAATCGCTTCGCCGCGCCTGTCTCTACTCACCTTCGAACCGGCCGCTCGATTGCTTCCCACTGCCGAGCGTAGCTTACCGCTCGTGAACACCACCAGACCATCCCCTCTTCCCGGCCGTTCATAGGACATTACCGGCCTCAATCCACGTTGTCGCCGGAAAGAGGTTTTGACTAGATTGCATGCAAATGGCAAGTCGGATGTTTCTGTATCTTGAGAATGGTTGGAGGCCGGCGGGTGCGCTTGTAAATGTCATCAGCAACAGAACTGCCGCCACAGTCAGGAGTTGTCTCCGGCATCGACGAAGACGCGCACGTGCGGCTCGCCCGCTGGCTCGGGGCGTCGGTCGCCGATCACGAGGGATCTGTGCGGGTTGAACGATTCGCAGGGGGTCAATCCAATCCGACCTTCCGCGTCACCACTCCGGTGCGCGATTACGTGCTGCGTCGCAAGCCGCCCGGCGACCTGGTGAGGTCCGCGCATGCGATCGAGCGCGAATACGAGGTCATGTCGGCATTGGCGCCGTCCGGGTTTCCGGTCCCGCGCACGTTCGCCCTATGCCAGGATCCTAGCGTCATCGGTTCCGCCTTCTATGTGATGGAACTGGTTGAGGGACGCATCGAATGGGATCCCAAGCTGCCTGGCGAAACGCCCGCCGATCGCGCAAGAATTTACGATGCGCAGATCGATACGCTGGCCGCACTGCACGCGATTGAGCCGGATGCGATTGGCCTCGGCGCGTTCGGCCGGCCCGGCAACTATTTCGCGCGGCAGCTCTCGCGCTGGAGCAGGCAATACGCCGAAGCCGACGCGCCGCCGCAGCCGGAGATGGAGCGCCTCATCGGCTGGCTGCCGTGCGATCTTCCAAGTGACGTTCCCCCCCGCGTGGTGCACGGGGACTACCGGATCGACAACATGGTGCTTGCCCCTGCCGAGCCGCGGGTGGCGGCGCTGCTCGATTGGGAACTTTGCACGCTTGGCGATCCGATCGCCGATCTTACATACTACCTGATGATGTGGCGCATGCCGGCCGGGGAACGCATCGCCATGACCGCCGTGGACTTCGCAAGTTCGGGTATTCCAACGATGGAACAGGCGCTCGACCGCTATCTCGCCGCATCGGGCAGAACGCTCCAACGGCCGATCGAATGGTACATCGCCTTTAACCTGTTTCGGCTCGCGGCGATTTTACAGGGGGTGGCCGGTAGGGCAGCGAGGGGACAAGCCAACAACGAACGCGCCTTGCAGGCGCAAGCCCGAGTGGCCCCGTTGGCGCAGACAGCATGGGACAACGCTCGCCGGGCGGGAGCTCCGGCGTGACGTGGCCCATCTGCTCCGTCGCGGAGGCGAACGCGATCCTTACTGCGCCGGGCGCGCCATTCGAGATGCGCACGCAGACCGTCGCTGGGCGATCGGTTCGAACCTATCTCGCCGCCCCACCAAACATGCGCGAAGTGATCGATGCCAGCAGGTCTTGGGGCGGCCGGGAATTTCTGGTGTATCAGGACGAACGGATCACCTTCGATGCGCATTGGCGTGCCGTTCAGGCGTTCGGCCGGGTGCTTGTGCAAAAGTACGGTGTCGCAAAGGGCGATCGGGTCGCGGTTGCGATGCGAAACTTTCCCGAATGGTCGGTCGCCGCGTTCGCGGCGGTGGCCATTGGCGCAATCTTCGTGCCGCTCAACGCCTGGGAGACTGGCAAGAGCCTGGCGAAGATGATTGGCGGAGCGGGGCGAAGGTCGTCGTTCTTGATCGGGAGCGCCGCGACCACCTCGCCGGGATGGACGTTGCGGCGCAGCAGGTGATCGTGCGCGCCGGTGAAGGGCCCGAGGCATTTGAAAACCTGGTTGGCCCACCATCCGACTGGTCGGGACTGCCGGACGAGGAGGCGCCCGATCGCGCGATCGATCCTGACGATCCGATCACGATTTCGTTTACCTCCGGAACCACCGGTGAAGCGAAAGGCGCGCTCGCGACGCACAGAATGGTGCTCACGAATCTTGTGAACACTCAGTTCCGCGTCGCACGGGCTGCGGTGCGTCGCGGCGATCCCTGGCCGCCATCCCCAGACGGCGGGCAGCAGACGGTGCTATTGCCGCTTCCGCTGTTCCACGTGACCGGGCTCCACTCCGCTCTGGTGCCAGCGCTGATGCGCGGAAACAGGCTAGTGCTGATGTATCGCTGGGACGTGGAGGAGGCGATTGCACTTGCGGCGCGCGAGAAGGTCAATGTTCTTATCCTCGTGCCGACGCTGGTCTTGCAGCTTTTGAAGCATTTGCCCGATAGCGGACTCTCGGAGCTGGCGAGCATCCATACCGTGACATACGGCGGGTCTCCCGCTGCGAAAGATCTGGCGGCTGGCGTCACCTCTCGTTTCCCGGGGGCCGCTCCGGCGCAGGGATACGGCGCCACCGAAACGTCCTCGCTTGTCGCATCCAACAGTCATGAAGATTTACTGGAGCGACCCGACAGCGTGGGTACGCCGGTCCCCTGCTGTGACATCCGCGTGGTCGATGATGATGGTAAAGATGTGCCCACCGGAGAAAGCGGGGAACTTTGGGTGAGGGGACCACAAGTCTTCGCCGGTTATTGGGAACAGCCGGAGGCGACCCGGCATGTTCTGGAGAACGGCTGGTATCGGACCGGCGACGTGGTGCGTGTCGATGAAGACGGCTTTGTGTTCGTGCTGGACCGGAAGAAGGACATGATCATTCGCGGGGGCGAAAACGTATACTGCGCAGAGGTGGAGTTGGCCATTGGGCGACTCCCCGGGGTACTCGAGTGTGCTGTATTCGGTTTGCCGGATCCGCTCATGGGCGAAATCGTTGCCGCCGCTGTCGTGGTCGATCCGCGCGTCGGGTTGTCGCGGGACGACGTCATCGGCGCCGGTCGATCACTCGCGGCTTTCAAGACGCCCGAACGGATCTGGCTTCGGACCAAGCCGCTGCCGCGCAACGCGGCGGGGAAGATCCTCAAGCGCGTTTTGCTTGACGAGGTACTGGATCAAGACAGAGTTGCAGTTGCCCACGAGCATAGCTCATGACCACTCCGGATGAATCCATCGAAGCGGCCGAACGGCTCTTTTCGACCGTCCAAAACGGCGAACTTGAAGACCTGCACCGGATCTTTGCCGATGGTGCGCAGGTGTGGCACAACACGGACGACGCCTTCACCGATATTCCGACCACGATCGCCAATCTTCGCAAAATTCGCGATAGTGCTTGCCTCTTCGAGTACCGTGACATTCGGCGCAGTCCCACCCCCGAGGGTTTCGTTCAACAACATACGCTCGTCATCGAGATGCCGGACGGTCGGCGAATTAAGGACTTCTGCTGCTGCGTCTGCACTGTCGAAGGCGGAAGAATCGAACAAATGGACGGGTACCACGATTTGCGGCGACAGGGACTATGGCGCACAAGTCCGGATAAGACAGGACGCAAGGCCGCTTCCACGGGCAGCTCAATCGTTTTCGGAAAAGTCCGCCTGGGCCGCCGGGTCATCGTTCTCGTCTGCTTCGGCATACTCTCCGCTGGTGCTGCTCATCAGGGTCTGCCGCGCCGAACGAATGTGCGCTGTCATGATCGCGGATGCCCACGCCGGATCGCGCGCGGCAAACGCATCGGCGAGCTCGAGGTGCTGTGCTGAAGATCGGCGAATTTGATCGACCGAGTAGGACCGAAACGTATTCAGCACGAGAGGAATTCTCGACGATGCTGCCGAGCAGGTTGCGCAAGCGGACATTGCCGCTCGCGTCGAGGATGAGTTTGTGGAAGTCGTCGTTGAGTTCGGTGACCGTCTCCACGTTGGGCTCCGCCTCTTGCGTAATCTCGTGCATCCTCAGCGCGATGCGCCGCAGCTCTGCAAGCTGTTCGTCGGATATGTGCGTGGCCGCCTCGCTTGCGGCGAAACTCTCCAGCAGGATCCGCAGGTCGTAAATCTGCTCAATCTCCAGTCGGCTCCACGTCGCCACAAAGGCGCCGCGGTTCGGAATGAAGTGGATCAAGGCCTCAGCATGCAGTCGTCGCATAGCCTCGCGCACGGGCGTTCGGCTGAACCCCGAAGCCTCGGCCAGCGCCTGCGCGGTCAGGTGTGACCCCGGGGGGTAAGTCCCGTCGCGAATTCCGTCGCGAATTGTCTCGTAGGCAATGTCGACTGCCTTGATCACGCTTCCCCCATCAGTCCCAACCAGTCACTCGATCCACCAATCGTGCCGGCCCACGGGCACTCTGTATGCGCCATCCAAACGGATGACCGACCCGTTCAACATCCGGTTCGTGGCAATATGTGCCACCATTTCGGCGAATTCAACAGCGTCCCCGGGGCGATCGGGATAGACCACCTGTTCGCGTAACCAGTCCACCATCGGTCCGCGTGCATTGGCGAACATCGGAGTATCGAAGATGCCCGGAGCGATCGTCATCACGCGGATGCCGTACCTGGCGAACTCACGCGCCAGCGGCAGTGTCATGGCATTGATGCCACCCTTAGCCGCGGCATAGGCGGCAGTCCCGATTTGTCCCTCGAACGCGACGATCGACGAAGTGTTTATGATCACTCCGCGCTCTCCCTGATCGTCCGCGTTGGCGTTCACCAGTCGGTCGACCAAGGCCTGCGCAAGGATGAAGCTGCCAAGGGTGTTGACCTCCAGCACCCGGCGAAACCCTTCGGCGGTGACGTTTCTATCCGGCCCGGCCGAGAGGCCGGAGTGGCCCACGCCAGTCGTGTTCAGAATGCCGCGAATGCATCCGATCTTCTCGCTCAGTGCATCAAGGGCGGCGCCGACCGCAGACACATCCGTAACATCGGCTACGTGGTAAGGACCTTTCCAATCGCCGCGTTGAAGATCGAGCACACCCACGCGTGCGCCACGCTTCTGAAGGGAGCGCGCAGTGGCCAGGCCGAGGCCCGAAGCACCACCCGCAACCACAAAACCGGTGTCAGTCAGTTTCATGCAATTGAGCTTTCTGCTGTCAGGATGTCGCTAGATATAGAGCGACTTGCGGCCCAGAACATGATCGTCGAAATGACTCCTGCAAGCAGGCCCACGAGTATTCCGGCTTGCAGACCCTTACCTTCGCCCAGCACCGGCGCGAACATGTCGCTCGCCATACCAATCAAGAGCGGGCCAAAGCTCAGCCCGATGGCGCTGTTGATGAAGAGCGCTACCGCCATCGCAACCGCGCGGTTTCCAGGACCCGCAAGCCTTTGCAACGCTAAGTTCCCCGGGCCGTACCAGACACTCGTAAAGAAGGCTGCGACGGTGAAGGTGAGGATCGATGCTAGCGCGCTCGGTACGGTAAACATCGCCACGTAGGCGATAGTGCCGAGAAGCGAACCCGCGGCGGGGATCAGTGCGAGCAGCCGCGGATCGTCTTGAGCTAGCCGGTCGGCCAGGCGCCCGCCGGATATGGCGCCAAGGCTGCCCCCCAATGCCCCTGTCAAACCTAGCCCGACTCCGATTACCCCGAGGGGATGTTGGCCAAATCGGGCGCCGAGTTCGGTCAGCTCAGGAGTGTACAGGCGCAGGTAATAGGATCCGGCGAACGCCATTGTGCCATAGTTGCAGAAGCTCATGAATGCGCTCCCAAGGGCGATTAGCCCGAAGGTGCGGTGGCCGAGCATCGTCTTCAGTGAAGGGAGAAGCCCTGGGCGCGTGATTGTCCGCTCCTCGTGCGGGCGATCGTCACGCAGTGTGATCAACACCAGCACGCCGATCACGATGCCAGGCAGCCCTGCGCATGCGATGGTCCACCGCCATCCTATCACTCCCTCAAGCATGCCGCCGCCAATCAGCCCGATGGCCGCGCCCACGGGTGCGCCTAACGCGAATATCGCCAGCGCCCCTGCTCTCCGGTCAGGCGGCACCCTATCGGCAATCAGTGCTTGCGAGGCAGGCGCTCCGCCAGCTTCACCTACGCCTACTCCGACCCGCAGCAGCAGGATCTGCAGGAAATTCGCCGCAAGCGAGCTTGCCGCCGTGAACGCACTCCAGATCAGGATCGCGCATCCAACTACCCGGGCGCGATTGGACCGGTCGGCGAAGCGGGCGATGGGGAGGGCAGCAAAACTGTAAAGCAATGCGAACGACAGTCCGCTCAGCGCACCGAGCTGCCAATCGGCCAGCTCCAAATCGCGCTTTATCGGTTCGGCCAGTATGCTGATGATCTGACGATCGAGGAGGTTCAGCCCGAACCCAGCTGTCAGCAGCGTTAGCAGCCAGCCGGTACCAATGCTCCGGGACGGGACGGCGGACGCCCCCGCAATGGGGGCGTCCGCATCTGCCTGGACCTCAATTGCCAAAGGAGAACGTGGCCTTGATGCCGACAGTCCGGCTCGAATCGAGCGCCGGAATGTTGGAGTAGCCGATGGTCGATAACGGCGTCGAATTGTTGGTTCCGGAGTTGAGTGGGGTGCGGAAGATACCGGCCACAAAATACTTGTCGAGAAGGTTGCGCGCGAACAGCGCTACCCGCCAAGTGTCGTCCGATGCTCCGATACTTAACTGACCGTTCAGCAGCCCATATCCCGGGCTGACGCTGTTGGGATCTGCGACCACGCCATAGACGCTGCTGCGGTCGCTGTACGACGCATTCGCGCCGAAAGTCAGGTCGTTGCCAAGGTTATGATCGTAATTTGCGGCAACGCCCCAAGTCCACTTTGGCGAGTAGACGAGAGGATACCCTGCCGCGTTGAATTGAGGCGGGGTGCTGGCGGGTAGACCAGGCTGAACGTAGGTGCACTGCCCCGGAGTTGTCGCGGGATTGGCGAAAAGATCGTAGCATTGGACTGCGAACTCGGTGAACTTGGTAGGAATGTAGGCGACGTTCCCGCTGATCGACAGTTCCGGGCTCACGCGCCACCGTGCGTCCGCCTCGACCCCCTTCGTTTGGAGGCCGCCGGCATTGGTAGTGGTATAATAAAAGTTAGGGGCTACACCGACACGCTGCTGACCTTGGAAGTCATTGTAGTCGACCTTGAACAGCGCAAGATTAAAGCCGAGCGCGCGGTTGAACAGCTCTCCCTTAACGCCAAGTTCGTAGGACTTCGATGTTTCCGGACGGAGCAGCAGCTGCGGCTGGTTCGCTGGATGCGAAATCATCGGTCCTTTATAGCCGGTGCCATAGCTGGCATAGATGTTCAGGTCGGGCGTGAGGTCGTACTTGGCCGTGAACTTGTAGGTGAACTTGCTCGCCTTTACCCGCGCTTCGCCCGAACTGAGCGGCAGGGGCAGTCCATGGCAGGTGCCGCCAAATGCGTAGGCGGCCCGGCATAGCCAGGAAACATCGTAGTAATCGATAGTCTGGCGAACGTCGTCATGCGTGTACCGGCCACCCGCGATGAGCGTGAGGCTGGGGGTTATCGCAGCCTCGAGCTGCCCGAAAGCGGCATAGCTGGTGATGTTCGCCTTCACCCACGATGCATAGCCTTGCCCCGAATAGGGCCCGATCGCGTTGAGGGAGAGGAGAATCGATGAACTGTCGGGGAGGTAGCCAAGGGTGCCGCCGTTCATGCCCTTCTGATACGGCGTCGCGTGGTAGTAGAATCCGCCAACCGTGTAGTTGAACATCCCGCTCTCACCGTTGACGCGCAGTTCCTGCGTGAACTGCTCTCCGCCGGAGATGTTCTCGTTCCGCGAGTAGATGGCCCGCGGCGTATCGTCTGTGTCGAGTGCGATGGGCTGGAGCAGGTGGCGGTACGCGGTAATTGACGTTAGCGTTGCGCCACCTAGGTCGTAATCCAGCCGGCCCGTGAGGGACCAAGCCTTCTGCTTGGTGTAGCTGGGAGCTTCGGTGGCCACGTCCAGATTTTCCGGTCCGGCTACGACGCCGTATTTAGCCACTTCCGCGCAGGGGTGGAACGTCCCAAAGCCGCTGCCGCAGTTACGGAAGGTCCACAAGCCGTTCGCATTGTCGGTCAGGTAGCGGTAGTCGCCTGACAGCAAGACCCGGAGCCGCATGGTCGGTTCCCAAAGGAATTTGCCGCGCAGCGAATAACGCTGGTAGGCCCAGTGATCCTCACCGGAAAAGTAATCATGCACGAATCCATCCCGGCGCTGGATTCCGCCGGCAAGCCGAATCGCGGCATTCTCGCCAACCGGCAGGTTGACGACGCCTTTGACCTCAACCTCGTTCTTTGTGGCGTACGAGAACGAAGTGTCGAGAGTGCGCTGACCAATCTTCGGATCTGCGGTGATGATCTGGATCACGCCAGCCGACGCGTTCTTTCCGAAGAGGGTCCCTTGCGGACCCTTCAGGACTTCGATCCGCTCGATGTCGACCAGCGATTGATAGCTTGGGCCCGCAAAGGAGACCTCAGGAAGCCCCTGAACCACATCGTCGATCACGAGGGCCACTGATTGCTCCGCTGTCATCAGCAACGATTGGGTGCCAACCCCGCGAATGTTGAACCCTCCGCCGAAGTTGGCGTTGTAATTGACGCCAGGGGAAAGGAACTGAACGTCGGCAATTGTGGTGAAGTTGCTCGCCTCGAGCGCCTCAGACGACACCACCGAAACCGAAAGCGGCACATCCTTCTGTGACTGTTCGCGGCGCTGGGCGGTGACGATGATCTCTCCATCGGTATCGTTGGCGCTGTCAGCCGACTCCGCTCGTTCTTTCGGTGGCCGTGTCAGTGGATTGCTCCGCAGCCGTCTGCGCGAGTGTTGGCGTGGCGATGGCCGACAGGCTGGCCCCCGTAAGCAGCGGCAGCATTTTTCTGAATGTCATGTCTTTCTGTCCTCTCCTTGGTGCGGGGCCTTGTCCGCAAATGGCAACCTGTCCCGAACTCAGACGCGCATGCCCCCATCGACGAACAGCGTCTGACCGGTCATGAAGCTCGCATCATCACTGGCGAGAAAGGCTGCGACCGAGCCCATCTCGGACGGGTCGGCGGCGCGGCCGAGGGGGATGCGCGCGTCTATGAAGCGGCGCATCAGTTCACTCGGGCTCGTGCCGGGTTGCTGCTCCGCCAGGGCGGCGTACCGCTGCTTCACGTATGGGGTCAGGGTGATGCCTGGAGCGAAGGCGTTCACGCGAATGCCGTCGGCTGCGAGCTCCATTGCCAGATCGCGGGTAAGCGCGGTGACACCGTACTTGGCCGCGGCATAGGCTGAAAGGCCAGCGACACCGTGATAGGCACTGATCGAGGTCGTGCTGACTATGGCGCCGCCGCCTCGCGCCCGCAGGTGCGGGACTGCGTATTTCGCGCACAGGAATACAGAGGTCAGGCTGAGATTGATGGTGTATTCCCAATCCGCGCGATCGAGGCGGCTCACTTCGGTCTGATCGACCGGCCCGGCCCCCGTTCCTCCACCCGCGTTCGCGAAGAGAATGTCGATTCCGCCCAGTTCCTCAGCCACAGTTTTGAGGGCCGCCTCGATCTCGTCTTCGCTGGTCACGTCGCAGCGGACCGCCAGTCCCGGCTCCCCGATCTCTGAGAGCGCAGCGGCGACCGATTGGAGCGATTCGTATGATGCAAAGCGTTCGCGTGGCACGGCTGGGTTGTCGCGGCACAGGTCGAGAAGCGCGCATCGGCCTCCCTCGGCAGATACACGCCGTGCGATCGCTTCACCGATGCCGCCGGGACGGCCTGCACCTGTGATAACCGCTACCTTGTTCGCAAAACGCCGCATGCCGGTTTTAGGGATGTGATCTGCTGCCTTTCACCGCAGCCACGTCCGTCAGCCTCCCCCACGCCAATTACCATCAGCTCCAACGAATACACCTCTGCTGGATTGCATGCAAGATATGGGATCAAAATGGTTGTTCTCGCGCGACGTCAATAACCGGACACTGAAAAGATTACATAAAATGCCAGTATGTGCGGTGCAGCGCTCTCGGCCGATCCGCCAAAAGAATGCGACGGGGACGATCGTATGCAAAAAATTTGCAGTCCGGCGCCTGCGTGTGTCTGGAGCAGTTGCCTCCACCTTACGGAAAAGTGGATGCAATGCCGGAGACGTTTGCTCGCCTGACGTCGCCGTTCGAGGCAGACGTTGACAGCACTGCATGCAATTGGCACTTTCTACTCACGCGAGTTGGCTTGACGTTCGGGTCATGAAATCGCTCTTGGTGAGAAAGCCGGCCCCGACCGAGCTCACGTGGGGCGATGAGGAGCTCTGGCTACCGCCTGTTGGCAAAAGGGAATCAGATGCCGCGCCTGCCACTCGTCAGCCGGGCGGACCTTACCGATCCGCTCGTCAAGTTCATGTACGACCGCAAGTTTCCCGGTCGCGATCCGGCTACGGAGCCCGGGGAGACGGCGTCGGGCGCGCCAGGCAACTTTGAAGCCGTTTTTGCGCACTCCCCGGACGTGCTCGAGCACATCGTACGTGGTTTCTATCTCAAGCAGGCAAAGACCCGGAAACTGCCGCTACGCTACATGGAGTTAGCGATCACTCGGGTCGGTTGGGCCTGTTCCTGCCGCTGGATGTTCTCGGAACACATCAAGATACTGCGGGGCCTCGGTTATCCGGAGGAAACACTGGAAGCCATCTTGGTTTGGCATACTAGCGACCAATTCAGCGCGAACGAGCGCATTGTGCTGGCGCTCGCCGATTGTATTGCGCTCGATCACGGCCGTATGCCTGAGGCGCTGTTCGCGCAGCTCTCGAAGGCCTTCAACCCAGAGGAGATCGTCGAACTCGTATATATCACGAGCATGTTCATGATGAACGCGGGAATGATTCGCGCGTTGCGGCTTGAGCATGACGACTACGACGAATGCGTGCGCGAAATGCCTTCGCCGTCGGGCTACACGTTCCAAGACGGCGAACCTCAGCCTCTGCCGCGGCGGGACTGAACTTGTCAGCCAACCGGGCTTATCCGTACTACGTCGTATGCTGCTTGATGTTGGCAAGCGCGTTTTCGTTTCTTGACCGCCTTGCGCTCAGCCTGCTCATCGAGCCGGTGAAGAAGGACCTGCAGCTGACCGATGCACAGGTGAGCCTGCTGGCTGGCACCGCCTTCGCCATCTCGTACGTCCTTTTCGCTTTCGTCTTCGGGCGCTGGGTAGACACACGCGAGCGCAAAATGGCGATCGTGGTGGGGGTGTCGCTGTGGAGCGCGGCCACGGCGGCATGCGGATTGGCGCGGAACTTCGGTTCGCTGTTTGCTGCGCGCACTTTGGTGGGGGTGGGAGAGGCCAGCCTCAATCCTGCGGGGTATTCTCTGATAGCCGACTATTTTCCGCCGGTCAGCCGAAGTTTCGCCACGGCGATCTTCGCCTGCGGCGCCACCGTGGGTGGCGGTTTGGCGATCATGGCCGGCGGCCTGCTCGTTGACTGGGTCATCTCGCATGAGGCACGACTCCCGCTCTTGCCGCAGTCGCAGCCATGGCAGGTGGTCTTCGTCGCAATCGGACTACCGGGCTTGCTCGTCGCGCTGCTCATTGCGCTAACGGTACGTGAGCCGGCGCGCTTGCTCGCCGCCGGGGAGAACGAGGCTCCACCGCTATTAGGTGAAGCAATGGCTTACATCGTGGCGAACCGACGCGTGTTCGGTACGCTTTTCCCCGGATACGCTTTCATCGCTGTCATCGGCTATTCGTTCATGGTCTGGGGGCCAGTGCACTTCATGCGGCTGCACCACCTGGCGGCCGGCGAGGTGGGTGGGTTGCTGGGGCTGGGTTACGGCATCGGCGGAACGATCGGGTTGCTATGCGGTGGGCTTCTCGCGGACCGCCTGGTCGCGCGGGGTATGATTGATGCTCCGGTTCGGGTGACGCTCGCTGTCGTCGCGATCGAGACGCCGCTGTTCATGGGCGCATACCTCATTAAGGATTTCGTGCCAGCCGCATCACTGTTCTGCCTTGGGATGACAATTGCCAGCGTAGTCGGGGGCCTGCAGGTGGCGATGGTCCAGTCGCTGGCTCCCAATAGGTTGCGCGGCGTTATGGCCGCGGTTTTCGGCGCCTGTGTGAATGTGGCTGGTTTCGGCATCGCACCGTTTGTGACTGCGACGATCGCTGAGGCGGTCTTTGGCGGGCCGTTCGGGATTGGCAAAGCGCTCGCTTTGACGACCGCGGTATCGGGCGTCTGCGCACTGTTACTGATCACTAGCGGTTCCAAAGCGGCACGCCACTTGGCGAAAAGTGTGGATGCTTGAAATAGGCCAATTCACCATGATTGGATGCAAAAGCGATGTATTCTCTCGTTAACCTTGTCCCTAGTCGTGCGGCAGTCTCCAGCGTTTTAGCTTGCATGCCCTGTGACGCTTGATAATCTGCATGCAATTGAGGCGGCGCGCGACCGTCAAGGGAGAGGAGTGAGTTCATGAACTTTGGTAAGGTGCTTCTACAAGGCTCCGCAATCGCGGCGATCTCGGCCGCGATCACGATGCCCACGTCGGCCGCAGCGCAAGACGCGGCGACAGGCGCCCCACCGCGTGCGGGGGAACAGCGCTTGGGCGAAATCGTGGTTACCGCCCAGAAGCGAGAGCAGAAGCTTCAGGATGTGCCAGTATCGATCACCGCGGTTACTGGAGAGCAGATTGCGGACCTGAAAGTTACCGATCTGCGCAGCATCCAATCCTATGTCCCCAACATGGCCGTTCTAAACTCCGGGGTTAACCCGGTGGTGTTCATCCGGGGATTTGGATCGGGGCCGAACAACGTCGCCTTCGATCAGGAGGTGTCGGTATACCTCGACGGCATCTACGGCGGCCGTGGTGCGCAGTTTAGCGCTCCGTTCTTCGATTTGGAGCGAATGGAGGTCTTGCGCGGACCGCAAGGAGCGCTCTTTGGCCGTAACACAGCGGCAGGTGCGATCAGCCTGATCACGGCGCGCCCGACCAACACGGCCGAAGGGTATGTGACCGCAGGATATGACTTCGAGCGCAAGGGATTCGATGTCAGCGCCGTAGCGAGTGGCCCCCTGAGCGAAACGCTCAGCGCTCGTCTGGCCGGCAAGGTCACCCGACAGGACGGCTACATCCATAATGATTACAACGACCGCGACGAGCCGCTGCTGCGCGACGTGATGGGGCGTCTCACGCTGCGGTGGCGCCCGTCGAGCGACGTCGATGTCGTTTTCAAGAACGAATACGGCAAGCACCAACTCAAGGGCGGAGTGACAGTGTCCGGTTCGCTCACGGAAGATGTGTACGACAACGATTTCGGCGACAGCCGCTACATCTCGGATAACTACGCGGGAGCTGGTCTTGACGAGGGGAGCGGCATCAAGACGTGGAACAGCGCTATCAACGCCGATATCGGGCTGGGAAGCCACACCCTCTCATTCGTTGGGGGCTACTCGCACTTCACCACGAACCGGTTCACTGCCTACGACGAGTATGCCCCTGATGGGACGCTGCCGGCTGCTAACGGCAACGCGAAGTTCGGCAATGGTTTCCCCGAGAGGTTCAGCCAGTGGTCTGGTGAATTGCGTCTGGCGTCGCCGCTAAGCCAGTTCCTCGAATACGTTGTCGGCGTTTACTACGACACGTCCGACTACCACCTTCATCAAGACAGCTACTACCGGAACATCGCTAATCTGGCTGGACATCAATCGACGGATTTCGATCAATCAGGAGATACCTGGTCGGCATTCGGGCAGGGTACGATGAATTTCACAGATGCTCTGCGGCTGATCGGCGGGCTGCGCTACTCCAAGGTCAAGAAGTCGGCTTACTTCACCCAATACACAGTGTCCGGCTCGCCACTAAACCCGATCGGGCCCGATCGGTCCGGCAAGCTTTCGGAGGATTACCTCGATCCCTCCGGCACGCTCCAGTTAGATGTCAGCCATGACATCATGCTGTACGCGACGATTGCCCGCGGCTCGAAGTCGGGCGGCTTCGTTTCCAACACCTACAATGTTGCGGCCGACGGCTTCCAGTTCGCTCCAGAACGTTCGACGAACTACGAGATCGGGATCAAGTCGACACTCGGCAACGGTCTTGCGACGATCAACCTTGCTGCGTTTCAAATGGACTTCACGGACCTGCAACAATCTGCGTACGATCCTGACCGCCGCACCTTCTTCACCCGCAACGCGGCGAAGGCACGATCGAAGGGAGTGGAGCTCGAGGTCCAGCTAGTCCCGGCGGACAACTTCTCGATTAACGCCAACCTCGCCTACCTGGATGCGAAGTTCATCGACTATCCCGGTGCGCCGTGCCTCACCTATGAAACGGTCGCACAGTGCAATTCGGCAGATCCGGCTTCGCTCGCAGCTCACAACATCGCCGGGCTGCCGCTTCAGTTCGCACCCAAGTGGAGTGGCAACGTCGGTTTCCGGCATCGTGCCGATCTCGGCAATGACATGCAGCTGATCGCCGGGGCCAACGCGCAATTTCGCTCAAAGTACTTCATCGCCGATGGATACAGCCCGATCTGGGGTGTTCAGGACGGGTGGGCTAAGTTCGACGCCCGCGTACAGTTCGGCCCGCAAGACGATCGCTGGAACATTGCGCTCGTCGGACGCAATCTTTCCGATGTGCACACCCGCGGCGCAGCGATCCGGTTTCCCGGCTCGATTACCGCGGTGTCGCGGACTTTGAACTGGATGGACGAGTACCGGTCCATCTCGGTCAACGGCACATTCCGCTTCTGAATGAGTGCGGCGGCCGGCCGACTGGTAGCCCGCCGCTGGTGCTCTCACGATAAGGATGACGAGGTTTTCTGCCGGTGAGTGACGATAAACTACCGGACATCGACTTCGAGGCGCTTTCTCGTCGCTACGCCGAGGAACGCGCCAAACGGCTGCGGCCCGAGGCAGCCCGTCAGTACCGCCCGCTCAAGGATGACTTCGCCGCCTTCGATTCGGATCCGCATGCGCCGGAGACGATCGAACGCGCACCAGTTGAACGAGAGTGCGACGTCGCGATCATTGGTGGTGGGTACGGCGGCCTTCTCACCGCGGTGCAGCTGCGTAAGCGCGGGCTCGAACGGATCACGATCATCGAGAAGGGCAGCGATGTCGGTGGCACTTGGTATTGGAATCGCTATCCTGGCGTTCGGTGCGACGTCGAATCCTACATCTACGTTCCAATGCTGGAAGAGACCGGCTTCGTCCCCACAGAGCGCTATGCCAAGGGGGCAGAGATTCTTGAGCAGTGCCGGCTCATCGCCACGAAGTTCAACTTGCGCGAAGACGCCCTATTCCAGACGGTCGCGCACACCGCGATCTGGAACGATGATCAGGCCCGGTGGCACATTGGGACGGACCGGGGAGATGAGGTCGTCGCCAAATTCGTGGTCGCGGCGACGGGACTTTACTCAAGCCCTAAGCTCCCTGGCATCCCTGGCATCAAGAACTTCGCAGGACCCAGTTTCCACACCAGCCGATGGGACTTTGCGGTGACCGGGGGAAGCGCCGATGGCGAACTGACAAGGCTGGAGGGAAAGACGGTGGGCATCATCGGAACTGGATCAACCGGAATCCAGTGCGTGCCGCCGGTGGCAAAATCGGCGAAGCAGCTTTTCCTGTTTCAGCGAACGCCGGCTTCAGTCGACATTCGCGGCAACCGACCGACCGATGAGCCCTGGTTCCGTTCTCAGAGGCCGGGCTGGCAGCGCGAACGCATGCTCAATTTTACACAGTGGACCTCCGGCCAGCCCCAGGGAAGCGATCTGGTCAGCGACAGCATGACCAACCTGTTCCATGAACGCGCCGCGTCGGCAGGTGCCGCAATGACGACGGAAGAGCGCGAGCGGGCCGAGATCGCCAAGATGGAGCGGGTGCGGCAGAGGGTTGAAGGCATCGTCGAAGACCCTGCGACCGCGGAGGCGCTCAAGCCGTATTTCCACTACTTTTGCAAGCGACCCGGCTTCAGCGATAATTATTTACAGGTCTTCAATCGCCCGAATGTCACCTTGGTGGACACTCAAGGAAAGGGCGTGGAGCAGGTAATTCCGAACGGTCTCGTCGTCGACGGGCGAGAATACTCGCTCGACGTGCTGATCTATGCCACCGGCTTCGATTTCATGACCAGTTTCACGGCGGAATCCGGACTAACGGTCACCGGACGAGGGGGAAGGGCTTTGTCGGACAAGTGGAGCAACGGTGCCTATACGCTGTTTGGCATGCAGACGCGCGACTTTCCGAACTTCTTCCTGCTGTCGATCGTCCAAGCTGGAACATCGATCAACTACCTGCATACCGCCGATGCCCAGTCCATTTACCTTGCCGAATTGATCCACGATTGCGTCCGGCGCGGAGACGAGATTGTCGAACCCACGGCTGAGGCCGAGCGTGCTTGGGTGGACGAGTGCGTGAAGCTTTCGGCCGAGCGGCTGGCGTTTTTTTCAAAGTGCACGCCGAGCTACTTTAACTTCGAAGGTTCGCGGCCGCGGGAGTTCGATCTCAACGCTCCCTATGGCGGTGGTCCGCTCGCGTATTTCGAAAGACTGGACGCGGCGATCGACAGCCGCTTCCAGGGTCTTCTCGAATTCACCTCTCGAGACCAGTGACGGCGTCGGGCACTGTGATCGTCACGGGTGCCGGATCGGGCATCGGACGCGCGACTGCGCTCGCTCTCGCGCGAGGCGGTACGCGCGTCGCGCTGGTCGACTGCGATGCAAGTGGGTTGGCTCAAACCGCGGCTAAGATCGATTTAGCGTGCGGTGTCGCATACTCCTACGTTCTCGACCTCACCGTTGACGCCAAGGTGGAGCGAATGGTTGAGCTCTCATCCTCTCATGAGGGGCTGGGGGGCATTGTGCACAGCGCTGCGCTCTATCCGCAGCTTTCGTTCGCCGAGAGCAACGTCGGGGACTTCGACCGCGTAATGGCGGTCAACGTGCGTGCGGCCTACGTTCTAGCGAAATCCGGCTCGCGGGCCATGGCTGGCCGCGGCGGATCGCTTGTATTCCTCACCTCGGGCGCCGGGCGGATGGACCGAGCTGCATGCAGCTTCTTGCAACCGTATTCGATCTACGGCGCTTCGAAAGCCGCGCTCGACAGATGGGTGAAGGGCATCGCACCCGAACTTCTTACGTCGCAGGTCGTGGCAACCACGATCACGCCTGGCGCCTTCGTAGAGACCAGCGGTACCCGTCTGCTTGATCGCAGTGCAATGGACAGCATACCGACAATCAGCGGCGACCGAGTTGGAGAGGCAGTCGCTTGGCTGGCCAGCCACCCCCGAACGGCCCTTGCAGGAACCCGACTTTCGGCCGTCGATTTCGGCAGCGAGTGGGGGCCAGCCGCTTCAATGTGCTAATCTGCGGAAAAACATGCCCACGTCTCGCGCATTTTGACCTCTCCGCTGAGCGGAGACGAGTTTCGATTAGACTGACAGCA
>CAVUCI010000003.1:0-330136 GCA_963740025.1 uncultured Alphaproteobacteria bacterium
CCGCCAACCGCTGATCGCAGAAGGTCACACTCACAGCCTGCTGCGCATCGCTTCTGAAGACGCCATAATGCCTCTCTGATGAGCAGAGACCCGATGCCATTGCGCTGCCGTAGTGGATACACTGTGACAGGACCGACCATACCACCCCTTGTCCCTGGCAAACGAAACGGGCGAGATGGCAGAATGCGCTGCGGGCCTTGTCGAGTGCAAATCGATTGCCGCTTAGCTCGACCCGTCTTGAGCCCTCTACCCCCGCGCTAGTCAGCTTTCGCCGTAAGCAATAGTCGATAATAGCGAAATCTCCGCTGAGCGACTGTCGAGCCGCGTGTGCTGCACCACTATCGGAACATCGCTTTCGATCACGCTGGCATAGTCCGCGCCGCGGGGAACAGGTTCGGGATCGGTCAAGTCATTGAACCGCAAATGTCTGGTACGGCGAGCCTCGACCGTTAACTCATAGGGTCCAACGGGCTCCCTGTCGGCGAAGAAGATCGTGATTTCGATGTGCGCATCACGGTCTCCTGCATTCAGGATGCAAGCAGTTTCGTGGCTCATCAGCGTCTCGTCGGCTCCCGTCATGCTTCGCTCGGGGATGTAGCCTTCAGCAATTACCCATCGTTCGCGTCCAACCTTCTTCATTCGCCAACCTCCGAAATTCGTACGTTCTTGACTCCATAAACAGGGACGGAAGGCTTCGGTTTCGCGGAGGACGGTGCGCGGAACCCCCGGCTAAATGCGAGATTTCTAATAGCATGAAGCTGAATTATCCCGATCCGCCCGTCGTCGTCGTTACCGGAGCATCTGCTGGAGTCGGTCGAGCCGTCGTGCGGCGTTTTGCGCGGGATAGGGCAAAAATCGGCTTGATAGCGCGCGGCGAAGAAGGTCTCGAGGGTGCTCGGCGAGAAGTAGTCGCGGCAGGTGGGGAAGCGCTCGTGTGTCCGTGCGATGTCGCCGACTACGCTTCCGTCGAAGCCGCCGCCGATCGAATCGAGCGTGAGCTTGGCCAGATCGATATCTGGGTCAACGCTGCGTTCGCTGGCGCGCTGGGTCGCTTCATCGACATGGACATGGAGGACTACGAACGGATCACGCGGGTGACCTACTTGGGCCAGATTCACGGGACGCGCGCTGCGCTCGACCGGATGCTGCCGCGAGACCGCGGATCGATCGTCTTGGTGGGTAGCGCACTGGCCTATCGCGGAATTCCGCTACAATCTGCCTATTGCGGCTCGAAGCACGCGATCCAGGGCTTTCAGGATTCGGTGCGGTCGGAACTGATCCACGCCGGTTCGAAGGTGCAACTGAGCATGGTGCAACTGCCCGGTGTGAATACGCCGCAGTTCGACTGGATCAAGTCGCTCATGCCCATGAAGCCTAAGCCCGCAAGCCCTCCTTATCAGCCAGAGATCCCCGCGGAAGCGATTCACTACGCGGCCTATCACGCGCGTAAGGAGGTGAAGGTAGGCTGGCCAACTTTGGAAGCGATCCTCGGCGACCGAATGGCGTCGCCGCTGCTCGACAGATATCTCGCCAGCACCGGTTTTGCGGGCCAGCAGGCAAATGAGCCGGTCGAACCCGATCGAAAGAACAACCTATACGAACCAGGACCGGGCGACCGCGGCGCTCACGGCCGCTTCGACGCGATTGCGCGTAAGCATAGCTCCCAGCTCTGGCTGACTACGCACCGTGCAGAGACAGCGCTCGCCACCGGCCTTGCACTGTTCGTCGCCACGCTCGCGTGGGTGGCGAAGCGCGCCCGCGCGTGATCGGCAAGCGGATCGAGGACTATGCGCTGATCGGCGACGGCGAGACGGCCGCGCTGGTTCACAAAAGCGGCGCCATCGAATGGCTATGTCTGCCACGCTTCGATTCCGAGGCCTGTTTCGCGGCCATTCTCGGGGATGCGCAAAACGGATGCTGGAAGATGTGCTTTGGGGGGGAGAGGAAACGGATCCGGAAATACCGCGACCACAGTCTCATACTCGAGACCGAAATAGTCTGCGAGAGAGGCAGGGCGCGCGTCCTCGACTTCATGCCGATGCGTGCGCATCATCCGAGAATTGTCCGCATGGTCGAGTGTCTCGAAGGCGCGGTTACGCTTGAGAGCGATCTTCGTCTGCGCTTCGATTACGGCCAAATACACCCGCTTGTCCGAAGCTCCGGCACCGGAAATGTCGTGGTCCTGAGCGGTCCGGATGGGGTGTCCCTGGATTTCGACGCGCCGATCGAATTTGCCGATCGCCGATTTGCATCCAAGCGAGAGTTGCGCGTTGGCCAACGTGCTTGTTTCAAACTATCCTGGTTTCCAAGTCACCGGGACAAGCCCGGCCTCTTCGATCCCGAACAAGCGCTGGCGCAGACGGAAAAGTTCTGGCGCGATTGGTCCGGCTGCATCCAGTCAGACGGACCTTACAGCCAGCAGATCATTCGCTCGCTTATCACCCTGAAGGCACTGATTTATGCCCCGACCGGCGGGATGGTCGCGGCTCCGACGTCATCTCTTCCCGAGCGCGAACAGGGAAGCCGGAACTGGGACTATCGTTTCTGCTGGGTACGCGATGCGACGTTCACCGTCATGGTGCTGAACCGGTGGGGCCTGTACGAGGAAGCGCGCGCCTGGATCGCCTGGCTACGTCGCACGATTGGCGGGGAGCCGATTGATCTCCTTCCCTTCTATTCGGTCGACGGTGACCGTCGTGCAATAGAGTGGCAGGCACATTGGTTGTCTGGGTTCAACGGCGCGCTGCCCGTCCGTTTTGGCAACGGAGCGGAACATCAGCTCCAGCTCGATGTCTATGGCGAGGTGATCGACGCACTTTACCAGGCAGCGGAGATGAAAGTGTGCGACAGCGCGGATTCGGATGCCCTGATCCGACTGATCGCTGACCGCCTGGAAGACCTGTGGGACAAGCCGGACGCGGGAATCTGGGAAAGCCGCGGCGAACCGCGACATCACACATATTCGAAAGTCATGTGTTGGGTCGCGTTTGACCGTGCGTCTGCCTGGCTGGAGAATCGCGACCCACCGCTCTCCCGGCACTATCGCCAACTAGCGGAGGAAATACGCGCTCAGGTGCTAGAGCGCGGCGTGGACGAAACGCGTAGTTGCTTTGTGCGGTCCTACGGCGATTCCTCGCTCGACGGTGCCGCCCTGCGCATACCGCTCGTCGGCTTCCTTCCGGCCGACGATCCGCGCGTGGTCGCTACGGTCTCGGCTATCGAGCAGGAACTGGAGTGCAAAGGATTGTTGCGTCGCTACATTCCGGCCGAAACGGATGACGGCGTCAAGGAAGGTGAGGGTGCGTTCATCGCAGTCTCCTTCTGGATGGCAGAGGTCTACCATATGCAAGGTCGAACAGACGATGCACGGGCGCTTTTCGAACGCGTCCTGGATCATGCCAACGACTTGGGTTTGCTTGCTGAACAGCTTGGATGCGAGGATGGGCGCCAGTTGGGAAATTTCCCACAGGGCTTGTCTCATATCGCCCTGTTGGCCGCGGCCGATCGGATAAGGCGGGGGAAGGGCAGTTCTCGTCAGCCGGCCCGGTCGCCAACGGCGGCCGGAACCGCAGGCTAGCGGGAAGGGTTCGGGAATGGTGCGACACACTAAGTCCGTCCCCCCATCTCGAGCGCCTGGTCTGGGAATAACTTTCGCATTGGCCGGTTGCCTTCTGCTTTGCGGATGCTCCCAGGGAGGAGTCGGGACGCAGGAGCGACCTTGGGGCGATCCGGACGCAGGCGAGCAGGTGATCGCACGCATGGCGTGTGGATCGTGCCACGAAATCCCGGGCATCCCGGGTGCAAATGGTAGCGTGGGGCCTTCTCTTGTCGGCCTGGGGAGCCGCCAAATGATCGCCGGCGTGCTTCCGAATTCACGAATTAACCTTGAGCATTACCTGTTGAATCCCAGAAAGGTGGTGCCCGGAAACTATATGCCGGACCAGCATCTCACGCGCCGACAGGCGGGAGATGTCGCAGGCTATTTGCTGAGGCTGAAATGAGTAGCATTCGCCAGACCATTGGCGACCACAAGCTGCTTGCCGGCGTCATTGGAGGCATGGCGCTTTCGGCTGCGATTGCCGGGACGTTCGGCCTCTATCTGATGTTCGGCGGCTTCAACACGGCGGCGAGCAGTCCACATTCCGGCGTTGTCGCGTGGGCCGTCCACATGACCATGGAGCAATCTGTAAAAAGCCGCGCGCCTCGAATGGCCCAGCCGGTTGCCGTTTCAAATGCGGCGCTGCTTTCCGGAGCTGCGGAGTACGGTGAACACTGCATGGAGTGTCATGGTGGGCCAGGCGTCCCGAGGGCCAAATGGGTGAGCGCGATGTTGCCGACCCCGCCATATCTTCTCGACGCGGGCAAGCGATGGTCGCGAGGCGAGTTGTTCGAGGTGATCAATCACGGGGTGAAGATGACGGCGATGCCCGCTTGGGGTGAGGTCATGCCTCGAGACAAGGTCGAGGATGTCACCACATTCGTCGAGTACCTGCCCACCTTCAAACCGGCCCAGTTCGCGCAATTGATGAAAATTGCGCGGGAACCTCAGGATGACGAAAAATCGATCGGCGCCAATTCGCTTCCTTCTGGCGCGGCCGACGGGGACAGCGGTGCGGCAAGGTGAGAGGCGCTCCGTAACCCCGCGGATAGTGGGGACTCGCTTGCAGGAAAAGTTGCGGCAAGTCTCTCTGCTCTGGTTCGCCCTGTTCTTGTCACTCGCTTTGGCCGGAGTGGCTCGTGCCGAAGTTGCCAAGCCTGCCGACACCCAGAAGCCGCCTTCGATCCTGTTCGGGCCGTTGTTCGAGCGCGTCGCGCTCTCGGATATATTCCCCGACGGAAAGACATGGGCGGACGCCCAACCTTTGGAAACGCCCAGCGACATTCTGACGGACTACCGCCGGGAAAATCCGCGCACGAGGACCGAACTCAAGAATTTCGTCGATGAACATTTCAGCCACCGTACTGGAGCGACAGCAGGCATTTCCGTGATCGCGAACCTTCCGCTGCGCGCGCACATCGAAAGCTTGTGGCCGTTGCTCACTCGGACGAGCAGCCAGTCTGCAGCGTTCAGTTCTCTATTGCCGCTTCCGCAGCCATACATCGTTCCGGGAGGAAGATTCACGGAGGTCTATTACTGGGACTCCTATTTCACCATGCTCGGCCTCGATGGGCCGCACGCCGGTCTCAGGCGGCACATGGTCGACAATTTCGCCTATCTGATAAAAACATTTGGTCACGTTCCAAACGGCAACCGCACCTATTACCTCAGCCGGTCGCAACCGCCTTTTTTCTTCAAGATGGTTGAGTTGATCGACCCGCAGCACCCGTCCCGTGCATTTGCTCGGTACCTTTCGGCCCTGCGCCGCGAACACGACTGGTGGATGCGAGGCGTGGACACCGCGCGAATAAACCGTCCGTCTGAACGTGTGGTGCGCCTGCCTGACGGATCATTGCTAAACCGCTATTGGGACGATCGCGACGTACCGCGCGACGAATCCTACCAGGCAGACTTTTCAGTGGCAGCAGGACGGCCCAATTCGGCGGGCATCTATCGTGACCTACGTGCAGGAGCGGAGAGCGGATGGGACTACAGCTCGCGCTGGTTTGCGGACGGCAAGTCGCTGGAAACCGTGCGCACAACCGAAATTGTCCCACCCGATCTCAATAGCCTGCTCTACGGCCTCGAACTCGCGATCGCCGACGGTTGCGAGGAACTGGAGGATTCCGTTTGTACAACCGATTTCCGCGCGCGCGCGCGAGCGAGGGCCGGGGCCATGCGCCGGTATCTCTGGAACGCAGAAAGCGGCGTCTTTGACGATTATTCCTGGAAGGACCGCCACCTGATCGGGAATCTGTCCGCGGCCAGCCTCTATCCCTTGTTTGTCGGCCTCGCTACCCGGGGAGAGGCGGACAGCACGGCCAAGATGGTGGAGCAGCACCTCCTCAAGAAAAACGGCATCGTGACCACTACGGTCGACACCGGGCAGCAATGGGATGCTCCGAACGGTTGGGCACCATTGCAATGGATCGCGGTCGAGGGATTGCGCAGCTACGACCACGACGACCTTGCAAGGACCATCGCCCAGCGCTGGTTGACGACCGTGGCCTCGGTCTACGACGAAACCGGCAAGCTCCTTGAGAAATACAATGTCGTCACTAGGCGTCCGGGAGGAGGCGGGGAGTACCCTCTGCAAGACGGCTTCGGCTGGACCAACGGTACCACGATCGCCCTTATGCGCATGTACCCCGGGATCCTAGACGAGCGAAGAGGTCAACCGAAAGTCGTCTCCTCCCGCAGTCCATCCCTGTAACCGGTTGCACGCGGCGCCTGGTCGCCTATGGACATGGGAGGAGAGGACGTGGCGATGGCTCGGATGATCGGAAGGCGACTGGCCGCAAAGCGGGTGCTGGCCTTCGCCTTTTTGCTTCTCGGCGCATTTTACGGGACGGGATCGGCCTGGGCGCAGGAAGCTGCGCCCTTGCGCCAGTGTTCGCCCGACGGCCGCCTGTGCTTCGACCTCGCCATTATGGACGGCGATGCGACTTGGACGTTGTGTCGCGACGGGAAGCCCATAGTCGCGCCTTCGCGCCTCGGCTTCATGTTGCGCGGCGCTGGCAAGTGGCAGCACGGAATGACCCTTGGCGAGCCGATCCGCGACAGCCGCACTGTCACCTGGGAGCAACCGTGGGGGGAGAACCGTCGCGTAACCGACGACCATCGCGAAATGATCGTACCGATCGAGGAGAAGGGAAAGACAAAACGTAATATCCTCCTTGTCGCGCGGGTCTTCGACGGAGGTGTCGGTTTTCGCTTTGCATTCCCCAAGCAGCCGGAGCTTGGCGACGTCAAAATCGATGAGGAATTGACGGAATTCAACATCGTCGGAAAGGCAGAAGCCTGGTGGATTCCCGGCGGCGAGTGGAACCGGTACGAATACCTTTACAACCACACGCCCGCCGACGAGGTCGGCACCGCGCACACGCCAATCACCTTTCGCCGCGACGACGGGCTGCACATCGCGATCCACGAAGCGGCGCTAGATGACTACAGCGCGTTCTGGCTACAGCGGATCGATGGCCAACGGTTCCGTACCCGCCTTGCGCCCTCATCGCAGCCGTGGAAGGTCCTCCGCGCGGCGCCGTTCGATACGCCGTGGCGAGTGGTTCTCGTGGCCGACGACGCGCCAAAGCTTTACGCTGCGGCAGACATCATCCTCAATCTCAATGAGCCGAGCAAAATAACCGACACCAGCTGGCTTCATCCGCAAAAATACACCGGCATCTGGTGGGCGATGCACCTCGATCAGTGGAGCTGGAACGCCGGCCCCAAGCATGGTGCGACCACCGAACACGCAAAGCGCTACATCGACTTCGCCGCTGCGCACGGCTTCGGATCGGTCCTGATCGAAGGCTGGAACGAAGGGTGGTGGAGCGAAAGCGGGCGCAACTTCAAGTTCGCCACACCATATCCCGATTTCGACATGGACTCGGTGACCGCCTACGCGAAATCGAAGGGAGTCGGCATTGTCGGTCATCATGAAACCGCCGGGAACGCGGGCCTTTACGAGCGTCATCTCGCCGAAGCACTCGATTACTACGCTCGGTACGGAGTCCACGTGGTGAAGACTGGATACGTGGCCGACGGTGGCGGGATCCTGCGTGAGGATCCGGACGGCACCGAGCAGTGGGAATGGCATGACGGCCAGTACATGGCGCGTCACCATGTCCTGGTCGCAGAGGAATCTGCAAAGCGCCACATCGCGATCGACGCACACGAGCCGATCAAGGATACCGGTATGCGCCGCACTTGGCCCAACCTGATGACCCGCGAAGGCGCCCGCGGAACCGAGTATAATGCCTGGGGCGATCCGCCCAATCCGCCGACCCACGAACCGACCCTGCTATTCACCCGAATGCTGTCGGGGCCACTCGACTACACGCCAGGCATCGTAAGCTTGGAAGGGCGCAATGGCCGGCTGATCCCCAACACCCTCGCGCGTCAGCTCGCCGACTTCGTGGTGCTCTATTCACCGCTGCAGATGGCGGCCGACTTGCCGGAGAATTACGCCAAGGCGCCGGACGCGCTGGCCTTCATCGAACAGGTTCCGGTCGATTGGGAGCGCACGTGCGTGCTCGACGGGCGTATCGGCGAATACGCCGTGGTCGCACGTCAGCGCCGAGGCGGGCGAGACTGGTGGCTCGGCGGGGTGACAGATGCAACTTCAAGAACCGCGACCATCGATCTTTCGTTCCTTCCCGCCGGAAGGCGCTACATAGCGGAAATCTGGCGTGACGGGCCGGGCGGTGGGATCGACGGCAATCGGTTTGCAATGATCCGCGAAACGAAGATCGTTTCGGCTAAGGACGGGCTATCGATCCGCATGGCGGCCGGCGGCGGCTTCGCGCTGTCGCTCACGCCGCGGAAATAGTTCGAGCCATACTTCGCGCCTCAATGGTGCGCGTGCGCAATCCCCGCGGCGGCTTGGGCGTCTTTGCGGCCCTTCGCGGCACCCTCCGCCAGTGGCGCGAATACCGGCGGGCCGTCGCTATCGTGATACTGCGCCCGCAGTTCCTGTAGCCGTGTCTTCAAGCGCGAGACGATTGGCTGAACCTTGGGATCATCGAACCGGTTGTACATCTCGTCAGGGTCGGTCTTGAGGTCGTAGAACTCCCACTCGTCGATGTCGCCGTAAAACCGGATGAGCTTGTAGCGGTCGGTGCGCACCCCGTAGTGTGCGCGGACCGAATGAAAGCCGGGATATTCGTAGTAGTGGTAATAAATGTCCTTGCGCCAATCGGCGGGCGTGTGACCTTCGGCTACCCCGCGTAGCGAGCGACCCTGGATCGAGGCGGGCGAGCGCAGACCGGCGTAATCGAGGAAGGTTGGCGCATAGTCGACGTTCATCACCGGTGCCGTGATCCTGCTGCCTGCCGGGATGTGTCCGGGATAGCGCACCAACAGGGGAGTGCGCAGCAACTCCTCGTACATGAAGCGCTTGTCGAACCAGCCGTGCTCGCCGAGGTAGAATCCCTGGTCCGAAGTATAGACGACGATGGTGTTATCGGCGAGGCCTGCGCGGTCGAGCCAGTTGAGTACCTTGCCCACGCCTTCGTCGACTGCCGCAACGGTGCCGAGGTATTCATCCATGTACCGCTGGTACTTCCACAGCGCCATCTCGCGGTCGCCCATGTGTGAGGCGTTCATCGCGTCGTTATCGGCCTGGTGCAACTCGTCCCATGCCTTGCGCTGCTCAGGCGTCATACGGTCGAATGCACCGGGCCAGCGGTTGTAGCGGAGCTCCGTTGAGCCCACTTTCTGCGTCATCTTGAGGTCGTGGCCCTCATACATGTCGCGATAGACGTTCATCTCTTGCGCAGCCGCGGCTGGTCGCCCGTCGTAGTGGTCGAAGTAATTCGTGGGCACGGGAAACTCGGTACCGACGTATTTCTGAATGTAGCGAATCGCCGGCATGAAATTGCGGTGCGGAGCCTTGTGATGAATCAGGATCGCAAACGGTTTCGACTTGTCGCGCCCATGTTCGAGCCAGTCGAGGCTGTACTGGGTGATAAGATCGGTCGCGTAGCCCTGGATGCGGCTTTCTCCGGCGGGCGTGATGAAGTCGGGATTGTAGTACTCGCCCTGGTCGTCGAGCACGTTCCAGTCGTCGAACCCGGCGCCGACCGGGGAGTGGTTGAGGTGCCACTTGCCGAAGATCGCGGTGTCGTATCCGGCCTGTCCCAGCGCGCGGGGCCAGTTCCACAAGGAATTGTCGAACTTCTGCCCGTTCTGGGTGAAGCCGTGCATGTGGCTGAACTGTCCGGTCAGCATCGTCGCCCGGCTCGGTCCGCAGAGCGAATTGGTGACGTAGCTGTTCTCGAACAGTGCGCCGCCTTTTGCGATCCGGTCTATGTTGGGCGTCGGCGCGAGTTTGGAAAGCTCGGAGCCATAGGCGGAGATGGCCTGATACGCGTGATCGTCCGACATGATGAAAACGATGTTCGGCCGATCTTGCGCAGGCGCGGCGGCTTGCGGAGCCGGTGCTTCGGTCTTGGTCGCTGCGCATCCGCCTAGCGCGACGGCAAGAACCAGCGCGTGGATCGGCGCGCGCACCGGCTCAGTCCGTCACCGAGAAATCGACCGGCGAGCTGGCCTTCGCTCCCGACTGCGGAGCGATCCACAGGCGGAAGTCGCCCGGCTCCCACCCATAGGTCATGTCGGCGCGGGTGAAGGCAAGATCCGGCGGGGTTAGTGTGAAGCTGACTTGCTTGCTTTCACCCGGCGCTAGCGAAATCTTCTGAAAACCCTTCAATTCCTGCACCGGCCGCGTGACGGATCCGACAAGATCGCGAACGTAGAGCTGGGCCACTTCCTCACCCGCCCGGCTACCCGTGTTGGTAATGGTAGCGCTCGCCGTAATCGATCCGCCGGGCCCCATCCTCGTCGCACTGAGCGTGACCGGCGAGTAGGAGAAGGTCGTGTAGCTGAGACCGTAACCGAACGGGTAGAGCGGCGTATTGGGCGTATTGAGATATCGCGAAACGTACTTGGCGCCCGGCTCGCCAAGCTCGATCGGGCGGCCCGTGTTCTTCATGTCGTAAAAGATCGGTACCTGGCCGACGTCGCGCGGGAAAGTCACGGGCAGCTTGCCGGACGGATTGTAGTCGCCAAACAGGACATCGGCTACCGCGTGGCCGCCCATCGTGCCCGGGTACCACGCCTCGAGGATGGCGGCGACGTGATCGTTCGCCCAGGTGATCGTATTGGGGCGCCCGCTCATCAGAAGCAGGACGACGGGCTTGCCGGTAGCGACCAGTTGTTCCAGCAGGGCCTGCTGGTTGCCCGGCAAGTCGAGCGAAGTGCGGCTTGCCGCCTCGCCGGTCATGTCCCACCTTTCACCCATCGCGGCAACGATGACGTCCGATTTCTTCGCCAGGGCGAGCGCTTCAGCGAAACCATCGGTCTTGCCGGCATCGTCGAACGCGTAACTTGCCCCCTTGGCGTAAGTTACGGTCGTACCCTTGGGCGCTCGGGCCTTGAGGCCTTCGAGCACCGAAACCGGTCGCGTCTTGCGGTCGCCGGCAGCGGACCAGCTGCCTATCATGTCGGTCTTGCTGTCGCCGAGAGGGC
This sequence comes from uncultured Alphaproteobacteria bacterium, assembly GCA_963740025.1. GTDB lineage: Bacteria > Pseudomonadota > Alphaproteobacteria > Sphingomonadales > Sphingomonadaceae > Tsuneonella. The sequence continues at coordinate 11,129 of CAVUCI010000003.1, forward strand.
CGATGAGCCCAATCGATTTCGCGGAAGCGGTAAGGGGCAGGGCGTTACCGTCGTTCTTCAGCAAGACCATGGACTTGCGTGCTACGTCTCGCGCGGCTTCGAGAAATTCGGGCTTGTAGAGCGTCGCCTTCTCGCGCGCTTCATCGGAGTAGCGATAGGGATCGGCGAAGAGACCCAGGCGGTACTTGGCCTCCAGCACGCGGCGCACCGCCCGATCGACCGTGGCGACCGAAACTTTTCCGTCGGCGACTGATTGGGCGAGGTCGTCCATGTAGATTGCGCTTTGCATGTCCATGTCGACGCCGGCGTTGATCGCTTCCTCACCCGCCTGCGCCGCATCCCTGGCGTACCCGTGCGCGATCATTTCCTTGATCGAGGTATAGTCGGTGACGACGAACCCGTCGAAGCCCCATCGGTCGCGCAGGATATCCGTAAGGAGATATTCGCTGCCGCTGGCTGGAATGCCGTCGACTTCGTTGAAACTCGTCATGAAACTGGCAACGCCCGCGTCGGCGGCGGCCTTGAATGGCGGCAGGTAAGTGTCGCGCAGCGTTCGATCGGAGATGTCGACCGTGCTGTAATCGCGGCCGGCCTGCGCGGCGCCGTAGGCGGCGAAGTGCTTGGCCGTGGCGAGGATCGTATCCGTCGCTGCGAGATCGCGCCCCTGGTACCCATGGACCCGCGCTTCCGCGACCCGGCTGCCGAGATAGACGTCCTCGCCCGCTCCTTCGGAAATACGGCCCCAGCGTGGATCGCGGGCGATGTCCACCATCGGGGAGAACGTCCAGTGAATGCCCTCCGCGGAGGCCTCCTCGGCGGAAACGCGGGCGGACTTCTCGATCGCGGCCATGTCCCAGCTCGCCGCCTCGCCCAGCGAGATCGGGAAGATCGTGCGGTGGCCGTGGATGACGTCGTAGCCGAACAGCAGCGGAATTTTCAGGCGGGTGTCCTCGACCGCAAGCTTCTGCAGTTCGCGGGTGTATTCTGCTGTATAGGCATTGAAGATCGCGCCCACACGGCCCGCCTTGATATCGTCCTGATAGCCCTTCCGCATCGTGGGGCCGGTCGATTCCCAATCACTGGTCAGGAGGTTCAACTGGCCGATCTTCTCCTGCAACGTCATCTTCGCGATCAGTCCGTCGATGAACGCGTCCATCTTCGGATCGCTCGTCGCCCACGCGGGTTGGGCGGGGGGCTGGGGCACCGTGTCTGCGCGGGCGACCGTCGCCGGGATCTGTGGATCGGAGGCGAGCGGCGCGGCCGTGGTTGCGCATGCCGCCACCTGCAGCGAGCATCCCACCAGGAACAGTGCCGTTAGCCTTCGCATCGTTTTCTCCCCGAAAAGTGGCCATGATGTCACGCTCTAGGTGAAATTAACTGAGCGGCCCACTTGCCTCGCAGCGGACTATACAGTGCATATGAAACCGGTTACAAGACCTCCCATAAATTTTGATTCGGGCATGCCCCGTCCCCGGTCTGGACCGGAGAAGGCGTGGGTTGTCCGCGTATGGGGAGGAACCTGAAATATGCTGTCCAAGCTCAATGCGCGTTCGTTCGGAGCCCGTCGGTTTGCCGCCGCGCTCGCCCTCGGCACGGCGGGTGGCGCCATGGCGATCGCGCTAGCCGCGCCGGCCGCCGCCCAGCAGGTCAATGCTTCACTCCGCGGCACGATAACCGCCGATGGTGGCGTAACGCAGGTTACCGCGATCGAGGTCGATACCGGCATCAATCGCACGGTCCAGGTCGGGCCTGACGGCAGCTACAACTTCCCCTCGCTTCGCCCCGGCACCTATCGGCTGGAGGTCACGACCCCCACTGGCGTGCGGTCGACCGACGAATTCCAGCTTCTCGTCGCGCAGGACGCAGTGCTCGATTTCGACCTCTCGACGGCGCCGACACAGGCAGCGGGACCTGCCGGTAACGATACGACGGGCGGGATCATCGTCACGGCCGACCGCATCAAGACCATGGAAGGCGGTGAAGTCGGGACCAACATTACCCCGCGCGAACTGCAGACGCTGCCGCAGAACAACCGCAACTTCCTTGCCTTCGCCGATCTCGCGCCGGGCGTGCAATTCGTGAACCCGGACGGCCAGTCGCGCATCCAGGGCGGCGCGCAGGACAGCCGCACGGTCAACGTATTCATCGATGGCGTCGGGCAGAAGGACTACGTCCTGAAGAATGGCATCACGGGGCAGGATTCTAGCCAGGGCAACCCGTTCCCGCAGCTCGCGGTCGGCGAGTACCGTGTCATCAGCTCGAACTATAAGGCCGAGTTCGACCAGGTCAGCTCCGTCGCGATCACCGCGGCGACCAAATCCGGCACCAACGAATTCCACGGCTCCGGGTTCGTCGACTATACCGACACCGGGATGCGCGAGCGCCGGCCGACCGAGCTGTTCACATCGAACCCGGTGAAGGCCGAGACAAAGGACATCCAGTTTGGCGGCGCGCTGGGCGGGCCGATCATCAAGGACATCGCGCATTTCTTCGTGACGTACGAAGGCAAGCGGCGGCGTCTGCCGGTCGATATCCAGCCGGGACAGAGTTTCCCGGTCAGCTATTTTCCGACGGAGTACCAGGGTCTATTCGGTCCAACCCAGCAGGCATTCAACGAAGACCTGTATTTCGCCAAGATCGACGTCTCTCCAACCTACAACGACCTGATCGAACTGTCGGGCAAGTACCGCAAGGAAAGCGGAATCTTCCTGGGCAATGGCAGCAATGCCCGCGAGACGGCGAGCTCGCAGGATGTCGACGAAAAGCGCGGCACGCTGCGTTGGGAGCACACGACCGACAACTGGATCAACGACGTCAAGGTCACGTACGAGGATATCTCGTGGTCCCCGCGTCCGCAGACGCTCGATAACGGGTCGATCTTCACCTACAGCGGCGTCAGCCCGGTCACCGGGAACAACCTGTCGAACGCTCAAATCCTGCGTGTGGGCGGTGGCGCGAACTTCCAGGACAAGGGCCAGAAGGGCTGGGGCATCCAGAACGACTTCACCTACGTCGGGCTGCCGGGTCACACCATCAAGGCGGGCGTCAAGACCAAGTGGGTCGAGCTGACGACGATCCAGCAGAACTTCTTCAACCCGGCCTACTCGTACAACACCAACTTCAATCCCAACGGCGGCACGTTCAACCAGACGATCCCCTACCGTGTGCAGTTCGGCTATCAGACGGGCAACGGAACGCCGATCGTGCAGTCGAAGAACTGGCAGTTCGGCGTGTATATCCAAGACGACTGGGAGGTTACGCCTCGCCTGACGTTGAACCTCGGCGTGCGCTGGGACTACGAGCGGACTCCCGCGTTTCTCAACTACGTCCATCCGGCCGACGCGCTCGATGCGGTCGAACTCGGTCCTCGCGACGACCGACAACATCAAGTATCCGAACCTCGCGAACGCGAACTACAACATCGAGGATTACATCTCGACCGGGAACAACCGTAAGGCGTTCACCGGGGCGATCCAGCCGCGCATCGGTTTCAGTTATGACTTCAATGACGACGGCAAGTGGGTGCTGTTCGGCGGTTACGGGCGTTCCTACGATCGCAACCAGTTCGACTTCCTGCAGCAGGAAATCAGCGTCGGTTCGTACACCACCCGAACCTTCAACTTCATCACGGGCGATCCGCGCAATACTTGCACCCCCAGCCCCACGTGCGTGCCGTGGGATCCGGTCTACCTGACCCAGGCCGGTCGCGACCAGCTGGTCGCGGGCGCTGGCGCGGGCGGCGGACGCGAGCTGCGGTTCATCCGTAACGACCTGAAAGTTCCGTATTCGGACCAATTCAGCCTTGGCCTGCGCAGCCGCGTTTCCAACCTGTGGACGGCCGAAGTCGGGTATAGCCACATCGTCAGCAAGGACGGCTTTGCCTACCTGCTCGGCAATCGCCAGCCCGACGGCTCGTTCTTCACCGCGTCGGGTGGCTCGCCGTTCGGCTTTGCACCTCCCGGATACGGGTCGATCATCATCGGCGACAACGGTCTCTATACGCGGTCCGACTCGGGCTACGTGAAGCTCAACAAGCGGTACACCGAAGCGTCTCCGTGGAATATCGCTGCGACGTATACCTACACCGATGCGGTCGAGAACCGGAACTTCGGCGAGGTCTTCGCGCTCGATTTCCCGTCGCTCGCCGACTACACGGTCAAGCCGTCCAGCGGCCTGCGGCGGCACCGCTTGGTTGTTGCGGGCGCGGCCGACACACCCATCGGTCTGACGATCTCGGGCAAGCTTCAGCTCGCTTCGCCGCCCTATCTCAACAACTTCAGCCGTTTCCCGGGCCAGGATCCCACGCTGGTGGTTTCGGCGATCGAGGCGTCGAAGGGTTTCCGTCAGCTCGATCTCGCGCTGACGCAGCACATTCCGCTTCACTTCCTGACGGACGAGGCACGCATGTACGTCCGGTTGGACATCATCAACGCGATGAACGACCGCAATTACAACAGCTTCATCTCGTCGACCGGCGAACGGAACTACAACAGCTTCTCGACCGAAGGCCCGCCCCGGACCTTCAAGATTTCGGCCGGCTTCGACTTCTGATCCGGCCCACGGCGATGCGCGGCCCGACCCTCCCCGGGCCGCGTGTTGCCGTCAAAGCGAAAGACTCATGACCAGCTTCAAAGCCCTTCGGTTCGCACCGTTACTGGTCATCGCCTCGTGCACTCCACTGACGCCGCCGGAAAGCGGCGCGGCTTTGCGCGCGGGTGCGGCGGGTGAGGCCTTCTCGGAAGACCTCACCCGCCGGACGTTCCGCTATTTCTGGGAAACCACCGACACGGAGCGCTGCCTGGCGCCCGATCGCTGGCCCAGCAATCCGTTCAGTTCGATCGCGGCGACCGGATTCGCGTTGACCGCTTACGGCATCGGCGCGGAGCGCGGATACGTAAGTCGGGAGGAAGCCGCCCGCCGGACGCGGGACTGTTTGCGCTTTTACTGGAACGCTCCGCAGGGACCGGCGGTATCCGGCGTCACCGGCTACAAGGGCTTCTTCTACCATTTCCTCCGAAACGAGGACGGCACGCGCTACAAGAACACGGAGCTGTCGACCGTCGACACCACACTGTTCCTCGGTGGCGCGTTGTTCGCGCAAAGCTATTACGACCGCAGCGACCCGGTAGAGGCGGAAATCCGCGATCTCGCCGAAAAGATCTACGACCGCGTCGAGTGGGATTGGACCCAGCGCAACACTACCGGCACGCAGGCCATGAACCTCGGCAATTCGCACGGCATCGCGATGGGCTGGGATCCGGAGGAGGGCTGGGGTCGCTCCGACTGGATCGGCTACAACGAAGGCATGCTGGTCTACGTGCTCGCACTGGGGTCGCAAACTCATCCGGTGGGCAAGGACGCGTGGGACAAGGGCTGGGCGGCAAAGCTCGATGCCGACTGGGGCACTTACTACGGCTACGAGCACCTGCAGTTCGAACCGCTTTTCGGCCACCAGTACAGCCACGTGTGGATCGATTTTCGCGGGATCCAGGACGATTTCATGCGCGGCAAGGGCATCGATTATTTCGAAAACAGCCGCCGCGCGACGCTAAGCCAGCGGGCCTATGGCGCCGACAATCCCAATGATTGGAAGGACTACAGCGCCGACATCTGGGGTTGGACCGCTTCGGACGGGCCGAAATATTCGAAGAACGAGTACACGGTGAATGGCACGCCGAGGACTTTCTTCACCTACACCGCGCGCGGCGTCAGTTCGATCCGCGTGGTCGACGACGGGACGGTCGTGCCGACCGCGGCGGGCGGGTCGGTGGCCTTCGCACCGGAAGTCGCGATCCCTGCGCTGATGTCGATGAAGGATCGGTACGGTGAACGGGCCTACACCGAATACGGGTTCAAGGACGCGATCAATCCCAGCTTCACCTTCGTCGAAGCGGGTTCGCGTACCGGCGATACCGATCCAGTAAAGGGTTGGGTCGCCAAGGATTATCTAGGCATCGACCAGGGGCCGATCCTGGCGATGATGGAAAATCATCGCAGCGGTCTTGTCTGGAAAGTCATGCGAAAGAACCCGCATGTCCGGCGCGGGCTCGGACGGATCGGGTTTACCGGCGGCTGGCTCGACAAGCCTGCGCAGTAGATCGGGGTCCGCTCACCATCCTCGTTTGCGTTCGATGTCGACGACCACCGGGTAGTGGTCCGAGGGCAGACGGCCGCCCCAATGCTGGGTGATCACGGCATACCGGCGCACGACTAGGCCCGATGATACAAAGATATGGTCGATCGGTTCGGGTGCGTCGCTGTCGATCGCGAAGCCATTGAACGTGCCGGGAGGTCCATATGGCGGAGCCATGCTGATCGCCTTGGCCGGCCGCAGCCCGCTTTGTGCCGGATCCGAGAGCATCGCAACCGGCGGGCTATCCGGGGTTGCGTTCAAGTCGCCCATGACGATCACGTCCTCGCCTGCCGCAGTGTACTTGCGCGACCAGCCGGCGATCATTTCCGCGCTGTGCTGGCGCGCGGTTTCACCACTGTTGTCGAAGTGCGTGTTGAGTAGGCGCAGCACCCGCCCGTCGGCCCGGTCGCGCAGCAGCGCCCAGGTGGCGACGCGGGGATAGCCTGCGTCCCACGCCTTGCCCGGCACGGTCGGCGTCGGCGAGAGCCAGAATGTGCCGCTGTCGAGCAGGTCGAAACGATCGCGGCGGAAGCCGACCGGGGAGAACTCGCCGGCTTCTGCTCCGTCGTCGCGGCCAACTCCTAGGAACGCGTATTCGGGCAGGGCGGCCTCGAGATCGCGCTTCTGCCGCAGAAGGACCTCCTGCATTCCGAAAACCGAGGGTTTCTCGCGCCTCAGGACAGCGGCAAGCATTTCCTTGCGGAATGGCCACGCGTTCGGTCCGTCTGAAGCGAGGTCGAGCCGAATGTTGTAGGTCATCGCCCTGATTTCGGTCGCCGGACGAACGCCGCTACCAGTCATGGTCGCGCAGGCCCCAAGCAGGATCGCAAGGGCGAGTGCGGAGATTGCGCGGAAGACCGTCATGCCATTGCTCCGTCATTTCGCCAGGGTAGCCCGACATTCCCGCGCGGTGATCTTGCGGACGGCTTCCTCACCTCGCCCGTAACCGGTTACATTGCACGGGCATCCACGAATGGGAAGCGGCTCTTCCTATCCTCCGCCCTGTTTGAGCGGTCCGGCGGTCGAACCGCGCACTGCGAGCGTCGGAACGATCGTCAGTCCATCTTCGCTGCCGAGTTCTTCACCGCTCAACATCCGCAGCACCATCAGCGCGCCGGTCGAGCCGAGGCGGGTGATATCTGAGTGCACGGTCGTAAGTTGGGGAGTGACGTACCTTGCGAGCGGGATGTCGTCGAAGCCTGCGACGAGCACATCCTTTCCGATCTCGAGGCCGGCCTCACGCAGTTCGGACATCAGTTCGACCGCCATCTGATCATTGCCCGCGAACACCGCATCGAACGTCATCTGTCCCGCCAGCAGCAGCCGTGCCGACTCCCGGCCCGCGTCCTCTCGAAAGTCCCCCGGCAAGACTATCGGCGTGACGCCGGGCAAACCCTCGGCCAGCGCGTCCCGATAGCCGCGCTTGCGCTCGGTAGCATCACGGTTTCCAGCCGGCCCGGCGATATGCACAATTCTTCGCGCGCCCTGCGCAATCAGGTGGTCGGTCACCAGCCGCGCACCGGTATAATTGTCGACGGTGACGAAGGGCGTGTAGGTGTTCTCCGGCCGGGCGTTGAGCAGCACGGTGGGAATGCTGCGATGGAGCGCCTTGCCGATCGTCTCGGCGGTCGAATTGGGTGGCATGACGAGGAGTCCGTCGACTCGTCCGCGCATCGAACGGATCGCGTTGGCCGCCTCTTCGGGGCTTCCGTGCATGTTGCCGAGCAGCATGTTCTTGCCGACCCCGTGGACGATGATGTCGATACCGCGGATCATTTCGGAGAAGAATTCGCCGAACAGATCGGGAAGGATCACGCCGATCGTATCGGTGCGCTGCCGCGTCAGGCTACGGGCGCCGGAATGGGGTATGTAATCCAGCTCGGCGGCAGCCGCTTCGATCTTTTCACGCGTTTCGCGGGTTACGCTCGACAGTCCGTTGAGCGCGCGCGACGCAGTCGCCACCGAGACGCCGGCAGCCTTCGCCACTTCGCGCATGGTTACCATTGTGGGTCCATTGCCCACGGGTTAGCCGATCCGCCGGGCCCCGCCAACCGGCTCACGCTTTCTTGGTCCTGCTCGTGCGTATGGTGAGGAGCGGCAGCGTCAGGCAGGTGAGCCCTGCGAGCACAGCGAACAATCCCCGAAACCCGAAAATCGGTACCAGGGCGAGTGCAATGCCCGGCATCACCAATGAAGGAATTGTGTTGGTCAGATTAAAGATGCCGAGGTCGCGCCCCCTGTGCTCGGGGCGGGGCAACACGCGCAGCGTCTGGCTCGAATGAAGCGCCAGGAACACCGACGCCGCGATCCCGAACGTCAGGTAGCCGCCGATGCCCAAACCGATCTTGGACGCAGCGGCCATCATTGCCAGCCCGATTGCGGCGACCACGGACGCCGCCGCGAGCGGAGCGAGAGGACGGTTCGTCTTGTCCGACCAGCGACCTCCCGCGATCGCCAACGGCACTGCGGCGAAAAGGACGAACGCGAAAATTCTCGCCGCGTCGTTTTCAGCACGCGAAGGGTCGAGATCCCGCAGCCAGAGAAAGAGGAACGCGAACAGAGACGCTTCCGATATCTGCACCACGAGCCGCGCCATCCACATGCGCCAAACCGGCAGTGACGATTGGCTGACGACGACGGCGTCGATCGTGTCCTTGCCGGTGTCGCGCGATTCCGCCGTCAGCTGTGGCATCCGCCGCGGGCGGCCCCAGATCAGCACGGGGGCGACCATGAATGCGACGAGCGCCGCGTTGAGCCACAGCCGCGTGCCCCCACCGGCGACGAAGGGCAGGGTAATTCCGGCTCCCACGAGCGCGCCCAGCCCAGGCGCCAATGACAGCATGCCGCCAAGAAGGCCTTTCTGCTGGTCGGGCACGACATCCCCGGCCCAGGCCGCGAGCGGGGCGAGCATCATGTTGAGCGCAATCTGCCAGACGACGATCATGGCGATCAACTGGGCCATCGTTTCGCCGGCACGCATCGCCGCCAGCAATCCGCATGACAGCACCAGGCCGGCCAGGACCCAACCGCGCCGCGAACGGGTGCGGTCGCTGGCCCATCCGAATGCGATGTTAGAAATGCTCGCCGCAATCGCGCCGAAGAAGGCGCTGTAGGCCATGACCTGCACCGCCTGATCGCCAAACAATTCGACCAGGCGTGCCGGGAGCAGCAGCGTCAGAAATGGTGCATATGACGCCGATCCGCCGCCAACCGCCAAGGCGTAGAGTATCAGGAAACGTGCCGACTGTTGCCTGGCCGGAATGGAATCGGAAGCACTCATGGTCCGGCGGGTCTCTACCGGCACCCGGCGGCGCGGCCCACGAAAAAAGATCGCGCCTGCCTGCACCGCCAGCTCCGAATGTGCCCTTGCGCTAGGCCTTCCGTCCGGAGAAAAGGGCCCTTCGATAGGAATGAACCCTAGATCGCGACAATCCCGGCATGAGCCAAAAAATTCTGCTTGTCGAAGATGACGACACCACCGCAGCGTTCGTCGCTAAGGGCCTGACCGAGCATGGCTTCAACGTCGACCGCGCCGACAACGGTCGCGACGGTCTTTTTCTGGCTACCGGGGAGCGATACGATGCTATCGTCCTCGATCGCATGTTGCCCCAGCTCGACGGGATGGCGCTACTGGCCGCGCTGCGCTCCGCCAAGGTCGACACGCCGGCGATCATCCTGTCAGCGCTCGGTACCGCGGACGACCGCGTCGACGGCTTGGAAGCAGGGGCCGACGATTACCTGGTCAAACCGTTCACCTTTGCCGAGCTTCTCGCTCGGCTGCGGATCATGCTGCGCAAGTCGAACGCGGGGTCGGCGCAAATGACCAGCCTTTCATGCGGCGATCTCGAGATGGACCTGCTCGCCCGCAAGGTGCGGCGGGCAGGCGAAACGATCGAACTGCAACCGCGCGAATTTCAGCTGCTCGAATACTTCCTGCGTCACAACGAACAGGTGGTCACACGCACGATGCTGCTCGAAAGCGTGTGGGACTATCATTTCGATCCCGGCACCAACGTGATCGACGTGCACGTCAGCCGCCTGCGCAAGAAGATCGACGAGGGACGCGCCTATCCCCTGCTGCACACGGTGCGCGGCGCTGGCTATCGGCTGGGAATGCCAGACTGAATGGCACAAGGCAGGTCTCTTTCTGTCTCCACGCGCCTGACCATCGTGCTGTTCGCCGCGATCTTCGTCCCGGCGCTGGTCTTGCTGGGCTTCATGCAGCTTGCCAGTTCGCGCACGTTGATGCGCCAGCAGCAGACGCTCGTAAGCGAACTCGGCGACGACCTGCTGGCAGCCTACTCACGGGGTGGGCCCGCGTTTCTCGTTGACGCGATCGGACAGCGTATAGCCTATGATCCACACGGAGGTTCGGTGATGTCGTACGTCGACCCCGTGGGCCGGCCGCTTGCGGGCAACGTCATCGCCGATCCTACGCTCGATCCCGCGCACTGGTCGCAGGTGATGCTGCGCCGTTCGGACGAAACCGAGGCGGTGCCGGTGCTGGTGGACACGCGCACCTTGCCCGACGGATCCCGCCTGCTCTTCGGCCACGTGATGACCGGCGCCGACAGCCTGCGAGCGGCCAACACCGGTGGCCTTCTGATCGCGATCCTGTTCGCCGCACCGATCGCGCTCGGCCTCGCCTTCCTCCTTCTGCGTCTGATCGAGCGCCGCGCATCCGACATTGCGGTAGCCGCGGAGCGGTTCGGGGCGGGCGAATTGTCCCGCCGCGTGCCGGAGACCGGATCGGGGGACGCTTTCGACCGGCTGGCTCACGCGCTCAACGCGATGCTCGACCGGATTGCGGGTCTGGTCGGCGAACTGCAACTGGTGACAGACGGACTCGCACACGATTTGCGCTCTCCGGTGAGTTGACTCCAGTCTGCAGTCGAACAAGCCACCGCCGATGTCGGTGACGGGGCGGCGAGCGAAGCTCTCCAGCGTGCCGCCAACGAAGCGGCTGCCTTGCAAGCAATGCTGACCACTTCGCTCCAGATCAGCCGCGCAGAAGCCGGGATTGGCCGTGACCGATTTCGTCGCGAGGATATTGCTGGCCTGATCCGCAGCGTCGCGGAACTCTACCAGCCGTCCGCCGAAGACAGCGCGATCAAGCTGGTGTGCGACGCCGAAGAGGACCTGTTCGCACCGGTCCATCGAGAATTGCTTAGCCAGGCGATCGGAAACCTGATCGAGAACGCGCTGCGATACGCGACCGGGGCGCGGACGATCACACTTTCGGCAGAACGCGACGAAAGGATGATTTGGATCGGGGTGGCTGACGATGGACCTGGCATCTCGGCAGACCGACGGGGGGAGGCACTTCGAAGGTTCGGTCGGCTCGACCCGTCGCGCAACCTGCCCGGATCAGGCCTCGGGCTCAGTCTCGCGGCGGCGACCGCGAATTTGCATAGTGGCACGCTGTCGCTCGAGGATGGCGAACCTGGGCTGAGAGTTGTGCTGACTATCGCCGCCTCGAGCGACGCAGGCAATTAAGGCGGTCCCTCCCGGTACGGGGGAGGGAGGGTTGGTTCAACCGAGGGGGACCGCCAGGAAGCGCCGCTGTCCGTCGCGCTCGACGAGCAGCAGCGCGGTGTTGTTGTGGACTGAGCCAAGCGCGTGCGCGAGGGATGTCCGATCGGTGACGGGCGCACCGCCCACCTGTTCGATCAAGTCGCCCGGTCGCAAGCCCGCACGCCCACCTGCGCCGTCGGGATCGACGTCGGTCACGACCATGCCAGTCTCGTCGGCGGGTACGCCCAGTTGCAGTCTGGCGTCACCGTCCAGGGGGACTACGGTGACGCCGAGGCGGGGCGAGGACTTGTCCCCGCCTGCCGATTGGTCCGCCTGGCGGGAAGACCCCCCCTGCAGACGGCCCATTCGAACCGAAATCGTATGCTTCATGCCCTGCCGTACGATTGTGAGCGAGGCGTCACTACCGATCGCTGCATGCGATGCCGCCATCGACAGATCGCGTGCCTCGCGTACGGGCTTGCCGGCGAAATCGAGCACGATGTCGCCAGGGCGCAGGTGACCGGCAGCAGGGCCTGACGGATCGACCTGGGCGACGATCGCGCCCTCGGCCTTGTCGAGCCCCGCGGCGGCGGCGATCTGCGGTGTCACGTCCTGGATTGCCGCACCGAGCCAGGCGCGTGTCACGCGGCCCTTGCTCTTGAGTGCCTCGATCACCTCATGCGCGGTGTTGGAGGGAATGGCGAAGCCTATTCCGACGTTGCCGCCGCTCGGCGAGAAGATAGCGCTGTTCACCCCGACCACGCGGCCCGCGTAATCGAGCAGCGGTCCGCCCGAATTGCCCTGGTTAATCGGTGCGTCGGTCTGGATATAGTCGACGTAGCTCGAATTACCTAGCGAACGCCCTCTCGCCGAGACCACCCCGGCGGTGACGGTCTGCCCCACGCCATAGGGATCGCCAATCGCGATTACCGGATCACCGACGCGCAGTGTGTCGGAATTCGCGAACCCCAGCGGGGCGGCATCGGGCACGCGATCGACGTGGATCAGCGCAAGGTCGGTCTGCGGATCGGTGCCGACAAGAGTCGCCTGAGCGATCGACTTGTCGGAAAACTCTACCGTGAACCGAGTTCCGCCGTCCACGACATGGTTGTTTGTCAGGATATCGCCGGAACCATCGACGAGGAAACCCGATCCTAACGCCTGGGTCGGCTGGCTGGGCACTTGCTGGACCTGTCCATTTCCCATGAACTGGCGAAAAAAATCGCCAAACGGACCGTCGCTTCCGCCCGGAATGCCTTGGAAAGAGGCAGGTTGCGCTTCCTCGTCCACCGTGATTGTGACGACCGCCGGTTCGACCTTGGCTACGACGTCGGCCACGCTGTGTCCGCCGTCCCAGACGGCGGGCTGGGCAGCGATCGGTCCATGTATCTCCTGGTGCGAGAATAGTGTCGCGGGAAAGTCGGGGGCCAGCGCCCACGCCGCGCCTGAAGCAGCAACGGCAACGACGGCGACTGTCGCCAGGCGATACCGGTCGGCGCGATTTATTTTCAAAAGTCCTCCAAAATTCAGGCCGGTCCCGGCAAGGTCGCGTCCCCGGGGAGTGGGATGCCCTTGCCGGTCGCGACATCAGGTCAGCTGCGCTTCGTCGTAGTCCTGGTCTTGGCCTTGCAGTCGGCGAGCTTCTTGCCGGTCAGATTCTTGCACGAAGCAGATGCGAGCTTCGTCGCCGGCTTGGCGGACGCCGAGTGGGTTGCCATCGCCATCCCCTTCGGAGCGGTCGAGGTTGTGTTGGAGGTCGCGGCAAAGGCAGCGCCCGAGCCGAGGGCCAGCGAGAGAGCGCCAATGGTGGCGATGGCAGTTTTGAAGTTCATGGCTGAAGTCTCCAATCGTGCGATCGGCTGATCGCAAGACCGGTACTACGCCCGTGGATCCGTCCTGCCGCTGTCCGGCGGATTACATATTTGTCATCGTGCGCCGATTCCGACCGGGCTTACCGATCCGGCTTTCCAAGTGAGGGATAGTACCACGCGCCGCGGGTCCAACGGCACGTGCTGGGGATACCCAAGGACGCGCAGCGGATTGCCGTAGGCGAAGACATCCGCTCGCGAGTTGAAAAGGTTGGCGGCTGACAGCTCGGCGCGCCAGCGTCCGCGCTCCGCTGCCAGACGGAGACTTGTTTCGAGATAGCCTCCGAGCTTACGGTCGAGCGCCGGATCGAAGCTCAGGCGGCCTTTGCCGACATAGCGCCCGTGAACGCTGGCGGTAATGTCCCATGAACCCAATGCGAAGGCGCGGGTGGCTCCCAGCCGTAAGGTGGAGCGTGGGACGACCGGCAGCCGGCGATCAACCGGATCGACTGAAGCTCCTGCGAGATCGAGCATGGCGGACTGGACCATCGCTCCGCCCGAAATGCTCCAGCCGCGGGCAATATCGGCGTCGAACGATACCTCCCCTCCGATTACGGATCCCGCTCCGACGTTCCGTGTCTCGATCAGGCCGCCGGGACGCAGAACGTCGGACTGAACGTTTCGCCAGCGCGATCCATAAAGCCCGATGTCGAACCGCAACGGGCCGGCTCCCTCGCGCCACCCCGCCGAGATCGTTGTCAGTTCGTCGCCATCGAGCCTGTCGAGCGAACCGTCGGCCGCGATTGTCGCGCCCCCTTCGCGGCGCCCCTCGTCGTAGCCGAGGTAAAGCAGCCGGCCGTAACGCGGTTGCCAGGAAAGCTTGAGCGATGGGGCGAATGTCCAGACGCTCTCGGTCCGCTGGCCTTCCGCAGTCTGATTGCCACGACGGATCCGCTGGTAGCTCTGCGACAGGCGCGCGCCCACGGTGACGTCGAATGCCTTGAGCGGTGAGATTGTCGCCCGGCCGTAGATTGCGGCCTCGTTGGCGCGCCGAAGATCCGAATCGAGAACTAGGGTGTCGCCACCGCGGTTCGTCAGCCTGCGAGTTTGGTGACGGGTCGCCTCGATATACGAAACCCCGGCCAACCAACGGAACGAGCCCGCCCGACCGTTCGCACGGGCTTCGCTGTCCCACACTGTATATTTTCTGTCGTCGTCGAGCCGAAGGGGGTCGGGCAGGCCAAGACCGTCCGCTCCTATTGTCGCATCATAGCGATCGTCCACCGTCTGGCCGGTATACCCGGTCGTGAAGAGAAACGAAACGGGCCCGCCTTCGCGCGCGATACGCAGCGAACCATGCAGCAGGTCGTTGTCGTGCGGCTCGGCGACTTGCGCGGGACGTGTTCGCGCATGGCGGGCATAGACATAGCCGCTGTCCGCCGAATTGAGCCACTGACCCAATCCGGTCGCGTCGATCCGCCAGCCTTTTCCGGGGTCGATCCCCAGGGTGGCGCGTGTACCAACGGCCGTCGTTCGATTGCTGTCGGGCCTGGTTCCGGTGTCGAGCCACCCGGGCACGAGATCTCCGAAAGCGATGAGGCGTAGCGCGGCGCGATCGCGCACCACCGGAAGGTTGGCGACGGCGTAGCCGTTCGCGCCGCGTTCTCCCCCGGCAACCGAGGCGGCCGCAGCACCGACTTCGTAGGTCGCGGTCGCAGGATCGGCTGGGCGGGGGACCACCCGATATATACCGCCGAGCGCGCCAGTTCCGTAAAGTGAGCCCTGCGGACCCTTGAGCACTTCGACCCGCTCGACATCGACCAGCCGCAGATCGGGATCGGGTGCCGACCACGTCAGGCGCGTGTCGCCCAGCAAGACCGCGACGGTCGACTGACTGCTTCCCGCGAACGGACTATCGGCGATTCCGCGGATGAACATCCGGTTCCTCCCGACGCCTTCACCGGTGATCACGAGTCCTTCCGTTTCGGCGGCCACGGCGCCCGAACCGTTCCCGGCAGCTGGGCCTGGCAATCCGCTCGGCTTGACGACCGACACCGCGCTCGGCGTTTCACCGAGCGACAGCACCTCCTTGTTGCCAGTTACGATGATTTCGGCCGCAAGCGGCGCGGGCCGCGTCGGCACGGGGTCGCGTCGTGCGATTTGGCGGCGGGAGGAGCGAGCTTCCGGACGCGGGTCGCGCTCGATGCGCCAGGCCGTCGGTCCGACGCGCCGGGCCCTGAATCCACTGCCCGCGAGCATTCGGGCGAGGGCGCTCTCAATGCTCATGGCTCCTTTCACGGGGTGAACGGAAACTCGGGGTAGGGGGCCTTCGGCGCCGATCGACACGTTTGCTTCGCGCGCGAGTTCGCCAACGGCCTGGGGCAGTGAAGTTGCGCTTACGTCGATGGTCTCGCGTGGGCCGCGTGCTTCAGCCGGTAGGCTCCAGGCGATAGGTATCACCATCGCGTATCGCCACCAGGCCCATGAGCTGTGCAAGGTCGCGTACTGCTGTATCGCCATCGCCTATCGCCAAAGTCCCCGAAAACAGCCGATCGGCAAGCGATGGCGAAACGATGATCTTCGTGTGGGCATATCGCGAGAGGTCCGCCGCTACCACCGCAAGCTTTGCATCGGCAAACGTCAACCGTCCATTGCGCCAATCGCCTACTTGCGCTGGCGGTATGGCGGACACGGTCGCTGTGTGCCTGGTCGTATCATATACCATCCGCCGACCTGCGGGCAGGTTTACGGGCGCATCAAGGGTATCGGCACGCACTGCCACGCTTCCTTGAGCGACTGCAACGCGCGTCACTCCGGCGCCCGACTGGACGTCGAACTCGGTGCCGATGTCGACCACCTCTAGGTCGCCTGCCGTCACCGTCATCTGTCGTGCGGGATCATGCCGGATGTCGAAGTAGCCGCCACCTTCGAGCGCCAGTTCGGATTCATCGCCTCCATCCACGGTCAATGTGCTGTCTGGCGCGAGCAGGACCCGCGACCCATCGGCGAGCACAACCGTGCGGCCCGAATGTCCTCCGTCGAAAACGACCGGCTCCGGGCCCGTCAGTTCGCCAACTGCGAAGACCAGCGCGAGCGATGCGGCGATGGCACCGCCGGCCCACAGCGGCCAGCGGTTCGTCCGCGTGTGATTTTCCTGGACCGTGCGGGCTTCCACGTATTCGTCCGCGAGCGAAGGACCGATCCGCTTGGCGAGGTTGTCCGACAACGAGACTTCGTCATATGCCTCCGCATGTCGACGATCGTCTTCCAGCCAGCGTGTGAAGCCGTCCCAGTCCATGTCGTCACGCAGCGAGGCGAGGTGCCAGGCCGCCGCGGCATCACGTATGCGGTTCCATTGCTCGCTCATCGATCGTTCCTGTCGGACCCCTCGTCACATGACGGAGCCGGGTTGAAATATCCGCAGTCGTCGAGGTGTTGGCGCAGGCGTTTCATCGCCAGCGAAAGGTGCTTCTCGACCCCGCTGCGGCTGATGCCCATCCGCACGGCAATCTCGGCCTGACCGATCCCCTCGAAACGAAAGGCGACGAGTGCGCGCCGGGCACCGTCAGGAAGCTTTCCGATCGCATCGCGCAAGACCTGAGCCTCTTCTTCTACCAGCAGCGCCTCGTCAGCCGGGAGAGTCAAAGACGCCCGTTCGCCGGTCACGGGTCCTTCGTCGTCGCGCTCGAGCCACGAACGGTCGCGGCGCATGGCCTGGGTGCGCTGGCGCACGCGATCGATAACAAGATTGTTGACGGCCCGGAACAGATAACTGCGCGCATTTGCGACCGGACCGGGCGGATTGCCGGAAAGCTTGACCCACAGTTCCTGTAGGAGGTCCTCGGCTTCCGCCGCATCGCCGGTG
Source organism: uncultured Alphaproteobacteria bacterium (assembly GCA_963740025.1). GTDB lineage: Bacteria > Pseudomonadota > Alphaproteobacteria > Sphingomonadales > Sphingomonadaceae > Tsuneonella. Next base: position 28,449 of record CAVUCI010000003.1, read on the forward strand.
CGGGCGGTTACGAAGCGCAGCAATTCGGCGCGGTGTTCGGACAGGACCGCGGCGAGACCCGATCGGTCGTTGTCTGCCACCCGAAGCTCCCCTGCATCTCGCCGTGCAGGAGTTCGGCTAGCACGGCCTTACGCCGACCGTCGAGACGATAGTGCAGGCGATGGGGCCCTGTCGGGGAGATCAGGCGGCAATTGCGCGGTCCTGTGCCGAAAGCCGCTGGTAATGCGCGACGAGGTCCGCGAAGTGTTCATCCATGCTGCGCACCCGCACAGGTGCGGGACGCTCTACGCCGCGCGCTATGACGAGAATTGCCCGGGCAGCATCCTGGGGGGCTGCCGCGCGGTACAGCGCGCTGGGCGGTGTCGCTTGCTCGGCTGCGCCGCCCGCGTCTGGTGCGATGACGGGAATGCCGCTAGCGCGCGCTTCGGCAGCGGCCATGCAGAACGTTTCGGATTCGCATCCGTGGAGCAGCGCGTCGCTGCTCGCGAGAATCCGGGCAAAGTCGGTACGCTCGCCGACCGGGTTGAACAGCCGGACGTGTGGGTTGCCGCCGATCGCCTGGATAATCGCCTGCCTCTCGCGTCCCTGGCCGAAAATCGCGAGACCGACGGGATGTTCCCGCCCTGCGAGTGTCGCCGCCCTGACCAGCATGGGTAGCCGCTTCTCGGGGGACAGCCGACCTGCGGCGACCAGTAGCAGGGCATGATCGGGCAGGCCGCACGCCTCCAGTAGCCGTGCGCGCAGCGCCGGGTCACGCCGTGCGGGCGAGAAAACGGCAGACGACACGCCCATCGGGATCGTCACAACCCTAGACACGCCTCCGCCCGAAAGGCGCCTTCCAAGATCGCTGCTGGCGCACACGATCGTGTCGAACGAACCGCCGAGTGTGCGCAGATGGCGCCAGAACTGCTCGAACCGCCGGTCGATTGTATCGCGCTCAAGGATCGGACCGAACCAGCGATAAGCATAGGTTGCGAGCGGATCCGCGTGCATCACGAGCGCACGCGGCACGCCGGGCCGCCACCGCGCAACCATCGACGGGCTTCGCCACGGCGACGACACTTCGACGAAATCGGGCGAGAGCCGATCGAGCGCCGCATGAAGGGCAGGCTCGTCCGTGAAATAGCGATACGCGCGGTCGAGCGGGAATCGCGGTGACCGGATCGAAAGGATCCGCGCGCCCGGTGCTCGCTCGACCAGCTCGTCGCTTGCGCCCGGAATCACCACGGTCACGGAATGACCGAGTGCGGGCAGCGCTGTGAGCTTCTGCTCGACATAGGTCCTCACCCCGCCGCCGGTGGGCGCGTAGAAGGCCGAAACGTCTACGATGTGCATGGCTACTTGTCCTTCAGCGGACGCATGCCGAGGCCACGGCGATAGTTGAGGACGATGGTGATCGGGGTGGGGGCGTTGCCTGCGGTGGCTGAGGCGGAGCGGGCGGAGGGCTTTCCCCAGCCGAGCTTGGGATTTCCGGCGAAACCGATCCCGTCCGTTCGCCAGCCGAATTTGTGGTTCATGTCGCGATCGTGAAGCAGCGATACGCCATAGGTGCCGGGGCCAGGCAGCCGGACGCAAAGGATGGGCGTGCCGTTCGCCGGTACGTTGACCTCCACCCGCCGGAACGTCTTGCCCGCTCCGACGAGCACGTTGTCGTCGGCCAGGAAGTCGGAATCGTTGGCGGGATAGACTTCCAGCTTGAGCCGCCCCACGCGGTCCTTGAGCCCGTCGACCGTTACGAGGAATGAAGGACCGCTTTCGCCCGCCCGACAGCGTCCCTCCGCCTTGCCGAGGTCCGGCGTCGAGGGGATCGAAGCGGCCAGCAACGCAGGGGCGACCAGCGCCAGCACGAGCGGCTTAGGCATGGTGTCTCCTTGATAAGAGATCGCCCAGCGCGAACACCGTCCCAACGACGATGTGCAGCGTCAGTATGAGCGCCGCCATAAGTGTGAGTAAGGTGCCGATTTCCACATCGTGTCCCAGCGCAAAAACAGCGATGCCGGCGAAGACCACGTCCTTGTTGGGAATGAGCGGCAGGCGCGAAATGAGCAGGCGGACTGCGGCCAGCACCAGCCACCAGGCGACCGGTGTGTCTGGCAGCACCAGGTGCCACATCAGCGCGACAAGGGCTGCCGATCCGAGGATGCGGACCGTGTGCGCAAAAAACACGAAGCGCAGCTCTCGCGCGGAAAGGGAGAAGATCCTGCCACGGAACGCAAGGACCGCGGTCGAAGTTACCAGCACGATTGCCAGCGACCAGCCGAATTCGTCTGTGTGGTGGCCCAGTTGCAGAAGACCGGCGAAAGGAATTGCCGCGACGACGAGAACGATCGTCATCGCATTGCCCGCGATCGCCGACATGATCGCAACGTCCTTGACCGCCCCAAAAGGCGTTGTCGGCAGCGCCAGCCGCTTGCGTGCCCAATTGTAGAAGTACGCTTCGCCAAGGTAGCCCAGCAGCAATTCATTGTAGACCTGCTTGCGAAGCAGCGGGGCGATCAATTCCGGACCGATCGACCACAGCCGGCGGTAGATGACCCATTCGCTGATAGGCCCGGCAAGATAGGCCAGCACGAACGTCGCCCAGAACAGCGGCGAGGGCGGCACCATGGCGCGCAAGTCGGCCAGGTCGACACCGCGCGCCTGGTAGAGCGCTGCGGCGATAACCGTCAGCGAAAAGAGCGTGGTGGCGATGCGCGTCCAGCGCGAACCCGTCCGGTCCTGCGCGGTCAGGGCTATCGGGGCTGAAGGAGACATGGCGAGGGAATCGTCAGGCATCGACGGTCCGGTCCATTTCTGTTGAAGGTTGGAGGGAAATGGGTGCGGCTTCCAGCAGGCTCTGAAACGCCGCGATGTAGGCGGTGGCGGAAGGGCCGATGACGAACTGCGCCGCGCGCGCTCGCGCTTCGTCCGGTCGCCGTTCCATCGCCAGCGCCCAGCCGATCGCGTGGCCAAGCGAAGAAACACTCGCGCACCGGGCGATCGCGCCGAGCCGCCCTTCGTCCAATAACCAGCCCATGCTCACGCAGCACCGCGTCGCAGCGATCGGCAGCCCGACGGCGAGCGCTTCGAGGACTACCGCGGGCGCTCCCTCGTAGTCCGAGGACAGCACAAGCAGGTCGGCTGTTTCCAGCAGCGCGGGCACATCGGCAATGTGCCCCGGAAGCGTTACTCGACCCGAGATCCCCTGGCTCACGATCGCGCGCTCGATAGCGCTGCGCTGCGGCCCGTCGCCGGCGATCGTCAATCGCGCGTCAGCCGGTGCATGCGCGGCGAACGCTTCGATCAGCCGGACGAAGTTCTTCTGCGCTACGAGGCGCCCGACCGCCACCAGGTGCGGCGCAGGAGAGGGATCATGCGTCAACTTCGACAGTCGCGCGAACTCCTCCTCGGTAAGTGCGGGGTCGAGAATCGTTGCTACCCGTGCCCTTGGAACCCGCAGGGCGCCCGCGATGTGGTCGCGCATCGGCGGCGCAATCGCCACGAAGCGGTCGAGCAACAGGCCCTGGATGCGCAGCCAAAGCTGGTAGAACGGCCGCGCGGCCGCCGGGAGATAGGCCGGGTCCAGATCGTTGCTTATTTTCACCAGAACCGGCGGACATCGCCTTGGTGCGAGCAGCTTCGCCGCGACGCACACGATCGTGTAGGTGTTGCCAGGACAAAAGATCACGTCCGGCCGCTCGCGATGCAGAGAGCGAATGAGGCTGACGATCATCCAGATCGTCTCCCACCTGGCGGTAGGTAGCGGTTCGGGATATCCGAAATAGTCGAGCTCGGGCGCCTGCTGGCGTGTGGCACCCTCCATCCGACCGAGCAGCACGCGCACTTTGTGTCCGCGATCCTGCCATGCCTGCGCGAGCCGCAGTGCGACGCGCTCCACGCCGCCCGGCTCAAAACTGTGTATCGGGACGAGGATATTCATTCAGGTGAATGCTGCCGGCTGGAAGAAGCCGTTGCCGGCCTCGGCCAGCAGGTCGGCATAGCGTGCCGGAGTGCGGCGCGCGGCAAAGTGGGCGAAGGTCTTCTCGATGCTCGCCATGATGCGAGCATTGCCGGTGTCTCCGGGGTGGACCGCGAGCCGCACGGTGTCGCATGGAGTAAGCGCGCGGCGAGCCAACGCGGCAAAAGCGATCGAGGACGCAACTCGCGTCGGCGACCGGCTCGCCCAGGTGACGACGGGTCCACGCGACACGACGCGCGTCGTTTCAGGCAGCCAGACGCGCAAGTGATCCTCGGCCAGCGCAAAGCCGTTGTCGGCGAGCGCTTCCAGCGTGCCCACCGAATAAAGCCAGGCTGGCGCAATGAAACCGGCGACCTTGCGCCCTATGCAGTCTTCGATCGCCGCGCGACCTTCGGCCATGCGGCGCGACGCCTCTAATCGGGAGAGGCCTGAAAATTCGCCCTCGCCCGCCGTCATGTGTCGGGCCTTCAATCCCGCCATTCCGGAGTGCCGAGTGTCGTCGCGATGGAACCAGCCGTGGACGAACATTTCGACGCCTAGATCGGCGTGACGGCGCAGCTTGGCGCGGAACGCCCCGTTACGCGCGATTGGAGCGCTGCCCCAGTGATCAGGCACCACCAGCATTGCAAAGCGCTGGCCGCCCAGGTGTCGTTCAACCAGCTCGACGAGTTGGTCGATCTCTTGCTCGAACCGAGGCGAAACGTCGTGAATGGCAACGAGCAGACGGCGGTCGCCCTTGGGGCAATCCTGGCGCGAAGAAGCGCCCCGTGGCGCGGCTACGATCGTCTGCATGTTCATCGGCGCGAACCTTGGGCTGATCGAGGGTCAACCCGATGACGGTGCGACGACGGAATTTCCGCAGCTCGGTGTCGAAATTATTTTTTCCGCCGCGATCCTGCAATGCGGCAGGGCGGGTTCCTCCCCTGGCGCTAGAGCCCCAGTTGGACGCCGGCCCAGACGGTCCGCGGGGTTCCATAGTCGATGGAGCCGCCCTGGTTGCGGGTGACTATCGCCTCGTCCGTCAGGTTCTCTCCGCGCAGGACGATCGCGAACCGATCCGACACGGGTAGACGGACGAAGGCATTGAGCGTCGTCGCCGCCGGCAACACGTCGGTTTCGAGGTCATCTTCGAACTGTGTGCCGACATGGCGTACGGTCAGCGATAAGAGAGCATTTCCTGAAGGCTTCCAGGCCAGCGTGCCACCGGCAAACCATCGCGGTGTCTGTGACGGGCGGTTACCGTCGAGCGCGGCCGCATCGCCACTGCCCTGCGCCTCGGCGTCGGTGTAGGCGAGCGAGGCGTCGAGCGAAACCTGGCCCAACTTGAGGCCGGCACTCGCCTCGATACCGCGCGCGTGGACGGCGTCGATGTTTTGCCGCTGGCGCAGATTGGTGCCAATCGTGACGTTCGCGATCGCGCGCTTTACGCGATTGTCGAAGGCGGTAAGCGACAGGTCGAAAGCGTCTATCGGGCTGTAGTCGATCCCCGCCTCGTAGCCTTCGAGCCGCTCGGGCTTGAGCGCTTCGTTTGCCTGTGTAACCACCGGGAAAACGGTGAACGGGCGATAAAGTTCGTTCAGAGTCGGCAACCGCAATCCGTTATAGGCGGCGGCACGCAGGCGGAGCCTCTCGGTCGGTCGGACAACCGCGCCGCCGCGGAAGCTGGTTTCCCATGAGGACCGATCGGGATAAGTCGTATCCGTAACGAGGCTTCCAGCGCCGCTATGCGCCGAGTAGAAGCCGTCGCGGATCGTGTAGCGATCGGCTCGTATTCCGGCCGTGAGAGTAACAATCCCGAGAGACAGATCGTCTTCTGCGAACACGCCGAGGTCGGTGTTCACTCCACCGGCGGTGCGCCGCTCGGTTACCGTGCCGGTAAACCCACTGATGGCATCTTCGTAAAGCCTGCCGCTTGACCTGCGGTAATCGATCCCTAGGCGAAGGACGTTCGCCCCGCCGGTCGGCGGACGAAGCTCCAACTTGCCGCCGATGCCGGTGGCGGGAGTATTGCGCTGGTCGAGGACTGGGCGGAAACTCGAAGAGCTGATGACCACGTTGGTGAAGTTGCGTGCCTGGACATAACCAAGCGCATCGAATTGCCAGCGACCGCGACCGACCAGCCGTACCGATGCGTCCTGGCCTTCGGTGGACGAGTTCGCGCCGTCGAAGCGGAGCGTTCGGTCGTCGCGATAGACCAGGCCGCGCGCCTGGACTTCCACAACGTCGCTCAGAGGTGCCACCGCGCGCGCTTGCATCGACCAGGAATCGTACGCCGCACGCGCCGTGGCGGGCACGCGCTGGTCAAGCGGGGTGGTGTAGAAGCCCTGACCTCGGTCCCACCGACCCGAAAGCACCGCGAACCCCGCCCCCAATTGCGGCGCGGCGGTAAGGCTCGTCTCTGTCTCGCCCCTATCGTCTACAAGGACTCGACCGCTCATGGGGCCGAGTGTCTGCGCGTCGGCGCTGGTCAACTCGATCGTGCCGGCGAGCGCGCCCGCACCGAAGGGGCCCGAACCCCCACCGCGGGTCACCCTCGCACTCGCCAATCGCTCGGGGACGATTGCGCTCAGCGGGATGTAGCCGAAAAAGGGATCGCTCATCGGAACCCCGTCGAGCAGCACCTGCGCCCGGCTGGTGGCGTTGCCGCCGAGCGCGCGCAAGGTGATGCCTTGCGCACTCGGGTTGCTTGACCGGCTGTCCGAGCGCCGGAATTGCTGGAATCCCGCGACCGATGCCAAGGCGTCTTCGATCCGCCCAGAGCTGGTTGCGACCAACCGCTCGCGGTCTAGCAGTTGCGTGTCGTAGGCCGGGGTTGCGGCGGTATCGGGAAGGCCTGTGCCGGTGACGACGATCACCGGCTCGGGGGTCGCTTCGGAGTCTTGCGCGGCAAGCGGTGCCGACACGGCCCCGGCAAGGGCAATAAGCGCGGTCCGGACATGGAAAGTGGATCGGTTGGTTGTCACGGATGCGCGCTCACTCGTTCGCTTGCAAAGGCGGCCGCCAGGTCGGAAAATTGCCGCAGGAGATGGGCACATAGGATCGCGGAACGCCGGGGCCAAGGGCGGTCTCGCCTGTTTGCGAGCTTCCAACGTACTGAAAACCCCCGCCATCCATATACTTGCTCGGCGCGCGCATTTGGCCCACCACAATCCAATGGGGTCGGGGAGTCTCACTTCACGGTGGATTCTGAGGGTCCCGCGCGGTCGGTTGCATCTTCCACAATCGCGCGGTTGTTGCCCAAAGCGGATTGTCACGTGATCGCTTCGGCAGGCCAGTTAATTCTCTCCTCGCATCCCGAGGAGGCTGCCGCCCTGAAATCGGCAGGCGGGTCTGTGAGACGCCCGTATTCGCCATTTGGCTTGCCCTGCCGCGTGCTGCGCGTAAGGTTGACGCAAACGTAAAGCTGGCAAGGGAGCGAACGATGGCGTTCAAGACGCGAATTACGGAGATGTTCGGGGTCGAGACGCCGATCCTGATGGGCGGCATGACCGGAGTCGGCTACGGCGAACTCGTCGCCGCGGTGGCCGAAGCGGGTGCGCTCGGCTTCATCACCGCGCACATGTTTCCCAGTGGGGCTGCATTAAGGGATGAAATCGAGAAGGTACGCGGGCTCACGGACAAGCCGTTCGGGGTGAACCTCACCCTGCTGCCGTCGATCAATCCGATCCCCTACGATGAATATCGCGAGGCAATTATTGAGAGCGGCCTGAAGATCGTCGAGACTGCGGGGCGCGCGCCGACCGACCACCTGCCCGCCTTCAAGGAGGCGGGGGTCAAGGTGATCCACAAGTGCACAAGCGTGCGCCATTCCGAAAGCGCGGTGCGCAAGGGCGTGGACGTCATCAGCATCGACGGCTTCGAATGCGCTGGCCACCCGGGTGAGGACGACGTTGGCCTCGTCGTGCTGCTGCCCGCGACAGTCGACGCGCTACCCGACACCCCGATCGTCGCGAGTGGGGGAATGGCCGACGGCCGCAGCCTCGTCGCCGCGCTCGCGCTGGGGGCGGACGCGGTCAACATGGGCACCCGCTTTTGCGCCACGCAGGAAGCGGCGATCCATCCCAACGTGAAGCAGCAGATCGTCGATAATTCCGAGCTCGACACGGTGCTGGTCGGTCGTCCGTTCCGCAATACCGCGCGCGTCGCGCGCAACGCGGTTTCTGAGGAAGTCGCGGCGATTCAGCGCAACCCCGACACGACATTTGAAGAGGTCAAACACCTTATGGCCGGTGCCCGTGGGCGCGAGCTCGTCTACGCGAAGGGTGACATGGACGGCGGCATCTGGTCGAGCGGCCAGAGCCAAGCGTTGGTCCACGACATTCCGACCTGTAAGGAACTTGTAGCCAACATCATGGCGCAGGCCGAGTTGGTACGAACGCAGCTCGACAAGCTGGGTGATTAGCGCCGTTCCGGCAGCGAGATGCACTTTGGCTCATCCGCCGAGCTAGCTTGCGCTTCCTCTTATTCTTCGACGAATGTGCCTTCGAATTCGATCCGGCTCTTTCCTTGAGCCGTGAGGCCGCTATAGGGGCGGCTCGCTGCTGGGGCGTCGCCAAGTGGTAAGGCACCGGTTTTTGGTATCGGCATTCGCAGGTTCGAATCCTGCCGCCCCAGCCACGATCTCATCGGTCACGGTCCGATCGCATCGACGGCGATGGCGGGGCCGGCTGCCTTTGCCGGGTGCGCGTGGCGCGCAATTGCGGATTTCGAGTCTCCCGGGAAAAACCGGCTCACCACAGTCGGGGCAGCCAACAAGGTCGTAGCCATCGACCTCGACATTAGCCCGCGAACGGTCGAGGTCTACCGGGCCAACGCGATGTTGAAAATTCAGGCGGAGACGCTGTTCGACCTGGTGACGATGATGACCATCGCGACGATCGCCTGATCGTAAGCAGCCATGCGAACCCTTGATCAGGTCATTGTCTGGTGGACGTCCGTTGTTTAGGCTTGCGCGCATGAGGACGCTCTTCGCTATTGCCGTTTGCGCACTACTGGCTGGCTGCCAGTCCGTCGCGCCGCGTTCGGCCGCTGCGACAGGCATTGCCGATCCGCAGTCCATCGAAGCGCGCGGCTACAAGTTGGCGGTCAACCGCTGTTCCGACTGCCATTCGGTGGACTACGGCGAAACTTCGCCATTGCCGCAAGCTCCAAGCTTTTCGGCGATCGCCAATACGCCCGATTTGACTTCTGCGATGCTCGCGCAGTGGATGCGCGACCACCGGAACTACCCGGACGAAATGTACTTCGAGATACCGGCCGAACACATCGACGAACTGTCGGCCTATATTCTGACGTTGCGGCGGCGAGAGGCCGACACGACCAGCTGACGGCGCGCGCCCTCAGGCGGGTTCGCGGGATTTCCACGGCACGCTCTCCAGCAACTCGAGCTTTTCGATCCTGTCGAAGTCGGACGCCGAATGGCGTTCCTTCATGTTGCTGGTGTTGACGATCCGGCCGCGCCGGACCGCCGCTCGGTCTTCTAGGGCGCGGACCCAGCGCGCGAGGTTCTCGTATTCGTGGACCGAAAGGAACGTCGCCGCGTCGTTGTAGGCATCGCCGCGAAGCAGCGCGCCGAACCAGCCGTAACAGGCGACGTCCGCGATGGAATAGTCGTCGCCGCCAAGGTATTCGGTTTCGCCCAGGCGAAGGTCGGCGACCGAAAGTATGCGCTTGGTTTCCATGGTATAGCGGTCGATCGGGTATTCGAACTTTTCAGGCGCGTAGGCGTAGAAGTGCCCGAAGCCGCCGCCGATGAACGGGGCGGTGCCCATCTGCCACATCAGCCAGCTCAGCACCTCGGCCCGGGCCGGGTTCTTGAGCGGCAGCAGGAAGCCGAACTTTTCGGCCAGGTGGAGCAGGATCGCGCCGCTTTCGAACACCCGGAACGGCGTCTTGCCGCTGCGGTCCTCGAGTGCGGGGATCTTGCCGTTGGGGTTGAGCGCGGTGAAGCCGCTGGAGAACTGATCGCCGTCGCCGATGTTGATCAGCCACGCATCGTACTCGGCGTCGTGTCCGGCTTCGAGCAGTTCCTCGAACATGATCGTCGCCTTCTGGCCATTGGGCGTGCCGAGCGAGTAGAGCTGGAAGGGATGATCACCGACCGGCAGGTCCTTGTCGTGCCGCGCGCCGGCAGTCGGCCGGTTGATGCTGGCAAAGCGGCCGCCGTTCTCCTTGTCGTGAGTCCAGACCTTGGGCGGCGTGTAGGCGGTATCGGTCATCGGCGAGCGGCTCCCTGTCGCGGTTGCGGGGACATGGGCATACCGGTCCGGAACCGCAAGGCAAGCACCGCCGTTGCGCAGGTCATGGTCGCTCAATCCAAGCTCATGTATGTCGACGATGACATGCCGGGCATTACCCGCAAGCGCAGCGGCCGAGGCTGGGCATATTACGATCCCAAGGGTGAGCTGATCACCGACCCGGACGAGCGCGACCGCCTCAACAGCGTCGCCTTGCCGCCTGCCTACGTCGATGCGTGGTACTGCCCCGCGCCGAACGGACACATCCTGGCCACGGGGGTCGATGCCAAGGGTCGCAAGCAGTATCGCTACCACCCCGATTTCCGCACCGCGCGCGAGAGCGAAAAGTTCGACGGCTGCACCTCGTTCGGGCGGCTGCTGCCGCTGGTACGCAAGCGCGTCGAAGCCGATCTCAACACGCGCTCGCCCAGTCGGGAGCGTGCAATCGCGAGCGTTGTGCGGCTGCTCGATCTCGGAGCGATCCGAATTGGCAACGATGCCTATGCGAAGTCGAACAAGAGCTTCGGCGCGACGACCCTTCGACAGCGTCACGTCGAGGTGAAGGGGCAGAAGATTCGCTTGAAATTCAAGGGTAAGAGCGGCGTCGAGCGCGAAGTGACCCTGACGGACCGGACCCTCAGCCGCGTGGTGCGCAAGATGCAGGATCTGTCCGGTCAGCGCCTGTTCCAGTACGAGGACGACGAGGGAGATCTGCACTCGGTCGGTTCGTCCGACGTGAACGAATACCTGTGCGAAACGATGGGCGATCACTACACCGCCAAGAGTTTTCGCACCTGGCATGCGAGCGTTCTGGCGCTAAAGGTCCTGGCAAGGGCGGAAGGGCAATTGACCTTGAAGGCTATGCTCGAGGAAGTGGCCGACCACCTCGGCAACACACCCGCCGTCACCCGGAAGAGCTATGTCCATCCGGCCGTGATCGCCCTTGTCGACCGCCAGCGGAAGTGGCGCGACAGCCTGAAGATGCCGCGCGCGACCCGTTGGCTGAGCCGCGAGGAACGCGCGCTCATCGAACTTCTGGAAGAGTCGCCGACGGCGGGCGAACTGCTCGCCGCTGCCTGATCGCCCACGGAACCCGATTTTGCAGCGATGGTTGAGCAGGACATGGGCAAGGATCGCGACAGGGCCGAAACTCTCGATCAGGCCTTGCCCGACGCGTTGCAGGAAAAGGCGCGCCGGGTTCTCGACATCGCCCATGAACGCGAGCTTTCGCTTGCGACGGCGGAGAGCTGCACCGGCGGACTTCTCGCGGCTCTGCTCACCGACGTGCGCGGCCGCGGTCACGTGTTCGACCGGGGCTTCGTGACTTATGCCGAGGAGGCGAAATGCGACCTGCTCGGGGTCCAGCCAAGCCTGATCGAGGAAGTGGGCGTCGTCAGCGAACAGGTGGCCCGGGCGATGGCAAATGGCGCCATCGATCGCTCCAACGCCGACGTCGCAGTGTCGGTTACCGGCTTCGCGGGACCGGGTGCGGCGGACGATGAGGAAGGTCTCGTTCACTTCGCGTGCGCCCGGCGCGGTGCGGCTTGTGCTCATAGGGAAGAGCATTTCGGACCGATCGGACGTGCAGGGGTGCGTATCGCTGCGCTTGAAGTCGCGCTCGCGATGATGGAAGACGCGCTTCAGGGATGACAGACGCTTCGACCGACCGCTTCTATTCGATCCATGCGCACGGCCTCGTGCGTGTGGCCGCGAGCACGCCCGACGTGCGGACTGCCGATGTCAGCTTCAATCGCGATGCCATCCTCGATGAAGCGAAGCGCGCGCACGATGCGCATGTCGATTTGCTGGTCTATCCGGAACTTTGCCTGTCATCTTACGCGATCGACGACCTCCACCTGCAACTCGCGATGGTCGAAGCGGTCGAAACGGCGGTCGGCGAAATCGTCGAGGCGAGCAGGGACCTCAATCCCATGCTGCTGATCGGTGCGCCGCTGCGGCACAACGACCGGCTCTACAATTGCGCGCTGGCTATCCACCGCGGACGCCTGCTCGGCGCGGTGCCCAAGAGCTACCTGCCCAATTACCGTGAGTTCTACGAGAAGCGCTTGTTTGCCAACGGCCGGATGATCGAGGGGCTCCAGATCGTCGTCAACGGCGAGTCGGTCCCGTTCGGCACCGATCTGATCTTTTCCGCCGAAGATCTGCCGGGCTTCCGTGTGGCGGTCGAGATCTGCGAGGACTACTGGTCTCCGGTGCCCCCTTCGACCCGCGCCGCGCTCGCCGGGGCGACGATCCTGTGCAACCTGTCGGCATCGAACATCACCATCGGCAAGAGCGACGAGCGCCACATGCTCAGTCGCTCGCAATCAAGCCGCGCGGTTGCTGCCTACATCTACTCGGCCGCAGGTCACGGCGAAAGCACAACGGATCTCGCGTGGGACGGGCAGGGCATGATCTACGAGCTCGGCGATCTCATGGCCGAGAGCGAGCGCTTCGCGCTGCGGCCCGAGCTTTGCATCGTCGATGTCGATTGCGGCCGTATCCGGTCCGAGCGGATGCGGATGCAGACCTTCAACGACGCCGCCGAGTATGAGGGGCGGCCGGAAGACTGCTTCCGCGTCGTTTCATTCGCGCATGAGCGGGACTTCGCTGATATCGGGCTCGTGCGCCCAGTGCGTCGATTCCCCTTCGTTCCGAATCGTCCCGACAAACTCGACGAGGACTGCTTCGAGGCGTTCAATATCCAGGTCGACGGGCTTATGCGGCGGATCGAGACGACACAATCCAGGTCTCTCGTGATCGGCGTATCGGGCGGGCTCGACAGCACGCACGCGCTGATCGTGGCAGCCAAGGCCTGCGACCGGCTCGGCCTCTCCCGCAGCACGATCCGCGGCTATACAATGCCCGGATTCGGGACCACGGATAAAACCAGGTCGAACGCCTGGAAGCTCATGAATGCGCTCGGCGTGATGGGCGAGGAAATCGACATCAGGCCCGCCGCCGAGCGAATGTTGAAGGACATCGGTCATCCCTTCGCCAACGGCGAGGCCGTGCACGATACCACCTTCGAAAATGTGCAGGCTGGCTTGCGCACCGATTACCTGTTCCGCCTCGCGAGCCAGCATGGCGGCTTCGTGATCGGTACTGGCGACCTTAGCGAACTCGCGCTGGGTTGGAGCACGTACGGTGTCGGCGACCAGATGAGCCACTATGGCGTCAACGCGGGTGTCCCGAAAACCCTGATCCAGTATCTGATCCGGTGGAGCGTGCGGACGAACCAGTTCGACCGGGCGACGGACGAAGTGCTGGAGGCCATCGTCGGAACCGAAATCAGCCCCGAACTGGTACCTCCGGGCAAGTGCGGCGAGGTCCACAGCACCGAAAGCATCATCGGGCCCTATGAGCTCAACGACTTCTTCCTCCACCATACGATACGTTGGGGCCAGACCCCGTCGAAGGTCGCGTTCCTTGCATGGCACGCGTGGCGAGACGCGAGCCGCGGGAAATGGCCCCTGGCTTTCCCTGAAGACGCGAAGCACGAGTACGACCTCGCGACGATCCGGCACTGGCTGGAGAATTTCCTGCGCCGTTTCTTCGCCTTCAGCCAGTTCAAGCGCAGCGCGCTTCCGAGCGGACCCAAGGTGAGCTCCGGCGGCGCGCTAAGCCCGCGCGGCGATTGGCGGGCCCCTTCCGATGCGGTCGCCGACGTCTGGCTGGACGAGTTGCGCGCAAACGTCCCCGAGCGGTAACTTGTCGGGAGCAAACCGGGATGGCGACCGTTCAGGTTGCAAATGACGACGGGAATTGCCTGACATGGCAGCAATAGCCGCGATCGCAACAGCGGTCCCCGATCTGGACTTCGAGCCCGACTACCGCCGCTGGGCGCTTTCCCGCCTCGGCGAAAGCCGCGAGGCGAAGCTCTACGAGCGCATGGCGAACCGCTCGGGAATAGAACATCGCTGGTCGGTTCTGGACGAAGACGACGCAAAGCTCGACGAGGGCGTCGGCTTCTATGGAGGCGAGCCGCCGAGCACTGCTTCGCGCATGGCGATCTACGCCCGCGAAGCACCCGAGCTCGCGCTCAAGGCTATTGCCGGTCTGCCCGAACTGGGTCGGCCCACGCATATCGTGGTTGCGAGTTGCACCGGTTTCATCGCGCCGGGGATTGATCAGATCATCGCCCGGCGCCTGGGCCTCGGCGATGACGTCGAGCGGGTGCTGGTCGGCTTCATGGGTTGCTATGCCGCCGTGACCGCGCTGCGGACCGCGCGCCATATCGTGCGCTCGGAACCGGGCGCACGGGTGCTGGTGGTGACCGTCGAGTTGTCCAGCCTGCATCACCAGGAGGAAATGGATCTGGAACCGCTGCTCATGGGCGCGCAGTTCGGGGACGGAGCGGCCGCTGCGATCATAACCGCTGGCGAGCCCGGACTCGCAATTGGCGAAGGCATTTCCGCCGCGCTTGAGGATAGCGAAGACCTGATCACCTGGCGTATCGGCGATACCGGATTTCACATGCGGTTGTCGGGCGAAGTGCCCGGACGGATCGCCGCCGCACTGGCCAGCCCCGCGGTGCAAAAGCGGATTACGGGCGGGCGTCCGCCAGAAGACATCGCCGCTTGGACCGTCCATGCCGGAGGTCGCTCGATCCTCGATGCGGTCGAGAAAGGATTGCACCTTGCCCCAACCGCGCTGAACGAGTCGCGCGAAGTGTTGCGAATGTGCGGCAACATGAGCTCATCGACACTGATGTTCGCATTGAAACGGATTCTGCCTTCGCAGCCCGAGAGCGGCGTCGCGCTCGCGTTCGGACCGGGTCTCGCGATGGAGGGCTTCCGCTTCGGCTGGCGCGATGCTGGCTGCCATGATGCTGGCTGAGAGGGCTTCGTCCGAAGAGCTCATGGACGACCCCGCGCTCGACGCGGGCACCTACACTGAAGTTCTACATGACCTTGCGCAGGTCAACACGGTGACATTCGCGCGGCGGCCGACTCTGGCCTTCCTCGAGCGCGCCATCGGCAAGCGCGAGAGATTCAAACTCCTCGATGTCGGTTTCGGCGACGGCGACATGCTGCGGGCGATCGCGCGCTGGGCCCGAAAGCGTGGAGTCGAGGCGAAGCTGGTCGGTGTCGATCTCAACCCGCGAAGTGTCGCGGCCGCTCGCGGGGCGACGACGGAAGGGTTGGCCATCGACTACCGGACCGGCGACTACGCCGATCTGGCGGGGGAGGGTTGGAACTGCGTGATCTCGAGCCTCGTCGCCCATCACATGAGCCGAAACCAGCTCGTCGCGTTCCTGCGGTTCATGGATCGCGAGGCAGACGCCGGGTGGCTTGTCAACGACCTCCACCGTCACGGGTTCGCATATGCCGGCTGGCCACTGCTCGCCGGGCTAATGCGCTGGCACCCGATCGTGCGGCACGACGGCCACCTGTCGATCGCGCGGTCCTATCGACCGGGCGAATGGTCGCCGCTGCTCGCAGAGGCAGGGGTCGATGCCGCGCGGGTGTTCCGCCAGTTTCCGTTCCGGCTATGCGTCGAAAAGCTCCACTGATCGTCGGCGCCGGGCCCGCCGGATGCATGGCAGCGATCGCGCTATGCCGAGGCGGTGCCGCGCCCGACCTCATCGACCGTGACGAGATGGTCGGCGATGCGCTGTGCGGCGGCTTCCTGTCGTGGCGCACCGCGGAAAAGTTGCGCGCGGTCGGCGTCGGGCCTGTGCAGCTAGGTGCGCATCCGGTCGATACGCTCGCGCTGATCGCAGGCGAGTCCGAAGCGACCGTGCCGCTGCCATCGCCCGGTTTCGGCCTTTCGCGCCGCGCACTCGACAGCGCGCTTCGCCGACACGCGGTGAGCGAGGGCGCGCGACTGATCATAGATCGGGTCAGGACGATCGAGCCCGGGATGGTTGAAAGCGACGGGGCCGAATACGCATCGGATGACATATTTCTCGCCAGCGGCAAGCACGATGTGCGCGGGCAGTCGCGGCCCCGCGATGACGATGACCCTGCGCTGGGGATTCGCATCCGCATCCCGGCGCACGAACGGCTACGGGCATTGCTCAAGGGCCGTATCGAACTGCACCTCTTCGGTGGCGGCTATGCCGGGATCGTCCTGCAGGAGGACGGGAGCGCCAACGTCTGCCTTGCGTTGCGAAAGTCGCTGCTGGCCAATGCCGGCGGCAAGCCGCGCGACTTGCTCGACCGGCTTGCGGCGGAGCAGCCCCGGTTCGGCGAGCGGATGGCCTTCGCGCCGACAGATCAACCGATCGATACGGTGGGCTCGGTTCCCTACGGCTGGATCGCCCGGACGGCCGAAGCTGGCCTTTACCGCCTCGGCGACCAGGCTGCCGTGATCCCCTCGCTCGCGGGAGAGGGTATGGCGATCGCGATGGACAGCGGCATCGCCGCGGCAGGGGCCTGGCTGGCCGGAGAGGGCGCGCCGCAATTCCAGGCGGCGTTCGCGAAACGCGCCGACGGGCCGGTCCGAGTGGCGAAATTGATCTGGAAGATCGCGGAACGGAGAAGCGGCGCCGCGCTGCTCACCGGCGTAGCGCGAACGCTTCCTTCGCTCGCGCGAACGGCGATGTCGCTGACGCGGATCTGACCGCTAGATCTTTACCACCCATCCGTGCGGATCGGGCGCGAGGCCGCGCTGGATCGAAACCAGCTTCTCCCGCAGCTTGCCGGTGAGCTGGCCGGGACCACCCGAGCCGATGGTGAAGGCGCCTTCGGGCCCTTCGACCTTTCCCACGGGCGTTACGACGGCCGCCGTGCCGCAAGCCATCGTCTCGATCAGGCGGCCACTTTCCGCATCTCGCCGCCACTGATCGATCGAATAGCGTTCCTCGCGGATCGCGAGTCCTTCGTCCTTCAGCAGCTGAATCAGGCTGTCGCGGGTGATGCCGGGCAGGATCGTGCCCGTCAGCGGCGGGGTGATCACGCTGCCGTCGTCGAAAGCGAAGAACAGGTTCATGCCGCCCAGTTCCTCGACCCACTTGCGCTCTACCGCATCGAGGAAGACGACCTGGTCGTGCCCCTTGGCGATCGCTTCGGCCTGCGGGACGAGGCTTGCCGCATAGTTGCCGCCAGTCTTCGCCGCGCCCGTGCCGCCGGGAGCAGCACGCACGAAGTCTCGACTGACCCAGATGCTTACCGCGGGCACGCCCGACTTGAAGTAGTTGCCCACCGGCGACGCTATGACGAGGAACTTGTATTCCCTCGCCGGGCGCACGCCGAGGAAGGCTTCCGAAGCGAACATGAACGGTCGCAGGTAAAGCGCCCCGCCGTCGACGGTCGGAAACCAGTCCCGATCCTTCTGCACCAGCTGGCGGCAAGCTTCGACGAACAGTTCTTCAGGCACGTGAGGCATGGCTAGCCGGTCGGCCGAAGAGTTCATCCGTGCGGCATTCATCTCCGGCCGGAAAAGCGCGAAGCTGCCGTCGGGATGACGATAGGCCTTGAGGCCTTCGAAAATCTCCTGCGCATAATGCAGCACCGCACAGGCGGGGTCGAGCGTGAGCGGTCCGTATGGTTCGACCCGCGCGTCGTGCCAGCCGCGATCGGTATCGTAATCGATCGAGACCATGTGGTCGGTGAAGACCTTCCCGAATCCGGGATCAGCGATCGCCTGGGCGCGGGTTTCGCCGGGGACGGGAGCGGGGTGGGGAAGATGCGCGAAGTCCATGTCGCGCGGTTAGGGCCGCTGCGGCTGGTGCGCAAGTGATGCGAAATTGGTGGCGCTAAAGCCCTAAAATGAGAAGGGCGGCCCCTTCTGCCAGGAACCGCCCTTCGCATGGTCAGCGGCCGGTTCGGCCGCCCACGAAGCCTCTATCGGCGTTGGAGATTACCGATAATGCCTCGCGAGGGTCGTCACCGACCTCCCTGCTGAACCATGAGACATCGGATCACCTCCTTTCGCGCTTAGAAAGCCAGACCGCCGTTTCACCGGGGCCGAGTGCCGCGTGGGTCGCTGGCCTCGAAGTGGAATGTGAGTCTTTCGCGACCGCAACACAAGCCTTGAAATATAGTTTTTCACTGTCAGTATCTGGCGCTTCCGGCCCGCCGCAAAGCGGGCCGTTTTCGCGTCTACCGCCGACAATCCTCGATCACGCGGGTCACCTCGGGCCAGCTTGGCAAGTAGAGGGTCGATTGTCCGGCGGTTTCGATCGCGAATCGACCCTTGGAAAACGCCATCGCGTCGAGAATCGGATCGGTCGCCGCGACACTTGCGATCATCGACGGAAGCTCCCCTCCTGATGGCTGGGCGGACAGAACGCGGTCGGCCGTCTCTGTGCGAATGCGCATAGGCACCGCGCTCGAAGCTGTTCCGGCACGGGCGAGAGTGATCGTGCGCCCGGAAAGCTTGCAGGTCAGCGCGAAGCGCGCGTCGGTTCCCGCAGCGCCGAACAGTGCAACGGTCGTAGCCCCGCTACGCCGATAGAACCAGTCACCCGGGGTCTGCGGCGCGTCCATCCAGTTGTCGAAACTTGGCGAGGGCACTTCGACCGTCGGTGCAGGCGTCGGCGCGGGACGAGCGGGAGGCGCCGGAGTGGGTTCGGGCGCAGACGCGGTGCAGCACGCGGTACCGAAGCAGATGAGGGCGGCGATCTGGCCACGAAAGCGCATGGATTCTCCCGGTTTGACAGGCGGTCAACGCACGCTAACCCGCAAAAGGTCCATGGGAAAGAAGCGCCTCGACCAGATGATCGTCGACCGCGGCCTGGCCGAAAGCCGAAGCCGCGCGCAGGCGCTCGTCATGGCAGGCCTTGTTTTCTCGGGCGAGCGCAAGCTCGACAAACCAGGCCACCAGCTTCCCGAAGATGCGGAAATCGACGTGCGCGGCCGCGATCACCCGTGGGTCTCCCGCGGCGGGATTAAGCTGGCGCACGCGATCGATGCCTTCGCGCTGGATCCCGCTGGAGCGATCGCGATGGACATCGGCAGTTCGACCGGGGGTTTCACCGATGTTCTCCTGCAGAAGGGCGCCGAGCGCGTCTTCGCTGTCGATTCGGGTACGAATCAGCTCGCCTGGAAACTGCGGCAGGATCCGCGTGTAACCGTGCTTGAGCAGACGAGCGCGCGTATCCTCACTTCCGAGATGATCGACGCGCCATGCGACTGGTTGGTGTGCGATGCTTCGTTCATCGGCCTTGCCAAGGTTCTCGAGCGCCCACTCAAATTTGCCGCACCCGATTGCCGGCTCGTAGCGCTGATCAAGCCGCAGTTCGAGGTCGGTCGCGAGGAAGTGGGCAAGGGCGGGGTGGTCCGCGATCCGGCGCTTCACGAGCGCGTATGCGGCGAAGTGCGCGCATGGCTCGAGGACAATGGGTGGATCGTCGACGGAATCGAGCGCAGTCCCATCACGGGACCAGAGGGCAACGTCGAGTTCCTCATTGTCGCCAGACGTGGCAACATTGCGCCCGCATCGACGGTCGGCCACAAAACCACCGACGATTCGGCTTCGATGGAGAATCCATGACCGCTCTCGCCTCGCGTGGACAGTTGCGCGCCAGTTTCCTTCGCTGGGCGCTTTTCACGGTGCCCCTCGTGGTGCTGCTCGGCTTTCTGTCCGGACAGCTGTCGGGGAGCGCAGCGGAGGGCATGTGGTTCCGCTCACTCGAAAAGCCCGCGATCTTCCCGCCGCCGATTTGGTTCGGCATCGTCTGGACTATTCTCTACGTGCTGATGGGGCTCGCGCTGGCGATGGTTTGCGCGGCTTGGGGCGCGCGGGGTCGGGGGCTGGCGATCGGGTTTTTCGTGGTCCAACTGCTGGTCAATCTGGCGTGGTCACCTGTGTTCTTCGCGATGCACGAGATTCGCGCCGCGCTGACCATGATCGGCGTGCTCGATGTGCTAGTCCTGATCACCATCGTGCTGTTCTGGCGGGTCCGCAAATTCGCCGCGGTCCTACTGCTGCCTTATCTCGTGTGGATCGCGTTCGCGACAGTGCTCAACTGGCAATTCCTCGAGCTCAATCCCGGCGGCGGCAACGAAAGCCCGGCGAACGGCGCGGTCGAACGCTACGAGTTCTGACTTGCGCGCGAGTGACCTCGCAGCCAAATAGCACGCCATGCAAAGCGAAAACCCCCTCGTCGCCGATCTCGTGAAACTCGCCAACGCGGCGGCGGGCACTTTCGCGGGCATGACCCGCGAGGCGCGCGACGGTGCGCGCGAACGCGTGCGCGAGGCATTCGGCGGGCTCGATTTCGTCAGCCGCGAGGAATTCGACGCGGTCAAGGACATGGCCGCCCGCGCGCGTGAAGACAGCGAAAAGCTGGCCGCGCGGGTGGACGAACTCGAAGCCAGGCTTTCCCAGAAGACCTGATTTTCCGTAACTTTGGAACGCGATTCCGCGCGCCCGGTTGAGGGTGTTGAAAGGGCGCGTCCATGTTCACCCAGCTCAATCCCCCGATTCCGCTCCACGTGCTCGACAAGGGCGACGGCCTGGCTTTTGGTGTGATCGATTACGGCCCCGAGCATAACCTGCTGTGGATCACCGCAATCGAAGCGACGGGCGAGATCTGGTGCGCGCCGAATCCGCAGGTTCGGATGCAGTCCAACTGGAGCATGGGACGCGGCAAGAGCGCAGCGGTCTCCGCCTCCAAGGACAGGCTCGCCGCGAAGAATTCCGGGCTGGGAGATGCCTGCGCCGACTGTGCCGAGGCGTTGGCGGGAAGAGCTTAACCCTCGCGCCGGGCGATACCCCCAGCGACCCGCCAGACCGCAGCATCCGACAGTATCGCGTCGAAAGGAGCGGGCTCGGTGCCAGTCAACCAGACCTGCGTCCCGCGATCGGTCAATCGCTCGTAGAGCGCCTCGCGTCGGACCGAATCGAGGTGGGCGGCGACTTCGTCCAGCAGCAGCACGCTCGCTCGCCCGCGCGCTGCCAGGCCGGCATGGGCAAGGGTGACAGCGATAAGCATGGCCTTTTGCTCACCAGTCGAACTTTGCGCTGCCGGCTGGCCCTTGCCCGCCATCGTTACCGACAGATCGTCGCGGTGAGGGCCCGAGAGAGTTCGCCCGGCGGCCCGGTCGGCCTGGCGAGCCGCGCGCCAAACATCCGGGTCGGCACGTCCGCCAGATACAAGCGCCACTTCCGGCCGCGCGAAAGGTGTCGAGGGAAGGGCGGATATCTCATCGCGCAGAGCCGTGAGGAGCCGATCCCTGCCGGCCGCGAGCGCTCCGCCGGCCTGCGCCATCTGCGCCTCGATCCCGTCGAGCCACAGCGGATCGGGTGCCTCCTCCGCTGACAACAGCTTGTTGCGCTCCCGCAGTGCCGCTTCGTAGCGTGAGGCGTGCCGGGCATGGTCGGCATCGAGCGCAACGGCCATCCGATCGAGCCATCGGCGGCGTCCTCCCGCGCTGCCCGTGAAAAGGCCGTCCATCGCCGGAGTAAGCCAGGCGAGCGCGAGCCATTCGCCAAGCGCCAACGCGCTCGTGTCGGCACCATTGATCCGAACCTGCCGCCGCGTCGGCCGGGCGGGGTCGGTGGCGGTGCCGAGCCGCACCGACTCCCCATCGGGAACCATAAGGGATGCCCCTACCGCAAAGCCCCCGGGCCCCTCGCTCGATGCCATGTCGGGCAGCGGCGCGCGACGGAGGCCGCGACCGGGCGCGAGCAGGGATAGCGCCTCGAGCACGTTGGTCTTGCCCGCGCCGTTTTCTCCGACGAGCAGGTTGAACTGCTTCGCGCCCTCAAGCGACGTGGCGCCGTGGTTGCGAAAGGTCGTCAGCGAGATGCGATCGAGCGCCATTTTCGGTCCTGCGGTAGCGATGCGGGCCCGCAACCGCCAGCGAGCAAACCGCCAATCCCAAGAGTTGGGAAAATTTCCTGAACTTGAGTAAAGCGTTCATCGCTCGTTTATTCTGATGGCAGCGAAAATGGCAGTTTTCCGCCATTTTTCGAAATTGGCACACCCCTTGCGAAGTATCGGGTGTCAGGCGGAATGGTCCACTGGCACACTGGAAAGGGAAATTCGAAATGCAAGTTCTCAACAACAAGGCTGCCGCTGCGGTCTTCTCGCTGGTATTCAGCCTCGTGATTTTCGCCGCGGCGATCGCTCCGGCCAACGGCGGCGCGCTCCTGCCGGGTGGTATGCTGGCATGAACGGCCTCGACCGGAGGAACGATGCAGTGACCCCGGCGCGCGAGGGTTTCCACCTCGACCGCCGCAACGGCAAGGTGTTCGGCGTCTGCGCCGGAATTGCCAACTACTCGGGGGTCGACCCCATGATCGTTCGGGTGGTCTTTGCCGCCGGCACGATCCTCGGATTCGGGACGTTCCTGCTGCTATACCTGGCTATCGCGCTGATCGCCGACTGAGGGAGCCCTCGCGAGGGCTCCCTCCACATCTTCACATCGCCGAAATGCCGCCGTCGAGCTTGAGCTCGGCCCCGGTCATGAAGCTGCTCTCGTCGCTGGCGAGGAACAGCACCCCGTCGGCGATTTCCCGCGGTTCGCCGACCCGCTTGAGCGGAATCTGCCGCGCCAGCTTGTCCATGATCACGCTTTTCTCGCGCCCCGTCGAACGAACCATTCCGTCGAGGATCGGCGTGTCGACGAAGGTAGGGTGGACCGAGTTGCAGCGGATGTTCCAGCCCATCTTCCCGCAATAGAGCGCGATGCTCTTCGACAGCATCCACACAGCCGCCTTGCTGGCGTTGTAGCCGGGCATCGTGTCGCTCGCGATGAGCCCGGCGATCGAGCTGATGTTGATGATCGAGCCGGGCTGGTTGTCCTTCATCAGCGGCAGCGCCTTCTGGCAACCCAGGAACACCGAATCGACGTTGATCGCGAACCCGCGGCGCCATTCCTCGAGCGTACAGGTTTCGATGTTGCCGCGCACTCCGACGCCTGCGTTATTCACCAGCACCGACAGCCCGCCGAGCTTGTCTCGCGCCATGTCGATCGCCTCGTCCCATTTGTCGGGATCGGTGACATCGTGTTGCATCGCGAACGCGGTGCCGTCGCCGTGCGCTTCGTTCAGCGCGTCTGCGGTATCCTGCGCGCCTTCGCCATTGATGTCGGTGCACAGCACCCGTGCACCCTCGCGGGCAAGGACCTGACAGTGCGCCGCGCCGAGCCCCTGCGCCGCGCCCGTTACCAGCGCCAGTTTGCCAGCTACTCGTCCTGCCCCGTTTCCGGCCATGTCACTCTCCTCGCATATCGCCCGCCAGCAGCAGACCCATTATTCGAACGTCGATCCCGACGCCCGCGTTTCTGCGCTTTTCGACGAAACCGGATAGCTCGGCAAGGGGTACCTGGTGGACCGTTATGTCCTCTCCCTCCGTACCGCCGCCCGGTCCTACCCAGGTGAGATCGTGCGCATGGACGAGAGTAAAGCTTTCGCTGACCATGCCGGGAGAACTGTAGAACTCACCCCCACACGTCAGGCGCCCGGCGCGCCAGCCGGTTTCTTCCTCTAGCTCGCGGCCCGCGGCGGCGAGGACGTCCTCGTCCGGATCGTCCTGGTCGCCCACGAGTCCGGCGGGCAACTCAAGGCACGGCTTGCCGAGCGGAACCCGGTATTGCTCGACGAGCAGGATATGTCCTTCGTGGATCGCGAGGATCACGGCTGCACGGATGCCGCGCACCCGGCCGACGTATTCCCACCGGCCGCGGACTTTGGCTGCGATGTAATTCCCCTGCCAGACCGTATTTTCGGGCTCGCCCCGATCTGCCGTCATACCTCTATGAGCCGATCGGGCAGTTCGTTTACGTCGTCGGCTTTGCGCGGGAAGTGTTGCGCAAGGACCGCGCCGACATCGGCGACGCCGGTGGCGAGCCCTTCGGCGATCCGACCGTCGCGGATGTGTGTGAGCATATCGGCCATCGCACCGCCCCAGACTTCAGCGGGCACCTTGTCGGCGATTGCCTCGTCGGCGACGATCTCTGCCCGGTGTTCGCGCATCGAAAGGTAGATGAGGATTCCGGTACGGCCGTGCGTGCGGCGGTCGGCACCGACCTTGAAATGGCGAACGGCTGCCTCGCGCACACGCGCCTTCTTGACCGGCGGAGGCACCAGAAAGAATCGCAGCGGCTGCCACAGCTGGATCAGCCACATGCCGACGAACTTCGCCACCACGACGAGTAGCGCCAGGCCGAGCAGGCCGCGCGGCGTCCATTCGGCATTCCAGTTGCCGAGAATCCCGTCGATCACGCCGAGGTAGAAGTCCGGAAACATGACCATGAGGGCGAGCGCCAGGGTGGCGACCGCGAACGACCAGCCCAGCTGGATGTCGCTGTATCCGTCCGATCGTTCGGCGAGCACGGTGACGATCTCGCCAGCGGTGTGCTCTTCGGCGGCGGCGACCGCGGACGAGACGCGGGCGTGTTCGGCTTCGCTGAGGTAGCCCATCTTCACACTCCCGCTACCAGCCACCGGAGGCGCCGCCGCCGCCGAAGCTGCCGCCACCGGAGAACCCCCCGCCGCCAAAGCCGCCACCGCCGCCGCCCCAGCCGCTCGAATGACGCGAGCCGCCGCCGAGGATAGACTTGCCGGCCTCCCAGACGATGATGTCGCCGATCGTGCTGCCGGTCAGCGTGCCATTGTGCCGACCGCCGCGACGACGGCCCCGGAACAGGGGCAGGATGAAGAAGAAGAGGATGAACAGTCCCCAGATAATCATCCCGATCGGGATGCCGCCCTGATCGCTCGACTGGCGCGCCTGCGCCTCCTGCATGACCTTCGCCGCCTCGTCTGCAGGCAATTCGAGCTGCTGGATGATCGCATCGGTGCCGGCCTGGATACCGCCGACCATGTCGCCCGCCTTGAATTTCGGCAGGATGGTGTTCTGGACGATCAGCGTCGAATAGCCGTCGGTCAGATAGGGCTCGAGCCCGTAGCCGACTTCGATCCGGACCTTGCGGTCGTTCGGTGCGACGATCAGCAGCACGCCGTCGTCGCGCTCCTTGTCGCCGATTCCCCACTTTCGGCCGAGCTGGTAGCCGTAATCGGCGATGTCGTAGCCCTGCAGGTCAGGGATCGTTGCTACCACGAACTGGCGCTGAGTCCGCGCCTCGAACTCGGCAAGCTTGGCTTCCAGCGAAGCCTCGACATCGGCGGGTATGATGTTCGCCGCGTCGGTCACCCGCCCGGTGAGCGGGGGAAACTCCTGCGCCATTGCCGGCGACCCGAACAGCGCCGCCAGCATGGCCAGAAAGAGCGCAAGACTGCGCACCGCTACCGCTTACTGGTTCGCGGCAGGGGCGGTCGACTGCACAGCGTTGTCGTTTGCGCCCGCAGTCGGAGCCGTGGCGGACCCGTTCGGCGTCATGTCGAGCGTCGGCGCGACCTCGGCACCCGGCGTGACCGCCTTGTACGGGACGAGCGGCTTCGATCCGTAGATCACGTTCGCACCGATCACGCTAGGGAAGGTGCGGATTTCGGTATTATAGTCGCGGACCGCCTCGTTGTAGTCGCGGATCGAGATCCGCACCTTGTTCTCGATCCCCTCGAGCTGGCCCTGCAGCATCTGGTAGTTGGTGATCGACTTGAGGTCGGGATAGCGTTCGAAGTTGGCGAGCAGACGACCGAGACCGGCACCAAGCTGCTCCTGCGCGGCCTGGTATTGAGCCATCTTCGCCGGATCGGACAAGTCGTCGGCGTTGACCTGGATGCTCGTCGCCTTGGCGCGCGCTTCGATCACGTCGGTGAGAATGCCGCGCTCCTGCTCCGCCGCGCCCTTGGCGACTTCGGCAAGGTTGGGGACGAGGTTGGCGCGTTCCTGGAACGTCGCCTCGACATCGGCCCAACGGGCCTTGGCGGTCTCTTCCTTGGTGGGGATCGAGTTGATCCCGCAGCTGGCGAGCCCGAGAGCGGCCAGCGCCACAATCGCGGCGCGGCGGACGGCGGTGAAGTTCATCGCGGCAAACCCCTTCGTTCCCAGAAACCCGATCAACCGGGTCTGTATTGCGTGTCTAGCACACCGACCATCCGGTTCAAGAAATACCGGACGTTGACCGAGCCGATTTTTGCCCGCAGCTATGGCGCGGGCGCACAGAAGGCGGAGGGGTTCGTGCTGAAGGAATTCAAGGCATTCATCAATCGGGGCAACGTGCTCGATCTGGCGGTGGCGGTCATAATAGGCGCCGCATTCGGCAAGATCGTCACTTCGCTGACCGACAGCATCATTATGCCGCTCATCGGCTGGATTTTCGGCGACATCGACTTTTCGAACTATTTCATCCCGCTTGGCGCAGTTCCCGATGGATACCAGGGGGAAGTGACCAACTATGCCCAGCTCAAGGAAGCTGGCGTAGCGATGATCGGTTACGGCGATTTCATCACGCAGCTGGTGAATTTCCTGATCATCGCCTGGGTAATCTTCCTGATCGTGCGGGCGGCCAACAAGCTCGAACACAAGAAGGAGGAAGAGGCGCCTGCCGGTCCGAGCGAAATCGACCTTCTCGCCGAAATTCGCGACGAGCTGAAGAAGCGGTCCTAAGTCACTTCACATTAAGCCGGCATCGCCTATATCGGTCGGTGCCGGCTTCGGCCGGCTATGGCGATAAATTGCGGTGTGCAATAGATGCAGCGGACCCGGGGGCAGTACCCGGCGGCTCCACCACCTTCTCCGGACGTTGCGGGGAAAATGACGGGGCCGAACCAGGATCGACGTGTATTGAAAAGCACCGTTTTTGCTCGGGCTGAGTAACCCGCAAATAGGCTCACAACACACAAGTGCCAACGACAACGAAGCACTTGCTCTCGCTGCGTAATGTGACGGCCTAACGGCCTGAATTTACAATGACTTGAGCACGGTTCGGACCGAACCGGGTAACAGAATCGGAAACCGGGGGCCCGGGGGAGCCTAGCAACAGAATCCCCCACCTCTTCCAACTCCGTACCAGTTCGCATCGGCCTGCGACTTGCAGTGCGCTGGGCGCCGCTGCTCGCGGCTCGTTTCGGGAAAGCTCCGGAAGCGAGTTGGCCGGCCTAGCCCGGAGAGCCAGTCGACGCCGCCTCGCGCCTTTCCTTCTCGAAGCGCAGGCAATCGAAGATCTTCGCCCCGGCAAGGAATACCGATCCGGTGGCGGCGACGAACAGCATCTTGCCGCCGGCCCCCGGGAACTGGTGCATGTAATGAATCCCGCGCTCGCATGCGCCCAACGCGAGCGCATAGATGATCAGGCACGCTTCGAAGCGGGTCTTGATGACGAACAGACGGGCGATCTTCTTCAGCATTGGTCCCAGCGATTTCCTTAACGCATCGGGGAGCAAAAGCCGTGCCAGCGACGAGTTCCTGCGTCCTGCGAAGGTTAATGTAGGTCCAAGTGTAAAGCACCTCGACGGCAAGTCGAGCGCGTTAACCCAGAATCTGCAGGCCGAGCCCTTCGAGCAGCTTGGTACGCGCCGAGACGACTTGAGCGACCAACTCGGGCTCGCCGAGGTCGGCAGGGTCGATCGCCTCGGGCCAATGCGTCGCCACGATATCCTCGATCGTATCGGCCTTGCCTTCGTCGAGCATGAAACGCTGATCTACGGTGGCGGGATCGGCGACGACGCGCAGGCGCAGGCAGGCGGGACCGCCGCCGTTTGCCATCGACTGGCGCACGTCGACCGGCAGCACGCGCCGGATCGGCCCTTTGCCTGCGACGAGCGTGTCGAGATAGCGGGACACCGCGTCCACCTCGCGGCATTCGCTCGGGACGATCAACGCGGTTTCACCTTCTGGCAGGGTGACGAGCTGCGCGTTGAACAGGTAGCTGCGGATGGCTTCGTCGAGTGAAACTGCGGAGGCAGGCACCTCGACCACTTCGAGCGCGGGAAATGCCGCGCGGATCGCGGCGTAGGAGCCGGCCTGGTCGGCGAACGCTTCCGCATGGGTGAAAAGAACCCGCCCGTTGGCGACTGCGACGACATCGTTGTGGAACGCGCCCGCCTCGATCGCCGCCGGGTTCTGCTCGATGAAGATCGTCCGTTCGGGATCGAGCCGATGGAGCCTGGCTACCGCACGGCTCGCCTGTTCGTGCTGGCGTGCCGGAAACGCGCCGCCGGGGCGACCGTAAACGAACACTTCAACGCCGGATGCATCGTGGCTTTCGCAGAAGCGCATGTGGTTCGCCGCGCCTTCATCGCCGAATGTCTCGGGCACCGGCTGGTGGACCTTGAAGTGTGCTTCGTCGGCAAATGCGATTTCGAGCTGGCGTGCGGTGTCGGGCCATTCCTGCGCGCGGTGGGGCATCGTCACCAGGTTGGCGGGCGTCAGGTGGCACCGCCGATCGCCGGCGTCGGGTGCGGGGCTGACGGTGGCAGCATTTGCGGTCCACATCGAAGAGGCCGACCACGCAGCCGCGGTGAGCGCCCGGTCGGTATCCTCCCTTGCACCAAGCCGCCGGAGGAAGTCCGGGTTCGGCCTGGGAAGCGGGACGAAAAACCCCTGCGCCAGGCCCAGTGCCATATTGTGACGCATCTTGGCGAGGCCCTGCAACGCGGCGGCGCGGGGGTAACTGACGTCGCCCGCATGGGCCGTCGCGGCGAGATTGCCGAGGCTCAACCCTGCGTAGTTATGGCTCGGCCCCACGATCCCGTCGAAGTTGATCTCGGTGAGGTTCACCGGCTCACGCTCCAAACTTCGTCGCCTTCGCTCAGCCCTAGCAGGCCCGCCGAGCGGTGGTCGATCTCGACCGTCCCGTCGGTGCGGAATTCGCGCATCCCGAATGCCGAGCGGAAGCTGCCCAGCGTTCCGGTAGCGACGATGGCACGCTCACCGATATCCAGGTTGGCGCTGGCAACTTTCGCCGGGCGCGCATCGCGGATCGACTTCACGTCGTCGGTTCGGGCGGTCATCGTCGGGCCGCCGTCGAAGATGTCGACGTATCCGTCGTAGCGGAAACCCTCGTTTTCGAGCATCCGCATCGCTGCGCGGCCTGTGGGGTGGGGCATCCCGATCACGTCGCGCGCATCGTCGTCTAGCATCGCTATATACACCGGGTGCTTGGGCATCAGGTCGGCGATGAACTGGTTGCCGTTGATCGCGTTGAAATAATCGGCTTCCTGAAAGCTCATCCCGAAGAAACGGCCCGCCACGCCGTCCCAGAACGGCGATCCGCCACGCTCGTCGATAATCCCGCGCAATTCCGCCAGGATGCGGTCGGCGAACCGCTGCCGATGCATCTTGATGAACAGGTATCGGCTGCGCGCAAGCAGGAGGCCCAGGCCGCCGGCCCGCTCGCTCGGGTGGAGGAACAGTCCGCCCACCTCGCACGACCCCTCGAGGTCGGTGACCAGGCTGAGAAGGTCGGCGCGCACCGTGCGCTCCAGTTCCTGCGAATGCTGGGTAAGGGTGGTCTTTCGGTACGAGTAGAACGGCCAGCGCTGGCCGACCTGCGTCATCAATTGGCAGGTGCCACGCACGTCGCCGGTCTCGGCATTCTCGAGCACCAGCACGAACTGCTCGTCGGCAAGATCGTCGCTTTCGCGGGTGAAGGCGGCTTCCGCGCGCTCGAGCTTGGCGCGCAGCGACGAACGGTCGGCGGGCAGGTTGGTGAATCCCCCGCCGGTCAGCTTTGCCATCTCGTATAGCGGCTCGAGGTCGTCGGGATGGGCAGCGCGAAGGCGGAAGCTCACAGGGTTTCTCCGGTGGCAATGCGGGCAAGGACGAGCGCCGAGAGCGCGGCGCGCTCGGCAAGGCTGGGTACGATCATGAACTCGTCGGGCGAATGGATCGCGCCGCCGCGCACTCCCATGGTATCGACCACTGGCACGCCGCAGGCGGCGATGTTGTTGCCGTCACACACCCCGCCGGTCGACTTCCAGCCGACCTCCTGGCCGAGTTCCGCGCCGCATTCCTTAACGAGATCGAACAGCTTCTGCGCGCGGGCATCGACCGGTTTGGGCGGTCGGGTAATCCCACCGTGGCGGCGCAGCGATACCTCGTGCAGTTTCTCTATTTCGGACAGCAAGGTATTGAGATCACGCTCGAACGTTTCAGCGGCTTCGGTCGACTTGGGGCGAATATTGAAACGCAGGACGGCGTGGTCGGGAACCACGTTGTTTGCCGCTCCGCCCTCGATCTTGGCAGGATTTACCGACAGCGCGTCGTGTCCCATCGCCTTGAGCTTCACCGCAAGGTCCGCAGCGGCAACGATCGCGTTGCGTCCGTCCTGCGGATTGCGCCCGGCGTGGGCCGACTTGCCGCCGACGACGATCGAGTAATTGCCCGATCCCCCGCGTGCGTGCGCCAACGTGCCATCGGGAAGCGCGCTCGGTTCGTAAGTGAGCGCGGCGAACTTGCCTTTCGCGAGCTTGGCGATCAGCCCAGAGGACGATAGCGACCCGGTCTCCTCGTCGGAATTGATCATCACATCGTAGCCGAGCGATTGACCGGCGCGGGTTTCCTCCAGGGCCTTCAGCGCGTGCAGGATCACCGCCAGCCCACCTTTCATATCGGCGAGGCCGGGGCCGTTGAGCGTGTCGTCGTCGATCCACTGCTGGTCCTGGAACGGGTGATCGGCTGGAAACACGGTGTCCATGTGCCCCGTCAGTAGCACGCGACGCTCGGCATCGGGGCGCACGCGCAGCACGAGGTGCGTGCCGTGTTCTTTTTCGATCTCCCGGCCGTCGGAAGCGACGACCGTGACCTCCGCGGGCTCGAGCAACTCGATTTCGCCTGGCAACGCGGCAAACGCGTCGGCGAGCAATCCGGCTTGCCTGGCGAGACCGTCGAGATTAGCGGTACCGGTGTTGACCGCGCTCCATTCGCGCACCGTTTTGAGCATCGCGGAGCCGTCGATCGCGGCGGTGAACTGGTCTGCGTTAAGTTTCATCTGCAACGGCTCCTAGCGAAGCGCGCGGGGCTGTCCAACCCCGGCCGAGCGGTGTTGCAATGAGGGGCGCGCTTGGCCATACGCGCGGTTCGCTTCCTCCCCGGACGACAGGCTATTGATCCGGTGCGCCGATTCCCGTCGGCGCGCCAGCAAACCGTACGAGGGAATGTTGTGAACGATACCATGACAAAGGCAGGATTGACCGTCGATACCGCGCTGGCGGGCTTCGTCGAGGATGAAGTGCTGAAGCCGCTCGGCAGGGACGCCGGCGAGTTCTGGCAAGGCTTTGCCGACATCCTAGCCGATTTCGTCCCCCGCAACCGCGCCCTGCTGGCGAAACGCGAAGAACTGCAGTCGAAGATCGACGCGTGGCACCGGGAGCGCAGAGGCCAGCCGCACGATGCGGCCGCCTATCGCACGTTCCTGGATGAGATCGGTTACCTCGTCCGCGAACCCGATCCGTTCACAATCGGCACGAAAAACGTGGATGCCGAGATCGCGACGATGGCGGGTCCGCAGCTCGTGGTGCCAGTGCTCAACGCGCGCTTCCTGCTGAACGCCGCCAACGCGCGCTGGGGCAGCCTCTACGATGCATATTACGGCACGGACGCGCTCGATGCGCCCGCGGCGAAGCCCGGCGGATACGACAAGGCCCGCGGCGATGCGGTCATCGCCAAGGCCCGCGAATTCCTCGATGGCGCGGTGCCGCTTGTCAGCGGGAGCTGGTCCGACCTGACCGGTCCCGATGCGATCGAACTCGCCGATCCATACCAGTTCGTCGGCGATACGCCGCGTGGAAAGATGTTCGTCAACAATGGCTTGCACATCGAAGTTGTCTTCGATCCTGAAAGTCCAGTTGGGGAGGACGACAAGGCGGGGATCGCCGACGTCGTGCTGGAAAGCGCGCTGACGACGATCGTCGACCTCGAGGATTCGGTCGCGGCAGTCGATGCTCAGGACAAACTGGCTGCCTACCGTAATTGGCTCGGCGTGATCCGCGGTGACCTGGCGGAGACGTTCGAGAAGGGTGGCAAAACCATGACTCGCCGCCTCGCGGATGACGTGACGGTGGGCGACACGAAGCTGCCGGGACGCAGCCTGATGTTCGTTCGCAACGTCGGCCATCTGATGACCAACCCGGCGATCCGCCTGTCCGATGGTAGCGAGATACCCGAAGGAATCATGGACGCGGTCGTCACCAGCGCGATCGGCGCGCATGACGTGCGCAAGCTTGGCAAGTGGCGCAACAGCCGGACCGGCAGCATCTACATCGTGAAGCCCAAGCAGCACGGGCCCGAGGAGTGCGCCTTCACCAACGATCTTTTCGACGCGGTCGAGGATCTGCTTGGGCTGGACCGGAACACGATCAAGGTCGGCGTGATGGACGAGGAGCGGCGCACCAGCGCAAACCTGGGCGCGTGCATCAAGGCGGTGAAAGACCGCATCGTGTTCATCAACACTGGCTTTCTCGACCGCACCGGCGACGAAATCCACACCTCGATGCAGGCCGGCCCGATGATCCGCAAGGCGGAGATGAAGACGAGTGCCTGGCTTACCGCGTACGAGGCGCGCAACGTCGCCATCGGTCTGGAGCACGGCCTTTCGGGCAAGGCGCAGATCGGCAAGGGCATGTGGGCTGCACCCGACATGATGGCCGACATGATGGAGCAGAAGATCGGTCACCTGAAGGCGGGCGCCAACACCGCCTGGGTCCCGTCGCCGACCGCCGCGACGCTCCACGCGACGCATTATCACACGATGGACGTGTTCACGCGGCAGAACGAATTGCCCGCAGCGCCGGGCCTGGACGCTCTGCTGACGATCCCGCTGGCGACCGGCACCAACTGGTCCGAGGCGGAGGTGCGCGAGGAACTCGACAACAACGCGCAAGGGCTACTGGGCTACGTCGTGCGCTG
Organism: uncultured Alphaproteobacteria bacterium; assembly: GCA_963740025.1. Lineage (GTDB taxonomy): Bacteria > Pseudomonadota > Alphaproteobacteria > Sphingomonadales > Sphingomonadaceae > Tsuneonella. The sequence goes on from CAVUCI010000003.1 coordinate 61,291, forward strand.
GATCGACCAGGGCGTGGGATGCTCGAAAGTACCCGACATCCATGACGTCGGCCTGATGGAAGACCGCGCGACCTTGCGGATCAGCAGCCAGCACATGGCGAACTGGCTGCTTCACGGCGTCTGTTCGAAGGAACAGGTAATGGACAGCCTGCGCCGCATGGCTGCCAAGGTCGATGAGCAGAACGCGGGCGATCCGGGCTACACCCCGCTTATCGGTAACGAGGACGGCCCCGCCTTCCGCGCAGCGATGGACCTCGTATTCAAGGGTGTCGATCAGCCCTCGGGGTACACCGAGCCGTTGCTGCACGAATGGAGGCGGCGGGCGAAGGCTGGCTGAGGGGGGATTCTCGCGTCTTCCCGTGCCATCTGGTAAACGGATGCGGTGAATTCGTCAGCAATCGTCGTCATCGGGCCGAGCGGAAACGGCAAATCCACGCTGGCTCGCGCGCTGGCGCGTGAATTGGGGTGGCGGTTCATCGAGGGTGACGAACACCATCCTCACTCTAACATCACCAAGCTCAGCATGGGCGAGCCTTTGAGCGAGGCAGATCGGCAGCCGTTTCTGGCCTCCATCGCGAGAGCTATGAAAGAGAATGATGCGCGCGTCGTCGTCGCATGTTCCGCGCTGCGCTGTTCGCACCGGGATCAATTGCGCCGCGCCCGCCCGGACTGTGCGTTCGTCTACCCCAGAGTTTCTCCCGAGGAATTAAGACGCCGGGTTAGCGAGCGGACGCAACACTTCATGTCGCCTGCTCTCCTGGAAGACCAGATCGCAATCTTCGAGATCCCCGGGGCGGACGAACCTACTATCGGAGTCGACGGCTCTCTTTCCATCGATGAGCAGGTCGACCAGATCGTCTCCGCTCTCCGGGTCGAAGAGCTGCCGTAGCGGCTTCAGGATAGCGCCTTAGCCAAACTCACGAATTCGGAGACGCTCAGGGTTTCGGCCCGCCGCTGCGGATCGATCCCGAGTGCCGCCAATGCATCGAGCCCGCCCGGCAGGCCCTTGAGGCTCTGGCGGAGCATCTTGCGGCGCTGACCGAAGGCGGCCTCGGTTACGCGCTCCAGAACGCGCGCCGAGACGCCTTCGGGCATCGCGCCCGGCACGACATGGACGATCGCGCTCATGACTTTGGGCGGCGGGGTGAAGGCGCTGCGGTGGACCTTCATCGCGAGGGTAGCGATGCTGCGCCATTGCGACAGGACGGCGAGGCGGCCGTAGGCGGACGTGCCGGAATTCGCGACGACACGCTGGGCGACTTCCTGCTGGAACATCAGCGTCAGACTGGTCCAGCGCGGGGGCCACGCTTCTCCCGAGAGCCAGCGGGTGAACAACGCCGTTCCGACGTTGTAGGGAAGGTTTGCGACGACTGCGTAGGGTTCAACCATCAGTGCGTCGTGATCGAGCTTCATCGCGTCGCCTTCGATCACTCGCAGCTTGCCAGGAAAGGCAGCTTCCAGTTCGCCGAGGGCCGGCAGGCACCGCCTGTCCATCTCGATCGCGGTAACGCGCGCGCCGGCGCGTAGCAGCGCCCGGGTAAGGCCGCCGGGTCCCGGGCCGATTTCGAGCACCGCCCTGCCATTCAAGTCACCGGGGATCGCGGCAATCCGGTCGAGCAGTTGCTCGTCGAACAGGAAGTTCTGGCCAAGCGCCTTGCTCGCCGAAAGACCGTGGCGCGCGACGACCTCGCGCAGCGGTGGAAGCTCAGCCATGTGCCGCCCGGCGCGCGGCACACGCGCCGGCCATGCGCAACGCCGCGATGGTCGCTCCCGCGCTGGCGCGGCCGCTGCCAGCTATCCCGAAAGCGGTTCCGTGGTCGGGGCTGGTGCGCACGATCGGAAGGCCCAGCGTGACGTTCACGCCGCTATCGAAGTCGAGCGCCTTCAGGGGAATCAGCGCCTGGTCGTGATACATGCAGAGCGCCGCGTCGAAATCGCCGCGCTCGTGCGGGGCGAACAGGGCGTCTGCGGGATGTGGGCCGGTCGCGTCGATACCCTCGGCCCGCAGCGCCTCTATCGCTGGCGCGATGATGCGCGCCTCCTCGTCGCCGAATTTTCCACCCTCGCCAGCGTGGGGGTTGAGCGCCGCGACTGCAATGCGCGGTCGCTCGATGGCGAAATCGCGCTTGAGCGCCGCGTCGGCGATTCGGGCGCGGCGGCAAATAAGGTCGAACGAGAGCAGCTTTGGCACACGCGCGAGCGCGACATGGACGGTCAGCGGAATGGTCCGCAACTGCGGTCCCGCGAGCATCATCACCGCGTCCTGCGCGGCGATCCCGCACGCTTTTGCGACGAACTCCGTCTGGCCAGGGTGATGGAAGCCGACATCGGACAGCAGCGCCTTCGCAATCGGTCCTGTAACGAGGGCGGAGGCTTCTTCGCCCACCGCCAAGCTGGTCGCGGCCTCGAGGCTTGCGAGCGCCAGCGCAGCGCCCTCGCGATCCGGTTCGCCCGGCCGCCACGGTCCGTCCAGGCCGCCGAGCACCGGCAGCGCATGCGCGAACACCTCGTCCGCTTCGGCGAGTGAGGCGATTCTTTCGATGGGTACGTCAAGGCCGCGCGCCGCAGCCGCTTCAGCAAGCAGCCGCGCGCCGCCGATGGCTGCAAATGCAGGCAGCTCCCCGGACTTACGCTGCGCCCATGCCGCTGCGATAAGTTCGGGCCCGATCCCTGCAGGATCGCCGAGCGAAACTGCTAGCGGCGCCAAGTGAGGTCCCTCCGCCACGCTCACACCCCCACCGGGGCGAGCGGGATGCCGTGCCTCAGTTGTATTCGATCACCGCGTCGTTGCGCAGGTCACGCAAGTAGCGCTGGGCCCGCTTGTTGATCCTGTCGTCCTCGAGTTGCGACATGAGGTCGTCGAAGCTTGGTTCGCTGGCCTGCTGCGGATCATCGCGGCCGCACAACATGAGGACGCTGACGCCTTCCTCGATCCCGCCGAAGGGCGGGGTGGTCTGACCGATCTGGAGGTCGAGAAGCATCGACTGGATCTGATCGGGCAGCGATCGCAGGACGATCCCGTCGCTGCTTGCCACCTTGGCACCCATGGAGGCGGCGACTTCGTCGGCGCTGCCGCAGCCCTTCATCTGGCTGATCCCGCTGACGAACTTCTGCAAGCTGCCCTGAGCCTCGGCTTCGGTGGTGCCCGGAGCGAATTCGAGCGAAATCTGCTTCAGGCTGAGAATCGCGTCGCGCGGGTCCGCCATGAGGACCGCCCTCTTGTCGATCAGCGCGAGCAGGGAATAACCGCCCGAGTTCTCGATCGGGCCGACAAGCTGACCGACCTGCATCTGCTTTGCCGCCACGGCAAGCTCGCTCGGCAGCATCTCAAGCCGAACGAAACCCAGGTCGCCGCCCGCTGCCGCGGTCGAAGATTCGGAGAACTGGCGCGCATAGCCCACGAAGCTGCCGCCCTGGCGCAACTGCTGCATGATCTTGTTCATGTTCTCGAGAACCTGATCCCGATTTTCGGGAGTGGCTGCCATCCAGATTTCGCCGAGCCGGTATTCCTCGGTTCCACGGCTCGCCTCGAGACGGGCGATCATCTCGTTCACCTCATCGGCCGAGACGTTGATGAACGGCGCGACGTTGCGGCGCAGCAGGCGCTGCCACGAAAGTTCGCCGAGAATCTGTCGCTTGAGCGATGCTGGAGACGAACCGATCTTGGCGAGGTATTCGTCCATCGCCTGCACGTTCTGTCCGAAGTTCTGCGCCGCGACCCGGGCATACGTCTGATCGACCTCGGCTTGCGAAACCTCGATCTCCTGTGCCTTGGCTTCCTGGATCTGGAGCGTCTCGTCGATAAGGTTGCGAAGCACCTGGGTGCGCAAGCGCTGCAACTCTTCGCCCTCGATCTTTCCCTTCGAAGCCGCGAGTACGAGGGCAGTCCGCTGGTCGACGTCCGTCCCCGTGATGATCTGTCCGTTCACGACCGCGGTGGGCTTGCGGCTGTTGGGGTCGTTCTTGCCCAGGATCGACAAGGTCCGGGGCAGGTTGAGACCGCTCTCGTCCTGGACCTCCTGAGCCGAAGCGGCGAAGGGAGACACGACGAGACCGAGTGCCGCGACTGCGTTGACAAGCCTGGAGAATGTTCGTTCGATCACGCCTTGGTCCGTTTACATCGACGCCTGCAGGAGGCGCCCGAAGATGCCCGGGCAGGTGGGCCTGAACGGCTTAACCCAAGCTGAGTGCGCGCGGGCGTTAGCCTGTTGCTGCGCGCCTGCCAACCAGACTCGCGTCATCGGAAGCCGAGGTTCTTGAGCGCGAAATAGAATTGAAAGGTATCGCCGCGTCGCGCGTCACCCTGATCGAGGTAATCGCGTCGCCAGGTCGCCCCCAGTTCCAGGCAATCGTCCTGATAGGCGATGCCGAGCCGGGTGCGGATCGGGTCGAAACCGTCCGACGCCAGCGTCGGGTCCTCGCTGCGATCGGTGAGGTTGAACACCCCCGACCCGAACAGCGACCAATATCGCGCGAAGGCTACTCGGCCCGCCATCCGCAACTCCTCGCGGTCGCGCAGATCTTCGATGGTGGAGGCGATGTCCCGGTTCAGCCGCAGGTAGCCGACCTCGAGATAAGTTCTGCTCGAGCCGACGGTCGCGTCGATCTCGTTCCGCCGCACTGCGAAATTGTCCTTGTCGAGCCGAAAACGGTGCGTGAACTTCACGAAGTCCTTGTAGCGCACGTCGGTCCGGCCGACGAAGTCGGACACCCGCTCGCTCAATCCGGTCCCGTCAGGCAGGATCGTCGCGCGGTTGTTCAACCGCACCGACTGACCGACCGTCGTCGAAATGCGCCAGTTGGTCCGCCGAAGCTCCCAATCGAGACCATAGGTAATCCGCGGCCCATCCTCGATCCGGTCATAGCCCGGGAAACGGTTAAGCGCGAAGAGATTGGAGTCTTCGAGGTCGATCGCGCGCAAATCCTCATTCGGCACCGCAAGATTGCGGATCGGCGGTGTGACCACGATCTGGACCCGCGGGGTGAACACCTGGGTGCCGCCGAATGCCGGGCCGACGAAGGGCCATTCGATGTCGGCCGCGGCGAACGCGATCCCGCGCGTTTCCCACCCCGGATTGCCGCGATAGCTCGCGGTGGCTGTCAGGCCGTTGTCCGAGGAATGGTAAACGTCGCCGCGCACCATCCCCGTGAGTGTGACGAGCTGGCCCAAGCCGGTCACCCGCTTGAGGTCCCACTTTGCCCCGACGAAAGCACGCTGGGTATCCTGGCCCTCGCTGCGAATCAGCGCGAGCGAATTTGCCTGAAGCTCCAGCTTCCCGCCGGCGAGGAACGGTGTGTCGATCCGCCGGCGATAGTCGAGCAGCGGAAGGGCGACGGGAACCTGGCCCTGCGGGACGCCGAGACGCAGCGTCTGTGTCGCGTAGCCGGCGATGGACAGATACGAATCCTCGTCGAATTCGCTCGACCTCGGCAATCGAACGCAGCCGGTCATCGCGACTGATGTCGTATCGCCGCATGAATGTGCGGTCGCTCGCCCGGCGGGCCGAGAACGTGAAGCTCCAATTGGGATCGAACTGGAATCTGCCATTCGCGAACAGGTAGCCACGCAACTCGTTCTCGCCGGTGGGCACTCCTCCGAACGGATCGAGCCGGCGGCTGTAGGTCAGATAGCCGGTCACCTGGTAGGCGCCGATGTCGGTCAGGTGTCGCCATTGTCCCGACACCATGGGCGGAGCGCCCGTGAAGGCGTAGCCGCTAACGGTGAGGTCCTTGTTGGGCGCGAGATTGATGTAATAAGAACTCGATAGCTCGAGCCCGTTGTTACGCGAATACTGGATGTCCGGGATCAGGAAACCGGAAACCGGCTTGCCATCGGTCCGCACCGCCAGCCCGGGGAGCGGGATCAGCCTGGCTCCGAAGATCTCCAGATAAGCGCCCTTGAACCGGACGCGCTGGTTCTCAGGTGAATAGGTGACCCGGTCGGCGGTGATGCGCCAACTCGGCTCGCGCGGACAGCCTTCGCGGTCGACCACGTTGCATCCGGTGTAGGCGGCCTTGGTGAGTTCGATCGTTCCATCGGCGAGGCGCTTGCCGTCGAGCGCTGCCAGCCGTCCGCCTTCGCGCAGCGACAGCAGCAGATCCTCCATCGCGCCTGCCTCGAACTTGTCGGTAAGTTCGATGCGGCTGGTGTAGAGCTGATTGCCGTTTTCGTCGACGAAGCGGACGTTGCCGGTTGCTACGATCTGTCCCGTCGAGCGGCTCCAGGTCACCTCGTCGGCGCGGACCGATTTGTCCTCGCTGCGCAAGATCACGTCGCCACTTGCGGTCACCAAATCGTTGTCCTGGTCGTAGGACACAGTATTCGATTCGAAGTTGATCCTTCGCTCGCTTTCCGGAGCGGGGGGCAGGGCAGTATCCTCAACCGGCGGCACCGGGATGGCGAGGTCCGGCGGCGTCCCCTCCGGCTCTTCGATCGTGCCCATGCCGGGCGCAGGCCCCTCCTGCGCCAACGCAGGGGTCGCAAGGAGAGCGAGTGCGAGCGCGCCGATACTCGCGGTTCCCCGGCGACGCGGGACTGGCAAGCGGCGGCCCAAGGCTTGCTGCATTCCGATCGGGGCGGGGAGCATTGCTTGCCTATCGCAGCACTGCCGCCTAATCGCAATCGCCATCCTGACCCCGGAAGCGCCAAGATGTGCTGTAGCCCGGGACGAACTTATTTGCCGGAGTTTCCATGCAGATCACTTTCGCCAACTCGACCCCCGCCGGAACCTCGATCGTCGCCCGTCTGGTCGATCAGGACACGCTGCCCGGCGATCTCGAACGTTCAATCCTAGAAGGTGCTCGCGCGGCAAGGTTCAAGGGCCGCGCCGGCCAGGTGTTCGATGGCTTTGCTGAGCGTGACGGCAATGTGGTGCGCATCGCGCTGGCAGGTGCGGGCGAGAAGGGCGACGAGGCGCGCGTCGCCAACCTCGAAAAAGCAGGTGCAGGGCTTGCCGCCAAGTACGCTTCATCCGGCGCCGATACTCTCGCGATAGAGCTTGGTGGCCTGTCGGCAGAGGAGGCCGCCGCAGTGCTGATGGGCGTGCGCCTGCGCACCTGGCGCTACGACCGCCATCGTACCAAGATGAAGGACGAGCAGAAGATCACGCTCGACAAGATCGTGGCGGTTGGCGCCGCCGACGGCACCGAGTCCGCCTGGGAAGATGCTTCCGCGATCGCTGACGGCGTCGCGCTCACCAAGGAGCTCGTCACCGAGCCGGCCAACGTTATCTATCCCGAATCATTCGTGGAGCGGGTGAAGAAGCCGTACGAGGCTGCCGGCCTGAAGGTCCGCGTCCTCGACGTGGACGAGATGACCAAGCTCGGCATGGGCGCGTTGCTCGGAGTAGGGCAGGGTTCCGACCGGCCCTCGCGCCTCCTCGTGGTCGAATGGAACGGCGGCGACAAAGGTAGCAAGCCGACGGCCCTCGTCGGCAAGGGGGTGACGTTCGATACCGGCGGCATCAGCATCAAGCCGGGACCCGGCATGGGCGACATGAAGTGGGATATGGGCGGCGCGGGCGCGGTCGCGGGCGCGATGCTCGCGCTAGCCAAGCGCAAGGCGAAGGCCAACGTCGTCGGCGTCATGGGTCTCGTCGAGAACATGCCCGATGGCAAGGCCATGCGTCCCGGCGATGTCGTCACTACGGGCAGCGGCCAGACGGTTGAGGTGCTCAACACGGACGCCGAGGGCCGCCTGGTGCTGTGCGACGCAATCTGGTGGGTGCAAAAAGAATACGATCCGGTCGCGATCGTCGATTTCGCCACCCTGACCGGCGCGATCCTCGTCAGCCTCGGTCACGAGCACGGCGGGTTGTTCTCAAACGATGATGGCCTGGCCGATGCTCTTCTCAAGGCCGGTCGCGAGAGTGGGGACAAGCTGTGGCGGATGCCGCTCGGCCCGGCTTACGACAAGCTGCTCAATTCGCCGATCGCCGACATGCAGAACATCGGCCCGCGCGAGGCCGGCTCGATTACCGCGGCGCAGTTCCTGCAACGCTTCGTCGACAATGGGCGCAAGTGGGCTCACTGCGACATCGCCGGCATGGTCTGGGCGGCGAAGCCCGGCGCGACCTGGGGCAAGGGAGCGACCGGGTACGGCGTGCGCCTGATCGACCGCTTCATTCGCGACACCGCGGAGAGCTAACCTGAAGCAGCTCAGTTTCTACTTGTCGGGGGAGCGCCCGGTCGACCAGGTGCTCCCCATCATCATGCGCGGCGCCATGGCAAAGGGTCAGCGCGTGCTCGTCGTCGCCGGCGACGATGCCGAACTCGATCGGCTGGGCGCGGCGATGTGGAGCTCGAACCCCTCCGCCTTCGTCGCCAACGGCAAGGCGACGGAGTCTTGTCCAGAACGCCAGCCGATCCTTCTTTCGACCCAGTGCAGCGCAGCAAATGGTGCCGCCGTAATTGCGCTTGCCGATGGGAAGTGGCGGGATGAGGCGGAAGGGTTTGAACGTGCGCTGCTGTTCTTCGACGATCTGCAGCGCGAGTCCGTGCGGCAGATCTGGCGTCTGTTCGACCATCGCGAAGACATCGAGCGCGAGTACTACGCGGTCGAGGATGGCAAGTGGGTGAAGAAGGCCTGACGCTTGCGCGCTGCGCGGCCCCCCGCTAGGGGCGCGCGCAATTCCCCAACCATCACTCGCAAGGATATTCCCATGGCGGTCACCCGCACCTTTTCGATCATCAAGCCCGATGCCACTCGCCGCAACCTGACCGGGGCGGTCACCAAGATGCTCGAGGACGCAGGTCTGCGCGTCGTCGCCAGCAAGCGCATCCACATGACTCGCGAACAGGCCGAAGGCTTTTATGCAGTCCACAAGGAGCGCCCCTTCTTCGGCGAGCTCGTCGAGTTCATGACCAGCGGCCCAGTCGTCGTGCAGGTGCTTGAGGGTGAAGACGCCGTGAAGCGCAACCGCGACATCATGGGCGCCACCAATCCCAAGGACGCCGACGAGGGAACGATCCGCAAGACTTTTGCAGAGAGCATCGAAGCTAATTCGGTTCATGGCTCCGACTCGGAAGAAAACGCCAAGATCGAGATCGATTACTTCTTCAAGCCGGAAGAAATTGTCGGGTGACGTTAATCGGGGTCGGCTCGTCCGGTCCCCGATACTATCAAACGATAAGGCTGGTGCAGGGCAGGGCCTGCATGATAGAGCGTGGTCATGCCCTGGGGTCGTAGCCAGAAGAGCAAGTCTCTTGTCGCCCGCTTCGTCGAGGCTGTGAATGCGCACGACATCGACGCCGTGCGCGATCTTGTCAGCGAAGATTTCACATACATCGACAGTTGGCGCGACGGCGTCTCCGGTCGCGACGCAGTCATGCTCGGTGTCGAGCGGTTGTTTGCAGCCGATCCGGGATTCGGCCTCGAGGTTGAATCGGTGAGCTTCAGCGATCCTTTCGTTCTCATGCGCGGCTGGGCGAACAGCTCGCTTCCGGCATTCGGCCGGCGTCGCGCAGTCTGGCGCGCCCTGTGTGAGGATGGCCTGATCAGCGAATGGCAATCCTGGGCCGAGGGCGGCCCCCCGGCGATGAATCGGACTTTTGCACCCGAAGCAACCGAGGACATGTCAAGCCGCGCCAGCGCTCCACCGGCCGCCGCCTGAACTTTTCGCCCGATTGGCGCGCTGCTCGGCGCGTGGTATTATATTCCTACGGGTCTCGCCGGGTCGCATCGCTTCCGAGGAGGAAGAGATGTCCAGACTTTTCGCCATGCCGATCGCGCTCCTATGCTATTTCGCGTTCTTCGGCTCGTTCGCCTACCTGGTTGCATTTACCGCGGGGATCGATCTGCTCCCCACCCACGTCGACAAGGGCATGGCAGCGCCGCCGGCGATTTCGGCGATCATCGACGCCGGTCTGATCGCGCTTTTCGGATTGCAGCACTCGGTCATGGCGCGCCCCGCCTTCAAGGCGGCGTGGACGCGTATCGTACCGCCGGCGATCGAGCGATCGCTATATTGCTTCGCCGCCGCCGTCTGCCTCGTTATCCTCTTTGCGTTCTGGCATCCGATCGGCGGTTCGGTTTGGTCGACGCAGAACGAACCCGCGCGGATCGGGATCTGGGCGCTGTTCCTGCTCGGCTGGACAATCCTTTTCGTCGCGACTTGGCTGATCAGCCATTTCGAACTGTTCGGTCTATCCCAAGCTTGGCACCATAGCCGGGGCCTGGAGGTGCAGCCCCAGCAATTCCGGACACCCTTTTTCTACAAGTGGGTCCGGCATCCGATCTATAGCGGGTTCCTGCTCGCTTTCTGGGCGACGCCAGACATGACCGTGGGGCACTTGCTGCTCGCGGTCGGGATGTCCGTCTATATCTTCGTAGGCATCGCTCACGAGGAGAGGGATCTGCTCGATACCTTCGGCAATTCCTACGCCGATTATCGCACGCGGGTCGGCGCGGTCATTCCGGGTATCGGGCGACGACGACCCAGCTAGGTGGGCGCGCGGGCGAATCGATCGAGTGACTTGCCGTGCGCGTGATGAGGCGAGCGCGCAGCCGAGTGCTGCTCGCGTTCCATTGCTGCGAGGGCCGCGAGTGACAGCGGGAGCCCCAGTGCCGCGTAGATTGCGCCGACCGCCGAGCGCCAGTCGGCATCTAGGTGCTCGAAAGCCACGTGCGCGACTGGTCCGGCATGCGACCCCAGTGCGAGTTCGATCCGCTCTTCGCGAAGGGCTAGCTTGCGCTGCCATTCGCGACGGATGAATGAAAGCTCGCGAGCGGACGACTGGAAGGCGGACTGCCCGGCAACCATCGAAACCGTGCTGTCGAGGATTGCCTCACTAGCGCGTCTGGCGACGATCACGCGGGCGTTCGGAAACTCGGCGAGGAGGACGGGCAGATCCTCGGCGAACTGGGGGCATTTGAGTACCCGTGGACGGCCAGTATTGCGCATGACGGCTGCGTCGGTGCGCAGGATTCGCGCAAACTCGCGATAAACCGGTGACGGATCACGCTGCTCGCTCCAGTCGACGAATGAGGGAATGTGGTATTGCGCTTCATAGGCACAGGGCGACAGTGAGGCCGAGAGCCAGCCGATCTCTTCGTCGGCGCGCGTCGCACCGAAGGGATGGAGCGTGTCGAGCCAGGGATTGATCTTCCGCGCCACTCCTAGTGCGAACGCCGCCTTGAGCGGGCGCAGGTCTGGTTTGGCGGGAAGCGGATCGAAGCTGTTGCAGAACCTGGTAGCTGCCAGATCGGGGTCGGCTGCGAGCAGGCGGTGGATGCGGGTCGTGCCGCTGCGCATCTGCCCGACGACGATAATCGGCGGCGAGATTTCGGTTGCGGCAAGATCGGCGCGCGTCCGCCATAGGCGCCCAAGGGCATGGCGCTTGCGAATCGCCGCGGTAAGCTGGCCGTAGGCCATCGTGTGACCCAGCGCATTGAGTTCGGCCTCTTCGCGCAATGAGCGGCACAGGCGATCGAGTCGCTCGCGAAAGTCTGCGACTTCTTCTTCGCTCCGCTCGCCTTGCTCGTCCCCCCCATCGAAACGGCGCGCGCCAATCCGCCAGAGGTGGTCCGGTTCGAGCGCCGGCTTCGGGCTGAGTCCGCTGCGCCAGATCAACTCCACACCGCGATTTGCAAGACGCGCGGCAGGGGCGACGGCGAGTGGATGCGGGCGCGGGGGTGCCATCAGAACTCGTCGGCTACGTCGAGCAGCCGCGTCGCCGACTTTGGTGCAACTGCGCGCCAACTGCGCTGGAGCCATTCGGCGACGGCGTCCCAGTCGAGACCTGGCCGGTTGAGAATCACCCCGATCCACCCGCTCGCGCCGTAGTAGGCCGGCTTGTGGTAAGCGTGCGGCTGCGCCTCCACGAGGCCCTCGAGCTCGTCCATGCTTCCGGCCTTCACGAGCAGCGAGATGTGGGGCGTTCCGTGGTGCTGGTCGGCAAAGTACGCGAAGAACTTGCCGGATTTTTCGCTTCCCGTGCGCCAGCCGGGCGATCCGTGGCTTTCGCGCTCATGCGTCTCGGGCAGGTCGAGCGCGAGCGCGCGCACCCGCGCGAGCAGCCACGCCGGGTCGTTCGGTCGCGAGACGAAGGCGTCGAGCACCCGTGGATATAGCTGGTGTTCAGCGATCAAAACGCGTGCGGCGAGGCTTGCCTCGGTATCCCCCGGTAGGACCGCGACTTCGGTCTGGCCGAGCACTTCGCCGGCGTCGAGTTCTTCGGTTACGATATGCACGCTGCACCCGGCGTGGGCATCGCCTGCCTCGATTGCGGCGCGGTGAGTGTGGAGCCCACGATATTTCGGCAGGAGAGAGGGATGGATGTTCAGCATCCGGCCGTCCCAGCCGCGCACGAACTCGGCACCGAGAACCCGCATGTAGCCCGCCAGCGCGACGTACTCTGCACCCGCATCGCGGATTGCGGCGTCCATCGCCGCGTCGTGTGCGGTCCGGTCCATGCCCTTGTGACTGAGCGCGAAAGTCGCGACTCCCTCCGCCCCGGCCAATTCGAGCCCGGCCGCAGACGGATCGTTGCTCCCGACGAGCACGATCTCGTACGCGCAGCTTTCGCGCCTGCTGGCATAGAGCAGGGCCGCCATGTTGGTGCCGCTGCCGGAGATCAGCACCGCGACCCGCGCCTTCGCCAACTGATTTCTCCTGCAGACCTTCAAGGAACCTATCCCCCGGCGGCGGCTTGTGCCAGCAGATGGGACCTCCGCTCAAGCCCCGGCCAGAAGATATACCGTACCTGCGCCGGCTCGGCTGGACCGTGGCCGTCGCCGCGATACTGCTTGTCGTGTGGCGTGCAGCGGATCTTTTGCTGCTCGCGTTCGGTTCGGTGATCGGCGCGGTCATGTTCCGGAGCGCTGCCAGGTTGTTCGAGCGAATCGGAGTGAGCAACAGGAGCGCGTCACTAACCCTTGGCGTCCTTCTCTCTCTCGGACTGTTCGGGCTGGTGGGCTGGCTGCTCGTCATACAGTTCGGCAACGACATCGCGATGATGATAGACAATCTGCCCGACATCATCGCCTCGATCGAAAAAACCATGAGCGCAACGCCGGTGGGCGAAGCGATCGTGCGGGCAATAGAGGCGGCGGTTGCGGGCAGTGCGATCGCGGATCGCCTCGGGACGCTCGCCGGGGGCGCGGCAGAGGTCTTGCTCAATTTCTTGATCGTGATTGTCGGCGCACTGTTCCTTGCCGGCGATCCAGGGCCCTACAAGCGCGCGGCTAAATTGCTCACGCCGCCGAAGGGGCGTCCTGTGATGGCGCGCGCGATCGACCGGATGAGCAAGGCGCTGCGCTTATGGCTCAAGTCCAAGATGATCTCGATGACGAGCATGGCGATCCTCATCGGAGGGTCGCTGTGGCTTGCAGGGCTCGACAACTGGGCCGCGCTCGGCCTGCTCGGAGGATTGTCGGAGTTCATTCCCTATGTCGGACCTGCTGTGGCGATGCTTCCGGCGTTCGGCCTCGCCGCGGCGCAGGGCGGCAACGTGCTTGCCTACACGCTCATCGCCTATGTCGTGGTAAGAGTTCATCGAGGCCTGGCTGATCACCCCGTTTGTGAACAAGCAGGTGGTCGATATTCCCCCTGCGCTAACGCTTTTCACCATCCTCGGAGCGGGCGCGGTTTTCGGAATTTACGGCGTGTTCTTCGCCGGCGCGCTGCTGGTGGTGGCATTCGTCGGCGTGCGCGAGATCTACCTGCGCGACACGCTTGGTGAGGATATCGACGGTATACCGGACGACGCGGTGAATTGATCGCCGCGCGCTTCAGGCGTTGTGTCGCGCTTCCCAGGCCTCGCGGCTAGACCAGGTGTCCGCCGAACCGCGCACGGTACAGCCACGCGGGCCTTCGATGACTTCGCCGATCCGGGTCACCTTCTCCCCGTTCGAACTCGAGATCGGCGGCGACCTCGCGGGCCATTTCGGGCGTAACCGCCAGGACCATGCCGATCCCGCAATTGAACGTGCGTGCCATCTCGCCCGGCTCGATGCCACCCTGCGCCTGCAGGAAGGCCATCAGACGCGGCTGCTCCCACGCGTCCGCGTCGACGACCGCGTGGGCGCCCTCGGGGAGCACGCGGGGGATGTTCTCGAGGAGGCCGCCGCCGGTAATGTGAGCGAGCGCGTCGATCTTTCCCGAGCGGACGAGCGGCAGCAGGTCCTTCACGTATATGCGCGTCGGCGCGGCCAGCGCATCGATGAGGAGAGTCTCGGGATCGAACAGAGCGGGGCGATCCATCCGCCAACCGAGGTCCTCCGCCAACCGGCGAACCAGCGAGTAGCCGTTCGAGTGCACGCCCGAACTGGCAAGGCCGAGCAGGACGTGGCCCGGAGCCACCTTGTCGCCGGTCAACTGCTCGCCGCGTTCGACCGCACCGACGCAGAAGCCGGCAAGGTCGTAATCGCCTGCCGTATACATACCCGGCATCTCGGCCGTCTCGCCGCCGATGAGGGCGCAGCCGGCTTGTTTGCAGCCTTCCGCAATTCCGGCGATCACGCGCTCGGCAATGCCGTTCTCGAGCTTTCCGGTGGCGAAGTAATCGAGGAAGAACAGCGGCTCCGCCCCCTGTACGATAAGGTCGTTCACGCACATCGCGACGAGGTCGATCCCGACCGTGTCGTGTCGGTCGTGCTCGATCGCTAGCTTCAGCTTGGTACCAACTCCGTCGTTTGCGGCGACGAGCAGTGGATCGGTGTAACCAGCCGCCTTCGGATCGAAGAAGCCCCCGAATCCGCCCAGCTCGCTGGTCGCGCCAGGACGCGCGGTGGACTTTGCCAGCGGACCGATGGCGCGGACCAGCGCGTTACCCGCGTCGATCGAGACGCCTGCGGATTCGTAGGTATAGGAGCGCGGAGGCTGGTCGTTCGATGCCATGTTTTCGCCCTGACGCATTCGCGCTTGGATTTCCATGCCCGTTTGGGCAAAAGGCCGCCAGTTTTCCCCTATGGCACCCATGCTTTCCCTCCCGCGCGACCCGCGCCGCGCCACGATAATCGTCGCAGTCGGCCTGATAGCTGCACTCCTGCTCGCGTTCGGCGGGCGGGCGCTCTACGCCCAGATCGCAGGAGACCGCGGGATCGCCGCCGTTGCCGCGTCGGGCGACATCCAGGTCGGCGGCATCGAGGTCGACGTCACGGCCAAGACCGCTGAAGAGGCGCGCGAAGAGGGCTGGAAGCAGGCGATGAAGCTCGCCTGGAAGAAGATCGACGGGCCGGCGATTCCCGACGGTCAACTCTATTCGCTCGTATCCTCGGTGGTAATCGAGCACGAAGAGTTGGGTCCAAGCCGCTATATCGCGCGCCTTGGGATCGTGTTCGACCGCGCGCGGGCCGGTGGGCTGCTGGGGCGGGGCGAGAACGTCCAGCATTCGGCGCCGTTGTTGCTCGTACCCGTCACTTTCAGCGCGGGCACGCAAACTGTCTACGAGATTCGCAATCCGTGGCAGCGAGCCTGGGCGGAATACCAACCGGGAGCGAGCAAGATCGACTACGTCCGTCCTTCGGGCGCGAACGGCGATTCCCTATTGCTGACTTACGGCCAGGTCGGACGGCGCAGCCGGACCTGGTGGCGCAACGTGCTCGACCAGTTTGGCGCATCCGATGTGTTGATCGCCATTGCCAAGCTCGACTACGAGTACCCGGGCGGTCCGGTCACGGGCACGTTCACCGCGCGTTACGGCCCCGACGACGAGTTCCTGCAGACTTTCACGATGAAAGCGCCGAACCAGGATGCCCTGCCGGCCATGCTTGACAAGGCGGTGCTGCGGTTCAACGCGATCTTCGAGGCCGCGCTCGACGCAGGCAAGCTGAAGCCGGACTCGACACTTAACCTCGGCGCTCCGCAGATCGATCCGGCGCTCCAGCGGCTGATCGATTACGGCCGCGCTGCCGAGGCGCAGCAGCGTGCTCGCGAGGCACGGGCGAGCGAAGCCTCGCCCGAGCCAGCGCCTTCGGCTGCGGCGTCGTCGGTGGGAAGTGCCGGTCAGACGGCGATGGGCAGCTACATGATCCAGTTCGCCACGCCCAATGCGGGCGCGTTCGACGCTTCGCTCGCGGCTGTGCGTGCCACCCCCGGCATCCGCGGGGCGGCCGCAACGAGCACCGCGATCGGCGGCACTTCGGTCATGAGCGTGGTTTACGGGGGTAGTGCGGTCGATCTGGCTGCGGCCCTGCGCGCGCGTGGGTTCACCGTGCGCCAGTCTGGCAACACCATCTCGATCAGCCGCTGATGGATCAGATCGCTCTGCCGCTGACGGTGCGGCGGGCAGACGACCCGGGCCGGATCGTCGTCGGCAATGCTAATCGTTCTGCGATCGACGCGCTTTCCGACCCTGCGACGTGGCCCTACGGCACCGCGATCCTTGCCGGGCCACCGCGCAGCGGAAAGTCGCTGCTCGCGCGCTGGAAAGCAGGGGAGGGCGAGGTTGAGATCATCGACGGTGCCGACTCGGTCGACGAGACCGAACTGTTTCACCGGTGGAATCGCGCGCAGGAAAGCGGCCGCCCGCTACTGCTTGTGTCCGACCGCGATCCCTGGGAAATCGCGCTGCCCGATCTGCGCAGTCGCCTGGGCGCCGCGCTCCACCTCGAGATCGGCGTGCCGGACGACGAGATGATCGGGGCCCTCATCGAGGCGCACGCCGAGTCGCGCGGCCTTGCGCTGGCCGATGCGGCACCTACTTATCTGGTCCCGCGGCTCGAACGTAGCTTCACGGCGATCGAACACGTGGTGGCGGCGATCGACAGGCTAAGCCTCGAGCGCAAAGTGCCGCCCACGCTCTCGGTCTGGCGCGATGCGCTCGAAGCGGTGCAGGGTGCGGAGCAGCCCCGCTTGCTTTGACACGCGATCGGTGGGAGATTCGCGAGAGATGTTCGAGAACCTGAAAGCCTACCTCGACTCGGTGCGTGCGCGCGATCCGGCGCCGCATTCGCGGTGGGAAATCCTGCTGTATCCGGGCGTGCTGGCCGTCGGCCTTCACCGCGTGGCGCACTGGCTGTACGAAGCGAAGCTCTATTTCCTCGCCCGTTTCGTCAACCATTTCAGCCGATTCCTGACCGCGATCGACATCCACCCGGGGGCGGAGATCGGGAAGAACCTGTTCATCGATCACGGCTTCACGGTGATCGGCGAAACCGCGCAGATCGGCGACAACGTGACCATCTACCAGTGTGTGACGCTCGGCGGCACAAACCCGGCCAACGGTGTTGGCGGGAAACGGCACCCGACGATCGCTAACAATGTGATCATCGGTTCGGGCGCGCAAGTAATCGGGCCGATTACTATCGGTCCGCGCGCCCGTATCGGCGCCAATGCGGTTGTTACCGACGATGTGCCCGAGGGGGCGACGATGATCGGCCTCAAGGCTCGCAGCACGCTCATGCCCGCCGAAGAGTGGATGAGGGAATTCCTTCCCTACGGAACCCCGTGCGACGATCCCTGCGCTCCGGGTCGCGACTGTGTCGAGAAGCTTGAGAACGAGCTTGCCAGCCTCCGCGCCGAGATCGCCGAGCTCAAGGCGTCGGTAGGCGAGGGCGTGCAGGTGAGCCGCCGCGGCGGGGCCAAGCGCGGATGAGCCTCGGTATTGGCGGTTCCGTCGTTCCCTTTCCCGGCCGCGTTCCGAATCAGGTCGGTTTCGAGCGCGAGGAATTGATGCGCATCCTCGATCTCTACGGCCGCATGGTCGCAGCCGGCGAATGGCGCGATTACGCAATGGATTTTACCAAGGATTATGCCGCTTTCGCCGCATTTCGGCGGACCGCCGAGCGGCCCCAGGCACGGATCGAAAAGCGCCCCGCGCTACGCAATCGTCAGGGCATGTGGACTCTGTTTGGAGAACACGGCCAGATCCTGAAGCGCGGGCATGAACTCGCGGGCGTGCTTGCGCCGATGGAACGGCGTCTGGTTAAGGCGGTCGAAGGCTAGGGGATGGACAGCACGTCCTGAAGAGATCTAAACTCTTCAAATGACTACCGAACTGGACACCCTATTCGCGCGGCGGCAGTTACGCCTTAATCGCAAGAAGATTCTGGCGCTCGTCGCCTTCGGGCTGCCAGCCACCGCGTTGGCGGTGGCTGGCGCCACGGTCGCCCTGATGGGCGGTCTCTGAATTAAAGGCTTTTCGGTCAGCCCCGCGTCGAGCTTGGCGCGGCGTCGCCCATGACCTTTTGCATCGCCTTCAGGATCGCGCCCGACTGCTCGGCGCCCGAATTGGGAGCGTGGAGGTTGGTTTGCGCAGAAATCTGCTCCCAGTGCGCGGCAAAGCCTTCAACGGTCCGTTCTTCTTCTGGCAGCCAGACGGCGTCGTTCATCATCACCCAGGCCGAGTGATAGCCGCCGCCGCCGGCGCCGACGATCGCATTGGTCGGCGCATCCTCGCTGACGAGGTAGAGCGCGGCCGGGACCACATTTTCGGGGGCGAACAACTTGAACGCCTGCTCGGGGAACAGGTCTTCGGTCATGCGAGTACCGGCCACCGGGCTCAGCGTGTTGACCTTGATGTTGTACTTCGCGCCTTCGAGCTGAAGCGTCTTGGTGAGGCCAGCGAGGCCGAGCTTCGCCGCGCCGTAGTTTGCCTGGCCGAAGTTGCCGAACAAGCCGGTGCTCGACGCGGTCATAAGGATGCGGCCATAGGCCTGCTCGCGCATCAGTTCCCAGCAAGCCTTCGTGACGAATGCCGAGCCGGTCAGGTGGACCTTGAGGACGAACTCGAAATCCTCGGGGCTCATTTTGGCGAAAGTCTTGTCCCGCAACACGCCGGCGTTGTTGATCAGGATGTGGACGCCGCCCCACTTCTGCTTCGCATCGGCGACCATCTTTTCCATCTGGTCGAACTCTGTGACAGAGCCGCCGTTCGACACCGCCTCGCCGCCCATCTTTTCGATTTCTTCGACGACTTGCAGCGCCATGTCAGAATGGCCGGTGCCGTCGCGCGCGCCGCCGAGGTCGTTGACCACGACCTTCGCCCCGCGGCGCGCCAGCTCGAGCGCGTATTCGCGGCCCAGGCCCCCGCCGGCGCCGGTGACGATGGCGACCTTGTCCTTGAACGAAATGGTCATGGCTATGCTCTCCAGTCTGTGCGGCGCGCTGGTTTACGCGCCCGTAAAGTAGGCCACGCGGTTGGCAGCAATTGCGTTGCGATGCAACCGTGGGCGTCGTTCAGCGCAGTGAAGAGATGGTCTCGAGCGTGTGAATACAATCGCCGATGTGGGCGATCACCGCGTCACCGCCGAGCGCGGCGGGAGCCTTGTCGCAGTAACCGTATCCGGCAACGACGATCGGCACACCCGCCGCTTTCGCCGATATGACGTCGTAACTACTGTCGCCGATGTAGGCGAAGCTGCCGCCGCCAAGCCGCTCGCGTGCCTCGAGGATGGGATCGGGGGCGGGCTTGGAGCGTCCCTTCCCGAGGCTGTCGCCGCCCAGGATCAACTCAAAGCGCCGAGTGAGATCAAGTGTGTCAAGGATCTGCCGGGCGAAGCTTTCGAACTTGTTCGTCAGCAGAGCCAGACGCACGCCGCGGGCGGCCAGCTCGTCGAGCGTCTCAACCGCACCCGGGTAGGGACGGGTGTGGACGCAGTTGTTCTGCGCGTAATATGCGAGCAATGCCTTGTAGAGGACGCGGAACTCGTCGTCGGGCAGGCCGCCTCGCGCATCGATCACGCGCTTCAACATGATCTTCGCTCCGCCACCGATCGCGTCCTCGATTTCCTCGACCGGGACCGGCTCGAAGCCGCCGGTGCGGAGCGCGTGATTGACCGCTTCTCCCAGGTCGCGGTGGGTGTCGAGAAGCGTTCCGTCGAGGTCGAACCCGACGATGTCGAATGGAAAATCGGTCATCGCGCAGCATCGGTAGCGGGGATTCTTCCAACCGCAAGCAATCGGTGGCATGGGCTGGCGCCATGAGCACCACACACGATTTCGCTGCCGTCATCCTCGCCGCGGGCAAGGGCACCCGGATGAAGAGCGACCTGCACAAGGTCCTCCACCCGATCGCCGGACGGGCGATGCTGCATCACCTTATGGCGAGCGTCGATGAACTCGGACCCTCGCACACCGTCGTCGTCGTGGGCAGCGGGCGTGAGCAGATCGAAGCGGCGGTCGCGGGGCGGGCGGACACGGCCCTTCAGGAACCGCAACTCGGCACGGGCCACGCGGTGCAACAGGCACGGGCATCGCTGGCGGACTTCGATGGCGACGTGCTCGTCCTCTATGGCGACGTCCCGTCCGTTCGCTCTCAGACGATGCGGCGGATGCTCGACCGGCTCCACGAGGACGACGCGCCTGCAGTCGTCGTGCTCGGCTTCGAGCCCGAGGACACGCTACGCTACGGCCGTGTGATCGCCAGTGACGATGGGACCATCGAGAAGATGGTCGAGCACAAGGACGCTACCGAGGAAGAGCGCGCCTGTCGTTTGTGCAACTCGGGGCTCATGGCGGCGCGCGCCGCGGATCTGTTCGACCTGCTCGCCCGCGTCGGCAATCACAATGCGGCGGGGGAGTATTACCTTGTCGACGTGGTCAACGTCGCGCGGGAGGACGGACGCAGGAGCGCAGTCGTCGTTACCGACGATCCGGCGGAAGTCGCCGGGATCAACTCCCGTGCCGAGCTCGCCAATGCCGAAGCGCAGTGGCAGGCATTCAAGCGAGAGGAAGCGATGGAAGGCGGCGCTTCGCTCCGCGCGCCCGAAACGGTGTTCTTCAGCTTCGATACCCGGCTTGGCCGCGACGTCACGATCGAGCCCAATGTCGTGTTCGGCCCCGGCGTGAGGATCGATGACGGCGCGCATATCAAGCCGTTCTGTCACCTGGAGGGCGCGACGATCGGCGAGGGGTGCGAAGTCGGCCCGTTTGCCCGCCTGCGACCCGGTGCGGTGATGGAGAAGGGCGCGAAGGTCGGCAATTTCGTCGAAATGAAGAAGGCCGTGCTGGGCGAAGGCGCCAAGGCAAGCCACCTGACCTACCTGGGCGATGCGGAGATCGGTGCGGGGGCCAACATCGGTGCGGGCACCATAACCTGTAATTACGACGGCTACTTCAAGCACAAGACCATCATCGGCGAGCGGGCCTTCATCGGCTCGAACAGCGCGCTGATCGCGCCGGTCAGGATCGGTGCCGATGCGATCGTCGCAGCCGGCAGCGCAGTCAGTCGCGACGTCGACGCGGGCGAACTGCGGATGGTCCGGGCCGACCAGATGGTAAAACCGGGCTGGGCCGATCGCTTTCACGACACGATGAAAAAGAAGAAGGCGGCGGAGAAGAAGGGCTGAGCGAGCAGCGCCCGACCTGCTGGCTCTGCCACCGTCCGCTCGGCCGCCGCGTGCAGCAGCACCATACCGTGCCCAAGGCGAAGAAAGGCCGGGACACCGTGGCGCTTCACCCGATCTGCCATCGGACTATCCATGCGAATTTCACCAACGCCGCGCTCGCCCGCGTCGGCGGAGACCGAGCCGCTCTGCTAGAGAACGCGGCGCTGGCGAAATTTCTAGCCTGGGTGGCGGATAAGCCACCAGACTTTCATGCGCCGACCCGAAGGGCGCGAAGCTTAACCCGTCAGGCGAGTTCTTTGGCTTCCTTCGCGGCCTGTTCGTTTACCTTCTCTTCCCACTGGCGGAACTCGCTGCGGCTAAGCAGATAGCGCCAACGTGCCTCGTCGAAAGTTATCAGCTTGTCGCGAACCGCGCGGACGACATCCGCCTTGCGCTGGTCGGACCAGTGGACCTTGTGCGACTTGGGAAGGCCCGCGCGCTTGATCGCTGCGGAAACCGTGCTGTCATATGGGTACGCCATTAAATCTCACTCCTGGACGCCCCCCGTCTGAATCGAAAGTGAGCGCCGACGGTTAATTCCGTCTTGCGGAGAATGGTTTACAGGCGGTTGTGCATCCCTGTCGTGCAGCATGCGCGACGAACCGAGCGGGGCGGTGGCTAGGTGCGCGGCAGGACGGCGCGGGTGCAACCGACCGCGGCGAGAATGGCGAGCATGTCGGCCAGCCAGTCCCCCCATTCCGGATCGCGATGAAGGTCGGGAATCGCCTGAGCGATCTCGATGGCACCGCCGAACGCCGCGAGCATTGCGAATAGCGTGAGGGCATGGCGATCACGCCAACCGGCCGCCGCCAGCGTGCCGAGGGTGAAAAAGACGATCATGTGCTGGATTTTGTCATTCGGTCCGCCTGGCAGCGGCGGGGGATGGGGGATAAGAGCGATTACCAGCGCGAAAGCACTCGCCACGAAAAACGCGCACCGCAGCCATCGCTGCGCGCGCGCGCCTTTCAGTCTCTCCAGAATGTTCAGCCCTCGACGTGTTCGGCGAGAACCGTCAGCCCGCTGTCGCCGACTTCGGCGAAACCGCCGCGAACCTCGATGTTCTCGGCCGCGGCGCCTTCGGTGCGGAACACCTGGATCGCACCGTCGCGGATGGTCGACATCACGGGGGCATGGCCCTCAAGCACGCCAAAGTCGCCCTCGGTGCCGGGGACGACCACCATGTGGACGTTCTCGGACCGGACCAGCTTCGCCGGCGTGACCAGTTCGAAGTGCAGGGCCATGTTCTTACGCGTCCTCGGCCAGCTTCTTGGCCTTTTCGACCGCTTCCTCGATCCCGCCGACCATGTAGAAGGCGGCCTCGGGCAGGTGGTCGTACTCGCCGTCAACGACGGCCTTGAACGACTTCACAGTGTCCTCGATCTGCACGAACTTGCCCGGGATGTTGGTGAACACCTCGGCGACGTGGAACGGCTGGCTGAGGAAACGCTGAATCTTGCGCGCGCGGGCGACGGTCAGCTTATCCTCTTCCGAAAGTTCGTCCATACCGAGAATGGCGATGATGTCCTGCAGCGACTTGTACTTCTGCAGCACTTCCTGGACGCGGCGGGCGGTCTGGTAGTGCTCTTCGCCGACGACGCGCGGCTCGAGAACGCGCGAGGTCGAGTCGAGCGGGTCAACCGCCGGATAGATGCCCAGCTCGGAAATCGCGCGGCTCAGGGTGGTGGTGGCGTCAAGGTGCGCAAACGAAGTCGCCGGCGCCGGGTCGGTAAGGTCGTCCGCGGGGACGTAGATCGCCTGGACCGAGGTGATCGAGCCCTTGGTGGTCGAGGTGATGCGTTCCTGCAGGTTGCCCATGTCGGTCGACAGGGTCGGCTGATAGCCCACCGCCGACGGGATGCGTCCGAGCAGCGCCGACACTTCCGAACCGGCCTGCGTGAAGCGGAAGATGTTGTCGACGAAGAACAGCACGTCCTGGCCTTCCTGGTCGCGGAAATACTCGGCCATCGTCAGACCCGAGAGCGCAACGCGGGCGCGGGCGCCCGGGGGCTCGTTCATCTGTCCGAACACGAGCGCCACCTTGGAGCCTTCGCTGGTCGCGTTTCCATCGGCGTCCTTGGCGATAACGCCCGCGTCGAGGAATTCGTGGTAGAGGTCGTTGCCCTCGCGGGTGCGCTCACCGACGCCGGCGAAAACCGAAACGCCGCCGTGACCCTTGGCGATGTTGTTGATCAGTTCCTGGATCAGCACGGTCTTGCCCACGCCGGCGCCGCCGAACAGGCCGATCTTGCCGCCCTTCGCATAAGGAGCGAGGAGGTCGATCACCTTGATCCCGGTAACGAGGATGCTCGCGTCGGTCGACTGGTCGATGAACAGTGGGGCCTCGGCGTGGATCGGGGCGCGCATCTCGGCGTTCACCGGGCCGCGCTCGTCGATCGGTTCGCCGATGACGTTGAGGATGCGGCCGAGCGTGGCGGGACCGACGGGGACCGAAATCTGCGCGCCGGTGTTGCGCACCGACTGGCCGCGGGTGAGACCCTCGGTCGCGTCCATTGCGATCGTGCGGACGGTGTTCTCGCCGAGGTGCTGGGCGACCTCGAGCACGAGCCGGTTGCCGTTGTTGTCGGTTTCCAGCGCGGTCAGAATCGCCGGGAGTTCACCTTCGAACGCGACGTCGACGACGGCGCCGATGACCTGGCTGATGGTGCCGGTGGTGGTCTGGTTCAGGACGGGTGCGGTTGCCATGGTATGTGTGTCCTACTGGCTTTCGGAAGCTGCGGTTTGTGTGGGCTTGCCGCCGTGTGCGGCGCAAACGGTGTCGGCGTCGGTCAGAACCCAGCCGGTCTTGTCGGCATTCGGGCTCATCGTCGCGGTATTGCGGAGATACTCGTCATCGCCGAGGCTGAAGTCGCACACGACGTTTTCCGATCCCATGCCAGCGCGCTTGCAGGTCGCCTGGTTGACTTTCTCGGTGCCTTCGCAAGCCGCGGCGAAAGCGTCGGCAAAATGCGACGTGTCGGGGGCGGGGAGGGTCGACGCAGGCGTGGCCGCCGCGGTCTCAGTCGGCGTCGGCTCGGGCGCGGGCTGCTGGCCGCAGGCGGTGAGCGCGAGGACCGGGAGGAGGAATGCGATCTTTTTCACAGTGTAAAACTCTAAGTTGCCCGGATCAGAGCGCTTCGGCGCCGGCGATAATTTCGATCAATTCGGTAGTGATCGCGGCCTGGCGGCTGCGGTTGTACTGGATGGTCAGCTTGTTGATCAGTTCGCCCGCGTTGCGCGTGGCATTGTCCATGGCGGTCATCGAAGCGCCCTGTTCCGACGCCTGGTTCTCGAGAAGCGCGCCGAAGACTTGCGTCTTGAGGTAGCGCGGCAAAAGCTCGGCCAGAATCTCGTCCTCGTCCGGCTCGTATTCGACCGCAGCCTGGCTGGTGGTTTCGGTTTCAGGAGCAGGGACGGGAATGATCTGCAGGCGCGTGGGCTCCTGCGTCAATGCCGACTTGAACTTGCTGAAGAACAGGTGTGCGACGTCGAACTTGTCGGCTTCGTACATTTCCATCAGCTCGGCGACGATGGCTTCTGCCTGCTCGTAGCCGGGATCGCGCACGTCGGTCGTGTCGAACATCTGGGCGATGTTGTTCGGGTGAGCGCGGCGTATCGGCGCGCGACCTTTGCGACCGATGAGATAGAAATCGACGTCTTTGCCTTCTGCACGCAGTTCGCGTGCCTTGGTAAGCGCAGCCCGAACGATGTTCGAGTTGAACGCCCCGGCCAGCCCCTTGTCGCTGTTCGCCACGACGAGCAGGTGCCGCTGGTCCTTGCCAGTCCCGGCGAACAGCTTGGGAGCGCCTTCGCCCGAGACCTTACTAGCGAGCGAGGCCATGACATTGCCCAGCCGCTCGGCATAGGGGCGCGCGGCTTCGGCAGCCGCCTGCGCCTTGCGCAGCTTGGCCGCCGCGACCATCTGCTTGGCCTTGGTGATCTTCTGGGTCGACTTGACCGAGTTGATCCGACCCTTGAGTTCCTTCAGCGAGGCCATTTCGGCTCCCTAGCTAACCTTGTCGGGCTCAGGCGTACTGCTTGGCGAACGCGTCGAGCGCGGTGACGGTCGACTTCTTGACGTCGTCGTCGAAATCGCGCGTTTCGCGGATCGTCTTGAGCACGTCGGCGTGTTCGCTACGCATGAAGCTGAGCATCTGCGCCTCGTAGTCGGTAACCTTGTCGACAGGCACGTTATCGAGATAGCCGTTTGTGCCGGCGAAGATCGACACGGTCTGCTCTTCGAACGGCATCGGCTGGAACTGCGGCTGCTTCAGAAGCTCGGTCAGGCGAGCACCGCGGTTGAGCAGCTTCTGAGTCGAGGCGTCGAGGTCCGAACCGAACTGAGCGAACGCGGCCATTTCGCGGTACTGCGCGAGCTCGAGCTTGATCGATCCCGAGACCTTCTTCATCGCCTTGGTCTGTGCAGCACCGCCTACGCGGCTGACCGACAGACCGACGTTGATCGCCGGACGGATGCCTTGGAAGAAGAGGTTGGTTTCGAGGAAGATCTGGCCGTCGGTGATCGAAATCACGTTGGTCGGAATATAGGCGGACACGTCGCCGGCCTGCGTCTCGATGATCGGCAGCGCGGTCAGCGAACCACCGCCATTGGCGTCGTTCATCTTCGCCGCACGTTCGAGCAAGCGGCTGTGGAGGTAGAACACGTCGCCGGGATAGGCTTCGCGGCCCGGCGGGCGGCGGAGCAGCAGCGACATCTGGCGATAGGCGACGGCCTGCTTCGAAAGGTCGTCATACACGATCACCGCATGCATGCCGTTGTCGCGGAAGAACTCACCCATCGTGCAACCGGTGTAGGGCGCAAGGTACTGCAGCGGAGCCGGCTCGGAAGCGGTCGCGGCGACGATGATGGAATATTCCATCGCCCCGTTTTCCTCGAGCGTCTTGACGAGCTGGGCGACGGTCGAACGCTTCTGGCCGACGGCGACGTAGATGCAGTAAAGCTTCTTGCTCTCGTCATCCGAGGCGTTGACGCCCTTCTGGTTGATGAAGGTGTCGATCGCGACGGCCGACTTGCCGGTCTGGCGGTCGCCGATGATCAATTCGCGCTGGCCGCGGCCGACGGGCACGAGAGCGTCGATCGCCTTGAGCCCCGACTGGACAGGTTCGTTCACCGATTGCCGCGGGATGATGCCCGGCGCCTTCACTTCGACCCGGCGACGCTCGTCGGATACAATCGGGCCCTTGCCGTCAATCGGGTTTCCGAGCGCGTCGACCACGCGGCCGAGCAGGCCCTTGCCGACTGGAACGTCGACGATGGTGCCGGTGCGCTTGACGCTGTCGCCTTCCTTGATCTCGGCGTCCGAGCCGAAGATCACGACGCCGACGTTGTCGGCCTCGAGGTTAAGCGCCATGCCCTGCACGCCGCCATTGAATTCGACCATCTCGCCGGCCTGGACCTTGTCGAGGCCGTGGATGCGGGCGATGCCGTCACCGACCGAAAGCACCGAACCGACTTCCGAGACTTCCGCCTCGGTGCCGAAATTGGCGATCTGGTCCTTGATGACCTTGGAGATTTCTGCGGCGCGAATTTCCATGACGTGATGTACCTTTTCAGGGACGGGCTTGCGCCCTTAGGCCTTCATGGCCTGAGCGAGGGAGTTGAGACGGGTGCGGATCGAACCGTCGATCCGCTGGGACCCCACGGTGACCACGAGCCCGCCGAGCAGGTCCGGGTCCACCTTGGTGGAAAGCTTTACGGTGCGACCCTCGCGCGCGGTCAGCTTCTGTTTGAGCTGGTCGATCTGCGCGTCGGTCAGGGCGTGGGCGCTGGTGACTTCGGCGGTCACTTCGCCTCGCTGGGCGGCGGCGATCGTGTTGAACGCACGAACCACGTCGCCCAGGTGCGACAGGCGCCCGTTCCCCGCGAGTGTGCCGAGGAACTTTTTCGTCAACTCCGAAAGACCGAGTGTGCCGGCGACGGCTTCGATCGCGGAGCCCTGGGCTTTGCGACCGATTTCGGGGTTCGTCGTCAGTTCCCGCAGATCGGACGATTCGGCCAGTGCCGCGGCAAGCGTGTCGAGGTCCGATTCGACCGCCGTCACCGTCCCCGCCTCGCTGGCGAGTTCGAACAATGCAGAGGCGTAACGCCCTGCTAGGCTAGCCTGAATACCGGCGGAAATATCCACGCGCGATGGTCCTCTTGGATCCGGGAAATTCGAATTTGGGCTTTGCCGCGAAATGGACAGCCGCAAGGCTCCCCGGGCAAGGCTGGCGCGCCCCTATCACCGGGTTTGCAGGGATGCAACCGGAGTCGGGCGTAGATGCTTTCCGATGACGCCGGGGTGAGGTATCCAGAGATGCAACGATAAGGGAGATCTGCGATGGAATGGACCCCCATGGCAACCAACATCGGTGCCGAGGTGCGGGCCATCGATCTGGCGACGGTGGAGGGCGACGAACTGGAGGCACTCAAGGAACTCGTCTATGACCGCGGGGTCGCTGTCCTGCGAGAGCAGGCCTTGACCCCCGAGGAACACATCGCGCTTGCCGAGCGCTGGGGCGGGATCGACATCAACAACTATTTCCCGCTGCAGGAGAAATATCCCCAGATCGCGATCGTGAAGAAGAGCGCGGACCAGCAGACCAATATCGGCGGTGCCTGGCACACGGATCACAGTTACGATCAGGTGCCGGCGATGGGATCGATCCTCGTCGCCCGCACGCTGCCGCCGTCAGGGGGCGACACGCATTTCGCGCACATGGGAGCGGCATACGATTCGCTGCCCGCCGACCTCAAGGCCGCGATCGCGGACCTGAAGGCGTTCCACACCGCCGATCACGTGTACAAGGCCGACGGCATTTATGCGCGGACCGATCAGGGCGGGGACCTACGCGGGCAGGACGTCAGGACCGGAGCCGTCCATCCCGTGGTCGTCCGGCATCCGCGAACCGGTCGCAAGCTGCTCTACGTCAACGGCAGCTTTACGATGCACTTCGAGGGCCAGTCCCGGGAAGAGAGCCTTCCCCTGCTTGGGCGCCTGATTGGTGCGGCTCTGGAAGCCGACAACCAATGCGTCGTCGAATGGAAACCCGGCACGGTGACAATCTGGGACAACCGCACGACGTGGCACAACGCGATGAACGACTATCACGGCCATGAGCGCGAGATGCACCGCATCACTCTGAGCGGCGAGGCGCTGGCGGCTTAATCCCTTTTGGGTTTGCAGGCGTAGACTAGCCGCTCGCTCGGCTGGTCTGGCAAGAGCGCATCCACACCCGACTGTTTCTCGCCGAGTTGGCCGGCGGCATCATCGGCTCCGCAGACCGGCGCCGTGTATCGGCCGCGCGCCTCGCGTGCGCGGGCCATTGCCGATTGCGACAGCGGAAAGCGATCGATGCGGAACGTGCGGGTCTTGGGGTCGAAGCTGTTCACCGACACCGTGTCTTCGGTGTTGGGCACGAAGAGCCGGGTCCACTTACCGTTTGCGAATCCATACTGCGTGCGCCCGTTGACGCAGCCGTAGGGGTTCCACCCGAAATCGAGGTCCTTGGGCGGCTCACTCACGATACGGCTGCGCTCGGGAACGATCGAGCAGGTCAGCTCGGCTGCGGCGGGCGCTGGCTCGGTCGGCTTGGCACCTTCCGCTTCGCGCCCCTCGGCCATCGCGTCGGCCACGCGCCGATCGATCGCATCGAGGCCGGGCCGGGTCAGCCAGACGGCAATCGCGGCGGTGGTCGCGACCGCGCTGATTGCTCCGGCGATGCGCATCCTCTTGCCGCCGTCATCGCTACCGCGCAGGTTCCATGCGGCAAAGCCGGATCCGGCCGCGAGGAGGATCAGCAGCGCGGCGAAAGCCATCGCGTTCTCGCGCTCATCCATCACCGACAGCTGCGCCTCGAGCTGCGCACGTTCACGCTTTTCGCGCTGAGTCTCGGCGCGCTCTGCCATGCGGGCACGTGCGGCGGACTGCTCGGCCTGCAAGCGTTCGCGTTCGGCGGCATCGAGCTGCGCCATCGAACGGCAGGGCATCGCGTTCACCGCAGGATCGATGCCGGCCGACTTCAGGAACTGTATCAGCTCGCGCTCGGAAACCGCGAACGAGAACTCGGCGTCGGCCCCATCGTCGGACGTTGTCCCGAAGCTGTTGACCCCCAGTACGCGACCGCAACCATCGAGCAGTGGGCCGCCAGAATTTCCTCGCGCGATCGGCGCGGTGTGGAGAACGGTATCGAAATCACGGCTGGGCCGAATGCCCGACACAAAACCGCGGCTCTTCACCGGCGGCTGAGGGCGAAACAGGTCCGCGAGATCGAGACCCTGTGCGCGGTCGACATTCATCGGGTAGCCGACTGCGGCAACCTCCTCACCGTCTCCCGCTGCGATCCCGCTCAAGGTCAGCGGCGGCAGGCGCAGTGCTCCGGTGATCTCGATGATGGCGAGGTCCTTTGCGCTCGAGACAGTCACGACCTTGCCGTAGTCCGCGCCGTCGCCGTCGGGCGGGACTACGGCTATGCGCAAGGTATCGTCCTGGAGCAACTCGCTCACGACGTGGGCATTCGTGACGATCTTCGTCGGAGTGACCGCGAAGCCGGTGCCGTGGCTGACCGGGAAGACGCGCTGCCCGTCGGTCCCCATAATGACCACCCGGACCACGCCGCGCGCGGCGATCGCGATGTCCGATGCTTCGGGTCGTGCGGGCGAGGGCACGACGAGCGCGACCAGCGCGGCGAGGGCCAGGAGAATGCGAACCATGGATGCCGGCTTTTGCCCGCACCCGGCATTGACCGCAAGCCGCGGGACGCACGCTTCGGCGAGGGGCTCTACCTGTTCAGCCTTTCCCGCTTGTGGCACCAACGAGGCTGAACGATGACCGACTCCTCCCAAGACCTCTCCGACGACGACCGCTGGCTCATTGCGCTGGCCAAGGACCGCCGCTTCGACGGCCAGTTCGTCACGGGGGTGCATTCGACCGGGATCTACTGCCGCCCGAGCTGCCCGGCGCGCGCTCCGAAGCGCGAGAACGTGCGCTTCTACGCCAGTTCCGCCGAGGCAGAGGAGGCCGGCCTTCGAGCCTGCAAGCGCTGTGCACCAAACGATGTCTCGCGCGAAGAAGCGGCAGTGAAGGCGGCGATCGACGAAATAAAGGCGTCGGAGGGTTCACCAAGGCTGGATGAACTGGCCGCGCTCAGCGGCTATTCGCGGAGCCACTTCCAGCGCATCTTCGTCCGCGCCACCGGGCTCTCGCCCGCCGCATACGCCCGCGCCTTGCGCGAGGAGCGTGCGCGCGCTGCGTTGACCAAGGGAGGGCGGGTGACCGACGCGATATATGACGCCGGCTACGAAAGTCCCAGCCGGTTCTACGAAGCCATGGAGGACAAGATGGGCATGGCGCCTTCGGCATGGCGCGACGGGGGGCGCGGCACGACGATCCACTGGGCGGTTGTCGACACCACGCTTGGCGCGATGCTCGTCGCGGCGACCGACAAGGGCGTGTGTCGCCTGTCCTTCGCGGAGGGACCGGATGAGCTCGCGCGCCGGTTCCCAAATGCGGAACTGGTCGAGGGTGGAGAGGCGTTCGAGCGATTGCTGGCAGAAGTCGTCGCGACTGTCGAAATGCCGGCTCGATCTGCGCACATCCCGCTCGATGTGAAGGGCACCGCCTTTCAGGAAGCGTGTTGGAAAGCTCTTCGCGCGATACCCCCGGGCGAGACGCGAACTTACGCGGAGATCGCCGCTGCCGCGGGAAATCCGAAGGCGGTACGCGCCGCCGGCAGCGCGAACGCGCGCAACAACGTCGCCGTGCTGATCCCGTGCCACCGGGTAGTCCGAACCGGCGGCGACCTGGGCGGTTACGCTTACGGAACGGATATCAAGCGCGAACTGCTGAGGCGCGAGGGAGTAGAGTAACGGGTCGATGCGAGATTGTTTGGCCGCCTTGCTTTTTTCGGTCGATAACGCGGTGCAGCGCCAATTGACTTGGCCGCAAAGTTCAGGCCCCGTGAAGCGATGAACGACCGCGAGGACGCACAACGGACCAGGCCCCTTTGGCGCCGGATTTTCGAATTCCCTCTCGTCGCACTTGTCGTCGGGATTATCGCGGTGCTCGCCCCGGCTGGCATATTCGCGATCGCGGTGCAAAAACTGTCATCGAATAGTTCCGCGACGTCGGTTGCCACGTCTCTGGTCCTGATCGTGGCGACCCTGATTTCGGCGGGGATGTACAAGTTGGTCGTGACGCGGCTTGGCGAAGGACCGCGAGACGACCTGACATTCGACAATCGGGCGGTGGGCTTCGCCCAAGGAACCGTGATTGCCGCGATCCTGATGACGCTGATCGTCGCCTGCGTGGCGCTGCTCGGTAGTTATTCGATCAGTGGCTGGGGCGGCAGCACAAGCTTCGCCGTCTTGCTTTTCGGGGCTGGCCTGCAAGCCGCGTTTGTCGAAGAAATTGTCGTGCGCGGGATTATCTTCCGCTTTCTGGAGGAATTCGGCGGCAGCTGGTTTGCCCTCGCGTTCAGTTCCGCGCTGTTCGGCATAGCGCACTACGGCAACCCCAACGCGACGGTGTTCAGTTCGCTGGCAATTGCCTTCGAGGCGGGGATTATGCTCGGCGGAGCGTATATGCTCACCCGCAACCTGTGGCTCGCGATCGGCATCCACTTCGGCTGGAACGTGACGCAAGGCTACATCTGGGACATTCCGGTTTCCGGCGGTGCAGTCGATGAACTCGTGGAGTCACACACCAGCGGCAGCGAACTGATTTCGGGCGGCGCGTTCGGTCTCGAGGCGTCGATTGTTGCGCTCGTTCTGGCGACCGTGTTCGGCGTCTACCTCGTCTACCGCGCCGTGCGAAAGGGCAATCTGGTGCGTCCGTGGTGGGTCCGCCGGCGAATGTCCCGGGAACAAGTGGTCGATGCCTAGTCGAGCTTAGGTGTCATACCTGGTTCGCACTTTTCCATCGCGCGCCGATAGGCCGGGCGTTCGCCAATCCGTCTGAGGTAAGCCTTGAGGTTCGGCATCCCGTCGATGCTCATGCCGCTCATCGCGCGGCTGGTGGTGAGCTGGAAGCCCATCATGATGTCCGCCGTGGTCAGGTTCGCGCCGCCGAAATAGTCAGCCTCACCCAGCCGGTTCTCGATGATCGCCCAGCTTTTCGCCATGCGATCGGCCACGAAGGGTGGCACCTGACCTGCCTCGACCATCCTGCTCGCCACGAGCGCCATCATCCCGTTGGTCATGAATGTCGCATTCGCCCAGTGGTAGAAGAACAGATGGTCGGCAAAATCCGGGCTGTCCGCGCTCGGCACGAGCGGCGTATCGGGCGCGTGTTTGGCGATAATCCAGTCGATGATCGCGCCGCTTTCGCCCAGCACAGTTCCGGAATCCTCGATGACCGGCGCAATTCCCATCGGATGCAGCGCCTTGTATTCATCGGGCGCAAGGTTGTTATCTGTCCGCCGGGTATAAAGCTTCAGATCGTAATCGAGCCCCAGTTCCTCGCACAGCCAGACGATGCGTTCGGACTGCGACAAGCGCAGGTGGTGAACTGTGAGCATATGAAATTCCTCTTGCGTCGGTTCGGTCCACCTCGGCCTAGGCTTGAAGCGAGCGGGATGCGAGTGCGATCGACGTGTAGCTTGGGCTGCGTCGCCTAAACGAAACTGTACGGATCGATGTCGATCGACACGCGAACGCCCTGCGGAAACTTCAGTGCGCCGAGCCAGTCGCGGATCACGTCCTGCACCTGCGCGCTGCGGCGGGCGTTGATCAGCAGGCGATAGCGGTAGCGACCGCGCAGCAGACTCAGGGGCGCGGGGGCGGGGCCGAGGATCGCGACGTCAGGCACGTTGGGGCGGGTGTCGCCGATCCGGTGCGCCGCTTCGCGCGCTTCGGCCTCGTCTTCGCTGGACACGATGATCGCCGCCCAGCGGCCGAATGGCGGTGCGCCCGCGTGACGACGGGCCTCGGTTTCTGCCTCGTAGAATGCGTCGCGGTCGCCGGCGGCGAGTGCCGCGATGACCGGGGCGGTGGGATGGCGGGTCTGGATCAGCACTTCGCCGGGTTTCTCCCCGCGGCCGGCGCGGCCGGAGACTTGTGCGACCTGCTGGTAAGTCCGCTCTGCCGCGCGCAAGTCTCCGCCCTCGAGGCCGAGGTCGGCGTCGACGACCCCCACGAGCGTCAGTTCGGGGAAGTGAAAACCCTTGGTCACAAGCTGGGTGCCGACGATGACGTCGACCGCGCCGCTCTCCGCCTTGGCGACGAATTCGGCGGCGCGCTCGGGCGAATTGACGGTATCGCTGGTTACGACAGCAATGCGCGCTTCCGGCAAGATTTCGGCCACCTCGTCCGCAATCCGTTCCACGCCGGGACCGCACGCTACGAGGCAGTCGGGCTCTCCGCATTCGGGGCAGGCGGGCGGGAGCGCGGCTTCGTGCCCGCAATGGTGGCAGGCGAGGCGCTGCGAAAAGCGGTGCTCGACCAGCCAGGCGGTGCAGTTCGGACATTCGAAGCGAAAACCGCAATTGCGGCAAAGGGTTAGCGGAGCATAACCGCGGCGGTTGAGGAACAGCAGCGACTGTTCGCCGCGCGCAAGCCGTTCCTCCATCTGCGCGACCAGCCGCGGGGCGAGCCAGCGGCCGCGGGCGGGTTTTTCCTCGGTCAGGTCGATCGTGTCGATGTCGGGCAGCCGCGCGCCGCCGTAGCGGTCGTCGAGCACCAGCCGCTCGTAGATGCCGCTCTCCGCCATCTGCAGGCTCTCGAGCGCGGGTGTGGCGCTGGCGAGCACCACCGGGATCTTCTCGAACCGGGCGCGCATCACTGCGACGTCGCGCGCGTTGTAGCGCACGCCTTCATCCTGCTTGAAGCTGATCTCGTGCGCTTCGTCGACCACGATCAGGCCCAAGTTGCTGTAAGGCAGGAACAAAGCCGAGCGTGCGCCGACGACGACCTGCGCCTCTCCGGCGGCAATCGCGCGCCATGCACGGCGGCGTTCGGTCGACTTGAGGCTCGAATGCCAGACGACGGGGGGCACGCCGAAACGGTCCTCGAACCGGCGCAAAAACGCCTCGGTCAGCGCGATTTCGGGTAGCAGGACGAGCGTCTGGCGGTCCATTTCGAGCGCCTTTGCGACCGCCTCGAGATAGACTTCGGTCTTGCCCGAGCCCGTTACTCCGTCGAGCAGGAAGGGCGCGAACTTGCGCGCCTCGACCGCCGAGATGATGGTTTTCGACACCTCTTCCTGCGCTGAATTCAGCACCGGAACAGCGAAATCGGCGCGTGCCGGCGGGTAGGGTCTGTCGCAATCGACCTCGACCGGCTCAAGCACGCCCTGATTGACGAGACCGCGCAGCACGCCCTCGCTGACTCCCGCGATGCCAGACAGTTCGCGGATCGTCGCCTGCTCGCCTTCAAGCGCCCCGATCGCCGCCTCGCGCTGCGGAGTCATCCGTTCCGGCATCCCGCCGCTGAGGCGATATTCGGTCATCGTCGCCGGTCCGCGGAGCGCGCCGCCGCTCGCCAGCACCATCCGCGCGACCGATGCGATCGGGGCGCAGTAGTAATCGGCGGTCCATTCGATCAGCCGCCTGAGTTCGGCACGCAGCGGAGGGACCGGCAGGGTGCCGACCAGAGGGCGCAGCTTGCTGTCCGGAACCTCGCTCGCGGGGAGCCGTTCAGCCTCCCAGACGATCCCGACGATCTGGCGAGGGCCCAGTGGCGCAACGACGACCGAACCCGGTTCGACGTGCATCCCTTCCGGAACGCGGTAGTCGAGCGGGCCGAGTGCGGCGTTGAAGATGACAAGTCGGGCGCGGTTCATGTTTTCAGGCCCATATGGGCGCCGCCGGGGTGGGGCGGCAAGGCTAAGAGGACCTTGCAATGACCGAAATACTGAACACCCCTTCCATTCTTCACCGGCGGAAGTTTCTGGCCGGCCTCGGCGTTTCCGCCGGCGCGCTGGTACTGCCGGCATGCGCAGGCCCTTACGGCGGGTTCAGCTTCACCGACGCGATCGCGCGGCTGCTGTTCCTGTCGAGCTCGCGCGCGTTCGACCGCATGGCCGCACCGGGCGGATTCTGGGACCAGCAGGTCGCCCAGCTCGGTTTCGACCAGTTTCTCGGCGCGCGGGGCGGCGTGCTCAGCCGCGTCCTCACTTCGGGGCTGTTCAAGGACAGGCTCGCCCGCGCGCTTGCGCCGGTCGCATTCGACGCCGCCCAGCGCGCTGCGCCGGTGGTCGCCGATACCATTCGCGTCGTCGGCTTCCAGAACGCGGTCGACCTTGTTCGCGGTGGGCCTACGTCGGCAACCAGCTACCTGCGCCAGAACATGGGCACCCGGCTGATCGACGCGATGCTGCCCGAAGTCGGCGAGGGCCTGCGCGTCGCGAGCGATCCGATCGTCGGCGAAGCTCTCGCCGCGTTGACGGGGGTAGACGTGCCGCAAGTCGCGCGCACGTTCACCGGCACCGTCGACAACGTGATCTGGGACCAGATCGGCCTCGAGGAAGCGGCGATCCGCCGCGATCCGGCGAGCACGAACGATCCGTTGATCATGGGCGTGTTCGGCGCCGGGAACGCCTTCTAGCCACCGTGCGCCCCGCCAGCTAAGGCTTTCCGGGAATCGCTTTTCCGGAGAGCCGTTACCCATGAAATTCTTCGCCGACACCGCCGAGATCGCCGACATTCGCGACCTGAACGATGCGGGCCTGCTCGACGGCGTGACCACCAATCCTTCGCTCATCGCCAAGTCGGGCCGCAACTTCATGGAAGTCACGAAGGAGATCTGCGGTATCGTCGACGGGCCGGTTTCGGCCGAGGTCGTCGCGCTCGACCACGAAACGATGATGAAGGAGGCAGAAGTCCTCCGCAAGATCGCCGACAACGTCTGCATCAAGGTGCCGCTCACGATCGACGGGCTCAAGACCTGCCGGGCACTCACCAGCGAGGGCACGATGGTGAACGTGACGCTGTGCTTCTCGGCCAACCAGGCGCTGCTCGCGGCGAAGGCGGGGGCGACCTTCGTTTCGCCGTTCGTCGGCCGTCACGATGACAATGGGTTCGACGGAATGGACCTCATCCGGGATATCAGGTTGATCTACGACAACTATGATTTCTCGACGGAAATCCTCGTCGCAAGTGTCCGGCACGTAGTCCACGTGCTTGAAAGTGCGCGCATCGGCGCCGACGTGATGACCGCGCCGCCCAAGGTCATCAAGAGCCTCGCCAACCATGTCCTGACCGACAAGGGGATCGAGGGCTTCCTCGCCGACTGGGCGAAGACCGGCCAAAGCATTCTCTAAGGGCAGGACCGCTTGGCCGACGAAACCCCTCTCGACCGCTTCAAGCACGCGCTGACCGGCGCCAGCCGGGCGCTGGCGCACGAGGCTGAGGTCGAGGTCGCGTGGAGCGCCGATACGCCGACCCTGCGCGGCAAGCAGATGAGGGTGCCGCTACCGGGCCGCTCGCTGCCGCCCGACCAGGTGCGCGAGGCGCGCGGCGTGGCCGACGGTTTCGCGCTGCGGATGGCGCACCACAATGAGGCGCTGCACGCCCGTGGCGCGCCCATCGAGCCGGTCGCCCGCGCCTGTTACGACGTTGCGGAAATGGTCCGCTACGAAGCGATGGGATCGAATGAATACAGCGGCATACGGTCAAATCTTGATGCGGCGATGCAGCTGCGCACCGCGGCCGACCCGATCACCCGTGCGATGCGCAAGGAGGACGTTCCGCTCCCCACCGCGCTCGGCCTGATCCTGCGCGAAAAGCTGACCGGCCAGCCGGTGCCCGAGCGTGCGGCGGCGGGCGTCGAGATGGTGCGCGAATGGATCGAGGAGCGCGCCGGTGCCGACTTCGATGCGCTGGCCGATTCGCTCGAAGACCAGAAGGCGTTCCAGAACCTCTCGCTCGACCTCCTGCGCCACCTCGACCTGACGTTGCCCGACGACATGGACCAGACGTCCGACGACAGCGACGACGGTGAGGAGCCCGAGGGCGAAGACCAGGAAGACGAGGGCGAGGACGAGAGCGAGGGTCAGGGCGACCCGCAGGCCACCGAGATGGCCGGCGAAATGTCCGAGGATGAAGGCGACGGCGACGGCGAGACCGAGATGTCGTCCGAGGAAGACATGGAAGGCGGCGAACCCGGCGACGAGGGCGAGGAGGGCATGATGCCCGTGCGCCCGAACCGCCCGTGGACCGACATTCCGGAAGGCTTTGACTACAGGGCCTGGACCACCAAGTTCGACGAAGTGATCGAGGCGACCGAGCTTTGCGATCCCGACGAGCTCGACCGGCTCCGCGCCTATCTCGACAGCCAGCTTACCGGCTTGCAGGGCGTCGTCACGCGCCTCGCCAACCGGCTCCAGCGCCGCCTGATGGCGCAGCAGAACCGCAGCTGGGATTTCGACCAGGAAGAAGGCCTGCTCGATGCCGCGCGGCTTGCCCGCGTGGTGGTCAGCCCCGGCCATTCGCTCAGCTACAAGATCGAGCGCGACGTCGAGTTCAAGGATACGGTCGTCACGCTGCTGATCGACAATTCGGGCTCGATGCGCGGCCGCCCGATTTCCATCGCCGCGATCAGCGCCGACATTCTCGGGCGCACGCTCGAGCAAGTCGGGGTGAAGACCGAGGTGCTCGGCTTTACCACCCGTGCGTGGAAAGGCGGCCAGAGCCGCGAGGCCTGGCTTGCCGAAGGCAAGCCGCCGCAGCCGGGCCGCCTCAACGACCTGCGCCACATCATCTACAAGAAGGCGGACGACCCGTGGCGCCGCGCGCGCCGCAACCTCGGCCTGATGATGCGCGAAGGTCTGCTGAAGGAGAACATCGACGGCGAGGCGCTGCTGTGGGCGCACGACCGCCTGCTCGCCCGGCCGGAGGACCGCCGCATCCTGATGGTGATCTCGGACGGCGCACCGGTCGACGATTCGACGCTGAGCGTGAACAGCGCCGGCTATTTGGAACAGCACCTGCGCAAGGTGATCGACTGGATCGAGAAGCAGTCGCCCGTCCAGCTCGTCGCCATCGGCATCGGCCACGACGTCACCCGCTACTACAAGCGCGCTGTGACGATCATGGACGTCGAACAGCTTGGCGGGACGATGACCGAACAGCTGGCGGAACTTTTCGAGGTGGAGTGAGAGCGGGTGGCTGCCAGGGGTCCCTTGATCGGCGCCGTGGCAGGATTGCTGTTCTGGTGGGCAACTGCCTCGGCTTCCGACGTGCGCGAGCCTTGGGACGCGCCGGGATTTGGCTACATCTATCTTCTGGCGATGGTTCTGTGTGCATTGATCGGCGCGTTGTATCCGCGCAGGGCAGCCTTGAGCGGAGCCCTGTTCGTACTGGCGCAGATGCCGATCATGCTGGCGACAACCGGCATCGGTTCGATGATCGTGCCGGGACTGGTCGTGCTCGCGATCATGGCGCTGCCGGGCGCTGCCGCGGGTGCGTTGGGTGCCAAGGCCGGTGCCCGGATGAGCGATGATCGTTGACTGGGTGCAGGAAGGGAATGCTGTGGCGATTTCGGTAAGCGAGGCGGTCGACAGCCGCCGCTCGGTCCGTGCATTTCTCGACAAGTCCGTCGATCGCGCGATCATCGAACGCATCCTCGAAAAGGCGCAGCGCGCGCCGTCGGGCGGGAATACCCAGCCGTGGCATGGGATCGTGCTTACCGGAGAGCCGATGCAGCGGCTGTTCGCGCGGATTGCCGAAGAGTTTCCCAAGGGCCGCGCGGCCCATGCGCCCGAGTATCACGTCTATCCCCCCGAACTCGACGGCGCGTACGAGCAACGTCGGCGCGGGGTGGGCGAGGACATGTACGGCGCACTTCGGATTCCGCGCGAGGACAAGGCCAGGCGGCTGATGTGGTTCGCCAACAACTTCCGCGCATTCGGCGCGCCCGTGCTGATGCTGGTCCACACGCCGAAATACATGGGTCCGCCGCAGTGGTCGGACATCGGAATGTGGCTGCAGACGATCATGCTGCTCGCCCGCGAGGAGGGCCTCGATACCTGCCCGCAGGAGGCGTGGGCGGTCTATTCTCCGCAGATTCGCGAGGTCGTCCACATCCCGGACGATCACACGTTCTTCTGCGGCCTCGCGATCGGGTGGGGTGACAGGGATGCCCCGGTGAATCGGTTTCCCGTCGCACGTGCGCCCTTGGACGAGGCGGTGCGTTGGGAAGGTTGGGATTGACGCTTGGCCGCGTGCCGCTAACCCGTCGTTCATGGCCGACCTGAAGCTTTTCAACTCGCTGACCCGCAGCCTGGAGACGTTCCAGCCGATCCATCCGGGAGAGGCGCGGGTCTATTCGTGCGGACCGACGGTCTACAACTACCAGCACGTCGGCAACATGCGCGCCTACGTGTTCGCCGACACGCTGGGCCGCGTGCTGAGCTTCAAGGGCTACAAGCTTACCCACG
Source organism: uncultured Alphaproteobacteria bacterium (assembly GCA_963740025.1). Taxonomy (GTDB): domain Bacteria; phylum Pseudomonadota; class Alphaproteobacteria; order Sphingomonadales; family Sphingomonadaceae; genus Tsuneonella. Next base: position 100,930 of record CAVUCI010000003.1, read on the forward strand.
TCATCAACATCACCGACGTCGGCCACCTGACGAGCGACGCCGACGCGGGCGATGACAAGATGGAGAAGGCCGCGGCTTCGCAGGGCAAGAGCGCGTGGGACATCGCGCGGCATTACCAGGAGGTGTTCGAGGCGGATCTCGCGCGGCTGAACATCCGCAAGCCCGCGCATCATCCCCGCGCGACCGATTACGTCGAGGCGATGATCGCGTGGAACGCCGATATCGAGGGGAAGCACGCTTACCGGCTCGACAGCGGGCTCTATTTCGACGTCTCGACCGTGCCCGAGTACGGACGGCTGGCGCGCGCCTCCACCGACGACGGGGAAGGGCGTATCGAGAGCGTCGAGGGCAAGCGTCACGCCGCCGACTTCGCGCTCTGGCGCACGACCCCGCCGGGCGAGAGCCGACAAATGGAGTGGGACTCGCCGTGGGGCCGCGGCGCGCCGGGGTGGCACATCGAATGCTCGGTGATGAGTGCGGAGCTGCTCGGCCATCCGTTCGATATCCATACCGGCGGGATCGACCACCGCGAGATTCATCACCCGAACGAGATCGCCCAGAATCAGGCGCACGCCTGCGGGGCCGACACCGGCGCGCGCATCTGGATGCACAACAATTTCCTCGTCGACCGGCGAGGCAAGATGTCAAAGTCGACCGGCGATTTCCTCACGCTGCAGGCGCTGGTCGATCGCGGCTACCACCCGCTCGCCTACCGGCTGATGTGCCTCCAGGCGCACTATCGCAGCGAGCTCGAATTCACGTGGGAGGGCCTGGGGGCCGCGCTCGTCAGGCTCAAGCGGATGGTCATGGCGGCCGCGCCGCTGCGGGATGTCGAGACTGGGGATGAACATCCGAAGTTCGCCCCGATGGTGCAGAAGTTCGACGATGCAGTCTCCGACGACCTCAACACCGCAGTCGCCTTGACCGCGCTCGATGAAGCGCTCGCGACGAAGAAGGTCGACGCCGGGGCGAAGCGAGCGGCGGTCGAAGGTATGGATGCCGTCCTGGGCCTGAACCTGCTCAGGCTCACACGCGAAGACCTGCGCCTGCGCCCCGCTTCGGCGACGATCACCGAAGGCGAGATCGATGCCGCGCTCGCCCGCCGCAAGCAGGCGCGCGCCGAAAAGGACTTCGCCGCCTCCGACGCCATCCGCGACGAACTCGCGGCACGAGGGGTCGAGGTGATGGACGGCGATCCGCTGGGATGGGACTGGAAGCTATGACCGTTGCCGTGCTCTCGGGCCTCGTTCGCCCGCTGATCGAATCCCGGCTGCCGCCGGAGATCGAGCCCAGGTGGTACACCTCGGTCCCGGAACTCCTCGCCCTCGCGCCCGAGGCGGAGATCGGCTGGTTCGACCTCGACAAGAAGGAGCCGATGATCGAGGCGGTGCGCGCGGCGGGCAAGCTGAAGTGGCTGAACTCGATCTACGCGGGACTCGACTTCCTGCCGATGGACGTGCTGGTCGAGCGCAAGGTCACGGTCACCAATGGCGCCGGGATCAACGCGCTGACCATCGCCGAATACGTCGTGATGCTGATGCTGGTGCACGCGAAGGGCTATCGGGAGGTCGTGCGTGCGCAGGACCGGCACGAGTGGCTGGCCGATTCCCCCGGCAAGATGGAACTTTCCGGCAGCCGCGCGCTGCTTCTCGGCATGGGGGCGATCGGCAAGCTGGTGAAGACCCGGCTCGAGGCGTTCGACGTGGAAGTCGTTCCGGTCCGGCGCACGCCCGCGGACGGTGCGCTGGGTCCCGGCGAATGGCGCGCCCGACTCGGCGAGTTCGACTGGGTCATCCTCGCAGTCCCCGCGACGGCTGAAACCGATGCGATGATCGGGGCCGATGAACTCGCCGCGATGAAGGACAGCGCGGTGCTGGTGAACATCGCGCGCGGCGCGGTTGTCGACCAGGATGCGCTCGTCGCCGCGCTCGACGCGAAGTCGATCGGCGGCGCGCTGCTGGACGTGACGACGCCCGAGCCGCTGCCGGCGGAACATCCGCTCTGGAGCCTCGAGAACGCGCAGCTAACCATGCACCTGTCGGGCCGCGCGCAGGCGAAGATGTTCGTTCGGTCGGCCGAGAGGTTCGTCGAGAATTGTCGCCGCTACGTGGCTGGAGAACCGCTCGCGCCGATCTTCGACCCGGTGAAGGGGTACTAGCGGCGAAATCGTCCGCGCGGAGCTTTCCGAGCCTCTCTGAATTGGTCTGTCAGGAGGATCGTATGATCAAGCTCAAGGACACCTACCCGCTCTACCTCAACAACAAGGCGGCGCAGCCGAACACCGATCTCGAGGTTACGGACAAGTACACTGGCGAGGTCGCCTTCCGCACCGCGCTCGCGACGCCCGACGTCATCGACGAGGCCATCGCCGGGGCGGTCCGCGCGGCCGAGCCGATGGCGCGGCTCGCAAGCTACGAGAAGCAACAGGTGCTCCAGCACTGCGTCGAGCGGTTCCAGGAGCGGTTCGACGAACTCGCCTACGCCCTCTGCGTCGAGGCGGGCAAGCCGATCAAGGACAGCGAGGGCGAGGTCACCCGGCTGGTCGACACTTTCCGCATCGCCGCCGAGGAGGCCACGCGCAATTACGGAGAGGTCCAGCCGCTCGACATCTCGGCCCGCGCAAAGGGTTACATGGGCATGTGGAAGCGCGTGCCGATCGGACCGTGCAGCTTCATCTCGCCGTTCAACTTCCCGCTGAACCTGGCCGCGCACAAGATTGCGCCGGCGATCGCGATGGGCTGCCCGTTCGTGATGAAGCCCGCCAGCAAGACTCCGCTGGGCGCGATCATCATGGGCGAAGTGCTGGCCGAGTGCGACGTGCTGCCCGAAGGCGCATTCTCGATCCTTCCCACCAGCCGGGACGGTGCCGACCTGTTCACCACCGACGAGCGGTTGAAACTGTTGAGCTTCACCGGATCGCCGGGGGTGGGCTGGGACCTAAAGGCAAAGGCGGGCAAGAAGAAGGTCATCCTAGAGCTTGGCGGCAATGCGGCGGTGATCGTCGACAGGGATGCCGACCTCGACCACGCGCTGGAGCGGATCGTCTTCGGCGCGTTCTACCAGAGCGGGCAGAGCTGCATCGGGGTCCAGCGCATCCTGATCCACGCCGATGTCTACGACCGGTTCAAGGAAATGCTCGTCGCCAGGACGAAGACGCTCGTCGCGGGCGATCCCAAGGATCGCGACACCTTCATCGGGCCGATGATTTCCGAGAAGGAGGCCACCCGCCTCAAGGACTGGATCGACGAGGCCGTTGCAGCCGGCGCGACGTTGCTGTGCGGTGGGAAGCGCGATGGCGCGATGCTGGAGGCGACGCTGCTCCAAGGCGTGCCCGACGGCTGCAAGGCAAACCGCGAGGAGGCCTTCGGCCCGCTAGCGAACCTTGCGAAGTTCACCGATTGGGACGAGGCGCTGAAGGTGGTCAACGACAGCCGGTTCGGCCTGCAGGCGGGCATGTTCACCCGCGACATCCATCAGGTGCTAGAGGCGTGGGACGTGCTCGATGTCGGCGGGGTGGTGGTCAACGATGTGCCCAGCTACCGGGTCGACAACATGCCCTACGGCGGCGTGAAGGACTCCGGGCTGGGCCGCGAGGGCATCCGCTTTGCGATGGAGGACATGAGCGAGATCCGGAACCTCGTCATCCGCCGCGAGAGCGCGGGCTAGGCGTCTTTCAGCAGCAACAGCTCGCACGTGACCGTCAAGTGCGGTTCGGGCAACAGCCGGTGGTCGACCGCGGTTACCGAAGCGTCGGCGACCAATTGGCCCGGCATGACGAACTCGTGATCGGGTAGTGCTTCGATAAATGCCTCGCCGGCAGCGACCGCCTCGGGGCCTTCGAACGCGAGCTCGAACGCGTGGCGCGCGCCCTCGAACGTCACGCTCGCCCATGGGCGCTCGGTATGGACGACGACCGTCGCGTGATTACCGGCGAGCAGGCGAACGACCTCGCGCAGGCGTCCGCCGGTGCCGAGGGGCGTGCGAAGCGGCGGCTTGAAATCAACCGACATGCGCGGTCTCCCGGTATGTGTTCATGAAATGTTCCACGCGCGAGGTAAGCGCGCGCCGGGGTTCGCGCCCCATCCGCAGATCGAGCACGAAGCGGGGATCGTTGGCGGCAAGTCGGCCGAACTTGGTGGCGGGCATTTCGTGCTCTCTCAAGAATTTCTCGATGGTCCGGATCAGCATGCGACTCTCTGCTTCCTTGCAACTCGGTCCCGGCCGGCGGCCGGCAACTCGAAATGGCGCGATCAAGAGCCCTTGGGACCACTCGAAATCCTACTTGTCTAGGAAAAATCCTACGTGTAGGAAGGAAAAATGGTAAACCCACCCGACGATCCCTCGCGCATTCGATTGCTCGAACTCGCGCAAGAAAGGGGTGCGAGTCTGGCCGCCCTGTCCGAGATGATAGGGCGTAATTCCAGTTACTTGCAGCAGTTCATTCGCAAGGGGTCTCCGCGCAGGCTGGAAGAGCGCGATCGGCGCACGCTTGCCCAGTTCTTCGGAGTGTCCGAATCGGAACTTGGCGCACCGGAGGAAAATTCCTCGCTGGCGTTACCCGCGCGAGGCGAGTGGATCGAGGTTCCGCGCCTGCCGGTCGGAGCGGCCGCCGGACCGGGCGCGCTGGCGGCCGACGAGCGTCCCTTCGATTCGTTCAGGTTCAGCCGCCGCTGGCTCAAGGAGCAAGGGCTCTCGACGGCGCAGCTCTCGACGATCCGCGTTCAGGGCGATTCGATGGAGCCGCTGCTTCACGACGGCGACGAGATATTGGTCGACCGCGCCCAGCGCACCCTGCGCGATGGGATCCATGTCGTGCGACTGGGCGATGTTCTGATGGTGAAGCGTCTTGCGCCAGCGGGAGCGGGCAGGGCAACCCTGCTCAGCCAGAACAGCGCTTACCCTCCGGTCGAGATGGCACTGGATGAACTGGAGATCGTCGGCCGCGTCGTCTGGAAAAGCGGGCGACTGTAAACCGACCCTGCCAAAGGCCTGGCAACTCCGCCAAAGATTACGTGCGGGAAAAATAAAGAGGCGCGCACTTTGCAGTGCGCGCCTCGCGATAGGAAATATTTTCCCGGACGGTAGTCTTACGGACTGACCGGGTTGTCGTTGCCATCCTTGTCGAACGCGACGACGGCCAGAATGGCAACCGCGACCGCGGCCACGATAAAGATCAGGCCAGTGCCGCCGCCCATCTGGGCGCCATCTTCGGCTGACTGCGAGGCTCTCTCGACCGGAGCGGCCGAAACGGGCGCGGCGACGAGGAGGGTTGCCCCGGCAAAAGCCGCGAGCGTTTTCTGGGCGATGTTCATGCGTTCCCTTTCAAATTTCGTCGAATTTCGAGCAATGCCGTGGCGGCATGCCGGCGTCGGCAACTGTTACGGGCTGACCGGGTTGTCGCCGTTGTCGTCGAACGCCGCAATTGCTGCGAGAGCGACCACGAGGGCCGCGCCGATGATCCCGAGCCAGGCGCCTCCGCCCATTTCGTTGGCTTCCTCGGCCGACTGGGACGCGCGCTCGACAGGGGCTGCCATGACGGGAGACACCGCGAGCATGGCGCCCGCAAATGTCGTAAGTGTTTTACCGATAATCTTCATAAATTCCGCTTCCCTCTTTACAAATGGCGACCCGGAAACCGGAGAATTGTCAAAACTCGCGGACCGGCAAAGTATTGCTTCACAAGCGAAAAGCCCCGTTGGGATTTTTGATCCCGGAATAAAAGAAAAATATGTCAGGTGGTGGTTCGGGTGGGACCGAATGCATAGAGTGGCGGCTGTCGAAGGATCGGTCGGTGCCACCGAGCCGGTGCCTGCCACCGGTTGCCGATCAGGTTGATTTCCTGCCCGTGCACGGCCATTTGCCGCTCATGACGGACCTCGCAAAAACGCCCCCCATGCGCGCCGCGATCATTCCGGTGACGCCGCTTCAGCAGAATTGCTCGCTGATCTGGTGTACCAAGACGATGAAGGGCGCGCTGATCGATCCGGGCGGCGATCTCGACCGACTCAAGGCAGGCGTGGCCCAGGCCGGGGTCCAGCTGGAAAAGATCCTGATCACGCACGGGCACATCGATCACTGCGGCGAGAGCGGGGTACTGGCAAAGGAACTCGCGCTGCCGATAGAGGGCCCGCACGAGGCGGACCGGTTCTGGATCAGCCGTCTTGACGAGGACGGTCGCAACTACGGCATCAACGGGCAGGTGTTCGAACCCGACCGCTGGCTGGAAGACGGCGATACCGTCACCGTAGGCGACTTGACGCTGGAGGTGATCCACTGTCCGGGGCACACCCCGGGGCACGTGGTGTTTTTCCATCGGCCGAGCAAGTTCGCGATCGTTGGCGACGTGCTCTTCCAGGGGTCGATCGGTCGCACCGATTTCCCCATGGGCAACCACCAGGATCTGATCGACGCGATCACCAGGAAGCTCTGGCCGCTCGGCAACGACGTTACCTTCATTCCCGGCCACGGCCCGACGAGCACTTTCGGCCGCGAGCGCCAGACAAACGCCTTCGTCAGCGACTACGCACTGAGCTGAGCCCGCCTAGAACACGCCCAGAGCGATCAGCACCGCGACGATCGCAAGGCCGAGCTGGGTCAGCATCGTGATCAGGGTGCCGATCATGCGTCCGCGTCCAAGCGCTCCGCCGTCCATACCGAATCCGTGCGCCACACGGCCAAGCATGTAGATGGCCGCGACAAATGCGAGCCAGGGCGCGCCCTTGCCGCTCAGTTCTATGGCTGCGATCAGGAACAGCACGAACGCGGTGTTTTCGACGAAATTGAGCTGCGCGCGCATCCGGGCGGTCAGGGGACCGCCGTTGTCGTCGCCGATCGAAACCTTGTGCTGGATTCGCAGCCGGCCGATGCGCATCGCCAGCCAGATGTTGATGATCGCGGCCGCGGCAGCCGACGTAAGCGTTACCGGTAGGATCATTCCGCCCCACTCCCCATGCGAAACTCTTGGGGCGCTCGCTAGCACACCCGCGCGCGCTTGCAACGGGCGCGATTTGCGCTATAGGGCGCGCCTTCCCGCCACTGCCGGGTCCTGTCTGCCGCTTCCCGGCTCCATTGGGTTGTGCGCTGCGAGGGACTGGCCTAGGGCGGGCCGCAACAGCTTTGATATTCATACGGAACAGGTGCCACGATGGCCGTCCCAAAAAGAAAAGTTTCGCCCAGCCGCCGGGGCATGCGCCGGTCGCACGATTCGCTTAAGGTCGAGGCATTCCACGAATGCTCGAACTGCGGTGAACTCAAGCGCCCGCACAACCTCTGCTCGCACTGCGGGCACTACAACGGCCGCGAAGTCATCGCCGTCGGCCTGTAGCGGCCGGCCTAGGGTAGTCACGTCATGAGCCTCCCGCGTATCGCCGTCGACGCGATGGGTGGGGACGAGGGCGTGCAGACGATGATCTCCGGCGCGGCGCTCGCCCGGCGGAGGCACGACAAGTTCCAGTTTCTGCTGGTGGGCGACGAGACGCGGATCAAGTCCGCGCTCGACGCACATCCGCAGATGCGCGGAGCGTCCGAAATCCTCCATTGCGAAGGAGTCGTAAGCGGCGAAGAGCAGCCGACGAGGGCACTTCGACGCGCCAAGACCACCAGCATGGGTCTTGCCGTCAACGCGGTGAAGACCGGCGAGGCCGGTGCCGCGGTCAGCGCAGGCAACACCGGCGCGCTGATGGCGATGAGCAAGCTGGCGCTGCGCACGATGCCCGGCATCGATCGACCCGCGCTGGCGGCACTGTTGCCGAGCCTGGGCGACAGCGACGTCGTGATGCTCGACCTTGGCGCCAACACCGAGTGCGACGCGCGCAATCTTGTCCAGTTCGCTCTGATGGGCGCCGCCTATTCGCGGATTGTCACCGGCCGTGAAGAGCCGCGGGTGCGGCTGCTCAACATCGGCACCGAGGAATTGAAGGGCACCGAGCAGTTGCAGGATGCCGCCGCCCGCCTGCGTGACGCGACCGGACTGGCGCTCCAGTTCGACGGGTTCATCGAAGCCGACAAGATCAACCGCGGCTCCACCGATGTGGTCGTGTGCGACGGTTTCTCCGGCAATATCGCGCTCAAGGCGATCGAGGGCGCGGCGCGCTTCGTGACCGACCTGTTGCGTAATGCATTTACCAGTTCGCTGCGCTCCAAGATCGGCTTCCTCGTCAGCCGGCCGGCGACCGAGCTGCTCAAGCACCACCTGGATCCCAACAATCACAACGGGGCAGTCTTTCTCGGCCTGAACGGCGTCGTGGTGAAAAGCCACGGCAGCGCCAATCCCGCCGGCGTCGCCAATGCCGTCGCGGTTGCCGCGCGACTGCTCGAAGACGACCTCACCCAGCGGATCGCCGCCGATCTAGCGGCGCTCGGCGAGACACGGCTGCGCTCGACCGGCGACCGGGGCGAGGCCGCGTGATCCGGTCCGTCGTGCGGGGAAGCGGCTCGGCCCTGCCGAAGCGCAGCGTGCCGAACGCCGAGCTGGCGGAGATGGTCGACACCAGCGACGAATGGATCGTCGAGCGGACCGGCATCCGTAATCGCTTCATCGCAGGCGAGGACGAAACCACGGCAACGCTCGCTGCCGAAGCTGCCACGAAGGCGCTCGAGTCGGCCGGACTCGCATCTTCGGACATCGGATTGATCGTGCTCGCCACGGCAACTCCGGACCAGACCTTTCCTGCCACCGCCACAAAGGTGCAGGACATTATCGGATGCCACGGCGGGATCGCCTTCGATGTGGCTGCGGTGTGTTCGGGTTTTCTATACGCCCTGGCGACTGCCGATTCCATGCTGCGCGCGGGCATGGCTCGCCGCGCGCTGGTGATCGGCGCGGAGACGTTCAGCCGGATCCTCGACTGGGAAGACCGCACGACCTGCGTGCTGTTCGGCGATGGCGCCGGGGCCTTGGTGCTGGAAGCGCAGGATGTCGCGGAGGACGGGCCGGGGATCATCTACACCAAGCTTCATGCCGACGGGGCCCACAACGAGTTGCTCTATGTCGACGGCGGCCCTTCGACAACCGGGACCGTCGGCAAGCTGCGAATGAAGGGCAAGGAAGTATTCCGCCACGCGGTCACCAATCTTGCAAGCGTGCTCGAGACGGTTCTCGCCGAAACAAACTTCACTGCCGGGGACATCGACTGGGTCGTCCCGCACCAGGCGAACGCCCGGATCCTCGATGCGACTGCGCGCAAGCTGGGGCTGCCTCCCGAAAAGGTCGTTGTAACTGTCGACCGGCACGCCAATACTTCGGCGGCTTCGGTGCCGCTGGCATTCGACGTCGCGATGCGCGACGGGCGGATCAAGCCCGGCGATCTCGTGATGTTCGAGGCGATGGGCGGCGGCTTCACCTGGGGTGCCAGTCTCGTCAGGATGTGAACAATCTGCCGCAAATCGGCGCAACCTCCATTGCGGTCAGCCACTTAGTCGGTTACCTTTCCATCATCAGGGTCGCACCGCCAAGGATGGGAGGACGCGCAAATGATGCGTTCGGTGGGTACGCTGACTCGGGCCGATCTAGCAGACACGATCAACCGCAAGCTCGGCTTCAGCCGTGCTGAATCGCTCGAACTGGTCGAGGCAATCCTTCGCCATATGTGCGAGGCGATGAGCAACGGCGAAAATGTGAAGATATCGGGTTTCGGCACCTTCGTGCTGCGCGACAAGAAGGAACGGATCGGCCGCAACCCCAAGACCGGGGTCGAGGTTCCGATCACACCGCGGCGGGTGTTGACCTTCCGCGCCAGCCAGCTGCTCAAGGAGCGGGTGGCAAACGGATAGGACGATGGTGGCCAGTTTCGACGACGGCAAGGACGAAGGCGCGCTGCGCACGATCGGCGAGGTCGGAGAGGCTCTCGGCGTCAAGGCGCACGTGCTGCGCTACTGGGAAGGGCAGTTCCCCCAGCTCCGGCCACTCAAGCGTAGTGGCGGCAGGCGGTATTACCGGCCGGAGGACATCGCACTGGTCGAGGAGATCGACCGGCTGGTGAACAAGGAAGGATACACCCTTCGCGGCGCAAAGGGGGCGCTCAAGGGGTTCGACCGGTCGGCACCGTCTGGATCTGGTGCCAACCGCATCGAATCGCAAGTCGAGTCCGAAGAAGCGCCTCCTGAGAGAGGAGATGCCCGGTCGTCTTCCAGGGCGGTATTATCCCGCCTTCGCGCCATCCGCTCAGATCTGGTCGCTGCGCTCGACGGCTGATTGCTCTACACCGCAGCGGTCGCCAAATCGTTCTTCCCCCGGGGCTGAGCCTCAGGGAAAGGGGTCATGCCACCGGACTTCGCCAATCTTGCGTGACTGGCTCGACCGACCGAAGGGCTCGGCCGAGCGCAGTACGGCATCCGTCGTCAGAAGATTGCTATCGCCCCCAGCGATACGGCGGTGTTCGGCATTCCGCTCGCTGCCATCTTCGCATTTCGGCCCCGTGCATATTCGGCGGCGCGGTTTCGCAGGTCCGCCAACTGGCTTGGGGTGTCGCCCAGGACGATCGCAGCCTCGTAGACCTGGTCTTCCGGGACACCGCTCAGTCGCTCCAGTCTAAGGCGGTGCACGGCGATGCGGGCTACCCGGTTCAAGCTGGTGGGTCCACGCATCACCGATCGGATATTCCGTGGCTTCCCCGTGCTGTCTGCAGTGAACTGAATCAGGGAAAAGCCCGCATCTGCGCGAGACACATCGACCCGATCGAGCGCGCGGTCGAGTTGAGCAGAGGTATTCGCCACCCATTCCCGCAATGGCTTCGGGCTTACCACGATGGGAGAGCTTTTCGCCGAAAGCGTCATGGGCGCGGTAAGGCAGGCGGCGGCGACCGCCGCGGTCAGAAACTTCGTCATGGTATGCGTTCCTTCTCCGGTTCTTAAGACCAGCGGGCCGAACGCGACCCTTATCTTGAGGGCGTTGGTCTGTTTGAGCGCTACGATGACCAATGAGCTGAGCGCGACCTTATGGCGCGTTGGTCACACCCTGTATTCACCGGGTTTAAAGGCTAATCCACAGTTCGAATCCTAGAAACTTGCAAATGTCAGATCATATATGAAAGTTTGTTTCCTTGACCTGCAGATTGCCGGACAATAACGCCCGTCAAGCGCTTGGCGGGAGGTAACGGCATCGGGTCGCCGAGGCGGCCGCGAAACGTTTATGTCGCTCCAGCCGCGGTCTTTTTTCCGCCCCGACTCGATAATTCAGCCGACCCACCCGGTCAGACGACCAGGGAGTCCACGAAACAGCCTACTCGGCGGCGAGCAGTTCCGCTTCACCAAGGTCGACGCTCACGAGCCGGCTGACGCCGCGCTCGACCATCGTCACACCGAACAGCCGATGCATCCGGCTCATGGTCACGGCATTGTGGGTGACGATCAGGTAGCGCGTGTCGGTTTCGGCAACCATCGAATCGAGCAGATCACAGAACCGGTCGATGTTGGCGTCGTCGAGCGGGGCGTCCACTTCGTCGAGCACGCAGATCGGCGCAGGGTTTGTGAGGAACAGCGCGAATATCAGCGCGGTCGCGGTCAGTGCCTGCTCGCCGCCCGAAAGCAACGTGAGTGACTGGAGCCGCTTTCCTGGGGGCTGGGCGAAAATCTCGAGGCCTGCTTCGAGAGGATCGTCGCTGTCGATCAGCGCCAGGTGCGCCTCGCCCCCTTCGAACAGGCGGGTGAAAAGACGGCGGAAATGGCGGTTCACCTCCTCGAATGCGGCGCGCAGACGTTCGCGGCCTTCGCGGTTGAGGTTGCCGATGCTGCCGCGCAGCCGGGCGACCGCTTCCGCAAGTTCGGCCTGTTCGGCGGAATTGGTGCCATGTTCCGCCTCGATCCGCTCAAGCTCTTCGGCGGCGACGAGGTTGACCGGCCCGATTCGCTCACGGCTGGCGGTCAGGCGTTCCATCTCCTCGCCCTCGAGCCCGGCGTTCTTCACCGCTTTGGCGTCGAACCCGATCCGGTCGGCGAGGAGCGGAGGCGGACACTGGAACCGTTCGCCGGAGATGCGAGCCATTTCCTCGCGGCGCTGCTCCTCGTTCTCCGCGCGTGCGGCAAGGCCGGCGCGGGCTTCGCGTGCGGTCGCCAGCGCTTCCGTGGCTTCGTTGTGAGCGCGATCTGCGGCCTGCGCGACAAATTGCAATTCGGCGAGAGCCGCTTCGGCCTTGCCCAGCTCGTCGGTCAGCCGCGCGCGTACTTCGTCGCCGCGCTCGATCTCGCGCATCAACCCCTCGGGCTTGGCGGCGACGATCGCGCGTTCCTGCTCGATTTCCTCGAACCGGCGGCTCATGTCCGACAGGCGCCGCGCCGCTTCGCCTGAGCGGGCCTGCCAATTCGTCATGTCGGAACGCTGCGCGGTGGTGCGCTCCCGCGCGACGGCGAGGGCCTGGTCGTGCGCTGCAAGTTCCGCGGTGGCGGCCTGGTGCGCCGAGCGCGCCGCCTCGTTCTTCGCCCGCGCCGCTTCCAGCGTTGCGCGACCGGTATCGGGCGAGGGAAGGGCCGAGCGTTTTGCTTGCGCGGCTGTCATGTCGGCCTCGGCTGCCGTGCGCTGCTCGATGAGGTCGATTTCGGTCGTGGCGAGTTCGGCGAGCCGGTCCGCATGGCGTTCGCGCGCCGCTTCGGCCTGGTCGAGCGACCGCAGCGCGCCGCGCTCGCCCTCGGCGGCGGCCTGCAGCGCGCGTTCGTCGGCGACCAGCTCCCGCTGCAGCGTCGACAGTTCCTCCTGAGCGCGGGCCTGCGCTGCTTCGGCTTCCTCCAGCGCCTCGCGCCGTGGCGGTATCAGGGTCTCGAGTTCGGCGAGCCGGTTCTCAGCCTCGAGCCGCGCCGCTTCGGCTGCGCCTTCGCCACGCGCAACGAAGCCGTCCCACCGCCTCAGCGCGCCGCTTTTCGTGACGAGCCATTCGCCGGGCGCCAGCGAGCGGCCGTCGTCGCTGTCGGCGACATGGACCAGCGCCAGCCGGGCAGCCAGTTCGGAAGGGCAGTCGGTGACGTGCTGCGCGAGCGCATCGGCGACCGGGGCGGGGGTATTCGAACCGGTCCAGTAGCGACCCTCGCCATCACCCAGCGGGCTACCGATCGCGGCCTTGGCATCGCGTCCAAGCGCGGCGGCGAGCGCGCGTTCGTAGCCCGGGGCGGCGCGTACCTTGTCGAGCGCGACCGGTAGCCCGTGGCGACCCGCCGCCTGCTTGGCCCGCGCCTGACGATCGCGGTCGAGCGCCTGGAATTCGCGTTCGAGTCCGGCGAGATCCGCTCGTGCGCCCGCCAGCGCCGATCCGGCCTCGTCGCGCGCGACCTGCAGCGACTCCTTGCGCGCGCGCTTGGCTTCGAGTGACTCGCGCGCTTGCTCGACCGCTTCCGAAGCGTCTGCGGCGGCTTGCCTTGCTTCTTCCACGGCGTGGTCCAGATCGCCGGCCTGAGCGATCGCGGCACGCGATTCCTCGATTCGCCGCACCTCCCCGGCGATGCGAGCCAGCCGCGCCTCTGCCTGCGTTACCTCGGCTTCGGCAACGCGCCATTCGGCCTCGACTCCCGCCTGGTCGGCCGTCGCCTTGGCGAGCGCCAGCTCGGCGGCGCGGCCCGCGCGCTCGACATCCTCCAGCTTTGCGACGAGCGTGGGACGTCGCGCCTCGTCCGCCTCCAGAGCGGCGATCCCGGCGGCGAGCTCCTTTTCCAGACGGGCAAGCGCTTCCGCCGCGTCGCGGGTCAACCGGTCGGCATCGCCCCTGTCTTCCTCGAGCCGCGTCTTTTGCCGGTCGAGGTCAGCAAGGCGTTGCTCTGCGGCTTCCAGCTGGCCCGACAACGCAGCCATCCGGTGTCCATGTGCCGTCGCATCGTCGCGCCGGTCGGCGAGTTCGTCGCGCGCTTCGGCAAGCGCCGCCGCGGCCGCGTTCTGCGCCTTCTGCGCATCGGCCGATGCCGCCTGCGCGCCGATAACCCGCTCTTCCGCTGCCTTCGCCTCGGACCGGGCCGCATCCGCTGCCGCTGCGGCATCGCGCCAGCGAGCGAACAAAAGCCGCGCCTCGGCCACGCGGATCTGGTCGGACAGCGCCTTGTACCGCTCGGCCTGCCTGGCTTGCCGCCGGAGCGAGGCGATCTGGCTGTCGAGCCCGGCCATCAGGTCTTCCAGCCGCGCCAGGTTCGCCTCGGTCTGGCGCAGCTTGCCTTCGGCATCTCGGCGGCGAACGTGGAGCCCGGCGATGCCAGCCGCCTCTTCCAGCATCATCCGCCGCTCGGTGGGTTTGGCGGCGATGACCTGCGCGATCTTGCCCTGGCTGACGAGGGCGGGGGAGTGCGCCCCTGTCGCTGCGTCCGCGAAAGTCAGGGCGACGTCCTTGGCCCGCACGTCCTTGCCGTTGACGCGATAGGCGCTGCCCGCGCCGCGTTCGATCCGCCGGACGACCTCGAGCTCTTCGCCCTCGTCGTCGGCGCCGGTCAGCACTACTTCGGCGAAGTCACGCGGCGGGCGGCTGGCAGTGCCGGCGAAGATGACATCGTCCATCCCGCCCGACCGCATCGACTTGGGCGAATTCTCGCCCATGACCCAGCGGATGGCTTCGAGCAGGTTGGACTTGCCGCAGCCGTTGGGGCCGACGACCCCGGTCAGCCCCGGTTCGATGCGCAGTTCGGACGGCTCGACGAAGCTCTTGAACCCGCTGAGCTTGAGCCGCCTGATGAGCATCCGGCCGATATCCCCCCGCCGGCCGGACTACCTGGCGCCGGCGCGCTGTAGCATCGGTTCGAGCGTTTCCCAGGTCTGGGTGCCGACGTTCTGTCCATTGATGAAGAAAGTCGGCGTGCCGGCCACCTTGAGCTCTTCCGACTGGGTTTCCGAATTCTTCGCGATCTGCGTTGCGGTGTCGGTCTTGGCGAGACAGCTCTTCGCCTGATCGCGCGAAATTCCGCGCTTGGCGAAGAAGTCGTAAAGGCCGGAAGCTTGCGCGACCCCTTCCATGCGCGCCGGGCCGGTCGCCTCGCTCGCCGCCTGAAGCTGGGCGCTGTTCGCCTGGATCGTCTCGAACATCGGCGCCAGGTTCGCCCAGCCCTGTTCGGACAAGGCATGGAATGCCTCGGGACCGGCGCAGCGCGCGAGAACCGCGAAAGTCAGGTCGATCGGATCGTGGATCTGGTTGCGGATCTCGTAGCTGACCCGGCCGCTGTCGACGTACTTCGAACGGATCGCGTCGCTCGCGTGTTCGGAGAACTCGGCGCAGTGGCTGCAAGTATGGCTGGCATATTCGACCAGCTTGATCGGAGCGTTCGGATTGCCTTCGACCACGCCTCCTTCCGGGGTGAACGAGGCCACTTCCGACCATTCCTGTCCGGCGGGCGGAGGAACCGCGGCCACGGCCTTGGATTCGGCGATCTCGCCTTCCGTTGCGTTGTCCTTCGAGCCGCAGCCGGACAGCGCGATCAGGCTGGCGACGGCGATTGTGGCGGCAGCGGGACGGAACTTGCGAAACATGCGTATCCTTTCGAGTGGTCTTGCAGGGTATACGAGGGTGGCAGGGGGCGGAAGCAGGCGTGAGAGCACTCAAGGGCGCTTTCCACAGCTATCCCCCCGTCAAATCAGAGACGAGCGTCGAGCTGGGGTTGCAGGAGGCTCCATGAATAGGTTCCGGCGAGCATCGTGCCGTTTATCGCAAAGCTGGGCGTGCCCTTGATATCGAACTTCTCGTCGTCGGATTTTGACTGATCGGCGAGCCGCTTGGCCATCGCTTCGTCGTTGAGACACCGGTCCAGCGCGGTCCGATCGTAACCGCGGACAGCCATGATGTCGTAAAGCGAAAGATCGCTTGCGATCGCGCGGCGCCGCGCCGGGCCGGGTCCGTTGAACCAACGCGATTGCTGGCCGTCGGTCGCGTGCTGGGCGACTGCCAGCCACTTAGGCTGGGCGAGGATGAGCGCTGCGTGGTTGCGCGGAAACTTTGCCGCAGGACCGCAGTTGGCGAGCATCGCGACCGTCAGGTCGACCGGATCGCGCACCACGTGGCGCACATCGACCTGCACTTTACCGCTGGCGACGTACAAGTCAATCGCTCCGCCTGCCTCCTGGGCGAAATGGCCGCAGTGGGGGCAGGTGTAGCTCACGAACTCGGTAAGCTTCACCTTGGCCTGGGGATTTCCGATCCTGTGGCCGCCGCCGGACGTGTCGACGACGGTCAGCCAGTTCGGCGTCGCGGCGACGGCGGCAGTCGCCGTCAACGCCGCGATTGCGGACAGGATACGACGAGCGAACTTCACGTGTTGTCCTCCTTGCTCCCGAGCGAACGGGCGAGCGATTCGAGCACCGCGCGCAGCTCCGGATCGCCCACATCGCGCAGGCTGTCGCCCAATTCGAACGGCACCGGCTTGAGCGACGGGGGCGAAGCGGGGCGCGCTTCCGGTCGATTGGTGCCGGCGGGCGGCTGAACCGCGCCTTGCCGCAGCTTGACCTTGGCCACGGCCTTGTACCCGAAAAAACGGTTCACTCGCTCCATGATCTCGGGGATGACGTGCTGGATCAGCGGCGCGTGCGCTGGGAGCACGACCAATTGCAGGATTCCGTCGGTCTTTTCGCCGGGGGGAAAGCGGATCGCTTCGGGCGTGCAGACTTTCGCGTGTGCTTCGCCGACGATCTCGGGCCAGCGGGTGACCACGCTGGACTGGACGAAGCCGAAACGGCGGAAGGCGATCCGGCCGACCTGCGGAGTGAGTTCCGCGATCGACTTCGCGGGTCCGCCGCGCGGCCGCGTGTAATGCTTCGCCTTGAGGGGTTTCGCGTCCCGTTCCATCGTTGCCGCGCCCATGCCATAGGCGCGCCATGAGCGCCAGCGAGGACAGCATATCGGGCCGCCTGCTCGATTGGTACGATCGGAATGCGCGCATCCTGCCATGGCGCAGTCCGCCAGGCTCGCCGGCTCCCGAACCATATCGCGTCTGGCTGTCCGAGGTGATGCTTCAGCAGACGACGACCGCCGCCGTCGCTCCCTATTACGCCAGGTTCCTCGATCGCTGGCCGACGATAGAAGACCTGGCCCGTGCCGAAGAGGCCGAGGTCATGGCTGCGTGGGCGGGGCTGGGGTACTATTCGCGGGCGCGCAACCTCATCGCGGCATCGCGCGCCGTGGTGGCGCGCGGTCGCTTTCCCGACACCGAGGAGGGACTGCGAGACCTGCCGGGCGTCGGTGCCTATATCGCCGCGGCGGTGGCGGCGATCGCATTCGAGCGGCGCGCGGTTGTCGTCGACGCGAACGTCGAGCGCGTGGTGTCGCGCCTGTTCGCGATTGCCGATCCATTGCCGGGCAGTCGCAAGGATATCCGGGCACGGGCCGACGCGATCACTCCGGCCGAGCGGTCCGGCGATTTCGCGCAGGCTATGATGGACCTTGGCGCGACGATCTGCACTCCGCGCGACCCGCGCTGCCTGCTATGCCCATTGTCGACCGACTGCACGGCGCGGGCAGAAGGCGACCCGGCGCGCTACCCGGTCAAGGCTGCGAAGAAGGCGAAACCACTGCGTAAGGGAACCGCGTTCTGGTTCGAGCGGGAGGACGCCGTCTGGCTTGTTCGACGACCGCGCGCTGGAATGCTCGGCGGAATGCGCGCTCTTCCCGACGACGGCTGGTCGGCTCGTGGCGACGGCGCGGGTCCCAAGGTGGGCGAGTGGAGCGAGGCGGGGGTGGTGCGCCACGGCTTCACGCACTTCGACCTCGAACTGGCGGTGCTCGTTGCGAAAAACGAAGAGCCGGAGGGCGAGGGCGAGTGGTGGCCGATCGCCGACCTCGAGAACGCCGGATTGCCGACGCTATTTGCGAAAGCGGCCGCCCGCGCTCTTGCGAGCTAGAAGATCCCGCCGCCTAGCGAAAGGCGGATGACGGCAATCACGATCACCACGAGGCAGAAATTGCGCCCGTGATTCGACCGCGACAACGCACCGATGCCGGCGCCCAATATGGCGATCGGCAGGACGATCCAGTTGCCCCAGCCGAGCAGCGGGATTGTGGAGGGGATCGCGAGGACTAGGGCCACGAGGCCGAGCAGGATCGATATCAGGTTCAGCATGTGTCTTATATGGCTACTACACCCTGTTCTTGCAAGAGGCGTTGACCATCCTCCGCCGTTGCCGCAAATCCTGAATCGAAACCGATTTTTGGAGAGGTCGATGGCTTTCAGGGATTTCGAAACGCCGCGGATGTCGCGGCGCGGGTTGCTGCAGGCGGGCGCTTGGCTCGGAGCGGGGGCAGCGCTGGGCGGCTTGCCGTTCGGCGCGAGTGCCTTCGCGGCGGAATCGGCGCATTGGCCGTCGGTCGCGAAGCTGGTCAACGACTACGTCTCGGCGCGCAAGGTCGCCACGATCGTTGCCGAACTCGGTTGGGGGCAGCAGCCGGCTGATGTCATTGCGGGAGGTACTCTCGCGCTGGGACAGGCCGCTCCCGCAGGGCCCGACAGTTTGTTCCGCGTTTACTCGATGACCAAGCCGCTCACCGGCATGGCGGGTATGATGTTGATCGACGACGGCAAGCTCGGCCTGGATCAGCCGATTGCCGAACTGCTTCCGGCGTTCGCCAACATGATGGTGCAAAAGACCTATGACGGGTCGCTGACCGATCTCGAGCCGGCGAAGCGCCCGATTACGGTCCGCAACCTGATGACCCACACCGCGGGCCTTGGATACGGGATCATCCAGAAGGGCGCGATCCGGCAGGCCTACATGGACGCCGGTCTGGGCGCGGGGCAAGTTTCCAAGCTGAAGCTGCCGCAGTTCACCGGTGCGCCGAGCGCGCCGAGTCTTGCCGAGTTTGCAAACCGCCTTGCCAAGCTGCCGCTGGTCTATCAGCCGGGCACCCACTGGTCCTATTCGGTCGGCCTCGACCTCCTCGGCCGGGTAATCGAGGTGGCGAGCGGAATGCCCTTCGACACTTTCCTCAAGACCCGCATGTTCGACCCTGCGGGCATGACCAGCAGCTTCTTCCAGGTTCCCGCGAGCGAGACCGACCGGCTGACGACCAACTATTTCCGCGTCGGTGAAAACATGATGCCGATCGATCCGGGCAATAACTCGATCTTTGCCGAGAAGCCGCCATTTCCGATGGGCGGTTCGGGGCTAGTCATGTCGGCCAACGACTATGACCGCTTCCTCCGGATGCTAATTGGCTACGGCAAGATCGACGGGACGCGGGTGATGAGCGAGCTGGCGGTGCGCGTCGGCACGTCGAACCTGCTGCCCGAAGGCGTATCGACCGAGGGGACATTTGCAGCCAACAGCGGCTTCGGCGCCGGCGGCCGCGTCGGGCTGGGCGACACCGCGGGCACATACGGCTGGGGCGGGGCTGCGGGCACCGCGGCATTCGTCGACTTCCGCCACGGCCTGCGCGCGACCATGATGACCCAGTACATGCCCTCCGACGCCTATGGCATGACGACCGAGTTCACGAAGGCGGTGCTTACCGACCTCGCGGCAATGGCAGGGCACGGCGCGACGTGATCGCATTCGGGGGATCGCCGCTCGATCGGGCGGACCACCTGCGCAGCGACCCTGATGCAATCGCTGCGCATATGGACTGGCGGGCGCGACTGCTGCGCCTGGATGGCCTTTTGCCCACGTTCGACCCGGACAGCGGCGGTCTCGGTTGGGGCACTCTGGCAGAGGCACCGGATGGCTGCGATCTTGTGTTCCTCGGACTGCTGGACGGCAAGGCCTGCTTTGCCGCGGTGCCAGAGAAGGGCGCGGAGGGGCCGGCGTATGCCCAGCCGCAGGTCTGGCAGGCCATGCAGGTGCTCAGCCCGCAGGATCTGGCGGTTTACGGCGGGGCCCGCAGCCTCGTCGACTGGCACGCGCGCCACCGCTTCTGCGCGCGCTGCGGCGGATCGACGAAGATCGCCAAGGGCGGCTGGCAAAGGGACTGTCCGGAGTGCGGCGCTTCGCACTTCCCGCGCACCGACCCGGTGACGATCATGCTCGTCGAACACGATGACAAGCTGCTGCTCGGACGGCAGCCGCGGTTTCCGCCGCGCATGTTCTCCGCGCTCGCCGGTTTCGTCGAGCCGGGCGAGACGATCGAGGAAGCGGTCGCGCGCGAAGTGCTCGAGGAAGCGGGCGTCCGTGTGCGCGACGTAACCTACATCGCCAGTCAGCCGTGGCCGTTCCCGAGCCAGCTCATGATTGGCTGCCACTCCATTGCCGACGACGACGCCATCACCGTCGATGAAACGGAGTTGGAGGACGCCCGCTGGTTTACCCGCGACGAGTTGCTCGCCGCGCGCGAGGCGGGGGCCGACGGAACCGAGACGCTGATCTTTCCCCGCTCGGTGGCCATCGCGCACCATCTCGTGCAATGGTGGCTGAACCGATGAGCGAGAACGTCACGATAGAGATCTGGTCCGACGTCATGTGCCCATGGTGCGTGATCGGCTACAAGAACCTCGAAGCCGCGCTCCAGAGGCTCGGCGGGGAGATCGAGGCGGAGATTCGCTGGCTTCCGTTCGAACTCAATCCGGACATGCCCGCAGATGGCGAGGAAAGCACTGCGCACATTGCGCGCAAGTACGGCCGCACGCCGGAACAGGCTGCGGCGGGACGAACGATGATGGCAGAGCGGGCGGCCAAGGCCGGTTTCCCGTTCGATTATACCGGTGAAGGCGACCCGCCGCCGGCGATGTTGTGGAACACGTTCGACGCGCACAAGCTGCTGCGCTGGACGCTCGGTGCCGAGGGCCCCGAAGCGCAGACGCGATTGAAGCTCGCCCTGTTTGCCGCGCACTTCCAGCAGCGCCGGAACGTAGGGCGGCGTGAGGTGCTGCTCGACATCGCCGAGGAGCAGGGACTCGAACGCGATGCCGCCGCCGCGGCGCTCGACGATGAGGCCATCGCCGCCACCGTGCGTGCCGAAGAGCGGCTGGCATGGGACAACAACGTAACCGGTGTCCCGGCTATGGTCATTGACGGCAAGTTCATGGTGCCCGGGGCGCAAGGCCCGGACACCTACGTCGATGTGCTGCGCAAGGTCGTCGCGCGCCGCGGGTAGACTTACTGCGAGGGGCTTGAGCCGGGTCCCACCATGTTGTCGATCGTTTTGGGACCTTTCTTCGCATCCTCTTCCGGATTGTCCGACCCGGTCGCGGTTTCGACCTCCTGGCCTTCGAGCTTGCCTTCCGCACGCTTCTCGTCGGCGCGCGAGCCGACGCGGCGGTTGACCTCGCCGCCGGCGCTGCTGCCTTGCGCTTCGGGCATGCTGTCTTCCTGGGCCTGGTCGATGATCTCGTTGTCGGGATGGCGTGATTGGCGTTCTGGCATGTTGTGTCTCCTTTCCTGACCGAACGTGGCGCGGCGCCGGGATGTTCCGTCTACGGGAGAAGAAGACGACCGCCGGTGACCAGCAAGATGGCGGCCAGGGCCAGTTGAACCAGGCGATCGGGCGACTTCGCCGAGAGCAGGCTGCCAATCACCACGCCGGGGATCGATCCGGCAAGCAGTGACACAAGCAGCGCGCCGTCGACGCTGCCGATGAACCAGTGTCCGGCGCCTGCGACCAGCGCCAGCGGCACTGCGTGGGCGATGTCGCTGCCGACGATCCGCGCGACCGGTACGCGCCGATACATCAGCAGCAGTATCGTCGCTCCGATCGCGCCCGCACCGACCGAACTGATTGTCACGAGCACCCCGAGTACGACACCCAGCGCGACCGTCGGCCAGAAGGTCCGTTCGCTGTGCACGACCTTGTGCGTCACGCCGTAAGCAAGCAGGCGGCGCTGAAACAGCAGGCCGATTGCCGTCAGCACGAGCAGTCCCCCTAGTACCACGAGGATGACCTCGCTCGTATTGGCCCCGATGTGGACGAAGTTGTTCAGCGCGAACAGCGTCAGCAGCGCCGCCGGGATGCTGCCCGTTGCCAAGCGGCGAACGACCATCCAGTCGACCGTGCTCTTGCGGTGATGGACCGCGCTGCCGATACTTTTGGTGACGGCGGCGAAAAGCAGGTCGGTGCCGACTGCGGTCTGCGGGGCCACGCCGAACATCAGCACCAGCAGCGGCGTCATCAGGGAACCGCCGCCGACCCCGGTCAGCCCGACGGCAAAGCCGACCAGCAGCCCCGCAAGGGCGTGTGGCAGGTCGACAAGGCCCCCGATGTCCATCGTTAGGGTGTGCGACGGCCCGCCCCGCGCGGCAATCTCTATTTCGATTGGTTCAAATGAGGCCCAGCTTCGTCAGCCGGCCCGCCAACCGGCCGGGAATTGCATCGCCCGGTTCCTCGCCCTCCTCGAGATCGCGGGGGGCCTGCCGCTCGGTCAGGTAGCGCCATCCCTGATGGGCGCGCTTGTGCTTGGGCTCGACCAGCACGAGCTTGCCCGCCAGCCGGATCGTCCAGTGGCCGTCCTGGCGCTGCTCGAAGCCGAGGATTTCGCACCGCGCGACGATCGCGTGATCCATGATCCAGTAAAGCGACCCGCCGATCATCTCTGCGTGACGGGTCGGGCGGTAACGCGTCCGCATGTGCGCCTCCTCGCCCGCTTCGACCCATTCGCGAAGGCTATCGAGGCTCTTCGAGCGGTAAGCGATCTTGGTCATGTTGAGCGGCATGGCGCTAGCCCGCTAGCCCGACCGCCACCGCCAGCCCGAGAAACGCGAAGAATCCCATCGAATCGGTGATCATCGTGACGAATACGCTCGAGGCCACCGCGGGGTCCTGGTCGAGCCGTTCAAAGATCACCGGCACCGCTACCCCCGCAAGGCCGGCCACGACGATGTTGATCACCATTGCCGCGGAGATCACCCCGCCGAGCTCGGGATTAAACAGCAGCGCGACCGCGACACCGATCAGGATGGCGACGGTCGTTCCATTCAGCATTGCCACGCGCATCTCGCGCCAGATCATCCGGCGGGTGTTGGCGCGCGTCAGCTGGTTCATCGCCATGGCGCGCACGGTCACCGCCATCGTCTGTGTGCCGGCGTTGCCGCCGATACTGGCGACGATCGGCATTAGCACGGCGAGGGCGACCAGCTTTTCGATGGCCGCCCCGAACAGCGCGATGATGGTGCTGGCCACGACTGCGGTCCCGAGATTGGCGACGAGCCACCGAACGCGCGCTGCATATGCTTCGCGGATCGGCTCGTTGATGTCGCCGTCGCCCGCGCCTGACAGCAGGAGGACGTCCTCGCCAGCCTCTTCGGAGACGATGTGGACCACGTCGTCGGCGGTCATCTGGCCCACCAGCCGACCGTCCGCATCGACAACTGCGGCGGAAATCAGCGCATATTTCTGGAACATGTTGCCGACCTCTTCCTGGTCCATCGTGACCGGAATCAGGGTCTGATCGCGCTTCATCACATCGACCAGCGGGGTCGCTCGCGGAGCACGCATGACCCACGAAAGCTGGCAGGTGCCGACCGGTTTGTGCGCAAGGTCGACGATGAAGACTTCCCAGAACTCGGTCGGCAGATCGTCGGGACCGGCATCGCGCAGGTAATCGATCAGGTCGCCGACAGTCAGGTGTTCGGGCACCGCGACGAAATCGCGGCTCATCAGGCGCCCGGCGGTTTCTTCCGGATAGGCCAGCGCGCTTTCGATCGCGGCGCGGTCTTCCGGCTCCATCTCGGCGAGGATCGCGGCCTGGTCGGCTGGCTCCAGATCCTCGATCAGCTGGACCGCGTCGTCGGTGTCCAATTGCTCGGCGATTTCGGCAACGGCCTGCGGCGCGAGCGCCTCGATCATGTCGTCGCGGACGTGATCGTTTAGCTCTGAAATGACCTCGCCCGTCATCAGGCCCGGAATTGCGGCCGCAAGGAGCGGCCGGTCGTCCGAATCGAGCAACTCGAACAGGTCGGCAATGTCGGCAGGGTGAAGCGGCTCGACCAGCTCGTGTACGAGCACCTGGTTCCCGTCCTCGAGCGCGTCGACGACGCTGCGGAGGTATTCGGGCTTCAGCCGGTTGTCCTCGTCGTGGCGCTCGTCGTCGACGCGGTCGTCGGGACGCTCGGAATCCTCGTCCGGGCGCAGCGCTTCGTCGTCGAGGATCGTGTCGTCCGCCATGCGCGTGGCCTTAGGCGCGAGACCGCGAAACGCAAGCGGGCGGGTGACTTCGGCGCCGGGGCACCTATATCGGCCCCCAACTCAACCAAGGAGATGCCGATGGCCGCCGAAACACTCACCTTCACCCTCGACACCGGTAACGGGGAGGGCGGCGACGTCGTAATCAAGCTGCGGCCGGACCTCGCGCCCAACCACGTCGAGCGAATTACCGAACTCGCCAAGGACGGATTTTACGACGGCGTCGTCTTCCACCGCGTCATACCCGGGTTCATGGCGCAGGGCGGCGACCCGACCGGCACGGGCATGAGCGGAAGCGACAAGCCCGACCTCAAGCAGGAATTCAGCGCCGAGCCGCACGTGCGCGGCACCTGCTCGATGGCGCGGACCAACAACCCTGACAGCGCCAATAGCCAGTTCTTCATCTGCTTCGACGACGCGCGCTTCCTCGACAAGCAGTACACTGTCTGGGGCAATGTCGAGAGCGGTATGGAACACGTCGATGCGCTGCCCAAGGGCGAGCCGCCGCGCGAACCGGGCAAGATCGTCAAGGCGACCATCGCCTGACCAGTTCCGAGTGAAAGGCGATGGTGGAAGGGTCGCTCACCACCGAATCCTCGATGCGATACTGGCAACCGGCGCCCGCCTTGCGGACGCTCGTGAGCGGGTACCACTTGTATCGCATCGGACCTTCCGATTCCCATGAGCACGAAGACGTCTTTCAGCCTGCGGGCCCCATACTCCGCGTCAGCTCGGTGGATGAGGACGGGGGCGGCTGGCGGGTGCGACCCCCCGGGGCCGAATGGCAGAACGTACCCTCGGTCGCCCTGTTCGGTCCTACAAGCGGCGTCACGTGGTCGAAAAGCGGGCCTGGGGAAACAATAGGGTTCGGGATCTTGCCCCGCGGCTGGTCGCGACTGTCGCGTATAGATGCCTCGAAGTGGGCAGATCGGGTTGCCGAGCCGGGTGATGCCATGCGCCTCGACCTCAGGACTTTGGCTTCCGCTTTGGCCAGCAGATCGGGCGACGATGACATTCCGCGTATCTTGGACGCCGCGCTCGCGGGGGTGAGCCCACGCCGAGGCGTCGACGAGGATTTGATTGCGGCCTTCGAAGATGCACTGCTTCGACGAGAGATCGACAGCGTCGAGGAATTGAGCATCAGGCTGGGTAAGTCGCGCCGGAATCTGGAGCGGCTTGCCAACCGGGTGTTCGGGTTCTCACCCAAGAAACTGATTCGCCGTGCCCGTTTTCTCCGCTCGATTCATGCCTTGGCCAATTCGGGGGGCAGCGGGTCGGCGATCGCCATCGACCAAGGCTACACCGATTACTCGCACTTCATACGGGATTCGCATGCCTTTCTCGGCATGAGTCCGCACGCATTCCTGAAGTTGGACAATCCGCTGCTAAGGCAATCCCTCGCACTGCGAAAGAAAGTGCTGGGATCACCGGCCCAAGCACTCGCCAGCGGGTCAGGCTAGGCGGTGCGGGCCTTGAGCCGACGCTCTTGGAACGCAAAGCGCGCGGCTTTGGATACGTCCGACTGGAACGAGCGATTGACCATCAGCCCGACAGCCGATCCGGCAAGCGGAACGAGCATGCCGACCCGCCGGCGGAACGTGGCGAAGGCCATCGCCCGACTGATGCGTTCGACGGCGGCATCGACCATGGGAGTTGCCGCATCCCCGGTAACCGGCTTGAGCGAGCCGTCGTCGGCGATAGCGTTGTCGATTCCGGCGATGCGAGCATCGCGCAGCTCGGGATCGTTGAGCGCGGCGAGCTCGAGAATCTGCAGGCGGAACAGCTTCTCCGCCTCACCCGCCCCATCGTAACCGTAGGCGCGCCCCGTATCGCGGATGTTGCGCAACGCGACGCCGATCGTCGCGGGAATGTCGAGTCCGGCCGAAATCGCTCCGCCGAACCCGGCGGCAGCGCCGGTTGCGCCATTGACTGTCTTTGCGAGCCGTTCGACCTTGAGCGCCGCTTCGTGCGCAGCATCGATGTCTGCCGTATCGTGCCGCATGCGCGTCAGCGACGGGGCGCCGGCGGCGGCGTCGATCGCCTTGACTACTGCCTGGACAAGAGAGTTCGGGACGACGCTCGCGAGCGCTTTGCCGAAGGGATTGGTCAACCGCTCGATACCGCGACCCAGTCGCGACGGTCTCGCCTTGCGATAGGCGGCTTGCTGCTTGCTGATATCCACGCCGATGCTCCCTGCTTCTCGCGAATGGTAACACGTGGGAGCGCCAACGCGTTCCGCTGCTTCAGAGCTCGGCGTTGACGAGCCATTCATGGAACAGGCGAACCGGACGCTGTTCCAGATCACGCGGTCGACAGACGAACCAGTAGGAATAGGGGCTTGCCACATCGACATCGAACAGCCGTGCCAGGCGCCGATCGCCGGTGCGCTTGAAATGATCGTCGTGCATGATCGCGATGCCAAGGCCCTGTGCAGCGGCCTCGAGGATAAGCTGGCCCGAATCGTAATGATCGATTGCCGCCGGCTCGAACTGCTTCAATCCCATCGCTTCGCGCCAGGCTACGAAACTGTCCGGCAATTCATTGTGGACCAGGAATGTCTGGCTCGCGAGCTTCTTCGGATCGGGTTCGCTGCCGACTTCGCTTGCCACTTCCGGCGAGGCAATGGCGTAAACGAGGTTGTGGTCGAGCCGCACGGAATGAAGCGCAGGGTCGGGCTTCTGCATCAGCACGATCGCCGCATCGAGCGTGTCGCCCACGCGGTCGAGCAGGTGCGGACCGGTGTCGATGTCGATATGCAACCGCGGGTGCAGTCGGCGCAGTTCCGGCAACCGCGGGAAAAGCCGCTGGCCACCGAACAGCGGCAGCACACCGAGATGAAGCCGCATCAGACCCACTTTGTCCGACTGCGATTCGACCGCCGACGCCAGCGCCTCTATATGTGGGGCAACCGCGTCGTGGAAAGCGCGACCGTCGTCTGTGAGCTGCATTGCCTGATGGGCGCGGGTGAACAGCTTCTTGCCGACGAACTCCTCGAGCGTGCCAATTCGGCGCGACAAGGCCGAAGGGCTGAGCCCGAGTTCCGTCGCTGCAGCGCGCGCCGAACCCAGTCGCACGACGCGTAGAAACGCCTCGAGCGCGCGGAGGGGAGGGAGGCGGCGGGTCATTGCGCGAAGATTAGTATTGCCAAGAGACTTGTCGAGCGGGATTTTTCCGCAAGTGCGAAGAAAAAACCGATCTCAGTCTTCGGCTTCTTCGTCCTCCGGAGGATGTAAGCGCAGGCGCTTGACATGGGTCTCGTCTCCATCGGTCACCTCGATGCGCCAGCCGCTGGGATGCGTAAGAACGGTCCCGACTGTCGGCACCGCTTCGGCCAATACGAAGGCGAGCCCGCCGAGCGTGTCCACCGCTTCTTCGACCTCGGCCAGGCGCGGGTCGATGCGTTCGGCAACGTCGTCCAGCTCGGCGCGCGCGTCGCAGTCCCACATCCCGCCTGGCAGCGCGGAGATCCACTCCGGCTCGGTATCGTCGTGCTCGTCCTCGATCTCGCCGACGATTTCCTCGACAAGGTCCTCGATGGTGATGATCCCATCGGTGCCCGAGTATTCGTCGACCACGACAGCAAGGTGGACGCGATGCAGCCGCATGTCGGCGAGCACGTCGAGCGCATTGCGCGCCTGCGGCACGAACAGCGGCTGGCGCATCAGGGTCGTCCAATCGGCCGGGGGTTCGGCACCAGTCGCTATGATCGGGAATACGTCCTTGATGTGCATCATGCCGATCACGGTATCGAGGGTGTCGCGATAGATCGGCAGGCGCGAATGGCCGTGTTCGGCGAATGCAGAGACGACTTCCGCCCAGGTCGCCGCAGCGCTCAGGGCGATGATTTCTCCGCGGGGGATCGCCACGTCGTCTGCATCGTGTTCCGAGAAGTGGAGCAGGTTTCGCAGCATCTGCCGCTCCACCAGCGACAAGTCGCCGTTGGGGAGCACGCGCTCGCTCTCGTCGCCCTGTGCGGCGTCGTGCTCGTCGATCGCGTCCTCGAGCTGCTCGCGCAGGGACCGTTCGCCGTCGTCGGTGTCGAAGAATTTGCGGATCGCGAGCCAGAGCCCGCGGTTACTGTCCGCTTCTCCCGTTTGGGAATCTGTGTCGGGCATGGCCCTGTCGTAAAACCCTTTGTGGTTCAGGCGTTCCCATATGGATTGCCGATGCCCATCGATGCAAGCGCCTTCACCTCGATCGCTTCCATTGCTTCGGCTTCCGCATCGGCGATGTGGTCGTGTCCGGCGAGGTGGAGAAGCCCGTGGACCACAAGGTGCGCCGCGTGTTCTTCGACCGCTACGCCTTTTTCGTCCGCCTCGCGTCGGCAAGTTTCCCAGGCGAGCGCGATATCCCCGAGGAGTTCGGGCGGCCCATGTTTTGCCAGACCGACGAGTTCGGCGCGTTCCAGCATCGGAAACGAAAGAACGTTCGTCGGTCGGTCCTTGTCCCGCCATTCGCGGTTGAGTGCGTGAACATCCTCGTCGCTCGTGAACAGGACGCTTGCGGACAGCCGGCTATTGGCGAGCTCGGGCGCAACGGTGGCCGCTGCGTCCAGCGCGCGGCAGGCGAGAGCCTCCCAATCGGTCGGGCCGGGCCAGCCATCCACGTCCACGTCGAGAGTCAGGAGGACGGACCTTCGTAAGCCTCGACGATCCGCCCCACTATGGGGTGCCGGACAACGTCGGCTGCGGTGAAACGGCTGACTGCGATGCCTTCGACGCCTTCGAGTTTCTCCACCGCGTCGGCGAGACCGCTCATCCGGTCGCCGCCGGGAATGTCGACCTGGCGCGGGTCGCCGCAGACCACCATCCGGCTGTTCTGGCCGAAGCGGGTGAGGAACATCTTCATCTGCTCTCTCGTGGTGTTCTGCGCTTCGTCGAGAATGATGAACGCATCGGACAGCGTGCGCCCGCGCATGAAGGCAATGGGAGCGACCTCGATCACTCCGCTGGCGATGTGCCGTTCGACCTGCTCGGGCGGCAGGCAGTCGTAGAGCGCATCGTAAAGCGGGCGCAGGTAGGGATCGACCTTTTCCTTCATGTCGCCGGGCAGGAAGCCGAGCTTCTCGCCGGCCTCGACTGCGGGACGCGAGAGGATCAATCGCTGGACGCTGCCGGTGATAAGCTGGCTGACCGCCTGCGCCACCGCGAGATAGGTCTTGCCAGTGCCCGCCGGGCCAAGCGCGAAGATGATCTCGTCCTTGGCAAGCTGCTGCATGTAAGGGATCTGGCCGGCGCTGCGCGGAACGATCGTCTTGCGCCGGGTACGGATCATGATCGGTGGACCTTTGTCACCGCCACGAACGATCCCCTCCAACGTGGGTTCGACGGACATCGCAATCAGGCCCTCGATCGCACCCGCATCGAGTTCCTGCCCCACGGCAAGCCTGTCATACATCGCCGTGAGAGTTTCGCGCGCGCGCGCCACCGAATCCTCGCTGCCCTCGATCTGGATCTTGTCTCCGCGTGCGGAGATGAAAACCCCGAGCCGATTTTCCACTTGCACGAGGTTGGCATCGAATTGCCCGAACAGCGGCCCGAGCAGGCTCTGATCCTCAAATGTGATCTCGCTGCGCGCGCGACGGGGCGGTGTAGCGGCGGGGAGGGGAACGGCGCTTGGCGCGCGGGCTGGTTTACGAGCCATGTTGGAGTACGAGGCGCTCCTTTCGAGTGTGCGAGTCGAAAGATGTGGTCGCAAGTGACGATAGGCAAGCGGCCACGAAGCGAACCGCGGTGGAAAACCCTCAGGCTGCGACTGTTTCGAGCACGCGTCCGGCAAGGGAGTTGGGGCCGGCTTCGACGAGTTCGACCTCGACGAGATCGCCGATCGCATGGTCGCCCTCGAACCACACGCTCTGGAGCCATGGTGACTTGCCGAGCCATTGGCCCGGCTTCTTGCCCTTGCGCTCGACAAGAACCGCGCAGCGCTTGCCGACCGACGCGGCGTTGAAAGCTGCCTGGTCGCGATTGAGCGCCGACTGAAGGCGCTGGAGCCTTTTGTCCATCACCTCGGGAGCGATCTGGTCGTCCATGGAGGCGGCGGGGGTGCCGGGGCGAGGCGAATACTTGAAGCTGAAGCATTGGGCATAGCCCACTGCATTCACCAGCCGAAGCGTGTCCTCGAACTCGGCGTCGGTCTCGCCGGGGAAGCCGACAATGAAATCGCCCGAGATGGCGATGTCGGGCCGCGCATCGCGGAAGCGATCGAGAAGGCGCAGATATTCGTCGGCCGTGTGGCTGCGGTTCATCGCCTTGAGCACCCGGTCCGAACCGCTTTGGACCGGCAGGTGCAGGAAGGGCATCAGCTTACTGATCTCGCCATGCGCAGCGATCAGCCCATCGGTCACATCCGACGGGTGGCTGGTGGTGTAGCGGATGCGGGCAAGATCGGAGAGGTCCGCGAGTCTGCGAACGAGGCCATCGAGACCGATGGTGCGGCCCTTGTCATCCTCGCCGCTCCACGCGTTTACGTTTTGCCCGAGAAGCGTGATTTCCCGCGCACCCGCTTCTACCAATTTCTCCGCTTCAGCGACCAGATCGCTGAACGGACGCGATATTTCCGCACCGCGCGTGTAGGGCACAACGCAGTAGGTACAGAATTTGTCGCAGCCTTCCTGAACGGTCAGGAAGGCGCTGGGGCCAATGCGGCGGCGCGCCGGCAGGCTGTCGAACTTGGCGATTGCCGGCATGTCGGTGTCGGTCGAGCGCTCTCCGCGCGCCGCTTTCGCGAGCATGTCGGGCAGGTGATGATACGCCTGCGGGCCGACGACCATGCTGACCGCGGGGGCGCGCGCCATGATTTCCTCCCCCTCGGCCTGAGCGACGCAGCCGGCGACCGCGATGAGCGGCTTCCTGCCCGCCTGCTCGCCCGACTTCACGATCCGGCCGATGTCGGAATAGACCTTCTCGGCGGCCTTCTCGCGGATGTGACAGGTGTTGAGCACGACGAGGTCCGCATCCTCGCCTTCGGGAGCCGGCGCGATACCTTGCGCGGCGAGCAGTTCGGCCATTCGCTCGCCGTCATAAACATTCATCTGGCAGCCGAAGCTCTTGACCCGATAGGTCCTGGGGCGCGCGGTGTCATGCATGGGCGCGGGCCTATAGCGGCAATCGCTCGCGGGGCAAAATCCCTGTCGACCGGATAAGCGCCGTCATCGCGTGTCGGGGTCGAGGGGCGCGTTGTAGCGCACTGGCACGACGTCGTGCTTGAACACACGCAGCGGCTTGCCGAGCGCAGTCAGTAGCGCCGCCTCGATTGCCGCGCGAGCGCGCGCACCAATCGCCTTTCGGCCGCGGAATTCGTCGGGACAGAAGGGTTCGAGGAAGTGTATCCGTACCTCGAACGTCCCCTTGCGCGCCATGACTCGCTTCGCGTTGTTGAGCCCACCTTCCTCACCGATCCAGCCGATCCACTCGCCGACCTTGCCGTAATCCATCAGCACCGGTTGGACGAGCACGCCTGGAGGCGGGGGTTCGAGCACGCTGAGCATACTGGTCTTGAACGGTAGCAGGCTCTGGTTGTCGGTGGTCGTACCTTCCGGGAACACGGTGACCGACCAGTTGTCGGCCAAGGCTTCGCGCAAGGCATTGATCTGCTCCGCAACCCCGAGGCGGTTTTCGCGCTGGATGAAGACGGTACGGTTAAGCGTGCACAGCCAACCGATCACCGGCACTTGGCTAAGTTCGTACTTCGCCACGAAAGCCGTGCCGCTTGCGCCGGCGAGGGCAAGGATGTCGATCCAAGACACGTGGTTGGCGATGAAGAACACGTCGCGCCTCAGCGGCGTACCGATCCGGCGCACTCGCGCACCGACAATCCATGCGGTCCAGCGCAGGAACAGCATGGGAAATGGGGAACCGTAAGCGAAGACGCGATAAAGGAAATGCAGCGGCACCATGACAATGAGCAGCAACACGAGAGCGGCGACGCGCAGCGCTATGCGCAATTTTCCAGACGGTGGAATCGGGGTCGGTTCGCCGCGCGCTGCAGCCTCGCGAAGCTCGGCCTCTTCAGCCGTCGCGGTCGATGCGGACACCGTAGAGTTCCATCCGGTGATCGACGAGTCGGTAGCCGAGCTTCTCGGCGATCTGCCGCTGCAACGCCTCGAGCTCGGGATCGACGAATTCGACGACCTTGCCCGTTTCGACATCTATCAGATGGTCATGATGGGCTTCGGGCGCTGCCTCGTATCGCGCGCGGCCGTCACCGAAGTCGTGGCGATCGAGGATGCCGGCCTCTTCGAAGAGGCGTACTGTGCGGTAGACGGTAGCGATCGAGATGCCCGGATCGATTTCCGCGGCGCGTTTGTGCACCTGCTCGACATCGGGATGATCCTCGCTGTTGGAGAGGACCTGCGCGATGACCCGGCGCTGCTCGGTTATCCGAAGCCCGCGTTCGGCGCAGAGCGCTTCTAGGTCGATGGTCTGGTGCAAGCCGGGCTCCGCAAGAAGATACGCCCCGGAACCTAGGGCTCCGGGGCGTGTCTGCCAAGGGTCAGGCGGTCTTCTTGCGCCGTCCGCGCTTCTGGGTGGGATTGCGTCCCAGCCCGATCTTCTTGGCGAGATCGCGGCGGGTTTCAGCGTAATCGGGCGCAACCATCGGATAGTCCGAACCCAGGCCCCAGCGCTGGCGATATTCGTCGGGCGTCATTCCGTGCTCGGTCATCAGGTGACGCTTGAGCATCTTCATCTTCTTGCCGTCTTCAAGGCAGACGAGATGGTCTTTCTTGACCGACGAGCGGATCGAGACCGCCGGCTCGGGCCTCTCTTCTTCTTGCGCTGTGCCGGACCCCAAGCCCGAGAGGGCGCCATAAACCGTTGTAATCAGGGTCGGCACGTCTTCCACGGCGACGTTATTATTACTTACGTGTGCAGCGACGATGTCGGAAGTGAGCGTTATTAACGTCTCCGACATGTCGGTATCCAGATTGTCCATTTTCACCTCGTGCGATCGATAGTGCGCAGGGATTCCGACCCAACACCCCGCGTGCGATCATCTAAGCATTATTTCAATGGCACGACAAGCCGAAGCGGTTATAACGCGGCATTATTACGCGTCCTTTTCGAAACTATTGCGACAAAATTCGATAGGCGAATGTAATTGCATCAAGTTTTGATCCGTCGGGAGTGCGGTAATATTCCTTTCGGGTTCCAATCGGCTCGAAACCCAAGCGACGGTAGAGGCCGATCGCCGGGTTGTTATGCCGAGCCTCCAGGAACAGCCGATTAGCCCTGCGAGCCCGCGCATCCTCGATCGCCCGACGCACCAGGCGGGTGCCCAGACCGCGACCGCGAGCGTCGGGCACGACCGCGACGAGCAGCAACTCTTCCTCGCCGGGTGCGGCACGCACGAGAGTAAAGCCTGCCGCCGGCTCCCTCCCGGTCGGTGGCGCGCCATTGAAGCCCGCGATCCGGTAATGTGTATGTGGGAAGGCGAGCGAATCCGATATCTGCCGCCGGGTCCACGCTTCGCCCCAAGCCGGTTCGAACGCTTCGTTCATTACCGCCATGATCCGGTCCAGATCGTCTTCGGGCGGTATGCTCATGCAGGCAGCCGCGCGTCCGGACCGCGACCGTAGAGCGGCGAGGCGTCTTCTCCGATGACCTGGGCGGCCAGAAGATTCACCATGCGCGCGTCAGGCAGTAGCTCGATTTTCTGCCGATTCCCGCCCACGAGCGCAGCCAGATCGGCGGCGCGTGAACCCGCGATCATCTCGCGACCGCCTCGCTCGGAGGCAGATTGCGGTGTCAGCGATGCAAACTCGCCGAGGGGAACCCCGCCGCGTGCGAAATCCTGAACGAACCATTCGCCGTGTCCGCCGGTCATGCACACGGTCACGGCGTTTGCCTCGCTCTCGGACAGTGCCATCGCTCCGACCAGCGAGAGGGTAGGATAGCCCGAGACTTGTGCTTTCCACGCGATTCCGAGCGATCCGCCTACGGCGACGCCAATGCGCACACCTGTAAAGCTCCCCGGTCCGCGCGAAACGAGGACGCGCTCGGCGCGCCCTTTTTCAGGAAGCGCGGCGATCATCGGGACGAGGTGCTCGGCATGGCCGCGACCGAGAACTCGGTGTTCGCCCGCGATCAAATCGTCGCCTTCGAACAGGGCTATTGAACACGCTTCAGTTGCACACTCGATCGCCAAGGTTCGCATCGTTCGACCCAACCCTATTGCGGACAGGCGCGCAAGCGCCAGTGGTCAGATCACGCGATTGAACTTGTCGAATTCGGGACGCGGGCTCCGTTCGAAGATTGACGCCGGGTCGCCATAGCCGACCGAGCAGATGAAGTTCGAGCGGACTCGCGGCCGGTCGGCGAAGAAATGCTTGTCGACCGCATCATTGTCGAAACCAGACATAGGTCCGGTATCGAGCCCGAGGGCGCGGGCGGCAATTATGAAGTACGCGCCCTGGAGCGAAGAATTGCGGAATGCACCCTGCTTGCGTCCGTCTTCGTCACCCTCGAACCAGCTCTTCGCGTTGGTGTGCGGAAACAGCCAGGGAAGCTCTTCGTGAAAGTCGACGTCGTAACCGATGATAGCGGTCACGGGCGCCGCGATGATCTTGGGAGCGTTCTTTTCCGAGCAACGGTCGGCCAGTGCCTGCTTCGCCTCGTCCGACTTGGTCCAGACGATCCGTGCCGGCTGCATGTTGGCCGACGTCGGACCCATCTTCATCAGCTCGTAGATTGCGTGAATCTGTTCATCGCTGACAGGTTTGTCGAGCCAAGCGTTGTAGGTCCGCGCCTCGCGAAAAATCTGGTCGAGCGCGCCGCCGGAAAGCGGCTGGTCGTGGTACTGCTGGGCCATGGAATTCCTTTAGGCTGCTCGGACTTCGGTCACTTCGGGGATGTAGTACTTGAGCAGCCCCTCGATCCCGTGCTTGAGCGTTGCGGTTGAAGAGGGGCAGCCCGAGCAGGCGCCTTGCATCTGCAGGTGGACCACACCGTCGCGATAGCCGCGATAGACGATATCGCCGCCATCGTTCGCTACCGCCGGGCGGATACGGGTCTCAAGCAGTTCCTGGATCTGCGCGACGATATCGGCATCCGCCGGATCCTCCTCGACCGCAGGCTCCACTTCGGAAGGTACCGAAAGCCCGGACGCATTTCCGCCGACGAACAGCGGTGCGCCGCTGACGAAATGATCGAGCAGGACTGCGACGACCTGTGGCTTTAGCTGGGACCAGTCCGCCCCCGGCGCTGCGGTGACCGACACGAAGTCGCCACCGAAAAACACCCCTGTCACCTCTCCGGTGTCGAACAGCGCCTCTGCGAGCGGGCTCGCTTCGGCGTCGTCGGGCGAGGCAAAATCGCGCGTGCCCGCGGGCATGACCTGGCGTCCCGGCAGGAACTTGAGCGCTGCAGGATTGGGGGTTGTCTCAGTCTCAATGAACATGCCGGGCATGTAGGGATGTGCCTCACGCGCGGCAAGGCGTGTGGCTGCCTGGGAAATCTGTCCGGGTGTTCACTATCCCTTCACGCAGGCCTTCCCTATAGATGCCGCCATGAGCCTATTCTCGCGTGCCGCCCGGCACTTCGCGCCCCTACTTCCCCTCGCTCTGCTCGCCTCGCCGGTTCCCGCGCAGGACCAGTCGCCCGCTGCCGCGCCGCAATATCTGCAGACGGGGTCCGCGACCCCATGGATATACAGGGGTAGCGACGTGCCGCGCGACAAGGAATGGCTGTTCGGCGAGATGCCTAACGGCCTGCGCTATGCGGTCCGCAAGAACGGCGTACCGCCAGAGCAGGTATCCATCCGCGTGCGAATCGACGCCGGCTCGATCCACGAGCGCGACAGCGAGCAAGGGTACGCGCACCTGATCGAGCACATGACTTTCCGTCAGAGCAAGTATCTGGCCGACGGTGCCGCGATCGCCACCTTCCAGCGGCTCGGCGCCACGTTCGGCAGCGATACCAACGCCGAGACCACGCCCACGCAGACTGTCTACAAACTCGATGTGCCCGAGGCGAACCCGGCCAAACTCAACGAAGTGTTCAAGCTCCTGTCGGGAATGATCGAAGAGCCGACACTTTCAGCGAAGGGTCTCTCGGAGGATCTGCCGATTGTGCTTGCGGAAAAGCGCGAACAGGCCGCCGCCGCGCAGCGCGTGGCCGAGGAAAGTCGCAAGACGATCTTCGCCGGCCAGCGTCTCGCCGATCGGTTGCCGATCGGCACCGAAGAAACCCTCAGGGCAGCGACCGCGCAGTCGGTCCGCGCGTTCCACGACCGCTGGTATCGTCCGGAAAACACCGTCGTAGTGGTCGCTGGCGACGCCGATCCGCGAGCGCTTGCCGCGCTGGTCGAGCGGTATTTCGGCGACTGGAAGGGCAAAGGCCCGCACGTCGAGGCGCCCGATTTCGGCGATCCGGTGGCGCCTGCGAGTGCCGATCCGGCGAATCCGGTTGGCGAGACCCAGGTTCTCGTCGAGCCCGATCTTCCGCGCACACTGACCTATGCCGTCATGCGTCCGTGGCGACCGGTAAACGACACGATCGTCTACAACCAGGGGCTGCTGCTCGATTCGCTTGCTCAGTCGATCATCAATCGCCGGCTCGAATCCCGGGCGCGGGCAGGGGGATCTTACCTCTATGCGCAAGTAAACCAGGACAAGGTCAGTCGCACCGCGGATGCGACGTTCGTCAGCTTCGCGCCTCTCACCGACGACTGGAAGGCTGCGTTGACCGACGTGCGCGCAGTGATCGCGGACGCGCTAGCCACGCCTCCGACGCAGGAAGAGATCGACCGCGAGATGGCCGAATTCCAGGTCGCCTTTGCCAGCCAGGTCGAACAGCGTGCGGTGCTCGCGGGATCCAAGCTGGCCGACGACATCGTTCAGGCGGTCGATATTCGCGAAACCGTCGCCGCGCCGGAAACGGTGCTCAACGTCTTCAACGGGATGAAGGATCAGTTCACCCCGGCCAATGTTCTCGCCCACACGCGTGCGCTGTTCAAGGGCGACGTCATCCGCTCGGTCTACGTTACTCCCGATGCATCCGAGGCGCGACCTGAGGCCCTGCGCACCGCGCTGCTTGCGCCGGTCACTGCCGATGGCGGAGCGCGTCTCGCCGCCAAGTCGGTCTCATTCGACGACTTGCCTCCGGTGGGACCCGCGGGAACCGTCGCCGACGAAGCGCCGATCGGCGTACTCGGCATCGACCGGGTCAAGTTCGCCAATGGCGTCACCGCGCTGCTCTGGAGCAATAACGCCGAACCCGGACGGGTGACGGTCAAGGTCCGCTTCGGCGCGGGCCGCCGTTCGTTTACGCCCGACGATGCGGTCTATGCCTCGCTAGGCGAGGCGGCGCTCGTCGGTTCGGGCGTCGGCGAACTCGGGCAGGAAGAGCTCGATCGCATCTCAACGGGCCGCAAGATGGGCTTCGACTTCGCTATCGAGGACGGGGTCTTCACGTTCTCTGCGCAGACCCGATCTGCCGATCTCGCCGATCAGCTTTACCTGTTCGCCGCCAAGCTCGGGATGCCCCGCTGGGATCCCAATCCGGTCATCCGCGCTCGCGCTGCGGCGAAGCTTGCCTACGAAAGCTATTCGACGAGTCCCAATGGCATTCTCGAGCGCGATCTCGACTACGAGGTTTACGGACACGATGCGCGTTTTGAGACGCCGACGCCGGAGCAGCTCGACGCTGCGACGCCGGAAGAATTCCGCAAAGTCTGGGAGCCGTTGCTCAAGCAGGGTCCGGTCGAAGTTCTGGTCTTTGGCGAATTCGACAAACCGGCGACGATCGAGGCGCTGAGAAAGACATTCGGTGCGCTGCCTCCGCGCGATCCGATCCCTGCGGATGTGCTGGCTCGTCCGACCACCGTTGCCCATGATGGTTCGCCTCGCGTGCTGTTCCATCGCGGCGATGCCAACCAGGCGGCAGCCGTTGTCGCCTGGCCCACGGGCGGCGGCGTGGCGGGCCTGCGCGAATCGCGCCAGCTCCAAATCCTCACCGATCTGTTCAATAATCGCCTTCTCGACGAGATGCGCGAGCGGACCGGTGCGAGCTACTCGCCGCAGGTCGCCAACGACTGGCCCGAGGATGTCGATACAGGCGGCTCGATCAAGGCGCTGGCGATGATCCGCCCGGCAGATGTCCCGGCGTTCTTCGCCGCCACCGACAAGATCGCGCAAGATCTCGCCACAAGTCCAGTCAGCGCTGACGAATTGGCAAGGGTGACGGAACCGCTCAAGCAGTCGATCAGCCGCGCTTCGACCGGAAACACGTTCTGGCTTTGGCAGCTTGAAGGCGCCAGCACGGATCCACGGCGGGTGGCGATGCTGCGCTCGCTGCTTAACGACTATACCCAGACGACGCCGGAGGCCATGCGGGCACTCGCGGCGAAGTACCTGACGGCGCGCGAACCGTTCAAGCTGGCGGTGATTCCGCAAGGCCAGAAGCTGGCGACCGCGGTCACCCCGGCCGTCGCGGGCGGACGCTGAAGAATACGCCCCCTTCAGCCGGGCCAAGATTATCGCTCTTGGCCCGGCGGCGTCTTTGCGGTTGAGGCAGGTGCGCGTAAGGTGCAATCTTCCAAAACGACCAACGAAAAGACCGTGGCAAGCAACTGGACCCCTGAAAGCTGGCAGGCGCACGAAGCGCGCCATCTGCCGCATTACGAAGATGCCGCCGCGCTGGCGGATGCCGAGAAGACGCTGGCGACGTATCCGCCGCTCGTCTTCGCGGGAGAGGCGCGGGCGCTCAAGGCGGACCTCGGCGAGGTGGCGAACGGGCACGGTTTCCTGCTCCAGGGCGGCGATTGCGCCGAAAGCTTCGCGGAATTCCATCCGAACAACATCCGCGACACGTTCCGCGTGCTGTTGCAGATGGCGGTGGTGCTGACATTTGCCAGCAAGCGCCCGGTGGTGAAGGTCGGACGCATGGCGGGGCAATTCGCCAAGCCGCGGAGTTCCGACACCGAAACGCAGGCCGGGGTTACGCTGCCGAGCTACTTCGGCGACAACGTCAACGGGATCGAATTCGACGCCGAGACCCGGCGCAACGATCCGCAACGCATGGTGCGTGCCTATTCGCAGGCCGCCGCGACGCTGAACCTGCTTCGCGCCTTCGCCGGGGGCGGTTATGCCAACCTGCGGCAGGTCCACCGCTGGACGCTCGACTTCATGGGGCGCAGTCCGTGGGCCGACAAGTTCAAGGACGTTGCCGACCGGATCGGCGAATCGCTCGACTTCATGGAAGCGTGCGGCGTGAATCCGGAAACGCTTCCCCAACTCGAGAGGACGACCTTCTACACGAGCCACGAAGCGCTGTTGCTCCCTTACGAACAGGCGCTGACCCGGCAGGATTCACTGACTGGGGACTGGTACGACTGTTCCGCCCACATGGTGTGGATTGGGGATCGCACACGGTTCCCCGGCAGTGCGCACATCGAGTTTGCGCGCGGGATCGGCAATCCGCTCGGCATGAAGTGCGGGCCCAGCCTCGAGCCCAACGATCTGCTCCGCCTGCTCGACACGCTCAACCCGGCCCGAGAGGCGGGGCGCATTACCCTCATTAGCCGTTTCGGTCACGACAAGGTCGAGGCCGGTCTCCCGCGTCTGGTGCGCGCGGTGAAGCGCGAGGGGCACCCGGTCGTGTGGAGCTGCGATCCGATGCACGGTA
Source organism: uncultured Alphaproteobacteria bacterium (assembly GCA_963740025.1). GTDB lineage: Bacteria > Pseudomonadota > Alphaproteobacteria > Sphingomonadales > Sphingomonadaceae > Tsuneonella. The sequence goes on from CAVUCI010000003.1 coordinate 140,540, forward strand.
ACGTCGTGAAATCGGAAAGCGGCTACAAGACCCGCCCCTTCGACCGCATCCTGTCCGAGGTGAAGGGTTTCTTCGCAGTCCATCGCGCCGAAGGAACCCATGCCGGGGGCATCCACATCGAGATGACCGGGCAGGATGTGACCGAGTGCGTCGGCGGCGCCGTGGCGATCACCGACGAGGCCCTGGGCGACCGCTATCACACGCACTGCGATCCGCGGCTCAATGCTGCGCAGTCGATCGAACTCGCGTTCCTGCTCGCGGAGATGCTCAATTTGGAAGCGCAGGCGCGGCCGGCTGCTGCGGCCTAAGGGCGCAGGATAGTCGAGCCGGTGGTCTTGCGGTCCTCAAGATCGCGGTGCGCCTGCGCGACCTCTGCCAGCGGGTAGGTCTGCCCGATCTCGACAGAGAGCTTGCCGTCCTCGATCAGTTGCCAAAGCTTGGCACTTCCCTCGCTGCGCTCGCTCGGGTCGCGGTAATAGTCGAACAAGGTCGGCCGCGAGACGAACAGAGAGCCGGCGCTGGCGAGGGCGCCGAGGCTGACCCCGGTCACCGGGCCACTGGCGTTGCCAAAACTGGCGATGATCCCGCGTCGTCCGGTCGCCTTGAGCGATGCTTCCCACGTGGCCCTGCCAACGCCGTCGTAAGTCGCGCGCACCTCGGCGCCACCTGTCAATTCGTGGACCCGTTCAGCAAGATCGCTCGCTCCGGTATCGAGCGCGTGCTCTGCGCCCAGTTCGATCGCCCGGCCGCGCTTTTCAGCGGCCCCGGCAGTCGCGATCACCCGCACTCCGCGCGCAGCAAGCCACTGGACGAGCAACTGCCCGACGCCACCAGCCGCGGCATGGACCAGCGCCCAGTCGCCTTGGTCGAGCGGGGCTACTCGCTCGGCGAGCATTTCGGTCGTCAGACCCTTGAGTAGCACCGCCGCTGCGATATCGAAGGGAATTGCATCGGGCAGCCGGAAAAGACTAGCTTCGGTCGTCAGTTGCGCATCGGCGTAGGCCGCTCGGTTCGGGCCGAATGTCGCGACCCGGTCGCCGACCGACAGACCCACTCCGTCACCCACCGCCTCGACCGTTCCGGCTGCCTCAAGCCCAAGCGTGCCGGGCAGCTCGATCGGATAGAGTCCCGACCGGTGGTAGGTATCGATGAAATTGAGGCCGATCGCTTCGTGCCGCAGAAGGACCTCGCCAGGACCGGGATCCGGCAGATCGACCTCCCGCCATTCGATGACTTCCGGTCCGCCGGCTTTCTCGATGATCGCCTGCCGTGTGCGCATGTGCTTCCTCGCTTTCACAGCCCCGACTTGGAACTGTCGCGGTGTCCGTGCAAGGTCCGGCCAGCCCTTCTGGAACGAAAATCGAACGCAAGCCTTTAATTCGAGGGTCCGGTCGGCCATGGTGCGTCGGGACTGGAAGCGACAGGAGAATGCTTCGTGCCCCAGCCCGTAATCCGTAAGCCTGCCGACACGGCATCTCTTTCGGATCGATTCGCCGCTACGCGCGCGCTGAGCGAGGCGCTCGCCGCCCCATTATCGGACGCCGACGCCACGATCCAGTCGATGGAGGATGCCAGTCCAACGAAGTGGCACCTCGCGCATACGACCTGGTTCTGGGAAACTTTCCTGCTGCGCGATAACGCCGGGGACTACACCCTTTGGCGCGACGATTGGCCCTATCTTTTCAATTCCTATTACGAGGCCGAGGGCGACCGCTTGCTACGCACGCGGCGCGGGTTGCTATCGCGACCGACCCTGGCCGAAATTCTCGATTGGCGCGCACACGTTACCGAGGCGATGGACGCACTGATCGACAATCCCGCGCTCGCGCCGCTGATGGAACTTGGCATCGCGCACGAACAGCAGCACCAGGAGCTACTGCTGACCGACATTAAACACGCATTGTTCCAGAATCCGCTCGGACCCGCGATGTGGGAGAATGGCGCGGCCGCCCCGGCGAAATCCGACGAAATGGGCTGGCATTGTCATCCCGGTGGCATTGCGCGGGTGGGTCATGAGGGCGGAGGCTTCGCGTTCGACAACGAGGGACCGGCACACCGCGTTTTGCTGGAACCTTTCGCGCTGGCCGACCGGCTTGTTACGAACCGGGAATGGCAGGATTTCATCGACGACGGTGGTTATCGGACCGCGTCGCTCTGGTTGTCGGATGGCTGGACGTGGGTTCAACAAGAGGCAATTCAGGCACCGCTCTACTTGCGCACAGGCGAGACCTTCACCCACTGCGGTTGGCAAGAGCGCGACGGCGATGCTCCAGTGACGCACATCTCGTATTTCGAAGCTGACGCCTTCGCGAGTTGGGCGGGCGCACGTCTGCCGACCGAATTCGAATGGGAAGTGATCGCACAGGGGAACGATCCGGCGGCGGGCAACCAACTCGACGCCGCGGCTCCACCGCTGCCACGGGGCGGTACCGACCTTTTCGGCGATTGCTGGCAGTTCACCCGTTCGGGTTACCTTCCTTACCCGCGCTTTCGGCCCGCCGAGGGTGCGGTCGGCGAATACAACGGCAAATTCATGAGCGGACAGGTCGTGCTGCGCGGCGCCAGCTGCGCCACCGTGCGAGGCCATTCACGCGCCAGCTACCGGAATTTCTTCTACCCCCATCAACGCTGGCAGTTCACCGGCCTGCGGCTCGCCAAGGACGCCTGATGCGCAGCAATGAAAGCCTGAACCTCGTCGATGTCGACGAGAATGGGGTCGCGACGGATTTTCGCGCCGACGTCTTGCAAGGTCTCGCCGAGGCGCAAAAGGCGATTCCCGCGCGCTGGTTCTACGATGACATCGGGTCCGAGCTGTTCGAGGACATCACGAGCCTTCAAGAATATTATCCGACGCGCGCGGAGACCGAGATACTTTCATCGCGCTGCCAGGAATTCCGTGAGCTAATCGGCGAGGGGCGAGCGGTCGTGGAGTTCGGATCGGGCAGCTCGGTCAAGACGCCGCTGCTGCTCGAGGCGATCGAGCCTGCGGCCTACGTCCCGCTCGATATCTCGGGGGATTTCTTGCGCGCCTCCGCCGACGCTCTTGCAGCGAAGTTCCCCGGATTGCCGGTTCACCCGGTTGAAGCCGACTTCATGCGTAAGGTGGAACTTCCCGACGAAGTGGCCGATCTGCCCAAGCTGGGTTTCTTTCCCGGCTCGACGATCGGCAACATGGTCGCGCGCACTGCGACAGATCTCCTGCGCACGATGCGCGCGACGCTGGGGGAGGGCAGCCAGCTGCTTATCGGCATGGACCTCATCAAGGATCCCGCGGTGCTGGAATTGGCCTACGACGACGCGGCCGGGGTCACCGCGCGGTTCAACTGCAATCTCGCCGTGCGGATCAACCGCGAACTCGATGGAACCATCCCGCTCGACGCGCTCCGGCATGTCGCGCGCTGGAACGACGACTTCGCGCGAGTTGAGATGCACCTGGAGGCAACCCGCGATATCGCGTTCGACGTCGCCGGCCGCCGTTTCACAATGCGCGAGGGCGAGACGATACACACAGAAAACAGCCACAAGTTCTCGCGGCGGAGCTCGAACCTCCTGCTGCTCGCCGGGGGGTGGACGCCAAAAAGGCGCTGGATAGACTCCGAAGAGCGCTTTTCCATGATCCTCGCCGACGCGACCGTGCCGCGCAGCGCGCCCTAGTCGATCTGGCGAAAGCGGCGCGCCAGCACTATCTTGAGCGCAATGGACTTCAAATCTCTCGTTGACGCAGCCGCCGACATCATCCGCGAGGTGCCGCGCTCGGGATTGCTCATGGTTACGGTGGCGGCCATTGTCGGCAGCGTTGCCGGAAGCGCGATTGCCCGCCGCGGATTGATTGCCGGGCGTGCCCTGGCAACCGTCAGCACATTCGTGCTCGCGGGAATCCTCGTGGTCGTCGTGCTGCAGGTTTCGCGCTTCGACCCCCGGCTCGACGTCGCGGTGCCCGAACTCGGACTGCCCTCGCAGACCGTGGCTGGCGGAGAAACCCGCGTGCCACTGGCGCCCGATGGGCATTTCTGGGTGCGCGCCGACATCAATGGCTTTTCGGCGCCGTTCCTGGTCGACACCGGCGCAACGCTGACCGCGGTATCGGTCCCGGTCGCGCAGCACGCCGGCCTTAGACCCCGCGCGGGCGGCGTGCCGGTTCGCATTTCGACCGCCAACGGGACCGTGTCTGCTGACCTGACCACGATCGACACCCTGCGATTCGGTAACATCATGGCCGGCGGGCTCGATGCGGTGATCGCTCCGAACATCGGTGAAACCAACGTGATCGGGATGAACCTTCTCTCCCGACTCGCGTCGTGGCGGGTGGAGAACAACACGCTGATCCTGCGCCCGCATAACCCGCAGCCGATTGTCGCGGACTGACCTCGACCGCTGAGCTTGCCGCTCGCCGCCCATGCTGGCAGGGCGGAGAAGATGAGCGAGAAGCATATCCCCGCCTTCGAAGGCATTCACAACTTTCGCGACTATGGCGGCTATGCGGCTGACGGCGGCTTCGTCCGCCGCGGCCTGCTGTATCGCTCCGGCCAACACGTGGGTGCTACGGACGAAGACCTTGCGGCGCTCGCGGTTCTCGACATCCGCACTGTAATCGACCTGCGCGGGATCACCGAGCGTACGAACAATCCCTGCCGCCGCCACGAGGGCTGGTCGGGCGAAGTCGTCGCGCACGAAGGCGAAACCAGTTCTAGTCCGCCGCACATGGATATCGGACCCGAAGTCACCACGGCCGAATACGCCCGCAACCGGATGATGACAGTCTATACGCGCATGCCGAACAATCCCGCGATGCAGGTCATGTTCGGTCGGTACCTCGATGCCCTGGCGACCCGCGACGGGGCGAGTCTTGTCCACTGCTTTGCTGGCAAGGACCGCACCGGCATCGCGGCGACGATCCTGCTTCATATTCTGGGTGTGTCCCCGCGGGACCAGGAGCATGAGTTCCTGCTCACCAACAAATCGCCCACCTTGCACATCCTGCGCGCGCAGTCCGTGCCAGCGATGGAAGCGCGCCTTGGCCGCAAGATGGACGATGCCTCGGTCCGCGCCTTGCTTGAGGTGCACGAGGATTATCTTGCCCGCTTCCACGAGACGGCTGCCGAGACGAGCGGCTCGTTCGACGGCTGGCTCGAGGAGAAAGTCGGCGTCGACGGGCGGCTGCGCGATCGCTTGCGGGAAAAGTTCGTCGCCTGACGGGGATAGCGCATATCGGCGACTCGATTTCGGTCACGCTGCCACCTATCTCGCGGCCAGACGGAGGATTTCGATGGCTACTCACAAGACGCGCATGCTCATCATCGGCTCGGGCCCGGCAGGGCTGTCGGCGGCGATCTACGGCGCGCGGGCAATGATGCAGCCGATTGTAGTCCAGGGGCTGCAACCCGGAGGTCAGCTCACGATCACCACAGACGTCGAGAATTATCCCGGATTCAAGGACGTGATTCAGGGCCCGTGGCTGATGCAGGAGATGCAAGCCCAGGCCGAGCACGTCGGCACCCGGATGATGTGGGACACGATCGTCGACGTCGACCTTTCGGGCCCTGTCTTCCGAGCGAGGGGCGACAGCGGCGACAACTACGAAGGCGAAACATTGGTGATTGCGACCGGCGCACAGGCGAAGTGGCTAGGCGTGCCCGGTGAGCAGGAGCTGGGCGGCAAGGGCGTTTCGGCCTGCGCAACGTGCGACGGGTTCTTCTACCGGGGCAAGAAGGTTGCGGTCATCGGCGGCGGTAACACCGCAGTGGAGGAAGCGCTCTACCTCACCAACCACTCCGACGACGTGACCCTGATCCACCGCCGCGACGAGCTACGCAGTGAGAAGATCCTGCAGGAACGGCTGTTCTCCAATCCCAAGATCAAGGTCCTGTGGAACAAGACCGTCGAGAGCTTCGAAGGCGATCCGATGGCGGGCGGCCTCACGCACTTGGTGCTAAAGGATACCGTCACGGGCGAGACGAGCGATTTCGCCGCCGACGGCGCGTTCGTGGCGATCGGGCACGCTCCGTCGACCGAACTGTTCAAGGACAAACTCCCGGTCGATGCCGGAGGATATCTGGTCGTCGAGCCGGGCACCCCCAAGACGGCGGTCCCCGGCGTGTTCGCATGCGGCGACGTGATGGATCACACCTATCGTCAGGCCGTTACAGCGGCAGGTACCGGCTGTATGGCGGCGCTCGATGCCGAACGCTACCTTTCCGGTTTGGCCGTCGACCTCTCCGGTCACGTCGAAGAAGTGCAGGCAGCAGAGTAACTCCGGCCTTCAGACGAGGTCGAATACCGCCATCGCTGCGTGCAGCACCAGTGCGAACAGCGCGATCATAGAGAGGGTGAAGATCGAAAACCGCACCAGTACCTTGTTGAAGATCGCCTGCACGAGCGAGTGCACGATGCGCAGCCCCACATAGATCCACGCGATCGCCGCGTTGATCCCATCGCCCTGGCCGATGATCGCCAGCACCAGCGCCACCGCATAAAACAGCGTCGGTGACTCGTGCAGGTGGTTGTAGTTGTCCGCCACCCACTGGACCTTCCGCGGCAGCAAGCGGTCGAGCGACGCATCCGGATCGCGGGCCAGGCTGTCCGGGTCGACCTTCGCCTTGCTCATCGCAGGAAGGCGCGTGGCATATAGCCAGATCCACATCACCATGGTCCACGCCAGCAGTGCCACGACCGGCTTGAGGATGTCGGCCCCGATCATGCGACGACACTCGGATTGGCGAACAGTGTCAGCATGAGGGCGATGACGGCAAGAACGATCAGGGCAATCGTCGACAGGATGAACAGCAGGAAACGGATCGCTACCACGTTGACGAGCGCTTGCCACAGTGAGTGGGCGATGCGCAGCGCCACGTAGATCCACGCGCAGAGGATCGCAGTCGGACTGGGACCGAGAAGCGCGATGACCAGCGAGACCGCGTAAAACAGCGTCGGCTGTTCGACGAGGTGGCTGTAGTTGTGCGATTTCCAGTTGATGCGGTCGTCGAGCACGCCTTCGAGGTCCTGACCGCGTCCGCCGGGCTTGGCGTTCTTGAGGCCGCCCATCTTGCTGAGCGCCGGCAGGCGAGTGCCTGCGGTCCACAAGAGCATGACGAGCGTCCATGCTACCAGCACCGCCGCCGGTGCGAGCATTTGTGCTTGCATCGTGATTTCCCCCTCCATGCGCCCCGGCTGCGAAATTGCGCGGCGGTGGACGAGTTGTCAAATATGCCTAGTCGGTAGTCGACAGCACCTTGGCGAACGCATCAGCATCGGTATTGCCGCCGGTAAGGGTGACGACGGTGTTCTCGTCTACCGCCACCTTCCCGGCCAGAGCTGCCGCCAACGCCGCCGCGCCGCCGGGTTCGACAACCAGACGCAGTTTCGCAAAGGCGAACCTCTGTGCAGCGCGTACCTCGGAGTCGGTCACTGCCACCCCGGCTTCGGCACGGTCCTTCAGCACGGCGAAGTTGACCGGAGCAGTGCTGGGCGTCTGGATCGCGTCGCAGACGGTCGAGGGCGGGTTGGGGCCGACACGCTGAATCTCGCCAGCGGCAAGGCTCTTCGCGACGTCGTCCCAACCTTCCGGCTCCACGGGCACGATCGCGCTGTCCGGGCAGGCGAGGGCGAGGCCGGCAGCGAGGCCACCGCCGCCGCAGCACACGACTATGCGCGAGGGTTGCCGGCCGAGCTGTTCGGCGATCTCGATCCCCATGCTACCTTGTCCCTCGATCACCCACGGATCGGCGTAAGCGTGAACGAGCGTGCGTCGGCGCTCGTCGCACAGGGCATTGGCAATGACATCGCGGTCTTCGCCGCCAGCTCGGTCGTAAAGGATGACTTCTGCACCCAGGGCGCGAGTGGCGTCGAGCTTCACCCGCGGCGCGTCGGCCGGCATAACGATCGCCGCCTCGATCCCGAGTTCGCGTGCGGCGAATGCAACGCCCTGCGCGTGGTTTCCGCTCGACACCGCGACGACCCCCGCTTCGCGCTCCTCGGTCGTCAGGTCGGTCAGGCGGTGCCAAGCGCCGCGAATCTTGAAAGCGCCGATCGGTTGGAGATTGTCGCACTTGGCGTGGATGCGCACGCCATTTACCTCGATCGGCAGCAGCGGCGTGGGCGGTACGAGTTCAGCGATCTTTTCTGCGGCGCGTAGAACGCCCTCGCGCGTCGGGTTCCGGGGGCTTTCGCGAAACATTCCGTCCGCCTAGTGCGTTCGCCCAGTACAGCCAATCAGCGAATCCCGATGGGAGCAAAAATGTCGACAGTCCTTGTTATCGGTGCGGGCGGGGTGAGCTCGGTCTGCGTCCACAAAATGGCGATGAATGCGGAAATTTTCTCCGACATCCACCTCGCAAGCCGCACGAAATCGAAATGCGACGCGATCGCCGCGTCGGTGAAGGAGCGCACCGGGCAGGACGTGCAGACCTATTCGATAGACGCCGAGGAAGTGCCGGCGATGATGAATCTCATCAGGCAAATCCATCCTGATCTCGTGGTGAATCTGGCATTACCCTACCAGGATCTGCCGATCATGGATGCGTGCCTTGCCGAAGGGGTGAACTACCTCGACACCGCGAACTACGAACCGAAGGACGAGGCGAAGTTCGAATACAAGTGGCAATGGGCCTACCACGACCAGTTCAAGGAAGCGGGCCTGATGGCGCTGCTCGGATCGGGTTTCGATCCGGGTGTGACCAGCGTGTTCACGATGTGGCTCAAGAAACACAAGCTGAAGACCATTCGCCAGCTCGACATCCTCGACTGCAATGGCGGCGATCATGGGCAGCACTTCGCGACCAACTTCAATCCCGAAATCAACATTCGCGAAGTCACGGCGCCCGCGCGCCACTGGGAGAATGGCGAATGGGTAGAGACGCCTGCAATGCAGGTGAAGACCGAGTTCGATTTCGAGGCGGTGGGCAAGAAGAACGCTTACCTCATGTACCACGAGGAGCTTGAGAGCCTTGCGAAGTTCGTGCCCGAACTCGAACGCGCGCGATTCTGGATGACGTTCGGCGATGCCTACATCACGCACCTGACCGTGCTGCAGAACGTCGGCATGACCTCGATCGAGCCGATCCGCTACCAGGGCAAGGACATCATCCCATTGCAGTTTCTCGCTGCTGTCTTGCCCAAACCGGAAACGCTGGGCGAGACGACCAAGGGCAATACCAACATCGGTGTCATCGCCACCGGCGAGGCCCTCGACGGATCTGGCGAAAAGACGTTCTACATCAAGAACATCTGCAGCCACGAAAAGGCGTACGAGGAAACCGGCAACCAGGCCGTCAGCTACACAACCGGCGTACCGGCGATGATCGGCAGCGCCATGATGGTCACCGGCAAGTGGAGCGGGGAAGGCGTGTTCAACATGGAGGAGCTGGACCCCGATCCGTTCATGGACATGCTGAATTCGGACGGCCTGCAGTGGTCGGTCGAGGAGTTGAACGGACCGGTCGACTTCTGATGGAAACCCGCGCCGGCGATCCCGGAGCCTTCGCGCAATTCGATTTGCACCGCGTCGATTCGCCGGCGTTCGTCGTCGATGCGGCGAAGCTGCGCGCAAACCTCCAGGTACTCGCCGACATTCGGGACGCGGCGGATATCAAGGTGCTCGCCGCGCTGAAGGCATTCAGCATGTGGTCGGTCGCGCCGATCATCGGGGAGTATCTTGACGGCGTGTGCACCAGCGGGTTGTGGGAAGCGCGACTGGCGAGCGAGTTCTACGACGGCGAGATCGCGACATACTCGGCGGCTTACAAGCCGGATGAGCTGGCGGAAGTCTGCCGGTTATCCGACCACGTAATCTTCAATTCGCCCGGTCAGCTCGAACGCTACCGGCCGATTCTCGATGCCGCGCGGGCGAGCGGACAGAATTTCGACGTGGGTCTGCGGATCAACCCGCTCTGCCCGCAGGGCGAGGTGCCGCGCTACGATCCGTCCAGTCCCGGGAGCCGGCTTGGATTTCCGATCGATCAGCTGACGCCGGAGATCATGGAGCAAGTCGACGGCATCCATTTTCACAACCTTTGCGAGCAGGATTTCGAACCGCTCAAGGCGACCTGGGACAAGGTGTTCGACGCCATCGAGCCCTGGTTCGGCCAGCTCAAGTGGGTCAACATGGGCGGCGGTCATCACGTCACTCGCGCTGACTATCAGCGTGAGGAACTGATCGAATTCCTGCGTGACGCGAAGGACGACACCGGGGCGGAAATCTACATCGAACCCGGCGAAGCGGTCGCGCTCGATGCAGGAATCCTCGTCGGTACGATTCTCGATTCGCATTGGAACGGACTGCCGGTCGCGATCGTCGACATTTCGGCGACCTGCCACATGCCCGACGTGATCGAGGCGCCCTATCGACCGGCGATGCTGGGTGAAGCCGGGGAGGGCGAGCCTATCCGGCTTGGCGGCCCTTCCTGCCTCGCCGGCGACGTGATCGGGGACTACCGCCTCTCCGTTCCAAACGAACCCGGCGAGCGTATCGCGTTCCTCGATCAAGCGCACTATTCGATGGTAAAGACCAACACGTTCAACGGGGTGCGGCTACCATCGATCTGGTTGTGGGACAGCGAAATCGATTCGCTCGAGCAAATCAGGTCGTTCGGCTATGAGACCTTCCGCGACCGGCTCAGCTGAACGAAGCTCTCGCACGCCCCGTCGGGCGCAAGGTTGTTTCGCAAAACGCTCATTTTCACTTGCGGTTCACGCACGCGCCGATATAGGCGCACCCCGCAGCCCCAAGGGGACTTCCATAACCGCAAGGCTGCCTCGTTCAAACTGACTGTTTGGGGGTCCCTTGCATTGCACCATCATCCTGACGCCCGGTCTGTAGTTCGCGCCCTCGCGCCCGACGAACCGGTCATCCTGAACCGCCCGCATGCCGCTGCGCGCGCCGCCCGCTTCTTCGTGGAGAAGTTTCCGGGCAAGTCGCTCTATGCCGTGAAGGCAAACCCTTCGCCTGAACTCGTCCGCGTTCTGTGGGACAACGGCGTGACGCATTTCGATGTCGCGTCGATCGCCGAAGTGCGACTCGTGCGCGCAGAACTTCCGCAGGCGACGCTGTGCTTCATGCACCCGGTCAAGACCGCGAAGGCGATCCGTGAAGCCTATTTCGAACACGGCGTGAAGACCTTCAGCCTCGACACGATCGAGGAACTGGAGAAGATCGTCGACGCCACCCGTGGCGCTGACGGCGAGCAGGCCAGCGACCTGCGCCTGCTGGTGCGGCTGCGCGTGTCGTCAGAATATTCCGAGCTCAGCCTTGCCGCCAAGTTCGGCGTCGATCTTGCCGACGCGGCCGAGCTTCTGCGAGTCACCCGTCAGCACTGCGACTGGCTGGGTGTGTGCTTCCACGTAGGCAGCCAGGCTATGACGCCATTCGCCTATGTCCAGGCACTCGAGCGCGTTCGCGCCGCCGTGGCCGAGGCGTCGGTCGTGATCGACGTAGTCGATGTGGGCGGGGGTTTCCCGAGCGACTATCCCGGCATGGAGCCGCCGCCGCTCGAGGATTACTTCGCGATCATCCACCGGCATTTCGAGGCGCTGCCGATCGCCTACAACGCAGAGCTGTGGTGCGAGCCCGGTCGTGCCCTTTGCGCCGAGTATTCCTCGCTGATCGTGCGTGTCGAGAAGCGTCGGGGCGAGGAACTCTACATCAACGACGGTGCCTACGGCGCGTTGTTCGATGCAGCCCATATCGACTGGCGCTTTCCGGTTCGGGCACTCGAGGACGACCTCGAACAACCGCTTGCGGATTTCGCGTTCTACGGCCCGACCTGCGACGATGCCGACTACATGAAGGGTCCCTTCATGCTGCCCGCGGATATTCAGGCAGGCGACTACATCGAGATCGGGATGCTCGGTGCATACGGAGCGGCGATGAAAACCGGATTCAACGGCTTCGGAAATGCCGAACAGATCGTCGTCGGGGATGAGCCCATGGCGAGCCTCTACCGCGGCGACCGGATCGATCCGCGGGCCAGCGACAACGTGGTGAGCCTGCGCTGATCAGCCGTATTTCGACCGGTGTGCATCCAGCACCGGTTTGACCCGGCCCAGCGCAGCACCAACCATCTCGGGAAAGCTGCCGGACCTGATCTCGAGCAGGGTGTTGTGGGCGGTCGCCACGCGCTCGGTGTCGGCCCAGTCCGTGCCGAGCTCTATCGCCCAGTTGCGGAAATCGTCCGCCGCGCCGGCGCGCGGTTCGAGCGCTTTCGCCAGCGTCATGTGAAAGTCCAGCCTGCCGGTCATCGGCAGCAGCGAGAGCGGGAAGGGCGCGGTAAGGTACGAAAGCGTGTCGTCGACATGGATCGTCCGGCTCGGCCGGTGACGCGCAAGCACCGAACTGAAATGGACGTTCTCGTCGTCGCAAACGAGCTTTACGCCGCAAGGGACCGAGAAATCCAGGATGTGCCCGAAAACGACTGGCAAGGCATCGCTCTCGCAGCGCTCGCTCGCCCACGGAAGGTCCGGCCACTTCTCGTGGTGCCGCTGTGTGCCGTAGAGCTTGGCGCTAGGGAACGCCTCGTGCATCCACCCGCAATGGATCGTGTGGAACGGATGCAGGTTCACGATCGCCGAAATGTTCTCCGGACCGCCGGTGATCAGGTCGATCATCGTGCGGACGCCGTCGTCGAGCGTGTACGAGTCGAGGAACAGGTAGCTGCCGTCGCCGCGATCGATCAGCGAACATTGCGTGCCGACGTTCACGATCCCGCCGATGCGGAAGTCGCCGCGGATCGACCAGAAGCCGTCATCGCAATCGACGAGTTCGCCCGCGCTCATGCTCCTTCCGCCCGGTAGAACGGCCGGTCGCCTGCTATGGTCACGCGCTCCATCACGCGCCGCGCGGGGAAGTAGTCGCTCGCTGCGAGGTGCTGGCAGAGGCGATTGTCCCAGAACGCGACCGAGCCGGGTTGCCAGCGGAACCGGCACTGGATTTCGGCGTCGCTAGCGGTTGCGAAGAGGTGGTCGAGCAGCCAGCGACTCTCCTTCTCGCTCAAACCCTCAATATGGCTGGTAAAGGCGACGTTGACGTAGATCGCCTGTTTGCCGCTTTCCGGGTGCGTGCGGATTACCGGGTGGCGCATCGGCGGGTACTTGTCGTGCAGTTCCTCCACCGTCTTGCCCAGGCGCTTGGCAAAGACCCTCGCGATGTCGTGCACCGCGGTGAGGCCGGTGCAGAAGCGCTTCATCTCGGAACTGAGCCGCTCGTAAGCGAGGTGCATGTTGGCAAACAGAGTGTCGCCGCCGACCTCCGGCACCTCGACCGCGCGCAGGATCGAACCGAGCGAGGGACATTCCCGCCAGGTCACGTCCGAATGCCAGCTGTTCTCGCGCCCGCGGCTATCGGGTCCGTGCTCGATACGCAGGATTTCCGGGTCGGCCTGGCCTTTCGGCGTCGCCGGGTGGATTTCCAGCTCGCCGAATTTGCGGGCGAATGCGATGTGCTGTTCTGCGGTCAATTGCTGACCGCGGAAGAAGAGCACACCGAATTCGAGCAACGCGGCGCGGATCTCGGGAATACGCTCGTCGAGGTCGGACGAGGCGAGATCGATTTCGCGGATCTCCGCACCGATTGCGGGCGTCAGCGGGTGAATGTCCAATGAGCGAGTGCGTGCGGGAGCGGTCGTAGCCATAGGGCGCCTCCTTTGACCGGAGTGTGCCTTCGAGCGACCGATCAGGTCAATCTTCGAAACCGATGAAGCGCGCCGCTTCGTCCACCGACTTTCGGTTGGAGACGACGGCATTCGCCGGAAAACCGTGGTCAGGCCAGCCCATTGCGACGGCCTTCATGATAACCTGGTCGTCCGGAATGCCGGCGTGTTCGCGAACCACGGGACTCTGCATGATGCCCTGCGAATTGATCACGCAACCAAGTCCGCGCGACCAGGCCGCGTTGACGAGGGCCGTCGTCACCGCGCCGCAATCGAACTTGCTGTCGTCGCCGTCGTCGAGTTCGCGATCGTACGTGACGATTACACAAACCGGAGCATCGAACTGGCGAAAGCCGCGCAGGACCCAGTCCTGCCGCCCGTCCTTGTCATCGCGTTCGATACCCATCGCCCCGAATAGCTGCTTCGCCACCTCGACCTGCCGTTCGCGGTGAACGCCCGCAAATGCGCTACCCCGGCGAAATTCACGGCTGTCGGGCACACCGGCGAGGATGTTTTCGGTGTTGCCCTTTCGAATGCGATCCAGCGGTTCGCCGGTAATGACGTGGAAATGCCATGGCTGGGTATTCATCGACGAAGGCGACCGCATGGCGAGCGAGAGAACTTCCTCTATCAACTCGCGCGGGACCGGTTTGTCGAGATAGCCGCGAATCGAGCGGCGACCGAGGACGACTTCGTCGTACGTCAGATGTGATGGGTTGTTCATGGCAACCGACATACCCTGTCGACCGCCTGCGTAAACCCTCAGCCTCCGCTGCCCACCTGCACTTGCATGAATTGCGGCGGGCTCGAGGGCGCCTGCTGGCCCAGGGGAGTGGCCCCGCCTTGGGCGAGCGAGGTAAGCGGCATACCCGCCGCGGCGAGCGCGTAGGGACTGACGCGGTGACGGGTGCACAGGCCGCCAGCGCCGTCACTGACCAGCGGCGATTCGAACTCGACGCCAATCTGCGCCCCTTCCGAGCGCATGACCTCGGACACCACGAGCTGTCCTCCGCCGAGATCGATTACGAACTGGGTACCTATGGGCACACCTACGAGCCCTTCGATGAAGGCGCCGTTCTTCGACAGGTCGCGAACAACTGCCTCGTAGCGATGATCGCCGTGAATGATGCCGATGCGGCGGAACATCGAGCGGCGGTCGGCCCGGTGCTTGTCAGGTCCGCTCGGTTCGATCTTGAATTCGCCGGAAGTGATGTTGGCCAGCACGACCGGCTGAGGCATGGCCTTGGAATAGATCCATCCCTGAACAAGTTCCGCGCCGCGCTTCTTGACCACGTCGAGCTGGTCGAATGCTTCGACCCCCTCGACCGTCGTTTCCATGCCCAGGGCTTTCGATAGACCGATGATCGCCGTGATGATCTTGGCGCTGTTCTGGTCCTTCTGGGTACATGTGTCGACGAAGCTCTTGTCGACCTTCAACTTGTCGAACGGCGCCGAGCGCAGGTAGCTGAGCGAGGAATAGCCGGTTCCGAAGTCGTCGAGCGCCAGCCGCACCCCGAGCTTCTTGAGCGCGTTGAACGTCGCTTCGGTGGTTTCGCTGTCGCCCATGAAGACGCTTTCGGTCAGCTCGAGTTCGAGCCTGTCGGGCTCAAGACCGCTGGTCTCGATTGCAGCGGCGACCACGTCGACGAAGCCGTTGGCGGTGAATTGGCGCGCCGAGACGTTAACCGCGACCCGCACCGTATCCGGCCACTCCATCGCGTCCTTGCACGCTCGGTTAAGTGCCCATTCGCCCAAGGGACCGATCAAGCTCGATTCCTCTGCGACCGGGATGAACGTGCCCGGCGGGACCCAGCCTCGTTCCTCGTGCTCCCAACGCATAAGCGCTTCCATGCCGACGACCATGTTATCGGCGATCCGCACGACCGGCTGATAGTGAAGCTGCAATTCATCTGCCGCCAGCGCCTCGCGCAGATCGTCGAGCAGCAGCGCGCGCTCCTCTTCCTCGTCCTTAAGGTCGGCCGAATAGAATCGGAACTGGCCGCGGCCGCCATTCTTCGCGGCGTAAAGCGCAAGGTCCGAAGCGCGGGTAAGCTCGTCGATCTCAAGGCCGTCGTAAGGAGCGATCGCGACACCCACGGACGTTCCAATGATCGCGCGCTTGTCGTCGATCGGATAGGGCTGCGAGATAATCTGGATGATCTTTTCGGCCAGTTCACCCAGTTTGCCCCGGTCGTCCATGTCGGGAAGGATTACCTGGAATTCATCGCCCCCCAGCCGACCGATCTCGCCGCGGTCGCCGATCACGTTGCGCAGGCGCTCGGCGACTTGTTGCAGCAGGCTGTCACCGGCCGGGTGGCCCATAGTGTCGTTGACCTGCTTGAATCGGTCGAGGTCGAGCATCATCAGCGCGCAAACGCGCTTTGCCGCCTTATAGGCAGCAAGCACGCTCTCGAGACGTCGATTCATCCGGTGCCGGTTGTAGAGTCCCGTTAGCGAATCGAACTCGGCGAGCCGCTGATCCTCGATCTTGCGCTGATATTCGACCGAAACGTCTTTCGCGGCGCCGCGGTAGCCGTGAAACTTGCCAGTTGAATCGATCTTGGGCTGACCCGACAACGAAAGCCAGACAGGGCGCCCAACTTTCGCTTCGGGGAGCGCGCAACGAACGGTCACGTCGCTGATCCTGCTGCGAGCCTTGAGCTGAAAGCCGAGCGGTCGGCCTGAACGGTTGTCGGGGTCGTCCGGATCGGTCTCGAACAGACCGGAAAGCGGCTGGCCGAGCAAGGTCGCGAGCGGCAGGTCCATGGCCTCGGCGGCCGCGGGCGACAGGTAACTCAAGGTCCCATCGGAGTCCGACGCCCAAATCCAGGCAATCCCCGTCTGCTCGAAATCGTCGAGGACCGCCAGGCGCAGTCCTTCGCTGGTGAGACTGGTCACCACCGTTTCATCGTGGCTTCCACCGAAGCCCTTCAAGAGATTCCTGACCGCCATGTCCGTCCGTGGTGCGCCATCCCCGCTGGAATGGTGCAGATTCCCTACGCCTGAATGGTTTACAGGGACCTAAGCGAAAGCCGGTTTCGACGAAACGAATGGTGCGTTCGGCAAGCTGCAGCTAGGCTGCTTGGGCGAGTTCCAGGTCCAGCCGGTCCCAGATTTCGACGAGCGCCTTCGTAAGTTCGCGCATCATCGCTTCGTCGTGCGCGGGGCCGGGGGTGAAGCGCAGCCGCTCCGTCCCGCGCGGCACCGTCGGGAAATTGATCGGCTGCACGTAGATGCCGTATTCGGCAAGCAGGATGTCGCTGATTTTCTTCGCGCGCACCGGATCGCCTACCATCAGCGGCACGATGTGGGTCACGATGTCCATGACCGGCAGGCCGGCATCGCGGAAATCTTCTTGAGGCGAGCCGCGGCAGCTTGCTGGCCGTCGCGTTCCTCGCTCGACGCCTTGAGGTGCCGAACGGAAGCGAGCACGCCCGCGACCAGGACCGGAGTGAGCGAAGTGGTGAAGATGAAGCCCGGCGCATAGGAGCGGATGCAGTCGACGATCTTGCGGTCGGCGGCGATATAGCCGCCCATCACGCCGAACGCCTTGCCCAGCGTGCCTTCGATGATGTCGATCCGGTGGGCCGCGTCATCGCGTTCGGAGATGCCGCCGCCGCGCTTGCCGTACATGCCCACCGCGTGGACCTCGTCGATGTAGGTCAGCGCGTTGTACTTGTCGGCGAGATCGCAGATCGCGTGGATCGGGAGCGATGTCGCCGTCCATCGAATACACGCTTTCGAAAGCGATCAGCTTTGGCGTATCCGGATCCTCGGCCGCGAGAAGCTGCTCGAGATGTTCGACGTCGTTGTGACGGAACACCCGCTTTTCGCAGCCCGAATTGCGGATGCCGGCGATCATGCTGGCGTGATTGAGCTCGTCGGAGAAGATCACGCAGCCGGGCAGCAGCTTGGCAAGCGTCGACAGGGTCGCATCGTTCGAGACGTAGCCGCTCGTGAACATCAGCGCGGCTTCCTTGCCATGCAGGTCGGCAAGCTCGTTTTCGAGCTGGACGTGATAATGTGTGTTGCCGCCAATATTGCGGGTGCCGCCGGACCCAGCGCCGACATCGTGCAGCGCCTCTTCCATCGCAGCGATGACCTTGGGGTGCTGCCCCATGGCGAGGTAATCGTTGGAGCACCACACGGTGACCGGCTTTGGGCCGTTGTGCCCGTGGAAACACCGCGCGTTGGGGAATGCGCCTTTGTTCCGCAGGATGTCGATGAACACCCGGTAACGACCCTCGGCATGAAGCCGGTCGATAGCCTGGTCGAAAATATGGTCGTAATTCACGTTGATGTCCCGTCGGTCGGCAACCGGCTCGCCCTACCGCCGCAGGCGCAATATTTCTACCGCGATCTTTGCGAATCGTTCTCGATTAAAGCTGCGCAATACGCTCTAGACCGTAATGGCTGAGGACCGCGGTAAAGGGCTCTGTAAAATCCGTCTGGCCGGTGAAAACGACGGTATCCGGCTGCTCGCGGAAAAATTCCTGCCCCCTGGGTGAGACTCGCAATGCGCCGGGCGATGCCCAGAGATCCGTCGACGAACCGCACCTCGGGACCAAATACATCCGCGAGTTCTTCCGCGAGCAGCGGGAAATGGGTGCACGCAAGCACGACCGTGTCGATCACGCCATCGCCCGCCTTTTCGCGAAGCGCGTCCGCTGCGCCGGCGATCGCCCGGATATCTACCGGAGCACCGCGGAGTTTGGCTTCGGCCGCGGCAACCAGCTCGGGAGCAGCGTGACGCACCAGCGTCTTGTCTGCCGCAAATTCCGCCTCCAGCCGGTCGACGTACCCCTGGCGAATGGTCGCCTCGGTTCCCAGCAGGCCGATCGTGCCCGTGCGGGTCCTTGCGGCAGCGGGCTTGATCGCTGGCACGGTGCCGACGATCGGGATATTGAGCACCTCGCGCACCATGCCCAGCGCGATTGTGCTGGCGGTGTTGCAGGCGATCGTCGCGAGCCGTGGCTTGTAGCGTTCGGACAAGACGCCGAGCAACCCGGCCACGCGCGCAGCGATCTCTGCCTCGGTCTTGCTGCCATATGGCAAGCCGGCGGTGTCTGCGGCGTAGACGACCGGGGCATGGGGCAGGAGCTTGCGCAGCTCGGCAAGGACGGTCAGTCCTCCGACACCGGAATCGAACAACAGGATGGGGGCGGCGGGGTCCAATCGAAAACTCCAAACCCGTGCGAGCCGATCTTGTCGAGGAGCGGCCTTACTTCTAGCAATGCACTTAGGGGCTTGAACTGCGTTTCGACAAGCTCGGCGCGAACGGGGATTTGGGGTTGCAGACAGATTTCATCTTTGCAGCAGTGGCTGGCTACCTTCTGGGGTCGATACCTTTCGGCCTGCTGCTGACCCGAGCATTCGGCGCCGGCGACGTGCGAGAAATCGGATCGGGAAGCATTGGAGCCACGAATGTGCTGCGCACGGGTCGCAAAGGGCTCGCTGCGGGAACCGTGCTCCTCGATGCTGGCAAGGGCGTCGCTTCGGTCCTGTTGGCAGCGGCGGTCTGGCCGGGAACCGAGGGCGTGGCGGCAGTCGCCGCGATTATCGGACACTGCTTTCCCGTCTGGTTGAGCTTCAAGGGCGGCAAGGGATTTGCAACTGCCGCGGGCGTTCTGCTTGCGCTGTCGTGGCCAGCCTTCCTGATCTGCGCGGCGATCTGGGCGCTTGCGGCACTGATCAGTCGGATTTCCTCGGTAGCTTCGCTGACGGCCGTCACCGCGGCGCCGATCGTGTCGTGGCTGATGGGGCGTAGCGATCTTGTGATCACGCTGATTGCGGTCGCCGTCATAGTTTATTTTCAACACCGCGCGAACATCGCCCGCTTGATGCGCGGTGAGGAACCGCGGGTCGGCCGAAAGCCGTGACGCTCGCCCAGGAAGAGGCATTCGCGCGCATCCGCCTGCTGCGATCGCCCAACATTGGCCCGATCAGCTACCGGCAACTGCTTGCGCGGTTCGGAAGCGCAGAGGCGGCGATCGAAGCGCTGCCCGATCTCGGCAAACGCGGCGGTCGCACCTATGTCGCCGCGGCGCCGGAGAAAATAGCGGAGGAAATATCCCGCGTGCGCCGCGCGCATGCCAAGTACCTGTTTCATGACCAGCCCGGTTATCCCACGCTTCTGGCGGAGGCCGATGGTGCGCCGCCGATCCTTACATGGCGAGGCAACCTCGAGGTGGCGGAAAGGCCCTGCATCGCCATCGTCGGCGCGCGTAACGCTTCGGCGGCGGCGACCAAGCTGGCGCGTGACTTTGCCGCCGCCTTCAACGAAGCGGGGATGACGGTTGTGTCCGGTCTGGCGAGAGGCATAGATGGAGCAGCCCACCGCGGTGCCATGCCAGCGACAATCGGGGTGATCGCGAGCGGAATCGACGTGACCTATCCCCCTGAGCATCAGGACCTGCAGGAAGAGGTCGCCCGCTATGGCTTGTTGCTGGCCGAGCAACCGCCGGGCACGGAACCGCTCGCGCGCCATTTTCCGAGCCGCAATCGCATCATCGCTGGCGTCGCCGCCGGTACTCTCGTCGTCGAGGCAGCTCCGAAATCGGGGTCGCTGATCACCGCGCGCCTTGCGGCCGAGGCGGGCAGGGAGGTCATGGCAATTCCCGGCAGCCCGCTTGAAGGCCGCGCTACCGGGTGCAACCAGCTCATCCGCGACGGCGCCGTACTGGTCCAGACGCCCGAGGACGCGATCGAACTCCTCAGCCGGTTCGATGGCAGTCCGCGCTCCACGTTTCGCGAAGCGGCGCCGGCCTACGTGTTCGATCATGACGAGCTGGCCGAGGCTGAGCCTGCCGACGTCGCCAATCTTCTCACGACCGCACCGGTCGGAGTCGACGAGCTGATCCGTCAGTCGGGCGAAAGCGCCGCGGCGGTGCAGACCGCACTGCTGGAGCTGGAGGTTTCGGGCCGGCTGATCCGGCACGCGGGCGGGCGGGTCAGCCTGTCGCACTGAACGTAGCCGCTTGACGGACTGCAAATCCCGGCGGCACCCTCGCGTACACGTATACGCGTAAGGACACACTTTCACTCTCATGCAGCTCGTTATCGTCGAATCGCCCGCAAAGGCGAAAACCATCGAGAAATATCTTGGCTCGGACTTCAAGGTCCTGGCATCCTACGGGCACGTTCGCGACCTGCCCCCCAAGGATGGCAGTGTGCGGCCTGACGACGATTTCGCAATGGATTGGGAGGTCTATCGCGACAAGACCGGCCGCGTGAAGGACATCGCCGATCTGGCCAAGAAGGCCGACCGCCTGATCCTCGCCACCGACCCCGACCGCGAAGGCGAGGCGATCTCGTGGCACGTGCGCGACCTGCTCGCGAAGAAGAAGGCGCTCCCCCACAACGTCGAGCGGGTGACCTTCAACGCGATTACCAAGCAGGCTGTGACCGAGGCGATGGCGCATCCACGCGACCTCGACCAGCCGCTGATCGACGCCTACCTGGCCAGGCGCGCGCTGGATTACCTCTACGGCTTCACTCTCTCGCCGGTACTCTGGCGGCGGCTTCCCGGGGCCAAGAGCGCCGGACGCGTGCAGTCGGTCGCCCTGCGGCTGATTGTCGAGCGCGAACGCGAGATCGAGGCCTTCGTCGCGCAGGAATACTGGTCGGTCGTTGCCCGCATGCAACACGACGGCACCGCGTTCGATGCCCGGCTGGTGACGTACGATGGCGAGAAGCTCGAACGGCTGTCGATCGGTGATCGAGGGACCGCGGAGGCGGCGAAGAAGGCGGTCGAAGAGGGGCGCTTCACGGTCGAGGACGTCGAAACCCGGCCACTCAAGCGCAACCCTGCGCCGCCGTTCACGACTTCGACCCTGCAGCAGGAGGCCGCACGCAAGCTCGGCTATTCGGCCAGCCATACGATGCGGCTCGCGCAGACTCTCTACGAGCAGGGCGCGATAACCTACATGCGGACGGACGGTGTGCAAATGGACGGGAGCGCGATTTCGGCGTGTCGCCGCGCGATCAGCGATCGCTTCAGCGGTCATTACCTTCCTGAAAAGCCCCGTGTGTACCAGACCAAGGCAAAGAACGCGCAGGAAGCGCACGAGGCGATCCGGCCAACCGATTTCGGCCGGGACCGCGCCGGCTCGGGCGACGAGGGCAAGCTTTACGACCTGATTTTCAAGCGCGCGATGGCGAGCCAGATGGCCGCTGCCAGCCTTGAGCGGACGACAGTAACCTTGCGCGACCCGACTGGCCGGCACGAATTGCGCGCTACGGGGCAGGTCGTAAAGTTCCCCGGCTTCCTCGCGGTCTACGAAGAGGGTTTCGACCAGAAGAATGAGGATGACGACGAAAACCTCCTTCCGCTGATGCGCAAGGGCGACAGTCCGGCCAAGACCGGCGTCGATGCCAACCAGCACTTCACCCAGCCGCCGCCGCGCTTTTCCGAAGCCAGCCTCGTCAAGCGGCTCGAGGAGCTCGGCATCGGGCGCCCGTCGACCTACGCTTCGACCATCCAGACGCTGCGCGATCGCGAATACGTCCGCATGGAAAAAAACCGTTTCTTTGCAGAGGAATCGGGGCGTCTGCTGACTGCCTTTCTCGAACGTTTTTTCGATCGCTACGTCGCCTACGACTTTACCGCCGGGATGGAGGACGAACTCGACGTCGTCTCCGACGGGAAGGAAGACTGGAAGAAATTGCTCCGCCAGTTCTGGCTCGACTTCAAACCGAAGACCGAGGATGTGATGGAGCGCAAGCCCTCGGAAGTAACCGAGGCGCTCGACCAATACCTCTCCGACTACCTATTCCCCCCGCGGGCCGACGGCCACGACCCGCGCGAATGTCAAACCTGCATCGCAGAGGGACGGACAGGCGGGCGGCTTGCCCTTCGCGGCGGCAAGTTCGGCGCATTCATCGCCTGCTCCAACTATCCGGATTGCAAGTTCACACGCCAGTTCGCTTCGCCTGGCGGCGCCGAGGCGGCGGAGAATGACGGCGCGATGGGCAAGGACCCGGAAACGGGCCTGGAGGTCGAGCGCAAGACCGGTCGCTTCGGTCCCTACGTCCAGCTGGGCGAAGGCAAGGAGGCGAAGCGCGCCTCGATCCCCAAGGACCTCGACGATTTCGATCTCGAATGGGCGCTGAAGCTGCTCAGCCTTCCCCGTATCGTCGGCACGCACCCGGACACCGGCAAGGAAATCGAGGCGAATATCGGTCGCTACGGTCCCTATCTTCGTCACGACGGCAAGTATGGCAAGCTGCAGAACACCCGTGAGGTGTTCGAGGTGGGCATGAACCGCGCGGTCGATATCCTTGCCCAGGCCGCAAACCGCGGCGGCGGGCGCGCCAAGGCGGAGCCGATCAAGACCCTCGGAACCCACCCGACCAGTGGCGGCGAGATGAAGGTGATGCCGGGCCGCTACGGTCCTTACGTCACCGACGGCACGACCAACGCCACATTGCCCAAGGACGTGAAGCCCGAGGACGTGACGGAGGCACAGGCGGTCGAGCTGATCGACGCTCGCGCCGCGAAGGGTCCGGCCAAGAAAAAGGGCCGCAAGAAGGCGGCACCGAAGAAAAAGGCCGCGCCAAAGAAGAAGGCCGCGGCAAAGTCCAAGGCTGCCGGCTGATGGGTAAGGAGGTTTTCGAACGCCACAAGCAACCTTGGAAGTCGGACGAGGCGGGCCAGCTCCGCACTCTCGCAGCCAAGGGGAAAGGCTTGAAGGAAATCGCCAAGGCGCTCAACCGCAGCGAGGAATCGACCAGGGATTTTGCCAAGAAGAACAAGATCGAGATCGCCAAGAAACGCTAAAGTGGGTCATCCGGGACCTTTTCCCTTCCGGCACGTTATCCACTCATGCTGCAGGCGCGAAATGAAACCGAGCCCTCCATGGACGAAGGTCTGGAGGCAGAAGGTGCAGCGCTGGAAGAAGCATCCGATGGGCTGGCGATGCCGCGGCGGATCTGGGCTATCGTCGCGATCAGCTTCGGAACCGCTCTCTTCGTGGTCGACGGCGCAATTGCCAACGTAGCATTGCCGACCATCGCCCGCGACCTTGGCGTAACCAGCGGCGCAGTGACCAACGTCGTTACCGTTTACCAGCTTGCGATGGTCATGGTGCTCCTGCCGTTTGCCACGATCGGCGATCGGATCGGCCACCGCAATCTGTACCAGATCGGGCAAGTCGTGTTCTGCGTCGCGTCCGCAGCGGCGTTCCTAGCCAACAGCTTCTGGTCGCTCCTCCTCGTCCGCGCAGGGCAGGCGATCGGGGCGGGAATCGCGCTGTCGGTTTCGGCGGCGATGCTGAGATCGATCTACCCTTCCAAAAGCCTCGGCAGCGGGCTCGGCATCAACAGCGTGATCGTCGCTACGTCATATGCCATCGCGCCGACGCTGGGCGGCTTCATCACCGAGCAGTTCGACTGGCACTGGGTATTCGTCGCTGCGGCTCCGCTTGCGTTGATTTCGCTCGCGCTGGGCCGCTCGCTGCCGGACCCCGACCCGCGCCGCGGCGCGATCGACTGGGGCGGTGCTGCGGGCAGCGCGCTGACCGTTCTGCTGCTCATCGGCGGACTTGCCGTGGCGACGCATTCGAGCCCGTATTCCGGGAGTGCCGCGTTCGTTGCCGGCTGCATTTCGGCATGGCTGCTCTACCGCCGCGAGCGCGCGAAAGATCGTCCGGTCATGCCGGTCGACCTGATGGCCATGCCGTCGATCGGATTTTCGGTCATCGCGGCGATCGCAGCCTTCATCGGTTCGGCGATGCTGATCGTGGCGCTGCCATTCAAGCTGGAACAGGGCATGGGATATACGCCCGACGAAGTTGGCCTGTTGATCATGCCTTATCCACTCACGATGCTGTTCGTTGCACCAGCCGCGGGGTGGCTATCCGACCGTATCTCGCCTTCTGTCATGGGAGTGGCCGGTATGGCGATCGCGATCGCGGGACTGACTTTCGTAGCCTTCATGCCCCTTGACGCTGGCGCGTTCGGGATCGGTTGGCGACTATCGCTCTCGGCACTTGGTTTCGGCATATTCCTTGCGCCCAACTCGCGGCTGATGATCGGTGCGGCGCCCAAAGACAGGTCGGCGGCGGCGGGCGGCTTACTGTCGACTGCGCGGCTGTTCGGCCAATCGAGCGGTGCGGCGCTGGTCGGTCTCGTGCTCGCGATGGGCCTTGGGCTCGGCCCCACGCCTGCGCTTGTCGCAGCCGGGCTCGCGTGCCTGGCGCTCGTCACCAGCGCGGTGCGCTTCAAAGCGACGGGTGCAAAGCTGAGGCGCCGCGACCGCCATCCCGAGATCGTGCGCTGACCTAGAGGCGGGCGTAGTGGTAGGCGAGGCTTGCCGACAGGGTGATCGTACTCGCCAGGAGGGCCATCGCTGCCAGTCTTCCCGACTTCCGTCCGTAGATCAGCGTGATACCGATCTTGACCGCCATGTTCGCGACGATTGTCCCGCCGATCGCCAGGGCAGCGAGCGAGGGCGCGATAGTTCCAGGTTCCAGCCCCCCGGCAGTAACGATGGCGGCGTCGACGTCCATGCTACCCATCAGCAGCAAGAGTATTGCGATGCCCTGTTCCCCGAAACGGGTCTCCGCCCACCGGGCTGCCACTGCCGCGACGGCGACAAAAGCGACGAAGGTGAGGGCGGGAAGCAGGTCGATCGGGTTCCCGGGTGGCTCGGCTCCACCGCTCGTTGGAGATCGTCGATAAAGCACGTAACTCGCGATTCCCCCAACGATCAACGCCGGGGCGACTGCAATTGCGAAGGGGACCAGCAGGCTGCTCGCAAGGACCGCAACGAGTATCAGAACGCGGAAATACATGATTTCGCTCGCCAGCGCGATTCCGGCAACCTGTGCTGCGCCGCCGCTTCCCGCGCCCAGCTTTTGCGAGAACGAGAGAGTAACGGCCGTCGAACTGTAGGCGCCTCCGATGATGGCGGTGGCCACGGTTCCCTTGCGAGCACCGAAAAGGCGGTTTGCGATGTACCCGGCGAATGAAAAGCCCGTGACGATCATTACGACCAGCCAGAGCGATCGGGGGTCCCATGCGTCGTAGGGGCCGAAACGGCCCGCGGGAAGGAATGGGAAAATCGCAAGGGCGATCACGGCATAGCGAGCAAGCGCCTTCACGTCGGCCTCGTCGAGCAGGCCGACCCAACGATGCGTTTCGCTTCGGAGAGAGAGCACCAAGGTGACTACTGCGGCGCCTGCGACAGCCAGGGCTGGTTCACCGAGCCCGGCCAGAAATGCCAATGCCAAGGCCAGCAAGGTAGCGATCACCGTGGTCGCATCGGGACTGCCAGTGTCCTTCATCGCCCGCCAGTATCCAGCCGCCAGCACGATTACGGCTCCGGCCAAGATCGCGGTCGCTGCGGTGCGATAGTCGATCGCGGCAAGGTGGCCGCCGACACCGCCCAACACGCCAAGCAGGATGAAAGTGCGGATCCCCGCCACGCGGGTTCCGTCTCCCGCGTGGCGCAGACTCCACCCGCGCTCGATCCCAATCAGGAGGCCGATGGCGAATGCCGCCGCGATGCCGAGGATTTCGGGAGCCGTCATCGCGCCCGACGCCATGTCACCGGACCCAGTCCAGCCCGATTTCCTCGAAAATCTCCCGGCTATCGGCCCAGTTTTCCTCGACCTTCACGTGAAGGAACAGGTGAACCTTCACGCCGAGCAGGTCCGACAGTTCCTTTCGAGCAGCTTCGCCGATCGCCTTGATCCGGCTGCCGCCCTTGCCGAGTACGATCGCGCGCTGATTGTCCCGCCCGACCACAATCTGCTGGTGAATCTCGACGCTGCCGTCCTTCCGCTCGGTGTAACTCTCCGGGCGCACCGCGCTGTCGTAGGGCAGTTCCTCGTGCAGCTGCCGGTAGAGTTGTTCGCGAGTGATCTCACACGCAAGCAGCCGCTCGCTTGCGTCGGATACCTGGTCTTCGGGATAGACCCAATCACCAACCGGCATCATTGCGGCGAGGGCCTGCTTCATCTCCGCGACCCCATCGCCGGTCTGCGCGGAGACGAAGAACACCTCAGCGAAATCGACCTTGCCGGTCAGTACCTGCGCTAGAGCCAGCAGCGGCTCCTTCTTCGCGACGTCGACCTTGTTAAGGACGAGAATCTTGCGTTCCGGACGCTGGGCGAGCGCCTCGAGCAACGGCTCCAGTTCGTGGCGGCGTTGCTTCACCGGATCGACAACCAGCAGCACCGCATCGGCCGCTTCGGTGCCGTCCCATGCGGCGCTGACCATCGCCCGGTCGAGCCGCCGTCTGGGCGCGAAGATGCCGGGGGTGTCGACCAGCACCATCTGTGTGTCGCCTTCCAGCGCGATCCCCATCAGGCGGGCCCGCGTGGTCTGCGCCTTGGCCGATACGATCGCGACCTTCTGGCCGACGAGTGCGTTGACGAGGGTCGACTTGCCCGCGTTGGGCGCGCCGATTACCGCTACGAAGCCGCAGTGGCGGTTCGTGTCGCCGTTCATCCGTATCTCTCCATGAAAGCTTTTGCCGCGGCGGTTTCGGCGGCCTGCTTGCTCGAACCCTCGGCTTCGACCTCGCCTACGTTGAGTACGGAGACGCGAACCGTGAAGCGGGCGCTGTGATCGGGACCGGAGCGGTCAAGTAGCTCGTATTCCGGTGCTTTGCGGCGGTTGCCCGCGGCCCATTCCTGCAACGCCGACTTGGGATGCTTCGAGCGGCCCCGACGCCCCTCCACCGCCTCGGCCCAGATTATCCGCACGAGGTCGCGGGTCGCGTCGAAACCGGCGTCGAGGAAATTGGCGCCAAGCAGCGCCTCCATGACGTCGCCGAGCACATTATCGCTGTCGTGTGCGCCATCGTCGCGGGCTTGCTTGCCGAGGCGGAGATGTGCGGGAACGCCGATGTCGCGGGCAGTGCAGGCGCAGGTGTCGCGGCTTACCAGCGCGTTCAGACGCTGGGCGAGTTGGCCCTCTGGCAAATCGTCGATGGCGTATAGCCACTCGGAAATCGAAAGTCCGAGAACGCGATCACCGAGCCATTCGAGCCGTTCGTAA
The DNA here is from genome assembly GCA_963740025.1 of uncultured Alphaproteobacteria bacterium. Classification (GTDB taxonomy): domain Bacteria; phylum Pseudomonadota; class Alphaproteobacteria; order Sphingomonadales; family Sphingomonadaceae; genus Tsuneonella. The sequence continues at coordinate 168,181 of CAVUCI010000003.1, forward strand.
TTGGCCGCCTCTCCGGTGCTGCCGTGCGTCAGCGCGGCGCGCCACAAAGTCTCCTTGCGCACCGTGAAGCCGGTTTCATCGAGCCAGCGGCGCGTCTCGGGTGAAAGCACCGTTGCGGTCATATCGTGTGCCCGATCCGCGACCATCGGGCCGCGGTGAACCATGAAATCGGGTTGATCCAGCTCGCCGCGCCATCGGTCGACCAAACCATTACGCTTGCCCGCGCGATGAGGAGATCGGTCGGTACCAGGCCCACGCCGCCACCGGGTTTCGCAGGGAAGCGGCTGTCCATCGAATTGTCGCGATTGTCGCCCATCGCGAACACGTGGCCTTCGGGCACCACGATCGGTCCGAAATCGTCCTGCGGGGTACGTCCGAAGTCGAGAGTGTCGTAGCCCACGCCCGATGGCAACGTCTCGTGGAAGCGGGTGTAGGTGCAGTCGACGGTGTCATCGCGGCCGCCCCAGGCGCAGCCCGTATTGGGCAATTCCGGAATGACGAAATCTCCGACCTTTTCGCGCTTCACCGGCACTCCGTTGAGGATGACCTGACCACCCCTGACCGCGATCGTATCTCCCGGCAGGCCGATCACCCGCTTGATGTAATCCACCTTGTCGACGGGGTGCTTGAACACGACGACATCCCCGCGCTCCGGAAGGCTGCCGAAGATGTGACCGGGGATCAGTGGCAGGTTGAACGGCAGCGACCAGCGTGAATAGCCGTACGGCCACTTCGCAGCGATGAAATAATCGCCGTTCCACAGCCGCGGCAGCATCAATTCACTGGGAATGGTATAGAACGAGAAAAAGAAGCTGCGGAAAACGAACACCGCGAGTGCGAGCTTCAGGACGAAGGCCGCAAAGCTGCCCCAGGTTTCCTTTTCGTGGCCGGTTTCCACCGGCTTGGCGACTTCATTCCCCGACATCATCCGCGCGATCCTGCCGAGGGCATGTCACGCCTGTCACACGGTCCTGAACCAGGCGACCGACCTTTCCTGAATACGTCTTTCTGCGCCGCGAGAGGTGGCCGAGCGTTATGGGGAAGGCTATCGATCATTGCCGCCCCTCTAATCGCCCGAGCGGGTAGTAGGAAAGGATATTCATGAGCGACGCAGTCCGGGACGCCTGGCAGACCATCGAAGCGCATCCGCAGCGCACACTGGCGCAATTGTTCGCCGACGACACTGCGCGCGTGGAGAAGCTGTCGGACAGACTGGATTGGGAGGATGGGGGCGCGATCTTCGACTGGTCGAAGACCCACCTCGACGACGACTTGCTGTCCGCCTTCGAAGCGCTGGCAGAGGCGCGGGATTTTCCCGCCAGACGCGCGGCACTTCTCTCGGGCGAGACGGTCAACGTGACCGAAGGCCGCGCGGCCGAACACACCGCGCAGCGCGGGATCGGGGCGCCGGATTCGGTCGAGGAAGCCGCCGAGTTCCATCACCGAATGCATGTCCTCGTCGATGCGATCCATCGCGGGGCGCTGGGCGAGATGCGCCACTTGATCCATATCGGGATAGGCGGCTCGGCTCTCGGGCCCAAGCTGGCGATCGACGCCCTGGCGCGCGATAGCGATGGTGGCGACGGAGCGCTCGTGGACGTCCATGTCGTCTCGAACATCGACGGCCTCGCGCTCGAGGCCGCGTTTGCCAAGTGCGATCCGGCGACGACGATGATCGCGGTGGCCAGCAAGACCTTTACCACGATAGAGACTATGACCAACGCCACGAGCGCGATCGACTGGCTGCGGCAGGGCGGCGTCGGCGACCCTTACGGACGGGTCGTCGCGCTGACCGCCGCGCCCGACAAGGCGGTAGAGTGGGGCATCGATGAAACCCGCGTGCTCCCGTTTTCCGAAAGCGTCGGCGGGCGGTATTCGCTGTGGTCGAGCATCGGCTTCCCCATTGCGCTGGGTATCGGATGGGATGCGTTCGACGCGATGCTCGCTGGCGCGCACGCGGTCGACGTACATTTCCGCGATACCGACGGGCGAGCCAACCTGCCGCTGCGTGCGGCCTTCGCCGACCGGTTCTACGCTCGCGTTCGCGGCTGCCAGACCCGCGCGGTTTTCGCTTACGACGAGCGGCTCGCACTGCTGCCGTTCTACCTCCAGCAGCTCGAGATGGAATCGAACGGCAAGCGGGTCACGGCCGAAGGCGATCCTGTGGGAGAGCCGACCGCGCCCATCACCTGGGGCGGGTTAGGGACCGACGGCCAGCACGCGGTATTCCAGTTACTTCACCAGGGTACGATCGAAGTACCGGTCGATTTCATTGCCAGTATCACGCCGGGAGACGCGCTCGATCCGGCGCACCACGAGATCCTGCTGACCAACTGCTTCGCGCAAGGCGCGGCGCTCATGGCCGGCGGCAACATGGCGGCCGATGGCAAGGACCCGGCGCGCGCTTTTCCCGGCGACCGGCCCAGCGCGACGATCCTGTGTGACGACATAGACGCCGCAACGCTGGGCGCGCTGATCGCTTTTCACGAGCATCGCACTTTCGCCAACGCGGTACTGATGGGGATCAATCCTTTCGACCAGTTCGGCGTCGAGCTAGGCAAGAAAATGGCCAAGGACATCGAGGCGGGCGGAGGCGACTTCGACCCGAGTACCGAGGCGCTCCTCGAGGCAGCGGGGCTGTCGCAATGAGCGCACTGGTTCGCTTCCTTGCGCTCGCTATCGCGATTGCAACCGCAACCCTCGCCCACGCCGAGCCGCAACGCATCCTTTTCATCGGCAACAGCTTCACCATGGGAGCCAACTCGGCGGCGCTGCGATATCGCCCCGACACCGTGACCGACCTTCACGACGACGGAGTCGGCGGCGTGCCGGCGATCTTCGAGACCTTTGCCGAGCAGGCAGGGCAGGATTGGCAGGTCTTCCATGAATTGCGCGGCGGCACTAACCTGCACTTCCACCTGACCGAACAGCGCGAGAAGATCGACCGACCGTGGGACGTCGTGGTGATGCAGCAGTATTCGACGCTCGATCCGAAGAAACCGGGCGACGCGATCTCGACGCTGGAGGATGCGCCTGCTCTGGCCCGGATGTTCGCCAGCCGGAACCCGTCGGTGAAAGTGTATCTGAGCGCTACCTGGAGCAGGGCCGACCAGACGTACAAGAAGACCGGGCACTGGTTCGGCCGTCCAATCGCCGCGATGGCGCTCGACCTGCGTCGGGGGTTGGATCTGGCTGCGGCCGGATCGCCCGACATTTCCGGCGTTATCCCGATTGGACAGGCCTGGCAGCGCGCCATCGACGAAGGGATCGCCGATGCGAACCCCTACGACGGGCGGGAGTTCGGCAAAATCGACCTGTGGACCTGGGACCAGTACCACGCGAGCGCGGAAGGGTATTATCTCGAAGCGCTGACCGTGTTCGCACGAGTGACCGGATACGATGTGCGCCAGTTCGGCGCGGGCGAAAAGGCCGCGCAAGGCCTGGGCCTAGAACCGAGGATCGCCGAAGCGCTGCAGAAGGTGGCGATGGAGCAACTCGCGGCGACGCATTGACTTTTTCGCTTCACTGCACCACATGGCGGCGCATCGAGACGCCTTCGCAGCGTGAACAGACGGTCTGACCGTCCCGGCCGCGTCTCGGTTCCAGTAACAAACAGCCCTTTTCACGCGGGTCGTTGACGGAGCCACCAGGCTCCAACCACCCCGCGAACGCGCGCAGCGTAAAGCTGCTGCGCGCAGTCGCTCGAATACGAGTAACCATTTCATGTCTTTCGAAAATCTCGGGCTGTCGCAGCCCATCCTTCAGGCGCTCGACCAGAAGGGCTACACAACCGCGACTCCTATCCAGAGCCAGGCGATTCCGCTTGTGCTCGAGGGCCGCGATCTGCTTGGCATTGCGCAGACCGGCACCGGCAAGACTGCTGCGTTCATGCTGCCGAGCATCGACAACCTGCGCGAGGCGGGACGGCAGACGCCGTTCAAGTCCTGCCGCATGCTCGTGCTTGCGCCGACCCGCGAACTCGCCGGCCAGATCGCCAAGAGCGCCGAAGACTACGGCGGCTTCACGGGACTTAAGGTCTCGGTGGTCGTCGGCGGTACCTCGGTCGGCAAGGACCGCAACAAGCTGCACCGCGGAACCGACATCCTCGTCGCAACCCCCGGACGCCTGCTCGATCTCATCGACCAGAAGGCGTTCCGCCTCGACGGCGTGGAGATTCTCGTCCTCGACGAGGCCGACCAGATGCTCGACCTTGGCTTCATCCACGCGCTTAAGAAGCTCGTCGCGCTGATGCCGAAGGAGCGCCAGACGCTTCTGTTCAGCGCCACGATGCCCGGCTCGATCAAGGACCTGTCCAAGCAGTATCTCGACAATCCTGCGCACGTTTCGGTCGCTCCCGCGGCGACCACCGCGGAGCGCGTCGAGCAGTTCGTCACGCTCGTCAGCCAGTCGGAAAAGCAGGGCCTGCTCGAACTCATCCTTCGCAAGCGTTATCCCCACACCGAGGGGATGGAGCGGGTGTTGATCTTCACCCGGACCAAGCACGGCGCGGATCGCGTCGTGAAAAAGCTTGGCCAGGCCGGGATCACGGCAGACGCCATCCACGGCAACAAGAGCCAGCCCCAGCGCGAGCGGGCGATCGCCAACTTCAAGTCGGGCCGTGTTCCCATACTCGTGGCCACCGACATTGCCGCGCGCGGGATCGACATTCCCGGTGTGAGCCATGTGATCAACTTCGAGCTGCCCAACGTTTCGGAGCAATACGTCCACCGGATCGGTCGCACCGCGCGCGCCGGGGCGGACGGCATCGCGATGACGCTTTGTGCTGAGGACGAGCGCGCCTACCTGCGCGACATCCAGAAGCTTACTGGCGTGACTTGCGAGCGGCTGCCCCTGCCCGACAACTTCCGCGCCTTCATCGAGGACGCGCCGATCATGCGCCCCAAGGGTAACCCTGGTCAGGTCCAGCAGCCACGCGCCAAAAAGGTCCACGCCAAGCCGATCGGCGGAAATCGCCGCGGGGGTGCGCAGCGGCCGGAAACGCGCGGTGACGAGAAGCGCAGCGACAATCGCGGTGGCGAACGTCCTCAGCAGGGCAAGCCGGGTGGCAGCGGTCGCCAGAATCGTCGTCGGCGGTTCCGCGGCAAGGGCAATGGCGGGGGCAACGTGCAGCGCCGCACGGGAGGCTGATAGCGCGCAATCTGCTGTTCATCTGAGCGAGTGCTTTGGTGAACGGCGGGTCGCGCCGTTCTCCCGATTCGGGACCGTTCAGGATCGTCTCCCATGAAGCGCGTTGCACCGTTTCTCGCTTGCCTTTTGCTGGGCGCGTGTTCGCCAGCGCAAATGCGCCTCCCTTCCTCGCTCGTCGAAGCGCCGTTGAGGACCGAGATCGACGGCATCGGAGGGCGTACATCAGGCCAGTTCACTGCCGGTTCTTACGGCGGAGTTTTTGATCGCTCGCTTGAGCAGTGGTCCTTCGGCGAGGCCGCTATCGCGCGCAACGGGCACAGCTATTTTTCGATTTCGGGTCCGGAGATCAGCTCAACGATCGAGGGGCATTGCGGCATGCGCGAGCGTGCGCTGACCCTCGGCTCTGGCGTCGAAATGACCGTCCGCCCAATGGCCTACCGCTGCGAATTCACCGTCGACGGCGAACCGATTCCTGCGCGCTTCGAGCTGCAGGAATCGAACGGGAAGGGGCTTGCCGCCTTCCGTTACGAACGCCGCGGAGAAATCGCACTTGGCGGCGAGACCGTGCAGTTTCGCTCGGTGCATCGCGTCGCCGGGACATCGCTGCCGACGATAACGCCGGTCGGCTATGTATTCGAACAGAATGGCCGCGAGATTGGTGCGATCGACCTCGCCAATCGCCCGGCGCTGGTCGTCTCCCCCGCGCTGGACAAGGGCGTGGCGCGCACCGTGACGATCGCCGCGCTGGCGCTGGCAACGTTCTGGGACCCGGCGGTTCACGAACCCGACGCCTGACGGTTGGCATCGCCTGTCGGGGCCTCCATATGCGCTGCCCCGACAGGAGATACGCATGGCCGCCGAAGACTACGACTACGACCTTTTCGTCATCGGCGCCGGCTCCGGCGGCGTTCGCGCCAGCCGCGTTGCGGCCAGCCTGGGTGCGAAAGTTGCCATCGCCGAAGAGCACCGTGTCGGGGGAACCTGCGTCATCCGTGGGTGCGTGCCCAAGAAGATGCTCGTCTACGGCGCGCACTTCGCAGAAGATCTTGAAGACGCCTCAGCTTTCGGGTGGACGGTCGAGAATCCGAAGTTCGACTGGATCAAGCTGCGCGACAACGTTCTCAACGATGTCGACCGATTGAACGGTCTCTACACGCAGACTCTCGAGAATCACGATGTCGAGGTGATCCTCGACCGCGCCGAAATCACCGGGTCGCATGAGATAACGCTTGGCAGCGGCAAGGCCGTCACCGCGAGATACATCCTGATCGCTACCGGCGCGCGCCCCCACGTACCGAGTTGCCCGGGCAACGAACTCGGCATTACCAGCAACGAGGCGTTCCATCTCGACGCACTGCCGCCGCGCGTGCTGATTGCGGGCGGCGGCTATATCGCCAATGAATTCGCGGGCATCTTCAACGAGTTTGGCAGCAAGGTCACGATCATCAACCGATCGGATAAACTGCTTCGCGGGTATGACGAATCCCTGCGCGACCGCTTGCTGCAGATCAGCGTGATGAAGGGCATCGAATTCCGCTTCAATGCCGAGTTTCGGGGGATCGAACAGACCGAGGACGGGTGCCTGAAGGTCTCGATGACCAATCACGAGGACATCGTGGTCGATTGCGTGATGTTCGCAACGGGGAGGGTGCCGAACACCGAAGGCCTCGGCCTCGACAAGGCTGGCGTCGAACTGGGCGAGCGGGGCGAAGTAAAAGTCGATCGCTTCAGTAAGACGAACGTCGATCACATCTACGCCGTCGGCGACGTGACCGACCGGGTCCAGTTGACTCCCGTCGCGATCCGCGAGGGCCAGGCCTTCGCCGAGACAGTATTCGGCAAGGGCGAGCCTGTTGCGGTCGATCACGATTGCATCCCGGCCGCAGTGTTCAGCCATCCGCCGCTCGCCGGAGTGGGGCTCACCGAAGGCGAGGCGCGCAACAAGTATGGCTCGGTCAAGGTTTACGAAAGCGACTTCCGGCCGATGAAGAACGTCCTCGCCGGACGCAATGAGCGCAGCCTCTACAAGATGGTCTGCGACGAGACGACGGGTAAGATCCTTGGCATCCACATGATCGGTCCCGAGGCCGCCGAGATCATGCAGGCTGCGGCGGTGGCGGTGAAGGCGGGGCTGACCAAGGCCGACTTCGACGCGACGACCGCGATCCACCCCACAATGGCCGAGGAGCTGGTGCTGCTGCGCTAGACGCGTTGCTAGCGCCGCTTCCCTCGCGTAACCCCTGCGCGAGGGAGAATGACTATGGCAGGGACAGCGCTGGTCACCGGGGGCACCGGCTACATCGCGGGCGAGGTGATCGATCAACTGCTCGATCGCGGCTGGTCGGTCCACACGACCGTTCGCAACGCGACGAAGAGCGAGCCGCGCCTGCGTGCGCGCTGGCCGCAGGCCGGGGAACGTCTGGCGGTATTCCAGGCGGATCTGCTCGACGATGCGGGATGGGCGGAAGCGAACGCGGGGTGCGATGCGGTCGCACACGTCGCGTCGCCGTTCCCGCTCGGCGTTCCGAAAGACAAGGACGAACTCGTCGTGCCGGCGCGCGAGGGCACTTTGCGTGCGCTCAGGTTTGCCAACGATGCCGGGATCAAGCGCTTCGTCCAGACCAGCAGCGCGGCAGCGATCGCCTATGGCCAACCCGGCAAGCAGCATTTCGACTATACCGACTGGACCGACCTGTCGCGAGGCGTGCCGCCTTACATCGAATCAAAGACAGTCGCCGAGCGCGCTGCGCGCGACTGGGTGGCGACCAACGCGCACGACATGGTGTTCTGCTCGGTCAACCCGGTCGCCGTCTTCGGCCCGGTCCACGACGACGACCTGTCGACGAGCGTCGAGATCGTGAAGAAGATGCTCGACGGGTCGATCCCGATGATACCCAACATCGGCATTTCCGTAACCGACGTGCGCGACGTGGCGAAGGCGCACGTGCTCGCGATCGAGGCTCCTGCGGACACGGTCGGCGGCGAGCGATTCCCGACGTCCGAACGGTTCATGTGGGCGAGTGAAATGGCGGAAGTCGTTCGCCGCCGTGTGCCGGAATACGCGAAAAAAGTGCCAAGCCGACCGATGCCGAACTGGCTCGTCCACGCACTCGCGCCGTTCATGCCCGAAATGAAGCAAATCAAGGACGAGCTCGGCAACCGGCGCGAAGTATCAGGCAAGCATACTGAGGAGCGGCTGGGATACACGTTCATTCCGGCCGAGCAGACGATCGAGGACACGGCCCGCAGCCTTGTCGAACGCGGCGTGGTGAAGCTCTGATGCGGATCGCCGGCAAGACCGTGCTGCTGACCGGCGGCACTGCGGGTATCGGCGAGGCGATGGCGCGCCAGCTGAAAACGAAGGGCGCTGACGTCATCGTGACCGGTCGCTCGCCCGAGCGGCTGGAAGCCATGCGCAAGGACGGCTTCGAGGCGATTTCCGCGGACTTGTCCTCCCCTCAAGGTGCGATCGACATCGTCGCGGCCATCGGCGATCGCGACCTGGACATCGTGATCAACAACGCCGGGCAAGGCGTCGACCACGACTTTCGCGAGGGCGCACCGGACGTCGATGCGGCCGACGACTGCATCTACACCAACCTCAATACTCCGATTCGGCTGATCGCGGCTTTCGTCGCGCGGCTGAAGGCACGGCCCGAAGCGGCGATCGTCAATGTCACCAGCGGCCTCGCGGTTGCGCCGCGCGCGGGCGGGCCCGTCTATTGCGCGACGAAGGCGGGTCTGCGCTCGTACACCCAGGCAATTCGCGCGCAGCTGGCGGGCACATCGGTCAGGGTGATCGAGGCGCTGCCGCCGGTCGTCGACACCCGGATGACCGCCGCACGCTCGGGCAGCAAGATGTCGGCCGAAGAATGCGCGCGGCAGATCGTCGACGCGACCGAGCACGATCGCAGCGAGGCGAATGTCGGCATGGTCAAGGTGCTCAAGGCAGTGCACTCGGCCAGCCCGGCGCTTGCACGAAAGATCATGCTCCGGTTCTAGATGCCACCCTTGCGTGGCTCGGACAGAGGCCTAAGACGCCCGCATGTTTTCAAGGCGCCTGATCCCCGCCGCCGGCCTGGTCCTCGCGGCGGCCCCTGCATTTGCCCACGGAGACGAGGTCCACAACGGCCAGAGCGCTTGGTCCATGTGGCAATTCTCTCCGGAAATCCTGATCGGCCTGGTGGTCGTCGGCCTGATCTACTGGCGCGGCAGCAGGCACGGACTCGTCGATCAGCGCTGGCGCATCGCGGCGTTCGCGGGCGGACTGGCGGCGCTGTTCGTCGCGCTGATCAGCCCGGTCGAGGGGCTCGCCGATCACATCTTCGCGGTCCATCAAATCGAGCACATGTTGCTGCGCACGATCGCGCCGATGTTGCTGTTCCTCGCCGCACCGCAGGCGGCGATGGTGCGGGGCAGCCCCCGCTGGCTCACCCGCGCGACCGCTGGGACGGGTTGGCTACGCGCAATTGTCGGCGTGTTGCGCTGGCCGCCATTGGCGACGGTGCTGTTCCTGCTCGCGAGCTATTTCTGGATGCTGCCGCGCTACCACGACATGGCGATCGAGAACGAGCCGATCCACTACTTGTGGCATGCAAGCCTGCTGGCGAGCGGGTTGCTGTTCTTTTCGGTCATCTTCGACCGGCGGAGCGCACCGCAAGGGCCGGGGCTGGGCACGCGGCTCGCGATGTTCGTTGCAGCCGCCCTCGGCAACATCGTGCTCGGCGCGTTCCTGACGCTCAAGACGATACCGCTCTACAGCGCGTACCTGACACTGGGGCACATGTGGAATGTCTCGATGCTGACGGACGAGCAGACCGGCGGGATCATCATGTGGATTCCCGGCACGATGATGTTTGCGCTCTCGGCGATCTGGGTCGTCTACAGCTTCGCGCAGGAGGAGACTCGCATCACGCGGCGACGAATTCGGACCGGGCGCGACATGGTCGGCGCCGCGCGGCAGAGCAATCGCGCGGTGGCACTCGGCCTCGTCTGCGCTGCCGCGCTGATCGGCGCGCTGGCGGTGGCGGTCGTCAGCCTGATCGATCATCCGGCAAGCAAGACGCGCGATTTCGGGCTGGCGGGCCAGATACCCGGCTAGCAATCATTAAGCCGCCGGTACTTGCTCAGGCCTGCGGCCACGGTTAGGCCGCGGGCACCGAATGTCTGGGAGTCTCAATGTCCGCCAACATCGCCGAAATGGAACGCCGTCGGGCCGACTCTAAGTTGGGTGGTGGCGAGAAGCGCATCGATGCGCAACATGCCAAGGGCAAGCTGACCGCGCGCGAGCGGCTCGACGTGCTGCTCGACGAAGGGTCCTTCGAGGAACTGGATACCTACGTGGTCCACGACTGTACCGACTTCGGAATGGAGAATCAGAAAATTCCGGGCGACGGCGTCGTCACCGGTAGCGGTACCATCAATGGTCGCTTGGTATACGTCTTCAGCCAGGACTTCACCGTTTTCGGCGGATCGCTGTCCAAGCGTCACGCTGAGAAAATCTGCAAGGTGATGGACATGGCGATGAAGGTCGGCGCACCGGTCATCGGCCTCAACGACAGCGGTGGCGCGCGCATCCAGGAAGGGGTCGCCAGCCTTGGCGGCTATGCCGAGGTGTTTCAGCGCAACGTGCTTGCATCGGGCGTGATACCGCAGATCAGCGTCATAATGGGGCCGTGCGCGGGCGGGGCAGTTTATTCTCCGGCGATGACCGATTTCATCTTCATGGTGAAAGATTCGAGCTACATGTTCGTCACCGGTCCCGAAGTGGTGAAGACCGTCACCAACGAAGTCGTGACGCAAGAGGAGTTGGGCGGGGCAGTTACCCACACGACCAAGACCAGTGTCGCCGATCTCGCATTCGACAACGATATCGAGACCCTGCTGCAAACGCGGCGGTTCTTCGATTTTCTGCCGCTTTCCAACCGTGAGGATGTGCCCGAACGTCCTACTGCGGACGCGTGGGACCGGCTCGAGGATAGCCTCGACACGCTTATCCCCGCAAACGCCAACCAGCCCTACGATATGCATGAGGTAGTCAGGAAGGTCCTCGACGAAGGCGATTTCTTCGAGATACAGCCCGGCCACGCGGGCAATATCCTGTGCGGCTTCGGTCGGGTCGAAGGGCGTACGGTGGGCGTGGTGGCGAACCAGCCGATGGTGCTCGCAGGTGTGCTCGACATCAATTCGAGCAAGAAGGCCGCGCGGTTCGTGCGGTTTTGCGATGCGTTCGAGATCCCGATCCTGACCTTTGTGGACGTGCCCGGCTTCCTGCCCGGCACGAGCCAGGAATTGGGCGGCATAATCAAGCATGGTGCCAAGCTGTTGTTCGCTTATGCCGAGGCGACCGTGCCCAAGATAACGGTCATTACCCGCAAGGCCTATGGAGGCGCCTACGATGTGATGGCGTCCAAGCACCTGCGTGGCGACCTCAACTACGCCTGGCCCACGGCAGAAATCGCCGTGATGGGCGCCAAGGGCGCGGTCGAGATCATCTTCCGCCAGGACCGCGACGACCCGGAGAAGATCGCCGAGAAGACGAAGGAATACGAAGACCGCTTCGCCAACCCCTTCGTGGCGGCGCAGCGAGGCTATATCGACGAGGTGATCTATCCGCACTCGACCCGGCGTCGCATCGCCTTGGGCTTACGGAAGCTACGCGGAAAGGTGCTCGAGAACCCGTGGAAGAAGCATGACAATATTCCGCTTTAGGAGCGCGCGATGAAACTCGGCCGTCTCAACCATATCGGCGTCGCAACACCCTCGATCGCGGACAGCGTGGCCTACTACCGCGAAGTGATGGGCGCGGAGCAGGTTGGCGAGCCGTTCGACATGCCCGAGCAGGGCGTGAAGGTGTGCTTCGTCGATACTCCGAACGGCGGCACCCAGATCGAGCTCATCGAGCCGCTGGGCGAAACTTCCACCATTCGCGGGTTCCTCGAGAAGAACCCGCTCGGCGGGCAGCACCACGTCTGCTTCGAAGTGCCCGATATCGATGAAGCGCGCGCCCATTTCGAAGGGCTCGGCAAGCGCGTGCTCGGCCCGACCCGCATCGGTGCGCACGGGACGCCAATTTTCTTCCTTCACCCTAAGGACATGATGGGCCAGCTGACCGAGATCATGGAAACCCCGAAGGAAGCCCACTGATGCTGTTCTACGACAGCCCGAACCCCGCGCCGAACCCGCGCCGCGTCCGCATCTTCGCAGCGGAGAAGGGGATCGAGTTGCCGTCGCAGGAAGTCTCGATCCCCAAGCGCGAGCAGAAGTCGCCCGAGTTCATGGCCAAGAGCCCGCGTGGGCAAACCCCGGCGCTTGAACTCGACGACGGTACAGTCATCGCAGAGAGCGTGGCGATCTGCCGCTACCTCGAGGCACTGCACCCAGAGCCGCGGCTGTTCGGCACAACGCCCACTGAAATCGGCCTCATCGAGATGTGGAGCCGCCGGGTCGAGATGATCGCGATGAACCCGATCGGCCAAGTCTGGGTCCACACGCACAAGTTCACAGCCGCGCTCCCCGGCCGCAATGCCGAATGGGGCGAGGCCAACCGCCCGCGCGTTTCCGATGCATTCGCATTCTTCGACCGCAGCCTCGAGGATCGCGAATTCCTGGCCGGCGACACCTATTCGATGGCCGATATCCTGCTGCTGACGACGGTCGACTTCGCGACCTTCGTCGGCTGCGGGCCGGGGCCCGAGAACGGAGCGCTGCTGCGCTGGCATGAAACCGTGAGCGCGCGCCCGAGCGCCGCCGCCTGAGGACACCGATGACCGACAAGACCAAAGCCGACTGGAAGGCCCTCGCCGAGAAGGAGGTCAAGGGCCGCGACCTTTCGTGGCAGACGCCCGAAGGGTTTGCCATCCAGCCGCTCTATACTGCCGAGGACGTCCCGACCGACCCGGGCCTTCCCGGGTTTGCGCCGTTTACCCGCGGGGTGAAGGCATCGATGTACGCGGGCCGCCCGTGGACCATTCGCCAGTACGCCGGCTTCTCGACCGCGGAGGAATCGAACGCGTTCTACCGCCGCAACCTGGCAATGGGGCAGAAGGGGCTGTCCGTCGCTTTCGACCTCGCCACCCACCGCGGCTACGACAGCGACCACCCGCGCGTGGTCGGCGATGTCGGCAAGGCGGGCGTCGCGATCGACACGGTCGCGGACATGGAGATCCTGTTCGACCAGATCCCGCTTGAGACGATGAGCGTCTCGATGACGATGAACGGCGCGGTGATCCCGGTGCTGGCCTTCTACATCGTCGCCGCCGAGCGGCAGGGCGTGGCGCAGGACCAGCTTTCGGGCACCATCCAGAACGACATTCTCAAGGAGTTCATGGTCCGCAACACGTACATCTATCCGCCCGAGCCTTCGATGCGGATCGTTTCGGACATCATCGCATATACCTCGGCCAACATGCCGAAATTCAACAGCATCTCGATCTCGGGCTACCACATGCACGAAGCCGGGGCGACCGCGGTGCAGGAACTCGCCTTCACCATTGCCGACGGCAAGGAGTATGCGAAGCGTGCGATCGAGACCGGGCTCGACATCGACGCATTCGCCGGACGCCTCTCGTTCTTTTTCGGCATCGGCATGAACTTCTTCATGGAAGTCGCCAAGCTGCGCGCAGCGCGCACGCTGTGGTGGAATACGATGGATGGACTCGGCGCGCAGAAGGATCGCAGCAAGATGCTGCGCACACACTGCCAGACGAGCGGCGTCTCGCTGCAGGAGCAGGACCCCTACAACAACGTCATCCGCACCACGATCGAGGCGTTGGCATCGGTGCTGGGCGGCACGCAGTCGCTCCACACCAATGCGCTCGACGAGGCGATCGCGCTGCCGACCGATTTCAGCGCCCGTATCGCACGCAACACGCAGCTGGTGATCCAGGAAGAGAGCGGCATCACCAACGTCGTCGATCCGCTTGGCGGCTCGTATTACGTGGAAGCGCTGACGGCGAAGCTGGTCGAGGAGGCCGAGACGCTGATGGCCGAGGTCGATGCGGCGGGCGGAATGACCGCCTACGTCGCCAGCGGCAAGCCGAAGGCCGCGATCGAAAGCGCCGCGGCCGCCAAGCAGGCGAGCGTCGACCGGGGCGAGACGGTCATCGTCGGGGTCAACAAGTATCGCAAGGCCGAGGAAGACCCGATCGACACGCTGGACATCGACAACCACGCTGTGCGCGAGGCCCAGATCGCGCGGTTGAAGCGCGTCCGTGCCGAGCGCGACGAGGCGGCGTGCCAGGCGGCGCTCACCGCGCTGACCAAAGGTGCAAACTCTAACGGCAACCTGCTCGAACTGGCGGTCGAGGCCGCACGCCACGATGCTACCCTCGGCGAAATCTCGTCCGCGATGGAGGAGGCTTTCGGCCGTTACGACACCGTGCCGACCCCGGTGAAAGGAGTCTATTCGCAGGCCTATGCCGACGACAGCCGCTATGCGCAGGTGGTCGAAGGCGTGAAAGCGGTCGAGCGCCGCCTGGGCCGCGCGCCGAAGGTCATGGTCGCCAAGATGGGCCAGGACGGCCACGACCGCGGTGCCAACGTGATCGCGAGCGCCTTCGCCGACATGGGCTTCGACGTCGTCAGCGGGCCGCTTTTCCAGACCCCGGCTGAAACCCGAGACATGGCTATCGCCGAGAACGTCGATGCCATCGGCGCGAGCAGCCTAGCCGCCGGGCACAAGACGCTGATTCCTGAGTTGATCCAGCTTCTGCGCGAAGCGGGGCGCGCCGACATCAAGGTCGTCGCGGGCGGGGTGATCCCTGCGTCCGATTACGATTTCCTGCGCGAAGCCGGGGTGCAGGGCATCTACGGCCCGGGCAGCAACGTCGTCGAATGCGCGGCGGACCTTTTGCGCTTGCTCGGCCACAACATGCCGCCGGTTGGAGATGAGCTGGAAGCCGCAGAGTGAACGCACAGCCCAACCAGTTCCTGCCGATCGCTGGCATGATGTTCGCCGCCGGGATCGGCATTCCGATCTTCGCCGCCCTTAATTCTGCGCTCGGCAAGCAGCTCGGCGGGCCGGTGGCGGCAACGGGGGTAACTTTTGCTATAGGGCTCGTGATCGCGCTAGCTATGGTAACCGTCACAGGCTTCCCCGCGCGGTCGGCGTTTCATTTCGAGCAGCCGTGGATCTGGTTCGGAGCGGTGTTCATGCTGTTCTACGCCACCTCGGTCGCCTACGCCGCACCGCGTATCGGGCTGGGCAACGCGATCTTCTTCGTGCTGCTTGGCCAGATAGTGGCCGCAGCGGCGATCGATCATTTCGGCTGGCTGGGTTCGATCCAGACGGCGCTCACAGGAAAACGGGTAATCGGCATCGTTATCATGGCGTTCGGACTGTATCTCGCGCGGAGGACCGCGTGAGCGATATCCGCACCGACTGGACGCGCGAGGAAATCGCCGCGCTGTTCGACCTGCCGTTCACCGAGCTGCTGTTCCAGGCGGCGAGCGTGCATCGCGAGAACCACCCGCCTGAGCAGGTCCAGCTCTGCACGCTGCTCTCGATAAAGACCGGCGGCTGTCCCGAGGATTGCGGCTATTGCTCTCAATCGGTGAAGGCGGACAGCGGCGTTGAGGCGTCGAAATTGATGGACGTGCAGGCGGTGTTGCAATCCGCCGCGCAGGCGAAGGACCACGGCAGCCAGCGATTCTGCATGGGCGCCGCGTGGCGCAACCCCAAGGACCGCGACATGCCCGCGATCGTCGAGATCGTGAAGGGCGTGCGCGCGATGGGGCTCGAAACCTGCATGACGCTCGGCATGCTGACGCCGAAACAGGCGGACATGCTCGCCGAGGCCGGGCTCGACTACTACAACCACAACATCGACAGCAGCCCCGAATACTACGAACGCGTGATCACCACCCGCACGATGGGCGAGCGGCTCGATACGCTGGCGAACGTGCGTCAGGCGGGAATCAACGTGTGCTCGGGTGGGATCGTCGGCATGGGCGAGACGCGGAGCGACCGCGTCGGCTTCGTCCACACGCTCGCCACCCTGCCGCAGCATCCCGAGAGCGTGCCGGTCAACGCGCTGGTGCCGGTCAAGGGCACGGTGCTGGGCGACATGCTGGCCGACACCCCGCTCGCCAAGATCGACGACATCGAGTTCGTCCGCACCGTGGCGGTGGCGCGGATCACGATGCCGCTGTCGATGGTCCGCCTCTCCGCCGGGCGCGAGAGCATGAGCGAGGCGACCCAGGCGCTGTGCTTCCTCGCCGGCGCGAACTCGATCTTCACCGGCGACAAGCTGCTGACCGCCCCCAATGCCGGCGATGACAGCGACGCCGCGCTGTTCGCCAAGCTGGGGCTGACGGCGCTCAAGGGCGATGAGCCGATGCGGGCGTGCAAGGTGGTGGAGGCGGCGGAGTGAGCTTCTTGCTCGTCACACTAGCTGCCTTCGTACTTTACCTCGCAGCTGGCCCTTACTTAATTTTCCGAGGGCTTATTTTTACAGGCTGCCTAGTCATGGCGCTCACAGCGGTCATGCCCGTCGCCGCTGAAGTTTGGTTAACGGACTCTGAAATGCCGGGTCCGGCGCTGCTTGCGGTCGTTTTGCTACCTATCCCTCTTTTGATCGCCGTCGGCCGGTCAATCTTTCTTCTTTTCGGAATGGCTCGCTCGGCCGCCGTTCGGTCCAAAGGTGGTTAATTGATGTTCTCCAAAATCCTCATCGCCAACCGGGGCGAAATCGCTTGCCGGGTCATCAAGACGGCGCGCCGCATGGGTATCGCGACGGTCGCGGTCTATTCGGATGCCGATGCGCGCGCGCCGTTCGTGCGGATGGCGGACGAGGCGGTGCATATCGGGCCGGCGCCGGCGGCGGAAAGCTACCTGGTCGCCGACAAGATCATCGCCGCTTGCAAGTCGACCGGGGCCGAGGCGGTGCATCCGGGCTACGGCTTTCTGTCCGAACGCACCAGCTTCGCCGAGGCCCTTGCGGCCGAGGGCATCGAGTTCATCGGCCCGCCGGTGAACGCAATTGCGGCGATGGGCGACAAGATCGAGTCCAAGAAGCTCGCCAAGGAAGCGGGCGTCAACGTCGTCCCCGGCTTCGTCGGCGAGATCGAGGATACCGAGCACGCGGTGCGTATCTCGAACGAGATCGGCTACCCGGTGATGATGAAGGCCAGCGCCGGCGGCGGCGGCAAGGGCATGCGCCTCGCCTACAACGAGACCGACGTGCGCGAAGGGTTCGAGGCGACCAAGAGGGAGGGGCTCAATTCCTTCGGCGACGACCGCGTCTTCATCGAAAAGTTCATCCTCAACCCGCGCCACATCGAGATCCAGATTCTCGGCGACCAGCACGGCAACATCGTCTATCTCAACGAACGCGAGTGCAGCATCCAGCGCCGTCACCAGAAGGTGGTCGAGGAAGCGCCGTCGCCGTTCGTCACGCCCAAGATGCGCAAGGCGATGGGCGAGCAATGCGTCGCGCTGTCACGCGCGGTCGGGTACTACAGCGCGGGCACGGTCGAGCTGATCGTCAGCGGCGCGGACCCGACGGGGGAGAGCTTCTACTTCCTCGAGATGAACACCCGCCTGCAGGTCGAACATCCGGTGACCGAGGCGATCACCGGCATCGACCTCGTCGAGCAGATGATCCGCGTCGCGGCGAGCGAGAAGTTGCCGTTCACGCAGGATGACATCGGCATCGACGGCTGGGCGATCGAGAACCGCGTTTACGCGGAAGATCCCTATCGCGGCTTCCTGCCGAGCACCGGGCGGCTGGTTCGCTACGATCCCCCGGTCGAAGGCTGGACCGAGGGCGACGTCGCGGGCAGCGACCGCCGCGGCGTGCCGGTCGGTACGGGCGGCGTGCGCGTCGACGACGGCGTGTACGAAGGCGGCGAAGTATCGATGTTCTACGACCCGATGATTGCCAAGCTCGTCACCTGGGCGCCCACGCGCGACGAAGCCGCCGACCTGCAGGTCAAGGCGCTCGACGCGTTCCAGATCGAAGGGCTCGGCCACAACGTCGACTTCCTCAGCGCGCTGATGCAGCATCAACGCTTCCGCTCGGGCGAGCTCACCACGGGCTTCATCGCGGAGGAATACCCCGAAGGATTCGAGGGTGCCGCCACCGATACGCGCACCATCGGCGTGCTTGCAGCGGTCGCGGGCGCTATCGCTACCGCGGATGCGGATCGCGCGCGGCGGATCGGGGGTCAGTTAAACGGCCCGCAGCCCGCACCCGGCGACTGGTGTGTCCGCATCGGCGGGGAGGACCACCAGGTCGCTCTCGAAGAAGACGCGATCACCGTCGATGGCCAGCCGGTCGCGATTGCTATGGAGTATACTCCGGGCGACAAGTTCGTCTCGGTCGAGCTGTACGAAAACAACGACGATGACGAGGCGGATCCGCTCGACACCTACGGCATCCAGCTTGCATCCACTCGCACTGGCTATCGCATGACCACGCGCGGCGCAAAGCACGAGGTGCGCGTCCTGCCCGCGCACGTCGCGCAATATGCGCAGCACATGATCGAGAAGGTGCCACCCGACCTCAGCAAGTTCCTGATCTGTCCAATGCCCGGCCTGCTCGTTTCGCTTCACGTCGGTGAGGGCGACGAGGTCCAGCCCGGCCAGCCGCTCGCGACGGTCGAGGCGATGAAGATGGAAAACATCCTCCGCGCGGAGAAGACCGGGACGGTCAAGAAGGTCAACGCTGCGCAGGGGGATAGCCTTGCGGTCGACGAGGTGATCCTCGAACTCGAGTAGGCGGTTCCTATATCGGGTCCATGCAGACCATCTTCACTATCGGCTATGAACAGGCGACGCAGGACGCGCTGGTCGCGACTTTGCGCGATGCGGGCGTCGAACTGCTCGCCGACATTCGCTACCTGCCGCTCTCCCGACGTCCGGGATTTTCGAAGAGCGGATTGCGCGCGGCGGTGGAGGAGGCGGGGATCGAATACCGCCATTTCCGCCACCTCGGCACGCCTGCGGAGGGCAGGGCAGCCGCGCGCCGCGGAGACCATGCGGAGCTGGAGCGGATATATTCCGGCCAGCTCGAACTGCCCGAGGCGCTCCAGCAGATGGCGGAAATCCGCGCACTGGCAGAGGAAAAACGCGTCGCGCTGCTTTGTTACGAGCGCAACGCCGCCGAATGCCATCGGTCGCTGCTGTTCGACGCGCTGTTCGCCGACTTTACTCGTGTCGATCTCGAACCAGATTTGTTAACCGCTTAAATAAGGTGGCGAAGCGCGTGCCGCCACGGGACGGGCGGGAGCGTTAACCGCAAATCGTGGTAAACCGGCTCGCCAGGGCATCCATTTTCCGGAATCCTGCAAGCGCCCGGAAGTCCCTCCGGGTCTACAGGAGAACGACGATGGCTCATCAGGGTGTCGGTTTCTTCGACGGACGTGGTCATTTCTTCAAGACGCCCGACGAGGCGACTATCAGCGACCTTTCCGCGCTGCTTGGGCGAATCGGGGATGGCGAAAGCCTCGCGCCAGGCATCGCACAGACGCTGCTCGGGCGCCGCGAGGACCTTGAGCGCTTGTTCCGCGAGCACGATGAGATGATCGCCGGACTGGGAAGCAATGTCGCCAAGATGCCCGAGCGCACACGACCCGCTGCCTAGCGCGCCAATTCCTCGTCCAGAAACATTGCGACGTCATCCAATGAGACGTCGTGAGCGACGAATGCGTCGCCAACGCTACGCAGGAGGATGAAGGGCAGGGTCCCTGCGTCCATCTTCTTGTCGTGGAGCATATGCCCGACGAGCTTGCGCCCGTCGCATTGCAAGCCCAGCGCGGCCAGGCTTACCGGCAACTCCGCTTCGCCGACTGCAGTCGCCACCGTGTCGGCATGCGCATCCTCGATCAATCCACGTCGTGCGGAATAGCGCGCCGCCAGTATCATCCCGAGGGCGACCGCCTCGCCGTGCAACAGTCGGGCGGAAAACCCCGTCTCGGCCTCGATCGCATGGCCGAAAGTGTGCCCGAGGTTGAGCAGCGCGCGGCGCCCCGTGGTTTCACGCTCGTCCTCGGCGACGATGGCGGCCTTCATCGCCACGCTCGTCGCAACCGCGTGCTCGAGTGGCTCTTCGCGCAGCTTGATCACGCCGCTTCCGTTTATCGCAAGCCAGTCGAAAAAAGCGCGGTCGCCGAGCAGGCCGTATTTCAGCACTTCGGCATATCCAGCACGCAGCTCGCGCGCCGGAAGAGTATCGAGCGTTGCGAGGTCGGCAACCACCAGCGAGGGCTGGTGAAACGCCCCGACGAGGTTCTTGCCCGCCTTCGTATTGATCGCGGTCTTCCCCCCGACCGAGCTGTCGACCTGCGCAAGCAGCGTGGTCGGAATCTGCACGAAGCCGCACCCGCGTTTGAGGATAGCGCAGGCGAAACCCGTGAGGTCGCCCACGACCCCGCCGCCGACAGCGAAAACGTGATCGCCGCGCTCCACCCCGTGTTCGAGAAGCCAATCCACGAGAGCGGCCAGGTTCTGCCAGCTTTTCGAGCTCTCGCCCGGTGGAATTTCATACAGGACGACTGTGCGGCCCGTCTCGGCAAGTGCCTTTTCGATCCGCCGCCCGTGAGCGGCCCAGGCGCTCGCGTCGGCGACGACCGGAACGCGCTCCTTGCGCATGAAAGGTGCGGCGGTTTCACCAAGGCTTTCGATAAGACCGCGACCGACGCGAACTTCATAAGCGCGCCCGGCGAGCGTAACGGGGATTACAGCCATCGCTCGATCGCCTCTATGATTTGGATGGCGGTTTCGTGTTGCGGCCCGTCCTGGCTTTCCACGCGGATCGGGGCCTCGCCGTAGTAGGGCGCGCGTTCCCGGTGCAACCGGGTCAGGATTTCGGCTGGATCGCCGCGCTTCAGAAGTGGCCGATTATCGCGCCGCGAAGTCCTCGCAACAAGAGTGTCGATATCGCAATCGATCCACACCGCGATGGCGCTCGATAGAACCAGCGCACGCGTTTCGGGATTGATGAACGCTCCGCCTCCGGTCGCGATGACGCCGTGACCTTCTTCGATCAGGCGGGCGATGACGCGACGCTCCCCATCTCGGAAATAGTCCTCTCCGAAGTCATCGAAAATTTCGGAGATCGACATCGCCGCAGCGTCCTCGATCGCTTCGTCCGCATCGACGAAATCGGTCTTCAGAAGCGCGGCCAGTTTGCGGCCGACTGTCGACTTGCCCACCCCCATCAGCCCGACGAGTACGACCGGTCGGTCGATCCGGCCGGCGATGATGGCGATTTCCGTGTCGCTCAGGCTGGGGCTGGCGGAGTGCATTGCCGCCTCGCCTATAGATGGGCTAGGGCGCGTGCAACCAACCAGACCTTGCGGGATTGGCAGGCTTACTTGGGAATGCGAGAGTGGTCGATTATGAGTGCGCGGGCGAAGTGGATCGGCGTGGGAGTACTGTCCGTGGTGCTGGTCTACGCCTGGGTCGATGGTGGAGAGGAACCGCTGCGCCCGATCGCCCAACCGGTGGCAGTACCGGAGGGCGCACGGTGAGGCGCATCTCCCTGTTTGGTGGCGCGGCCGCATTGGCCCTCATCTCCGGTCTCGCTGTCGCTCAGAATGCACCCGAATCGCTACTGCCTCCGGGTTTCGACGAGCCTCGTCCGGCACCCTCTCCCACCCCTGCTGCCAGACCGAGCGCCACAGCCCAGCCGCGGCCCTCGCAACCGTCGACCGGTTCGACTTCGGTCCCGGTTGTGCAGCCGGTGCCTGGTGGATCGGCTTCGGCAGCACCACCACTGCCACCCGCGATCGGCGCCGACCTGCCCTCGCTAGACCAGTTACAGAAGATGTCGACCGACGAGCTCGACGAGCTGCTCGGGCTCAAGCCGAAGATCGACATTCCGCCGGGTGCGCGCAGATCGGTGGAGCAGGTCGGCGTGCTCGCGCCGTCGGAGGGTGGTCTACCCGTTCATTCGCTCGCCAAGCAGCCGGCCGCGCTCGTTCGGGCTGCGCTCGCCGGAACGAAGCAGCCACTCGTATCGCGCTGGGGTCACATACTGTTGCGGCGGGCGCTCGCGAGTCGTCTCGAAGCACCGGAAGGGATGGATCCGGTCGAATTCGCCGCGTTGCGCATCGCCGCGCTGAATGCGACGGGCGAATTCACGGTGGCTCGTGCGGTTGCGCAGGATGTCGACACCGCCAACTGGACACCCGCACTGACGTCTGCCGCGCTTGACGCCTATGTCGCTACCGCGGACCTCGTCGGAGCTTGCCCGGCGGTACGTCTGCAGGGAAATCGGCGCGAAGACGGCACCTGGCGGCTGATGCAGGGTATGTGCAACGCCTATGCTGGCGAGAGCGCGCGGGCCAAAGCCGATATCGAACGCGTCCGCTATCGCGGACAGGCGCCGAACATCGATGCCTTGCTGGCACAACGATACGCCGGCGCGGCGGGGCAAGGCCGCGGCGCCGTGACGATCGAGTGGAAGGGCGTCGACGAGATCAATCCGCTGCGTTTCGCGCTGGCGAACGCGGTCGGTGAGCCCATTCCCGATGGCCTGCTCGACAAAGCCGGGCCTTATTACGATCGCGCGGCGGCGACCGCCCCGATGCTGCCGTTGGCGAGGCGGATCGCGGCGGCCGAGGTGGCAGGACGCGAAGGGATTCTCTCATCCTCGGCGATGGTCGATCTCTATTCGCAGCTTTACGGCGAGCAGGAGGGTGAGGGGGAAGCCGTCGATCGGTCGCGTCAGCTACGCCAAGCCTACGTTGGAACCGACGCCGCGACGCGGATGGCGGCGATCAAGCAGGTGTGGGCACCCGGAGCGGGCGGCGCAATCGATTACGCTCGCCTCGTCCTCACCGCCTACGCCGCGGCACGGGTAGAGCCGAACGAGGACTTTGAGGACAGCGCCGGGCAACTCGTGGCGTCGATGTTGTCGGCCGGACTCGATCGCGATGCCGCGCGGTGGAGCGGCGTCGCCGGGCAGGGTAGCGCTGCGTGGGCGCAACTTGCCGTCGCCTCGCCTGGTAGCGGCCAACCGATTTCGTCGGGCGCAGTAAGCGATTTCATGGGCGATGATTCGAGTCCCGGACAACGCAAATCGCGCTTTCTGGTGGCGGGACTAGCCGGGCTGGACCGAATCGAGTCAGGGGCGCTTGCGGACCTGTCGAAGGAATTGGGCATGGATATCAAGACGCCGACCAAGTGGACCCGCGCGATCGACGCCGCTGCCGCGGTAGACAACCAAGCGCTCGTCGCATTACTTGCCGGCGTCGGGATGCAGGGTTCTGGCTGGGACCGGATGACGGGACGACACCTCTATCACATCGTTTCGGCCCTGAATCGAGTGGGGCTCAACGCCGAAGCGCGCATGATCGCCGCGGAGGCCGTGGCGCGCGGTTGATCCCTGTCGAGCCATGAGCGCGATCGACGACTTCCTGGCGATGCTCGCAGCCGAACGCGGAGCCGCCAGAAACACGCTTACCGCCTATCGTCGCGATCTCGAGAGCGCGCAGGAAGCCGTCGGTGACCTTTCGCAGGCTGACGGGACAACGCTTGCCAGGCTCAGCGGCGCTTGGGCCGATCTTGCACCTTCGAGTGTTGCCCGCAAATCGTCCGCACTACGTCAGTTCTACGGTTTCCTAGTCGATGAAGGCCTGCGCGGGGACGATCCGTCCGCCGCCTTGCCGCGACCTACCCTTCGCCGGCCGCTGCCCAAGATCCTCTCGCACGCCGATATCGAACTTCTGTTTGCTCGCGCCGAGGAAGAGTCCGTCGGCGATCGGCCTGTCGCAGTGCGCACACTGACGCTTCTGGAGATGCTCTACGGATCCGGCCTGCGCGCTACCGAGCTCGTTTCCTTGCCGCTCGCGGCCGTCCCGCGCGATGCGCCGTTCGTGACAGTGACCGGTAAGGGGGGACAGGCCCGGATGGTCCCGGTCGGCGCCCGGGCGATGGGGGCGCTGTCCCGTTGGCTGGCGGTGCGACCGGCCGGCAAGTATCTTTTCCCATCTCGCGGCGGCCATCTTTCGCGGGTGCGGCTGTTCCAGATCCTGAAGGATCTTGCCGCGCAAGTAGGCATACCGCCCGAGAGGGTCAGCCCTCACGTCCTGCGCCACGCGTTCGCGACGCACCTTCTCGAGGGCGGAGCGGACCTGCGTGTGCTGCAGACCCTTCTCGGACACGCGGATATCGCGACTACGCAGATATACACGCACGTAGACTCGGCGCGACTCGTCGCGCTGGTCAACGAACGTCACCCGCTTGCGCGCGCGGCCAAGCCCGACTAGCTGCGGCGGGATGCAATCCTACCTCGAATTCGAGAAGCCTGTCGCCCAGCTCGACAGTCGCATCGCCGAACTCCGCTCCGCCGCCGGCGACGATGAGGTCGATATCTCGGCCGAGATCGCGCGGCTCGAGGCGAAGAGCGCCGACTTGCTCGCGGCGACATACACCTCGCTCACGCCATGGCAGAAAACGCAGGTCGCACGCCACCCGAACCGGCCGCACTTTCGCGATTTCGTCGCTTATGCTTTCACCGACTTCGTTCCGCTCGGCGGGGACCGGACTTATGGAGACGACCAAGCGATAATGGGTGGCCTTGCCACGCTCGACGGGCGCAAGGTCATGCTCATCGGGCACGAGAAGGGCCATGATACCGACAGCCGGATTCGCCACAATTTCGGAATGGGCAAGCCGGAAGGCTATCGCAAGGCGATCCGCCTGATGGACATTGCGGGCCGGTTCGGCCTGCCGGTGGTTACGCTCGTCGATACCTCGGGCGCGTTCCCTGGCATCGAGGCGGAGGAACGCGGACAGGCCGAAGCGATCGCGCGATCGACCGAGGCCTGCCTTGCCCTGCCGGTGCCGATGATCTCGGTCATCGTCGGCGAGGGCGGCTCTGGCGGCGCGGTCGCGCTGGCTAGTGCCGAGCGGGTACTCATGTTCGAGCATGCGGTCTATTCGGTCATCAGTCCCGAAGGTTGTGCTTCGATTCTATGGCGCACTGCCGAGAAAGCACCGGAGGCGGCCGAGGCGATGAAAGTCACCGCCCAGCATCTCGAGAAGCTGGGCGTAATCGATCGGATCGTCTCCGAGCCGGTGGGCGGCGCTCATCGCAATCCCGAAAAGGCCGCAAAGGACCTCGGCGAAGCGATCGGCGAGGAACTCGATGCGCTCGTCGGCCTGCCGTCCGAAGCGCTTCGACGCCTGCGCGAGGAGCGCTTCCTGGCCCTCGGCAGCACCTGAACGGCCATCCCCCGGCGGGGAACCAAGCCGCCGCAGCGCGGGTTACCCGTCCACATGACAACCGCGGCGGCGGGTGGGCGCCGCGCATGCCAGGGGAATATTCCATGTCGCGATTGAAGACTCTCGCCCTCGTTTCGGCCGCTCTTCCGTTCGCCCTTTCGGGTTGCGCAACGGTCGGCGGTGGCTCGATTCCGGATGCGTCGGCACCCATAAATCAAACCGAAGCACAACAGGGGGCAGAGGCGAATCCGCAAATCCTTGAAGAATTTGGTGGCGCGATGAGCGGCAGCCAAGCCGCTTACGTAGAACAGGTCGGCAAGAACATCGCTGTGCAGTCCGGCCTCGGCAACGCCCGCGATTCGTTTCATGTCGCGGTGCTCAACAGCTCGGTGAACAACGCCTTCGCGATACCTGGGGGATATATCTACACGACCCGCCAGCTGGTGACGCTGATGAACAACGAGGCGGAGCTTGCAGGCGTGCTCGGGCACGAGGTGGGCCACGTGGCGGCACGCCACTCGCAACGACGCCAGGCGAAGGCGACGCAGAATTCGCTCCTGGGAGCACTCGGCTCAATCCTTGCCGGGGCTGTGCTGGGTAACAGCGGTCTTGGCCAGACGGTCGCCCAGGGCATTCAACAGGGATCGCAGATGCTGACGCTCAAGTTCTCGCGTTCTCAGGAACTCGAGGCGGACAAACTGGGCGTGGAGTACCTCAAGCGTGCCGGTTACGATCCGCACGCGATGGCGACTGTATTGCAGAGTCTCGCCATGCAGAATGCGCTCGATGCGTCGCTTCAGGGGCGGCAGAACGCAACGATACCGGAATGGGCGTCGACTCACCCCGATCCGGCCAGCCGCGTGCAAGATGCGCTCGCGCTTGCGGGCAACGCGACCGGGGTCACCAATCGCGATACCTTCCTTACCCGGATCGATGGACTGACCTATGGCGACGATCCCAAGCAGGGCGTCATCGAAGGAAATCAGTTCATCCATCCTGAATTGCGGCTCGCATTCACTGCGCCGAGCGGATTCTACATGGTCAACGGCACCCGCGCCGTATCGATCAACGGGCAAAGCGGGCAGGCGCAGATGTCGACGGCGCCGTACAATGGCAATCTCGACAATTACGTTCGCCAGGTTTTCGCCGGACTTAGCCAGAATGCGCAGATTGCGCCGCAATCCATCCAGCGTACGACGGTGAACGGCCTTCCCGCGGCCTACGGCATGGCGCGGGTCAACAGCGGCGGAAGCCAGGTTGATGTCGTTGTCTTCGCCTATGAGTTTTCGAACAATCAGGCGTATCACTTCGTAACGATCAGCCAGGCCGGCCGGTCGGAAGTCTTCACGCCGATGTTCAACTCGATGCGCCGCATCAGCGCGAATGAAGCTGCGCAAGTCGTCCCGCGGGTCATCGATGTCGTTACCGTGGGTTCGCGTGACACCGTTCAGTCGCTAGCTGCACGAATGGCCTACAACACGGCACAGGAACAGCGCTTCCGGGTTCTGAACGGCCTGACCTCCAGCGAGACCGTGCGGCCGGGCCAGAAGGTCAAGATAGTCGTTCGCGGCAGCTGACCGACCGGCAAAAAATAAAGGCGACGAGGTTTCCCCCGTCGCCTTCATTTTCTTAATCGCGAATGCGATTATTAGCAGGACGAGCCGCCGTTCGCGTTCGAAAGACAGGTCGACACACCGTTGAAGGTCGTGCCCAGCTGGTTGCCGAGGCCCTGCATCGCGGCGATCGCGGCGACCGCGATCAGAGCGGCGATCAGACCGTATTCGATGGCGGTGGCGCCCGCTTCGTCGCGAACAAGATTCTTGATGAACTGCATTTGAGGTCTCCTGGTTCAGTCTTCGCTACCCAATCCTTGCCGCACCCATATCCACGGCTTGGACGACGTTTGAATTACGGGGTCGGAGTTGATAATTTCCTAACCGCGTACTCACTTACTTCGTGGCCTCTTGCACTTTGTCCGCAACACCGTCCCACATGACGATGGTGGCATTGCCGAAGTTTTGGACGGCCGCGAGCATGGCGAGGAAAACCATCGCCAAGATCAGGCCGTATTCGACGGCAGTGGCCCCCGATATGTCGGTGGCAATCGCTTTAAGTAGCTTGCGCATCGGCATTGGTTGTTGTCCGTCGAATACTTCCTGACAGGATGTTTTCTGGACCTCGCGGGTTAAGAAAAGGTTTCGGAGGGCTGCAGGCTTGGAAAATATCCCGACATGGATCGCTGTCGTGGCAGGGGCGATGCAGGATGCCAGCGGGCGATACCTGCTCCAGCGACGCCCTTTGCAAAAGCAGCACGGCGGCTTGTGGGAATTTCCCGGGGGCAAGGTCGAATTGGGCGAAAACCCCCGGGATGCGCTGGTTCGCGAACTCGGCGAGGAACTGACTGTGAACGTGGGGAGGGACGCTCTCGCTCCAATCGCGTTCGCCGAGGAAGGCCCTGCCGATGGCCGTACCGGCATTGTCATCCTGCTTTACAAAGTAAGCGAATGGGACGGAGAACCGGTAGCGGAGGAAGGCGCGGCGCTGGGCTGGTTCCAGCTCGCCGAGGCCGCGCGTCTTGCTACCCCGCCGCTCGACCGCACCCTTCTCGAATCGCTTTGCTCTACCGTGCAATAGGTGTTGCCAAGGTTAGTCACGGTGCCTATGTGGCCCCCTCTCAAGCGCGCCCGTAGCTCAGCTGGATAGAGTACCTGACTACGAATCAGGTGGCCGGAGGTTCGAATCCTTCCGGGCGCGCCAACATTTTCCGGGCCGGTTTCCTTCGCGGGAAACCGGCCCGATACGTATCTGGCGCCGTGTTTCGTCGGAGCCCTCGAAAAGTTCGGCCATTCCGCATAGGGAAGTGCGGAGCCCGGGGGGAATATTGACCGAAGCACCTGAAAATAACGATCCAATCGAATTTTCCGATGATGCGGTGGAGCCGGGCGTCTGGCGGTATGCTCGCGTCGATCGCGCAAGCGTGATCGTTGATGCGGAGGATTACTTTGCCCTGATGCAGAGGGCGATGCTCGATGCGCGCCACCGCATCCTGCTGGTGGGTTGGGATTTCGACACCCGCATTCACCTGGCCATTGGCCGCCGATGGTTCAGCCGCCTGTTCCGCAAGACCTATCCCCGGCGTCTTGGAAGCTTCCTCGTCTGGCTGGCGCGCCACCGGAAAGGGCTTGAAATCGATATCCTGAAATGGGGCCTCGGGGTATTCGAGTTTCTCAGGCGTGGGTTCATGCTCATCGACGTGCTGCGCATGGCTTCGCACAAGGCGATCAACTTCAATTTCGACGGGCATCACCCGGTCGGCTGCTCGCATCACCAGAAGATCGCTGTACTCGACGACAAGCTGGCGGTCTGCGGGGGGATCGACATGACCCAGGAACGCTGGGACACGCGCGAGCATATCGAAAACGACCGCCGGCGGCACAGGCCGCACGGTCTTCGCTATGGCCCATGGCACGATGCGACGATGATGATGGAAGGGGAGGCCGCGCGGCACCTCGGTGCGCTGAGTCGTGAGCGCTGGCGTCGGGCGGGAGGCGATCAGCTCTCCGAGGTTGCCATACCCGAGGTAAGCCTCTGGCCCAAAGAATTGCCGGTCCAGTTCGTCAACGTCGAAATCGGCATCGCCCGAACCCGGGCGAAGTACGACGAATTGGAGGAAGTCCGCGAGATCGAACAGCTGCTGATCGATCAGATCGCATCGGCCAGGCACTTCATCTATTCGGAAAACCAGTATTTCACCTCGCCCCGGATCGCCGATGCAATCGCCAAGAGACTGAAGGAAGACGATCCGCCCGAGGTCGTGCTGGTACAGCCCGAAACGGGTGAGGGCTGGCTAGAGCAGGTTGCGATGGACCATGCGCGCAATTGCCTGCTGCATTCCCTCGCCGACATCGATCACAAGAACCGTTTCGCGATGTTCGTCCCGTTCACCGGCGAAACGCCGATCTACGTTCACGCCAAGCTGACGATCTTCGACGATACCGTCTTGCGGATCGGATCGGCCAACTGGAACAACCGATCGATGGGTCTCGACAGCGAGTGCGACGTCTTTATCGACTGTGCTCGACCCGGCAACGCTCATGCCTGCGATCGGATCGCGGACCTGCGCCATTCGCTGCTGGGCGAACATTGCGGGATGGAACCGGATGCGGTCGCGCGCGCTCTCGACGAAGAAGGATCGATGCTAGCCTTCATAGAGAAATACGGGCGGAAGAATTCACGCCAGCTTCGCCGTTTCGTGCCGCCGGAGGTCGACGGAATCGAGGAAACGCTTGCGGGATCGCAAATCCTCGATCCCGAATCACCTGACGAGATGTTCGAACCGTTTGCCAATGGCGGGCTGATGAAGCAGGGCAGCCTCTTGAGCCGAGCCTGGCACCGCGTGCGTCGCAGGAGAAAGAGTACATGAGCAGCCTCGTCGGACCCGACGAAGACGATCCCCTGTATCCCGATGGCGTGCCCAAGCCGCCGGTCCCTGAGCGCGTACAGGATGCGATCCGGACGCTTATCGAATGGGCGGGTGACGACCCCTCACGCGAAGGTTTGATCGATACGCCCGCGCGCGTGGCTCGAGCGTGGAAGGAATACTGCATCGGCTACACCGAGGATCCCTCGGTCCACCTCAGCCGGGTATTCGAGGAAGTGGGCGGATACAACGAGATCGTCCTGCTGCGCGACATTCCTTTCCAGAGCCACTGCGAACACCACATGGCCCCGATCATCGGCAAGGCCGCGATTGCATACCTGCCGAACGACCGCGTGGTCGGCATCAGCAAGCTTGCCCGCGTGCTCCACGGCTTCGCGCGCCGATTGCAGGTTCAGGAACGCCTGACCGCCGAAGTTGCCGATTGCATCTGGGAGCATCTGCGACCGCAAGGCGTGGCCGTCGTCATAGAGGCATCGCATGCATGCATGACTGCGCGAGGCGTCCGAACCCCCGGCGTCGGCATGACCACGAGCCGGATGATGGGCACCTTCCTCGAAGATCCTCGCAGCCGCGAGGAAGTGCTCAAGCTGATGGGGTACTGAGACGCTACGCTCCGCGCCGCCCCGATGACCGGTCGCGGGGACAAGGAAAGGGCGGCCGACGCATTCGCGCCGCCGCCCCGCTCCAGTTAGATATTTGTCGGCCCGTCAGAGTTGACCGAGCAGATGCTCCGCGCTGGAAACCTTGAAGTCGCCCGGCGCCTCGACGTTCAATTCCTTGATCACGCCGTCCTCGACGATCGCCGACCAGCGCTGGCCGCGCTTGCCGAGGCCGAACGCCGAGCCGTCCATCGTCAGGCCCATGGCTTCGGCGAATTCGCCATTGCCGTCAGCCAGCATGGTAATTTCATCCGAACCGGAAGTCTTGTTCCAGGCACCCATCACGAACGGGTCGTTCACGGCGGTGGCAACGATTTCATCGACGCCCTTTGCCTTTAGCTCGCCGGCCTTGTCGACGAACCCGGGCAGATGGCGTGCCGAGCAGGTCGGGGTGAACGCGCCGGGCACCGAGAACAGCGCGACGGTCTTGCCGGCAAAATAGTCGCTGCTCTGCACGGCTTCAGGGCCATCTTCGGTCGCCTTGACCATTTTCACGTCGGGAAGTTTATCACCAACCTTGACGGTCATCGTATCGGTCCTTTCGGGTAGGGTCAGGAAAGTCCCCCGCGATATAGACCGCGCCGTGATCCTTACAACCGGCGCTGCCGATCAGCCGCCTCGCGCAAGCGATGGCAGAAGCGCGTCGAGCTGGTCGAATTGCTCCGGCAATCCCGCGGCCGAACCCTGGAGCGCCTCGTCGCGCGCGGCCCGGGTCGGGTATAGCTCGTGTACCGTCACGCGCGTCGCCCCGTCGCAGTCCGCAAAGGTGACCGTGGTCAGCGCGCCGCCCTCGTCCTCGTCGTTTGTCCAGGCGATGCGCTCGTTGGGAATAACGTCGGTGTACGTTCCGAAAAACGAGAATGGCTCGGGCGCCGAGGGATGTTCGAATGTCAAACGGTAGGAGCCGCCGGTCCGGACGTCCATTTCGCAGGACAGCAGCTGCATACCGATCGATTTCGGTACCCACCAGCGGCGAAAGAGGTCGGGCTCGCTCCAGGCCCGATAGACGACCTGCCGAGGGGCATCGAAGAGGCGCGTCACGGCAAGTTCGCGCTCGGAACTCGCATCCACCGAAACCGCGTGCGTAGCCGCCGCTGGGTGCGCGCTATCGATCCCCTTTGTCATCCCGTCTCTCCAGTTGTTGAATGTCTTCGATAACGGAGTCGAGCGCATCGAAGCGTGCGACCCACATACGCCGATATTCCTCGATCCAGCCCGCTTCTTCGGAAAGGCTGCGACCGCCGATGCGGCATTTCCGCACACGACCGACTTTCCGGGTCGAAACCAGTCCGGATTCCTCGAGGATCGCTACGTGCTTCTTCATGCCGGTTAGCGTCATGCCAAAGCGCACGGCGAGTTCGCTGATCGAGGCTTCGCGCGCGCCGAGCACCTCGAGCACCCCGCGGCGGGTGGGGTCGGCGAGGGCGGAAAACGCCAATTGGCGCGTCGAGGCGATTCGCTGAACCATTAGGTTCAGTAATAGTACGTTTCCGAATTCACGCAAGGGCCAATCATTCCTCGCGCTCAAGTCCGATCGGCTTGAACATGGTTAATTTGCCTTCACCGTCGTCGTTTAAGAACGAGTAAACGACGGGGCGCAGTCTCCTCGACAGGCGAACAGGGGTGTTCGCCATGACATACGGGCCAAGGTGGGGCCCGTTCAGGGAGAAGTGGGGTCATGAAGAATTTCGCGAAATTCGCGGCCATTGCGGCTGCGACGTCGATGCTTGTCGCCGCGCCACAGGCCGCGGTTGCAGGGACGCCAAGCGAGGCAACGAAACTGCGGCGGCTCGATATCATGCTGATGGTCAGTTCGCTTCGGTGCCGGTTCGGCGCCGATAATTTCCAGTCGGAATACGCCAGCTTTTCGAAGGCCCAGTATCCGGTCATGCAGGATGCCTTCCGAACGATGCAGGCTGACTACAACGCCCGGATGGGACCAGCCCGGGCAAAGAAAGCGCTGGACAGCGTCTCCGTCGGCATGGCGAACCAGTATGGGCAGGGTCATCCTTGGCTGGGGTGCGGCGAACTCAAGTCCGTCACCCGCGAATTGGCGGGGACCAGGGATCGCGGAAAACTGATCGCTGCTGCCGATGAGATGCTTGCGGATCGACCGCCGCAGATCGCTTCCCGCCGCTGAGGCCGGTCGCCGAGGGGGAACGGGCGGCGCCGTAAGGCGACCGCCCGTTTTTTGTGGCAGCTCGATCTCGACATATAAAGGAAGCTTTATATTTGCCTTTACAGGCCCCGGAGGCTAGGGGGCGCGCCATTCCCGAATTTGGAGACTACCCCGTGGCCACCACTGCCGACACAATGACCCGCGATTACGTTATCAAGGACATCGCGCTCGCCGATTACGGCCGCGACGAGATTGCGATCGCAGAAACCGAAATGCCCGGACTGATGGCGCTGCGCGAGGAATACGGTTCTTCGCAGCCGCTCAAGGGCGCGCGCATCACCGGCTCGCTGCACATGACGATCCAGACGGCGGTATTGATCGAGACGCTTGTCGCTCTCGGCGCTGAAGTTCGCTGGGCGACCTGCAACATATTCTCGACACAGGACCACGCCGCCGCCGCGATTGCCGCGCAAGGCATCCCGGTCTTCGCGGTGAAGGGTGAGAGCCTGGCCGATTACTGGGACTATGTCGGCAAGATCTTCGACTGGTCGAGCGAGGCCGATCCCGACCTCACCGCCAACCTCATCCTCGACGACGGCGGCGACGCCACGATGTTCGCCCTGTGGGGTGCGCGTGTCGAAGCGGGCGAAGAGTTGTTCGAACCATCGAACGCCGAAGAGATCGAGTTCGTCCGCGCGCTGAAGGCCTTCCTGAAGGCGAAGCCAGGCTACCTGACGGCCAGCGTCAAGGCTATCGCGGGCGTTTCTGAGGAAACCACGACCGGCGTTCACCGCCTCTACAGCCTTGCCAAGCAAGGAAAGCTGCCGTTCCCGGCGATCAACGTGAATGACAGCGTGACCAAGTCGAAGTTCGACAACCTCTACGGCTGCAAGGAATCGCTGGTCGACGCGATCCGCCGCGCGACCGACGTGATGCTCGCCGGCAAGGTCGCGTGCGTCGCCGGATTCGGTGATGTCGGCAAGGGTAGCGCGGATTCGCTCCGCAACGGCGGTGCACGCGTGATGGTGACCGAGATCGACCCCATCTGCGCGCTGCAGGCCGCAATGGAAGGCTACGAGGTCGTAACGATGGAAGAGGCGACCAAGCGTTGCGACATCTTCGTCACCACGACGGGCAACGAGGACGTGATCACCGCCGAGCACATGAAGGCGATGAAGAACATGGCCATCGTCTGCAACATCGGTCACTTCGACAGCGAAATTCAGATCGGCGCGCTTTCCAACTACGACTGGAAGGAGATCAAGCCGGGCACCGACGTGGTCACCTTCCCTGACGGCAAACAGATCATCATCCTTGCAAAGGGACGGCTGGTGAACCTCGGTTGCGCTACCGGCCACCCGAGCTTCGTGATGAGCTGCAGCTTCACCAACCAGACGCTGGCCCAGATCGAGCTCTTCACCAAGGGCGACGAATACGGGAACGACGTCTACGTGCTGCCCAAGCACCTCGATGAAAAGGTCGCAGCCTTGCACCTCGACAAGCTGGGTGTCACGCTGACCAAGCTGACGCAGGAACAGGCCGATTACATCGGGGTGCCGGTCGAAGGGCCTTTCAAGCCCGATCACTATCGGTACTAAACACCTCAATGACATTGCATAAGGCGGTCGGCGCGCATAGCTGACCGCCATGCAATCGACCCCAACCGCGCTCGCGCTCATCGGCGTCCTGCTGGCCGCCTGGGTCGCGGGCGCGGCGTGGATGATGATCGCCGCCGGCGCGAAGGCACGGCGCGCCGAAGCGGCCCGCAAGGCCGCGCGGCGCATGGTGCGGATGATCGACGAATCACCTGCGATTCCGCTGATTGTGCGAGTCGACGGGCGTATAGAAGCGAGTGATCGCCTGGCAGGCTGGCTAGGCCTCCCCAAGCTCCCTCAATACCTCAGCGATCTTGCCGGGAAGGACGGCGGCAAGGGCCTGTCCCCCGAGCAGGTCGCCGAACTGGCGACGCACGTCTCTCGCACGCAGAAGACCGCTGCTCCGTTTCGGATGGAGCTGACGCCGCCCGGCTCGCAGCGCAGTCTTGCTGTGCGCGGGGTGCTCGCCGATCCGCAAGTCTCGCCGGGTGGGGCCGCACTGCTATGGATATTCGACTTTTCCGAGAGCCAGGGCGAATTGTCGCGGCTCCGTGCCGAGGCTTCGCGCGCGAAAGGTGATTTCGCCGCGCTCGTCGGGCTGATCGAAGCGGCGCCGCTGCCGATGTGGTTTCGCGGTCCTGACGCGCGGTTGAAGCTCGTCAATCGGTCCTACGTCGCGGCTGTCGGCGCGGAAAGCGCGGAGGCTGTCGTCGAAGCGCAACTTGAACTGGTCGAACCGGTTGACGGATTGACCGCCGCCCAGGTCGCTTCGCAGGCCGCTCAGGCCAAGTCCCCGGTCGAACGCATCGTCGCCGCCACGATCGACGGCCAGCGTCGCAGCCTGCGGGTCAGCGATCTGCCGCTGGGCGAGGAAGGGGTCGCCGGTTATGCGGTCGATATCGAGGAGATGGAGGAGCAAGCGCGCACCTTTCGCGCTTTCCGCGAAGCGCAGCGCGAGATGCTCGACCAGCTTTCGGTCGGCGTAGCGCAGTTCGGTCCCGACCGGCGGCTTCTGTCGGCGAACCAGCCCTTTCGCCGCATATTCGCGATGCGTCCCGGTACGAGCGAAGGGATCGAGTTCGAACGTCTTCTTCGCGAATCGCGGGAAGCCGGCAAAACGCCAGAGGTGCGAGATTTCCCCGCCTGGCGAGCCGAACGACTGGAATGGTTTGGGGCGAACGAGGCGATCGAGGAAGCCTGGCCGCTCAACGACGGCACACACCTGCGGGTGGTCGCGCAGCCGATGCCCGACGGCGGCCTAGTGCTCATTGCCGAAGACCGGACCGAAAGCCTCGCTCTGTCGGCAACTCGCGACACGCTCTTGCGTACGCGCACGGCGACGTTCGACAGCCTGTTCGAAGCGCTCGCGGTCTTCGCCCCCGATGGACACATGCAGCTGTGGAACAGGCGTTTTGCCGGGTCATGGGGGCTTGAGCAGGACGATCTCGAGGGCCACCCGACTGCCGACGAACTGGTCGCGAAAATCGCGCCGCATCTCGAAAAGCCCAAGCAGGCGAAAGCGATCGGTGACGTCGTGCGCGGCGCAACGCTCGACCGCAAGCAGACCGGCGGGCGTGTTACCCTCGCCGATGGGCGGACGCTGGAGATCGCGGGCGTCCCGCTGCCCGACGGCAACGGCCTGCTGACCGCGCTCGACATCACCAATTCGCAGAACGCGGAAGATGCCCTTCGCGAACGCGCGCTCGCGCTCGAAGCGGCCGACGAGGTCAAGACCCGGTTCCTGGCCAACATGAGCTACGAGTTCCGCGTGCCGCTGACCTCGATCGGCGGCTTTGCGGAATTGCTCGATGCTGGCGTGGCAGGCGACCTCAGCGAGCAGGGGAAGGAATATGTCGCGGGGATTCTCGAATCGGTTCACCGGTTGACCGACCAGGTCGAAAACGTGCTCGCGCTCTCCCAGAGCGAAGCGGGACTTTTGCCGCTGGCTAAGGAGAAACTCGATCTGCTCCCGTTCGTCACCCGGATCGTGCGCGAGCGCGAAACGGCGATCGTCGCAGGCGGGCTCACGCTCGACCTCCGCGGCGGGGGGACATCGAAGGTCGAAGCCGACCCACGACAACTCTCGCGCGCGATCGGCCAGTTGCTCGACAATGCGATCGCCGCCACGCCCAAGGGGGGCAAGATCCTGGTCGACCTGTCGCGCAAAAAGGACGGTGTCCGAATCGTCATTTCCGACAACGGACGCGGGATGAGCGCCGGCGAGCTCCGCCGGGCGCGCGAAGGATTGCACATCGGGGCCGACGGCAAACCGGAGCGGCGCCAGGGCCTCGGAATTCCGCTCGCCACCGAGCTGGTCGAGGCGCATGGCGGTACTCTCGACATCGTCTCGCGCCGCGGGGAGGGCACGTTCGCGACGATCCATCTGCCATGAGGGTGGAGTTGCCCGACCTTGCCGCAATGGAGGATTTCGGCGCGCGGATCGCCCGTCGGCTGCGGCCAGGCGACGTAGTGGCGCTTACCGGCGGTCTGGGGACGGGCAAGACGACGCTCGCACGGGCGGTGATCGCGGCGCTCGGTCACACTGGCGAGGTGCCGTCTCCGACGTTCACGATCATCGAGACCTACGACGCGCTCGTTCCACCCCTGGTCCACGCCGACTTCTATCGTCTCGACGATCCGGCCGAGGTCGACGAGATCGGACTCGATGACTATCGAGAGGGCGCCGCGCTCTTGGCGGAATGGCCCGAAAACGCGGGAGGATTTACGCACGAGGCCCAATGCCTCCAAATTGCGTTGGAAACTTCAGGTAATGGGCGCGTGGCGATTGTCGAAGGCGGGGCGGATTGGCTAGGGCGCCTGCCATGAGTTCGCTCCCCAAAGGTCTCGTCGAATTTCTTGCGCGCGCCGGTTGGGCGGGCGCGGCCATCGACACCATCCCGGGCGATGCCTCGTTCCGCCGATACTTTCGCGTGCAACATGAGGGTCGCAGAGCCATGCTCATGCACGCGCCACCCCCGCACGAGGATCCCGGTCCTTTCCTTCACGTCGCTGACTGGTTGTCCGCCCACGGCCTGCGCGCGCCAGAAATCTACTCGTCCGACGCAGGAGAGGGCTGGGTCCTGCTCGAGGACTTCGGCAACGACCGGATGCGCGACTGGCTCGATGATCATCCCGCTAGCGAGCACGATGCCTACGCCGGGGCGATCGACGCGCTGATCGAACTGCATGCTCGTCCCCCGGGACCCTTCGACCCGTACGACATGGCGGTTTACCAGCGCGAGGCAGGTCTACTTACGGAATGGTACTGTCCAGCCGCCGGCCTCTCGGTCGACGAGGCGGCCTACATGAGAGCATGGGACGAAGCGCTGTCCCCGCTACTTGCGCGCCAGCAGCCGGGTGTGACCGTACTGCGTGACTATCACGCCGAGAACATCATGCTGCTGAGCGGCGGTCGGCAGGGTCTGATCGATTTCCAGGACGCGCTGGTCGGCCACCCGGCCTACGACCTCGTGAGCCTGCTGCAGGATGCCCGGCGCGACGTGTCGCCGGAACTCGAGCGGGCGATGCTCGATCGCTACCTCGCAAAGGCCGATGCCGATCCGGAATTCGAGGCCGATTATGCTCGTCTTGGTGCGCAGCGAAACGCCAAGATCGTGGGCATCTTCACGCGGCTTTACAAGCGCGACGGGAAGGACCGGTATCTTGCGATGATTCCGCGCGTCTGGTCCGCGATGGAGCGTGACCTTGCGCATCCCGCACTCGGTCCGGTGGC
Source organism: uncultured Alphaproteobacteria bacterium (assembly GCA_963740025.1). Lineage (GTDB taxonomy): Bacteria > Pseudomonadota > Alphaproteobacteria > Sphingomonadales > Sphingomonadaceae > Tsuneonella. Next base: position 206,049 of record CAVUCI010000003.1, read on the forward strand.
CGCCTGGTTCGATGCCAATATCCCGTCGCACTTGCGCGAAAGCGGTGGCGGACAGATCGCGTGAAGACGCAGCTATGACCAATCTCGCCAGCGATACAGCGATGGTCATGGCGGCGGGACTCGGGAAGCGGATGCGTCCGCTTACCGCCAGCCAACCCAAGCCGATGGTGCGAGTGGCGGGCAAGCCGCTGATCGACCATGCACTCGATCGGCTAGCGGACGCGGGCGTCAACAGGGCCGTGGTCAACGTGCACTATCTATCCGAGGCGCTGGTCGCCCACACGAAGCTACGCAAGGCACCGAAAGTCGAGATTTCCGACGAACGCGAGCAATTGCTCGAGACTGGCGGCGGCATGGTCAAGGCGAAGGCCGACGGACGTCTGCCTGACCCGTTCTTCTGCCTGAACGCCGACAATATCTGGCTCGACGGTCCACGCGACGCCTTCGCTGACCTTTCGGCGCGCTGGAACCCGGACGAGATGGATGCACTTCTCCTGGTCGTTCCACATGCCCGCGCGGTCAATTTTCGCGGGCCGGGCGATTTTCATATGGATGGCCTCGGCCGGCTCACCCGCCGCAAGCCCGGCCGAATTGCGCCTTTCATCTACACCGGCATCCAGATCGTCTCCCACCGGCTGCTCCGCGAGGCGCCGGACGGCCCGTTCAGCACCAACGTGCTGTGGGAGCGCGCGATCGAGGAGGGGCGGCTGTTCGGGACCAGCTTCACCGGCCTTTGGTTCGAGGTCGGCACCCCGCAATCGATCCGCCCGACAGAGGTAGCACTGGCGGGTGGCTGATGCCGTGACGCCGCAGGTCTATTCGATCGCCGCACACCGAGGCTTCGCCGACGCGCTCGTCGCAGGTTTGATCCCGCGTTATTCGGAGCCCGACGTGGGGTTGGCGCGCCTCACTCTCCTGCTTCCTTCCACACGCGCCGAGCGCACGATTCAGGAGGCTTTCGTGCGGGCAAGCGGCGGCGGTCTGTTGATGCCGCGCATGGCAGTGGTCGGCGATCTCGATCTCGACGAGACGCTGGCCGCGCTGCTCGATCCGCTTGGCAGCGCCGACATCCCGCCCGCAGTCGAGCCGACCCGACGGTGGCTGCGACTGGCGGCAATCATCCCAGAAGCGATGCGGGCGCTGGGCCGTGAGCCGCCCAAGGGGGCGGCGCTTCTCAAGCTGGCGCAGCAGTTCGGTTCGACAATGGACCGACTGCTGGTGGAGGATATCGCGCCAGACGAGTTGTGGGAGCCACATGTCATCAACGCGATGGTCGAGCAGTCGGGGCACTGGATCGAGGCGTCGAAACTGTTCGCGGCTGTGCAGGGCATGTGGCGCGCCGAACTCGAAGCTTCGGACAGGCTCGACGCGGCATCGCGACGCAACCGATTATTCGAATTCGCAGCTCGCCGCTGGCGCGATGCGCCGCCGGAGTCGCCAGTGGTGGCTGCCGGCGTGACATCCGCCGCGCCAGCGCTTGCCACATTGCTGCGAGTGGTCAGCGAGCTTCCCCGTGGCGCAGTGATTCTGCCCGACCTCGACCTGGCAATGACGGACGAGGTGTGGGATGAACTCGGCGCGGCCGGTGCTCGAGCAAATCCCGGCGATCCGCCTTTCGGTCCGGGCGATGCCGTCACGCATCCGCAGTACCACCTCAAGCTCCTGCTCAACCGAATGGGCGTGAACCGCGCCGAAGTGCAGCCTTGGCATCGCCGCGGGCTGGCAGCTGCCGCGCCGGAGCGCAGCCACGCGATCTCAGCCTTGTTCCTGCCGCCCAAGGCAAGCCGCGTCTGGGTCGATCTACCCGCGGAAAAGCGCCGGCTATCCGGCGTGCGGGTGATGGAAACCGCCAATCCCGAGGCAGAAGCGCAGGCAATTGCCTTGCTGATCCGCGAGAGCGTGGCGACTCCCGAAGAGCGGGTCGCGCTCGTAACGCCGGACCGCGGGCTCGCGCGGCGCGTCGTCGAACACCTTGCGCGCTGGAACCTTGCTGCCGACGACACCGCCGGGCAGCCGCTGGCGGATACGACCGCAGGCCGTCTGCTGCTTCAGTTGGCCGAAGTCGCGGGCGAAAGGGCCGCTCCGGTGTCGCTGGTCGCTGCGCTAGCCAATCCGCTCGTGCGCTCGGGCGAGACCCGGGGCCGATGGCTCGATGCCCTTCGGCGGTTCGAGCGCATTCTGCGGGGACCTCGCCCCGCACCCGGTCTCGAATCTCTTGGGCCCATCGCCGAGCGGGCGCGAGTGAGTGAATGGTGGGTGGAAGTAGAGCGGATTCTCTCTCCGCTGCTGGCGAGCGAAATCCTGCCGCTTGCCGAATGGCTCGACCGCCTCGCGACTGCTGGGGAGGCTCTTGCAGAAGCAGCGCTGTGGGCGCGGGAAGACGGTCGCGCGCTCGCGGCATTCGTCGAGGACCTGCGGCTCCACGCACGCGAGGCAGGCACGATGCTCGATGTGGAAGACCTGCACGCCGTCCTGCGTGACGCGATGGCGGCCGTCGCGGTCAGGCCCTCCTACGGCGGTCATCCCCGTGTCGCGATCTATGGCCTTATCGAATCGCGAATGGCGCGCGCGGACCTCGTCATCGCGGCGGGCCTTAACGAAGGAACTTGGCCAGCGCGGCCCGCGACCGATCCGCTCCTTGCGCCGGCGGTACTCCGGGCGCTGGGCGTGCCGGGCGCGGATTTTCGCATCGGCCTGTCCGCGCACGACGTCGCCGCGGTGCTCGGATCGCCCGAGGTGGTGCTTAGCCGCGCTCGCCGGGACAAGGAAGGTCCCGCGATCGCATCACGCTTCCTGCTGAGGGTGCAGGCGCTGTTGGGTGAACTGGCCGACGCTCATCGCGAGAGCGAGGCGCCGCGTCTTGCAACCCTGATCGACGAGGTTGCACCGGCCCCTGACTACTCGCGACCAAGGCCCATGCCGAGCGCTGCGCAGCGCAAGGTCGCGTTGTCGGTCACGGGCCTCGATCGCCTGCGCGCCGATCCCTTCCAGTTCTATGCAGCGAGCATACTCAAACTCGGCGAACTCGATGCCCTCGATGCCGAGCCGAGCCCTGCGTGGCAGGGAGAACTGGCTCACGCGATACTGGAAGAATGGCACAAAACCGGTCGGCCGTTGCAGGAGATCGCGAGCGAGCGACTGTCCGACATGAACTCTCATCCGCTCACCCGAGCGCTATGGCGCCCGCGCCTGCTCAAGGCTCTAAATTGGGTCGCCGAAGCGATCGCTGCCAATCCAGCGCGCAAGCCGGTTCTGGTTGAAGCGAAGGGAGAACTCGATTGGCGTGGCGTGAAGATCAAGGGACGGGTCGATCGGCTTGACCGGATGGAGGACGGCAGCTTCGCCGTGGTCGATTACAAGACCGGTCGGCCGCCGAGCGGGGCCCAGGTGGAACAGGGATTCGCACTGCAGTTAGGCACGCTTGGCGTGATGGTGGAGGAGGGCGCCTTTGCCGGCGCAGCGGGTCCGGTGACCCGTTTCGAATACTGGTCCTTGGCGAAGAACAAGGATGGTGGCTTCGGATTTGTCGAAACGCCGGTGCTTGAAGGGCGCAAGAGGAAGGGGGTCCCTTCGGAGGAGTTTCTCCCTCGCGCCCGGCAGTATCTCGACGATGCTATCGACCGCTGGATTCTTGGGAGCGAGCCGTTCACCGCTCGTCTCAACCCCGATGCACCCGGCTTTGCGACTTACGACCAGCTGATGCGGCTGGACGAATGGGTTCGGCTCGAGAGCGAAGATTCACCGTGAGTGGCAAGGTCTTCCCTCTCGCCGACAACCAGGCGCGCGCGGTCGCGCCGGACCGCAGCGTCTGGCTTTCGGCATCTGCCGGGACCGGCAAGACCCAGGTTCTGTCCGCCCGGGTGCTGCGCCTGCTGTTGCGGCCGGGCGTCGCCCCCGGCTCGATCCTGTGCCTGACGTTTACAAAGGCGGGCGCCGCGGAAATGGCCGAGCGGGTCAATTCCGTTCTCGCAAGCTGGGTGCGCATGCCGGACACTCGGCTGGCAAAGGACCTGATGGCGATCGGCGCGGCGCATGATCCGGAGACGATCGCGCATGCGCGGACGCTGTTCGCCAGCGTTCTCGATTGTCCTGGCGGCGGCCTGAGGATCGATACCATCCACGCATTCTCGCAATGGCTCCTGGCCGCCTTTCCTGACGAGGCAGGGCTCGTGCCAGGCACCCGCCCGATGGAGGACCGCGACCGCGAGGTCCTGTCGCACAAGGTTCTTGCTGCGATGGTCGTCGAGGCCGAGGAAACCGGCGACGAGGCGATACTGGGGCCGCTCGGCATGCTCAGTGAGCGAATGGGGCCAGCCGAAGTCCCGGAATGGCTTATGCGCTGCGCCGACGCGCGCGAGCTCTGGTTCGGCGGCGGTGGGTGGCAACCCCCGATGCGCGATCGAGTGATGCGCCTCGTCGGTCTACCGAGCGATGCCGGTGAGGAAAGCCTTGCCGAACTGTGCAGCGACGGCGTGTTCGACTGCACCGCTCTCGAGCGCGTCCGGGCGGCGAACGCCGCGTGGGGCACCGCGACAGCGACCAGATCGCTCGACGCGATCGCGGATTTCCTCGGCGCGAGCGGGATGGGGCGGGTCTCGGCGTCGTTGCCCCTCGAGGCAGCGCTGTTCACCAAGGATGGCAAAGCGCGGTCGCTCACCAGTCTCGAGAAGCATGACCCGGATTACGGCGCGCATGCTGAAGCCGTGTCCGCCTCCCTCGGTGCGCTGCGCGATCGCAGGGCGCTGCTGGCACTGGTCGATCTCGTCGTTCCCGCACTCGAGATTGGGCGGAAGTTCGCGTTGGCCTGGGACGAGGCGAAGACTCGCGAAGGACTGATCGATTTCGACGACCAGATCCGCCGCGCCGCCCTCCTGCTGTCCGACTCGGCGATCTCCGGCTGGATCCGCTACAAACTGGACCGTCGGTTCGATCACGTGCTTGTCGACGAAGCGCAGGACACAAACCGCGCGCAGTGGGACATCGTCCGCGCGATCACCGACGATTTCTTTTCGGGCGAGGGCCAGCGTGCCGGCGTGCAGCGGACGCTATTCGTGGTGGGCGACTACAAGCAGGCCATTTTCGGCTTTCAGGGCACGAGCCCCGAAAACTTCGCCGCCGCTCGCGAATACTACCGCGAACTGATCGACTCGCTTGCCGCCAACGATCCTGGTTTGGAGCAACTCCTGCCGCTGGGGTTGGGCCGGTCTTATCGAACATCTCAACCCGTGCTGGATTTTGTCGACGCCGCGATCCGTGCAATCGGGCAAGAGGCGTTCGGCATCGGCGCGAACGAAGCCGTCGAGCAGCATGTGGGCTACGACCGACCGGGGCTCGTCACCCTGTGGCGTCCGGTCACTGCGCGCGCCGACGGAGACGAGGACGGCCCGGAGGATTGGCTTTCCGAGCCTGAGCGCGCGATGGCGAACCGCATTGCCGATCAGGTGACTAGTTGGTTACGCAGCGGGTTCCCGTTGTCGAAGGATGGCGGCCGCAATGCCGGCCCCGGCGACATCATGGTCCTGGTACGCAAGCGGCGCGAACTCGCAGGACTGATCGTGGCACGGCTTCACGCCGCCGGGGTTCCTGTCGCGGGCGTCGACCGCCTGCGCCTGGGTGCGCCGCTCGGAGTGAAGGACCTGATGGCCGCCCTGCGCTTTGCCGCGCAACCGCTCGACGATCTCAGCCTCGCCAACCTGCTTGTCAGTCCGCTTATCGGATGGAGCCAGGAGGATCTGCTCCAGTATGGATATCGCGGCGACAAACGCTTGTGGGATTGCATCCGCACAGGAGAGGCGCCCCTTCAGCGGTCGACGGCTGAAAAACTGCGCGACCTGTTACGGATCGCCGACTTCGAGCCTCCGCAAGCAATGCTCCGCTGGATGCTCGTTGGCCCGTGGCAGGGGCGCAAGTCGCTGATTGCGCGACTTGGGCCCGAGGTGAATGATCCGGTTGACGAGCTTCTCAACGCCGCCTCGGCCTACGCAGCGAATTCGACCCCGAGTCTTGTCGGATTCATCGCCTGGTTTGATGCAGGCGAGGGAGAGCTGAAGCGCGAAAGCGAGGGCGGTGGCAGCCTGGTCCGGGTCATGACGGTGCACGGTTCGAAAGGACTGCAGGCTCCCATCGTCATTCTCGCCGATGCAGCCGGAAACCCCGACGCGTCGCGTCCACGCGGGCTTTCTCTCGACGAAGAGGTGATCGGGGGCGGAAAGCGTAGCATTCCCCTGCCTTCGCTCCGCAGGGAGGAAAAGGCTGGCCCCGTTCTCGCCGCCGAAGACATTGCCAAGGCGTCCGAACGGGAGGAACATTGGCGCCTGCTGTACGTCGCGATGACGCGAGCGGAAGAGGCACTTTTCATCGGTGGCGCCCTTGGCAAGCGCGAGACCGAGCCGGCAGAGGATTCCTGGTACGCCCGCCTTTCGCCACTGGTGACGGGCGATGAAATCGATGATCCGATCTGGGGAATGCGGCGCGAATTCGGCTCGTTGCCGCCGTCTCCGGCACAGGTGTCTACGAAGATCGTGACGGCGAAGCTCGAACTGCCGACATGGGCGAGCACTCCGATCGGGCCCGAACCTCGTCCGCCACGCCCGTTGGCGCCATCCTCCGCTGGGACCGAGCAGGGAAGCGACCCGCCTTTGCCGCCCGAAGCGGCAGAACTCGCGGCTCGGCGAGGCGTGCTGATCCACCGTCTGCTCGAACGTCTCCCCGATGTGCCGGCAAGCCAACGGAAGGAGGCCGGTCGCGCATGGCTCGCGCGACAGGCGCCCGAAGTCAGTGAAGGTGAGCGCGATGAAATGCTCGACCGAGCAACAGCAGTGCTCGTCGAACCGGAATTTGCCGAAGTGTTTTCGGCGGGGTCGCTGGCCGAGGTTCCCCTTGCCGCCACTGTCGAAGGTCAGGTTATCGCCGGGACCGCGGACAGATTGCTCATTGAGGACGGGCGGGTGACGGTCGTCGACTTCAAGACCGCTCGCCGTCCTCCCGCCTCACTCGAGGAGGTACCCGAGGGCACGCTGCGCCAGATGGCGGCTTACTATGCCGCCCTCGGCGCCATCTATCCGGGGCGAGAGGTGCGAGCGGCAATTCTTTACACCCAGACACCGCTGCTAATCGAGATTCCGCCCCACATACTCGCTGAACGCAAATCACTCTTGTCGGCGAAATCGGAAAGCTTTCCCGCGGCAGCCGTTGAGTGAGCGACAAGGACGCCTAGATTGGTATCCGAACAAAGGAGATTCCCATGCCGACCATCGCCGTGACCGACGCCAGCTTCCAGACAGACGTGCTTGAGGCTGACAAACCCGTGCTCGTCGACTTCTGGGCCGACTGGTGTGGACCGTGCAAGATGATCGCTCCGGCGCTCGAAGAGATTTCCGAAGAGCTTTCGGACAGGGTGACCATAGCCAAGATGGACATTATGGAAAACACCGGCGTCCCCGGCTCCATCGGGGTGCAATCGATCCCGCTCATGGTCCTGTTCAAGGACGGCAAGCCGGTGGCGCAAAAGCTCGGTGCCGCGCCCAAGAGCCAGCTCAAGGGATGGCTCGAGGGCGAGCTCTAAGGTTCGTTGCGTTCGATGCTCTGGCCGCCGGGCGCATTTCCCGAGCGGTCCAGGCGGTTCACGAATTCCCCCCAAAGGGCGGGCGTTGCCGCAGCGATCATTCCTTTTCGCGTCGACTCGACGCGATAAGGCGAACCATCCTGCCGTGCACAGGCCCCACCGGCTTCATTCAGGAACAGGCTGCCAGCGGCATGGTCCCACGGCAGAGTGCGCTCGTAGATCGCGATGTCATGGTGGCCCACGGCTACGAGCGGGTATTGCTCCGCCGCGCAGCCCGGCGCATCGACCGCAGTATAGTGAGGCAGTATCTCGCGCTCGAAAACGGCGCTCTGGTCGGGCGTCATGAAGCGGGTCATGGCGGCGAGGGCCGGCGGCGTCGTACCACCAGCGACGGCGGTGATCTGCACGTCGTCGACGAAAGCTCCTCCGCCCTTGCGCGCGCGGCACAGCCGCTTGCGGCGGGGATCGTAAATCCATCCGCCGAGCGTCTCTCCGCCGTCGGCCAACGCCACCATGATCGCGAAGTGGCCCTGTCCACTCGCAAAATTTGACGTCCCGTCGATCGGATCGATGATCCAGCACGATCCGGACAGGCGGTCGAGCACCGCTGGATCGGCGGCGGCTGCTTCCTCGCCGACCACCGCGACGCCAGGCGAAAGCCGGGAGAGAGCTTCGGTAAGGAACGATTCGACCTCGCGATCTGCGATGGTAACGAGGTCGTCTTTAGCCTTCTCCTCGACGTCCCCTTCCGCAAGGTTGCGCCAGCGCGGCATGACCGCTTTTTCTGCGGCAAACTGCAGAAGCGCCAGGATTTCTGCGTCGAGCGCTGAAGTCACCCGCGCACCCTCACGAGCGATAGTCCGCGTTGATCGAAATATATCCGTGGGTCAGGTCGCACGTCCACACCGTAGCGCGCCCATCGCCGAGGCCGAGGTCAATCTGGATCGCGACCTCCTGTCCCTTCAGGTGCTGCGCCACTGGTCCTTCATCGTAATCGGCAAGCGGGAGCCCATCGCGAGCGGCCCAGGTGCCTCCGAAACCGATCGACAGCCTGTCGCGGTCGGCCGGTTCGCCCGCCTTGCCGACTGCCATGACGACCCGCCCCCAGTTGGCATCTTCTCCCGCTATCGCGGTTTTTACCAGCGGTGAGTTGGCTACGGCGAGTCCGATCCGGCGAGCGCTCTCGTCGTCGACCGCTCCGGTCACGGCGATTTCGATGAACTTCTGCGCGCCTTCCCCGTCGCGGACGACGAGTTGGGCGAGCTGCCGGCACACGTTATGGAGCGCGGCAGCGAACGCATCGGCACCGGCGTCGTCGGGCGAGGCGAGGGGAACGTTGCCCGCCTTGCCGGTCGCGAACGCGAGAACCGTATCGCTCGTCGAGGTATCGCCGTCGACGGTGATGCAGTTGAAGGTCGCTTCACTCGCTGCCGCCAGGCAACCCTGGAGGAATGCCGGTTCTACCGAAGCGTCGGTGAATACGTAGCCGAGCATCGTCGCCATGTCGGGCGCGATCATGCCGCTGCCTTTTACGATGCCGACCAGCGTGACCTTCGTTTCACCGATCATCGCGGTAGCGACGGCGCCCTTGGCAAATGTGTCGGTCGTTCCGATCGTTTCGGCCGTCTGCTCCCAAGAGCATTCGGGCGCCTCGAACACGGCCTCGAGCCCGGCGTGAGCCCTGTCCTTAGGCAGCGGCACGCCGATCACGCCAGTGGAGGAGACAAAGACGTCGCTCGGTTCGCAGCCAAGGTGTGTCGCAACCTGTCCCATGATCGCCTCGACCGCCTCGCGTCCCCGATAGCCGGTAAATGCGTTCGAGTTGCCCGCGTTGACGACCAGCGCGCGTGCGCGGCCTAATATCACTTGCTCGCGTCCTAGTTCGACCTCGCTCGAGCAGCATACGTTTTTCGTGAAAACGCCTCCGACGGAGGTTCCCTCCGCCAGCTCGATATATGTGAGGTCGCACCGTCCCCAATCCTTGTATCCGGCACGGGCGATGCGCGGGACGACACCGGCGACCGGTGGCGCATCGGGGAACGGGCGGGAGAGCGGGGAGAGGGTCGTATCCATGCGTGCGCCATAGAAATGGCCCCTGCGCGCGACAAGTATTTACCGGTCAGGGAGCGGCCGGTAAGCGTCATGTCTAAAAGGGGGGCGCATCATGTTTTCATTGCTTCTTTCGTTGGCCGCGCAGGCAGAACCAGCGATTAAGGTTCGTACGGTGCAAGACGCGCTCGAGGCAGTGCAAAAGGCGCACACCGAAGATCGTGCGGCGCAAGGTGCGTCCCCTCCCACGCCTGTCGGCAATCCGGGTACCTGGGTCACACCGGCCGACTATCCGCCAACCGCACTACGAGAGGATATCGGCGGTCTCGTCCGGTTCGTGCTCGGTGTCTCGGTTGATGGATCGGTGACTGATTGTACCGTCAGGGAATCGAGTGGGGACGCGGCTCTCGACAACGCTACCTGCACTCTCCTCAAAGCCCGCGCTCGTTTCGAGCCAGCGACCAATGCGAGGGGCGAGCCAACTGTCGGCACCTGGAAGAGTTCGGTCCGGTGGGAAATCCCGGACAGCAGCCCCATCCCTCCTGCACTCGCCCTGCAGTATCGATTCGTCGTGGGTAAAGACGGCGAGGTCACAAAGTGCGAAGTCATTCAGGCACCCGTCGAGGCCGAGAGAAAAATCTGCAACAATATATCACAGCGTAGTTACATGCCCGACGTCGATGACGAAGGGTTCAAGGTATCAACCGAAGTGACGGTCACGATGAAAACGGAAAAGAGAATCATCGGCGACTGACTGGCCATTCCGCTGGCGGGGGTGGACGAGTTGCAAGGCAAGGCTTATCTGTCCGGCACCATGTGGCGTCGTATCCTTGCCTGTTTTGCGCTGATCAACGGCCTCACAGCCGTCGTTTCGCCTTCGGAAGCGCGTATCGTGGCGGTAATGACGCAATCGGTCGTCGAATCCAGCCAGGCTCAGCAACAGGCACCGGCTGCGACCTGCGAGACGCTTCAGCAACGCGCGAACCTTCGCAACAAGGGCGCGGTTCCCGGACCCTGCCGACCGCGCAAGCCGGTCGTCATAGTTATTCCGACGATCCAGTTCGGTCCCGACCGCGCGCTAGAATAGCGCGCTGCTTCACCATTACCGTTTTCGCGGCCGCCCGAGCTCAAAATGCCCCGGCGGGCGTTTCCCCGTAAGATTCCAGCCCCAGGGGCAATCATGATCCAGAACCTCGCCAAGGCCCTTTTTGGGTCCTCGAACGACCGTTACGTGAAGTCGCTCGACAAGATCGTCCATCAGATCAACGCACTGGAGCCGCAGATCCAGGCGCTCACAGACGAAGAGCTGGCGGCGCAAACGCCAAAGTTCCGTCAGCAGCTCGAAAGCGGTAGCACGCTCGAGGACATCCTGGCCGAAGCCTTCGCCACCGTGCGGGAGGCTTCGGTCCGAGTGCTTGGAATGCGTCATTTCGACGTGCAGATGGTCGGCGGGATCGTGCTGCATCGGGGCGAAATAGCCGAGATGCGGACGGGTGAGGGCAAGACCCTCGTCGCAACGCTGGCGACCTACCTCAACGCGATCGAGGGCAAGGGCGTTCACGTCGTCACGGTCAACGACTACCTCGCCCGCCGCGACTCCGAGTGGATGGGGCGCATCCACAAGTTTCTCGGCCTGACGGTTGGTGTGATCGTTCCGAACATCAACGAGTTCGAACGGCGCGAGGCCTACGCCAGCGACGTCACCTATGGCACGAACAACGAGTTCGGCTTCGACTATCTGCGCGACAACATGAAGCACGAGCGCGGACAGATGGTGCAGCGACCCTTCAACTTCGCGATTGTCGACGAGGTCGATTCGATCCTCATCGACGAAGCGCGCACGCCGCTGATCATCTCCGGACCGACCGAGGACAAGACCGACCTTTACGTCTCGATCGACGCGATCGTGAAAGACGTGGATGAAAGCTACTACGAGGCCGACGAGAAGACCAAGAACATCACCTGGACGGAAGAGGGTGCCGAGAAGATCGAGGAGCTGCTCGCGGACACCGGGCTGCTGTCGACGCCCAACCTCTACGATGTCGAGAACACGCAGGTTGTCCACCACCTCGACCAGGCGCTTCGCGCAAACAAGATGTTCAAGCGCGACATCGACTACATCGTGAAGGACGACAAGGTCGTCATCATCGATGAGTTTACCGGCCGGATGATGGACGGACGCCGTTGGTCGAACGGCCTGCACCAGGCGGTCGAGGCGAAGGAGGGCGTGAAGATCGAGCCCGAGAACCAGACGATGGCCTCGATCACGTTCCAGAACTATTTCCGGATGTATCCCAAGCTGTCGGGCATGACCGGCACCGCCGCCACCGAGGCGAGCGAGTTCTGGGACATCTACAAGATGAACGTGGTCGAAATTCCGACCAACGTGCCCGTCGCGCGAATCGACGAGGAAGACGAGTTCTACAAAAACACTCTCGACAAGTTCGCCGCCATCGCGAAGTCTATCGCGGAGAAGCAAGCGATCGGGCAGCCGGTGCTTGTCGGCACCGTGTCGATCGAAAAGAGCGAGTTGCTCAGCGAGTTCCTCGAGAAAGAGGGGGTCAAGCACTCGGTTCTCAACGCCCGCTTCCACGAAATGGAGGCGCACATCGTGGCACAGGCCGGTCGGCTCGGTGCGGTCACTATCGCCACCAACATGGCCGGCCGCGGTACCGACATCCAGCTCGGCGGGAACGTCGATTTCCGGGTCGAGGATGAGCTCAAGGACATTCCCGAGGACGATCCGAAGCGCCAGCTCGAGATCGACCGGATCAAGGCGGAAGTCGCGGCCGAGCGTCAGCAGGTGCTCGATGCGGGCGGTCTGTTTGTGCTCGGAACGGAGCGGCACGAAAGTCGCCGGATCGACAATCAGTTGCGCGGCCGTGCGGGTCGCCAGGGTGACCCGGGATTGAGCCGGTTCTATCTCTGCCTGGAAGACGACCTGCTTCGCATCTTCGGGCCGGACACCCTGTTCTCTCGCATGATGAATTCCAATCTCGCCGATGGAGAGGCGATCGGCAGCAAGTGGCTGTCGAAGGCGATCGAGACAGCGCAGAAGAAGGTCGAAGCGCGCAACTACGATATCCGCAAGCAGGTCGTCGAATACGACGACGTGATGAACGACCAGCGCAAGGTCATTTACGAACAGCGCGCCGAGATCATGGACAGTGAAGCGGTCGACGATGTCGTCGCCGACATGCGCCACGATACGGTCAATACGATCATCGGCGAAGCTTGCCCGCCGGGGTCGTATCCGGAGCAATGGGACGTCGCTGGCCTCAAGGAACGGGTACTGGACGTGCTTGGCCTCGAACCGCCTATCGACGACTGGTTGCAGGAAGACCACGTCGAGCCCGAAATGCTTGAGGAACGGCTGGCGGCGATGACCGACGAGGTCATGGAGAAGAAGATTGGTGAGGCCGACCCGGCGATGTGGAAGCGGCTGGAGAAGCAGATACTTCTCGAGCGGCTCGACCATCACTGGAAGGAACACCTTTCGACACTCGATGCGCTGCGCCAGGTTATTTTCCTGCGCGCCTATGCCCAGAAGCAGCCAATCAACGAGTACAAGCGCGAGGCGTTCGTACTGTTCGACAGCATGCTCGATACGCTGCGAGAGGATGTGACGAGCATCCTTCTCAAGGCGCAGTTCCAGTTCCAGCCGCAGACGCAGCCGCTCTCGCTGCCCGATCTGCCTGACTTCCTCACGGGGCATATCGATCCGCTGTCGGGGCTCGACGATTCCAACGATGGCGACGGCTCACGGATGCGGGAAGCGCTGTTCGGTTCGCTGGCCGGGTCGACGATGGCGAACGCGGGCCCTGGTGGTCAGGCCGAGAACCCCTGGGCGGGACAGGACATCAGCCGTAATGCGCCGTGCCCGTGCGGGTCCGGTAACAAGTACAAGCACTGTCATGGGGCTGTAGGCGCCAAGACGACCGGGCCGGCTGACGCCTAAACCTCAGGGGACGCGCGGCTGCCGGAGCATGGCTTCGAGCGGCGGCGCGTCCGCTCTCGGTTCGATCCAGCCGACGTGTTCGAATCCGCTCGCGCCGTAGAAGCCGCGGTTCGCGGGGTTGGAATTCTCAAGATAGGCGGGGAGCCGCATGCGGTCGCAGGCGGCCAGCACGGGGGCGATCAATCGGCGGCCGAAACCCTTGCCGCGAGCGTCGGGACGCACGCCGATGCTGAACAGGTACGCGTGCGGAAAGTTCGGGTGCGCGTCGGCCATCGCCTCCACGGTCGCGTCGATGCGTGCCTTCGCACCGTTGGTGGCTCTCACCAGGACCGTCCAGTAAAGGGTTGGCAAAGCAAGCAGGGGAGGCTTCGTGTCGCCGCCCGGCAGCATCCACATTGCGGCGCCTTCGTTACCAAGGCGATAGGCAAGGCCCCGCGGCCCGTAAACGTATCTCGCAAGCGTGCCGAACATCCCGTCGATCGCACGCTGCCGTCCCAGTAGCCACTGATTGAACGGATCGGTGCTGAATGCGTCCCCGGTGATCTCCCCCACGCGGCGCGCCTCGGCATTATCGGTTGCCTCGACGAGGTCGGCTCCCAGAGTGATGTCGTCTCGGGTCATCGCACCGATCTAGCATCGGCCTGTGCGACCCGATAGGGCCTCGCGCAATGCCCTTGCTTGCGCTCTTCTTCGCGTTGACCGCGCTGCTCTACGCATCGGTCGGCTTCGGCGGCGGATCGACCTACAGCGCCCTGCTTGCGCTCTCCGGCGTCGATTTCAGACTGCTCCCAATCGTCTCGTTGTTGTGCAACATTGTGGTGGTTGCGGGAAGCACGATCCGCTTCGGGCGAGCCGGGGTTACGCCTTGGCGCGGTGCGGTGCTGCTGACCGGAATTGCCGCTCCGGCCGCTTTTCTGGGTGGACTGACTCCCATTCGCGAAGCGGCGTTTATGACTTTGCTTGGTGCCAGCCTCGTTCTTACCGGCCTTACGCTGTTGGTCCCCCAAACCTCCGTTCGCGAGGGTGAGCCGAATCGTTTGGCCCGATGGATGCCGTTGGTGGCGGCGCCGATCGGGTATCTCGCTGGGCTGGTCGGGATTGGCGGAGGCATCTTCCTTGCGCCACTACTGCACTTGGTGCGATGGAATTCGGCCCGAGCGATCGCAGCGACCGCCGCGCTGTTCATCCTCGTCAATTCGCTCTTCGGGATTGCCGGCCAGCTTCTCAAGAACGGCAGCGGAATGATCGGGGCGGCGTTCGAATTCGGCCTGCCGCTGTTGATCGCGGTCGCGGTCGGAGGTCAGGCAGGCAGCATGCTGGCGGTCAGGTTCCTGCCTCAATTGGCAATCCGCTGGCTTACCGCCGCGTTGACCATCTGGGTCGGCGCGCGGCTACTACTGGCTGGTTAGTGGAAAATGGCTCCCCGAGTTGGATTCGAACCAACGACCAAGTGATTAACAGTCACCTACTCTACCGCTGAGCTATCGGGGAGCAGCCAGATCGGCAGGAGCGCGCCTATATGGGCGGTCCAATCGCTTGGCAACCCTATACCGCGAATTGCTCCGCAACGATGCGTTCGTCGAGAGCGTGGCCCGGATCGAACAGCAGCGTAAGCTGGCTTTCGCGAGCGATCTCAAGGTGGACTTCGGCAATATCGCGATACTCGCGCTGGTCGGCCACCGCTGAAACGGGGCGCTTGTCGGGCTCCATCACCCTGAGTGAAATGCGGCTACGTTCCGGGAGCACTGCGCCCGACCAGCGTCGTGGACGGAAGGGACTTATCGGGGTCAGGGCGAGCAGCTGCGAATCAAGAGGAAGGATCGGCCCGTTCGCCGACAGGTTATAGGCCGTCGATCCCGCCGGAGTGGCTACGAGAACCCCGTCGCAAACGAGCTCCTTGAGCCGCGTCTTGCCATCTAGCGATACTTCGATCTTTGCTGTCTGGCGGGTTTCGCGCAGCAGCGAGACTTCGTTGATAGCGCAAGCCACGTGTCGACCGCCGTCTTGGTCGATCGCCTCCATCCGCAGGGGCGCGATGTCGAAGGACTTTGCCTTGGCGAGGCGTTCGGCAAGTTTGGAGGGGCCACGGTAACAATTCATGAGGAAGCCTACCGTCCCCAAGTTGACGCCGTAGGCCGGTACCAGTCGGTCCTGGTCGAGCATTTGGTGGAGGGTATGCAGCATGTGGCCGTCGCCACCGACAACCACCACGGCGGACGCTTGATCCAAGGGCACGAAGCCGAAATGATCGCGCAATTCGCTCGCCGCTTCCTGCGCACGCTCTGTGGGTGACGCGAGCAGCGCCAGCCGGTTGAGGTCGATCTGCCCGTTCACCGTTCTCTCCCGCCCGCGCAATAGGCCACTGTCCGTCTCGTTCACGGCCGACGCTAGTTTTCGCTGTCCCATTTGGCAACGTGAGCAAGGGATCGGAAGAAATCATCGCGGTGTGCGGCTACGCACCGAGGCGATGGCGACTTACCCCGATTCTTCGAAGAGCCTTCGCGGCCGCGATGCGCTGACCGGATTGGCCGATGCCTCGGCTCTCGAACGGCAGCTTAGTGCATGGCGTGATGAGACTGCAGATGGCGAGCCGGCATCGGTTCATGCCATGCTGGTCGGGCTGGGGCGGTTCGACGCCGTCAACCTTGCCTATGGCGAGGCAGCGGGCGACGGCGCACTGATCGAGTTGGCGCGCCGGCTGGTTCATTTCGCTTCCGACGAACTAGCCGATGGAGGCTGGGTCACCGCGCGCCTCGGCGGCGGCAAATTCGCACTAGCCGCTCGCCAGCCGATCAGCCGTGAACGCTGGCAAGGGCTCGGCGAGGCAGTGGGAGACGCATTCGCAAAGCCGATTGCCGCGATCGACAACTCGGGGACCGTGCGGGTTTGGCCGCGTGTCGCACTCTTGCGGATATTGCCGGGCGAGACCCCGGCTCACGTACTCGATCGACTGGCAGCGACTCTCGGCCGGGCGCACGATCGGCCAGGCGCTCGCGTGATATGGGCAGATCGCGAGCAGACACCAGCCGGAATCCGCGCCGCCCAGCTGGAGGCCGATCTTCTGGCCGCGATCGATCGGGACGAAATCGAGGTCGTTTTTCAACCGCAATATTCGCTGGATGATGGCGTTCTGACGGGGGCAGAGGCCCTTGCGCGCTGGCAGCATCCACGCGTGGGGCTGATCGGTGCCGGAGCATTGTTTGCCATCGCGGAGCGGGCCGATCACGTCGCACATCTTTCGCGCCATATCGCTCAAGCCGCCCTTGCCGCTGCGGCGACCTGGCCGGAACAACCGCGTCTGTCGCTCAACGTCACCCCGGCGGACCTTGCGAGCAAGGACTTCGCCAGCGAATTTTCGGCGCTCGCCAGTACCGCAGGCCTGGCTCTCGAAAGAATCACACTCGAAATCACGGAGCAGGTCCTGCTGGGCGATCTCGAAGACGCAGCACACACTGTGGCGGCATTGAAAAGCCAAGGGGTGCGCGTCGCACTCGACGACTTTGGCGGGGGTTTCTGCAATTTCCGCTATCTCAAGCTTCTCGCGCTCGACGCCATAAAGCTCGACCGGTCGATGATAGAGGGGATCGAGCACGACCCGCGCGATCGCGCCGTGTTGCGGGCGATCGTCGCGCTGGCCAAGGCGCTGGATCTTTCGGTCGTCGCCGAAGGTATCGAAACCGAGCAACAAGCCGCCATTGCCCGCGCGGAAGGATGCGAAGCGTACCAGGGCTATCTGGGTTCTCCGCCACTGTCTGCTGAAGCCTTCCTCAATCTTGCGACGTCCTGATCGTTGTTGGCAAAACGGCCGCGGTGCGTGACGCGCCGTGGTGCATCGGCTAGGAATCCGCCCTTGCCATGCTGACCCGCCTTTCCATCCGGAACATCGTGCTGATCGAGGCGCTCGACCTCGACTTCGGCGGCGGCCTCGGCGTGCTTACGGGCGAGACGGGTGCGGGCAAGTCGATCCTGCTCGATGCGCTGGGTCTCGTGCTGGGCAATCGGGCTGACAGTGGCCTGGTCCGCGCGGGCGAGGAGCGCGCGACGGTAACCGCGATATTCGAATTCCTCGAGTTTCCCGAACCGTTGCGCGATATTCTCGAAGAAGCTGGGATCGATGTCGAAACGGGCGAGCCACTTATCTTGAAGCGTACGCTGCGCGCCGACGGCGGCAGTAAGGCGTTCGTGAACGACCAACCGGTCGGCGTCGCTCTGCTGCGCCAGATCGCAAGCTCTTTGGTCGAACTCCACGGCCAGCACGACGACCGCGGCCTCGTCAATCCGCGTGGACACCGCGCGCTACTCGATCGGTTCGCCGGGGGCCAGGCCGGGGAAGTGGCACGCGCGTGGAGTGAATGGCGCGAAGCCGAAGATCGCCTGGCCGAGGCGCGCGAGCGTGTTGAAACGGCGCAGGCCGACCAGGACCTGTTGCTTGCCCATCTCGCCGAGCTGACGGCGATCGAGCCCCAAGCGGGCGAGGAAGCGCGCCTCGCGGAAACCCGCGCCGCCATGCAGAAGGGCGAACGACTTTCGGGCGATCTCGAGGAATTGCGCCATCTCTGGGAGGGTTCCGAATCGCCCCTCGCGCACTTGCGAGTTGCTGCGCGTCGGCTCGATAGAATTGCCAACGAGCACCCTCTGCTTACTGAAGCGCTCACCGCGCTCGACCGTGCGGTTATTGAAGCAGGAGAGGCCGAGGACAGGTTGGCTCAGGCGGCCGAAGCGCTCGTTCACGATCCCATGTCGCTCGAGCGTGCAGAGACGCGCCTGTTCGATCTTCGCGCGATCGCCCGCAAACACCGCTGCGAGGTCGATGAACTGCCAGAGAAGATGCGCGAGTTTCGACACGCACTTGACGCGATCGAGGGTGGAGAAGCCGAACTCGATGCACTGGAACTGGCTGCCAGATCTGCCGGTAACGCCTATCGCGATCGAGCCAAGTCGTTGCACGATGTCCGGTGCGAAGCTGCGGAGAGACTCGATGCGGCGGTTGCCGCCGAGCTTGCGCCCCTCAAGCTCAATTCTGCGCGATTCCGAACAGCGGTGACCGAGCTTCCCGAACAGCGCTGGAGCGCGCAGGGCATCGAACTCGGTCGAGTTCCTCATTGCGACGAATCCAGGCGCGGATTTCGCGCCACTCAACAAGATCGCCAGCGGGGGCGAGCTTAGCCGGTTCATCCTGGCGCTAAAGGTCGCGCTTGCAGAGAAGGGCGGAGCGGCGACGATGATCTTCGACGAGATCGATCGTGGGGTCGGTGGCGCAGTTGCGAGCGCGATCGGCGAGCGATTGGCGCGACTGGCCGAAGGGGGACAGGTCCTCGTGGTGACCCACTCGCCGCAGGTCGCCGCGCGAGGTCGAACACATTACGCAATTCACAAAACGAGCGAGGGCACTGTCACCCGCACATCCGTCAGCCTACTCGACGATGCCGCGCGGCAGGAAGAAATCGCCCGGATGCTGTCCGGGGCCGAGGTGACGGACGAGGCGCGGGCGCAAGCGGATCGCTTGCTCGAAGGGGTGTGAGGTATGCGACTATCCTGCTGGCCGTCGGAGTCGCGGCCTGCGCGCCTGTCCCCCGCTCGATCATGAATGATCCGAATATGGAAGGCGCGAACGGCGCGATGTGGGGGACCGATGTTCGTCTGGCGCCTTCGCGTCCTGACGCCATCCTGCGTTATGCGGATCACCCGCGCGGAATTGCAGAGCTGCGCTTGCCCGAAGGTGAGGGTCCTTTCCCGCTCGCGGTGATCTTCCACGGAGGTTGCTTCAAGTACGGGGTGGCCGACCAGGCTTACATGAGCCCCATGGCGACCAGTTGGCAGCGCCACGGCATCGCGACCTTGAACGTCGATTACCGGGAGGTCGGCGACGGCGGTGGCTGGCCCGGCTCATTCGACGATTGGCTTTCGGCCGCGCGGCTGATCGATGAGGTCGCGGGGCGATATCCGATAGACCGCGACCGGCTGACCTTGGTCGGACACTCGGCGGGTGCATTACCGGCGCTGTGGCTGGCCGAGCGACATAGAGCCGATGCTCCGGGCGGCGCTCGCGAGCCGGTAAAGGCCCATGCGGCGTTGATCCTCGACGGACCGGGAGATCTCGGCCGCGAGCAGGACGCATTCGATGCGCTGTGCCAATTCTCCTCAGTTGCACCTTTCATGGGTGGCTTGCCAAGCGACGTGCCGAACCGTTTCCAGGCGGCGTCCCCTTTCTCGTATGCCCCGCAACTGGAGCGAGTGCTCTTCGTAAACGCCGCCTTGCTTGGGCCGCCTTCCGAGGTCGTCGAAGCTGTAGGTAAAGGCGGCGCGCTAACGAAGGTCATCGACAAGGCGGGGAACAGCCACTTTTCCGTGATCACTCCCGGCGCGCCGGCGTTCGACCAGATCCAGCCCGAGGTACTTCAGTTGCTGATGGGGAGTTAGCGCCGCTGGGAACCCCGCGGTTGCGGCAGCCATTGTTTCGCTGTGGGCCACGCTGACTTTCCCCATTGGCTGCATGTATTTGCGATCGCGACGCTGGCGCTCGGTTTCGCTTGCTCTGCCCTGATTGCCGCAGACATTTTCCGCCATCCGCAGAAGATGGGAATTATGAATGTCGTTTGGCCGCTTACCTCCTTGTTCGGGGGGCCCTTGTGGATGTGGCTTTACTGGCGGTTCGGCCGTCCACGTGGCGAGGGTATCGAAGAAGCCGACCCGCCGTTCTGGGCGATGGTCGCCAAAGGTGCGAGTCACTGCGGCGCGGGTTGTTCGCTCGGCGACATTATCGCGGAATGGGGTGCATTCGCCTTGCCGACTATCGCGGTCTGGTTCGGTTGGCACACCCTGTTTTCGGAGAAAATCTTCGCCGTCTGGATCATCGATTACATCGTAGCATTCCTGATCGGCGTCGCGTTCCAGTATTTCACGATCGTTCCGATGCGCGATCTGTCGCCGGGCAACGGTATCGTCGCGGCGGCAAAGGCTGACTTCCTGTCGATCTCATCGTGGCAAGTCGGAATGTACGGTTTGATGGCGTTGATTCAGTTCGCCTGGTTCAAGCACGCGTTCGGCGGTGTTGCCGAGGTGAACACGCCCGAGTTCTGGTCGGCGATGCAGTTCGCCATGATGGCCGGCTTCTTGACTGCGTTTCCGACGAACTGGTGGCTGATCCGTGCAGGGTTCAAGGAAAAGATGTAGAGACTGGCGGGCCGCAGATTTTCGCGCAATAGCGAGACGATGTCTCCGAATCCCGACGCCATTTCCGACGCCGAGGCTGTCAATGAGCTGATGCGGCTCGCGAGAGCGATCGCCCGGCACAACCGGCTCTATCATGCGGAGGACGCACCCGAGATAACCGACGCCGAATATGATGCACTTGTACGGCGCAATGCGGAACTCGAAGCGCAGTTTCCCCATCTCGTGAGGCCCAATTCACCGAGCGCCGGCGTCGGTCACGAAGTTGCGGCTTCGCCACTGTCGAAAGTTCGGCACGAGGTTCGGATGATGAGCCTCGACAACGCATTCTCGGACGAGGAGGTCGCGGAGTTCGTTGTCCGCGTGCGCAGGTTCCTCAACCTCTCGGAGGGCGCCGAATTACTTTTCACGGCGGAGGACAAAATCGACGGTCTGTCATGTTCGCTCCGTTACGAGAACGGCCGGCTGGTGCGGGCGGCCACACGGGGTGATGGGGAGGTTGGTGAAGACGTTACTCCAAACGTTTTGCACGTGCCCGACGTCCCGCAAATGCTGCGCGGGAAAGTGCCTTCCGTTTTCGAGGTGCGCGGCGAAATATACATGGCGAAACAGGACTTTGCTGCGCTCAATGCTGCGCAGGAAAAGGCTGGCGATAGACTGTTTGCCACGCCGCGTAATGCTGCGGCGGGTTCGCTGCGGCAAAAGGACGCGAGTGTAACCGCGAGGCGCCCGCTCAGGTTCTGGGCGCATGGTTGGGGCGCAGCGAGCGAGGTGCCTGAGAACAGTCAGTTCGCAATGATGGCGCGCATCGGGGACTGGGGCATCCCGGTAAGTCCCGACCTCAAGCTCTGCAATTCGGTTGACGAATTACTCCAGCATTATCGCAGCATCGGTGAGCGACGCGACAGTTTGCCATACGACATTGATGGGGTTGTCTATAAAGTCGACGACCTGGCGTTGCAGGCGCGGCTCGGTTCCGTCGGCAAGGCGCCGCGCTGGGCGATCGCGCACAAGTTTCCCGCCGAGCAGGCCGAAACAACGCTCGAGAAGATCGACATCCAGGTCGGTCGCACGGGAAAGCTGACGCCGGTTGGCCGGTTGTCCGGCGTGCTCGTTGGTGGGGTGCAGGTTTACAACGTTACGCTGCACAACCGAGACGAGATCCGCCGCCTAGGGCTGCGCGAAGGAGACCGGATCGTTATCCAGCGTGCGGGCGACGTGATTCCGCAAGTCGTCGAAAACCTGACCCGCGAAGCCGATCGAGCAGCCTATGTATTCCCGGACCGGTGCCCGGTCTGCGGTAGCGAGGCAGTGGCGGAAGAAGGCGAGGTCGACGTCCGCTGTACGGGCGGCCTTGTTTGCAAGGCGCAGCAGTTCGAGCGGCTACGTCATTTCGTCAGCCGCGCCGCACTCGATATCGAAGGGCTGGGGGAAAAAACCATCGTCGAGTTCATGGAGCTTGGCTGGCTCGACAAGGGGCCGGGCGATATTTTTCGGCTGAAGGCTCACCGCAACGACCTTCTCGGCCGGGAAGGCTGGCAGGATAAGTCTGTGGACAACATGTTGGCCGCGATCGAAGCCAAGCGGGCGCCTGATGCCGCGCGGCTCTTGTTCGGTCTCGGCATTCGGCACGTCGGTGCGGTGACGGCACGCGACCTGATGAAAAGGTTCCACGAGCTTCCCGTGCTGCGTGATCTCGCCGAACGGGCAAACGCCGGTGAGGAGGATGCGCTGGCTGAACTCACCGCGATCGACGGGGTCGGCCCGGTCGTGGTCGAGGCGCTCGGCGATTTCTTTCACGAACAGCACAACCAGTCAGTCTGGGATGACCTGCTCTCCGAAGTGTCGCCGCCACGCTACGAGGTCGAGACCACCGCCAGCGCGGTCAGCGGTAAGACCGTCGTGTTTACCGGCAAGCTTGAAACGATGAGCCGCGACGAGGCTAAGGCGCAGGCCGAGCGGCTCGGCGCCAAGGCCTCCGGATCGGTCAGCGCGAAGACCGACTTGATTGTTGCGGGACCGGGTGCGGGAAGCAAGCTCAAGAAGGCTGCCGAGCTTGGCATCGAGGTGATCGATGAAGAAGGCTGGGCGAAGATCGTGGAGGCGGCGGGCTGAAATGACCGGCACGATCGAAATCGTTCCGCTTACTCCCGCCAGACGGGCGGACTGGCTCGCGCTGTTTGACGGTAAAGGCTTTGCCGACAATCCCGAATGGAGCGGGTGTTATTGCCGTTGTTATCATTTCGCTGGAACGCAGGACGAGTGGGAGGCCGAGCCAGCGGAAGCCAATCGGGCCGCGGCTTGCGAACTGATCTCAGAAAGGAGGATGCAAGGCTGGCTCGCGTTGCGGGATGGCGAAGCGGTTGGATGGATAAACGCAGGACCCAAGCAGAGTTTCGCCGGTCTATCGGACGATGACGTTCCGGGGTTCCACGACAGCGAAACCGCAATGGTCACCTGTTTCCTCATCGAACCCGGCAGTCGGGGTGCCGGTATCGCGTCGCGTTTACTCGCTGCGGCGATCGAAGGACTCCGCCGCAAGGGAATGCGCCGTGTCGAGGCGAAGCCTGCCAAGAGTGGGATCGAGCAGGCGCGAAATTATCACGGTCCGCTGGCGATGTACGAAAAGGCTGGCTTCGAAGTCGTCGGCGATTTCAGTGAGAGGCAGTATCTCGTTCGCCTTGGGCTTTGAACCACTTCATCACGCCCCCCGAAAAAGGGGTCCACAATCCCACTTCGACGCCCGAGGCTGCCAGTGTGTCAGCTGTCCACTGGTTGCACGTGTTGCCGAGGTGATAGCGGCCGGGCGCGTCGTAAAAGACGTCCCAGTCGTCGTATCCGGCGAAGCGCTTACGCCGAGTTGCCGGCACGACCTGCTGCTCAATGGCGGTAACCAGGCGCGCATATTCCGTCGGGCTGAGTCGCACGATGCGCGCGGTGTCGCTCGGCGCGGGGCGGACATAGTGCGCGACATGAAGCAGGCCATCTCCTCCGGTCGCCGCGCGTATTGCGGCCAGCGGAGAGAGATCGGACCACGTCGGCGTATCGAGAAAGACCTCGCGTTCGCCCCAGCTTACCGAAAGGTGGGTGTAAGGGCGGTACGGTTGCTTAAGGTCGTTCACCGGAAAATCGCCGCGCCAGTCTTTCTGCGGCGTGACGAGGGGCATGACGATGGCGGTATGTAAGCCGTTCGTTTCGACCATGATCGACACCCCGGCCTCAGGTTCGGACCAGGTGGCATTGCGCGGAATCGAGCTGCCGATCCACGCCGCCAGCATGAACAGGCCGACGACCAGCGCCAGCCACGCGAGCATCCTGCCGAAGATTTTCAGCGCGCGCTGCGCCGCCGCAACCACAGGATAGACCAATCGCCGTTGATGAGCCGCGCCGCGGGCCGAAAGCCGGCACTGCGGTATGCGCGCCGGACCGCCCGCTCTTGCGCTTCCAGCAGACCCGCGAGCAACAAGCTACCGCGGGGCTGCACTGCAGCGGCAAAGTCGGGTGCGAGCTCGATGAGCGGACCGGCGAGGATATTGGCGATCAGCAGGTCGTAAAGCCCGCGCGCCTGCAGAAGCGAACCGTCCATCCCGTCGGCGATGGCCATCGTAAGTGCTCCGCGACCGGCACCCAGAGGAATGGCATTCAACCGCGCATTGGCCTCGACCACCCCGGCACACACCGGGTCGATATCGCTCGCCGTCGCCAGCGATCGCGGCCAGAGCGCCAGCCCGGCGAAGGCCAAAAGCCCCGTGCCCGTTCCGATGTCGGCGAGGTTGCGCACGACGGTTCCGCGCGCCTTCATGGCGGCGAGCATCGCCAGGCATCCCTCTGTCGTGGCGTGATGCCCGGTCCCGAATGCCTGGCTTGCCGGGATAACGAAATCGATCGCGCCGGGCCGCGGGGGGTGATCGGGCGTGCGAACGTGGAAAGGTCCTGCGATGATCGGCTCGAGCCCGCGTTGGCTCTCGGTCAGCCAGTCGGTATCGGGGAGCTTCTCGGTGGTGAAATCCGGTGCGCGGCCCTTGAATAGCGAAGCGACCATCTTGCGATCGGCGGCAGTCGGCGCGCGGGGGAAATAGGCATCGAGCCGCCAGTCGTACGACCGGTCGTCTGAGAGTTCGAAGCCGGTCAGGCTAACGTCCCACGGCCAATCGTCGGCATCCTCCTGTGCCAGCAGCGCGGCTTGGATGACCGGTTTGTCGGCAAAAGCCGTCAGCTTCCAGTTACCCACCGCCCGGGGCCTCCTCGGCGACACGCTGGTCGAACAGGGCCAGCCCCCGGATCGCATATTTCGTGCAAGCACGCGGATCGACGAGCGGCGCCTTGCCGGCGTAGCGTTCGTACATCGCGCTCTGGCCCGGATGCGGCGTAAGGAGGATGTCGCACGGAATCCGCGCCATGTCGCTTATCGCGGTGCGGACGCGGGCCAAGTACTGCGGGTGATCGCTGAAGCGATAGCCTTCTGCCGCCGGCGTGCTGATACTGTCGAGGAAAGCGATCCGCTTGCAGTCGCTCTCCTCGCATGAGGTCCACGTCCAGCTCGCCGAGCCGGGCGCGTGGGCGGGGCGGGCATGCATGGTGAGGACCAGTTCGCCCACTTGCACGGTGTCCCCGTCCGCCAGGACGCGGTCGACCTTGACCGGACGCGCGTCGGTGATCGAGCCGGACTGAGGATCCTCGGCATACGGCTTACCCGCCTCGAGTGCGGCGACCTCCGCCGCGTTCGCAGCCAGTTTCGCGCCCGTCGCTTCCTTGAGCGCGGCGAGCCCGCCCGAATGATCGTAGTGCTCGTGCGAACTCACGATCCAGCGGACGTCGGCGGGATCGAAGCCCAGTTGGCGAATGTTGGCGAGGATGCCCGGTACCGCTTGTTCCACCGCGCCGTCGATCAACACGTGGCCGCGCGGCGTTGTGATCAGCAGGACTGATATCGTGCAGGTGCCGACGTGGTACACGTTCCCGAAAATGTGCACTGGCGGTCCGGGCGCGGCCCAGTCGTAGGTGCCCGCATCTTTGCACACCCGCTCCATGTCGGGGCGTTCTTCCGCCGTTTGCTGCGGACCAGGCATCGCGATGCAGCCCGTCAACAAGGCGAGGGCCGGCATGATAGCCCTAACGTACATAACTTGCCCCGTTCGCATCGAGGGTGGCTCCGGTCATGCTCGGCGGCGCGTCGAGCGCGCAGAAGGCGATCAGTGTTGCGATTTCGTCGGGCGTGGCGACACGGCCGAGGGGAATATCGGTGAGCAACCCGGGGCCGCCGCGGCTGGCGAGATAATCGCCCGCCATATCGGTATCCGTGAAACCGGGGGCGATTGCGTAGCTCAGGATGCCCTCGGCAGCGTACTGCCGAGATATCGTTTTGTGCAGTGCGAGCATCCCGCCTTTTGCCGCTGCATAGTGCCAATGCGCCGGCGAATCGCCCCGATGACCGGCCCGCGAAGCGACATGGACGATGCGCCCGCCGCGCCCGGCCGCTTGCCAATGCCGGACCGCGAACCGGCTTAGTTGCGCGGCAGCGGTCAGGTTGATGCGCAGAGTATCCTCCCAGCCGTCGAGCCAGGCGATGTCCGACCCGTCGAGCGGGTTTGGGGAAAACAGGCCGGCGTTGTTCACCAGCACGTCGATCGTATTATCCGCCCTGTCGAGCGCCGTTTCCCACAGCGCTTGAGGGGACTGCGGATCGGTGAAATCGGCGGCGATGAATTCGTCTCTGGCTTGGGCGGCGTGGCCGATAACCCGGCAGCCCCGTGCTTCGAGCGCGGTGCGCGCCGCGGCGCCGATCCCGCGCGATGCCCCGGTAAGGAGAATGGTCGTCATAGATGTCCTTTCGTTCATCGTCCGGTGCGTGTCGAGCGCTTGCACCGGCGGTTCAAGCCGTTAAGGGGGAGGCGCATTCGAAAAACGGGGTAACCTCGATGGCCAACCGCCCTCTCTCGCCGCATCTTCAGATATGGAAATGGGGACCGCACATGCTGGTCTCCATCCTCCATCGTGTGACCGGAGACGGCATGGCATTGGTCGGTCTCGGTGTACTGGTGTGGTGGCTCGGTGCGCTTGCCAGCGGGCCGGAAGCATACGACACGTTCCGCGACGCAGCCGGCTCGCCGGTGGGCTTGATCGTGCTGGTCGGGCTCTCGTGGGCGTTCTTTTCCCACCTTTCCAGCGGCATCCGACACTTCGTGATGGATATTGGCGCGGGTTACGAATTGACGACCAATAAGACCTGGTCGATCGCCACCCCGCTGATCGGCATCGCACTGACTGTGGCCTTCTGGGCCCTGATCCTGACCAAGTAAGGCAAGACGCAATGGGTAACGGAACCTCGATCGGCAAGGTGCGCGGACTAGGCTCGGCGCACCAGGGCTCGCATCACTGGCTGCTGCAGCGGTTTACTGCGATCGGCAACGTGATCCTTGGCCTGTTCCTTGCGATCAGCCTTGCGCTTCTGCCTTCGTACGACTTTGCTACGATGAAGGATTGGCTGACGCATCCGCTGCCAGCAGCGGCGCTGGCGATCTGGATCATCAACGTGTTCTGGCACGCGCGCCTGGGCTTGCAGATACTGGTCGAGGACTACGTCCATACACCCGGCAACAAATTCGCGGCGATCGCCACCCTGAACGTGCTGGCGGTTGCCGGCGCCGGCTTCGGGTTGCTTTCGATCGTACGCATCGCTCTCGGAGGAGCCGCCTAATGGCATCCCAGCCTAACGACACTGGCGCGGCGCGGCAGCCGGCCTACAAGATTATCGACCATACTTACGACGTCGTCGTGGTGGGTGCGGGCGGATCGGGTCTGCGCGCGACGATGGGCGCGGCCGAGGCCGGTCTGCGCACCGCCAACATCACCAAGGTTTTTCCCACGCGCAGCCACACCGTGGCGGCGCAGGGCGGGATTGCCGCGAGCCTGGGCAACAACACGCCCGATCACTGGACGTGGCACATGTACGACACTGTCAAGGGGTCCGACTGGCTCGGCGATCAGGACGCGATCGAGTACATGGTGCGCGAAGCTCCCCAGGCGGTCTACGAACTCGAGCACGCGGGCGTGCCGTTCAGCCGCAATGAGGATGGGACCATCTACCAGCGCCCGTTCGGGGGCCACATGCAGAACATGGGCGAGGGGCCACCGGTCCAGCGCACGGCCGCAGCGGCGGACCGCACGGGTCACGCAATGCTCCACGCGCTGTACCAGCAGAGCCTGAAGTACGACGCGGACTTCTTCATCGAATACTTCGCGATCGACCTGATTATGAAGGAAGGCGCGAATGGAGTGAAAGAGTGCGTCGGGGTGGTCGCGCTTTGCCTCGACGACGGTTCGATCCACCGCTTCCGCTCCAAGGCGGTTGTGCTCGCGACCGGAGGCTATGGCCGCTGCTATTTCACTGCGACCAGCGCACATACCTGCACCGGTGACGGCGGCGGAATGGTCTTGCGCGCCGGGCTGCCCTTGCAAGACATGGAATTCGTCCAGTTTCACCCAACGGGAATCTACGGAGCGGGCGTCCTGATTACCGAGGGCGCGCGCGGCGAGGGCGGTTACCTCACCAATTCGGAGGGCGAACGCTTCATGGAGCGTTACGCTCCAAGCGCGAAGGATCTCGCCAGCCGGGATGTCGTCTCACGTTCGATGGCCCTTGAAATCCGCGAGGGACGGGGTGTGGGTCCGGAAAAGGACCACATCTACCTGCACCTCGATCACATCGATCCGAATATCCTGGCAGCGCGTCTGCCCGGTATCACGGAGAGCGGGAAGATCTTCGCCGGCGTCGATCTTACACGCCAGCCACTTCCGGTGGTGCCTACCGTTCACTATAACATGGGAGGCATCCCGACGAACTATCACGGCGAGGTCATGACCGTCGCAAACGGTGACCCTGAAACGGTCGTCCCCGGCCTGTTCGCGGTCGGCGAAGCGGCGTGCGTATCGGTTCACGGCGCGAACCGCCTCGGCTCGAACTCGCTTATCGACCTCGTTGTGTTCGGACGCGCGACGGGCCATCGGCTAAAGGAACTGATCAAGCCGGGCACCTCGCACGACGAACTGCCCAAGGACGCGGGCGAATTCGCGCTCAATCGCCTCGACCATTTCCGTAACGCGAAGGGAGGCTCGCCGACTGCGGCAATCCGCAAGGAAATGCAGCAGACGATGAGCAGGCACGCGGCGGTGTTCCGTACTTCGGAGCTTCTCTCCGAAGGCGTGGACGAACTGAAGAAGACGTATCACCGGATGGAGGACATCAATGTGTCCGACCGTTCGCTGATCTGGAACAGCGACCTCGTCGAAACGCTCGAGCTCGACAACCTGATCGCGCAGGCGACGGTTACGATGGCAAGCGCGGAAAACCGCAAGGAAAGTCGCGGCGCACATGCCCACGAAGATTTCCCCGAGCGCGACGACTCGAATTGGATGAAGCATACCGCAGCGTGGTTCGAGGGATGGGGCGGCAAGGGCGGCAAGGTGACGATCGATTACCGTCCGGTCCACGAGTACACGCTCACCGACGACATCGAGTACATCAAGCCGAAAAAGCGGGTTTACTGATCCCACCCATTTCTGTCGTGGCGCCAGGATCACGCTCCGGCAGGATCTGGCCGGCAACCCGCATGATAGCGGACCGACCGGGTTGGTGGATCGAATTCAAGCTGTTACCAAGTTCGAATCCAAGGGACGTGGGGCCGCTATCATGTATTCAAAAGTTTATCGTGCGCTTGGCGCCGCTTGCGCAGTGGCGTTTTTCGCTCAGCCGGCGAGTGCCGAGTGGCACCGGATCGAAACCGCTCATTTCATCGCTTACGGGGACTCATCCGAGGCAGACCTGACCGACCGTGTTCTGCGGCTCGAGCGGTTCGATGCCCTCATGCGGAAGCTTCTCGGTGTGGAAGACACCGTCAAGGTAAGCGTCTTTTACCTTCCTTCGATTACCGACGTCCAGCGCTTGGCGAATGACCGCAATGTGGGAGGCTTTTACAATGCCTCGACCCAACTCGCTTACGAATTCATGCCCAATTCTCTGGCGTTCGACCAAGAAGGCTATTCGGCGGAGAACGTGGCGTTCCACGAATACGCGCACCACATGCTGCTTGGCGGCCTGAACAAGTACGTTCCGCTGTGGGCAACCGAGGGCTTGGCCACGATGTTCATGACTGCGCGCCTCGATGGAGACGGCAGCATCACCGTGGGTGCTCCAAACCCGGCATTCAGCCAAGCCACGTTTAGCGGTTCGCGGTGGTCGATCGAGAAGCTGCTTCGTAGTGATCGCGAAAAGATCGGCAAGAACGAGCGCATCGAACTTTACAGCCGCGGCTGGGCGCTCGCCCAATACTTGTGGATGAGCGGAGAACGGCCCGGGCAGTATGCCAAGTTTCTCAGGCTGTTGAATGAACACGGCGACGCGCTGAAAGCTGGCAAGGAAGCGTTCGGCGATCTCAACCAGCTCAATCGTGAGGTGAACGCCTATCTCAGGCGCAGCCAGTTCCCTGCCTCTAGTTTCAGTGCGGAACAGCTGGACGTTTCGAAGGATGTGTCAATACGCCCTCTAACACCCGGCGAGAGCGCTATCCTTGAATCTCGCATGAAGTCTCTTCTCGGGGTCGATAAGGACCGGGCTGTGTCATTGGCAGCCGAAGCGCGGCCGATCGGCGCGCAATATCCCAACGATCCTTTCGTACAGCGTACGATGACGGAGATCGAGTACGATGTCGCTAATCTGACTGGAAGCAGTTTCGATCTCGCGGACGCGGCTGCGGACCGGGCGCTGACGGCCGACCCAAAGAACCTTATGGCGATGGCCTACAAGGGGCGGATCGGCGTCCAGCGCGCGATGAAGAGCGGTTCGGATGCGGACTGGCGTAGCGCGCGAAACTGGATCCTGAAAGCGAACAAGACCGACCCAAATCATCCGCTCCCCTTCGTCCTGTATTACGACAGCTTCCTAGCCGCGGGTGAGTACGCTCCCGAGGGCGCAATTGGCGGGCTCTATCGAGCTATAATGCTGATGCCGCAGGACGTGAGCCTGCGAGCGCGTGCCGCGATCGAACTGATCCGCACAGACGACATCGAACGCGCACGCACTGTTCTTGCGCCGGGCGCTTTCCAGCCGCACGCGCCACAGGACAATCCGATGCGCAAGCTGATCGATCAGATCGATGCAGGGGAGGGCAAGGACGAGCTACTCGCTTACATTCGGGACGAGAAGATCGACAGGCGATACAATGAGTTCTTCCAGGCCGAAATGATCGAGGCCGACAAAGAAAGAGACAAGGACAAAGGCAAAGACAAAGCCGACGAAGACGCTTCAGTCATCGCCCGCTAAACCAGTTCGATCGGCCAAGGACCGGTCGAACGCCAGGCAGGCAATCAGCGCGGTAATCGCGTGAATCGCGGGACCCCGTCGACTGCAGGCTTGGCGCTCGAAGTCACCTCATTCCGTGTCGGAGCTCGACTGTCGTGCGGCGAGCGCAAACGAAGCGGATGCAACCAGCCAAGTCAGTACGAAGAAACCATCGATGAGCATGGCCGGGCGGACGCCGTCGACTACGTGGGCGAGCATGATCAGTGCCTGCAAGACGGCTGTCGCGAAAGCTGCGCGGGCAAGCGCGTCGGCTCGACCCCATGCCACGGTGGCGCCGGCTGTGGCTGTCGTGCAGACAGCAAGATAGACCAGATTGCGGGGATCGTCGGGCTCTCCGATAATCCCGACCGCAAAACTGATCCAGACCGTCAACAGGCCGGTCAGGACCGCAACTCCGGCGCCAACGCGAAATGCGACATTCGCGCTCGACCGCGCGGTCAGTTCTAGAAGGCATCCGACGGTCCCCAATGCCAGGGCCGCGAACAGGAAGTCGCCCGGGCTCCACCGAACCTCGGTCGTGAATTGCATCGCAATTGCGGGCAGCGAAAGCAGTAGGATGGCCGATAGCCAGCCGACTATCCGCAGGGCACGTGTAGAGCGCGGGCTCATATCGGTGTTGAATGTAGTCATGAATGGTCTCCGTCAGATGAAACGGAGAGGGTAGTGCTGCTCATCGGAGTGAAAGTCGTGAGCAATCGGTGAGCAGTTGCTGACACGGCTGTTTAGTCCGCTCGTCGGATACGCCGGCCGATGAAGACCGCACCGGCGACGCAAAGGGTAAACAGCGCTGCTTCGCCGATTGTCGCGACTAATAACGCGAATGTACTCCAGCCGTCCGTTCCAGAAATTGCACCACCGACGTGGAGGTTCAACTCGGGAAAGCGTGTCGCCAATTCCGATAGGCTTCCGGCCATCAGGCGCCCTCCGCATATGACGATCGCGAACCCTGCGATCGCTCCGCAACCCAGCGCCGCGCCGATCAGGTATGCCGCCCGCTTCTGACGGGCCTCCCACGCCGCGCCAATCGCCAGACCGGTCGCCGCGCCGAGTAGAAGACCTTCGAGCGCTCCCGTCGTCGCACCCGGATCTCGGCCAAAAAAAAGCGAGAACAAGTCGTGCCCGACCATTTTGCCGATCGATCCAATCAGCAAACCTCCAGCCGCCCCTCCGATCGCGAAACCCCAAATCCGCTGGCGGGCGAGCCGTTCCCCCGCGACCGCGCCTGCCCCGACAGCCGCACCGCCAAAGAAACCAAGGACGAGATTTACGGAAATCAGCACCAGCAAGGTTGATGCGGTGCCGATACCGGGAGTGATCAGGCCCAGGGTAAGATAGCCGAGACCGCCGACAATTCCTGCCACGCCCCCTCCCACCGATGCGGCGAGAATATCGAGGCCAACCGAAGCAACTCGCCAGTCCGCATTCCCCCTCCTTCGACCGTGGAGATCCGCTGCCGCCACACCAACTGGTGCGACCAAGCGATAGCCGTGACGAGGAACCGTCTCGATGTAGCGAGGCGCGCTCGCATCGTCGCCGAGCGCCCGACGGAGCGCGCGGATGCATTGGGTCAGCGCCTCGTCGGTCACGGGGATGCCACGCCAGACCTCGGCCATGAAACGATCCTTAGTGACGAGTCGCCCGTTTTCGGAAGCGAGGAGAATAAGCGCGTCGAGATACCGAGCACTCACATCGATCGGCTCGCCGTCGCGGGTCAGCCGGCGGTCATCGGGATCGAGACGGAAAGGTCCAAAGGTGAAGGCATTGGCCGCCATTCCGATCGAGATACGGAAAATCGTGTGATTTGCCACCATCTGCAGTTCAGCGCGTTGTGGAAGCATGGTGAGCAAGCCTGAGCACGGAGCCAAAAGGGCCCAACAGAAGCTGGCCGACAGCGCGGATACGCTCGTCGATAGCGCCGAAACACAGGAAGACAGCGCCGAGCGTCGTACGCGTCTCGCCTCTGACCGCACGATGCTGGCGTCGGAACGAACCTATGCGGCATGGATGCGGACCGGCCTCGCCAGTCTCGCCGCGGGGATCGGCGCGCGAAAGCTGCTCGAAGGACTGGTACCCGATTGGCTTGGCCTGTCGACGGCCCTCGTCTTGATCGTTTTCGCGGAATTCTGCTTCGCAGCAGGGATATGGCGCGAGATCGCCGGGAAGTCGCTGCGGCCCGATCCGGATACGGCGAGAATGCCCCAGTGGATACCTGTGCTGTTCAACGCCTTCATGCTTGCGGTCGGCGCCGCGGTATTCCTTGGCGTCGCCTCGAGTTAGCGCGGGCGGAGCATCGAGCGGTCGAGATCGCTGACAGACCGCACTCCCATCAGCCGCGTACCGCGCTCGATCTCCTCCTTCAGAGTAGCGACCGCACGTTCGACGCCCGCCTCTCCCGCGGCGGCAAGCGCATAGAGGTAGAGCCGCCCGCCCGATGCCGCGGTGGCGCCCATGGCAACGGCTTTAAGAACGTGTGTTCCCCGACGGACTCCCCCGTCACAGATCACCTCGATCCGGTCGCTCACTGCGTCGACTATTTCCGCAAGCTGGTCGAACGGAGCGCGGCTTCCATCAAGTTGCCGTCCACCGTGATTCGAGACCATGATAGCGTCGCAGCCGATATCCGCTGCACGTCGCGCATCCGCGACGCTCATCACGCCCTTGAGACAGAATGTGCCGCCCCAGTCTTCGCGCAACTTTTCAACCGCCGCCCAGTCCATATCGGGATCGAGCATCTCGTTGAAATAGTCCTGGATCGAGATGGCGTTTTTGCTGCCGTGCGCGACGTGAGTTTCCAGATTGGGGAGGCTGAAGCGCTCACGGAGCAGGTAATTGAGCGCCCAGGCGGGCTTTGTCGCATACGAGAGGAAACTCGCCGGTGTGAATCGGGGCGGAGTTGTAAAGCCGGTTCGTTTGCACCGCTCGCGGTTGCCTGACACGATGGTATCGACGGTCAGGGCTATTGCATCGAAATTCGCTGCGCGGGCGCGCTCGACGAGGGCCGCGTTCAAACCGCGGTCCTTGTGGTAATAGTACTGCAGCAGTTTCGGGCCGGAATGCTTGGCCCCAATCTCCTCGATGCTTACGCTGGAAAGGCTGGATATCCCGAACCAGAGGTTGTGTCGTTCGGCGACGCGGGCGACAGCGCGCTCGCCCTGCCAGTGGAACAGGCGTTGGAGCGCTGTCGGGCTGAGCACCAGCGGGAGGCTGGTCGTGCGTCCCATTATAGTCGCACGGGTATCGATCTGGGCAACGCCGGCCAGGATATTGGGGACGAGATCGATCTCGTTGAAGGAAGCCGTGTTCCGGGCCAGCGTGACTTCATCGTCACCGCCGCCGTCGATATAGTGAAAAACCGGGAAGGGCAGGCGGCGCCGGGCGAGCTCGCGAAAATCCATTACGTTATGGCAATCGCGCAGACCGCGTATGACATGAGGCACGCGATGGCGAGGTTCCATGCCCTCGTCCTATACCGGTAGCGCGATGCTGAACAGCCATTCATCTACGCTTCATGTTTACATTCGTAGTCGATCCGTCTACATATGTGGTCGACAACGAAGGATGCGATTGTGGCTGACGACACCGATCTCCCAAGCGAACGCATAAGCGAAGCCGAATACGCGGTCATGGAGGCGTTGTGGGCTAACAGTCCGCTTACTGCCGCCGATGTGTGCGATCGCGTATGCGCAAAGCGCGACTGGTCGATGCCAACCGTCAAGACCCTCCTCAGCCGCCTAGTTACGAAAGGTGCTGTCGCTACAAAGCCCGACGGTCGCCGTTTTCTTTATTCGCCGCTGATCGAGCGGGCTGAGTACCTCGGCAGTAAATCCCGCCGCCTCGTCGATCGGCTCTTCGGGGGGCGCGCAGCGCCGCTCTTCGCCCATCTTGCCGAGAGCGAAAGCTTGAGCGACGCTGATCTGGACGAGATCGAAGAATTGCTCAGGGAGCTACGCCAATGATCTGGCTGTTCGAAACACTTGTGTGGACCGGCGTGCTGATCGCACTGGTGCTCGTCCTGCGCGGGCCGGTTGGACGCTACTTTGGTGCAAGGACGGCCTATGTGCTCTGGGTTGTTCCTTTTCTGCGCTTGATCTTGCCGCCACTTGTCTTGCCCGCACCCGAAAAGGTCCCGGTCGCAATCGCTCCGGTCGATCTTTCCCAGTTTCCCGCCTCCGACCTCCAAAGCTCCGCGCTGCAGTCTGTTGGATCCGTGGCAACCAAGTCGCCGCATTGGCTGCCGTTGCTGGAAGCTATGCTCGTAGCGATCTGGCTTTCCGGGGTCGTGATTTACATCGTATTGCGATTGGCAGCCTATCGGCGGCTTCGGGCCCAGTTGCTCATCGATGCGCGCACGGTTGGGGAGGTTGGTGGCGTGCGTCTGATCGAGACCCCGGCTACCTGCTCGCCCCTGGCTTTCGGAGTCGTCGACAAGGTCATTGCCCTGCCGATTGGCTTCATGGCCCTCACCGATCGCCAGGCACGCGACCTCGCACTTGCCCACGAGATCGCTCATCATCGGGCTTGCGACCTTGCGGCCAATTTTGCTGCGCTGCCGCTGTTTGCGCTGCATTGGTTCAATCCGCTGTCCTGGCTGGGTTGGCGTGCGATGCGCCGCGATCAGGAAGCGGCCTGCGACGCTCGTGTAGTGGAGGGACGAAGCCGGCTCGACCGGGCCCGCTATGCCGCGCTAATCGCTGGTACGGCCGCAGCGCCAGCGCCACGGGTCGCACTTGCCGCGCCGATGGCATGTCCCGTGCTGGGCGATAAGTCGATCATCCACCGTCTGAGGAACCTGACCATGAACGATTTGTCCGTTCGCCGGCGCCGCATGGGAGGTGCGTTCGTCGGCCTCGCTGCGCTTGCTCTCCCGCTGACCGCTTCGATCACCTACGCGCAATCGAGCGACGCCGAGGTGCTCGATCCGCCAGCCGTCCCGGTGCCGCCCGCGCCGCCTGCGGCACCCGAAGCGCCGGTCGCTCCGGTTGCGCCGCCCGCTCCCCTTGCTGAAGTCGATCCGTCCGCGGGCGAGAGCGGCATTGGGTCCGACGCGCGGCACGATAACGCGCGCGTTCACCGGAAATTCGTGGTTCGATCGGGCGACGGCGAGGTTCTCGCCCCCGGTTCGCCTGAATTCGAAAGGCGCATGGCTGAACTCGAAAAGCACCTGGCGGAACTCGATGTGCAGATCGAGAAATCGGTTCAGGTCGATGACCGCCATATCCGATCGATTGAACTCCACGCCCGCCAGGCTGAGCGTGCTGCCCGATCGGCGGAAGTTGTCGCCCGCGCGATGCCGCAAATCGAACAGTCGTGTGACGGCGCGACCCGCACGACCGAAATGAGCAACGAAAATGGCCGGAAGGTTATCAGGTTCTGCGGCAAGTTCGCTATGGCCGGTGCTCTCTCCGGATTGCGTTCCGCGCGCGCGGCGATAGCCGAAAACAGGCAGATTGACGCGGAAACACGCAGCGAAATCCTTCGCGAGCTCGACAGGGAAATCGAGAAGCTGAAGGACGAGCCCAACGGCTGATCGATCGGCTCAGGTCGGGAGGAAGGGAGGACCGGATGCGGCGGGAGCCGCCTCCGGTCTTCTGATTTGAGCGCTAATGAGCCCCCGGGCCCGTCCTTGACTACAGGTCGGGATTTGGACGGCTTTTAGCTCATCTGGACGTAGTGATCGCACGCGGTGTCATTTCCCAACTCCATGCCTGTACGCAAAGCCTCCATGCGTTGCTGGCTCGTACCGTGTGTGAAATTGTCCGAACTGACCCGACCACCGGTAAGCGCGTCGTCGCCGATAGCGCTGGCAGCGGTCATCCCCTCTTCGAAGTCTCCCGGGTCGATGAGATTGCGGTTCTTCCCAGCCCAGACGCCAGCATAGCAATCGGCCTGTAGCTCCATCCGGACCTGCAACTGATTGGACGCCTGAGGGCTTCGACTTTGTGCGCTCCGGATCGCATCAGCCACGCCGGTAAGCTTCTGGATGTGATGTCCGTATTCGTGCGCGATCACGTAGTAGCGTGCAAAGTCGCCTTTGGCGCCGAGCTGGCGTGCCATCTGGTCGTAGAAGCTCGTATCGATGTAGATACCCTCGTCGCTCGGGCAATAGAACGGCCCCATGGCCGACGACGCGCCGCCGCACCCCGACTGGATGCCGCCGGAATAAAACACGAGCGTGGGTTGCTGGAACGCAATGCCCGCGCGTTGAAATTCCGGCTGCCAGGTCTGGTTGAGAGACTGCAGCGCATTGCACGCCTCGGTCGCATACTCGTTCGACGTGCATAGCTGTTCTACGGACTGGGGTGAGCCGTCGCCCTGGGTCGCCGGCACGCCAGTACTCGTGCCACCGCCACTCAGCATCGAAGTCGGGTCGACCCCGAACACGAGTGCGGCAATCAGGGCGATCACCAGGGTGCCGCAGCCAATTCCGCCTCCCGCTCCGCCAGGAAAGCCACCGCCCCCTCCGCCGCGTACGTTGATGCTCGATGGATCGAACCGGTTGAGCCGCATGCACAAACCCTCGTTTTTGCGCGGCCGAGCCGCAATGTCTCTGGACAGGCATACATCGCGTCTCGCAAGAGCACTATGTTGGCCAGGTCGGCCGTTAAATCCGCAGAGGAGGTCAAATGTTCCTGTCCGGCAAGCGTGCACTCGTCACCGGTTCAACTTCGGGCATCGGGTTGGCGGTCGCCCGCGCATTGCACGCAGAGGGGGCGGAGATCGTCCTCAGCGGCTTCGGGGACGAGGATGAAATCGCCGAGC
Organism: uncultured Alphaproteobacteria bacterium; assembly: GCA_963740025.1. Lineage (GTDB taxonomy): Bacteria > Pseudomonadota > Alphaproteobacteria > Sphingomonadales > Sphingomonadaceae > Tsuneonella. The sequence goes on from CAVUCI010000003.1 coordinate 243,906, forward strand.
TGTGCACGGAAATGTCTGCCCGACACGTTCCCGCCGATCTCACGTCCCGCGAAGGGTGCGAGGAACTGATGTCCGGCGCCGGAAACGTCGACGTTCTCGTCAACAACGCCGGCATGCAGCATGTCAGCCCCGTCGAGGAGTTTCCCCCGGAAAAGTGGGATCTTATTATCGCGCTCAATCTCACGGCGGCCTTCCACACGATCCGACTCGCCGTCCCGCATATGAAATCGGCGGGCTGGGGCCGGATCATCAACACCGCCAGCGCGCACTCGAAAGTGGCATCGCCGTTCAAGTCGGCATACAATGCAGCCAAACACGGTCTGGACGGCCTGACCAAAACCGTCGCGCTCGAGGTTGCCGGGCACGGTGTCACGGCTAATTGCATCAGTCCAGGTTATGTCTGGACGCCGCTTGTCGAGAACCAGATCCCCGACACGATGAAGGCGCGCGGGATGACCCGAGAGGAGGTCGTGAACGATGTGCTGCTGGTTAAGCAAGCAACACGAAAATTCGTCCAGCCCGCCGAAATTGGCGCGCTCGCCGTATTTCTCTGTCGCGACGAGGCACAGAATGTCACCGGCGCGAACTGGAGCGTAGATGGCGGTTGGACAGCGGAATAGTGGATTTGGGAGGGAGGCACCGGGAGTGAAATTGCGGTTCTGGTGGCTGCCAGGCCTCCTGCTGCTGGCGGGATGCGTCGGTACGCGGCCTCCTGCCGCGACACCCGAAGGTGATGCCGCCCTGCGTGCCGCCATCGCGCGACACATCGACATTCTTGCAAGCGACGAGTTCGAGGGGCGCAAGCCCGGCACGGAGGGGGAAGCGAAGACGCTCCGCTACCTCGCCCGAGAATGGCAGGGTGCAGGTCTCGCATCGGGAACCAATGACCCCGCGCATCCCTGGTTCGCTCCGGTCGAACTGATCAGCAGTACGCCGCAGAGCAGCACCGTGCGCTTCACGCGCGCGGCGCGGAAGGTGCCGGTCCCCGAGGGCGAGATCGTGGCTTTTGCATCCGGCACTCGCGGCTTGGTCGAGGATGCGCCCGTTGTGTTTGTTGGAAGGCAGGGTGAGCAACTCGACACGGCTGCTCTAGCCGGGCGTGTCGTGCTCATGCTCTGGGACCATACCGGGCAGGCGGAGCAGCGCGAGGCGCTTCTTCGGAACGGAGCCGCAGCAGTGTTGGCGATCGTCGGCGATCGGTCGCAGCTCGACACATTGTCCGCCACACGCCGACGCGGGAGCTATCGGCTTGCAGAAGCGGGTGGTTCCGACACGATTGACGGGTTCATTACGCGAAGTGCAGCGGCATCACTGATCGGTCGGCAGCGCCTCGATACGCTGATCGGCGAAGCGGCCGAGGCTGAATTTCGCCCGGTTCCGCTCGATCTAAACGCTACAATCGAGGCGATATCGGTTGCTGGCACCGTGCGAACCTTCAATCTGATCGCAAAGCTTCCCGGCAAACGGACAACCGCCGGCGCCGTGCTCGTGCTCGCGCACTGGGACCATTTCGGCCACTGTGGTGTGGACGCAGGATCACCCGGCATTTGCAGTGGCGCGGTCGACAACGCGAGTGGCCTGGCCGTGATGACCGAAGTCGCCCGCCGCCTCGCCGCCGGCCCGAAGTTGGAGCGAGACGTCTATTTTCTCGCAACGACGGCGGAAGAGTGGGGTCTGTTGGGCGCGCAGGCATTCGCCGAAAACCCGCCGCTGCCGCTCGGCGAGATCGTCGCGGCATTTAACCTCGATACCCTTGCCGTTGCACCTGCGGGTACGCCCGTCGCGATAGTCGGCAAGGGCCTGACCCCGCTCGACCAAGGTATCATGGAGGTCCTCGCCCAGCGCGGCCTGCGCGAGAGCGATGAGGGTCTCGCCCAAGGCTATTTGCGGCGACAAGACGGTTGGGCGCTGTTGCAACGAGATGTGCCGGCGGTTTCCGTGACGAGCGCGTTCGGTTCGGCCGAAGCCCTCGAAAAATACACTGCTGGGCGTTACCATCAGCCGACGGACAAGGCCGACGGAATCGAGCTTGGCGGAGCCGCGCAGGACCTCCGCCTCACCGAGTCGCTAGTGCGCTATTTCGCCGATCCCGCGCTGTGGAGCGCCACCACGGGAAAAAGCGTCCACCCCCTCTAGCCGCTTCGCCCCCCTGCCGTTAGATGGGCCGCCACCAGTCCCCCGGCGAAAGCGCATCCTGTGGCACAAGACGACATACCCCTCGGCCTTACTTTCGACGACGTTCTGTTGCGTCCCGCGGAAAGCGACATCGTGCCGAGCATGGCCGATACCAGCACGAAACTTACGCGCGGGATCGCGATCAACATTCCGATCCTGTCGGCTGCCATGGACACGGTGACCGAGGCGGACATGGCGATCGTCATGGCGCAGCTCGGGGGCATCGGGGTCCTTCACCGTAATCTCGATCTCGAGGCGCAGTGCGCTGCGGTGCGAGCGGTAAAGCGGTTCGAAAGCGGTATGGTCGTCAACCCGATTACCATCGCGCCGGATGCCACTCTCGGCGAGGCGCAGATGCTGATGGCCGATAATCGCATCAGCGGTATCCCGGTGACCGATAATAATGGCAAGCTTTGCGGGATCCTCACCAACCGGGATGTCCGCTTTGCTGAGAATCCCCGCCAGCCCGTGCGCGAGCTTATGACGAGCGATAACCTCGCGACTGTTCCTCTGGGTACCAGCCAGGAGGATGCGCGGCGGCTGCTCCACCAGCGGCGGATCGAAAAGCTGCTCGTGGTTGACGAGAATTATCGCTGCGTAGGCCTGATCACCGTGAAGGACATCGAGAAGGCCGTAACCTACCCCAATGCGACCAAGGATGAGACCGGGCGCCTACGCGTAGCGGCGGCCTCTACCGTCGGTGAGAAGGGCTATGAGCGTACGAAGGCCTTGATCGAGGCCGAGGTCGACGTAGTCATTATCGACACCGCGCACGGCCACAACAAGGACGTCAGCCGTGCAGTCGAGATGGCGAAGAAGCTGTCGAATTCGGTTCAGATCGTTGCGGGCAACGTTGCCACAGCCGAAGCGACGCGCGCGCTGATCGACGCGGGCGCGGACGCGGTAAAGGTAGGCATCGGGCCAGGATCGATCTGCACCACGCGTGTGGTCGCCGGCGTCGGCGTACCGCAGCTGACCGCTGTGCTCGAATGCGCAGCCGAAGCCGCGAAAAGCGGCGTGCCAGTGATTGCGGACGGCGGACTGCGTACGTCCGGCGATGCGGCCAAGGCCCTTGCCGCGGGTGCTTCCAGCGTCATGATTGGTTCGATGCTCGCCGGTACCGCCGAGAGTCCGGGGGAAACCTTCCTTTATCAAGGGCGCAGCTACAAAGCGTATCGCGGGATGGGTAGCGTGGGCGCGATGGCACGTGGCAGCGCCGACCGTTATTTCCAGCAGGACGTCTCCGCCCTCAAGCTAGTGCCTGAGGGTATTGAAGGTCAGGTCCCTTACAAGGGCCCGGCGAAGGACGTAATCCATCAGCTCGTTGGAGGCATCAAGGCCGCGATGGGCTATACCGGTTCCGCCACCCTCGAAGAACTGCGAAAGCGCGGCAAGTTCGTGCGAATAACAAACGCCGGCCTTGCCGAGAGCCACGTCCACGACGTCGCGATCACCCGCGAGGCGCCGAACTACCCCACGCGGTGAAAGCGCAGTGACCCCGGCTGCGCGCGCACAGGCTGCGATCGAGATACTGGACGCCGTAATCGAAGCGGCAACGACCGTGGGAGCACCCGCAGACCAACTCATCTCCGAATACTTTCGTACGCGGCGCTACGCGGGGTCGAAGGACCGCCGCGCTGTACGCGACTTAACATATGCCGCGATTCGCGCTTGCGGAACGCTGCCGTCTTCGGGCCGGGCGGCAATGCTGCGCCTGGCGGCGGACGATCAGACGATTGCCGCGCTTTTCGACGGATCGCATCACGGCCCCTCGCTTATCGACCCCAGTGAGGTAGCGGCAGCTCCCGGACTCGCGCCGGAATGGCTCGAAAGTGCATTGGCAGATTCGGGCGTTACCGGGCGCGAAGCCGAAGCGCTTCTCGACCGCGCCCCGCTCGACCTTCGCGTGAACACTCTGAAGGCGGCTCGCGATACCATAGAACTTCCCGGCCCGTCGGCGCCGACTGAAGCGCCTCAGGGCCTGCGAATCGAAGCCGGCACCCGGGTCGAGCAATGGGATGTCTATCGCGAAGGCTTGATCGAGGTGCAGGACAGTGGCTCGCAACTAGCGTGCCTCGCCGTCGATGCGCGGCCCGGCGAAATCGTGATCGACTTGTGCGCGGGGGCGGGCGGCAAAACTCTCGCGCTCGCTGCTGCAATGGACAATCGGGGCACACTCCTGGCGTGCGACACCGATAGGCAGCGCCTTTCGCGCCTTTCTCCGCGCGCCGAGAGGGCCGGTGCCGGCATGATAGAGACTCGCCTGCTCGATCCCGGCAAGGAGCTCGGCGCTCTCGCCGAATTCGTTGGCAAAGCCGATGCGGTGCTGGTCGATGCGCCTTGCTCGGGTACCGGAACATGGCGTCGGAACCCGGAGTCACGCTGGCGACTTACGCCCGATCGCCTCCTGCGCTTCGCCGAAGCCCAGGAGAGATTGTTGGACATCGCCGCGCGTCTCGTCCGCCCGGGCGGGAGGCTCGTCTACGTCACGTGTTCCTTGCTGGATGCCGAGGGGCGAGATCGGGTCGATAATTTCTTGTTGGGTCATCCCGACTGGTCGATCGATCCAGTGTACTTGCCAATCGGGCGCGCGCGCGGGAAAGGTTGGCGGCTTTCACCGTTTCACGACGGTACGGACGGATTTTTCATCGCGCGTACAACTCGCGCGTGTTAATCCGCCGCGATATGGCCGTGCCTGATCCCGCCCGGACCCACCCTGGTCACAAGACCGTGAAGGAGTTGCTGATGCGTTTTGCCGCCCCCGCCGCCGCTCTTGCTGTCGTTCTTGCGATGACTGCCAGCGTGGGAGAAGGGGCCGATCACGCGACCGATCCGCGCGCGGCTTCCCTCGTTGCCGAAGGCCGCGCCGCGCTGGAAGCCGGCCGTCCGGAAAAGGCGGTTGATGCATTCGAGGCCGCGTTGACGGTCGATCCAGCTGCTACCGCGATCTTCCTCGACCTTGCCGAGGCCGCGCGGCGCAACGGCCTGCAAGGCAAAGCGATTCGCTATTACCGTGAGGCTCTTGCGCGCGAGCCCGACAACCTGGCGGCGCTTGGTGGTGAGGGCGAAGCGCTGGTCGAAAAAGGCGCAATGGAAAAGGCCCGACGCAACCTCGCGCGGCTGCAATCGATGTGTGGTGACAAGTGCACCGAGACCCAGGCGCTTGCAGCAGCAATCGCAAAAGGACCACAGCCGCGGGTAATGACCGCCGAAGCTGTACTCCCCGACACGGTCGTCACCCAGCAGAACTGACCATCTCAGTTCGCTCAAATCAGCGAGCGAAACTCTTCAACTACAGTGCGATAGACGCGCTTTTTGAAGGGCACTATCAAGTATGGCAGCTCGTCTGGCTCGACCCAGCGATATTCACAGAATTCCGGCGGGTCGTGCGCATCTAGATGGATATCGGCGTCGCTCCCCAAAAAACGGGCGAGGAACCAGGTCTGCTCCTGCCCGCGATAGCAGCCACCCCACAGTTTGCCGACTAGATCGTCGGGCAAGTCGTAGCGGAGCATTTCCTCCATCCGTCCGATAAGCGTCACGTGCTCGCGGGCAGCGCCGGTTTCTTCGCCAAGTTCGCGAAAGGCGGCGGCTTCGAGCTCCTCACCGGGGTCAACTCCACCTTGCGGCATTTGCCACCAGTCGCCTTCCTTGTTGTCGATCCGCTTGCCCACGAACACCAGGCCCTCGGCGTTGACGAGCATCACCCCGACACAGGGACGGTAGCCTAGTTCGCTCACGTATTCCGCTCCAGCGCCGACCGCATGGCGCCGATCAGGTCATCGACATCCCTCTGCGAGCTGGGGACAGCCTTGCGGAGATTGATGTAACCATGGATGTTGCCGCGCGCCTCGAGATAGGTAACCTCCACGCCGCACCGGATCAGTTCCGCGGCGTAGTCGCGGCCCGGATCGCGGATGGGATCGAGACTCGCCGTCGTCAGCACGGTCGGGGGAGCCGAGCCGAGATCCTCGTGCAACGCCGGGTAACGCCGGCTGCTCTCGAGATCCCCTACATAGCATTTGTCGAAGTAGTCGATCGAACGCGCGGTGAGGAAGTATCCATCGCCGAACGAAGAATGGCTTTTCGTACCACGCGGCGGACCCGCGTCGGGATAGATCGCGGCCTGCAGAATTACCGGGGCCGCGGCCGGCTTGCTCACCAGAGCCTGCGCTACGACGATAGAGAGGTTGCCGCCCGCGCTGTCGCCGCATGTGACGAGTCCCGTGACCTTTCGGCCGATTGCCTCTGGACTGTTCGCTACCCAGCGGGATGCGGCTTCGCAGTCGTCGGGTGCCGCGGGGTAGGGCGCTTCCGGCGCACGGCGGTAGTGGACGGCGATGACCGGCAAGTCGAGACCAAGGGCAAGCTCGGTGCAAAACGCGTGATGCGTTTCAAGATCGCCGATCACGAAACCGCCGCCGTGGAAGAACATTACCACCGGCCCCGGCTCGCGCGATTCGCGAGGATCGTATAGCCTGAGCGGGATTTCGCCAGTCGGCCCGGGACAGGTGACGTCCCGGATCACCGCCAAATCGCGGGGCTCGGCTTCGGTCATCATACCGATCGCTATATAGGCGGCGCGAGCCTCTTCCGGCGACAGTTCGTCGAGGGGCGGACTGGGGTTCGCGGCGAGAAGATCGAGCAACCGGCGTACATCTTCGCGCACGTAAGGTTCGGTATCTGCCAACTTGAGTGCCCCTGTCTGCGGTTTCGACCCGACTCGAATAATCGGCCCACGTCTTCTTTTCCACTCGACAATTTCTCGCTCGGGGAGAAAAACTTGGTTGTGGAGGGGATGGGTGCTCCCTAGGTGCCCCCACCCGAGAACAGGCGTCACGAAGACGCACGACAAGGAATTCCGATGGCGATCCAGGCCCTCGAATTCGAAGCAGGCTGCAACAGCGTCCGACAGTCCCGAAGCGGTAGTCGTCCGCTTCGCCGGCAATTCCGGCGACGGGATGCAGTTGACCGGTGGCCAATTCACATTGTCGACCGCACTCGCCGGCAACGACCTGGCAACATTCCCCGATTTTCCGGCGGAGATACGCGCACCTCAGGGCACACTGTTTGGCGTTAGCGCCTTCCAGATCAATTTCGGCAGCCGCGAGATCAACACCGCGGGCGATGCGCCGGATGTGCTTGTCGCGATGAATCCGGCTGCCTTGAAAACGAATCTTCAGGCGGTGAAGCCTGGCGGCCTCATTATCGCCGACACCGGCGAATTCACTAAGCGCAATCTCGATAAGGCGAAATACGACGTCAATCCGCTAGAGGACGGCAGTCTTGCCAAGTGGGACGTGCTGGCCTTCGATATCAGCGCCCAGACGATCGAGGCGGTGAAGCCGTTCGGACTCGGAAACAAGGACGCACTGCGCTGCAAGAATATGTGGACTCTCGGCCTCGCGTTGTGGATGTTCGACAGGCCGCGCAAGCCGATCCACGACTGGCTGAACGCGAAATTCGCCAAGACGCCTGATATTGCGGCTGCCAATATTGCCGCGCTCGACGCCGGTCACGCTTATGGCGAAACCGCGGAGCTTTCCGGTCCGCTACGCCAGCTTCATCTAGACCCGGTGCCTACGGAGCCGGGTCTCTATCGCACGATCACGGGTGCCGAGGCGGTCGCGCTCGGGCTCGTCGCGGGCGCGCAGCTGCTCGGACTGCCGCTATTCTTCGGCGGCTATCCAATCACTCCGGCCTCCGCGATCCTGCACCACCTCGCGCGGCTCAAGGAATTCGGGGTCACGACATTCCAGGCCGAGGACGAAATTGCGGCGATCTGCGCAGCCATCGGTGCAAGCTATGCCGGCCAGCTCGGAATAACTTCGTCGTCAGGGCCCGGCATTGCGCTCAAGGGCGAGGCTATGGGCCTCGCGATCATGACCGAACTGCCACTGGTCATCGTTAACTCGCAGCGCGGCGGTCCGTCTACCGGCCTGCCGACGAAGACTGAGCAAAGTGACCTGTACCAAGCGGTCTATGGCCGAAATGGGGACGCGCCGATGCCCGTCGTAGCTGCTCGAAGCCCGGCAGACGTGTTCGAGTGCGCGATCGAGGCATGTCGGATCGCGGTACAATACATGACCCCGGTCATGCTGCTGACCGACGGGTACATCGCCAATGCGGCCGAGCCATGGAAGGTACCCGATCCAGCTACTTTCGCGCACACGCCGACGGCATTCCTTGAAGAAATGAACGCGGGCGATACCCTGCTGCCCTACAAGCGGGATGCCAAAGGCGCACGACCGTGGATCAAGCCCGGCACGCCCGGCCTGATGCATCGCATCGGCGGTATCGAGAAGGCGGTTGATACCGGCCACATCGATTACTCGCCGGCCAACCATCAGGCGATGACCGATGCCCGCAAGGCAAAGGTCGACGGTATCGATGTGCCCGAACAAGATGTCGCGTTGGGTGGGACACCGGGTAAACTCGCGATCGTTGGATGGGGCAGCACCTTTGGCCCGATCCACCAGGCGGTACGCCGCAGCCGCGCGAAGGGAATCGACGTGAGCCACATCCACATCCGCCATATCTGGCCCCTGCCGGCGAACCTCGGGGGCCTTTTGCGCAACTTCGACAAGGTTCTGGTGCCCGAGATGAATACGGGTCAATTCAAGACCGTCTTGCGCGATCAATACCTCGTCGATGCCCAGCCGCTTTCCAAGACCAGCGGTCAGCCTTTCCAGATCGCCGAGCTCGAGGCCGCCATCGGCAAGTACTTCGATGGGATCGAAGGAAACGAAGGCGGGGAAGTGCCCGTCAATGAGCAGCAGCTTCCGATAGGCGAGAGCGGCCATGACGATGGAACTTACCCGGACGCGCCCTTTCACGGCGACGGCTCGGTCGGCCCGGACGAGGGCAACGATCACAAGGCGGTAAACCAATGAACGAGATGACCACTATCCAGACCACGCTCAAGGACTGGGAAACGGATCAGGAAGTCCGCTGGTGCCCTGGGTGTGGCGATTACGCGATCCTCAAGGCGGTGCAGCGCACGCTGCCCCAATTAGGGTCCGATCCGGCAAGGACGGTGTTCATCAGCGGTATCGGCTGCTCCAGCCGCTTTCCGTACTACATCGAAAGCTACGGTTTTCACACGATCCACGGCCGCGCACCGGCGGTGGCGACGGGGGTGAAACTCGCCAATCCCGAACTCGACGTCTGGCTGGTGACCGGCGACGGCGATGGGCTCAGCATCGGCGGCAACCACCTGATGCATGTACTTCGCCGGAACTTGAACATGCAGATCATGCTCTTCAACAACGAGATTTACGGCCTTACCAAGGGCCAGTATTCTCCAACCAGCCGCGAAGGCACGCACAGCCCTTCGACGCCCTATGGCTCGATCGACCATCCCGCCCGTCCTGCTGCCTTCGCATTAGGTTCGGGTGCGCGTTTCGTCGGCCGAGGGTTCGATGTATCCAAGAAGCTTCCTGACGTGCTCAAGGCGGCGCACGCGCATCAAGGTGCCGCGTTTGTGGAGATTTTTCAGAACTGTATCGTTTATAATAAGGATGTGTTCGATGCCTTCGCCGCGCCCAAGGGTGCCGAAGATCGTCAGCTCTGGCTGGAAAACGGGGAACCGATGCTGTTCGCCGGCGGATCGCAAGGTATCGCCCTTGATCGCGAAAAGCTTGAGCTCAGAGTGGTAGACGTCGTCGACGGCGATTGGCAGGCCGCAGGCGTCATAGTGCACGATACGAAGAACCGTTCGATCGCCCACATGCTGGTCGAGATGCCATTCGGTCCATTCCCGATGGCGCTCGGCGTCCTCTACGACGATCCTCGTCCTACGTTCGAGGCGGCGGTGATGGAGGAAAAGGCGCGTGCTTCGAAGGGCAAGGAGGCCAATCTCGCCAAGCTGCTCGCCAAGGGCCAGACCTGGACGGTCGACGGAACCGCGCAGGACCCGGTCTAGAGCGGCGGGTCCTCGACCAGTCCTTCCGGCTCGGCGGGTTGTTCGATCTTGTGCTTCCTTTGGAGCATGGTCGCCAACAAGCCCATCGCGAGCGCCCAACCTCCGCCCACCAGCCACCCTGCAATCACGTCGCTCGGCCAGTGCACGCCAAGGTATACGCGCGATACACCGATCGTGAACGTCATGATCGCGGCTAGTCCCACGATGAACAATCGCGTGCGCGATTCCTTGTAACTTCGCGCGACGAGGACGGCGATCGTCAGGTAAACGATCGCGCTGTTCATCGCGTGTCCGCTCGGGAAGCTGCCGGACGAAACGGGTACGAGGTGGGGAACGATGTCGGGGCGAGGGCGGGCAAACTGACCCTTCAGTATTCCGCTGATGATCGCCCCGCCCCCAACGGCGACAGCGAGCAGAAGCGCTTGGCGACCGCGCTTGCGGAGTAGCAGGAACGCGACAGCGGCAAGCGTGGTGAGTGTGAGGATCGTCTCGCTGCCCATGGCAGTGAGGTCGATCATCGCGGTCTTGAGGAACGCCGGGCCGACCGGTTGCGCGAGATTATCCGAATGCCTGAACGCCAGTTCAATCATACGGTCGAAATAGCTCGTCTCTCCCTCGGTCATCTCACCTGCGAGGGCGGCGAATCCGGTTAGCATCGCGAGAGCCGTCAGGAGCCAGATGAGCAGCCGGTGTTCGCGTCGGGGGCGGGCGTCTTCTAGGCTCAATTCCCTGGTCACGAATTAGTCCTTCGTGGGATCGACTGGGTCGACCACGCCCCGGTCGGCCGCGGCCTTTGCCGGCTTGTAGAGGATCGCCGCAGCGAGAAACGCCCACCCGGCGCCGCCAAGCCATCCCGCGGCAACGTCGCTTGGAAAGTGTACTCCCAATAGCACGCGACTCCACGCGATGGCAGCAGAGACGACGAGCGCCGTGCCGATGATCGTGTAGCGCACAGATTCGCGAGCGCTCATCGAGGCAAAGGCGAGCGCCATTGCAATGTACACAACAGCCGAATTGAAACTGTGGCCGCTCGGAAAACTCGCGCCGCCGGCTTCGGTGAGGTGGGGAACGATCTCGGGGCGAGGGCGGCCGACCGTGTTCTTGATGGCAGTGTTCACGACCCAGCCGAGAACGACCGTTCCCCCGAACAGAACTGCTTCTCGGCGCAGACGCAGGAACAACAGGGCGACCATCGCGCCCAGCGCGAACAGGTTGCGCAAGAGGACCCCGCCGAGACTGGTCACGTCGCGGATCATTTCCGCGAAGAGATCCGAGCCGCTGAAGGCGAGGGTGTTTCCGTTGCGATCCAGCATCAGACCCCAATTGTCGAAAGCTCCGGTGCGATTGTTCGTTACTGCCCAGACGATGAAGGCGAAGCCAGCCCACATGACTGCGGCCACGACTGCCGCTTTTCCGCGGTCGATTGTGAAGCCGCGCGTCGGGATGGCGATCGTCTCGGCCGGGATCGGCTGATCGGCCTCGTCGCGCGTTGGGGGATGATGCATGGATGGGGAACAAGCCACCATTGGAAAGTGTTCCTAGAACAATGAATGCCCCCCAGATCGTCTGGCTTCGCCGCGACCTTCGCCTTTCAGATCAGCCCGCATTCCATTCCGCCGCTGAAGCCGGGCCGTTGATTCCGGTGTACGTTCTCGACGATGACGCACCGGGGTCCCACGTGATCGGCAGCGCGTCGCGCTGGTGGTTGCACCATTCGCTCGAAAGCCTGTCGCGCGACTTGGGCAAGCACGGTTTGCGGATCGTCCTTCGCAAGGGAGATGCGGCCACCGAAATCACGAAAATCGCCAAGGAAGTTGGAGCGGAATGTGTCCATGCCATCCGGCACTACGAACCCTGGTGGCGCAAGGCCGAGGAGGCGGTGGCAAAGGAGGTCGATCTGGCGCTCCATGACGGAAACTACCTCTTGCCGCCCGGTGCCGTCACCACGGGTTCGGGCGATCCCTACAAGATCTACACCCCCTTTTCGAAAGCGGTCCTGCAGGAGATGCCGCCGCGCGAGCCTGTGCCGTCGCCGGATACGATCCACCTGCCGGCCGAATGGCCGGAAAGCGATGATCTGGATGACTGGAACCTTGTACCGTCGCAACCCGACTGGTCAGGGGGCATTGCCGACTTCTGGGAAGTGGGCGAAGCGGCAGCTCACGCCAGGCTTGAAGACTGGTCGAACATGCTCGCCGACTACGACGACAGTCGCAACTTTCCCTCGATCGACGGCTCGTCGCGGCTGTCGCCGCATCTCCACTGGGGTGAGATCAGTCCAGCGCAGATCTGGCACCGTCTGCACGGCCGACGCGGGCAGGGCTGGGCTACGTTTGCCAAGGAGATGATATGGCGAGACTATGCCCAGAACGTGATCGCGCAGTTCCCGGACTATCCGAAAGAGAGCTACCGCGAATACGACGAGCGTACGCTTTGGCGTAACCCGCGCGCCGGACACCTCATCGCCGAAGACCTTGAGTGCTGGCGGAAGGGGATGACCGGTTACCCGATCGTCGATGCCGGAATGCGCCAGTTGTGGCGGACCGGATGGATGCACAACCGTGTGCGAATGATCGCCGCCAGCTTCCTTGTGAAGCATCTGCTGATCGACTGGCGCGAGGGCGAGCGGTGGTTCTGGGATTGTCTGGTCGACGCCGATTACGGCAACAACGGCGTCAACTGGCAATGGATTTCCGGCACCGGGGTGGACAGTAACATGTTTCCGCGGATCATGGCGCCGCTAACGCAGAGCGAAAAATTCGATGCCGCTGACTACATTCGCGAGTACATTCCCGAACTTTCCGAAATCGGCGACGATGCCATTCACGATCCCCCGGACGAACGACGCGGCGATTATCCCAAGAAGATGATCGGGCACAAGGAGGCGCGCGAACGCGCCCTGCAAGCCTATCACAAGAGCAAGGTCTAGCTTGATTTCAAAGCGGTCGCGGGTTCATAGCGCCCGCATGAAGGCTGAAGGGCTAGGCAGGGGAGGCTCCCTTCTTTCAGCGGGCGAACGCTTTGCGCGACGCCCGGGCCGGCTCGCGCACCTGTTTGCGCCTGGCTTTCACAAGATACTCGACAAGGTCGACGAGGGGCTGGAGACTGGTTCGATCCTCGGGCGACTGCCCGACGGGACCACGCGGCTGCTCGGCGACCGGAACCCCGGGTTCGAGGCGGAGGTGAACCTCCACGACTGGCGCGCGCTGCTGCGCCTCGCGACCAACGGTTCGATCGGTTGGTACCAAGCATGGGAAGCGGGTGAGTGGGACAGCCCCGACCCAGTCCCCGTTTTCGCCCTGTTCATGGCGAACGGCGACGAACTGGGCGACACTGGCCGCGCCCGTGGGCCCTTCCGTTGGGCGGCGAGGTTCGCGCATTGGCTTAATAGGAACACGCACTCGGGCGCCGAGCGCAACATTCATGCGCACTACGACCTCGGCAACGATTTCTACGCCACGTGGCTCGGGCAAACCATGTGCTATTCGAGCGCCATTTTCGAGGACGCAGATCAGCCGGGTCGGGCACAGCAATTGCTCGGTGAACTCGACTACGCGCAGATCGCCAAGGCGACCGCGATGCTGAACCGGGTCCATGCGCAGGACGCTGAAACGATTCTGGAGATCGGATGCGGTTGGGGCATGCTGGCGCAAGCAGCGGCTCAGGGCGCGCGCGCCCGGGTCGATGCGATCAGCCTGTCTGACGAGCAGCTGGCCTATTGTCGCGGGAAGGCTGCAGACCCCGCCAATCCACGCTTCCTCAAGCAGGATTATCGCGACACTTGCGGGCAGTACGATGCGATCGTCAGCGTCGAAATGGTCGAGGCGCTGGGGCGCGAATACTGGCCTAACTTCATGGACTGCATCGCGCGCAACCTGAAGCCGGGAGGCAGGGCGGCGATCCAGTACATTTCCATGAAGGAATCCCTGTTCGAGGATTATGCGAAGAGCGCCGATTTCATTCAGGCCTATATTTTTCCCGGTGGTCTCCTGATCAAGACGAGCGAATTCCGGTCATTGGCTGAGGCTCGCGGGCTGTTCTGGACCGACCAAGTGAATTTTGGCGAGCATTACGCGCGCACTCTGCGGCTGTGGCGAGAGAATTTCGACCGAGCAGCCGAAGAAGGGCGATTGCCCGCCGGCTTCGACGAACGTTTCGTGCGGTTGTGGCGCTATTATCTGATGTATTGTGAAGGTGGTTTCCTGGGTGGCGGGATCGACGTCCATCAGGTGACCCTAGTAAAGGAACAATGATGCGGAAAATGTTCGTCGCGCTGGGGGCGCTAGCTCTTGCGGCCTGTAGCACTGCTCCGGTCGAACTGCCGGTCCGCGCGACGACTCCGGATCACCCGCTGTCGCTTGCGGATCAGCAGGTTCTGTTCTGGGACCAGGCGACCCGGGACGACCGGTTCAGGCGGATGGAGGACATCTATCCGGGGCTGGAGACAGCGCCTGCTCCCGAAGTGCGCGCACTGCCCGTAGGAACTCCTTTCGATGCGGCAACGACTGCCATGCTCGATGATTATCTGGCGGAGCAGAACGCGGCCGGGATCATGATCCTGCAAGACGGGCGCGTCCGTTACGAAAAATACGGGCTCGGATTTGGACCGACCGGCCGGTGGACGAGCTTTTCGGTCGCCAAGAGTTTCACGTCGACCCTTCTGGGAGCCGCATTGAAAGACGGTTTCATCGCCAGCCTCGACGATCCTGTGACGAAATACCTGCCGCAACTTGTCGGAACTGCCTACGACGGAGTCAGTGTCAGACAGCTCGCGACAATGACGTCGGGCGTTAAGTGGAACGAGGATTACACCGATCCCGACAGCGACGTTGCGCGGATGCTGCAAGTCGATCCCGTTCCGGGTGAACCGCAAGCAGTGACATATGCCCGCACATTGACGCGAGAGGCGCCCGCTGGCGAGAAGTGGGTCTACAAAACTCTTGAAACCAATCTGCTCGGAGACCTCGTTGCGGCAGCCACTGGCCAGTCTCTCGCCTCCTATGCCAAGAGCAAGATCGTCGATCCTGCAGGCTTTGCGGGCGGACTCTTCTGGATGAATGACCTCAGCGGTCGCAACATCGGCGGCTGTTGCATCTCGCTGCGACTGTCGGACTACGCCCGGATGGGACAGTTCGCGCTCGAGGGCGGACAACCTTCGGTCCCGGTGGGTTGGTTCGGTAGCGCAGGTGCGCCGCAGGTCGATTTCGGCGACGGGTACGGCTACGGCTATCAGTGGTGGACGTACCCCGGCGCCACGTTCGGAGCGCAAGGCATTTTCGGCCAATCGATCACTATCGCTCCTGACCGCCGGCTCGTGGTAGCAGTCGTTTCGAGTTGGCCGACGGCAACCGGCAAGGCGCTTTCCCAAGCCCGTCGCGCGATGCTCGACAAGGTGATCGCCGCCAGCGCTCGCTGACGCTCGGGACGAAGGTTCAGGCGATGGGGCGATACACCGAATTGCCGCCGCTATAGCGAGCAAGAATGTTGTCGTGCACAATCGGGCTGAGTAGCTCCGAAAAGGCGCAGCCCGCGATACAGTTATCCCACCAGATCACTTCGGCCTGAAGCGATTCCAGGCCGGGCAGAGTGAGCCAGCAGAACTGTCCGACGTGCATCCGGTTGATCGCGGCAGCCGAAAAGCCGGAAATCGACAGGTCGTGCACCACGGTCCGGAATGGACGCCCGCCCGAGGCGCGCAGTTGTGCAGGAATGCTGATCTTGGTGCGCGGCGCACAGCGGTCTTCCTGTGCGGCCAGTGCATAACGGTCAGTCGTATTGATCATGGCGAGTTGCCCTCGTTCACGGCCCAGCGGGTGCGTCTCGTCGGGAGCTACCGACTAGACATCACGCACGGTGCCTCAAGGTGCTTTCCGCATCCCTGCAGGTTACGGTTAAGAGCGCGTCAAGGACGATCGCGTTGCCGGGTCGGGAAATCCTGTTGCAGCATTGCAACGATCCGCTCGGCCACTCGCCCGGGCGGCTGGACCGTGGCGGGGTCCTCTCCCGGATAAGCGCGCGCCCGCATCTGCGTGCGGGTCGCTCCCGGATCCACGATCGCCACACGTGTGTCGCCAAGCTTCTCTATCTCGAGAGCATAGCAATCGAGAAGCATCTCGAATGCCGCCTTGCTGGCCGCATAGCCTGACCAAAACGCGCGCGGGTTGGTTCCCACCGAGCTGGTAAGGCCAATCACGCGTCCGTGTTCGGCGCGCTTGAGAAGCGGATCGAGGGTGGCCAGCAAAGCCTGCGTCGCGAGTACGTTGACCGTGAGCGCCTGACCCAATTGCTTCTGGTCGATCTGGGTGACCGGCGTCAGGTTGGGCAGGTAGGCCGCGTTGATTACGAGGATGTCGAGCCGGCCCCACCGCTGCGCGATGGCGGACGCGAGCCGGGCGATGCCATCGGGTTCGGCCAGATCAAGCGGCGCGATCGTGGAATTGCCGCCCGCAGCATTGATGGCATCTTCGACCGTTTCGAGCCCCTTCACGTCACGTGCGGTGACGACCACGTGGGCTCCCGCTTCCGCAAGTGCGATGGCGGTTGCAGCGCCGATACCGCGACTGGCTCCGGTCACGAGCGCAATGCGCCCTTCGAAAGGCTTCGGAATCAATCAATTAGGCAACCTTGTTGACGGGGAGTGAGAGCTGCGCCTCGCGCGAATCCCTTGCTGCGAGATCGGTCAGCGCGGTCGGATAATCGCCGGTGAAGCAGGCGTCACAGTACTGGGGGCGAAGGTCATCGCGATCGCTATTGCCAACCGCGCGATAGAGACCGTTGATTGACACGAAAGCGAGGCTGTCGGCCTTGATGAATTCCCGCATCGGCTCGAGTTCCATACGGGCGGCGAGCAACTTGGAGCGTTCCGGCGTATCGACGCCGTAGAAGCACGAATGTGCTGTTGGCGGGCTGGCCACGCGGAAGTGAACCTCGGTCGCCCCGGCATCGCGCATCATTTCGACGATTTTCATGCTCGTCGTGCCGCGAACAATCGAATCGTCGATCAGGACGATGCGCTTGCCTGCGACCAAACCGCGATTCGCGTTGTGCTTTCGCTTGACGCTGGAATGGCGGGCGCCGTCACCGGGCTGGATGAAGGTCCGCCCGACATAGTGCGAGCGGATGATCCCGAGTTCGAACGGCACGCCCGACTCCTGCGCGTAACCAATCGCGGCCGGCACCCCGCTGTCCGGCACTGCCACGACAAGATCGACGTCTGCAGGCGATTCGATCGCCAGCTCACGCCCGATTGCCTTGCGCGCTTCGTAGACGGAGCGACCGTCGAATATCGAATCGGGTCGGCTGAAATAGACGTGCTCGAAAATGCAGGGGCGGGCTTGGCCACTTACGAAGGGGTGGGTGGAGACGATCTTACCATCAAAATCGACGCGGACGATCTCGCCGGGTTCGACTTGGCGGATGAATTCGGCTCCGATCACGTCGAACGCAACCGTCTCGCTGGCGAATACCGTCGCGTCGCCCAGCTTACCCATCACCAGCGGTCGGATGCCGAGGGGGTCCCGGCATGCGATCATCCCTTCCGGGGTCATGACGACCAGCGAGTAAGCGCCTTCCACTAGGCGTAGTGCGTCGATCAGGCGATCGATCGTGGTCGGATAGCGGCTCGTCGCGACCAAATGGATGATCACCTCGGTATCGGAAGTCGACTGGAAGATCGCGCCCTTCCTGACGAGTTCGTCTCGTAACGATTGCGCGTTCGAGATATTGCCGTTGTGCGCCACGGCGAAACCGCCCGCGGCGAGGTCGGCATATAGCGGCTGAACGTTACGCAGGCCCGATCCGCCCGTGGTCGAGTATCGCACATGGCCTGCGGCCATGATGCCGGGAAGTTCCGCGAGCGCTTCCTGCGACGAAAAGTTCTCCGCCACGTGGCCCTGGCCCCGTCGCGTGTAGAAATCCTTGCCGTCGAAACTGGTGATGCCAGCGGCTTCCTGCCCTCGGTGCTGGAGCGCGTGAAGGCCGAGCGCGGTGACCGCAGACGCGTCGGTCGCCCCTATTGCGCCAAAGACGCCGCATTCCTCGCGGAGCTTGTCGCCGTCCGCGGTTTCGAACGGATGGTGGAAGTTCATGGGGCTTTCGGGCCTCGCTGCACGGGTGGCTCAATGGCGATGTTGGGGCGCAATGACAAGGCCGCTTGCAGTTAAGTGGCTGCCCATTGCGCGGCGCGCGAAGCGTCCCTACACGCTGGCACACCACGCTTCCCTGAACGAGACGCGCACCCCTTGCTGCTATCCCCTTTCGAATGGACGATCGCCAAGCGCTACATGTTGCCTGGCAAGGGCGAGGGCTTCATCGCGCTCGTCGCCGGGATCAGTGTGGGCGTTGTCATGCTATCGGTCGCCTTGCTCGTCGTGGTGATGAGTGTCATGAACGGCTTCCGCGCCGAATTGCTTGACAAAATTGTCGGGTTGAACGGCCACGCGATCGTGCAGGCGTATGGCGGTCGAACTCGACAACTGGCAGGGAATCCTTCAGGAAATACGCGAGACGCCCGGTGTCACCAAGGCGAGTCCGCTCATCGAGCAGCCGTTGCTCGTGACGTTCAATGGCCGTGTCGAGGCCGTGCTGGTACGCGGGAACACCGCGCCCGATATCGCCAGTCTCAAGGACAAAGTCGTCGCGGGCAACCTGTCGCTGCTCAGGCCCGACGCGGGCGAAGTCGCGATCGGCGCGCGGCTTGCCGAAAATATCGGCGCCCAGGTCGGCGACACGATCACGATCATCAATCCTGCCGGCCGGTCAACGCCATTCGGCACGGTCCCGCGACAAGTCGGCTATCGCATCGCCGCGATCTTCGAGATCGGGGTTTACGATTACGACAAGTCGTTCGTCGTGATGCCGATTTCCGATGCCCAAACGCTGCTCCTTGTTGGAGACACCATCGGTATGATCGAGGTAACGACCGACAACGCCGACAAGGCGGCGGAATACCTCGCGCCTATCGCCAAAAAGCTGGCAGGGCAGGCAGTCGTATCCGATTGGAAGCAGATCAATGCCTCGCTGTTCGAGGCTTTGGAAGTCGAACGCGTGGCGATGTTCTTCGCGCTATCGATGATCGTCCTTGTGGCGGCCTTCAACATCCTCTCCAGTCTGGTGATGCTGGTCCGCGCAAAGACGCGGGACATCGCGATCATGCGTACGATGGGCGCGACCAGGCGCTCGCTACTCAAGATATTCGTGACAGCCGGCTTCACGGTGGGCGCCGTGGGGACGGGCACGGGGATGGCACTCGGCTTTCTGGTCCTCGCGTTCCGCCAGAGCATCGTGAACGTGATTCAGGCTTTGACCGGGCAGAACTTGTGGGACCCGTCGGTACGCTTCCTGTCGACGCTACCCGCGCGTGCCGATCCGGTGGAAATCGTCGGTATCGCACTGCTCGCGCTTGTATTGAGCTTTCTTGCGACGCTTTATCCCGCTTACAAGGCGGCCAGCACCGACCCGGTGCAGGTACTTCGCTATGAGTGATACGGCAGTCGTACGCCTGACCGACCTCACCCGCTCGTTCGAGCAAGGAGGGGTGCGCATAGAAGTCTTGCGGGGCGTGAACCTGGCGATCGCGCCGGGTGAGATCGTCGCCCTCCTTGGCCCGTCGGGTTCGGGAAAATCGACCATGTTGCAGGCGGTGGGACTGTTGGAGGGCGGTTTCGGCGGCAAGATTGAGATCGCCGGAATCGACGCAAGCGCGCAGCCGCCGGAGGGACGCACGAAGCTTCGGCGGGAGCACCTGGGCTTTGTCTACCAGTTTCACCACCTGCTGCCTGACTTCAACGCTTCGGAGAATGTGGTCATCCCGCAACTCGTCGCCGGACGGAGGAAGAGTGAGGCCGAGGAGCGCGCAAAGACCATCCTGAGCTCGCTCGGCCTAGGTCACAGACTCGACCATCGGCCAAGCCAGCTGTCGGGGGGAGAGCAGCAGCGCGTTGCGGTTGGCAGGGCGCTGGCAAACCGGCCGCAGCTCGTCCTCGCCGACGAACCGACGGGCAACCTCGACGAAGCAACCGCAGACATCGTGCTCGAACAATTTCTCGCGCTCGTCCGCGATGAAGGCAGTGCGGCGCTTGTAGCTACTCATAATGAGCGGCTCGCCGCGAAGATGGACCGGGTCGTCAGGCTCCACGAGGGCGTGCTCGAATAAAAGGACGACGCAGATGACCACGATCGCCGATTTTACCGTCGAGAAGCCGGACGGCACTCCGCTCGATCTGGGCGAGAAACTCGGCAAGGTCTTGCTCGTGGTGAATGTCGCCAGCAAGTGCGGCTTCACCCCGCAGTACGAAGGTCTTGAGGCGCTGCAGCGAAAGTTCGGCGGCCGCGGGTTCGAAGTTCTTGGCTTTCCCTGCAACCAGTTCGGTGCCCAGGAACCTGGCGATGCGGAGGAGATCGCGAGCTTCTGCAAGCTGAATTACGACGTCACATTTCCGGTTCTGAAGAAAATCGAAGTCAACGGCGACTGCGCCAGTCCGCTTTACGACTGGATGAAGTCCGAAGCGCCAGGCGTATTGGGCTCAAAATCGGTGAAGTGGAATTTCACGAAGTTCCTCGTTGATCGCGAAGGTATCGTCGTCAAGCGGTATGCGCCGCAGGATGCGCCGCGGTCTATCGAGAGGGATATCGAGAACCTGCTCTGACTTCTGTGGACAAATCGCGGTCGCGGGGCCTTTACGAATCGCGGGCGCAGCAACCATCTTCAGATATGACTTTCGCCCCGTTCGTCCCCTTGCGTGTCATGTCGAGCTACTCGATGCTCGAGGGCGCGATCGATCCCAAGGCGATCGCGCGGCTTGCAAAAGACCGCGGATTTCCGGCGATCGCGATCTGCGACCGCAACGGTCTCTACGGCGTGGTCGCCTTTTCCAAGGCGTGCTTCGACCTGGGCATACAGCCGATTATCGGCACACTGCTCGGCATCGCACGCGACGAGGGCGGCGAGATCATCGACTACCTGCCGCTCTATGCACAAGATGAGGTCGGCTACGACAATCTTTGCCACCTGGTCAGCCGAGCGCACCTCGCGCGACCGCTAGAGCTTCCCGCGCATATCGCCTTGACCGACCTTCGTGGGCACACCGACGGCCTGATCGCATTGACAGGCGCGGGGGAGGGGGCCCTGACACGACTGCTTGCTGCCGGACGGACGGACGACGCCGAAGAGCTGTGCGACGCATTGCAAGAACTGTTCCCGGGCCGTCTCTACGTCGAACTGGCTCGGCTCAGCAGCCCCACCTGCGACGAAGCTGAAGATGCACTGATCGACCTGGCCTTAGCGCGCGACCTTCCGATGGTCGCGACCAATCCGGCAAATTTCGCCGATCCGCATTTCCATCCAGCGCACGACGCGATGCTGTGCATCGCCAACTCTACGCATATCGACGCGGCGGAACGCCCCCGCTCGAACCCCGAGGCCTTCGTGAAGTCGACTCCAATGATGGAAGAGCTGTTCGTCGACCTGCCAGAGGCGACGGCGAATACACTGGTCGTGGCGCAGCGCTGTGCATTTGCACCGCCGAACCGCGACCCGATCTTGCCAAGTCTTGCAGGCGATCTCGAGGGCGAGGCGCGAATGCTGGCGGAGGATTCGCATCGCGGTCTTGCCGCCCGGCTCGATAAGTACGGAGAGATCTCGGAAGAAGAGCGAAGGGTCTATATTGACCGCCTCGAGTTCGAGATCGACATCATCAACCAGATGGGCTTTCCGGGCTATTTCTTGATAGTCGCCGACTTCATCAAATGGGCAAAGGACAACAATATCCCGGTGGGCCCGGGGCGCGGATCGGGTGCAGGCAGCCTGGTAGCCTGGGCGCTGACGATTACCGACCTCGATCCGATCAAGCTCGGTTTGCTTTTCGAGCGGTTCCTCAATCCCGAACGCGTGTCGATGCCGGACTTTGACATCGACTTTTGCGAAACCCGCCGCGGCGAGGTGATCCGCTACGTTCAGGCAAAATACGGGGCGGACCACGTCGCCCAGATCATTACCTTCGGCAAACTGAAGGCGCGGGCGGTGCTCCGCGATGCCGGTCGCATCCTCCAGATGAGCTATGGCCACGTCGACCGGTTGTGCAAGATGGTGCCAAACCATCCGACCGACCCCTGGACGCTGCCGCGCACGCTCAACGGCATCTCGGAATTCAAGAGAGAGTACGACAACGACGACGAGGTGCGCCGCCTGATCGACCTCGCGATGCAACTCGAGGGCTATCCGCGTAACAGCTCAACGCACGCCGCCGGCGTGGTGATCGGCGATCGTCCGCTCGCGCAGTTGGTTCCGCTCTATCGCGATCCGCGTTCGGACATGCCGGTCACTCAGTTCGACATGAAGCACGTCGAAAGCGCGGGGCTGGTCAAGTTCGACTTTCTCGGCCTCAAGACGCTGTCGGTGCTGCAAAAGGCGGTCGAGCTGCTCGAGAAGCGGGGTGTGACCATCAACCTCGCCGCTCTCCCGCTCGACGATCCGCAAGTCTTTGAATTAATGAAGAGCGGCAACACGGTTGGTGTTTTCCAGCTGGAATCCGAAGGAATGCGGCGGACGCTGACGGCGGTCAAGCCGACCAAATTCGGCGACATCATCGCGCTCGTCTCACTTTATCGTCCAGGCCCGATGGACAACATCCCGTTGTTCGGCAAGCGCAAGGCGGGCGAGGTGCCGATCGAGTACCCTCATCCCAAGCTCGAGGGCATCCTTGCCGAGACCTACGGCATTTTCGTTTACCAGGAACAGGTCATGCAGGCCGCGCAGATTCTTGCTGGCTATTCGCTGGGAGATGCGGACCTGCTTCGCCGCGCGATGGGCAAGAAGGTCCAGGCCGAGATGGACGCGCAGCGCCAGCGCTTCGTCGACGGGTGCGAGAAGGTGTCGCAGATTCCCGCCAAGCGCGCGAACGAGCTGTTCGACTTGATCGACAAGTTCGCCGGTTACGGCTTTAACAAGTCACACGCCGCGGCCTACGCGCTGCTTGCGTATCAGACCGGTTGGCTGAAGGCGCACTATCCGGAAGAATTCTATGCCGCGTCGATGTGCTACGACATGCACCAGTCGGAAAAGCTCGCGGTATTCGTTGACGATGCCCGGCGGGCTGGGATCGAGATCGCGCCGCCCGATGTAAATCGCTCGGAGGCGGAATTTACCGTCGAACGCACCGACGAAGGATATGCCGTCCGCTACGCTCTCGCTGGCATCAAGAATGTTAGCGAGAAAGCGATGGAAGCACTCGTCGAAGAGCGTGAAGCCAACGGGTGGTTCGAATCACTCGAGGACTTGTTCGGACGGATGCCGAAGGGTTCGATGAACTCGCGCCAGCTCGAGGGTCTGATCGCGGCAGGCGCGCTTGATCGGCTCGAACCGAACCGGGCAAAGCTGTTTGCCAACGTAGACCTGCTCCTTGCGGTCAGCGAAGCGGCAAATCGCGAACGCGAAAGTGGGCAGGCGGCGCTGTTCGGCGGAGAAGCGCAGGTGGATACCAGCTTGCGCCTGAAGGACACGGAAGAATGGCCGCGCGCCGACCGGATGGCGAAGGAGCGCGAGAATTTCGGGTTCTACTTCTCCGCTCACCCGGTCGAGCAATACCGCGCCATAGCTTCGGCCAATGGAGCGCGCAGCTTCGCTTCTCTGATGGAATCGGGCGCGCCGAGCGGTGGCCGCGCGCCGGCGGTGATGGCCGCGATGGTTGAGAAGGTTAACAAGGGTCGGACGCGTAAAGGGAAAGACTTCGTCCGAGCCGATTTTTCAGACAGTACGGGTCAGTTTTCGGCTGCCTGCTTTGAGGAGTCACTCGTCGCCAACTTCGTCAAATGGGCGGATGAGGGAACTTGCGTCCTGCTCAACGTCGAACTCGACAGTCCCAGCTCCGACGAGCCACCTCGCGTGACAGTGCGCGGAGCACGTCCCTTGCGAGACGTGAAAGCTGCTGCGCGCATGGCGTTGACTCTCGATGTGGACCGGCCCGAAGCACTCGATGCACTCCGCTCAGAACTGACCCCGGGTCCCGAGGGTCGTGGCGAGGTGCGCGTACGGCTAAGGACAGGCGGGCACGGTGACCCCATCGTTCGACTAGGGTGGAGCTACCAGCTCGACGGCGAGCTAGCGGAGCGCTTGGCAAGCATCGATGGACTTGCCAATGTGCAACTCACCACCCAGCGCGGCCCGAACCTGCGACTGGTCGCCTGATCCCGGCCTCCGTCCGGCGACAGGTCGGTAGGAGGAGAGATCGATGCCGTTTTCCGCTCTTGGGGCGATGCAGGACTGGGATCTGGTGGTCACTCACCTGATCGATCACGCGGCACGTGAATACGGCAGCCGCGAGCATGTCACTCACTGGGCCGACGGAACCGAAACCCGTACCGATTGGGCGGGCGTGCGACGCGATGCGCTGAAAATGACCCAAGCCTTGCGCGCGAACGGCATTCGCAAGGGAGACCGGGTCGCGACCCTGGCGATGAACCACAGCCGGCACCTCGTGACCTGGTATGGTGCGGTCGGCGCGGGTGCGGTACTGCACACCATCAACCCCCGTCTGTTCGACGATCAGCTCGAGTACATCGTCAACCATGCCGAAGACCGCGTTCTTCTGTACGACGCGGCGTTTCAACCAATCGTGGACCGGATGCGCACCAAATGGTCGTGCGTCGAGACCTACATCTGCTTCGATTCGGGCGAACACGTCCCGGCGTTCGAAGACTGGATCGGCGCCTACGACGGCAACACGGGGTGGGAGCCCGTCGACGAGCGCGATCCGTGCATGCTTTGCTACACAAGCGGGACGACCGGCCACCCCAAGGGTGTACTCTACGAGCACCGTTCGACTCTGCTGCACGCGATGGCCGGAGTGCAGCCGAACCTGTTCGATCTCGATAGCCGATCGGTCATGCTGCCGATCGTGCCGATGTTCCATGCGGCAAGCTGGGGTCTGCCATGGTCGGGAGCGATACCCGGCATCAAGTTCGTCTACTCGTCTGTGAATGACCCTGCCGTGCTGTGCGACCTAATGGAACGCGAGCAGGTCACCCATTCGGCAGGTGTGCCGACGGTCTGGCTCGCGATGTTCAATTACCTGGATTCGCTCGGCAAGGACGTACGCGACGTCGGAAAGTTGGAGCGCGCGATCATAGGAGGCTCGGCCGCCCCCAGGTTCATGATTGAGCGGTTGATGAAGAATGGTGTCAGCGTCGCGCACGCATGGGGCATGACCGAAACAAGCCCGATCGGGACGACCGGATCACCGCCAGCCGATTGGGAGGAACTATCTTTCGATGAGAAGCTGGACTTGGTGCAGAAGCAAGGTCGACCCGCCTTCGGGGTTGAACTGCGCTGCGTCGACCTTGACGATCGTTCCAAGGTCCTTCCACGCGACGGAGAAACATCGGGTGCGCTTCAGGTCCGCGGTCCGTGGGTCATCAGGCGCTATTTCAAAGCGGAGGCCGATGCCGTCGATGCGGACCAGTGGTTCGACACCGGCGACGTAGCGGTGATCCACCCCGACGGCACGCTGCAGCTTACCGATCGGACCAAGGACGTAATCAAGTCGGGCGGTGAGTGGATCAGCTCGGTCGAGCTTGAAAATGCGGCGGTCGGTCACCCGGCGATTGCCGAGGCGGCAGCCATCGGCATACCCCACCCCAGGTGGGATGAGCGCCCGATCCTGGTCTGTGTCGCGAAACAAGGAGCGGCGGTAACCGGGGATGAGGTAATCGCCCATTTGCAGGACAAGGTCGCGAAGTGGTGGCTGCCCGACGCGATCGAGTTCGTCGACGAGATCCCGCACACCGGGACTGGGAAGATCAGCAAGAAGGATCTGCGAGAGCGGTTCCGCGACTACAAGCTGGAGAGGGTCGAATGAGAAATCTGTTGCGCACCTTGATCGCGGTAACGGTTGGAGTCGCCGTTTTGCTCGCCGGGCAACTGGTGATCGAGATCATCGCATGGTGGTGGACCGGCGGCACGACCACCTTCGACGACCCCCTCTTCAATGGTCTGAAGTTCGCAGCCGCCGCCACGGTGGGGTTTGCGGCCGTGCTCGCCATCGGACTGGAGCCGCGCCGGCGGAGGTCCCTGGTTTGAGGGCGTACATAGATCCGAGTCGCGCGAACTTCGACGTGTTCAAGACCCTGCCGCGCGACACGCCGATCCACATGCTCAACCTGCTCCGGTACCGCGACGAGGCCGAATACCCTGCAGACCATCCGCATGTGGGGAAGGGCTGGAGTGGTCGGCGCGCGTACGAAGAATACGGGAAGACGAGCGGCCCGATTTTCCGAAGGGTGGGGGGATCGCTGATCTGGAGAGGTGTGTTCGAAACGGTCGTGACCGGGCCCGAAGCTATGGATTGGGACGATGGTTTCATCGCCGCCTATCCAAGCAGCGCGGCATTTTTCGAGATGATCAAAGACCCGGATTATCAAAAGGCCGTCGTGAATCGCACTGCGGCGCTGATCGACAGCAGGCTTGTCCGCTTCGTGCCAAGGCCGCCCGGCGATGGGTTCTAGTCGAACACCTCATCGAACAGAGATAGCATAGCGGCCCAGCTTTGGCGGTCGGCGCTCGCGTTGTAGGACGGCCGACCGCCCGCCGGCGGAGGGTTCGGATTAGTGAAGCCGTGCACCACCCTGCTGTAGGAATAGAAATGCCAGTCGGCTCTGGCGCGATCCATTTCCTCCCAGAAAGCAACTACCTGTTCCCTCGGGACGAGCGGATCTGCGTCGCCGTGGCATACCAGAATACGCGCCTTCACCGCATCGGGTTCGGCGGGGGCGCGGGTATCCAGCAGGCCATGAAAACTTGCGACGGCGGCAAGGTCCGCGCCATCTCGCGCGAGTTCAAGGACCGCCTGTCCGCCCATACAGAATCCGATCGCGCCCTGCCGTAGACCGGGCGCAACTTCGTTTAGCGCGGCAAGGCCCGCGTAAAGGCGAGACCGGTAGCGGACGGGATCGGCTCTAAGCTGTGTCGACAACGTGATCGATGCGGGGAAATCGGCGGGGGTTTCGCCGTAGAAATCGCACAGAAGTGCAAGGTATCCGGCGTCCGCCAAGGCGCGGGCCTTCGCCTCGACCGCCGGGGTCGAGTTCATGATCGTCGGAAAAACCGCAATCGCGGCCCTGGGCTGGCCTTCGGGGCGAAACAATGAGCCGGAAAGCTCGACCTCGGCATCTTGATAGGCGAATGCCTCCACGGTCAGGCTTCGGGCAGGAAGTCGGGCACCGACAGGTACCGTTCTCCGGTGTCGTAATTGAAGCCCAACACGCGCGACCCGGCATCTAGCTCGGGAAGTTTCTTGGCAATTGCCGCCAGCGTCGCGCCGCTTGAAATGCCGACGAGTAGACCTTCCTCGGCGGCGCAACGCCGCGCCATCTCTTTCGCTGCATCGGCCTCGACCTGGATCGCTCCATCGATGGACCGAGTGTGAAGATTGCCCGGAATGAACCCGGCCCCGATTCCCTGGATGGGATGGGGACCCGGCTGCCCGCCCGAAATCACCGGGGATTGTGCTGGCTCGACTGCGTATGCCTTCATTGCGGGCCACTCGTCCTTGAGCACTTCGGCGCAGCCGGTGAGGTGTCCTCCGGTGCCGACGCCGGTGATCAGGACGTCGATCGGGGCGTCCGCGAAGTCGGCGATGATCTCGCGCGCGGTGGTGCGGGCGTGGACAGCTACGTTTGCAGGATTTTCGAACTGTTGCGGCATCCAGGCGCCATCTGTCTGCTCGACCAGTTCACCCGCCCGTTCGAGAGCGCCCTTCATGCCCTTTTCCTTGGGCGTCAGGTCGAATGTGGCACCGTAGGCGAGCATCAGGCGCCGCCTCTCGAGGCTCATGCTCTCGGGCATCACGAGGACCAGCTTGTACCCTTTGACGGCGGCGACCATGGCGAGGCCGATCCCCGTGTTGCCGCTCGTAGGTTCGATGATGGTCCCGCCCGACCGAAGTGCACCGGATTTCTCGGCGTCTTCGACCATCGCAAGGGCGATACGGTCCTTGATCGACCCGCCCGGGTTGGTGCGCTCACTCTTCACCCAGACCTCGTGGTCGGGGAACATGCGCGAAAGGCGGATGTGCGGGGTGCTGCCGATTGTGGCAAGTACGCTGTCGGCTTTCATGACGTGGCCTCCTGGGGTTCGTCTTTTCTCGATGGTGCCCTTGGATCAAAGGTCTTGGCAAGCCTGAGTTCCGGGAACAGTCGCGCCCATGCCAGGGTAATGCCGATCGCGGCGACGCCGCCGAACACGACCGCACCGACCGGTCCGATAAGCGAGGCAAGCAGGCCGGATTCGGTCTCGCCCAATTCGTTCGAAGCGGAAATCGTGAGCGCAGAGACAGCGCCCACGCGTCCGCGCATCTCGTCGGGCGTGTGCAACTGGATCAGAGACTGGCGGACATAGACCGATACCATGTCCGCTGCCCCGGCAACGATCAGTGCGCCCAGGCTAAGCCAGAAACTTGTCGACAGTCCGAAGGTAAGGATCGCGAGCGCGAACAGGATCACCGCCCCCAGCATCTTCAGGCCAACCTCGGTCTTCATCGGGTAGATCGAGAACCAGATCGATGCCGAGGTCGCACCTATGCCCATTCCGGCTGCCAGCAATCCGAATCCATCGGCTCCGACGTGCAGGATGTCCCGGGCGAATACCGGTAAAAGCGCCGTAGCTCCCGCGAGCAGAACCACGAACAGATCGAGCGTGATCGCCGCCAGAACGAGCCGGTTGTCCCGCACGTAGCGAAACCCGTCGATAACACGATGGATCGGTCGCCGGTCTCTCTGCACGGGTGGCTGCGGCACGGGCGAGATCAGGAAAATCAGTAGCAAGGCCAGCGCTAACATCGCGGATATCGAGATATAGGCGACATCAGGGTGGATTGCGTAGAGGACTCCTCCAACGCTTGGTCCGGCTATCGTTCCCACCTGCCATGCCATCGAGCTCACGGCGATCGCTGTCGGAAGGACCTCACGAGGAACGAGATTGGGCGCCAATGCCGAATAGGCTGGGCCCGAAAATGCCCGGGCGATACCAACGAACATCGCCGCTACGAACAGGAAGGGCAGCGTCAGCTGGTCGCTCCAGGTTAAGTACCCCAGCATCGCTGCGTTGAGCGTCAGTAGCAGCGTGGTCCAGCGCACGATCCACCTTCGATCGAACGTGTCGGCGATTAAACCGACGATCGGCGTAAGCAGGAACAGGGGCACGAACTGGACGAGCCCGATCATGCCGAGCAGAAACGCCGCTTCCTTTATGTCCATGGTCTGCCGGGCGATGGCATAGACCTGCCACCCAATGATGATCGCCTGCGCGCTGATCGCGATCGTGCCGAGCAGGCGGGACAGGAAGTAGGCCCGGAAGTTGGCAATCCGGATCGGATGGGGATGCGGCGTCACGGGCCGCGCAATGGCAGTCAGCAGGGGACTTGCCAAGCAAGCCCTTTGCTTCGGTCGCTAACGAAAACTTGGGTCGGGCATCTGTCGACGCGATCAGCGCGCGCGGCGAAGCCGGGGGTTCGGTTGGAGGGTTTCGATGATCCGCACAAAGTCGTCGAGACGGATGATGCGTTCGAACTGGAAGCCGGCCCGCTCGTCGCGTGTCCAGATCACGTAGGCTTCAATTCGACCCACCTCGGGCAGGCGAATTATCACCCGGTCCCCACGGTCTAGACCGTTCGCGTCGTCGACCATGAAGCCGTGCGCCGACAGGTTGGCTATGTGGAGTTTCAGGTCGCCGTGCACCTGGTGCTCGGCGATGACCGGATAATCGACCGGGTGTCGCGCGGCACGCCGCAGATCGGTAACCGAAAGCTGAGCTCCGACAGACACTGAACCACGACCCTCCTGTTGCGCTTGGAGTGCCTTGTTGACCGAAAATCGCTGATATTGGGTTAAAGCGCGCTGGCTAGACTAGAATTCCGTGACGCTTTTTTCCGAGGCTCAGGCGGCCTGGGCGTGCCGGCTGTGAACCATCGCTAACGGTTTCTCCGTCGAGCTTTACCGCACCCTCCGCGATCTTGCGCTTCGCTTCGCCATTCGATGCGGTGAATCCGATGGCAGTCAGCGCCGCGGCGAAAGTCACCCCCTCTCCGAGTTCCAGCGACGGGAGATCCTCTCCTGCGCCGCCACCTGCGAAAGTCGTCGTTGCGGTCGCTTCGGCGGATCGCGCCGCATCATCCCCGCGGACGAGGCGGGTAACCTCGTTTGCCAAGGTAACCTTGGCAGCATTGATTTCGCTTCCCTCGAGTGCACCGAGGCGCGCGATCTCATCGAGCGGCAGGTCGGTGAAGAGCCGTAGAAAACGGCCCACGTCGCGATCGTCGACGTTTCGCCAATATTGCCAGAAATCGTAGCTCAGTAGCGCGTCCTCATTCAGCCAGACAGCGCCCGCGGCGGTCTTTCCCATCTTGGCCCCGTCGGCGGTGGTCAGCAGCGGAGTCGTGACGCCGAAAAGTTCGCGCCCCTCCATTCTTCGCGCGAGTTCCATGCCGTTGACGATGTTTCCCCACTGGTCGCTGCCGCCCATTTGCAGCCGGCAATCGAAGCGGCGGGCAAGCTCGAGGAAATCGTAAGCCTGGAGGATCATGTAATTGAATTCGAGGAACGTCAGCGGCTGCTCTCGTTCAAGTCGCAGCTTCACCGAGTCGAAGGTGAGCATGCGATTGATCGTGAAGTGCGGTCCGACGTCTCGCAACAGCTCCACGTAACCTAGCTCGCTGAGCCACTGATCGTTGTCGACCATGATAGCGCCGATTGCGCTGTCGTCGAACTGCAGCAATCGTTCGAACACGGTCCGAATGGAGGCGATGTTGTCGCGAATTGTTTCCGCTGTCAGGAGCTTGCGGGAACTCGTCCTTGCCCGACGGGTCGCCGACCTTGGTGGTCCCGCCACCCATGACGACGATCGGCTTGTGACCGGCTTGCTGGAGCCGGCGAAGCATCATGATCTGGACGAGGCTACCGACATGAAGCGAAGGAGCAGTCGCATCGAAGCCGATATACCCGGGCACGATCTGGCGCACTGCGAGGGCGTCCAGCCCCGCGGCGTCGGTCATCTGGTGGACATAGCCCCGCTCGTCGAGCAGGCGCAGCAGATCGGATTCGTACGCACTCATGGCGGCGGGCGGTTAGCACGAGGGCGCGGACATGCAAACGTATCGGTTAGTCTCGCACCCATCACAACCGCCGCTCACGATCACCGGGATCGAGGCGAAGGTCATCGGCTTCGACGGTGAATGGCTTCGCGTACGCTGGCGCGTCGACGGCGCCCAGGCTTTGGTCGTGCCCGCATTTGCGGGTCGTGGGCGGTCGGACGACCTGTGGAAGACTACCTGCTTCGAATTGTTCCTGCGACCGCAGGACGGTGAAGCCTATACGGAGTTGAACCTGTCGCCTTCGGAGCGCTGGGCCGCCTACGATTTTTCATCGTACCGCGAGGACATGAAAGACCGCCCGGCTTCGCGCGAGCCGGACTGTGCGATCCGCCTCGGCAGCAGCTTCGCGATCTTCGACGCGGCCATTCCGCGCGATTTGCTGCCCGCGCTTCCGGCAGACGCCAACTTTGCCTGTGTGATCGAGGAAGACGGGGGTCGCCTTAGCTATTGGGCGATGGCCCATCCGGAAGCAAAGCCCGATTTCCACGACCCGGCTTGCTTCGCTAACACACTTGCGCCACCGCAAAACTCATGAAATTTGGTATCGACCGGCTGCTGAGCGAGCCGGACCTCCTGCAGGACCTCAATGGGCGCCGCGTCGCCCTAGTCGCGCACCCGGCCTCAGTTACTGCGGACCTGACACATAGTCTTGACGCCCTGATCGCCGCTGGCGTCAATGTCGCTAGCGCGTTCGGGCCACAGCACGGCCTGAAGGGCGACAAGCAGGACAACATGGTCGAGACTGCGGACGAAACCGATCCGCACTACGACATTCCGGTCTTTAGCCTTTACGGTGAGGTGCGCCGACCCACCGGGCAGATGATGAGTACCGCCGACGTTTTCCTGTTCGATCTTCAGGACCTCGGCTGCCGTATCTACACTTTCGTGACCACGCTGCTTTATCTGCTCGAGGCAGCTGCTGAACATGGCAAGGAAGTTTGGATTCTGGACCGGCCCAATCCGGCCGGGAGACCGGTCGAGGGGACCCGCTTGCTACCGGGCCAGGAAAGCTTCGTGGGCGCCGCCGATATGCCGATGCGACACGGCCTGACGATGGGTGAGATGGGCCAGTGGTTCGTTCGCCGGTTCAACCTCGATGTCGCTTATCGCGTGATCGACATGCACCACTGGTTGCCCGAAGCGGGGCCGGGCTTCGGTTGGCCAAGTGACCGCGTGTGGATCAATCCGAGTCCGAACGCGGCCAGCATAAACATGGCCCGCTCTTACGCCGGGACCGTCATGCTTGAGGGGACGAATCTGAGCGAAGGACGTGGCACGACCCGGCCACTCGAAGTGCTGTTCGGCGCCCCGGATCTCGACGGGGCCGAGGTGCTGTCAGAGATGGGGCGCATCGCGCCGGGGTGGTTATCAGGTTGTGCGCTTCGGCCTTGCTGGTTCGAGCCGACCTTTCACAAACACGCAGGGAAGCTGTGCGGGGGCTTGATGGTTCACGCCGAAGTCGGATTCTACAACCACGTCGCCTTCCAGCCGTGGAAACTCCAGGCACTGGCGTTCAAGGCGATCCGTACCCTCCGTTCGAATTACGACCTCTGGCGCGATTTTCCGTATGAGTACGAATATGATCGTCTTGCAATCGATGTGATCAACGGGGGTCCCGCCCTTAGGGAATGGGTCGACAATCCAAACGCATCGCCAGAGGACCTCGACCGCCTCGCCTCGGCAGACGAGACTGCGTGGCGGAAGGAAGTTGCGGGCTGCCTGATTTATTGAAAGGCCATACCGGTTTTTTTGCTTGACCAGTGGCGGTCAGTGTCGGAGCCTTGCACCAAGACGGCCGATAGCGCCGCGGCGAGAGGTTCAACGATGACGAATACGTCCGCGCAGGCGGCTGCGCAGCGGGGAGTGGCGGCGACGCTTTGGATACTCCTCATCGTCTACATCTTCAATTTCATCGACCGGCAGATCGTCAACATACTCGCGGAGCCGATCGCCAAGGACCTGCACCTGTCGGATACCCAGATCGGGCTGATGACCGGGATTGCCTTTGCGCTGTTCTACACGATTTTGGGTCTGCCAATTGCGCGCTACGCGGACCGTCCCAAGACAAGCCGTCCGAGGCTAATCGCGGCAGCGCTTGCGATCTGGTCGGCGATGACCGCTCTGTGCGGCCTCGCACAGAATTTCGGTCAGTTGTTGCTCGCGCGCGTCGGCGTCGGGGTTGGCGAAGCCGGGTGTACGCCGGCGGCCCACTCCTTGATCAGTGACCTTGTGCCAAAAGAGCGCCGTGCCTCGGCGCTGGGCTTTTATGCCCTCGGCATCCCAATTGGCACTGTGCTCGGTATGATCATCGGTGGTCTGCTCGTCGATCAGCTCGGGTGGCGCCACGCATTCATGATCGTGGGACTGCCCGGCGTCGTCATGGCCGTCGTCGTGTTGCTGGTCCTGAAGGATCCTCGCCATCTAGCTCGTCCAAGTGACGCGATTCCGCCGCCGGATATGGACTGGAAGTCGGCTTTGCGCTCGATCTTCTCCAGTCGGGCAATGGTGCTGCTATTGGTAGGTGCGTCGTCGGCTGCCTTCCTCAGCTACGGTAAGGCGACTTGGGCCACGATTTTCTTTCAACGCACGCACGGGCTCTCGCCCGGTCAGGTCGGATTGTGGCTCGGTCTTTCGAACGGGGCAGCGGGCATCCTCGGAACGTGGATGAGCGGAAAGCTGGCGGATCGATACGGAAAGACCAATCGCCAGCACGTTCTCACCGCTGCGGCGCTCGGAATGCTGCTGCTCGCGCCGACCGCGATCCTCGCCTATTCAATGAGCAACTGGATCGCCGGCATGGTCTTGCTGATGATCCCGACGTTCCTCGGTTCACTGTATTACGGGCCGACTTATTCGAGCGTTCAGGGGTTGGTGACGCCGCAGGCCCGCGCCATGGCATCCGCCGTTCTCCTGTTCTTCCAGAACCTGATAGGCCTCGGCCTGGGCCCGCTGCTGTTCGGGATGCTGTCCGATGCGCTCAAGGTAACTTATGGAGAGGATAGCGTTCGCTACGTACTCTACGCTGCCAGCGTCCTCAGTCTGATCCCTGCCTACTTCTTCTGGCGTTGCAGCCTGCGGCTCAACGAGGAACTCGATCGTCCCTAGCGCGCGGGCTGCAACGACGGAGCACTCGTCGACAGCTGCGGAATGGGCCGAACGCCGTCCACCTTGCCCTTTATTTGATGCCTCATCCCTGCTTGCGGCTCAGCTCGCGCATGGCGTCGTCGAGGCCGTCAAGCGTGAGCGGATACATCCGGTCTTCGACCAGTTGCTTCAACAGCTTGGTGGACTGCGAATAGCCCCATTGCTGTTCCGGTACCGGATTGAGCCAGACGGTCGCTGGATAGGTGTTGGTCACCCGCTTCATCCAGACCGCACCCGCTTCCTCGTTCATATGTTCGACGCTGCCGCCCGGATGAGTGATCTCGTACGGGCTCATCGCCGCATCGCCGACGAAGATGATCTTGTAGTCGTGTCCGAACTTGTGAAGCACATCCCAAGTCTTTGTCCGCTCGGCCCAGCGGCGGCGGTTATCCTTCCAAACACCTTCGTAAAGGCAATTGTGGAAGTAGAAAAATTCGAGGTTCTTGAACTCCGCCGTCGCGGCGCTGAAAAGCTCCTCCACGAGCTTGATGAACGGATCCATTGAACCGCCGACATCGAGGAATAGCAGCAGCTTGACCGCATTATGCCGTTCTGGCCGCATCTGGATGTCGAGCCAGCCCTGCTTCGCTGTGCCTTCGATCGTGGCGTCCAGATCGAGTTCGTCGGCCGCGCCTTCACGTGCGAAGCGGCGCAAACGGCGAAGCGCCATCTTGATGTTGCGTGTGCCGAGTTCACGCGTGTTGTCGAGGTTTTTGAACTCGCGCTTTTCCCATACCTTTAGAGCGCGCTTGTGTTTGCTCTCGCCGCCGATGCGAACGCCCTCGGGGTTGTAACCGCCGTGCCCAAAGGGGCTCGTGCCCCCGGTTCCGATCCACTTGTTGCCGCCCTCGTGCCGTTTCTGCTGCTCCTCGAGCCGCTTCTTGAGCGTCTCCATGATCTCGTCCCAAGAGCCGAGCGATTTGATTGCTTCCATCTCTTCAGGGGTGAGAAACTTTTCGGCGACTGCCTTCAGCCAGTCTTCCGGAATATCGACCTGCTTCTGCCCGTAATCGGTCAGGATACCCTTGAAGACCTTCTGAAAGACCTGGTCGAACCGGTCGATCAGTCCTTCATCCTTAACGAAGGTCGCTCGGCTGAGGTAATAAAAGGCCTCGGGCGTCTGTTCGATGACGTCCTTTTCGAGCGCTTCCAGGAGCGTAAGATGCTCCTTGAAGCTGGCGGGTATACCTGCGGCACGCAGCTCGT
Source organism: uncultured Alphaproteobacteria bacterium (assembly GCA_963740025.1). Classification (GTDB taxonomy): domain Bacteria; phylum Pseudomonadota; class Alphaproteobacteria; order Sphingomonadales; family Sphingomonadaceae; genus Tsuneonella. The sequence goes on from CAVUCI010000003.1 coordinate 279,492, forward strand.
CGACGAAGTTGAAGAACATGGCACCCTGCATATCGCGCACAGCGGTCATGCGCCAGCGTGCGTAGCGCAGGAATTCGTGCCCTCCTTAAACGTTCACTAACCATGGCGCCGTACAGATCGGAACGACGCGAAGCGCGAACAGGGGACGTATGGAACAGACCGCTATCGACAGCACCACGGGACGAGGCATCGAACGGATTTCGGCCAGTTGCGGCGACGTGACGGTGGGCTGCACGGATGTTGCCGGTATCATCCATTCGGTGATGGTCTCCTCCGAACGTCTGCGCAGCGAGCACTCGGCGCTGCAAAGAACTGTGGCGGATCTCGAAACGGACCAGATGCGGGTTGCACAGGCAAGCGACGAAGCGCGCCTGCTGTCCGAAAGGGCGATCGAGAGACTCGGGGAAGGGTCGAACCTGATCCAGTCGTCGCTCGACCAGATTACCGAGCTCCTGGAGCTCGTCGAAACGCTCACCCAGCATGTTACGGGGTTCGCAGCGGCGATGGCGCAAGTGCGGTCGAGCGCGCAGGAAATCGATCAGATCGCAGAGACGACCAATATCCTCGCCCTAAACGCGACTATCGAGGCGATGAGGGCTGGCGACGCTGGTCGGACCTTCGCGGTCGTTGCCAATGAGGTAAAGAGCCTCGCCAGCGATACGCGCCGTGCGACCGAGGAGATCGGCCGTACGATCGACACACTCGGTGCCGAAGCGGACGAGGTAATCGCAAAGATCGAGCGAGGCGGTAAGGCCAGCGGTGAGGCCAAGGTGTCTGTCGGTCAGATTCAGCATACCATGCGCTCGGTCAACGAATTGATCGTCGAAGTCGACGGACAGAACGATCAGATCACCCGGGCCACGGCGACGATCAGCGACCACGTCCACGGTGTCCAGGCAATGCTCGATTCGTTCGACAGCGCCGCGGTCGAAAATGAGGAAAAGCTGTCGCACGCGCATACGCGGATCGAGGAACTCGAACTAACGGCGAGCGCGATGTTCGACGAGATCGTCAAGGCCGGCCTGTCGCCGCGCGACAGCTTGATGGTCGACAAGGCGCAGACTTTCGCGCGCGAGATCACTGCGATCGCCGAAAGGGCCGTTTCGGAAGGGACCTTGTCGATTAGCGCCCTGTTCGACCAGGATTACCGCCAGGTCGCGAACAGCAATCCACCTCGTTTTCGCACCGCTCTCAGCGATTGGGCCGATGCGAACTGGCGCCCAATCAACGACCGGCTGCTTTCGGAAGGCCCTCCGGTCAAGATGTGTAGCCAAGCCGATATGAACGGGTTCCTGCCGACGCACGTCACCGACCGTTCGCGCCAGCCGACCGGAGACCTCGGGCACGACACGAAGTACTGCCGCAATGGGCGCATTCTACTCGACGCGATCGATCGCAAGGCGAAGGCGAGCGCCGATCCTTACATGATGGCGGTCTACCGGCAGGAGGGTGACGGTACGACTTATGAGATCGTTCGCAACGTTTACGTCCCGCTCGTGATCAATGGCCGCCGCTGGGGCGACTTCGAGCTGGCCTACGTCCTCTGACCGGATTGCTGCGCGAGCCGCAACCGGATGTGATCGAACGTCGGGCCGTACAGTCGCTGATGGAACTCGACCCCAACGTATCCACCTTCCTGCCACATGACCGTAGCTGGGAAGGGTCCGATCGTCTCGATGCGCAAAGTCAGCTCTGCACCTGGCAAAAGGCTGGAGAACTTGTCGAAAAAACGACAACCCGATTCGGATAGATCCTTTATCGGCACGTCCCTTCGCGGGCCATTGCTGGTGCGGTACTGGCCCCAGACCTCCAGCTGGTGTCGATCTTCTTTGCGCGCCTCGTCCATGCCCGCGTGCTCTCGTGTGCGCCCCACGGGCACGCATAACGGTGCGCTGGGTGAGATGCAAAGAATGTCGCTAGGCTTAGGTGTTGATCCGTATCAGGCTCCTTGACGACGCGCCATGAAAGCCAACCGCTCGAACAGCATCACGTCCTGCTCGTTCTTGAGCAATGCGCCATGGAGCGGTGGGATTGCCTTAGTGGGATCGCGGTCCTGAAGCACCTCGAGCGGCATGTCCTCGTTGAGCAACAGCTTCAGCCAGTCGAGCAGCTCGCTCGTGGAGGGCTTTTTCTTGAGGCCGGGCACATCGCGCAGCTCGTAAAAGACGTCCATCGCTTTGGTGACCAGAATTTTCTGAATGCCGGGATAGTGCACCTCGATGATCTCGCGCATCGTATCGCGGTCAGGAAACTTGATGTAATGGAAGAAGCACCGGCGCAGGAACGCGTCGGGCAGTTCTTTCTCGTTGTTCGAGGTGATTACGACGATCGGGCGCTCCTGGGCCTCAATTGTCTCTTGCGTCTCATATACGTCGAACTTCATGCGATCGAGTTCCTGCAACAGATCGTTCGGAAACTCGATGTCGGCCTTGTCGATCTCATCGATCAGCAGAACCGGCAACCGTTCGGAAGTGAACGCCTCCCACAGCTTGCCGCGCTTGATGTAGTTGCGGATGTCGTGGACGCGCTCTTCCCCGAGTTGGCCGTCGCGCAGCCGCGCGACCGCGTCGTATTCGTAGAGGCCCTGATGCGCTTTGGTGGTCGACTTGACGTTCCACTCGATCAGAGGCGCGTCGATTGCCTTCGCGATCTCATAGGCCAAGACGGTCTTTCCGGTGCCGGGTTCGCCCTTGACCAACAGCGGGCGGCGCAAAGTAACCGCCGCATTGACCGCGACCTTGAGGTCTTCGGTTGCGATATAACTGCTGGTGCCTTCGAAGCGATCGACCATGTCCGTTTCCCTGTGCAACTTTACGTGTGCGTTAAGGTGCTCGTGCGGCGAGAGCAAGGGGTAGGGATCCTGGCCTCCTCAAACCTGGCCGGAAATAAGCATAGTTTCGCTCGTTGAGCTTTTGCATGACCCAGGAAAACATTCGCTTCGAGGGCGTGGCGGGCCAACTCGCCGGGACCATCGAGTTGCCCGATGCGCCGCCCGTCGGCGCCGCCGTATTTGCACACTGCTTCACCTGTACCCGGCTCAGCAAGGCCGCGGTCGCGATCAGTCGGGAATTGGCGCAAAAGGGAATTGCCTGCTTGCGGTTCGACTTCGCGGGGCTCGGCGACAGCGAGGGCGATTTCGGCGCCGACAGTTTCCCCACCGACACCGCCGATGTCGCGGCAGCGACGCGCTTCATGGTCGATCGCTACGGGGGCGAAATTCTTCTCATCGGGCATAGTCTGGGCGGAGCGGCGGTACTGGCCGCTGCAGATCTCCACGATGAAGTTGCGGCTGTCGCCACCATCGGGGCACCGTCGAGCGTCGAGCACGTCCTCCACCAGGTTCATGGTGACTTGGCCGCCATAGAGCGCGATGGTGCGGGCGGAGTGATGATCGGCGGCCGGTCATTCACCGTGACACGGCGCTTCATCGAAAACCTGCGTTCGGTCGATCTGACCGACCTCGTCCACAGCCTCAATCGACCTGTGATGTTTCTCCACTCGCCGACCGACAACCTGGTCGGGATTGAAAACGCCGCACGTCTATTCGCGGCGGCCCGCCATCCAAAGAGTTTTGTGAGCCTTGCCGGTGCGGACCACCTGTTACTCGAGCAGAGAGATGCGGACTTCGCAGCATCCGTTATCGCCGCTTGGGCTCGTCGCTACCTTTGCGATTACGACAACTAGGCGTCGATCAACTCGCGATCGAGATCGCCGGCGTGGTTCTGGATGAAGTTGAATCGGTGCTCCGGATTTCGCCCCATGAGCTGCTCGACGAGTTCTCTGATCGCGTGCCGCTGCTCGTGTTCGGGGGGAAGGGTAATCCGGATCAGGCTTCGCGATGCCGGACTCATCGTGGTCTCGCGCAGCTGCTGGGGGTTCATTTCGCCGAGACCCTTGAAGCGACCGACCTCGACCTTCTTGCCCTTGAAAACCGTTGCCTCGAGCTCGGCGCGATGCGCGTCGTCGCGAGCGTAGGCGCTCTCCTTCCCTGCAGTCAGGCGGTAGAGCGGCGGCTGCGCTAGGAACAGGTGCCCGCGCCGTACAACGTCGGGCATTTCCTGGAAGAAAAACGTCATGAGCAGCGTCGCGATGTGCGCACCGTCGACGTCGGCATCGGTCATGATGACAATCCGGTCGTAGCGCAGCTGGTCAGCATTGCAGTCTTTGCGCGTGCCGCATCCGAGTGCGAGGATGAGATCGGCTATTTCCGAGTTCGCGCGGATCTTGTCGGCGCTTGCTGACGCGACGTTGAGAATCTTGCCGCGGATTGGCAGGATTGCTTGCGTCTTGCGGTCTCGCGCCTGCTTGGCGCTGCCGCCGGCGCTGTCGCCTTCGACAATGAACAACTCAGTTTCGCCGTCTCCCTCTCCGGTGCAATCGGTGAGCTTCCCAGGCAGTCGAACCTTCTTCGCGTTGGTCGCGGTCTTACGCTTGATCTCACGCTCTGCCTTGCGCTTCAGGCGCTCGTCCATGCGCTCCATAACCGATGCGAGGAGCGCGCGGCCGCGTTCGAGGTTGTCAGTCAGGAAATGGTCGAAGTGGTCGCGGATCGCGTTTTCAACCAATCGTGCTGCCTCGGGCGAAGTCAGCCGATCCTTGGTCTGCGACTGAAACTGTGGGTCGCGGATGAACACGCTGAGCATGACCTCGGCGCCAGCCATCACGTCGTCTGCGCTGAGGTCCTTGGCCTTTTTCTGTCCCGTCAATTCGGCAAAGCTGCGCAGCCCTTTCGTCAGCGCGGCGCGGAAGCCCTGTTCGTGCGTGCCGCCGTCGGGCGTGGGCACGGTATTGCAGTACCAGCTGAATGATCCGTCCGACCACAGCGGCCACGCCACCGCCCACTCGACACGGCCCTGCTCGTCCGGGAAGTCCTGACTTCCGACGAAAGCTTGGGCGGTGACGCATTCACGCCCGGCGGTTTGCTCGGCGAGGTGATCGCCGAGGCCGCCCGGAAACTGGAATGTCGCCTCCTCGGGGATTTCCTCGTTGGCGAGCGTGGGCGCGCATCTCCAGCGGATCTCGACGCCGGCGTAGAGGTAAGCCTTTGACCGGGCGAGTTTGAACAGGCGTTTGGCGCTGAACTGACGGTCGCCGAAGATCTCTGGGTCGGGATGAAATGTGACGGTGGTTCCGCGTCGATTTGGGGCAGCGCCCAGTTTCATCAGCGGTCCCAAGGCCACGCCCTTGGAGAATTCTTGTGCAAACAGTTCGCGGTTGGTCGCGACTTCGATACGGGTCAAATCGCTTAATGCGTTGACCACCGACACGCCCACGCCGTGCAGACCCCCGCTTGTGGCGTAGGCCTTGCCCGAAAATTTCCCGCCGGAGTGGAGTGTGGTGAGAATTACCTCGAGCGCAGACTGGCCGGGGTACTTCGGATGCTCACCGACAGGGATGCCGCGTCCGTTATCACTGATCGAGAGGACGTTGCCCTCGCCAAGAGTGACCTCGATCCGGTTGGCGTGGCCAGCGACCGCTTCGTCCATCGCGTTGTCGAGCACCTCGGCAGCCAGGTGATGGAGCGCACGATCGTCGGTGCCGCCGATATACATGCCGGGACGGCGGCGCACGGGCTCTAGCCCCTCGAGCACCTCGATCGAAGAGGCGTCGTAGTTACCGCTGGTGGCGGCCGGCTTGGCAAACAGGTCTTCGGACATAGGTTTGGCTATACGCCGCGGCTTTGCGGCGCTTCAAGCGAGGGTCAGAGTTATCGTCAGCCGCCGAACTTCGCGGGAGCCGGGTCGACAACGCCGACGCTTCCGTCGCGCACCTCCCGAACCTCCATCGCTCGCTCGACAATTCCCGAGCGGGTGAAGCGGAACGCGCCGTCCAAACCCAGGAAACCACCTTCGTCGCGCAGCTTCGAAGTGGGAAATGCGCGCCCGGGCCGCCACTCGCGCGCTATGCGCAGGGCAAGCAAGACTGAATCATAACCGAGGGTCGCAACCCGATATGGCTGGGCCCCGAAACGGCCTTTGTAGCTTTCTGAAAAGCGCTTAAATCTGGAATCGGACAGAGCTGAGAACCATGCGCCACGCAGCGCGGATATGCGTGTGACGTCGCTCTCTCCGCTCCACAGTTCGGTGCCCAGAATACGGACATCACCGACCCCGCGCGGTTTGAATACTGCAGCGGCCTGCCCGGCCAGACGAGCTCCGTCGGCGATGAGCACGGTGTCGTAGCCGCCCTTTTGCTTCAGTCTTGTAGCGGCACTGACGATCGAGGTGTTTCCGCGGGCATAGGTTTCCGTACCCGCTAGCGTGCCTCGGGAGCCAGCGACGGCGTTGCGAAAGGCGGCCGCCGCGCGCTGTCCGTATTCACCTTCAGGCACAATCGCGGCAAAAGCATTTGACCCATGCGCGCGGGCGTAATTCACGGTCCGCTCGATCGACTGCTCGGGTGCTTGACCAAAGACGAACACGTCGGACGCGGCCACTTTGCTGTCATTCGAGTACGTAATGAGCGGGACACCAGCCGGGCGCGCCTCGGATAGAACCTGAGCGACATCTTCCGAGAGTAGGGGGCCAAGGATCAACTTGTTGCCGTCGGCGAGCGCGCGAGCCGCCGCGTTGCGCGCGCCGATCGCGGTATCGTAGGTAGTGATACGCAGGTTTTCGGCATTGGTGTCGAGTAGCGCCATGGTCGTCGCATTGGCGATCGCTTGGCCGACCGCGCCATTCTGGCCCGACATCGGAACGAGCAGGGCGACCCGGTGGCGGCCATCGTCGTCGGGCAAAGGCTGGACCACCGGGGTGGAGCTCGAGCTGGGTGCTGGCGCCGGTCCAGTCGTACCCGCGCCCCCGCCCGGAATGATCTTGCACCCCGCGAGCAGCATCGCTGCACCCGCCACTACGACCTTGCGTCGATCGATCCGTCTCATGTTCATGCTTGCCGCTCCCCGCGTCGCTGGTCCATGAGGCGCGCCGTGTCCCACCAATCGTTCGCGACCCTTTCACCCGGCCTCTACATCGTGGCGACGCCGATTGGCAATCTCGGCGACATCACTTTGCGTGCCATCGAGGTGCTGAGGGGCTGCGACGGCGTGGCTTGCGAAGATACGCGCGTTACCGGGAAGCTCCTGAAGCATCTCGGTCTTTCGAAACCGCTTTGGCGCTACGACGACTACGCCAGCGACAAGGACCGGTCACGACTGATTGAGTCGATGCAAACTCGCGCGGTGGCGCTCGTCAGCGATGCGGGGACGCCACTGGTGTCGGATCCCGGTTACCGCCTCGTGCGCGAAGCGCGCCAGCGAGGAATTGCAGTGACATCGATCCCCGGACCGTGTGCGGCGGTCGTGGGACTCACGCTATCCGGGCTACCCAACGATCGCTTCCTCTTCGCGGGCTTCCTACCAGCGAAAGAGAAAGCGCGTGTCGACGTGCTGATGGACCTCGGAAGGGTCCCTTCCACTCTTGTATTCTATGAAGCGGGCCCCCGGCTCATCAAAGCGCTTGCGTCGATCGGCGAAGCGCTACCCGGCAGGCAGGTGACGGTCGCGCGCGAATTGACCAAGCTGCACGAGGAATGCCGGACGGGTTCGTCCGCGGAACTGTGCGAATGGTATACCGAACATCCGCCGAAGGGCGAGATCGTGTTGCTAGTCGGCCCGCCGGATGAGCAAGCCTTTGGAAAAGCGGACGCGGACGCAATGCTCGCCGAAGCGCTCGAGACGCTCAAGCCGTCGCAGGCCGCAGCGCAGGTCGCCAAGGCGACGGGTATCGAGCGCAAGACGCTCTATGCCCGCGCCATGGAAATGCGCGGCGAATGAAGCGCCAGAAAGCTGAAGCCGCGGGTCGTAAGGGCGAGCTGGCCGCCGAATTGTATCTGCGTGCCAAGGGGTGGTCGGTACTCGCCCGGCGTCGCAAGACGCCCGTCGGCGAGATCGATCTTATCGTGCGCCGCGCGAAGACCGTCGCTTTCGTCGAGGTCAAATGGCGCAAGCGCGCCGAGGACCTCGCAATTGCGATCGACGAGTACCGGCCGCGGCGCGTTGCCGCAGCTGCCGAAGCGGTCGCACACGAATACGCGACCGACGGCGAGGACCTGCGGGTTGACGTCGTCCTCCTTGCACCCGGCCGCCTGCCGCATCACATCGTCAACGCCTGGCAACCATAGGGAATTCAAGAATGAGTCTGCGCGTCGCGGTCCAGATGGACCCGCTCGAAAGCATCAATATCGCCGGGGATTCGAGCTTTGCGCTGATGCTCGGCGCGCAGGAGCGCGGATACGAGGTCTTTCACTACGATGTCGGCGACCTGTCGCTGGATGCCGACGACCGGTTGATTGCGCATGCCCGCCCGGTGCGGGTTCAACCGGTGGCAGGTGATCACTTTGCCGCTGGCGAGATGCGGCGTCTCGACCTCGGCCGCGACATCGATGTCGTGCTGATGCGACAAGACCCGCCGTTCCACATGGGTTACATCACGGCAACCCATCTGCTGGAGCGGATCGAGCGCGAAACGCTGGTAGTGAACAACCCGCGCTCGGTCCGCAACGCGCCGGAAAAGGTCATGGTGCTCGATTATCGAGAGTTCATGCCGCCAACCCTCGTGACCCGCTCGGTCGATGAAGTTCGCGCCTTTCAGCGCGAACACGGCGCGGTCGTGGTGAAGCCCATCCATGGCAATGGCGGCAAGGCGATCTTCCGCGTGCCCGCAGATGGCGACAACCTTTCGGCGCTGTTCGAGGTCTTCAATCAGACCTGGCCCGAACCACACATGGTCCAGCCTTTTCTTCCGGAGGTGGCGAGCGGTGATAAGCGCATCGTGCTTGTCGACGGGGAGGTCACTGGGGCCATCAACCGCAAGCCGGGTGAGGGCGAATTCCGATCGAACCTCGCGGTCGGCGGCAGCGCCGAGGCGACCGAGCTCACCCGGCGCGAGCAGGAAATCTGCGCCGCGATGGGGCCCCGGTTGAAGGAACTTGGCCTGATCTTCGTCGGAATCGACGTGATCGGCGGCGAGTGGCTGACAGAGATCAATGTCACCAGTCCCACCGGGATCGTCGCGATCGACAAATTCAACGGCACCAATACGCCGGCACTGATCTGGGACGCGATTGAGGCGCGCCTTAAATAAAAAGGGCGCGGACTATGCAGCCCGCGCCCCAGTTTCCTTGCAGAGAAGCGATCAGCCTTCGGCTTCTTCCGAAGCCTCGGTGCGCTCTTCGATCAGGTCGGCAGGAATTTCGCCCGGCTCGAGGGTCGGGTCAACCGCTTCGGTGAAACCCTCGCTCTCGCCGCGCTCTTCCTCGGCCATCGCGCCGATCACGTCGACACCCTGACGCTGCAACTCGGCCTCATCGTCCGAGCGGGCGACGTTTGCCTTGACGGTCACCTGCACCTCAGGGTGCAGCGAAATCGTAACGTCGTGGATGCCGAGCATCTTGATCGGGTGGCCCATGACGACCTGGCGCTTGTCGACTGTGTGGCCGGCAGCCTCGAGTCCCTGGACGACGTCACGCACGTTGACCGATCCGTAGAGCTGGCCAGCGTTCGACGACGAGCGGATCAGCACGATCTCGGTGCCGTCGAGCTTCTCGCCGGCCTTCTCGGCATCGGTGCGCTTTTCGGCGTTTTCCTTTTCGAGCCGCTCGCGGTTGGCCTCGTAGACCTTGCGATTGGCGTCATTGGCGCGAAGGGCCTTCTTCTGCGGCAGCAGGAAGTTGCGCGCGTAGCCGTCCTTGACGGTCACGACGTCGCCCATGGCGCCCAGGTTGGCGACTCGTTCGAGGAGAATGATGTCCATGACCTGTCCTCCTACTTCACGATGTACGGCAGAAGGCCGATCTGGCGGGCGCGCTTGATCGCGGTCGCCAGTTCACGCTGCTTCTTGGCCGAAACGGCGGTGATGCGGCTCGGAACGATCTTGCCACGTTCGGACATGAAGCCCTGCAGAAGGCGCACGTCCTTGTAGTCGATCTTCGGCGCGTTCTTGCCCGAGAACGGGCAGGACTTGCGGCGGCGGAAAAAAGGGCGTGCCATCAGTCTCGATCCTCGCGGTCGCGGCGCGACTTGCGGTCGCGGTCGCCCTTGCGCATCATCACGCTCGGACCTTCTTCGTGCTCGTCGACGCGCACGGTCATGTAACGAATCACGTCCTCGTTGATTCGGGTCTGGCGCTCCAGCTCGGCCACGACGGCACCCGGGCCTTCGATGTTGAGCAGGACGAAATGCGCCTTGCGGTTGCGGTCGATCTTGTAGGCAAGGTTCTTGAGACCCCAGGTCTCGGTCTTGGTCACCTTGCCGTCGAGCTTCTCGACGATCTCGGTGGCCGTCGCGGCCAGTGCATCGACCTGAGCCTGGCTCAGGTCCTGGCGCGCGAGGAAAATGTGCTCGTAAAGAGCCATATCGCACGTCCTTTGTTGGTGCCGATCGCTGGCTTGTCCGTCCGGATGACGGGGCCCCTCCGGCTTTCTTCTCTCGCTGCCCGCCAAGCGGCTCGGGAGCAGCGAAGGCGCGCACATAGCGGGATCGGGCGCAAAAGCAAGTCTTGTGCGTCCGGCAGACCGCGGGCAGGCGCGCGCGCAAGGAGAATGCGATGCCCGGTGGCCTGGTTGCCTTACTCGACGACGTTTCGGTGATTGCACGTGCCGCGGCCGCTTCGGTCGACGACGTGGGCGTAGCCGCGAGCAAGGCCGGCGCCAAGGCGGCCGGTGTCGTGATCGACGATGCGGCGGTCACTCCCAATTATGTCACCGGTTTTACACCAGATCGCGAACTGCCGATCATTGCCAAGATCACCAAGGGAAGCCTTCGCAACAAGTTGCTAATCCTGTTACCGGCCGGATTGCTGCTGAGTGCATTCCTGCCTTGGGCGATTACCCCGATCCTGATGATGGGTGGATGCTATCTGGCGTACGAAGGCGCGGAAAAGGTAATCGAGAAGCTCGGCGGCGCCAAGCATGGCGAGACGCTGGAGGACGAGATCACCGATCCTGTCGCGTTCGAGAAGGCGCGCGTTTCGGGTGCGATCCGCACGGACCTGATCCTGTCGGCAGAGATAATGGCCATTACCCTTGCATCGGTTGCGGACCAAGGGTTCGTTGCCCGCGCCATTGTCCTCGCGCTCGTGGGCGTAGGAATGACGTTCCTCGTATATGGCACCGTGGGATTGCTCGTGAAAATGGACGATATCGGGCTGCATCTCGCCAAGCGGACATCGCCTGCGGCCCAACGGCTCGGGCAGGGTCTCGTCCACGCGATGCCGAAGGTCCTGGTCGCGCTGTCGTTCATTGGGACAATCGCCATGCTGTGGGTCGGAGGTGGAATACTGCTGCACGGTCTACAGGATCTTGGTCTGCCGGGTCCCGAACACCTAGTGGAAATAGCAAGGCATGCCGTCGAACGCGGCACCGGTGCGCTTTCGGGGATTGCCGGGTGGCTGACTTATGCCACGGCGTCGGGACTGTTCGGTCTAGCCGCAGGTACCCTCATCGCGCTTGCGTTGCACACGGCGCAGCACGCGATGGGCGACCGCTCGGCGCGCTAGCTCAGGCGGGCGTAGAGTTCCTTTGCGAATTCGGTCAGCGTATCGTCGCGCGCGCCCATCACGACAATCCGATCGCCGGGCCCCGCGATGGTTGTGATCCGGTCGGCTACCGCCTTTCGGGTCGGTATGTGGTCGGCATTTCCGCCGGCTTCTTCGATCTGCCGTACGACGTAATCTGCACCGAGCGAGCGATCGACGGTGCCACCGTAATAGACCGGATCGGAGATAAAGACGCGATCCTCGGCCGCCAACTCTCGCGCGAAGGTCTTGGCTAGTTCGGAGCCCATTTGCCGCAGCGGGCCATAACCGTGGGGTTGGAAGAAAGCGATTATCCTGCCGGGATGCTCACGAAGCGTGCGTAGTGTTGACGCACACTTCTCGGGGTTGTGGCCGAAGTCGTCGATAACGGTTATCGCGGCGTGGTTGGTTCCAATTACGTCGAAACGGCGCGCTAGCCCCGCGAACGTGGCGAGCGCGCGGACCGCTTTGTCCACGGGCACGCCGGCCGCACTCGCTCCGGCGATGGCTGCTAGCGCGTTCGACAGGTTGTGCCGGCCGGGCATTGAAAGCGCGAGAGGGTGACGGGATTCGTCGCGTCGATCGATCACGGTTGCCGCAATCGACGTTGCGGCAGAGGCGATCGTGGTGTGATCGACCGAGATTGTTGCATTGGTTGCGTCGACGCCAAACGTGAGGGCGTCGGACAGGCCATCGGCAAGCGCGGCGACCTCGGCGTCATCGGCGTTGATCGCCGTCCTGGCCGATGCGCGCAAAAAATCGCCGAATAGTGCGCGCAATTCGTCCATGCTCTTGTGATCGAGGCTGACGTTCAGCAGCACTCCCACCGAGGGCTGGTAAAGCGAGATTGAGCCGTCGCTCTCATCGACTTCGCTGACATAGAGGTCCTTGTCGCCGACCTGCGCGCTGGCGAATGGATTTTCGTCCGAGGCGAAGTTCTTCATCACTGCGCCGTTCATAATCGTCGGTTCGCTGCCGGTGGCATGGAGGATCCATCCGAGCATTGCGGTGACCGTCGATTTGCCGCTCGTCCCGGCAACCGCGACACTGGTGTGCGCTGCATTGAACAGGGCGGCGTTCAGCTCCGCCCGGCTCATCCGCCGACAGCCAAGCTCGTGTGCCTTGCTGATCTCGGGCACGGAATCCTCAATCGCAGCGCTGGCGACCACGATCTGGTCGCCGCTCGTCACGCCGCTGCCATCTTGCTGAAATAGATGAATGCCGTGACCTTCCAGCCAGCCGAACTTCGCGGCGGTCCGGCCCTGGTCGTAGCTGCGATCGGATCCAGCGACCGTTCCCCCAAAGCCGTGGAGTATTTGCGCGAGCGGCAGCATGCCGGAACCGCCTATTCCGCAGAAAAACCAAGGCTGGGCGGCAATGTCGATTTGGCTGTCCATAATCCGGGGGCGATGCCTAGTCGGGGCTGACCACAATGTGAAGCACTGCTAGACTGGCGTCGATGACCCGTATCGCCATTTGCGCGCCCGCGACCCCGATCTCCCGCGAAGTTGCCGAAGCGGTGACCCAGCTCGCGACACGATCGTATCACTCCCTTCAATTGGCGTTTCACGACCAGTGCTTCGTTACCGACGGTCACTTCGCGGGCACCGACGCGGTACGTCTTGACGCATTCCTCGACTGCGCGAACGACGCCTCGGTCGATGCTGTTTGGTTCGCGAAGGGCGGATACGGTTCGAACCGCATCGCCGAGGCTGCGATGCCGAAGCTGAATGCAGCGGCGCGGGACAAGACTTACCTAGGCTACTCCGATTGCGGTTACCTTCTTGCAGCGCTCTACAGGAATCGTATTGGCCGACCGGTGCACGGGCCCATGCCGGTCGACCTCAAGAGGGCGGGTGGCGAGGTGGCGGTCCGCCGGTCATTCGATTGGTTCGCCGGTGATGACGTAGGCTTGGAACCGAAGCTCGACGGACGCCCGGTCGTTGCCTTCAACTTGATGACCCTCGCTACGCTCGCGGGTTCTAACCTCATGCCCGACCTCTCCGGACACGTCGTTATCATCGAGGAGGTCGCCGAGCATCTCTACGCGGTGGACCGGCTGATGTTCGGACTCGTGTCGAAGCTTGGGTCCATCGCGGGCCTGAGGTTGGGCGCAATTTCTGCCATCCCCGAAAACGACCGGCCCTTCGGCGCGGACGAAGAGCAGATAGCGCGGTATTGGTGCGATCACGCCGACATCTCATTCCTTGGGCGCGCACGCGTCGGGCACGACAGCGACAACCATATCGTGCCCTTCGGGGTTGCCCGCGAACCGTGACGCGCATAGGCGCTCCGGCGCAAAGGAGAGCCATGCGATGAGAGCGTTCGTATTCCCGGGTCAAGGCAGCCAGAAGGTCGGCATGGGTGTCGACCTCGCGCAAGCGAGCCCCGCCGCGCGCCAGGTGTTCGAGGAAGTCGACGACGCGCTTGGACAGAAGCTGTCGGCGATAATGGCCGAGGGGCCAGAGGACCAACTCACTCTGACCGAAAACGCGCAGCCCGCAATCATGGCGAATGCAGTTGCCGTCCTCCGCGTGCTTGAGAAGGAAGGTGGCGTCACGCTCATGAAAGTGACCGACTGTGTCGCCGGACACTCGCTCGGCGAGTACACCGCGCTCTGTGCGGCAGGGGCCTTCTCGCTGGCCGATACCGCGCGATTGCTCAAGTTGCGCGGACGGGCGATGCAGGCGGCGGTGCCGGTTGGGGTCGGAGCGATGTGCGCGCTGCTCGGAGCCGATCTGGAAAAGGCGCAGGCCTTGGCCGATGCCGCCGCCCAGGGGCAGGTATGCCAGGTCGCCAATGACAACGATCCTACGCAGGTCGTCCTTTCTGGCCACCGGGAGGCGATCGAGCGCGCAGTCGCGCAAGTTAAGGACCACGGCATCAAGCGCGGCGTGCTCCTGCCGGTCTCTGCGCCCTTTCACTGCGACCTCATGAAGCCTGCAGCCGATGCGATGGCCGAGGCGCTCGAGCAGATCGCCCCCATGGCGATGCGGCTGCCGTTATACTCCAATATCACCGCTGCAGCAGTCACCGATCCGGCCGAAGAACAGCGACTGCTAGTCGAACAGGTATGCGGCCGTGTGCGCTGGCGCGAAAGCGTGCTTGCAATGCGCGCGGCGGGTGTGGAGCATTTCGTCGAACTCGGCGGGAAGGTGCTGTCCCCCATGATCGGGCGCACGGACGGCGACGCGAAGACGACAAGCGTGATCACGATGGACGACATCGACGCGCTAGCGAAGGAGATAGCCTGATGTTCAACCTCGAAGGCATGACCGCGCTGGTTACCGGCGCGAGCGGGGGGATCGGTTCGTCCATCGCCGTTGCACTGGCGCGCCAAGGGGCACGGATCGCGCTGTCCGGATCCAACTCATCGAAGTTGCGCAGCTTTCGCGAGCAGCTCAATGACGAAGTCGGCGGCGACCATGTCGAAATCACCTGCGATCTGTCGAACACTACGCAGGTCGAGGAACTCGTGCCAGCCGCGATCGACACTTTCGGTAAGCTCGACATTCTCGTCAACAATGCCGGCATCACCCGAGACAACCTTGCGATGCGGATGAAGGACGAGGAGTGGGAGCAGGTTATCCGCATCAATCTTGAAGCTGCGTTTCGCCTCATGCGGGCGTCTGCCAAGCCGATGATGAAAGCCCGTTTTGGCCGCATCGTCACGATCACGAGCGTCGTGGGCGCGACCGGAAACCCGGGCCAGGTGAATTATGCCGCTGCCAAGGGCGGGCTAACCGCGATGTCTAAAGCGCTGGCGCAGGAAGTGGCGAGCCGCGGCATCACCGTCAATTGTGTCGCGCCTGGGTTCATTCGCACGGCGATGACCGACAACCTGCCGGACGCGCAGAAGGAAGCACTCAACGCTCGCATTCCCATGGGCCGAATGGGCGAGGGTGAGGATATCGGTGCGGCGGTCGCCTATCTCGCCTCGAAGGAAGCCGGATATGTCACCGGGCAGACTCTCCACGTGAATGGCGGGATGGCGATGCTGTCTTAGAGGCAGGCTTTAACAGCGTTATCCACACCAAATCGGCGGTCGGCCGCCTTGCTGCTTGCCCCATACAGCCTCACCGCTAAGGATAATTCGACATATTCCGGCGTCTGTTGCCGACTTTCGGGGCGAATCCGGCCCCTGATACGCAGGCAGGCGCGCGAGAGGGGTAAGAGTAAGACCGATGAAGGCCACCATCGAACGCGCCACGCTGCTGCGCTGCCTGTCCCATGTCCAGTCGGTGGTCGAGCGCCGCAATACGATCCCGATCCTGTCGAACGTGCTGATCGATTCTTCGGACGGCGGCAGCTTGAAGGTCATGGCGACCGACCTGGATTTGCAGGTGGTCGAGCAAATGGCCGCGGCGTCCGTCGAAAGCCCGGGGGCAGTCACCGTCTCGGCGCATCTCCTGTTCGACATCGCCCGCAAGCTGCCAGATGGCAGCCAGGTGAGTCTCGAGACCGCCGACAACCGCATGACGGTGAAGGCGGGCCGCAGCCGCTTCTCGCTTCCAACCCTGCCGCGCGACGATTTTCCCGTCATCGTTGAAGGGGACTTGCCGACGACTTTCGAATTGCCGGCCAAGACGCTCGCCGAACTGATCGATCGGACGCGTTTCGCGATCTCGACTGAAGAGACGCGTTACTACCTCAACGGGATCTTCCTGCACGTTTCGGACGAAGACCAGCCTGTGCTCAAGGCGGCGGCGACCGACGGCCACCGGCTCGCCCGTTTCACCATCCCCCGGCCGGACGGTGCCGAAGGAATGCCGGATGTCATCGTGCCCCGAAAGGCCGTCGCTGAACTGCGCAAACTCCTCGAAGAATCGCTCGACGCGAATGTCCAGATAGACCTGTCGGCGAGCAAGATCCGCTTCACGCTTGGCGGCGAGGGCGGGGTGGTCCTCACCAGCAAATTGATCGACGGAACGTTCCCCGATTATTCGCGCGTTATTCCAACCGGTAACGACAAGCTGCTGAGACTCGATCCGAAATCGTTCTACGAAGGCGTCGATCGCGTCGCGACGATTGCGACAGAGAAAACGCGCGCGGTCAAGATGGGGCTTGAGAACGACAAGGTCACGCTTTCGGTCACCAGTCCCGACAACGGCACTGCTGCCGAGGAAGTCCCCGCCGACTACAGGGCCGACGGGATGGAGATTGGCTTCAACGCCAATTACCTCAAGGACATCCTCCACCAAATCGATGGCGACACGGTGGAACTTCACTTGGCAGACCCAGGTGCTCCTACGCTGATACGGCAGGACGAGAAGAGCCAGGCACTTTACGTGCTGATGCCGATGCGAGTCTGATCTCGCTGGCTTAACCGGCTCAGATCGATACCGCGATCTTGCCGAAGTGCTTGCCGGCAATCTGATGCCGGAAAGCTTCGGCAAGATCCGACAGGTCGAACGTATCGCTGATCACTGGACGAATTGCGTTCGCCTCTAACGCAGCAATCATGTCGAGCTGCATTGCGCGGCTGCCGACGGTAAGACCCTGAACCTTCAGATTGCGGCTGAACAGCAGGGCGGTGTTGACGGGAGCCGACATGCCGGTGAGCACTCCGATCATCGCGACGTGGCCGCCGATGCGGGTCGCCATCATCGACTGGTCGAGAGTGCCCGCTCCGCCGATCTCGACCACGGTATCGACCCCGCGCCCGCCAGTCAGCTCGAGAGCCTTGGGACCCCACGCCTGGATCTGCTTGTAATTGATCGTTTCATCCACGCCCATCTCGCGTACGCGCTCGAGCTTATCGCTCGACGAACTGGTCGCGATCACGCGCGCTCCGGCAGCCTTGGCGAATTGCAGCGCGAAGATCGAGACGCCTCCGGTGCCCTGCACAAGAACGGTGTCGCCGGGCTTCGTCTGCGTGTCGACGAACAGAGCTCGCCACGCAGTCAGTGCTGCACAGGTGAGGGTGGCCGCTTCCAGATAACTCCAACCGCGCGGCGCGCGGGTGAACGCCGTTGTGGGCATCGTCACCGCTTCGCGTGCGTAACCGTCGATCCCATCGCCCGGCACTCCGCCGAAGGTTGCCGGTGGGGGACCCGCGAGCCAATCGGGGAAGAACGTGCTAACCACCGCATCGCCAACCGCGAACTCATCCACGCCTTCGCCCACGGCCACCACTTCGCCGGCACCGTCCGACATGGGGATACGCCCCTCGGGGGTGCGGATCATGCCCGCCACAACCGCATAGTCGTGAAAGTTGAGCGAACCTGCCTTGAGCGCCACGGTGATCTCGCCCGGACCGGGATCGCGCGCAGCGGGCAGGTCGGCGAGCTTGAGGGTGTCAATTGTCGAAGGCGATGCGCCGGTGCGGATCGCCCTCATTCGGCGGCCTCCAGCATCTCTACACGTTGCGGCCCGCGGATCAGTCCCCCGGGTGTTTCTCCGGTCCACGTGCCGTTGCGGAACGTGACGATGCCGCTCTTGATGGTTGCGACATAGCCTTCGGCTTTCTGCAGGAGACGCTTGCCGCCTGCCGGCAGGTCGAACGCGAGCCACGGCTTGCCGAGCTTCAATCGGTCCATGTCGATCATGTTGAGATCGGCGAGATAGCCCGGCGCAATAATCCCGCGGTCCTCGAGCCCGTAAAGCCGCGCGGTGTCCGCGCATTGACGTTTGATGGCCTGCTCTAAAGGTATCCGGCCGCCGCGCGCGCGATCGCGCACCCAGTGCTGCAGCATGAATGTCGGGCTCGCCGCATCGCAGATCGTTCCGCAGTGCGCGCCGCCGTCCGAGAGTGAGTTCACCGTGTCGTCGGCGTTCTGCAGGTCTTCTAGAAAATCGAGGTTGCCATCGGCGTAATTCAGGATCGGCAGGTAGATGAATCCAGCACCATCGTCGCGGCAAAGCAGGTCGTAGGCGTATTCTTGAGGATCGATCCCGGCGGCGGCGGCGCGCGCCTGCACGCTGGCATCGGCCTGCGGCTCGTAATCGAAATCGTCGTCCATTTCGAACTGCATTGTCCACCCGAACGCGACCGCCATGACCAACGGCAGGATATCCTGAGGAGCCTCGGAAAAGTCGTTCGCTTCGGACAGCAGTTGTCTCTTGAAGGCGGGGTCGAGCAATTTGCTCTTCTGATCTTGCCAGGGAAGTTCCTCGATCGCCTTCCAGCTCGCTCGGAAACGGAACGGGTGGACCGTCCCGCGCCAGGCCATCACGATACCATTCCCACGCAGTGCAATCTGCGCGACGATATTGGCGCCGTTATCGTTCTCGGCGCGCATCGTCGCGATCTGTTCATCCAGCGGCAATTCCTTGGCGATCGACTGAAGCGCGGCGAACGTGACAGGAAGGCCGGTCTCGCGGCTGATTTGGCCCATCCAGGCGAACTCGTTCCACTCGCGCTTGAGGTCGCTTGCCATTTCAAACACACCGTGGCCCGCGCGGCCCATCGCCCGACCGATTTCGACCAGCTCTTCCGCTGTGGCGGTGGTGCCGGGGACAAGTTCGCCGTCGACAGATTTGTGGATCACCGTGCGCGACGTCGAGAACCCAAGCGCGCCTGCGCGCACTCCTTCCTCGACGATGCGGCCCATCTCGGCGATGTCGTCCTCGGTCGGCACGGCGCCCGGTTTCTCACGGTCGCCGAGCACGTACGCGCGCACTGCTCCGTGGGGGACGTGCGTGCCGACATCGACGGTACGCGGCAGGTTCTCGAGCGCGTCCAGATATTCGGGGAATGTCTCCCAATTCCATGTCATTCCCTCGGCAAGCGCGGTGCCGGGGATGTCCTCGACCCCTTCCATTAGCCCGATCAGCCATTCGTGCCGATCGGGGGCCGCAGGCGCGAATCCGACGCCGCAGTTGCCCATCACGACAGTGGTCACGCCGTGCCAGCTCGAAGGTGCCATCTCTGCATCCCAAGTCGCCTGACCGTCGTAATGCGTATGGATGTCCACGAAGCCCGGCGTGACGATAAGGCCGTTTGCGTCGATTTCCTCTGCCGCCTCACCAGTGATTGTGCCGACTTGCGCTATTAGCCCGTCGCGGATGGCGACATCGGCGGGGAAGGGCTTCGCTCCAGTTCCATCGACGACG
Organism: uncultured Alphaproteobacteria bacterium; assembly: GCA_963740025.1. Taxonomy (GTDB): domain Bacteria; phylum Pseudomonadota; class Alphaproteobacteria; order Sphingomonadales; family Sphingomonadaceae; genus Tsuneonella. Next base: position 299,057 of record CAVUCI010000003.1, read on the forward strand.
GTGCCGTTGCGGATGATCAAGTCGAATGTGGGCATGGCTGTTTCCTCTCTCGCAAGGAAAAGTCCCACATCGCAACCGACATGTCGAGTCGGTCAGCCTCGCGCGCGTATCATGCTGGCGATATCGACGAATTTCTCTCGCGGAGCCCCGTCGCGCGCAGCTTGGTTCTCGGCTTCCTCGATCTTCTTCCAGTCGCGGAAGGTTACAATGTCGATCCCGCGGCTTGCGGCGAGACGGTCGAAGCCGGCGCGCCCCTCCTTGGACGAGGTGCCGATTGCACCTGCGTCGAAGTCCTCGGCAACTCTTTCGATTACGGCAAACCCGTCGGGGCGGTTGGTGCCAATCGTGCCCGTCGGGCCGCGCCGCGCCCAGCCGACCGCATACATGCCCGGTAGGATGCGACCGCCGTCGTTGGCGAAGTGGCCCGCGCGCTCGTCAAACGGTACGCCTTCAATCGGCGACGACCGATAGCCGATGCATGTCACGACCAAGTCGGCGGGGATGACATAGATTTCGCCGGTTCCGATGGCGCGGCCAGCCTCGACGCGGGTCAGTTCGACCTCTACCCCCTCGACACGGCTTTCGCCGATCATCCTGATCGGATTGGCGAACATGTCGAAATCGATCTCGATCGCCTTGTCTGCCCTTTCGCTCTCCGGAATGGCGGCAAAGTTTCGCAGGAGAGTGACCGACTTGCGTAGCCCGGGCTCGAGAAGGGCGTCTTCGGATTCGTCCGGCAAGTCTGACGGATCGACCCGGGGGCTCGCGCGCTCGAGGTGCATAAGCTCGCCGAGCTCCTTGGGGGTCATCATTATCTGGTGCGGTCCGCGCCGGCCCACGATGGTGATCGTGCGAATTTTGGATTCCCGTAGCGCATCAAGCGCGTGGCCGACGATGTCGCTTCCCGCGAATTCGCTCTCGGTTTTCGACAGAATGCGTGCGACGTCGAGCGCGACGTTGCCCATGCCGATAACGGCCGCGCTCTTGCCGGAAAGGTCGGGGTCGAGCGCGGCACACTGAGGGTGCCCGTTGTACCAACCTACGAAGGCCGCGCTGCCGTAGACGTTCGCCAGGTTCTCTCCGGGAAGGCCGAGCGTGCGATCGTGCGGCGCACCGGTAGCGAAAATAATGGCGTCGTAGAGCCCGCCGAGTTCCTGGACCGTCACGTCTTCGCCGACCGTCACGTTGCCCACGAAGCGGATGTTGTCGGACAATGCGGTCGCCTCATAGCGGCGACTGACCCCCTTGATCGACTGGTGATCGGGCGCAACGCCTGTCCGGATCAGGCCATAGGGGACCGGCAGCGTGTCAAACACATCTACCCGCACATCGTCGCCCCACTGCTTCTGCGCGGCCTCAGCCGTGTAATAACCGGCAGGGCCAGAGCCGACGATCGCAAGGTGGCGTGTCATGCCGCCCTCGCGACCTCGTCCTCGCGGTCGAGGAAAGCGCGCATGCAACTGATCGACTGCTCGCGATGACTGAGGAGGAAGAGGTGGCCGCCGCCCTCGAAGATCTCGAGTTCACTGCCGGCGATCAATTTATGGAGGATCTTGCCGTTTGCCAGCGGCACGATCGCGTCCTCGTCTCCCATCATGATAAGGGTAGGCTTGGTCAGGAAGGGCAGCGCTGGGGCGCTGGTCCATCCCATCATCGCGAGTAATTGGTACATATACCCGCGCGTGCTTGGCGGCTTGAGCCGAGCCATATGGTCGGCGCGGTCGGGCGACGAGCCGAGGCCGCCGCCATAGAGCGTCGTGAAGTGCTGCTGCATGAACGCCGCGTCGACAAAGCGGCGCGGGTTGGCCATCTTGGTAAGGGCTTTGAGCGCGCCCGGCACCATGATCATGCCAGGGCTTGTCGCACACAGGATCAGTCGGCGAACTCGGCCACCGTGTTGGAGGGCGAAGTGCTGAGCCATTGCGCCGCCCCAACTCACCCCCATGACATCGACTTCGTCGAGACCAAGAGCGTCGAGCAGGTGGGATGTGGTCCACGCCATCGTAAACGGGTTATACGGAACCACCGGTTCGGGAGACTCGCCGATGCCGGGCATATCGAAAATTACGAATCCGCGATCGTCCAGCGCCTGAGCGAGCGGAGCGACCGCCTCGATATTCGTACCAATGCCATTAAAGAACAGGAGCGGCAGGTGGTCGGAAGGCTTGTCGAGCCGCCACGTGGCGACGCGCAGCGTACGACCGCCCACGGTCATCATTCGGATGTCGGCGGTTTTCATCGGGTCTGACAAGGGAAATCCTTCAGGCTTGCTCGAGGACGTAGAGACCCGGCGCGGGATCGAGCGGCTCGTATCCCTTCCCGCCAAGCTTCTTCGGCGCAACCGTCTTGGCGCCTGAGCGTTCCTGCACCCACTCGATCCAGAAGGGCCACCAACTGCCTGCTGTTTCCTCCGCCCCCGAAAGCCATTCTTCCGCCGTCGCGGGAAGATCTCCTTCGGCTTTCTGGACGTAATACTTCGACTTGGGGTTCCCCGGCGGGTTCAGGATTGCCTGCATGTGGCCCGATTGGCTCAAGACGTAAGTCACATCGTGCGACCCGAAGAGCTGCGTCGACCGGTAAGTGGCGCGCCAAGGCGTTATGTGGTCGGTTACCCCGCCGAGAATGAACAGGTCGGCTTCGACTTTTGACAGGTCCAGCTTGTGATCGGCGACCTCGACCTCGCCCTTCCTGGTGAACGCTAACGTTTCGAACAGCTTCAGGAAGTCTCCCATCAGGGTTGCCGACAGGTTGGTCGCGTCTGCATTCCAGAACAGAACGTCGAACGCGGGAGGATCGTCGCCAAGCAGGTAATTGTTGATCACGTAATTCCAGATCAGGTCGTTCGGCCGCAGCCAGGCGAACCCGCGGCTGAGGTCCTCCCCTTTGATGATACCGCCCTTGGCGGCCCGCTTCTTCGCCAATGCCAGGCCGTTGTCGGTCATCAGCGACCCGGCTTCGATATCGCCCTGTTGCGGGTGCAGCACACAAACCATCAGCGTAAGGGTGCCGAGCAGGTCGCTGCCGTCCGCCGCGAGCTTGCTCGCCAGCACCGCGGCAGTCTGCCCGCCGGAGCATCCAGCCGAGACATTGACCTTCTTGCTGCCGGTGATCTTGGCGACCGCTTCCATCGCTTCACGGCAACTGGCGACGTAGTCCGCCATGCCCCATTTGCCTTGTTCCCTGGTCGGGTTCTTCCAACTGATCACAAAGGTCTGGATGCCGTTATCGAGCTGGTACTTTACCACCGACTTCTCGGGCGAGAGATCGTTGATGTACATTTTGTTGATCTGCGGTGGGATCGTCAGCTGGGGAACTTCGTGGACCTCGTCGGTCGTGGGGGCATATTGGATCAGTTCCATCATTTCGGTCCGGAGCACGACCGCGCCCTTACTGGAGGCGACGTTTTCGCCGATCTTGAATGGGCGCTTATCGACCTGACTGACCATGCCCTTGTTGTGGATCATGTCGTTGTAGGCGTTTTTCAATCCCTTGATCAGGGAGAGGCCGCCGCTGTCGACCAGGCGTTTCTGAGCGGTCGGGTTACCCCAAAGCGTGTTCGTCGGTGCTAGCGCGTCGATGATGATCTGGCTGACGAAGTTCGCCCGGTCGCGCTCGATCGCGTCGAGTTCCAGGTCGGAGAGCCAGTTGTTCATCCCCTTCTGGACCGCAAGGTAATACTGTGCCCCGGCGCGCAGGAACGGATTGTACTGCCACGCGGGATCTCGGAAGCGCTTGTCCTTCGGATCGGGTGCAAGATCGCTTTGACCGCTCATGATCTTGATCATGTCTTCGCCCACGGCCTGCGCGTGGCGCATGGTGCGCTGAGGATCGCTGGCGGTTTCGCGCAGAAGCAGTGCCACTGCGCCTGCGAAGTCTTCGCGCACCAACCCGACCATCGGACCCAACGCAGTCGTCGATTGCGCGGCTTCCTGTTCCAAACGGCTGCTCATCGACGCCTCTCCCACGACGATCGCTTTTCAGTCGACCGGTCATGCACGGGGGTCTCCAAGTTGGCAAGTCGGCGGCCGGTTCGAGAGGTTCCTCACCGGTCGATCCGTCCATCTCTTCAGCAGCCCGTGGTCGGCATCGGGGCTGCCTCCTCACGCCGTGATTAGCTTGGATTAACATATATTTCAGCGGTTTGGTCGTAGCAGCGCGACACGCGAGAGGAAGACTGACGCAACGTATGGCATTTCACGGCATCTTCACCCGTAAGCAACGGGAACGATCCGATCACTCGACCGGTCCGGACGCGAGCGATCCTAACAACCGTCTCGCCCTGTTGGAGCAATTCGAGGAAGCCGGACTCGGGTGGTTCTGGGCAACCGATGCCAGCGGGCAGATAATCTATCTTTCGCAAACTGCTGCGCGGCAGATTGGCCGTACCAGAGAGGATATTGTCGGAACTCCGCTGTCCGCCTTATTCCTGCCCGAACGCGAAGATGAAGAGGTTCGCACCGAGCGGCCGCTGGCGTTCCAGTTGCGAGCAAGAAATTCGATTTTCGAGCTCCCGGTGCGGCTTGCCGTGGATGACCGAGAAATCTGGTGGTCGATCAGCGCTCGCCCGCAGAACGATGAAAACGGCGAATTTCTCGGCTATCGAGGTAGCGCCAAGGACATTACTGCCGCGCGCGAAAGCCAGCGCGACGCGTCACGCCTTGCGCAGTACGATTCGCTCACTGGCCTTGCCAACCGACATCGCATGACCAAGCGGCTCACCACGACGCTCACTGCCTATAAGGCCGCCAAGCGGAGTTGCGCGTTGCTCATGCTCGACCTCGATCGCTTCAAGGCAGTCAATGACACGCTCGGGCATCCGGCGGGCGACGAATTGCTCAAGCAGGTTTCGCAGCGCATCGAACGTATCATTGGAGGACGCGGCGAGATCGGGCGGCTGGGGGGTGACGAGTTCCAGATCATGCTGCCCGACATCGACGATCGCGGCCGGCTCGGAGAGATCGCCAACAGCGTCATTCAAATGGTTTCGCAACCCTATTCGCTAGACGGCAGCAGGGCGATCATCGGCACATCGGTGGGTATTGCAATCGCGCCGTATGATGGCGTCGAAACCGACGAATTGGTCAGCAGCGCAGATCTAGCGCTTTATGCAGCGAAAGGCGGCGGCCGCGGGCAATACCAATTCTTCTCTAGCGAACTCAAGGATGGCGCACGATTGCGCCGCCAGATCGAGGAAGATTTGCGCGATGCCATCCACACCGATCAGCTCGAGCTGCACTATCAGCCGATCGTCAAGACGTCGGATCATCGCGTAAGTTGTCTGGAATCACTGGTGCGCTGGAATCATCCGGAGCGTGGCTGGATCAGTCCAGCAGAGTTTGTCCCGGTTGCTGAGGAGACCAATCTCATCAACGCGCTTGGTGAGTGGGTCCTTCGACGTGCGTGCCGCGATGCAGTGATGTGGCCGGATTCGCTACGGGTTGCGGTTAACGTCTCGGCCATCCAGTTTTCCGGTACCGATGTCCCCAAGGTAGTGAGGGCCGCCCTGGAGAAGACCGGATTGAATCCAACCCGGCTTGAACTCGAAATCACCGAAAGCGTGTTTTTGGGTGATCCCCAAGGCACCGGTGAGATGCTGAAGACGCTCAAAAAGATGGGAGTGCGCCTTGCACTCGACGACTTCGGCACGGGCTATTCGTCGCTCGGCTATCTCAGCAATGCCCCGCTCGATAAGATCAAGATCGACCGCAGTTTCGTCTCAGGCCTTAACGAGGACGAAAACAACAATGCAGCGATCATCTCCGCAATCGTGAGTCTGGCGAGCGCGCTCAAGATGGAAACCGTCGCCGAGGGCGTCGAGGCAATGGACGAACTGGCGAAAATCACTGAACTGGGCGCGAGCCACATCCAAGGATATATCTTCTCCAAGGCGCTCCCGCAGGAAGCCTTGCTGGAGCGCCTCGAGCGCGGCGGACTCAAGTTCGACCCCGAGGGACCTGCCAAACACCGCGCGGATCGCCGGTCGACTTATCGCAAGGTGGGCGTCATTCATGAAGACCACCGCTACGAAGTCGTCATGCGCAACCTCTCCAAGTCTGGAGCGGGGATCGACGGCCTGCTGGATGTACCGCTCGGCACATCGCTCGTGCTCGACCTTGGCGGCGGGCAACTCGTCGTGGCAGAGGTCGTGCGAAGCGAGGGCTATTCCCAAGGGCTCGAATTCGAACAAAAGTTGATCAGCGACGGCGCGGATGGCCTTTGTACACGTCACCGGATCAGCCCGTATTCGCTGGCAGCCGCCGGAATGCCGCTCGCGGCGCTACCGCCGGGCTCCTACCTGCCGCTTGAGCGGCCTGATGTGCCTCAGTCGAAGCCGCACTTCCTCCAGGTTGATCTCGCCGTGGCCAACAAGGCGGCGTAATCGATCTGCTGACAGGATCGATCGGCGCGGCTAAGGGCGGCGCAAATGACCGACCTTCAGCACATCCGCAACTTTTCGATCATAGCCCACATCGACCACGGGAAGAGCACGCTTGCCGACCGGCTGATCCAGGCCACCGGCGGGTTGACCGACCGGGAGATGAGCGAGCAAGTCCTTGATAACATGGACATCGAGCGTGAGCGCGGTATCACCATCAAGGCGCAGACGGTCCGTCTGAACTACACCGCGCGCAATGGCGAGACCTATGAGCTCAACCTCATGGACACGCCCGGCCATGTCGACTTCGCGTACGAGGTCTCCCGCTCCCTCGCCGCGTGCGAGGGCGCTCTCCTCGTCGTCGACGCCGCGCAGGGGGTCGAGGCGCAGACGCTCGCCAACGTGTACCAGTCGATCGAGCACGACCACGAGATCGTCCCCGTCATCAACAAGATCGACCTGCCCGCCGCCGAGCCCGAGAAGGTCCGCGCCGAGATCGAGGACATCATCGGCATCGACGCGAGCGAGGCCGTCCTCACATCCGCCAAGTCGGGCATCGGCATCGAGGACACGCTGGAAGCGATCGTCGCGAAGATCCCCCCGCCCAAGGGCGACCGCGATGCGCCGCTGAAGGCCATGCTGGTCGACAGCTGGTACGACCCCTACCTCGGCGTGGTCATCCTCGTCCGCGTGATCGACGGCGTCCTGAAGAAGGGCCTCAACGTCAAGTTCATGCAGGGCGGGACCGAGCACCTGATCGACCGCGTCGGCGCCTTCACCCCCAAGCGCGTCGACCTGCCGGAGGTCGGCCCGGGCGAGATCGGCTTCATCACCGCGCAGATCAAGGAAGTCGAACAGGCCCGCGTCGGCGACACCATCACCACGGTGAAGGGCGGGGCGACTCAGGCGCTACCCGGCTACAAGGAAGTGCAGCCGGTGGTCTTCTGCGGCCTGTTCCCGGTCGACGCGGCGGATTTCGAGAAGCTGCGCGAGAGCATCGCCAAGCTGCGCCTCAACGACGCGAGCTTTTCCTACGAGATGGAGAGCAGCGCCGCGCTCGGCTTCGGCTTCCGCGCAGGCTTCCTGGGCCTCCTCCACCTGGAGATCATCCAGGAACGCCTCTCCAGAGAATACGACCTCGACCTCATCACCACCGCGCCGAGCGTCGTCTACCGCATCCAGCTGCGCGCATCGAAGACCGAGGACGCGCGCGAGATCCTGCTCCACAATCCCGCCGACTATCCCGACCCCAGCCGGATCGAGACGATCGAGGAACCGTGGATCAAGGCGACGATTTACACTCCCGACGAATACCTCGGCTCCATCCTCAAGCTGTGCCAGGACCGGCGCGGCATCCAGCGCGAACTGACTTACGTCGGCGGCCGCGCACAGGTGACCTACGAGCTGCCGCTGAACGAGGTGGTGTTCGATTTCTACGACCGGCTGAAATCGATCAGCCGCGGCTATGCCAGCTTCGATTACGAGCAGATCGGCCTGCGCGAAGGCGACCTCGTGAAGATGAACATCCTCGTCAACAACGAGCCGGTCGATGCGCTGAGCCTGATCGTCCACCGCTCGGTCGCCGAGGCGCGCGGGCGCGGCATGTGCGAACGGCTGAAGGACCTCATCCCCCGCCACCTGTTCAAGATCCCCATCCAGGCCGCGATCGGCGGCAAGGTGATCGCCCGCGAAACCATCGCCGCTCTGCGCAAGGACGTGACCGCCAAGTGCTACGGCGGCGACATCACGCGCAAGAAGAAGCTGCTGGAGAAGCAGAAGAAGGGCAAGGCGCGGATGCGGGAGTACGGCAATGTGAGCATTCCGCAGGAGGCGTTTATTGCGGCGCTTAGGATGGGGGAAGAGTGACGACCGCAGGCGCCTAAGCGAGGATTGCACGGCAACCGCAGCTTGGGAGCCGGTGACCGCAGGCCAGCGGGAGTATCGGCCGACCTCGGCGCGAGAGGATCGACGTCACGGGCCATCGGAGAAGCGCCGCAGGCGATGCGGAGCCGGGCCGTGGGGGCCTGCACGTCGACCTCAGCACCCACCTTGCCAACGACATGACACAACACTATAGTTGTGTCATGATTCCCACGTTGGTCACGGCGGTTTGCGGTCAACCGGACGTCCTCCCTCCGGGAGTGCATCCCGCAACCCTCGCCGAAGTCCATGCGACCTTCGGTTGGTCGGCACGACGTGCTTGGCTGCTGGAAGGCCTCGATATCGCAATCGCCGATTTGTTGCGTGCGGACTGCCAGCGCATCTACCTCGCCGGGAGCTTTGTCACCGCCGTCGATGAGCCGGATGATTTCGACGGCTGCTGGGACCCGGTGGGTGTCAAACGCAATGCGCTCCATCGGATGTACGATGATATGCCAGCCATGAAGATCGCACAGAAAGCGCACCATCGTGGGGAGCTCTGGATCGGCAATCATAAGATACCTGGCTTCAATGCCTGGCCCAAATTTTTTCAGGCCGACACGCGCCGCGGCATCCCGCAGAAAGGAATACTGACGATCTCGATCGTCTGACAGGAATGGATAACGAAAATGATCGGTAACGCTCGGCAGTATGCCCTAACGAAGAAGTCTCTCGAGGGGCTTAAGGAGTCACTCGGTGAGCTAAAAGGACTCGATCTTGCTAAACTTGGCATCGATCCCGAGATCACCGAGGCGCATCGTCGTAGCCTTCGGCTTCAGATCGAAGACCTTACTGAGCAGCTTACGACTTACGAGAATCTGTCCAGGGGTGATATCAAAGCATTAGACGTTTCATCCATTGAAGACATTGGACCGCGTCTAGTGGCGGCGCGGATTGCAAACGGCTGGACCCAGCGAGAATTCGCTGACAGGCTAGGTATGAAAGAGCAGCAGGTACAGCGATACGAAAAAGATCGATACGCGTCTGCTAGCTTTGCGCGCTTAGTCGAGATTTCAAAGGCGCTAGGAGTACATCTGCGTGGTAATCTCGAGCGAGATGAGTTTGCGGGTGTTCGCACGACAACTGACGTGCGAGATTTCATTTCAAACATAGACCCTAAATACTTCCCTCTCGCTGAAATGGCTAAGAAGGGATGGGTTGATAGTGCATATCGACATATTCGCGATGGTCAGCAAAGATTTCGATTAATGATCCAGTATTTCGAAAATACTGGTACTAGAACTGTGGCTCCGATGCTCAATAAGCGAACGGCAACTCCTATGAGTGATCGCACGAAGTGCGCGCTTTTGGCGTGGCAAGCTCGCGTCAATGAACGGGGCCGCTCCCGCTGCAGAAACCTACCTTCATTCAGTGGGCTTGAGCCCACTTTTCTGAGGGATTTGGTTCATCTTTCAGTCGAGCCGGAGGGGCCGAAGAAGGCTATCTCAATGCTGCGGGAAGCCGGCGTGTGTGTTGTGTTTGTGAGTCATCTTCAAGGTTCGCTTCTTGATGGGGCAGCAACCCTGCTGCCCAGCGGAAATCCGCTAATTGGAATGACCCTTCGCAATGATCGTCTAGATAATTTCTGGTTTGTCCTATTTCACGAATTAGGTCACGTCGCAAAGCATCGCTACAGCGGTTTGGCGGAGGGATTCATTGATGTTGATGTCGATGATGTTGAGGATAAGCGCGAGCAGGAAGCTAACGACTTTGCGCAGAATGCTTTAATACCGGAAGAGGTATGGAACCGCTCGTTTGTGAGGTTCACAAGCGATGTCTCTGAGGTGAAGCGATTCGCAGACACTCTGGGCATCAATCCAGCAATCGTCGCTGGTCGTATTCGACTTGAAAGGAAGGACTACTCACTTTTCAGCAGTCTTGTGGGGAGAGGCAAACTGAAGGAAGTGTTCGGAGAGGAATTATGCTGAACGATCTTTCACGTGCGATCTACGCGCCGATCCTCAAATTGAAACTGGGCGAGCTAAAGGCATTAGCCTCACTTCCGGCATCTCTGGTTGATCGAGTTTTACCAGTCTTCGACGTACCGCCAGGCGATATATACGATTGGGACGAGTTGCGCAGTATAAGTGCGGCTGAGCACATCAGAACTTTCGGTGCGCGCTTACAAAAGCATCGGGGATCGAACCCGGTATTCATTGACATTGCTGCCGTCGAGAAGTCTGCCGCTGAAGCGCGACTAGACGATCATCCGGCAATTATATACTTTACTTAGCGGAGTTCAATTCCTATTTGCGAGCAGCGTGACAGGCCGGAGTTTGAAATTACCCCTTCGATGATCGAGGCGGGCGCTGAGGTTTTGCGCGGCCTCGGTCTTGGGATTTGGGGTGAGGCGAGAGACGCCGCAGAGGACGTGTTGCTCGCTGCTCTTGGACCTTCAGCGTATCTTCAAGCCAAGGAATAAGCTTCTCAGCTGCTTCCGCAAAAAACAGGATGGTTGCGGCGCTGTAGCTCGCCACGATCCTGACTGCCGCCTCTCCCCTTGTGGAACTGGTGGGAGTGGTGAGAAAGGCAAAAAGCCCGTCATCAGTCATTCCCATCAGCACGCCGTGGGCCATTGCGTTCCGGCACTCCAGTAAGTCGTCGAACTGTGCGGGGAATGCCGCCTTATAGATTTCTCGCGATTTGTCGGTCCGAATTTTGGCGAGCATTCCCGCAATTTCGAGACGGCGCGTGATAGCGGTGCGACCCACCAGGATCAGCGCCTGGCTTTCGCTAATTCCGGCGAGGTTGGCAATGAAGCAGTCAACAATGTCCTCGATTTCGGCAGTCGCACGGATCAGCCGTCCGATTGCCAAGAGCGTGTCATCATCGATTTTGCACGGGCTTACTTTGCTGGCTTCTGCGGGGTAAATGCGCGGCATGACAGATGATCCTGAAACTTACTCGCCAGAGGAAACCAAGCGCCGCGAGGAAGCCGCGCTAAAGCGGATGCTGGCAACGCCGCACAAGCCGCACAGCGATCTAGTCAAGAAAGGCGGCGACAATGGAAATGGCAATCGCAATCGCCGCCGCGATAAGCGCTAGCGTGGCGATTATGTTGGCGGTCTTGGCTTCACGTGCGGCATCGCGAGCCGCCTCTGCGGCGGCCCATGCGGCATCCTTAGCGGATCGTGCAATTTCTAGCTGCTCCGCTTGGGAAGCATCGGTGGCTTCGCGCTCTTTGGCTTGAAGCCACTTGATTGCGACCTTCTCGGTTTGAGCGTCCAACAACCCGCGAGTGAGTTGGTCGCGAACGGCGGCAACGCCAGCGCGCTCAAAGTCTTTGACAACGGCGCTGCCGCTCATGCGATAGATAGAGCCGTCATCATACGGATTGGTCATCAAATGGAGCCTAGTGCGGACTCCTAGCGAGTCCAGCGCTTGCGGCGTTCGCCGATGTGACGGGGAAAGTCCGCCAGCTTAGGCGGCGAGCTTATCAGTCCGCCGATAGGTAAGGCGGCGACCGATACCGCCGAGCAGGATTTCACGGGCGCGTTCGGCATCGTTCATGTCGCGAGTGTTGTAGCGCAGATCGAACTCGGCGCAGTAGCGGCCAAGGTGCGCTTCGCTCATGTGGTGATAGGTGCCGATCACACCGCGCTTGAAGATCGAGAAGAAGTTTTCGGCGGTGTTGGAGTGCTTGAACCCGCCGTAGGTGTCATACTCGGCAGCCGAGTGGTTCACGGTGTAGTGTCGGGTCATTTCCTTGCCTACTTGGGTGTAAACGGGGCTTTCGTCGGTCATTAGGTGAGCGGAGCGATCGACGTTCGTGACGATCAGGCTGCGGACGTTCTTGGCGTTGACGTTGGCGACATGGAACGAGCGGGCGATGCCCTCGCGTTCGATGAGCGCGACAACAGCCTTCTTGGCAGCGGGCTTGCGGGTGGCGCGGTTCTTGGCCTTGCCGCCGACATAGGTTTCATCGGCTTCGATAACGCCGCTCTTGCCGCCCATGGGGCCGGTAGGAGCAGCGCCGTCCATAGCCTCTCGGATACGGTGGCAGAGGAACCACGCCGACTTGTAGGTAACGCCGAGCATACGGGCCATTTGCGAAGCGCTCATGCCCTTCTTGGAAGCGGCCATGATGTGCGTAGCGAGCAGCCACTTGTGCAGCGGGATATGCGAGCGCTCCATGACGGTGCCGGTGCGGACGGTGAACTTGTCGCGGCAGTCATTGCAGAGGAACATACCGGCCTGGGTCTTGCCGCCCATCTTGCGGACCGCGAGCGAACCACAGTGGGGGCACACGGGCTCGCCGTTCCAACGCTGCGCTTCGATGTGCGCGGTTGCCTTGGCTTCGTCGTGAAAGATGGGGTTGCAGACATCGGTAATCATGGCTTCGTTCCTTGTGAAGCCATCTTACGGAAACTAGGCTGCTAAGTAAAGTATATAATTGCCGATCATCCAATGACCGCGCTCACGGAGAGGGCAAGGCAAGCAGGCGCGCAGGCGTTTCCCGTTGTATCTCTGCGATCAAGCCCAGCCTGCCTAGACGCTGCGGAGAGATATCTCGCTCGAAATCCTGAAGGTAAGTGGATGCTTCGCTTCCACATATCCGATTTCGACAGGCCAGGTGCCTTCCAGCAGATTGACAATCTATTTCTGAAGCTTGGCCGTGGCGCCGAGAGCGGAGTGCTTCTAGTCGACACACACGCCGCACAACAATTTTCGGCGCAGTTTGCAAATGTTCTCGTAGAGAGGCTTGGAGAGTTTCCATTTTTACTTAATTGGGAAAATGCGTTTTATTCATCTACAAGTTTCCCGAAGAAAAGAAAAATTCCGATCGGCTCTGTCGGGAGGTTTGAACGCCTTGATCGTCAATTCTATCAGCAACACATTTTGCGAAATTCGGATTTGGTCCGCGAGTTTCGCTTTTCGGACTACGGCGTCGATTTTCCGGGGAAGTTTGCAAAGGGCGGGGGAGCGCCGCGTGCCCACCTACGTTTCACCTCTACGGCGTGTTACGTCGTCTCTGAAGGTCCGTCGACGAAGGGCGTCGGCTTCTCATCAATCAAAGGTGTGGCGGACGTGCTAGCATCGCAAAAGGAGTTCCAAACTGCGATGTCCAGTTCCGGTCGCGATTATGTGCTCGCACTTCGGAAGGGTGACACCAATGGAACGCCGACTCTATGGCGATGGTGTGCCACAGATCATCATTTCGCGTTAGTTTGCCGCGAGTGTTTTGAAGACTTTGGGCTGGAAATGACGACGGTACAGACGATGCCTCGAGCCACTCAGCCGATTTTGCTTTGAATAGATGTCATGGGAGTAAATCCCATGACGTCGAACGGGTCGGCTACGCCGCCCGCCGGCCGGCTCGCTCGATGCGCTGCGCGCACCGGCTCGTAATGCGTCGATTGCTGCGCAATCTTTGGCGCTAGTCTCCCTCGTTCGGTTTTGTCCCACTCCAGCACGCGCCCACCACCATGGTTGACGTTGAGTTGCCCGTTAGCTTGCGATAAGTTGCGATTTTCAACTGATTAAAGACCCATATGACTGTTGCGGACGAACTGGCCGAAGCGCGCGCGCGGCTCGAGGAAGTGCTTGCCTTGCTTGATCGCTATGGCCTGCACATGATCGCCGCAGACGTTTCGTCCGCATTGGACCGAATGCAGCATATTCCTCCGGCAAAATTGCCTCCTGCGGGTGAGAACCGCGATTCCGGATCGGACTAGTTTGTTCACCCTCTTGTCCTTGAAAGGCAGGTGGTGGGCACCATAAAGAGCCAATCATGGGATCGATGGAAACCGGCGGCGATCTGGCCCAGATCGTCGAGCGGCTCAGCACACTGACCGAACGACTGGAAGGCGCGGCGGAAGGTTTCGGCCTGTCCGCAGGCCAGTTTGCAACCCGCGTCCCGGCGCAGGTGCTGGAATCGATTTACGCCGGCCGGCGTCTGCGCACCTCGATCTTTGGCGGCGATGTCGACCTGTTCGGCGAACCGGCGTGGGACATGCTTCTCGATGCCGCTATCATGGAGGCGAAGGGCAAGGCGGTCTCGGTCAGCTCCGCCTGTCTTGCCGCGGACGTCCCCTCGACGACGGCCTTGCGGTATCTCTCGGCGCTGGAAGAACGCAAGCTGCTGGAGCGGCAAAGCGACCCGCTCGACAGCCGCAAGAAGTATGTGAAGCTGACAGCCAAGGGCCGGCGGCTGCTCAAGGACTACGTCAGCGCGGTGATCGACGACAGGAAGGCGCTCACACGGGTCTGAAGTACGGAGCGCCGCCACGCGCCGCTCCGTGGTTGCTGGCGCAACCGCTCCGTCCGACCCGTGACGTCGATCCTCGCGGCGTTGCTCGCGAGGTCGGCCGGCTCGCTCGATGCGCTGCGCGCACCGGCTCGTAACGCGTCGCTTGGCTAGCCAAGCTTTGGCGTTACTCGCGTTGGCGCTACGCGCCGTCTTCGACTCCGAGCGATTGCCAATCATCCTCCTCCGGGTCGAACGGCTCCAGTTCTTCCACCGGGTCGCCGAAGCCGTTGACGTCCATGCAGTCGCCGACGGGGGCCCAGTCCCTGGTCTCCAGCGACACGAAGTTGGTGAGCGGGTCGTCCTCGGGCTTTCCCTCGTCCTCGGCGCGGCGCCAGGCGGCGAGTTCGGCCAGCTTGGCCTGCATCGCCTCGATCTCGGGCAGGGTCATCGCCACCGGATCGAAGTGTTCGATCATCGCGGCGTTCATGTCGTCCTTCTCGGCCTGCGAGTGGACGGGCATCGTTATCGAATATCCTTGTCGCCCTACCGCGTCGCTACTCGAGGGCGAGAAGGGGTTGCCCGAGAGCCGGTCCGCGCCCGGGTCGAAGTAGCTGGCGGAAAGGCGGCGGCCGTCCTGCCCGCGCATGTTCATCCGCAGGCAGAACATCAGCAGCCGGTCGTTCTTCACGCGGCGGAAGCCTTTCAGCTTGCCGCCGACGAACACGGGGGAGAGCTGGCCGTTGAGGGCGCGTTCGAACGCCTCGTCCTTCAGCCGCTGCACTCCGAAATCGAGCGCGGCTTCCCACGCGCGGCGGAAGCCTTCGCTGCCGCGCTGGCGGCGCAGGTAGTAGGCGCCCTCGGGGCTCATGTTCACGTGCATCGCGGCGCGCTTGACGCTTCCCGTGTCGGCCAGCGCCCCGATGAAGGCGCGTTGGCGCTCGGGCGTCCAGCCGTCGTGGCGGAACTTCCGTGGGACGGGATCGAAGCCCGTCATCTCTTGGGGAAGGTGGTGGCCGGCGGCCTCCATCTCGGCAACCGGGGTGCGCGTTTCGCGCGGGTCCTTGCGGCGGGTCATGCGGGCGTCTCCTTCGGGCGAATCCCTCAGGATGAAGCAGAAAACTCCGCTGTAGGAAAATGCCCGCATGCGCGCGCCTAAGCGGTGGCGCGTCAGCCCCCCATGCCGGTCGAAACCGTGTTCATGGTCGTTGAAATGCCGTTGCCGGTGCTTCCCAGCGCGGCGATCATCGCAACCGCGATCAGGGCGACGATCAGGCCGTACTCGATCGCCGTGGCGCCGCTTTCGTCGCGGATCAGGCGGTGGATCAGGTTCATCGGTCTCGCATCCTCGGCAAACGTGGTGAGGGCTGGGTACGCCGACGCGGTTGCCGCGTGGTTGCGGGGCGTCGTTAACGCCTTCTTAGCCATCCGCGGCCGCAAGCGGTGCGGGCAGGGGACATCACGAAAATATGAGCGCTTCATAACGGTTTGCTGGTCGCGACCCGGCCTGGTCCTGTCGCAACCTTGCCGGCGGTTTCACACCAGGGAGAACCGCCATGTCACGTTTGCTTATACCTTCGCTTCTGGCTCTTGCGGCCGGTCTGTCGCCGGCGGGGGCGCTGGGCCAGTCGATCGATTTCAACGGGACGCGGGAGAACGTCAATCCGCTTTCGCCGCCGGGCACGGGACGCTGCTCGCCCCCTTACTTCAACACGGTCGAGATCCATCCAGGCGCGATTTCTTCGACCGGCACATCGAACCTGGGTACCTTTGTATCCGACCAGAGCCACTGCATCGACTCGCCGCCGCCGACCGCGACGCACGATGGGGAATTCACCTACACGTTCGCCGCCGGCGACACGATCACCGGCACGTACACCGGCAGCGTTGCCGCCGGAAGCACGCCGGGGGTGTTCGATTCGGTCGAGAACCTCGTCATCACCGGTGGAACGGGGCGGCTCGCGGGTGCGACCGGCTCCATCACCGGGCAGGGCGCATTGGCCTTCGTCAACGGCAACGGTACATTCTCGGGCGCGCTGACCGGCGCCATCTCGGCGACCGCCACGACAACGACCGGCAACTATGCCACCGCGTACGGCATGGCCACCGCGGCGCAGGGCGACTTCGCAAGCGCGTTCGGGGGCGTCGCAATCGCCAACGGGTCGAATGCCACTGCCATCGGCGGGCTGTCGCAAGCCATTGCGGACGGAGCCACCGCGCTCGGCTCGAACGCCACGACGTCGGGAGCGGACGCTCTGGCAGCGGGCACTACGTCGCTCGCGAGCGGCCAGGGAGCCGTCGCCCTCGGCAATCAGAGCACCTCCAGCGCGCTGCGGTCCACCGCGGTAGGAGCGATCTCGACAGCGTCCGGCATCGCCTCGACGGCGCTGGGCCACAATACCCAGGCAACTGCGCTGGGCGCGACCGCGGTGGGCGTCAGCGCCCACGCCACCCAAGCAGGGGCGACCGCGGTTGGAAGGCTGGCAACCGCAGACTTCGCCGGTTCCACCGCGCTTGGTGCCGGGGCGGCGACCACCGCAGCGAACCAGGTCGCGCTGGGCGGAACCGGCAGCGCAGTGCGCGTGGGCGACATCGCCGCCAGCACCGCGGCGCAAAGCGGGCCGGTGGCCATCGCGACGGTCGATGCGAACGGTGTGCTCGGCCGCGATACCACGCTGTTTTCGAGCCTTGCCACGCTTCAGGCTGCGGCCACGGGGATGCAAGGCTCGATCGACGCATTGAACGGCCAGGTTTCCACCCTGTTCGACCTGCGCGAACTGGACCGCAGCGAGTATCGCAAGGGCGTGGCGGCGGCGGTCGCCATGGCCGATGCACCGTTCCCCTCGGCACCGGGCCGCACGAGCTATGTCTTGAACGGAGCAGTGTTCCGAGGTGAAGGGGCCGTCGGCGGGTCTATTATGCACCGCTTCGAAGGCGAGACGCCGATAGCGCTGGGCGTCGGGTTCAGCTTTGCGGGAAAGAAGAACAATGCGTTCCGCGCGGGCATCGCGGGAGAGTTCTAGCTGCCAAATGTGGATGGCGTTGCGTTCCCCGGGTGCCGCAACGCTCTCCCTGGGAAGGGCGGTCAGCTCCGACGGAAGTCGGGCTGGCTGCCCGAGTCGGCCGAGTATTTCTCAAGCCCGGTTCGCTGCAATAGGCGCGTGAATGCGGCCTCGCCTCGCAATGCGAGCATGGAGGGGAGAAAAAGCGGCTCGGTTTCGATCGGGGTCAGCGGTGCCGGGCTTCTGGCCCCATCCGGATAATATCGCTCGAGCGCAATCAGAGCGTCGCTCCTGGCACCGAGCGAGGCGAGCAGTGGTGCCGCGAATGGCGTATTCGTGATGTCTTCAGCGATCATTTCGTTGATGCTCTGCGTAGCCCTCTTGGCCTTGCTGCCCCCGTCCCTTGTGGCTTCCGCGGCATGGGACAGAAGCACCACGAATTGACGGGGCATATAGCCCGGTAAAGTCGCAGGGTTCGAAACGAACCAGGCTGCCTCTTCGTACCGCTTCGTCTGCATCAGCGCGACGTAGTGGGAGAACCAGAGCGCACCGTTCGATGGCCATTTTCGGCCGGCTTCATCAAGTGCGATATCCGCCTGCTGAATGTCGCCCGACTGGACGAGAGCGATCGCCAGCTTACCCCAGCCGACGGGAAGGTTGGGATCGATCCGCAGGGTTTTTCTCGTGTACGGGATGGACTCGCGAATCCGACCTAATCCGCGCAGGAAGATGCCCATCTGGGCGTTGGCGTACCAGTAGTCCGGGTGATCCTCGAGCAAGCGCCTAAGATCCCGCTCGGCCTCCAATTCCCGGCCGTAAAATCCGCGTGACAATACCAGCGCAGTGGCCGCATCGGGTTGACCGGGATCGAGTTCGAGCGCCCGTCGCGCGGCGGATTGCATGAGTTCGCCGTACGCCGCACGGTCCTTGCGCGAAAAGCCGTTCGCGGCATGGTAGTAGCCGATCGCCAGTGCACCCCAGGCATCGGCATAGTCGGGGGCGATTTCGACCGCGCGGCGATAGTTGGTCATCGCCTGGTCCATCGTTCCCGGCTCGCCAGTGCGCTGTGTCAGCTGGCCTCGTCTATACAGATCGACCGCCTGAGGGTCGATCGGGGACTTCCTCGTCCAGATCGCTAGCCCGGCAACGGCAAGACAGGCGGCAGCACCACCCGCGGCGATGAAAGATCGGCGCCCGACGCGCGATATCGTTTCGCGCCCGGGTGCGGAGGGATCGGCGCCTGTCACCGGTCCATCCGCGCTTTCCACCAGACGAAAGCCTACCTTGGTAATCGTCTCCAGCCGGACCGTGCCCTGCGCGACTTCGGCGAGGGCATGCCGCAATAGCGAGATCACCCGGTTGATGGCGTTGTCGCCGACGATCCTGCCGTCCCAGCATAGTGCGATAAGATCGTCGCGCGACAGGACCTGGCCCGGATCGAGGCCCAGCGCCACGAGGACCTGCATGACGCGCGGTTCGAGTACCGCGCGCCGTTCCCCGCTCGATATGGAGCGGGTAGGAGGGTCAACGCTCAGTGTGCCGAGGGCGAAAGGGGGCACGCGGGACAGATCGCCCGCGGAAACGTAAACCGGCTTGCTCCCGTGCATTTCCATGCGTCGCGCGCTCTCGGTGAAGCGCCTTGGATAGCGCCAGCAAGCCTCTGCACACAAGCCGCCAACTTCACTTTGCGTTCACGCGGGGGGCGGTTATAGGCGCCCCTCATGCAGACCCGCAAATCCGCTTCGCGCCGGCCGTCCGCTCGGTTCGTTATCGCCGCCGCCGTCCTCGGCGCATCGCTCACAGTTTCGGCCTGCGCAGGGAAGGGTAATGTGCGGGACACCGCTTACGTCGCCCGCGATGTGGAATCGCTCTACGCCGCGGCCAAAGACCGGCTCGATCGCGGCCAGCCCAAGGTTGCGGCGGCGCTGTTCGACGAGGTGGAGCGCCAGCATCCCTATTCCCCGTGGGCCCGCCGCGCACAGCTGATGAGCGCGTTCAGCTACTACGTTGCGGCGGACTACAACAAGGCGGTCGAGAGCGCACAGCGCTTCCTTTCGATCCACCCGGGCAACAAGGACGCGCCTTACGCGTACTACCTCATCGCGATCAGCTATTACGAGCAGATCAGCGACGTGACCCGCGACCAGAAGGTGACTGAGCAGACCCGCACGGCGCTGCAGGAGCTGATCCGCCGGTATCCGGCGACTGAGTACGCGAGCGACGCCAAGCTGAAGCTCGACCTGGTGGAGGACCACCTCGCGGGCAAGGAGATGGAGATCGGCCGCTATTACGAGCGTGCAGGCAACTGGCTCGCTGCCGAGATTCGTTTCCAGAACGTCGTCGAGAACTACCAGACCACCAGTCACGCTCCCGAGGCGCTCTACCGCCTGGTCGAAACCAACTTGGCGCTCGGTATCCCGCAGGAAGCGGTAAAGAACGCCGCGGTGCTCGGAGCGAACTACCCGGGGAACGAGTGGTACGAAAAGGCCTACGAGCTGGTGCAAAAGCGCGCGCCGGGCGCCACCGCGGGCTGACTGCGACGTACACCCGCCGATCGACAGTGGCGGCGGTGCACAATTTTTGCCGCGTCGGCGGTAACCCCGTTTAAACCTTGTCGGGCAAGTTTTCTGCTTGCCCGGTAAGGTTTGCGCGATACGAGTTCGGGTGCCGATTTATATCGGGCCTGCCTTGGCGGGATTATCCTCTGCTGCGGCTCCAACGCCGTATAAACTGCGGCAATCTTCTTTTTGCCGAGCCTATTCCCGGCCACCGCTCGCCATGGAGCTACGCCGTGTGGAACCTTGTCGGTCCGGCGAAGAACCTTCGGCAAGCTCTTACCGCATTAACCATTGCAGACCCCGCCGTGCGTGGATTGCGCGGCGCTGACGGGCGTTAACCCGCAATCAGGGTTACGATTTCTTTTCCATTTGGTCCGATAGCGAGCTTTCCGATCGCAGCAAAAGGACACGGCGTGCCGCCTGACCTCGAATTCGAAGGCGCAAACAAGACAGAAACGGCCAGTCGTGCCGGTGTCTTCGCGCGCATGCGAGCGTGGTTGTCCAGAAGTCGCAAGCAATCCGACCGTCCTGAAAAGGCGCGCCGGCGTATCGCCCTGTGGGCAATCGCGATCGGACTGATTTCCGGGTCTGTCGACGTGCCGATGCCTCTGGAGGAATTTTTTCGCCTGGGCCGCGACACCTTGCGGCAGCACCCTGCCGATGGGCGGACGGTCCTGATCATGATCGATGATCGGTCGCTTGACGAACTCGGCACACGCGATCCGCTCCGGGGAGACGATGCCCGGCTTATCGATAGATCTCTTTAGAAGTGGTGCGAACCGCATCGTCTTCGATCGTGCCTATTCTGACGTGTCGACCCGCAAAGAAGACGATAAATTGATCGCTGCGCTGGAGCGGCACAAGGGCAGCGTATTCATTGGCTCCTCGCCTGAATTGGATACGGCTACTGGCGACCGGCACAGCTTCTCACGAACAAGCGATTTCGTGGAAAGGCGCCGATGGTGTCGATGCATGGGAAGCAGCAGGTCTTTGGAATTTCATGGGGCCTCCCGACCAGTTCCGAGATTCTGGGCAAGCAGGTTCCGTCCATCTCGGCGCAACTGGCCGGTGTACACGATAAGAGCGGACGGATTTATCGTCCCGACCTGTCGATCGACTTCAGCACTATCCCGATGTTCAGCTATGCTCGACGTTTTGAAGGGCAGGGTCGCTGCCTCGAAATTCGCCGGCAAAGACGTGATAATCGCCCCCGCTAACCAGGCCTCTCCCGATCGTTACGGGCTGCAATGGCGCGGGGTGATTGCGGGAGCCCAGATTCACGCGCTCGGTGCGCAAACATTGCGGGAAGGGATGCCCGTTGACCTCGGTTGGTGGCCTCCATTCCTGCTCGCGGCGCTTTTCATACTTATCAGGCCCGCCAGAAGGTGCCTTCGCTGCGAGCGGCCGTCGGGTTTGGCGTAACGCTGCTCATTGTCCAGGCATCGCTCGAACTCTTTTCGGTGCAGATGGCGGTCATGAGCGCATTGCTGAGCCTCTATTGCGCGATCCGGCTGCGAAATCTCGCCGTCTCGATTTATCGCGGGAGCGGGCGGGACTTGTTCGCATCGAGCAGTTCTACTCGTCCGAAGTCGCACCCAGAATGCGACGTCATTGCACTCAAGATCCGTAACTTCGCGACGATCAGCGCGTCGCCTTTCGCCTAAGGAGATCGACGAACTTCTGGTCAAGGCGGAGGATATGTTCGTTCGGCAGAGGGCGGATCGCAGTTCGCATTTCATAAGGATACCCTCGTCTGGTTGCGTGACCGAATTCCGGAAAGCGAGCGCAGCGGGCACTTGCGTGGTCTCCACGCGGTATTTCGCACGAGCATCACTGTGGGTGTCTCGGGCGCCAGACATGGCGACTTCGATTGGATTCGACGCAAATCATTCGCTCGCTCTTCGGGAGCGGACCGAAAGTGCAATCCAGTGCGCGGAAGATGCGGCGCACCACGGTGCGGTATTCATGATCAGTGACGCTCCCCAAGGCGAAGATCGGAGTTGGCGTCTGCAGTTCTCTTCCGAACTCGAAAGAGCGATACAGAAGCGCGAGATCACGGTTGCATTTCAGCCAAAGTTATCGCTGGAAACGGCGAGGATCATGGGGGCTGAGGCACTGCTGCGATGGAATCACCCGGAACGCGGGCCAATTGAGCCCTCCCTGGTTATCGCTTACGCCGAAGAGCACGACCGTATCGAGATGATAACGAATTTCGTGCTCGACAAGGCTCTGCGCGAAGCCGGACGAGCGATTGCGATCCAGCCGGACTTCACCGTTGCGGTCAATATCTCGGCGCTCGATCTTCGCGATCCCGGTTTCGCCTTACAGGTCTGGAAAAGCGTTGGAGAAAGACCAGCTTTCCCGCGCGCAATTTGGTTCTCGAGATTACGGAAACCGCACCGATCGGAAACGACCGAATCGTCGCCGAAATTCTTTCGCAATTGAAGGCAATGGGCGTTCGCCTCTCGGTCGATGATTTCGGCACCGGTCATGCATCGTTGCATTATCTTCGGCAAATCCCCAGTGACGAGGTGAAGATCGACCGGAGCTTCGTGGCGAACATGGCCCATTCCGAAGAGGATCGGACCTTGGTCAAGACCGCGATCGAGATGATCCATTCCTCAGGCGCGTCGCAGTAGCGGAGGGCGTGGAGGACGAAGCGGCGTTCCGTATTCTTCGCGACTTCGGCTGCGATGCCGCTCAAGGCTTCTATTTCTCGAAGGCTATACCGATGGACGATCTGCTGGCTCGACTGGAGGCCAAGTCGCAAGCAGCTTAAACTTGCATTAACCAAAACATCTGTTAACCATACTTCCCAGCACTAGGGTTGCTAAGGGAGTTTGGTCATGACGATCTTCATTGCGTCGATGTGGGACTGGTTCGATTGGATCCTCGGCGGTCGTTGATCGCCTGACAGATTACGAAAGGCCCCGGCTTCGCCGGGGCTTTTTTGTTTTTGGGCTTGGGCATTCCTGGTTTTCTAAGTGTACGAAGATTCAGTTCGTCCGACGATCCCATTGATAATACTGTGAAATATCATTCAGGGGTGTCGACACTTACACGTCCCCGAATAACCGATGGCGTCGTAGGACCGGGGGCGATTGCTTAGTCACCTGCCAAGGTAATCGTGCCGTGAAAGTCGTTAACCTTTCCGTAGGTTAACGACGGATGCGATTGGTTTCGCACTTATGGGCGGCGCCGAATCGGGCGCGAATCGCAGTCAATCGTTCGCCGCGAATCGGTTCCGGTCAGGCTGCCTTCTTGCGCTTCCCGGCCCGTGCTACGATGCCGCTCAGCCCCTTGGTAAGCTGGAACAGCCCATTGAGCCGGCTCTGTGGATCGCTCCAGGCGCGCGACAGGACCAGCTTCATGTCCGGCCGCAACTTGGCATCTTCGCCTACCCGCTCGACCCATGCGAGAAGGCCTGCGGGATCCGGGAAATCGTCGTTGTGGAAGGTCACGAGCGTGCCGCGCGCGCCAACGTCGATCTTGGCAATGTTGGCCAGGATGGCCTGGCGCTTGATCTCGATCAGCTTGACGAGGTTCGCAGTCGGCGGGGGCAGGGGACCGAACCGATCGATCATCTCCGCAGCCAGCGCTTCGATCTCTCCCTGATCGCGCGCATCGTTAAGGCGGCGATAGAGACCCATCCGTACGGCGAGGTCTGGCACGTACTCCTCTGGAATCATGATCGGCGCATCGACGGTGATTTGCGGGCTCGGCCCAGCCTCGCGCTCGAGGCCTGCATCACCCGCCTTGGCGGCGAGGATCGCGTCCTCGAGCATCGATTGGTAGAGTTCGAACCCGACCTCGCGAATATGGCCCGACTGCTCGTCTCCGAGCAGATTGCCCGCCCCGCGAATGTCGAGATCGTGGCTGGCGAGCTGGAAACCCGCGCCGAGGCTGTCGAGGTCGCCGAGCACCTTGAGGCGCTTTTCCGCGACTTCGCTCAGTGCCGTGTCCGCGGGCGTCGTCAAGTAAGCGTAGGCGCGCAATTTCGAGCGCCCGACCCGGCCGCGCAACTGGTACAGCTGGGCCAGGCCGAAGCGGTCGGCGCGGTGGATCACGATCGTGTTGGCGCTCGGAATGTCGAGACCGCTTTCGACGATCGTGGTCGAGAGCAGTACTTCGTACTTGCCCTCGTAGAACGCGCTCATGCGCTCTTCGACCTCGGTCGGCGACATCTGCCCGTGCGCGCTGATCGCCTTTACCTCGGGAACGTGTTTGTGCAGCCAATCCTCGATCTCGGGCATGTCGGAGATGCGCGGCACCACGATGAAGCTCTGCCCACCGCGATGATGTTCGCGCAGCAGGGCCTCGCGCATGACCATGTCGTCCCATTCCATCACGTAAGTGCGCACCGCGAGGCGATCGACCGGCGGCGTCTGTATAGTGGAGAGTTCGCGAAGGCCTGACATTGCCATCTGTAGCGTGCGCGGGATGGGAGTAGCGGTGAGAGTGAGGACGTGGACGTCTGCCCGCAACTGTTTGAGCTTCTCCTTATGGGTGACGCCGAAGCGCTGCTCTTCATCGACTATGACGAGGCCCAGGTTCTTGAATTCGGTCGACTTGGACAGGATCGCGTGAGTGCCGATGACGATGTCGACGTCGCCACTTTTCAAGCCATCGCGAGTCTGGGCGGCCTCCTTCGAACCGACGAGCCGGCTGAGTCGCCCGACCTTGAGCGGAAAGCCGGAAAAACGCGCGGCGAAGTTCTCGTAATGCTGGCGAGCGAGCAGCGTGGTGGGTGCGACAACCGCGACCTGCCGTCCGCTCATCGCGGTGGCAAAGGCGGCGCGCAGCGCGACCTCGGTCTTGCCGAAGCCGACGTCGCCGCAGACGAGGCGGTCCATCGGCTTTCCGCTCGACAGGTCCTCGAGTACTTCCTCAATGGCGCGGTCCTGATCATCGGTCTCTTCCCAGGGGAATCGATCGACGAATTGGTTATAGCTCGCCTCTTCGGTTTCGACGACCGCGGCCTTGCGTAGCGAGCGGGCGGCGGCGGTGCGCAGCAACTCGTGGGCGATCTCGCGAATGCGCTCCTTGAGACGGCTGCGGCGCTTCTGCCAAGCCTCGCCGCCGAGGCGGTCGAGCCCGACCATCTCCTCACTCGAACCGTAGCGGCTCAGAACCTCGAGGTTCTCGACCGGCACGTATAGCTTGTCGCCTCCGTGGTACTCGAGCATCACGCAGTCGTGCTGCGACTTGCCGACCGGGATCGCCTCGAGGCCGAGGTATTTGCCGATGCCGTGGTCGACGTGAACGACTAGGTCGCCAGCGTTGAGGGCCTGCAGTTCTGCGAGGAAAGCGTCCGCGCTCTTGCGGCGCTTCTTGCGGCGCACGAGCCGATCGCCGAGCACATCGGCCTCTGTGATGAGGTCGATCTGGTCGTTCGCAAAACCCGCTTCGAGCGGCAGAACCAGCGCAACCGGCTTGCCTTTTGCCGCCGCGCCGAGCGCTTCCTGCCAACAGTCCGCCAGTTCGACCGGCGCCCCGGCTTCGGTGATGATCGAGGCGATGCGGGCGCGGCTGCCCTTCGAATAGGTCGCCAGGAGCGGCCGTCTGCCGGCCTTGCCCGCCGCCTTCAGGTGCTCGGCCGCGGCGGCATAGACATTGTCCCCGCGCGCCCGTTCAGGCGTGAAATCACGGCCCGACTGAAAGCCGAAGTCGATGACGGTCGCGCTCTCCGGCTCCGAGAAGATCGAGGCGCGGTGGATCGGAAACCCCGCCAGCGCCGCCTCCAGTTCGCCCTTGGCAAGGTAAAGCGAATCTTCGGGCAGAGGACGATATGTGCCGTCCTCGCGCTGGCGATGGTAGTCGGCGATATCGGTCAGGCGCTCGTCCGCAGCACCAAGCGCCGCGTTGTCGATCACCAGAATATCGTCGTTGCCGAGGTGATCGAATAGCGTCGACAGTCGATCCTCGAAAAGCGGGAGCCAGTGCTCCATCCCGGCCAGGCGACGACCGTCGCTGATCGCTTGGTAGATCGGGTCCTGGGTAGCGTTCGCCCCGAACCGTTCGCGGTACCGACTACGGAAACGCTTGATCGTATCCTCGTCGAGTAGGGCCTCGCTCGCGGGGATCAACAGGTGTTGGTCGAGCACCCCCGTAGTCATCTGCGTATGCGGATCGAATAACCGCAGCGATTCGAGCTCGTCGCCGAAGAAATCGAGCCGCAGGCCGTTCTCCAGACCGCTCGGGAAGAGGTCGAAGATCGAACCGCGCACTGCGAATTCACCGTGATCGATCACCGTGTCGGTGCGCGAGTAGCCCTGACGCTGGAGCAGCGCGACCAGGTCGTCGCGCGCGATCTCCATACCGGGCTTGAGCTCGCGCACCGCCTCACGCACCCGAAACGGGGTGAGCACGCGCTGCAGCAGTGCGTTGACCGTTGTCACGAGCAACTGCGAACCCTGTTTGCCCACCTGAAGTCTGTGCAACGCGGCAAGCCGCCGCGCGCTGACCGCGAGCGCGGGCGAAGCGCGGTCGTAGGGCAAGCAATCCCACGCGGGAAACTCGATCACCTCGAGCTCGGGCGCGAAATAGCGCGCTGCTTCGGCCACTCCGTTCATTGCCGCGTCGTCCGGGGTCACCAGTACCGCGCGTCCCTTCGCCGCCCGCGCGAGATCCGCCATCACCAGCGGTTGGGCGCCGCGCGGCACCGCAGCCAAAGTCAGCGGCTTTTCCGCAGCCAGAATTGTCTGAAGGTTCGGCATGATGATCCTGTCTTGCGGGCACGCGCCCGCACCCGGCCGGGAAATTCGGGCGGGGTCGTTGCGTGTCAGATAGGTTGAACGCGTGTCAGAGCAACCCGTTTCCGGTCTGTCGTCAGGGCATCTCGACGTAATCGAGACGCTGCATCGCGGTCATGTTCTCGCCAGCGAAAGCTTCCGGCACCGTCTGGGACCCGAGCGCCCAAGCCATGATATCCACGTCGTCGATCTCGAGCAGCGCCTCGAACCATGCGAGTGCGGCTTCGTCCCAGTTCGTGTGATGGCGATCGAAGAACCCTCCGATCATAAAATCGGCCTCGCGCGTGCCGCGATGCCATGCGCGGAACTTCGCTCGGGCAAGGCGAGATGCGATTTGCGGGGCGACGGGCGGATGCACCGCGCCCGGCTAGCCCACCGGGCGCGGTTGCGCAACGCCAGCTCCTAATGCGCGGCTTCGGGTTGCACCTCGGACATCTTGGCTGGTGGAAGGCCTTCGCGGTCAGCCTGCTTCTTCAGCTCTTCCTTGCGGAGCATCATCGGTTGGAGCAGCGCCTTCAGGTCCACGTCGGTGTCGCGACACTTGGCGAACATTCCTTCGTTGGGCTTCTCCTCCTCTTCGATGTGATGTTCGATCTGTTCCTTCAGAACGGTAACCTTGGCTCCATATTCGCTCGAACCGGCGTCGCCGCCATCGGCGATGTCGTTGATCAGCAACTTGGCGCCATCGTGTTCGACGATCGCTTCATCCAGCATGTCGTCTTCCAGCTTGCCTCGAAAAGCAGGATAGAAGATTTCCTCCTCGATCATGTCGTGGATTTTGAGTTCGGTGCAGATCTGTTGGGCGATTTGCTTCTTGCGATCCGCCTCGTCGGTATTCTCGAAATCGTCGAAAAGACCTTTCACTTCGTCGTGATCGGCACGAAGGAGCATGATTGCGTCTGTGTATTCCTGGTCGGCCATGCCGGTTCTCCGCTGATGGGTTCAAGTGTCCGATCAAGCGGCACATCGACCTTCCGGTTCCCAATCTTACATTCGGCAAGTTAAACGCAAAGCGGCGCCGGCCGAGGCCAGCGCCGCTTCGTAGCTTCAGGCTTTGCGCCCCTTACGGATGCGTATGGGAAAAGTAGCGCATCGATTCGGTGACGAGCTTGCCTTCTTCTTCGTTGAGCTTCTTTGCAGCCTCTTCGGATCCGGCGAGCTTCGTAAACTGCGCCTGGAATGCCTTACCCTCAGGAGAGGAATGCGTGTCGAGCGTAGCCATTCCGCGTGGTAGCGGGCGCAGGATCATCAGGTCCCACGGGCCATCCATCATCCAGTGCACCTCCGCCTTGGGCAAACCCGCCGCGGCCCCCGCCGGTGCCCAGTACTTGTCCTGTAGCTCGCTCCAGCGTTCCTGCGCACCGGGCGCGAGTTTCAGCAGGATGACCATGTAAGTCGTCCGCGCCTCTTCAGGCGTGTCCTGCGCCATTACGGGCGCGGAAACGGTAGCCAGCGCGCAAGCTGCTGCGAGTGCAAGTGAAGTGAAGTGTCGGGTCATAAGCCCCCCCGTTGGAAAGCGACCCCTATCCTTGGTTAACATAATTTCTGAATAAGACAAACGGCAGCCGATCTCGACCCGCTTCGCAGCGCAACGAAATACTTCTAGGAACGCGCCATGCGCCCCGATGTGCTCAATCCCCTGTTCGCCGAAACCGAGACGCTGGACGGCGTCGGCCCCAGGATTGCGAAGCCGCTCGAAAGGCTGGGGCTGACCCGCGTGCGCGATGTCGCCTACCATCTCCCCGACCGGTTCGTGACACGGCGCCCCGTCGAGAACCTCGATCTCGCAAGCGTGGGAGAGCAGATTGTCGTGCCGCTTACGGTGACCGAGCACCGAACGAGCCGCAGCGGGCGAGGGCCGTACAACGTGATGGCAACCGATACTCTCCGCAACTTCGTTTCGCTGACGTACTTCGGCCGCGCGAGTTATACCGCAAAAAAGCAACTGCCGGTGGGTGCCAGGCGATGGGTTGCCGGGCGCCTCGACCGGTATGGTGAGATGCTCCAGATCGTGCACCCAGACCACGTGAGCGAGACCAGTGCGGGGCTGCTTGGCACTCTCAACGAGCCCGTCTATTCGCTGGCCGAAGGGCTGACTCAGCCCAAGGTCGCGGGTCTCGTCGAACAGGCGCTCGATCGCCTGCCGGAACTGCCCGAGTGGATCGAGCCGACCCAGTTCGCCAAAATGAAATGGCCGGCTTGGGCCGACGCGCTCAAACTCGCCCACAAGGGCGAGCACGCCGCCGCGCGCGACCGGCTCGCTTACGACGAGCTGCTCGCCAATAGCCTCGCCCTGATGCTCGTGCGGGCGGACAACCGTCGGCGTCGAGGACAGGCGCTGGTCGGCGACGGAAGTTTGCGCGGCAAGCTCGACCTGCCGTTTCCGCTCACTGGCGCACAAAGCCGCAGCATCGGCGAAATCGAGGGTGACCTTGCGCAGGACAGGCCCATGCTGCGGCTGCTGCAGGGCGACGTTGGCAGTGGCAAGACCGTCGTCGCGCTCGAGGCGATGCTGGTCGCGGTCGAGGCCGGAGCGCAGGCGGCGCTGCTCGCCCCGACCGAAATCCTCGCCCGTCAGCATTACGATACTCTGCGGCGACTGTTGGCGCCGACCGGGGTCGAGATCGCGCTACTGACCGGGCGCGATAAGGGCAGGGCGCGCGAAGCGATCCTGATGGGCCTGCAGGACGGCAGCATCCAGATCATCGTCGGCACGCATGCGATCTTTCAGGACACGGTCGCCTACCGCAACCTCGGCATGGTCGTGATCGACGAACAGCACCGTTTCGGAGTCTCGCAGCGCCTGATGCTGGCGAGCAAGGGGAAGGTCGCACCGCACACGTTGGCGATGACCGCGACCCCAATTCCGCGCTCCCTGACCCTAGCGCAATATGGCGAGATGGACGTGAGCCGGCTCGACGAGATGCCGCCTGGCCGTCGAGCGATCGATACCGTAGTGGTCAGCGCGGACCGCACCGGCGAGATCGTCGATCGGCTTGCCAAGCAGATCGAGGGCGGGGCGCAGGCCTATTGGGTGTGTCCGATGGTTCGCGAGCTCGAGACCGAGGACATCGCCGCCGCCGAAGCGCGATACGCGGCGCTTAAGGAACGGTTCGGTGACGATGTAGTGCTCGTCCACGGCCAGCTCAGGCCCGAGATCAAGGATGCCGCGATGGAGCGTTTCGCCAGCGGCGCGGCCAAGCTCTTGGTCGCTACGACCGTTATCGAGGTCGGGGTCGACGTGCCCAACGCTACGCTGATGGTGATCGAGCAGGCCGAGCGTTTCGGTCTCGCCCAGCTTCACCAGTTGCGCGGGCGCGTCGGACGGGGCGCGAAGAAGTCGGTCTGTGTGCTCCTGCGCGGCGACACGCTCAGCGAGACAGGCAAGGAGCGTCTTGCCTTGATGCGCGAAACCCAGGACGGGTTTCGCCTTGCGGAGGAGGACCTGCGACTGCGTGGCGGTGGAGAGTTGCTCGGGACGCGCCAGTCGGGCGACACGCCGTTCAAGGTTGCCGACCTCGAACAGATCCAGCGCCTGCTCCCGATCGCGCACGAGGACGCCCGGCTGCTGATGGAGCGCGATGGCGGTTTGACCGGTGAGCGCGGCGAAGCGGCGCGGGTGCTTCTCTATCTGTTCGAGCGCGATTGGGGCGTGCAGTTGCTGAGAGGCGGCTGAACCGGGAACCCAGTAGGACCGGCCTTGCTTATATCGGCAGGAGGCCTGCCATTTTTCTGTCCAACCCCATACTGGACTCTCTTGTCACCGGAGCAGTTTTAGCGGCGGTCGCGCTTTCCTGGGTGGTTCTGCTGGTCAGGCTGGTGGGGCTCCGCTCTTTTTCGAAGATGACGAGCTTCGACTTCGTGATGACGATTGCGATGGGGTCGATGGTCGCCAGCGCATCGCAATCGCAGGAATGGCCCAAGTTTCTTCAGACGATGGCGGCAATGGCCGCATTGTTCGTGGTCCAGTTTGCAGCCGCCAAGCTACGCGGCGCGTCCAATACCGCGGCAAACCTGATTCAGAATGAACCGGTGGTGCTCGTGCGCGACGGGGTGGTCCTCGATCAGGCGCTGAAACAAACGCGCGTCAGCAAGGACGATCTCTTTGCCAAGATGCGCGCCGCAAACGTGCTCTCGCTCGACCAGGTGCGCGCGGTTGTGCTCGAAACGACCGGCGACGTATCGGTTATACATGGCGAGAAACTCGACGAGAATCTTCTCCGCGGAGTTCAGCCGGCCGGCGACGCCGGATGATTAATCGCGCGGCTTAAATGAAATGGTCGGG
>CAVUCI010000004.1:0-137081 GCA_963740025.1 uncultured Alphaproteobacteria bacterium
TACCTATCAAGACACCTTAGACGAGCTACTCCCTTTCGTGGCGAAATACGTAGACCATGCAAGTGTCTGGAGCGACTTTGAGACCGGTGCTCCACTCCCAATGTTCGACGCTATAACGAGCATCACCGGTCGTTTGGAGTGACCTTTTCCAATTTCCGCTTTCACCCTCTAATCAGACGTTCGCACATGGCGGGCCGCTCGTCAGAAGCCGACAGGCTGCTTCCATGCTTCCTGGCGCAAAAGCGGACCAGCCGCTAACGACCCCATTGCGGACGTTGGGACGCGTTGGCAACTAGCCCTCGTGACTGACAAGATGAAAACAGCTCTTGGGCGTCGGTGTTTGGGTCGCCTTTATGGCGGCCACCGCATATTTTTGGTGGCCAATCTCGAAACAGAAACTGGCTGCTGACAACTTCGAATGTTCGTTTGACGCGAAGTCGACGGAGAACATGTATTCGTTTGGCGGTCTAAAACTGGCGGTCAAGAGTATCTCTTTGAAGGGCTACATCGATGATCCGTTTGATGGTGTGCTCTATGATCTTTCCGGAGATGCAGTCGTATTAGCTGGAACTGACAGCATTGCGGCTTCGGCCCGTGGAAGCGTTTTCATTGACGAGAACGGCGAACCCAGAGGACTTCTGTTAGTTCTTGAGAACGAGCAGTTCGGCCAAGATTGGCTTCATATTTCGACGCTCAACGAAGACGGTGTGGCTGACTATAGCAAGTCCCAAGCATACCTCTATTCGGACCAAGCGCGGGGAGATCCCTATCGGCTCACATATCCTGTGACGATGCACTGTGACGCTAACCTAGGGCGATAACCGCTTTCCACCCTCTGATTGGACGTTCGCGCATGGCGCGGCGCTCGCCATAAGCTGACAGGCCGCTTCCATGCTTCTTGGCCTAAAGACGGACCAGCCGCTAACGACCCCATTGCGGACATTGCCGAGTCCGGCCATCGTCCCGCAATGCTGAGCGAGGACTACAGGCGCATTAAGCGCGGCTCATGGTTGCTTCTATTCGCCTCGGCAATATTCCTGGTCTCGGGTCTCATGATGCCGTCAAACAGAGAGGTATTCGAGCCCCTCATAATACTGCTGACCGATTTAGCTAACCGTCGTGGCCCCTCGCATTACGAGCCCTCTCAGTATCCCGGATACATTGCGTTCGTTTTTATGATGTCCGGCATCTTTTTGGTTTTCTCGGGGTTCGCTGGGATGTTTGGACAGGTGATGAAAGGCCGGTAAGGCTGTCGAAGGCACATCGAGCTGCGGTCCGCTTTCCACCCTCATTTCAGACGTTCGCGCTCGCCAACGCGCTACCGAAAGCCCACCGTCTGCTAACCACGCCATCTTGAAAATAGCCGCCAGTCTGCAAACGACCCCATTGCGGACGTCATCTTTGCTCGTTTTCTGCGCCGCTTTACGCTTTGGTCGAGGCTATTCCGAACCTCTCGCGAGCTGCCTAACCCGTTCAATATCCCGGATCGACCGCCGACGGCCCGGACTTTGTTGTCGCGTAATCTGCTTCTGCCCGGCCCATCTGCACTTTGCCATCCTCTATCCGCTTTAGAGCGGCCGCCCTTGTTGCCGAAGCATCGCTGATCTGCTGCTCAGCCTGAGCAAGCTCCTTACGAGCCCGCGCGAGGTCTCGCTCGCCTTCTGCAAGGCTTCGGTTGCTCTTCTCGACGATTTTCTCGCCCTTCTTGACATCCTGCTGGCCTTGCGACCAGGCGGTTCCATAGGCTCCGATCTCCCTGCCCCGATCGGACAATCGTTCCCCGGTGTCTCTGGATCGCCCGTCGGTGGCGCACGCACCCAAAGACAAAAGCGAGAACGCAAGTGCGACGCTCGCGACGCCCCTGGAATTGCCTGAAGGTCGTTTGGTCGAGCGGGCTGCGTAACTGGAGGAGTGAGGCATGTGGATGCTCCCTTTGTAAGCGGGAGCCCGATTGTCTCTCGGTCGGCGGCGCTTACGAGAAGGGTGCCAGACCGATAGCTTCAAGGTGGGGATTTTTTTGGCGGATACAATGACGGCGACGGGGGGCGTTGGGCTCTCGCCTCAGCCGAGGTCGAATTGATGCGGGGTTTTCAGTCCTAGGAGTGTAGGGTTGCTTCAGGACAGCTCTTCGCATTCCTGCGGAGCATGGTCCATCCTGCATTGACTCGCGCCTATGCGAGTTCGGCGGCCACCAAAGGCGCCCATCTTGAAAAAAGCCAGATCTTCCTCACTAGCTGCGGCCGAAAGTCTTGCGTTCGCGCTGGTTCATTCCTCGCGCGCACCTGTTTTGCTTATCGACGCCAACCTTCAGGTCGTAGGGGCGAGCAATTCCTTTTGCGCTGCGTTCGGCATCGAGGCGGGCGACGCGGCCGGCTGTAGTTTGAACACATTGGGGGAAGGCGAATGGGGCGCGCCGCGGCTCCGCTCTCTCCTGCGGTCGACATTGGCTGGAACCGCTAGCGTCGACGCCTACGAGATGGATCTGGTTCGTTCGGGTCAGCTCACTGCCCGCCTCGTTCTCAATGCGCATCTGCTCGACTATGATGAGGCTGCTGCGCTGATCGTTCTGACGGTCAGCGATGTCACTTCCGCTCGCCTCGCCGAGAAGATCAAGGACGACCTCATCAAGGAGAAGCAGGTTCTTCTCATGGAATTGCAACATCGGGTCGCGAACAGCCTGCAGATTATCGCCAGCGTGCTGATGCAGAGCGCCCGGCGGGTTCAATCGGAAGAAACCCGGTTGCACCTGCGCAATGCGCATAACAGGGTCCTGTCGATCGCGACGCTGCAAAAGCAGCTCGCCGTATCAAGCGACGATCATGTCCAATTGCGCCAATACTTTGCAGGCCTGTGCGACAGTATCGGTGCATCGATGATCGACGAGGAAGACAGGATCACGCTGACTTCCACGACAGACGACAGTTCGGCTACGGCAAACGTCTCCACCAGCCTTGGCCTGATCGTAACGGAGTTGGTTATCAACGCGCTCAAACACGCTTTTCCCGACCGCGACAAGGGCGGCACAATAGTGGTCGATTACGAGGCACAGGGGACCGGCTTCGCCCTGTCGGTATCCGACGATGGGGTCGGCATCGCGAAGAGTGACGAGCCCATCACGCCGGGACTCGGGACCGGGATCGTGGACGCACTGGCGAAGAACTTGGGAGCCACCATCAAGACGATCGACGCGAAGCCAGGGACGACGGTTACCGTTACCCGTGAGGGTTAAAGTCGGACTTTCAAAGATCGTTCGCTGATACCGGTGTCTATAAAGTCAGGCTGAATGGAAGCCTCGGCCTTGTTTTGGAGGTATAATTTAATCAAACGCGTCCAGTCGCGTAATTAATCGAATTCTTTGGTAAAACCCTTGTTTGTTGCGGCACGCACACCATCTAAAGGTCAGCTACCAGTCGCAATCGACGGTCCCGAGGGCTCATTGGCTCTCCCTTCTTTCTTTTCCGCCTCTTAGCCCGCGCACAAGCGGTTGCTAATGATCGCCTGCGCGAGACTGAAGGACATTTCCATGACCCATTTTGGCAAGATCAAGAGCTACGACGCCGGCAAGGGCACAGGCACGATCACTCCCGATAAGGGTGGGGACGCGCTCACATTCAAGAAATCTGACCTTCAGCAGGAAGCTTCCGAGCCGAAGCAGGGTCAGCGCTTCGGTTACGAGACGAACCAGGCCGACGGCGGCGACATGTGCGCTACGAACCTGCGTCAGCAGGAGCAGGGCGAAAACGTCAAGAGGGATCAGGCCAGCAAGCAACAGGGCTGATCCACCGGCAGCCCGGACGTGCGCGTTGCACGTTCGGGCAACCGATCGGTCCATAGTCTGCTCTTTCAAAGGAAAATTTCCGATGGACCTCAACGAACTGCTTCATCAGCATCAGGCCGCCGTCATGCGGGCAAGCGCTGCAGGCAACAACGATGAGCGCGATAATCACTTCGCAAAAGTCGCCGAATACGCCGATCGCGTCCGGCAATTGCGAGACGTGCAGCAACCCAAGGAAAGCCACCATCATGTCGATGCGCCGGGCACCATAATCTATGGGTCATATGCCGGACCGCCTGCGCTCGAGCCGCCCGTTCTTGCGACCGAATCCTGGGAGGATGAGGGCGGCGCGCTGATCCCCCCCCGCAGGTCCCACTGCCAGATGGTGTGACCTCCAAGATCGTTCGCCAGTTCGTCGTCGGGCCCTACACCTACACCGACTTTTCCCTGGCGCTGGCAGAGCACGACAGACGAAACCGGAGTCCAACAGGGAAATCCGCAAACCCAAGGCGGTAAAACCCAAGTGGAACGCCTCTCAGCCGAGCCTTAAACCAGTTCATGTCAGAGGGCTGGAAACCATTCGCAACACTTGATTTCGGACTGCGTTACAAGCCATCCGACAGGTCGCCAGAAGAACCGACGCATGGCCCTAAGGACGACCCAAACGCATGTCAGCTTCTCGGCACCCTTTCGGCTGCCTAAGGTCGACGAACCGTTTCCCGCGCGGATCTACGACATCGACACCGATGAAGGGATTCATGAAGGCAACGATCAGACCGTTTACCTCTGCGTTTCGACCCTGCTGCATCTAGATGAGCTAGGCTGGTCAAGAACGGTCACTATTAATTCCGACAATCTCGGCGCAGCGTTGCGAAATGACCGCGAGAAATCGTGATAAGGCCTCGTGAAAGCTGCAGAGCCGAACTTCCACTTTCCACCCAATTGCGGACGTTCCAGCTAACTCCCGCAGTGCCGAAAGCCGACTGTCTGCTAACCACGCATCTGGAAAATAGCCGCCAGTCTGCAAATGACCCCAATTGCGGACATTCGTCCCTCAGGTAATCTGAGCATATGGAACACTCGTCGCTCGTTGCTTTCTTAGAAGGAAAATTGACCCCAGAGCGGTTTAGCGAGGAAATCGTCGAAGAGGCCGCTGCTTGCAACGAAGCGTTACGCTCAGACGGCGTTGGTTACATCAGCATCAGTGACGGACCGCGCACAGTCGTCACGCGTGAGCATGCAAAGCGTCTGCTTCAAGTAATTGCTGACGGGACACTACCTTTCGAGGCAGCGAACTACGCCGCAGATTGCATCATCATGAGTGATGACTTCGAATTCGCTGACGACGCGGTGAACGAGGCAATCTACTTTGTCGAAGATGACAGTGTCGCGCCTACCGTGGAGGAAGTGCGAAGCGCTATCAAACGCCTTTGACCTATGGCAACTTTCCGCCCTCAAGGTGGTCATTCGTCGAAGCTTGGGATTGGCCTGAAAGCGGTCGACCGAAGTGGACGGCCGACCGCAGCTTAGGTTAGATTTCGGTGCGCTCCGCCAGCAGCAGGGCGTCTTCGACGTCAACCCCGAGATAGCGAACGGTATTCTCGATCTTAGTATGTCCGAGAAGGATCTGAATCGCGCGGATGTTGCCCGTCGCGCGGTAGATCATCGCGGCTTTCGTCCGGCGGAGCGAGTGCGTCCCGTATTCGGATTTCCGCAGGCCGATTGCTGTTACCCACTCATCTACCAAACGCGCATACTGGCGCGTGCTCATGTGTAAGGCATGATCGATCCTGCTTGGAAAAAGATAGTCGGTGATCGAACCGCAGCGACGCTCCAGCCACGAAAGGAGCGTTGCACGAACATCGGAGGTCAATTCAAATTGGACCGGGCGATTGGTCTTTTGCTGGATGACGATTGCTCGGGTGCGGACGTCGGTCCCAGCTACAACGTCGCCAATCTTGATCTTGACCAGGTCGCAGCCGCGCAGCTTGCTGTCGATTGCGAGATCGAACAATGCCTTGTCTCGCAGTCGGCCCTCTCGATCGAGGTGGAAGCGGATCGCCCAGATCTGCTTCTGCGTCAGGGGGCGCTTGGTGCCAACGGTCTTGCCAGCATTCCATGCTGCGCGGGCCTGGATGGCGGGGTCAAATCTTGAGTAACCCATTGTCGTTCTCCTCGGCCTTGATTGGCCATGAGGAGAACGGTCGCGGGTTGGCGAGAACTGGGCCGCTTGCTGACGGTCCGCTTTCAGGTGGCTTAGTGATGAAAGGCGCCATTCCGCTTGCGACCCCATTGCGGACGCGGCGATCGGCCATAGCCGGCTGCAATTCAGCAGCTCCAAAAAATGCTCTTACTTGGGTAGTGAAGCGACTCCCGCTCCAGCCG
The DNA here is from genome assembly GCA_963740025.1 of uncultured Alphaproteobacteria bacterium. Lineage (GTDB taxonomy): Bacteria > Pseudomonadota > Alphaproteobacteria > Sphingomonadales > Sphingomonadaceae > Tsuneonella. The sequence goes on from CAVUCI010000004.1 coordinate 6,161, forward strand.
GCCGGCGAAATCTCACCCTGGCAGCCACTTAGTACCGTGGCGGCGGAGGCGCTTCCTACAGCTCAGCAAGCAACGGGAGCCAAACGGATGAGGGCTTCAGCCCCACGCTTTGGCAAATCATCGGCAAATCATCGGTTTCCCATCATGGTGAGCCTGCCATCATCGTGAAAGAACCGCTCCTTTCTATCGATGGAGGGTTCCATGCTGTGCGTTCCGACAAGATGTCACTCGTTGGCAATTCTGCTGTGCCTTGCGCTAGCTTCTTGCGGCGGCGATGAGGGTGGACCTCCGCCAGTTCTGGGTGGGACCCCAAGTGCCGCTCCGACACCGAGTCCGACATCCACCGCCGGCGATCCGCCGGCCACCAGCAATCTTCCGCCGGCCCCATTTGGCCTGACGACCAGCGCGGAGTTCGAGCTCGTCGGATGGCAGCAAATCAGCCAAGGCCCCGACGCACCGTACTTAGTCGCGCTTGCCGAAGACAGAGGGGACCTCTCATGGTCCGCCGAATCCAAAACTTACAAGATCGCGCTGGCCGATCTCGATGGCGGTCGCCTCGTCTATACCTTCCCGCCTTCCGGCAACAACACAGCGGCATTCTCAATTGTCAAAGAGGATGGGACAATAGCAAAGGTCTATGTGACCATTTTCGTTTGGTCACCGAACCTTGGCGAGGTCTATTGGCAGACGGCCGACGGCGTCACTCCTTTCAAATATGCACATGCGTTTTTCGGGATTCGAGCGACGCCGGCGAGCTTGCCGTCGAGTGGCAAACAGATCTTTCGAACTGATACCGACCCAGAAAGCTCGATCATCTTTGACTTCGCTGCGCGCAAGGTGAGCGGTACGGTGACCTCCTTCAATGATGGTGGCGGTTGGGACCCAGCCGGCCCAAAGGAACAGGCAACTCTGGAGCCGGCCGACATTCAGCCTGACGGAAGCTTCGTCGCGGTGATCTCGGTTCCTGGTGCCCCTCGCAAAGGGGAGTTGCGTGGTCGTCTCTTTGGTCCGTCGGGGGCTGAGCTGGCCGTTTACTGGAATGCGCCGGTCCGAGATGGTTATGATAAGACGTTTGGGGAGTGGCTTGCTGTGATGAGATATGAAGTTTGCCAGGCATGTACCGGCTAGTTGCACAGCTGCGTCGACGAGGATGACGAACTGCTTCCAGACGCGGGAAATTGCATGGCGAACGTGGCAGTACTCGAAAGCGGTCCAGCCGCCTTCGACCCCATAGCGCCAAATGCAGCCCGTCAGCAAACGACCCAATTGCGGTCATTCGCGGACCGTGGCCTACCAGGGGGAAGTGGGACCCAAATGGGTGTCTGCGGCGAGGCGCACGACCCGACCGTCATAACGGGCCAATGTCGATCGCTATCATTCGAAGCACGTCGCCCGAGTGGCGCATCAAGGCTTCCTCTTCCCCGCTAAGGACCGGCGCGAGCACACGCTCCACGCCCGAAGCTCCAACTACGCAAGGCAAGCTCAGGTAGACGTCTTCGATCCCATATTCGCCTGTCAGCAAGGTGGAGACCGGAAGCACTGATCGCTCATTGCGGGCGATGGCCTCGCAGATGTGGACTATCGCGGTAGCGACGCCAAACGACGTGTAACCCTTCCCTTCAATGATCTCATACGCCGCCTGCCGCACTTTCAAGGCGACCTCGGTGCGATCTATTGCCGAGTGTCCCACACGGTCGAGATCAAGCCCTCCAGCTCGTATGGTGGAGAACGCAATTAGCTCACTGTCACCGTGCTCTCCAATGACAAAGCCCTCCACGGCGGACGGTGCCACTTTCAGAATACCCGACATGGTTTGCCGAAGGCGGCTGGTATCCAGCAACGTCCCGGTTCCGATGACCCTGCCCGGCGGGAAGCCCGAGTTTCGATGGACCAATAACGACATGACATCCACCGGGTTGGCGGCAACGATTACAATGCCCGCAAAGCCCGCGGCCATAAGCTGCGCTACGCACTCCCGGACTATCTTGGCGCTGTCTGCCGCTACGGACAGGCGAACCTCAGAGCCATGGGTCGCGGCGCCGGCGGTAATGACGGCGATGCAGGCCGTGGAAGCATCCCTGTAACACCCTGCCCAAATGGAAGTCGGCCGCGCGAGGGCATTCGCATCACGCAGATCCGCCGCCTCCGCCCTCGCAAGCGCCACGTTACTGTCGATCAGCACTATTTCACTGAACAAGGCCCTGAGCATGAGGGCAAAGGCAGTAGTTGCGCCGACATGTCCCGCGCCGATGACCGCAATGCGCCCTTCGAAAGGTATGGAGCTCAAGCCTGCTTAGTCCGCGTGGCTCGAGCTGCTCGCTGACAGTTCGCTGAAACCAGTAGTTTCACGCTGCGAGCGGCAAGGTGGCATCTGTATGCACGCCGGTGACGCGGATAGTCAGCCCCCCGTTCTGAGTCGATGTGGCGATCTGCCCGCCGAGTTGCTTGGTCAGCGCCGCGATGATGGCCGTCCCCAGCCCCCCGCCAGCGGCTCGCCCTGTCACCTGCTTGCCAATTCCATTGTCGGAGACTTCCAGGCGCCAGACCCGCTCGGAGTCTTCGTAGCTCACAGAAACACGGGCGTCCTCGAACCCCGGCGGAAATGCATATTTGATAGCGTTGATCACCAGCTCGGTGACAATCAAACCCAAGCTGACTGCGCGAGACGATGCCAAGGTGCCCTTCGAGACTGTAACATCCATGGCAATCGGGTTGGCCGGACCGGTCATCGACGACGCCAGGCCTCCACACAATTTGGTGAGGTAGTCCCGGACATTGATCTGGTCGATCCCTTCGACCGCGTGAAGATGGCCTTGCACCTCCGCGACCGAGATCACGCGCTGCTGGGCATCAATCAGATCTTCGCGGGTCTCGTCCGAAGTGACTGCTCGCGCCTTCAGCATGAGAATGCTGGCAACGATCTGCAGGCTGTTGGCGACGCGGTGATGCATCTCTTCAAGCATCAGGCGCTGCTGCCGAAGAAGCGCGCTGGTCTCGTCGAGGAGCGCCTGCTTCTCCATCTCGATTTTTCGGCGGATCGAGATGTCATTCATTGTGAGCAGGATGGTCAGCGCAGCAGACTTCTGTGAAGGAACAATGCGCGCGTTGAGAAGCAAGATCCGCGGTCCCAGATGACCGAAGTCCACCCCCAGCTCGAACCCGTCGACTTGATCCCGCGAACGCATGATCTGGTCCAGAAGTGCGCGAAGATCAGGAAGGTCCCATGCCGCGTTGCACGCAATAAACAGTGATTGCCCCTGGGCGCCCTCTGGATCGATCCCAAAGGTTTCGTAGAACGAACGGCTGGCGGCCAGAACGCGAACCTCCTGGTCCAGAACCACGAACGGCTCGGCGATCGCATCAACCACCGCAAGGGCCAGGTCTTTCGCGTCGTCCAGGTTCTTGATGTGCTGCATTGTCGGTCTCCAGGCGGGAGCACGACGACTCTCAGTTGCCCGCGCGCCAGGTTGGGGCGGCAATAGACCCACGGTAGGGCACGAGTTGCGGGAGAGCGAGAGATAAGGTGGATTAGTTTCTCGCACACACTTTCAGTTCGACACCGAGGTCTGTGATGTGCGAGCTTACAATCCCATCGCGAGCCCCCATCTTGTTACGACCGCGACATGTTTCTGTGCCTGCGGCCGAGAGACAACGGACGTGCTCCCTTCACAGTGGGAGAGACGTATGCCTGTCAATCAGCTCTATCACGATCGCGGAGTTGCCTTTACCAGAGCGCGCTTGGCGGAAACCTCTGGGCTGCCGGCCAGCCAACCGAACGCGCTCCGGCTTCAAGGTCAGGCCCTCGTGCCGGATAACTCGCCCGATACCGGAGACCTCCTGAGCAAGCGCGACAGATTCGAAATATTCCGAGAAGATGAAGTGCGGGTGAGTTCAACCCAATTTGCCGGTGGTGACTGGCACTGGCGCTTGTCGGACCCCGCCGGAAAAACGCTCGTTGAAGGTGCAGGATATCGATCTAAGCGAGCCTGCATGGTGGCCGTCGCGTTGCTGCGCGAGCGAGCCTTCTCAGCAAGATAGCGAATTGTGATCTATTACCGTTTCCACCAGACGAGTGGGCCTCTCATTGCCATTACGAATGACCTATCGGGGGCGAACCTGCCCAAAACGGACAGCGCCTGGAGGGCGGACGGTCAGACGCAGTTAGATCCGCGGGGACGCCCTCGCTTTGGCATCGAGCCCAGCGAGGTCATCGCGACGATCGAACGAGACGGGTTGTTCTTATCAAGCTCGGGAGCCCGCTAGGTGGAGCGGGAGGGGCAGCTTTCCTGACCGGCGAATGCAAAAGGGGGGCTTTGTCTGCTTTCCACCCCGAAGTCGGTCGCAATTCGCCGTGCGCAACAAGGCTGAGAGCGGCCATTCGGCACGGCCGAACGACCGCTCTTGAGTCAGATTTCAGTTCGCTCCGCGAGGAGCAATGCATCCTCCACATCCACACCCAGATAACGCACGGTGTTCTCGATCTTCGTGTGACCCAGCAGGATCTGCACGGCTCGGAGATTCCCCGTCGCCTTGTAGATCATCGAAGCCTTTGTCCGGCGAAGTGAGTGTGTGCCGTACTCGGCCCGTCGAAGGCCGATGGCGGTGACCCACTCGTCAACAAGCCGAGCATATTGCCTCGTGCTCATGTGGCCGGTGCGATCGATACGGCTCGGGAAGGCGAAGTCATCGGCCTTTCCGCCCCTCCGCTCAAGCCAGGTGAGCAGGCTGGCACGGACGTCACCTGTCATTTCGAACTGAACGGGTCGGCCAGTCTTCTGTTGAATGACGGTCGCGCGGTTCCGCACCTCCACGCCCGCCATGACATCGCCGATCCTGATCTTCACCAGATCACATCCACGAAGCTTACTGTCGATTGCCAGATCAAAGAGCGCCCGATCTCGAAGGCGCCCCTCACGATCAAGGAAGAACCGGATCGCCCAGATCTGCTTCTGCGTCAGAGGCCGCTTTGTGCCGACCGTCTTGCCAGCGTTCCAAGGGACACGCGCCTGCACGACAGGATCATGATGTGAGTAGCCCATTTCGTTTCTCCTCGGCCTGAATGGCCATTCGAAGAACGAAGCTGTTCAGACGGATCTTGGGCCGCTAGTGGACCGACCGCTTCGGACAGTAGTCGGGACGAAGCTGTCATTCCGCTAACGGCTCAAGTCTCACTACGAGGAAATTCTCTGTTGCAAGCCGCTGTCTGCCGTAGCTTACTGGTATCGTGATTTCGGCGTTGCTCCTCGCCTCGGCGCCAACTGCGGCCACTGAACTGCCGCAGGAGCCATCCCGCGAGATCGTTGTGACCGGGGAGCGTGTAGCGCGCACCACGCGCGAGACGGCGTCCAGCGTTGCCGTATTCGATCGGACGGCCATCGACAGTCTGCCGGCTCCCGACCGCCTTGAGCAGCTCTTGCAGACCGTCCCCAACGTCCAGCTCGGCTCGGGCGGCGAAGGACCAACAATCCGGGGCCAGGATTCGACGGGGGTAGTGCGCGATCTCCCCGCCTTCCTCGGCGGAACCCGTCCTCGGACGACCATCCAGATCGATGGTCGCCCGGTCACGTATTACGAACTGGCCTTCGGGCTGACTTCGATCTGGGACGCAGACCGGGTGGAAGTATTCCGCAGCCCCCAAACCACCACGCAGGGCCGCAACTCGATCGGCGGCGCGGTCTTTGTCACAACCGGCGAACCGAGTTTCAAGTGGGAAGGCGGCGCCCGCATTATTGTCGGGGATTTTACCACTCGGCAGGCTTCGGTTGTCGCCTCCGGGCCGTTGCTAGGCGATCAAGTCGCCTTTAGGGCCGCAGGCGACATCCGCCGCAGCCGGACCGCGAGCGAGATCACCAGCACGGCTATCGGCATAGATCCAAACCAGGATCGCTATTCCGTATTTCGGGTGAAACTTCGCGTCGAACCCGACACCTTGCCCGCTGCGAGGCTCGATCTCGCCTACGTACACAACAGATCACAGATGCCCCAGTTCGAAGGCATCGAGCAGCCCTTCAAGGATCGGCGAAACCCGAACGCGACGTACGGGACATTTCGGATCAATGTGGATTTCGATCACCGGCCGCTTTCTCCAGCGCTTTTCGGATCATCTCGAAGCGCGCTTAACGGCCAGCTACGGTGATGCGCGTTCGCAGCGCTTCGCACCTCGCGGCCTGGGTGAGGCGATCATTCACAGCCGCGACTTCTCGATCGAGCCAATCCTCGAGTGGGGCCCCTCGACTTCTATACACCTCGTCACCGGCGCCAACTGGCTGACCTCCCGCCTCGACCAGACGATCGACGTTAGCGCGCAGCAGTTCGGGGTTGGAAACTTCGTTGACGACCAGGATAGTCTCGGCATTTTCGGCGAGGCAAATGTCGCCTTGGCGAAGGGTCTGACGGCGGCCGCCGGCCTCCGCTATCAGCATGACAGCCAGCGTCGCATTGGCGCAATGCTGGGCGGCCGGACCAACTTGTTCGTGGATTACGACGAAGCGTTCAGTGCGTGGCTGCCGAAGCTGACGCTGGCCTACGACGTCAGCCCCGAACTGCGCTTTGGAGTGTTGGCACAGCGCGCAGCCAACCCTGGCGGACTGACGATCAACACCCAGCGGTTTCGCGTCGATAAATTCGGTGCCGAATTGCTTTGGGATTTTGAGGCTTTCGCGAGAGCGACGCTGCCCGCCGCCGGCCTGAGCGTGTCCGCCAATCTCTTTCGTTATGAAATGCGCAATACCCAGCGCGTGCAGAATATCGCGTTTATGCTGGCGAACGGAAAGATCGCCTTCGCGGCCGAAGTCGATAACGCGCCGCGCGCGTGGACCGAGGGTCTGGAGCTCGAGGGACGGTGGATTTCAGCGCAGAGGATCACGCTTCGTGGCGGCCTCGGTCTGCTCAAGACCCGCGTCACGCGCACGATCAACACGGGCGACCCGCTGCTGGGCAAGGAGTTCCAACGTTCGCCCCATCTGACCGGGTTCCTGTCCGCTAGCTGGCGTCCCTACCGAAACCTTGCAGTCGACGTCATGGGGCGCGCTAACACACGCTATTTCAGCGATGATTACGAGACTGCGAGCAGGCGCATCGGCGGGTCGACGACGGTGGATGGCAAGATCACTTGGACACCGGGGCAGCTCGAGGTCTTCGGATATGCCCGTAACCTCTTCGATAAGTTTCATCTGACCTACAAGCTCGCGCCCGCGCTGGGCCTCGCCACTGCCGGCGACCCTCGCGAACTCGGCATTGGCGTGGAGGCGCGGTTTTAGGGCGGCTTTTATCGCGGCCTTAAGTTGGGGCTCCCCGGCTCTTTAAAAATCATTATGCTGCAAGCATGAGCGAGGAGACGCCGCAGGATCCGCCGCTGTTTGAAGGACCCGGCGCGCTCGCCGGCCGCCCCGACTTCGCGCTGGGCAATACCATGGTTCGCCCTTCGATCAAGACCCTCGAAGGGCCGCTGAGCTCGGTCAAAGGGGAGCCACGGGTCATCCAGGTACTGCTGGCCATGGTCGACGCGGATGGCCGCGTGCTCTCGCGTGAGGATTTGCTGGAACAGTGCTGGCAAGGGCGCATTGTCGGCGATGACGCGGTTCACAGGGCTATCGCGGCGACCCGCCGGTTGGCGTCGGTTGTAGGAGCAGACTTTCAGATCGAAACCGTCCCGCGGGTGGGCTATCGGCTGGTGCGGACCAAACCGCCGGATGGCGTTAGCGAAGCCCCCCCGAGGCCCGCGCCAAAACTGAACCGGCGCAGCTTCGTAGGCTCGGCGCTGATTTCGGCTGCCGTAGTCGGGGTGGCAGGCGGCACGCTCTGGCTAAACCGGCGCCAGGCAGGCACAGTCGACGCGCTGATCGAACGTGGCCGGATCGTCCAGGGTTCGGGCGGCGTGGATGCGGAACAGCAGGCCCAAGGGTTATTTCGCGAAGCCCTTCGTCTGGATGAGGATCGGGCCGAAGCTTGGGGTTGGCTGGCATCGGTCCTACAGCAGCCCGATGCAGCGCGCGAAGCGGCGCTGCGTGCGCTCGCTATCGATCCTAAGGAGGGGAACGCACGGACCCTGCTCGCTTTCCAACGCCGCGACCTAGAAGATTGGACCAAGTGGGAAGACGCACTGCTGGGCGTCTTGGCAGATCATCCCGATTGCGCGAATGCGCTGGCCCACCTTACCTTGTTCTATCAGGGAATGGGCCGCTGTCGGGACTCATTAAGAACGAACGAGCGGGCGATAGCGGTCGAACCGTTCAATCCGTTACATCAGGCGCGGCGCGCGACGAAGCACTGGATTTTCGGCAAGATTGGCGAAGCCGACAAGGTTGCCGACAGGGCGCTGCAACTGTGGCCGGCCCATCCTTCGATATGGAACGCCCGGCTAATTTTGTACGCGTTCACCGACAGACCCGATGCAGGTCGCGCGCTGCTCGAAGACGTGCCGGGACGCCCAGCCAATTTAACCGAACCGAGCTTGCGGTCCTGGCGGGCCGCGCTCGATGCCATTGCCAGCCGGTCGAGAGCTGACATCCACCGCGCGATTGAAGTTTGCACCAAGGCCGCGCCGCTAGCCCCCGGTTTGGCGGCCAACGCCATCATGGTCTTCTCGCATCTGAACGCACTGGATGCGGCATACGAAGTGTCGATGGGTTTGCTTCAAAATCGCGGCGGAGTAGTCCAGCAGCACCGCGCGCGAGGGATCCGCGATCTCTACTCAGGATCAAATTGGGGGCGCACCCAGTTCCTGTTTATTCCGGTGACTGACGCGTTCCGCAACGATCCGCGCTTCCCTGGCCTTTGCCAATCAATGGGCCACACCGATTATTGGCGGCGGCGCGGCGTGTGGCCCGACCCCTTTGTTCGCGGGGCGCTGCGGCCGAGCCGGTAACCCGCGTCTCCTGCGGGTGCGCACGTGTTCACCCCCACGATCGGTAATCATCGGCAAATCATCGGCAAATCATCGGAGTATGTCCATTGTCTTTGGGCGGACACGTCCGCAGCCTTCTCGCAATCATCAAGGCGGAGAAAAGCTGTGCAAGCCCGACTGAATCTGGTGGTAGCCCCGACGCTGATCGTACTGGTGGCCTTGAGCGGATGTGGTGGTGGAGGCGTCGCATCAACGCCGTCGCCGATCGGACAGACGCCGCCACCGCCACCGCCACCGCCACCACCTCCGCCCCCGCCTCCCGCAGGCAAGTACAGCGGCCCGATCGCCCTCCAATCGGCCCAGCCGTTCGCGACGATCGGATACAGCACTCGTTATTCGGTCAATTCCGACGGTACCGATCCCAAACTGCTCAGTGGGCCAGGGGTGGGCGACAATGTGGGCTTTCGGCAGCTCTCCGGCGAAAACAAATACGAGCTGGCCTTGCCCGGCTACGTAACCGGCTTGCTGTCGACGATCTATTACAACGGCACGGTGTGCAGCAATGGAGTGGTTTGCCAGCCTAGTTCCACCGGCAGTCTGATTACCGTCGGCTCGACCGACGCAGTGCAGAGCGTGCTAGTCACGCTGCCGGTCCCCGGGACCGATTATCCCAATCCGTCTCTTACCTACACCAGCCTCGCTTACTGGACCGACTCGGTGAAGGATCCAGACAACCCGGCCAGGGAGCTGCGAGCAAGCGGCACGTTCGCATACGGGATCCCTACTGCGGCCGGTGACGTTCCCATAACTGGCACAGGTACTTATGCGGCCCAGATCGCGGGCCAGACCGCGGAGCTGGGAAGCTATGTCGGTGGGACTGCCTCACTCACTTTCGATTTCGCCCGCGGGACACTCACCGGCGAAATGCGTCCGGCGATTTCTGACGGATGGGATATGGTCCCGCTTGGAACGTATTCGCTCGCTCAGACGGTCTTCGGTATCGGCAATACGACATTCTCAGGCACTTTCCAGGGCCCGCTCGACGGCGGCTCTTTCGAGGGGCAGTTTACTGGCCCTCAAGCGGCTGAACTTCTGGCCAAGTGGAAGGCACCCTACCGCAGCCCCTTCGATCAGAGCGAGGGAACAATGTTTGGGGTGTGGGTCGGCAAGCGCTGATGGCTCGCGCCCTCGTGGCACTTGTACTGGGACTCGTCGCGCTGCCGGCGTCCCCGGCAAGAACTCAGGAGGTGGAGACGGGCCGAGCAATCGTCGGCTCGAACCAGCTGTTTGCCATGGCAGAAGCAGCCCAGCGGCGCGGACAAAGCGAACTTGCTCAATCGTATTACCGCGCGCTGACGCACGACCCGACGCTGGAAATCCGCAACGAGGCACGCTTCCGCCTGGCAATGCTCCTCGCCCACCAGAGCAAGCTCGCAGAGTCCGCCATGCTGCTGCGTCAAATCCTCAACGAGCAGCCGCGGGCCCAGCGGGTGCGGCTCGAGCTTGCCCGGTTGCTCGACCTGATGGGCGACGATGCGGGGGCGCGCCGCCTGCTGCGCGAGGCACAAGCCGACGGGCTGCCAAACGACGTCATCCGATTCGTCGATCGTTACTCGGCGGCGCTGCGAGCAAGGAAGCCCTTCGGGGCCTCGGTCGATGTTTCCATCGCGCCGGACAGTAACATCAACCGTGCGACGCACCACGATACGCTAGGCACAGTTTTTGGTGACTTCGTCCTGGATGACGATGCGAAGGAAACGTCAGGCGTCGGTCTCGCGGTGCGTGGTCAGATCTTCGGCCGATTGAGGCTTTCCGAGGACGCATCCCTGTTGGCGCGCGTGTCGGGTTCGGGCGACTTCTATCGCGAGGCCGGGTTTAATGATGTCGCCATCGGGCTGTCCGCTGGTCCCGAGCTCAGTCTCGGGCAAGACCGCCTCGCGATCGAAGGCGGTTTCTCGCGGCAAATGTTCGGGGGTCTACTGGCATCGTCGTCGATCACTCTCGGATCAAGCTTTCTTCACCCGCTCGACAGGGTATCGCAGCTACGTGTGAACGCCGCAATCGGCGCCAGGACCGATGGGCTCAACCGCCTGCAAGATGGAATGACTTATTCCGTCACGCTCGGCTACGAGCGCGCGCTTTCCGCGACCTTCGGGTTCGGTGGTTCGGCGGAAATCGACCGGCAGTCGCTGCGCGACGCGGGATATTCGACCACCAACGTCCAGGCCTCCATCTACGCCTACCGCGAATTGGGCGCGACCACCCTGGTCGCGTCGGCCAGTCACAGCAGGCTGATCGCCGACGAGCGCCTGTACATCTATCCCGAGCGTCGAAAAGACCGATTCTCGCGATTCAGCCTCGGCGTAACCTTTCGGCAATTCGCCATGAGCAAATTTGCCCCCTTTGCGCGGCTGACCGTCGAGCGAAACGCCAGCAGCATCGACATCTTTGACTATCGTCGCACCCGGACCGAATTAGGCCTCACACGAGCGTTTTGATCTGGACCAAATTTTCCGACTCGCGCGGGCGCTCATTGGAGTTTGATATTTGCCGCCCACAGTTTGCACCTGACGAAAGGCAAAACCGTGAAACGGGACCCTCTTGCGTTGGGACGCAGCAGTTGCGCGATTTTACAAACCGCTCTCTGGAGTGCACTGGTGTAAAAATTTGAAGTCCAAAAAGGCTGGAAGAAAGCACCGGACTGTCCGCTTTGAGGAAGCGATAGTTTAGCTGCCCAAGGCCGAAGTTAGGGCGCATATCAGCCGGGCCGCTAATAGACCGTCAGCGCGCGGCCCCCATTCAGATCTTGGTGTCGAGAAGCGGATGTTACTGTTGATACCCGAACGTGTCCTTATTCGCATACTGCAGCGGGTTCAGCCACATCGACGTAGCGAGAACTGCGGCTCATGATCTTGCACAGTTGTTGTAAGGCCGACGGGTAGCACGGGCCGCTTGTCGACTAGGTCGACCTGAAAGCGCTTCAGAAGCGCCGCAAGCAGGATTTGCGCCTCCGCCATGGAAAAGCTCGCACCGATGCAGATCCGCGGGCCGCTACCAAATGGAACAAAGGCACCGCGCGTCCAAGCCTGCGGCTGTCCGGCAAAACGCTCGGGGACGAAGGCAGTCGGATTCTCCCAATGGTCCTGGTGACGGTGCAACGTCCATGGAGATATCCAGATGAGGTCGCCTGGTTCGACCAGCTCGCCAAGCACTTCGTCCTTCTCTAAGGCCTGCCTTATCAGGTGAGGCACAGGTGGGTAGAGGCGCAAGGCCTCCAGCAGCACACATCTCAGGCGAGGCCACTTCTGCATGTCCTCAAGGCTGACTACTTGCTCGGGAGGAAGAGCCGTAACCTCGTTTCTAACCGCGTCCTGCTCCGCTTGATCGAGGGCAAGGAGATAGACAGCCCAAGACAGAAGCCGCGCTGTCGTCTCGAAACCGGCAAATAGCATCGTAGCCGTCTGGTCGCGCACCTCTTCAGTGGAAAGGGGAGCGCCGGTTCCCGAGTTCCTGCTCGGTGAGTAAGAGGTCGAGCAAATCGCAGTTTTGGCCATCCCCTCGCTCTTCTTGCCGCCGCAGGATTAGTGCATCAACCGCTTGATGCCACTCCGCTTGAAAACGCCGTCGAGTCCCGGAGAGAAAGGCGAAGTCGTTTTCTTGACGCGCGATCACATCGGAAGCCCCAGGTCGGCCTGGCCCCTTCAGAAAGTTGCGAGTTAGACGCGCGATCTCGCTTCCCAGCGTGTCAGCGGGCGATGAGAATAGCGCGCGCAGAACGGCGTCGAGTGTCGCCTGGTTGAACTCAGCGGTAAGATTTGCCTCCGATCGGTTTCCGATCTTGACGAGCAGCGAGCGGCCCGCTCCGATGAAGTGCGGCAGCAACTTGCTAATACTGGCTGGGCTGAACTGAGGTGCTAGCATTTTTCGTTGGCTGCGCCAGATCTCTCCTTCGGAGAGGAATAGCCCATTCCCCATCATCCAACGCACCGGGCGCTTAACGGATACGGGACGCCCATATTTGGCGGCGTTTGTGGTCAGCACATGTTTCAGACCGTCTGGGTTGTTTACGGTAATTATAGTTCGGCCCAACAACCGCACGCGTCCGCTGGTGAGGCGAAAGCTATCCTCCGAATATAAGTTCAGCGGGTTGCGGAGCGCAATCGGAAGCAGGCGCCATCCCGGCAGTGGCCTCGGATGAACCGGGGGCGCAGGAGGTTCGATCCGGCCGGTTGCGTTTGACATAAACAAGCCTCCCCGACAGCGCACAATCCTTTCCAATCACGCCGGAGCCCAGAGCGCAGAGAGCGAGCAAGACATAAGGTGATCGGACAAGACGTGTCGTTTGCGGCAATAGGCGGGGCGCCTTGTTGTGTCACACAACTTTCAAAGCGCGGGTCCGCGCGAAAGGCCGCCGCGGTAGGAACGAACAAGGACTGATTCTAACCCAAGCCGCGTGGGCGGCGCGCCGAGCGACTTTGCGCGTCGGCTTTGCAGAACTCGCACAAGAGGGTGAATGTCGAATGATGGAGCGCGACGCTGCCGCTGGAGCGATGCTGAATGAACGACTGCTTTCGGGCATTCACCGTTCTGGCCGGAATGACCGATTATGGGGCGCAAAGCTGCCGTTGATCGAACGTTGTGGCAACGTCTCCGGAATCGCTACAATCCATTGGACTTCCCTGGCACCGCAAGCATTGGTGTCGTCAGTGAAACACGGCCCTAAACCACGGCCGCAGCCCTGACTGGCGCGACCGGCAGGGCCCTGGGTGGTGGGAGCAGCGCGGTGCTGCTCTGCAAAGGAATACTACCCGATGATCGATACCACTGCGAGCAAGCTGGCCCCGAAGCGCATGCGCCGAATGGCCCGAGAGCCAATACCAGTAGGCGAAGTTAAGGTTTTGACCTCCAGGTCTACTCCCGGAGTTGAACCGGGAGAGGCCGAGCCCGCCAGCAGGTCCAGCCTTGTGCTAAACGTGCTCCAGCGACCCGAGGGCGCCACGATCGCCCAACTCGTAGCTGCTACCGGTTGGCTGCCACACACCACTCGGGCCGCGCTGACCGGACTGAAGAAGAAGGGGCTTCAGGTCACTAGCGAGAGGGCGGAAGGTGAAGAGCGCGTGTACCGCGTGGTCGCAGGCTGATGGGACGACGCACCTACTATGACCCTCGACCGGCTCACTGATCTGACAACTGATGAACTGAAGGCGGAGTGGGCGCGGCGCTATGCCGAGCCCGCTCCCAACCTATCGTCCGAACTGCTGCGGCTGGGCATCGCCTATCGGCTGCAGGAGCAAAGTCTCGGTGGCGTGAGCCGCTCGACCAAATCGCTGCTGCGTCAGCTGGCTGCGCAGCCCAAGGAAGGAGAACGCAAGGGGCCGCCACCTCGCAAGCTCACCATTGGAACCCGGCTGGTCCGCGATTGGCACGGTGTCGGCCATACCGTGATCGTCCTGAAAGATGGCTTCGATTACGATGGCAAGAACTGGCGATCACTCACTGCTATCGCCAAGGCAATAACCGGCTCGCACTGGAACGGGCCGCGATTCTTCGGCCTAACGGGGCCGAAGTGATTAAGCCGCTGCGCTGCGCGGTATACACCCGCAAGTCGACCGAAGACGGTCTTGAACAGGAATTCAACAGCCTCGATGCCCAGCGAGAGGCCTGCGAAGCCTACATCCTGAGCCAGCGCCAAGAAGGATGGACGCTCATCCCAAACCGGTACGACGATGGCGGATACTCCGGCGGGAGCATGGAGCGGCCCGGCCTGAAGTCGCTACTGGCCGATATCGAAGCTGGCCTGGTCGATGTGATCGTCGTCTATAAGGTTGACCGCCTGACCCGCAGCCTCGCTGACTTTGCCAAGATCGTCGAACAGCTGGATTCAAAGCAAGCCAGCTTCGTATCGGTCACTCAGGCATTCAACACCACCACCAGCATGGGACGCCTGACGCTCAACGTGCTGCTGTCATTCGCCCAGTTCGAGCGCGAGGTCACCGGCGAGCGGATCCGCGACAAGATCGCCGCGTCTAAAAAGAAAGGCATGTGGATGGGAGGCCCGGTTCCGCTGGGATACGAGGTGATCGATCGCAAGCTGGTTCCGGTGCCCGAAGAGGCCGAGCGGGTGTGTGCGATCATGCGGCGCTATCTCGAAATCAGATCGGTTCCAGCGCTGATCGAGGTCCTGCGCCGTGAAGGCATCGTCACCAAGGTCCAGACCAGGACCAGCGGACCACACAAGGGCGGCATCCCTTTCCGCCGAGGGAGCCTGTTCTACTTGCTCAAGAACCCGATTTATCGCGGCAAGATCGTACATAAGGGGAAAGTCTACGAAGGCGAACACGAAGCAATCGTGGACGAGGGCCTGTGGGATGCAGTGCAGGCACAACTGAATGAGAAAGCACCGCCGCGGAAGCGCTCAATCAATGACCCACAGCAGGCACTTCTGCGGGGGCTGCTGACCGACCCATACAGTCGACCGATGGTCCCAGCTTATACCACCAGGCGAAGTCGTCGTTACGCCTACTACGAAACCCGCAAGGACTTGGCTCGCCGCGCCGATCCGCCGGCTTCGCGGTTCCCGCAGGGACTACTCGAGAGACATCTGATCGTGCAGCTCACCCAGCTGCTGGTGAATGAACATGCCCTACGCCGACTCTCGAGGATCGAGGAAGCGGGTCAGCTTCGGACCATGTTCGAGGCTGGTCGGCTGCTCGCTTCCCAGCTTGCCCTCAATGGCTCGCGCCAAGCAATCCTGCAGGATCTGATCGCAGCATTGCGGGTTCGCGCCGACCGGATCGAGGTCGTGTTGATCGCAGACGCACTGAGGGCCGGGACGGGTGGCAAGCTCGACTGGAATATCCCGCTGCCGGATCGAAAGCCATTCCGCGAAGCCAAGCTCAGGATCGATGCCAACGACAGGAGAAGCGCGCCGGATAACAAGCTGGTCCAGCTGATTGCTGACGCATTTGAGGCTCGGCAGCTTGTCATCAGCAACCCAGGGCTCAGCATCAACCAGGTGGCAAAAAAGGAAAGACGCTGCCGCAAGCAGCTTACCAAGCTCTTGAGCGTGAGCTGGCTGAGCCCGCGTATCGTTGAATCCATTACGGCAGGCACTCAGCCAAAGGCGATCAATCGCACCTTGCTGATCGAGACGGCGCTGCCCGCCGATTGGGCCGACCAGGAATCGTTGCTCGCCTTCAAGGCCTGAGCAGGACCCACTGCATCTTCTTGCCCCGTGGGCGGGGAACTTCCAGACAGAGAATCGGGTCGATATTGGCCGCGCTCGGGTCGAGGTGTCGGGGTCTCTCGCCCACGACTCAGAAATTCATGGCGCCAAAGCCCGCAGAACTGCGCCACTTCAAAGGCGCAAGGTGCCCGAAGGCGAAATTAGGTCTGCTTGGCTGACTGTTTGGTGCGGTCGAGAAGACTCGAACTTCCACGGGCTTTCGCCCACAACGACCTCAACGTTGCGCGTCTACCAATTCCGCCACGACCGCACATCGAATGGGATTGGACCGCCGAGCGGTCCGGGTAGGCGCGCGCCTCTAGCAACGGCTTTGCCGCCCGGCAAGCGGTGAATCAGTCTTCGGCACCGAGCAGGAATGGGGCCGCGACTTCGGGCGGCACCCGGACCAGCCGTCCGCTCACCTTGTCGAGCATCGCCCAGGTACTGCGCGCCGCGACGATGCGCTTGCCGGCGGCATTCTGGAATTCGACGCAACGATCAAATTGCGCACCGCGCGGGCCTTCGGGAATCCAGGTCTCGGCGGTCACGCTTTCGCTTTCCGAGATATTGCCACGGTAATCGATCTCGTGCCGCGTTACGACCCAGACATACTTTTCAATGTGCTCGGGCTCGGCGACCGCCGACCAGTGGGCGGTCGCGATGTCCTGAATCCACGTTACCCACACCGCGTTGTTGACGTGGCCGAGCTCGTCGATGTGCTCGGGCCGCGCGGCGAAGGTGAGCGAGAACCGGTTCAAAGCCCCATCTGCCAAAGGATGAACCCGTACTCCTCTGCCGTCTCGTGCAGACTTTCGAAGCGCCCCGATTTTCCGCCGTGACCCGCACCCATGTTGGTCTTCAATAGCAGCACGTTGTCGTCGGTCTTCTTCTCGCGCAGGCGGGCGACCCATTTGGCGGGCTCCCAGTAGGTCACGCGCGGGTCGTTGAGCCCGGCAGTCACCAGCATCGGCGGATAGGCCTGTGCGCGCACGTTGTCGTAAGGGCTGTAAGACCGGATCAGCTCGAATGCGATCTTGTCCTCGATCGGATTGCCCCATTCGGGCCATTCGCCTGGCGTCAGCGGCAGGCTGGCATCGAGCATCGTCGCGAGGACATCGACGAACGGCACGTGCGCCACCACCGCACCCCACAGGTCGGGGTCGGAATTGACCACAGCGCCCATCAGTTCGCCGCCCGCGGAGCCGCCGGAGATGCTGACCCGTCCCTTCTCGCTGTAACCCCGCTCGATAAGTCCTTTCGCGACGTCGACGAAATCGGTGAAGGCATTGACCCGCCTCTCGAGCTTGCCGCCCTTGTACCAGGCGCGTCCGAGGTCGTCCCCACCACGAATGTGCGCGATGGCGTAAGCGAAGCCGCGATCGACCAGGCTGAGGCGGGTGGTCGAGAACCCCGGCGGAATCGCTATCCCGTAGGCGCCGTAGCCATATAGATGGAGCGGGCCGGGCGATTTCCGATCCCTGCGGTACATTATGGAAACCGGAATCGGCGTCCCGTCGCGCGCTTCGATGAGCAGCCGCTCGGTCGCGTAAAGGTCGGCGTCGTAGCCCGAAGGGATTTCCTGGACCTTCAGCACCTCGAGCCGTTGCTCGGCAACGTGGTAGTCGTAAGTCGTCGCCGGGCTGACCATCGACTGGTAGCCGACCCGCAATTTGTCCATCGCCCATTCCGGATTGTCGCCCAGACCCGCCGAATAGCTTTCCTCCGGAAAGGCGATCGGTTCGACCCGATCCGGATTCTCGTAGTACCTCACCTCGATAGTATCGAGCCCGGCCTGCCGCCCCTCTATGACGTAGAAATCGCGAAACAGGTCGAAGCCGGTAAGGTAGAATTCATCGCTGCCTTCGATGAGCGTGGTCCATTCGCCCGGCGAGGTAAGCGGCGCCGTGGCGAGCCGGAAATTCTCGTGGGTGTCGTTGGCCAGGACGTAGAGCGTGCCGTCGCGCTCATCGACCTCGTATTCCACGCCCTTCGCCCGCGGCTTGATAAGCAGCGGCTCGGCGAGCGGATCGGCAGCGGGGATAAGGCGCACCTCGCTCGTCTCATGGTCCGCCGTCGAGACGATCAGCCACTTTTCGTTCGCGGACAGCGTAGTGCCGACCCGGAAACCATCGTCGTCTTCGTGGTAGAGTTCGACATCGTCGGCGAGTGGCGCGCCCAACCGGTGCAGCCGGGCGTTGTCCGTGCGCCACTGTTCGTTGGCGAGGCTGTAGACGAGCGCCGTGTCGCCAGCCGCCCAGACGAGCGAAGACAGCGTGCCGGGAATTTCGTCGGACAGATGTTCGCCGGTTTCTATGACTTTGACTCGCGCGGTGAACCGCTCCGACCCGTTGTCGTCGATGGAGTAGGCGAGAAGCTTGCCGTCGCTGGATACGCTGATAGCGCCGAGGCGGAAGTAGTCCTTTCCATCGGCTAGCGCGACCTCATCGAGGATCAGCTCGTCGTCACCGCCGCCGACGGGCCTGCGCCACCATTTCTTGTATTCGGCGCCTTCCTCGAACTCGATCCAGTAGAGATAGCCGCCGTCCTTCTGAGGGACCGACTTGTCCGCTTCCTTGATCCGCGCCCGCATCTCCTTGAACAGAGCGTCGATACGGTCCTTCTGCCCTGCAATCGCGGCCTCGAACCAGGCGTTCTCGGCGTCGAGGTGAGCGAGAATCTCGGGGTCGTCCACCACCGGATACTTCGGGTCCCGCAACCACGCGTATTCGTCGGTTACGGTAATCCCGTGGTGGGTGACGCTGGACGGCTTCTTCGCCGCGCGGGGAGGGGTTTTCGGCGGGTTCGCGGTGGCATCGTTCATGACGCGGCCCTATGTGGGATGCGAAAGGACCGCAACAATGCTCATGCAAACCCACGAAGCCCGCCTCTCCGCCCTCAGGGAGGAGCTGAAAAAGCGCGGACTCGACGGTTTCGTCGTTCCCCTCAGCGACGAACACATGAGCGAATACATCGGCGGCTACGCCCAGCGACTAGCATGGTTGACCGGGTTCGGCGGATCGGCCGGGTTCGGTCGTGGTCCTTAAGGACAAGGCCGCGATCTTCGTCGACGGCCGCTATACCGTGCAGGTGCGCGAGCAGGTGGACGAGAAGCTGTTCGAATACGTCGGCGTACCCGCCTCCAGCCCGGCCAAGTGGCTCGCCGCCAACGCGCCCGAGGGGGCCAAGATCGGGTACGACGCCTGGCTCCACTCGAAAGGCTGGGCCGAGGAAGTCGCCAAGGCGCTCGAGAAGAAGCACGCCGAACTGGTCCCGGTCGATGGGAACCCGATCGACGCGGTCTGGGCCGACCGGCCCGAGCCCTCGAACGCCCCCGCGCTCGTCCATGCCGATGCGCATTCGGGCCGCTCGAGCGCCGACAAGCGCGCCGAAGTGGCCGATTGGTTGAAGGAAGAGGGCTACGACGCTGCCGTGGTCAGCGCGCTCGATTCGGTTGCCTGGCTACTCAACATCCGCGGGACCGACGTCGAGCGCACGCCCGTCACGCTATCCTATGTCATCGCGCATGCCGACGGCACTGCAGAGCTGTTCATCGGTGAGGACAAGGTCACTCCCGAATTGACCCAGCACCTCGGCAACGCGGTGACAATCCGTCCGCGCCTCGCGTTCGAGGATGCGCTGCGCGATATGAAGGGCAAGACGGTCGCGGTCGATCCAAATTACGGCGTGGCGGCGATCTTCCATTCGCTCGAAGGCGCCGGCGCGAAGCCGGTCGCAGTGCGCGATCCGACGATCCTGCCGCGCGCCATCAAGAATGCGGTCGAACAGCAGGGTCACCGGGATGCGCAGGCGCGCGACGGCGCGGCGATCGCCAAGTATCTTCACTGGCTGAGCGTCGAGGGCCCCAAAGGCGTCCTCGACGAATTGTCCGCCGCCGCGCAGCTGCGCAAGTTCCGCGACGAAGCCAGCGATACGCTGCGCGATCTGTCGTTCGACACGATCAGCGCCGCCGGCCCGCACGCCGCGCTGCCGCACTACCGGGTGGACGAGGACAGCAATATCCCGATCGCCCCGTCGAGCATATACTTGTGCGATTCGGGCGGCCAGTACCTCGACGGGACGACCGACATCACCCGCACCGTCTGGATCGGGCCCGGTGAACCTTCGGCGGAGCAGAAGGATCGCAACACCCGCGTGCTGAAGGGCCATATCGCAATCGCCCGCGCGATCTTCCCCCAAGGGCACCGTCGGCGGCCAGCTCGACGCCTTCGCGCGTCAGTTCCTGTGGTCGGCCGGCGTCGACTACGCGCACGGCACCGGGCACGGCGTAGGCAGTTTCCTCTCGGTCCACGAAGGGCCGCAGCGGATCGCCAAGATCACCGGCGCACAGGCCGGCGGCGACCAGCCACTGATGGAGGGAATGATCCTTTCGAACGAGCCAGGCTATTACAAGGCGGGCGCCTTCGGCATCCGGATCGAGAACCTCGTCCTCGTCGGCAAGCGCGAGATCGCGGGCGCGGAGGGCGATTACCTCGGGTTCGAGACGCTGACCTTCGCTCCGATCGACAAGGCGCTGATCGAGACCTCGCTGCTCACCGAGGAGGAGCGCGCGTGGCTCGACGACTATCACGCGCAGGTGAAGCAGGTGCTGGCGCCGCAACTGTCGGGCGATGTGCTGGCCTGGCTGGAGGAGGCCTGCGCCCCGTTGTAGGGGAACCCATGTTCCTGTAATGTTCCTTCTGGGTCGAGTCGCTTAAGTTTCGGGCAAGGAGCATTCACATGATCGGATACGTCACACTCGGGACCAACGACCGCGACAAGGGCGCGGCCTTTTACGATGCCCTCTGCGGCGAGCTTGGTGTCGGTCGAATGATGGAGAACGAGCAGTTCATTGCTTGGGGTGAACCTGGCGGCGGCGCCGGTATCGGCCTTACCGCACCCTATGATGGAAACCCCGCCACGGTCGGCAACGGCGTGATGGTCGCGTTGGAAGCGAGGGACGAAGCCCAAGTTCGGCGGCTCTACGACATCGCACTCGCCAATGGCGGCACGGACGAAGGCGCGCCCGGCGATCGCGGCGGCGGTTTCTACGCCGGTTATTTCCGCGATCCCGACGGCAACAAGCTCAACGCCTTCGTCATGGCGAGCCCCGAGGGGTGAGCGGAATCCCGCTCGAGGAGCGTCCGATCCATCTCGGGCTGGGGGCGACGGCAATCCCGCAGCCGCCATTCACCGGGCTCGATTGGTACGAAGGTTATGGCCGGCGCCATGACTCGGACGGGGCAGAGGGTCGGCTCGTCAGTATGTACACATTCACCGAGGACTGGGATTCGTGGGAGGTTCATCCCTCCGGCGAGGAGGTCGTGCTGTGTCTCGAAGGCGCGATGACCCTGCACCAGGAGCATGCCGACGGATCGGCGGATATGGTGACGATCTCGGCAGGCGAATACGCGATCAACCCGCCCGGTACCTGGCATACCGCAGATGTCGAAGGGCCGACGAAGGCCCTTTTCATCACTGCGGGTCTCGGCACCCGACACCGCCCGCGATGACCCCGCTTGCGCAGCGATGAACCGGTGCGGTCCGCTGCGACAATTCGCGACAATTCTCCTCGTATCGGCGATACGCGTGCGACATGACCGCGCTAGAACGGCCAATGTGAGTTGCGGCAGCGCGGGCAAGGTTCTCCCTCCCCCTCCCCACCCCGCGCGCCGCGGCTCTTCCTGTTCAAACGGAGAGAAACCCGATCATGCGTAAACTGACCCTTTCGATCGTCGCTGCGACGCTGGCCACTGCGGGCGTCGCGCTCGCTGCTCCCGGCATGGGCGGCCACCAGATGCCGCAAGGCGACATGACGCGCGCTCAGGCGCAGGCGATGGCCGCCGAGCACTTTGCCAAGATGGACGTCAACGGCGACGGCAAGCTCGACAAGACCGACCGCGAAGCCATGCGCGCCCAGATGCAGGAGAAGATGTTCGACAGGATCGATGCCGACAACGACGGTTCGATCAGCAAGAGCGAGTTCGAGGCGATGCATCGCGGTCACCGCGAAGGCGCGCGTGAGGGCAAGCGCGGCGATCAGGCCGGAATGGCCGGGCACCGCATGGGCGGCAAGCGTGGCCACGGAATGCGCGGTGGTGCCGGCATGATGGCCAAGATGGCCGACACCAATGGCGACGGCACGATCGATCAGGCGGAATTCACCGCCGCCGCGATGAAGCGCTTCGACCGCGTCGATGCCGATCACAACGGCATCGTCACTCAGGCCGAGCGCACCGCGGCGCGCGAGGCGATGAAGGCGAAGTGGCAGGAACGCCGCGCCGCACGCCAGGCCGCCCAGCCGGCCAACTGAGGCAGTCCGCAACCTGCCACGACGAGGCGCGCTTGATCGGCGCGCCTCGCAGCGGGCACGGGCTATCGCAGCCATGACCGAACCGGAATCCACTCGCCTGCTGTTGGTCGACGATGAGCCGACCCTGCGCGAACCCCTGGCCGCCTATCTCGCGCGCCAGGGGTTCGTCGTGCGGGAAGCCGAGAGCGCCGCGGCGGCGCGTAGTGCGCTGGTCGAGGAGACGCCCGACCTCGTCCTGCTCGACATCATGATGCCGGGAGAGGACGGGCTCTCGCTCTGCCGACACCTGATCGAAGCGAAAGCGATTCCGACGATCCTGCTCACCGCGAAAGGCGAGCCGACTGACCGCATCGTCGGGCTCGAGATCGGCGCCGACGACTATGTGGTCAAGCCGTTCGAGCCGCGCGAGCTCGTCGCGCGCATCCGCTCGGTCCTGCGCCGCGCGACGCGGCCTGCCGCAACGCCTGAAGAGGACGCTATCTACGAATTCGAAGGCTGGCGACTCGACCCGCTCAAGCGCCGCCTGACCGATCCGGAGGGGACAACGGTACCGATCTCGACGGCCGAATTCCGACTGCTCACCGCCTTCCTGGACCGGCCGAGACAGGTGATCGACCGCGACCGCCTGCTCGACCTCGTCCAGGGACGCGAGGCCCATCTGTTCGACCGCGCAGTCGACAACCAGATCAGCCGGCTGCGCCGCAAGATCGAAGAGGACAGCCGCAATCCGCATTTCATCCAGACCGTGCGCGGCGGCGGCTACCGCTTCGCGGCCGAGGTGCGCCGTATCGCTGACCCCGGCCGCGGTTGATGAGCCGGTTCCTGCCCCGTAGCCTGATCGGCCAGGTCCTGCTGGCCATCGCGGCGGCATTGCTCGTGGCTCAAGCGATCAGCGCCATGTTGCTTTATCGTGCTGCCGAAGACCGCCGCATCCACGCTGTCGTCGGCGTGCTGGCGATCCAGCTGTCGAACGCGCAATCGCTTAATGAACGCGGCTTCTCGACCTTGCTGCAAGAACGCCGCCTTGCCCGTCCGGGCGGTCGGAGGCCGCGAATCGAATTCGGATCCGTGCCACCTGCGATGTCGGGCGATCTCGCCGAGCCGGAGATGGCATCGGAACTCGCGGACTTGCTCGGTGCGAGCGCCGATGCCGGAACGGTTCGCGTGGTGAGCCACCCCGCCGCGCGCGATCCGCGCCTGCTCGCACGGTTGGCACAGGGCCGCCTGCCGGGCCGCTGGGCTGCAGGGCGCAGCGGACGGATGTACGTTGCCAGCACCCGGCTCGCCGATGGGACCTGGGCCAGCGCGCGCACCGTTGCGCCGCCTCGACAGCCCGGGATGCTCCGCGGCCTCATCCTCCAGACGGCGGTGCTGTTCGCCATAATTCTGCTCGCGATCTGGCTGATCTTGCGCCGGATCGTACGGCCCCTGGCCATACTCACCGGGCGGGTCGAGGAGTTTGCCCGCACGCGCATCGCGACAGGCGGACTCGAGCCCCAGGGACCCGACGACGTGCGCCGCCTGATCGAGGCGCACAATGCCATGGAAGCCCGTATCGGCGCCATGCTCGATGAAAAGGACGTAATGCTCGGCGCGATCGGACACGACCTGAAGACTCCTCTCGCCGCGCTACGGGTGCGGATCGAGAGCGTCGAGGACGAAGCCGAGCGCGCCAGGATGGCCGCCGGGATCGAGGACATCGTGCGCACCCTCGACGACATCCTCTCGCTCGCCCGCGTCGGCCGCGCGAGCGAGCCGCCCGAGCGCACCGACCTGTCCGCGCTCGCCGCCTCGGTGGTCGAGGAGTTCGAGGACATGGGCGAACCCGCAACGCTCGCCGAGGGGCCGCGGGTGGTCGCGCCGGTCCACGTGACCTGGGCAAAGCGCGCGTTGCGCAACCTCGTCGTCAACGCAGTCCGCTATGGCGGCGCAGCGCAAGTGAGCGTCCTGCGCGAGGGCGACCTGGCGGTGATCCGGGTGACCGACAACGGACCCGGCATCACGCCCGAGCGGCTGGCGACGATCACCGATCCCTTCGTGCGCGGCGAGGCCAGCCGCAACCGCGAGACGGGCGGCGCCGGCCTCGGCCTCACATTATCTCGCGCGATCGCAGAGGCGCATGGCGGGCTGCTGGTACTCGAAAACCGGCCCGAAGGCGGGCTACTCGCAGAGCTTCGGCTACCGCTCTAGCGCTCCTTGGTCGCGGAGAAGGTGAGGTCGGGATTCTTCTCGGCCTGGTAGTTCACGTCCCACGCACTTTTGGCCATGAAGACCGGGTCGCCGTCGCGATCGGTGGCGAGGTTGGCGCGATTGAAGTCGGTGAACTGCTTCAATGCAGCCTCGCTGCCCTTGATCCAGCGCGCGGTCGCGAACGGTGCGGGTTCGAGGTTGGCGCCGACCTTGTATTCGGCCTCGAGGCGGCTGACGAGCACGTCGAGCTGTAGTTGGCCGACGACGCCGACGATCCACTGCGCACCGAATTCCGGGTAGAATACCTGGATCACCCCTTCTTCACTGAGGTCGTCGAGCGCTTTCCTGAGCTGCTTGGTCTTTGTCGGGTCCGTGAGCACGATACGGCGCAGGATTTCCGGCGCGAAGTTGGGCAACCCGGTGAAGCGGACTTTGTTGCTCTCGCTCAGCGTGTCCCCGACCCGCAGTGTGCCGTGGTTGGGGATGCCGATAATGTCGCCGGCCTCGGCGGTGTCGGCGATCTCGCGGTCCTGCGCGAAGAACAGGATCGGCGAATGCACCGCGATCGGCTTGCCCAGCCCACTCGGCGTGAGCTTCATGCCGCGTTTGAAGGTGCCCGAGACTTGGCGCATGAAGGCGATCCGGTCGCGGTGGTTAGGGTCCATGTTGGCCTGGACCTTGAAGATAAACCCGGTCACCTCGTCGCGCTCGGGGCTGACTGGGCCATCGTCGGACGGTTGCGGGCGCGGCGGCGGAGCCCAGCGGTCGATCGCCGCGATCAGTTCCTCGACGCCGAAATTCTTGAGCGCGCTGCCGAAGAACACCGGGGTGAGATCGCCGTTGCGATAGGCCTCGAGGTCGAATTCGGGATAGCCGATGCGGACCAGTTCGATGTCTTCGGCCAGTTCTTCGGGCAGATCTCCAAGCGGTTCGCGTTTGCCTAGGAATTCCTTGCTGCCGCCTTCGGGCCTCGCGATCGTGTCGCTGGCGAAGTCGAGCACACCGGTGAACAGGCCGCCCATCCCGACCGGTGCGCCCTGGGGACTGACGTCGAGCGCCAGTGCGTCGGCGACCTCGTCGAGGATCTCGGTCAGCGGGCGGCCCTCCCGATCGACCTTGTTGACGAACGTGATGATGGGCACGCTGCGCAGACGGCAAACTTCGAACAGCTTGCGGGTCTGCGGCTCGATGCCCTTGGCGGCGTCGATCACCATGACCGCGGAATCGACCGCGGTCAGCGTGCGGTAGGTATCTTCGGAAAAGTCCTCGTGGCCCGGGGTGTCGAGCAGGTTGAAGACGGTTCCATCCTTCTCGAACGTCATAACGCTCGACGTGACGGAGATGCCGCGCTGCTGCTCGATCTTCATCCAGTCGCTGCGCGCGCGCCGCGCCTGGCCGCGCGCCTTGACCTCGCCTGCAAGGTGGATCGCGCCGCCCTGCAACAGCAGCTTTTCGGTCAGCGTGGTCTTGCCCGCGTCGGGGTGCGAGATGATCGCGAAGGTGCGGCGATTGCCGGAATGCGTCGAAGTCATGGGACGCGCCCCTTAGCTGGGCGCGGACCACTTAACCAGCCTTGGACCGATCACGGTTGTCGTACCCCATACCCGAGTCTAGAATGCCGGTAACAAACAGATGGAGAGATACTGATGATCGGCAAACCGATTGTTGCAATCGGCGCGGGCCTGGTTGCCTTGGCCGTGCCAGTCCTGGCCCAGGCTCCGGTACCGACACCGGTGGTCGAAACGGCTCAAGGCAAGGTCCAGGGACTGAAAGACGATGGCATCGACGCTTTCCTCGGCCTGCGCTACGCCGCGCCGCCGGTCGGGCCGCTCCGCTTCCACGCGCCGCAGCCGGCCGACCGCTACGATGGCGTATGGGACGCGACCACGATGGGTGCGCCGTGCATGCAGATGTATACGCCCAGCGGTCCGAACACGACCGACACCACGCGCCAGATCCAGTCGATCTTTCCGACCGCGGGCGAAGCGAAGATCGACAACGAGGACTGTCTGTTCCTCAATGTCTGGACCCCGCACGCCGACGCCGGCAAGCGTCCGGTCATGGTCTGGTTTCATGGCGGCGGCTACGCCTACGGTTCGGGTGGCTGGCCAGTCTACGACGGACGCAACCTCGCCGCGAAGGGCGACGTCGTGGTCGTGACCGTCAACCACCGGCTGAACGCGTTCGGCTATGCCTATCTCGGCGACAAGGACCTCGCATTCGCCGACAGCGGCAACGTCGGAAACCTCGACCTCGTCGCGGCGCTCGAATGGGTCCGCGACAACATCGCCGCGTTCGGGGGTGATCCTGCCAACGTCACGATCATGGGCGAATCGGGTGGCGGATCGAAAGTCAGCCACCTGCTCGCGACCCCGGCGGCGGATGGATTGTTCGGCAAGGCGATCATCCAGTCGGGGCCCGGCGTCACCAGCGGCAAGAAGGACGAGGCGGCGAAACTCGCGGGCAGTCTGATGGAAAAGCTAGGCGTCGCCACGGTGGCGGAACTGCAGGCGGTCCCTGCCGAAACGCTGCTCGAGGCGGCGCGCGCAGTGCTGCCCGCGCGCGGATTTAGCGGCGGACCAAACTTCGGCCCGATCGTCGACGGCGTGGTCCTGAAACGCGATCCGTTTCTGCCCGCCGCCCCGGAGCAGTCGAAGGACGTGCCGGTGATGATCGGCTACAACAAGGACGAGATGACCATCTTCAACGCAGCCCAACCGTGGTTCGGGCGGCTCGACGCGAAAACCCTCGACGGGATGGCTGCGATGATGGGACCCGACGCGGCAAAGGTCGTTGCTTATCTCAAGGCGCAGAACCCCGACGAGAGCCCGACCTATATCGCCAACAGCGCGATGACGTGGCGGTTCGCGCAAGGATCCTACGTGATCGCCGACCAGATCGCGCGCGCCGGCGGCGC
The DNA here is from genome assembly GCA_963740025.1 of uncultured Alphaproteobacteria bacterium. Taxonomy (GTDB): domain Bacteria; phylum Pseudomonadota; class Alphaproteobacteria; order Sphingomonadales; family Sphingomonadaceae; genus Tsuneonella. The sequence goes on from CAVUCI010000004.1 coordinate 33,648, forward strand.
CCCGGTCTACGTTTACAAACTGACCTGGGAGACACCAGTCGCAGGTGGCGCGCTGCGCACTCCGCACACGCTCGACATGCCATTCATGTTCGCCAACGCGGACGAAAGCGCCGCGCTGGTGGGTACCGGCGATGCGCCGAAGAAGATGGAAGCGATGATGAGCGACGCGTGGCTCTCGTTCGCGAAGACAGGAGTTCCGGCGAGCCCGCTGCTGCCGAACTGGCCGGCCTATACGCTCGAGAAGCGCGCGGTGATGGAGTTCGACCTCACGCCGAAGGTCGTTGACGATCCCGAAAAAGGCCTGCGCGAACTGTCGGCAAAGTAGCCGCCCGAATCAGGCTTCGCGGGCGACGCGAAAGCCCGCGAAGTCCTGGCTCACAGGCATCAGCTCGATTCGATTGACGTTGAGGTGCGGCGGAAGTTCGGCGATCCAGCGGATCGTGTCGGCGATGTCCTGCCCGGTCATCGGGTTCGAGCCCGCGTAGAGCTTGTCGGATGCTTCCTGGCTGCCCGTGCGCACGAGCGTGAATTCGGTTTCGACCATGCCCGGCTCGATGCTGGTGACCCGCACCCCCTTGCCGTGGAGGTCCGCCCGCAGCGCCAGCGTGAAGTGGTTCGCAAACGCCTTTGACCCGGCATAGACGTTCCCGCCGGGATAAACGTAGCTGCCCGCGACCGAGCCGATCGTCACGATCGCGCCCTTGCGCTCGATAAGGCGGGGCAGCAGCAAACGCGTCAGCGTGACCATCGCTGTCACGTTGGTATCGATCATCGTTCGCCAATCGTCGAGGCTCGCCTCCTGCGCGGGCGAGAGGCCTTGCGCGAGCCCGGCGTTGTTTACCAGCAGGTCGATCTGCCCGAAATCCTCAGGCAGGCTCGAAACCGCCAGCTCCATCGCCGCCGCGTCGCGCACGTCGAATACCGCGGGGCGGACCTTGTCTGCGCCAAGTTCCTCGACCAGCGCGTCGAGCCGCTCGGCCCGCCGCCCGGTCGCGACACAGCGCCACCCCGCGCCCACGAGCGTGCGGACGGTCGCCTCGCCGATGCCGGCGGTGGCGCCGGTCACGAATGCGGTCTTCATGAAGTCTTCTCCGGGTTGGATACGGAGGCTGCGAGCAGATTCTCGGCAAGCCAGTCGGGACTGCGAAATGCCCGTGCGCGCCAGTCGGGCAGCAGCCGGTCGAGCACCGCGACCAGCGCGAAGCCCTCGTCCTGCGTCCAATGGTCCCCCCGCCGGACCTCGGCAACCGCAGTCGCGGACGACACGTCGGGTACGGACGAAAGGTGACGATGGAGCATATACTGGCCCATTCCTTCCATCGTCAGGAACACGTCTTCGAGTTTCGCGTCCTTCGCCTCGGCTCCGGTGAACCAGCGCGCGCGCCTTTCCTTCATCATCGCCAGTGCATCGCGTGCCAGGGAGCGCGCTTCGGCATCGGTCGGCGCGGCGACGGCGGCGTAAAGCGTGTCTCGCTCACGCCGGTAGGCCGCGACGTAATCTGGGTCGGACTTGAAGTGGTCCTGGACCATGTCGTCGCCCGCATCTTCTCCCAACCCCTCGAGAGCCGCTGTTGCGAGCGCTGATTGCCGGGTGTGCATGATCTCGTGCAGCAGCACCCCGGTCATCAGGTTTTCGAGGCCGGCGTCGCTATGGACACCCGCCGCCCGCCAGACGCTCGGCAGGCTCATCACGAAGCGGCCCGACCCGTCAGCGTAGGAAATCGGTCCAAGTGGCTGGGAGATGCTTCCGATCGTCACCGTCTTCCCGTCGTGCGACCGCTCCGCCATCCTGGCAAAGCTGCCCTGCAACAGCGCGTACTGGCAGTGCGCATCGATCGCGATCACCGTCGGCAGCGGGCTGGGCGGCAGGTGCAACCACTCGACTTCGGCATAGCGCCAGCGCTTGAGCGAAGCGGCGAGCCACGTGCGGTCGGCTGGCGCCATCACACACCTGTCGACGGAAGCCACGGATGCCGAGCGCGGAAGGGGCTGGACGGCAACGCATCCCGCGAGGGCGAGGGCCCAAACGACCAGCAGCGGCGCCGCCCTACCCACGCAACTCCGCGCCAAGCTTCGCCGCGGCCGTGACGACCTTGTCCGACAGCGCCTTGATGTCGGCGTCGGTGTAGGTCTTGTCGCCCGGCTGGAACGTCACTTCGATGGCGAGCGACTTGCGGCCTTCGGGAACGCCGGTGCCGCGGAAGTCGTCGAATACACGGGCAGCGACGATATTCGCCTTGTCCGACCCGCGCACCGCGCGAACGAGGTCGCCGGCAGGCAGCGCGGCGTCGACGAGGAACGCGAAGTCGCGGGTGACCGGTTGCAACGCGGGCGGAGCATAGGCCGGACGCGCGAAGCCGGGGTTCTTCCGAGCCGGAATCGCATCCAAATAGACCTCGGCTGCCATGACCGGCCCCTCCACGTCGAATGCCTTGAGCGTCGACGGATGCAGCGCCCCGAACCGCGCGAGCACCGTCTTCGGCCCGAGCCGAAGCGTACCCGACTGGCCGGGATGGAATTGCGGACCAGCCTCGCCGAAGACCTGCAGGTTGACGACCGGTGCGCCCGCAGCTTCGAGCAGCGCGAGCGCCTCGGCCTTGGCGTCGTACGCATCGAACTGCATGGCTTTGCCCGATGCCCAGCCGCGCGGTACCTTGTCGCCCGCCAGCAGGACACCGACTGTCGCACGTTCGTCACTCGCACTGCCGTCTCCGCGCAGGTAGCGCCGACCGACCTCGAACAGGCGCGCAGAGTCCGCGCCGCGATCCGCATTGCGGCGGGCAGCGGCGAGTAGGCCGGGGATCAGCGAGGGGCGCATCGCCTTCATGTCCTCGCTGATCGGGTTGTCGAGCACCCAGAGCCCGCCGTTCCCATCCGCGAAGTGATCGGCGTCTGCCGACGGCAGGAACGACCAGGTGACCGCTTCCGAGAGACCACGCGCCGCGGCGGCGCGGCGGACCTTGCGCTCGCGCATCTGCTCGTGCGTCGCGGTCGGACGGGCGACGCCATCGGTTCGCGGCAGAGGCGTGGAGGGCACCTTGTCGAGGCCGTGGATACGCACGACTTCCTCGACGATGTCGGCTGCGCCCTCAATGTCATGACGGCGCAGCGGAACCGTGACCTGCCAGTCGCTGGATACCGAGAAATCGAGCCGTTCGAGGAGGGAGCGCTGCTCCGCCTCGGGAACGGCAACGCCGCCAAGCCCTTCTGCGTAGCCGGGATCGTAAGTGACAACCTGCGGTTCGCTCGGCGGCGATCCGGCGCGGACCACCTCACTCGGCTCGCCGCCGCAGACCCGCAGGATCAGGTTGGTCAGCACGTCGAGTCCATCGTCGAGGAAGGCCGGATCGACCCCACGCTCGAACCGGGTGCGCGCATCGCTCGCAATGCCAAGCTTGCGCCCGGTGGCGCCGATCCGCTCAGGGTCGAAATAGGCGATCTCGAGCAGCACGTCGGTGGTCTCGGAGGTTACGCCCGAATGCTCGCCACCCATGATCCCGCCGATGTCGTGCACGCCTGCGTCGTCGGCGATCACCGTCATGCTGTCATCGAGCGTGTAGGTCTTCTCGTTCAGTGCTTCGACCGTTTCGCCGTTCTTCGCCCGCCGGGCGACCACCGGACCGGTCAGCTTCGCGAGGTCGTAGACGTGCGCCGGACGCCCAAAGGCAAGGGACAGGTAGTTCGTGAAATCGACCAGTGCGCCGATCGGTCGTTGGCCGGCGGAGAGCAGGCGGGCCTGCATCCACTCGGGGCTGGAGCCATTCGTCACCCCGCGGATGACGCGGCCGTAGAACGCCGGGCAGCCTTCGGGGTCGTCGATGCGGATATCGACCGGGCAGGGAAAATCGCCGGAGACGTGCTCGGCGCGCCAGGGCTTGAATGTACCCATGCCCGCCGCGGCGAGATCGCGGGCGATGCCCTCTACACCCATGCAATCGGGCCGGTTGGGTGTGATCGCGACGTCGAACACTGGCGATGCGCCGTGGTAATCGGCGAACGCCTCGCCTACCGGCGCGTCGGCGGGCAGTTCGATGATGCCCTCGTGCGCGTCGCCCAGTTCGAGCTCGCGCACCGAACACATCATCCCGTTCGATTCGATCCCGCGGATCGCGCTCTTGCGCAGTTCCATCCCGTTGGCCGGGACGACCGCGCCAGGCAGGCCGAGCACGCCCTTCATCCCCGCGCGTGCGTTCGGCGCGCCGCAGACGACCTGCAGCGGCTCACCGTCGCCGGTCGAAACGGTAAGCACCTGCAGCTTGTCGGCATCGGGGTGCGGCTTCGCGGTGAGGACCTCGGCCACGCGGAAGCCCGCGAGCTTGTCTGCCGGATCCTCGAGTCCCTCGACCTCAAGCCCGATCGCGTTGAGCTTGGCGGCGATTTCCGCAGCGCTCGCCTCGGTATCGAGGAACGCCTTCAGCCAATCGAGCGAGAACTTCATGCCTTCGCTCCTACGCCAGCCGACAGCGTCGGCACGTCAAGCGGGTCGAACCCGTAATGAGCAAGCCAGCGGCCGTCGCCGTCGAAGAACGCGCGCAGGTCGTCCATGCCGTACTTGAGCATCGCCAGCCGGTCGACTCCGACGCCGAACGCGAACCCCTGCCACTTGTCGGGATCGAGTCCGGCGAATTCCAGTACACGGGCGTTGACCATGCCGCTTCCGAGCAGCTCCATCCAGCCATGGCCCGGTGCGTCGCCATCGCCGCCAAGCACTCGGCGACCGCCGACGTCCTGCCAGCCTACGTCGACCTCGACGCTGGGTTCGGTGAACGGGAAATAGCTCGGCCGCAGGCGCAGCACGATATCGTCACGCTCGAAGAACGCCTTGAGGAATGTCTCGAGCGTCCACTTGAGGTGGCCGAGGTGGATGCCTTCGTCGATTACGAGCCCCTCGACCTGATGAAACATCGGCGTGTGCGTGGCGTCGCTGTCGGAACGATAGACGCGGCCCGGCGCGATCACGCGCAGCGGAGCGCCCCGCTCGACCATCGAACGGATCTGCACCGGCGAGGTGTGCGTGCGCAGAACCATGCGCGTCTTGCCGCCGGTCACTTCCGGACCCTCGTCGGGGAAGTAAAACGTATCGTGCATCGCCCGCGCGGGGTGGCTCTCGGGCATGTTGAGCGCGGTGAAGTTGTGCCAGTCGTCCTCGATCTCGGGACCGGTGGCGACCGAGAACCCCATGTCGGCGAAAATCTCGGCGAGTTCGTCCATCACCTGGCTGACGGGGTGGATGGACCCGCGCGGGGCTTCAGGCGCGGGCAGCGTAAGATCGAGGACCTCGCGTGCCAGCTGTGCTTCGAGCGCGGCAGCCTCGATCGCGGCTTTCCGACTCTCGATCGCGTCGGATACCTGTGCTCGGATGCCCTGGATGCGCGGTCCTTCGACCTGGCGTTCGTCAGGGGTCATCTTGCCCAGGGTCTTGAGCAGCGCGCTCACCCAGCCGGACTTGCCCAGCGCGGCAACGCGCTGCGCCTCGAGCGCGTCTCCGGTATCGGCCGCGGCGATGGCGGCCAGTGCTTCGTCGAGGCGCGTCTGATCGGTGGTATTCATTGCGCACCGCCCCTAGTGGCGCGCGCTCTGCATCGCAATGCCCCGCCCGCGGGCGGTTGCCGAGTGGGTCACCTGCCGGGCCGGTCGAGCGTCTGCGCGGGCGATCCCCAGACTTTCGCGCGCTGTTCCATGAACGCCGACAGGATCGGGTGCGGCAGCGCGGCATATTCGCTCGGCGCCATGCCCATGAACTCATGGAATTCGTGGTTGAAATGCGCCTGGTCGGTGTAGAGTTCGTCGATTGCCGCGGTCCATTTGCCCATCCCGCCGAGCATCCACGCGGCGATAGAGCGAACAAAGCGCTGGCGGCGCAGCAACAGCTTCGGCGGAAACCCGAAGTGGCGCCGACACACCCGCTCCAGCGCGCGGACCGAAAGCCCCGCACGATCGGCGAAGTCGGCTACATTGGCGAGACCCAGCTCGACCATCGCACGATGGACGCCGACGATTCGCGCCTCGTCAGCCACAGGATTCATCGCCCCGCGCAGGATTGCCACGATGCTGGCCAACTCGGTCTCGTCATCGGGGACGTCCGAAAAGACGCCGGTAAGCCCTGTGAAGTGCGCGAAATCGGGGTGGCACTCGGCATCGGCGAGCATATTGGCGTAGTCGGCCGCCGGTCGCCCCACCAGCCGCGCCCAGCCGAGCGGAAGAAGGCCGATGCCCCACATGCGTGTCGTTCCAAGCTCGAAACGGGTCCCACGTGAACTCGGTCCGGTGACGGTGAAGCGCGCGTCGGCGACAATTCCCCCGTCGCCTACCTGGGCTGAGGGACTCTTCCCCGAGAATACCCGAAAGTTGCCCCATTCGGGCTGCAACCAGTCAGTCACCACCTCCGCCTCTGCGACTACGAGGTCGAGCCGATAGATACTCGTGAGACACCCCTCCATGTCCGCCGGCGGCGCAAAGAAGCGGGCAGATACCGCGCACTTCGGCTGAGATGCAGGAAACGACGGGTCGGGCATGGATCCGGCGCGGGCTCCACTCGTGGAAAGGGACATAGCGACGCGATACTCGACCGGCTCGATTAGGCGATCTTGTAAGGATGCGACGCTACCAAGGCCTTCGCCCCACCGCAAGGCGAAGGCCCGCGGTTAGCGGAACCGGGCGACCGTCGGGAGATCAAGGGGCTCGCGCTCCTGCCGGCCCTCCAGGCGCTGGCGCATGATCGGCTGCACGATTGGGTGCTGTTTCCTGGCGTATTCGCTGGGCAGCATGCCCATGAACTCGCGAAACTCGCGGACGAACTGGGCCTGGTCGTGATATTGCCCGTCGAGGGCATCGATCCAGCTCATCGTCGGATCAAGCATGAACCGGGCAAGACTGCGAGCGAAGCGCTGGCGACGCAGCAACAGCTTGGGCGGAAAACCGAAATAGCGGCGACAGAATCGCTCGAGCGACTTGACCGGCATGCCGAGCCGTTCCTGCAGCGCGCCGACTTCGCCAAGTGCAGGATCGCGCAATGCCTCTTGGCATGCGAAGATCGCCGGTTCGCGCGGATCGGCCGCACCGGCGTGGGCAAGCAGGTGCGCGTCTATCAACTGCGCCTTGGCCTCGTCGCCGTCCTCGCAGGCGAGAATCTGCGGCAGGACCCCCGCGAACGCGGCAAACGAAGGGTGCGCCGATCCGTCGACGATGCGATTGGCGAGGTCGTCCGCCCAGCCGCCCGCAAAACGCGCCCAGCCTGCGGGCTGCATTCCGAGACCCCAGATCTGGCAGGTACGCACTGCGAAGTGAGTCGCCCTGCTCGTCGGCCCCACTCCGATGAGGGTTGATTGCGGCACCATCTCCCCGGGGCCGATGCAGGCGAGCGGCGGAGGACCCTCGGTAAAGCGCACTCCCGCCCATTCCGGGTGAAGATAATCCTCCACCACGCCGTCTCCCGCCTCAATCCTGGTGAGATAGAGCGCGGTGAAATAGGGGTGCAATTTTTCCGACAGGCGAAAGAAGCGCACGGCGATGCGCGGCGTATCCATCATGGCGCTCCTGTCGGGGTGATGTGCGACCCGATGGCGACCAGCGTTTGTTTGTTCTGTTCACCTTGCCGCCAAAACGTCAAGGGCGCCGTGGGCAAAAAGCCCACGACGCCCTCGCAATTCGGTGAGAATAGACGCTTTAGTTCAGAGCGGCCTTCGCCTGCGCGATGATCGCGCTGAAGGCGGCGCCTTCATTCATCGCGACGTCGGCCATGACCTTGCGGTCGAGCTCGATGCCGGCGAGCTTAACGCCGTGCATGAACTGCGAATAGGTCAGGCCCTCGGCGCGAACCGCGGCGTTGATCCGCTGGATCCACAGTGCGCGGAAGTTCCGCTTCTTCACCTTCCGGTCGCGATAGGCGTACTGGCCGGCCTTCTCGACCGCCTGCCGCGCGACGCGGATGGTGTTCTTGCGGCGACCGCGATAGCCCTTGGCCTGGTCGAGGATCCGCTTGTGCTTGGCGCGGGTGGTTACACCCCTTTTGACGCGTGCCATATCTCAGTACCTCCTCAATCGAGCCCGTAGGGCGCCCACTTCTTGATCGTCTTCGCGTCGGCGTCGGCGATCACGGTGGTACCGCGGTTCTGGCGGATGTACTTGGCATTGTGGCTGATCAGGCGGTGGCGCTTGCCGGCGACCCCGTGCTTGACCTTGCCGGTGGCGGTGATCTTGAAGCGCTTCTTCACACCGCTCTTGGTCTTCATCTTGGGCATTTTCGTCTCCTTTCGAAGACACGTACCAATCAGCCCTGGCAGCCCTAGATAGCCAGGCCGACTGTGAAACACGTGTCGGTGAAGGGCGGCCCCCTAGGCGAGAACGGCGCGGATGGCAACCCACTCCTCGGGCCTTCAATGCCCGATCGGCGGTCGATCGCTCTCGCGAAGCCACCGCGCGAAATCACCGTCGGAAATCGGCTCGAGACCGTCGGTCGGCGCGACCCATATGTAGGCTTCGGCGGATACCGCTTCGCCCTCGCACTGCACGGTGATCGGAGTGCGCGCGTAGGCTGCGCCCTCGAACGCGTCGAGACCGGCGAGATCGACCGTGCCGGCCTCGTGCAGCGCGCCCTTCACCACCCCGTTTCCCATGGTCATCGCCGGGTGCGCGCCGGCCGGATCGTCGACCGCCCAGAGGGTCCCGCCCGCCGTCGCGGGTCGCCCGGCGCCGATGCCCGCGAGCAGCCGCTTCACGGGAGGTGGCGCAATTTCGGTCAGGAGAACGCCGTAGAAGAAGAGGTGACGGGTCACGCGTCGTAGATCATCTTCACGGTCATCCCGCCGTCAACGACGATCCGCTGTCCCGTGACGAACCCGGCATCGACTAGCCACTCGATCGCGCCGGCAATGTCTTCGGGCCGTCCGACGCGGCCTGCCGGGTGCTGTTCGCGGGCGGCTTTGGAATGATCGGGGTCAGTTCGCTCATCCTGTTTCTGCCACGGGCCGGTTTCGATCCAGCCGGGCAGAACGGCATTGACGCGAATCGCGGGCCCCAGACTGACCGCCATCGCGTGAGTGAGGGCGTCGATCCCGCCCTTGGCCGCCGCGTAGGCGAAGGTGTCGGCTCGCAGCTCAGCGTGAGACAGCGGTCCTCAGGCAGCAGCTCGTCGAGTTCAGCAAGCGCATCCTTGTCCTTGTCGAGGGCTGCGACGCGCCACCCGAGCCCGTGGAAATGCAGCACTGTCGCCCGGCCGATGCCCGCGCCGCCGCCGGTGATAGCGATCGTTCTGTCCATGCTCGCCCAACGCGGACGACGGCCGCTAGTGCCCGCTATCGCGCAAGTGGTCGCGCCAACGCTCCGATCCCCATCGCGCGACGACCGCGTCGACCCGTGCCTTGCTGGCACCGGCAAGCGAATCGTATGTCGCGCAGCGCTCTTGCTCGCGGAAGCACGCCTCGCCGGTGTCGAGCCGCAGGCTGGTCAGTTCGCCATCCGGTCCGGCCAGACCGATCGCGGTGGGCGTGTCGAGCGGACCGATGTGCTGAAATGGCCGCACCCGGATTGTCGGAGGCGCCTGCCCGCTGATCGCCGCCAACAGGATTGCGCGGTAGTCGGAGAGCCCGATCGGCCCCTTTGGCAGCATCCCAGGCCGGTTCGCGACGAGAAGCGTCTGAAACTGTTCGCGGTCGATCACGTGGCCGTGGCCGAGAAAGCCTCCCTCGAAAAGCTCCTCGCCGTGGTCGCCAGAGACGATCAGGATCGTGTTTTCCCATACTCCTTTGGCTTTCAATCGCGCGATGAGCTCGCCCAAACGGCGATCGGCGTTCGACACCGCATTCCAGTAGGTTTCGCGCACTCGGGCGGCGTTGGCGCTGTCGATATCTCCGCGGGGCAGCGGTCGCGGGGTAAGCCGGCGTGCCACTCCCGGGTGGTCGTATGGAAAGTGCGGAGACTGAAAGTTGAAGTAGGCGAAATGCGGCTGGGTCGACCAATCTTCGCGCCCGAATGTCTTGTCGAACGCTGCGAGCAGGTGACCCTCGTCGACCAGCAGGCTGCCTTGCGCTGCGAAGTCGAACGCGCGCTTGTCGCGCAGTGTCTCGGCATCGACAAAAACGTCGGCAGTCTCCCGTTCGCCGACCGTTTTCGAAATTCCGCCGAAGTCCTCGGGCTGGCCCGAGAAAACCCCGATGCGGTAGCCACTCGCCTTCAGATCGCGAAACAGTGACGGATCCCCGTCACGAGGTGCCAGCGCCCCGGAGAACAGGGACTTCAAGCTTTCGGTCGTGAAACCGACGTGGCTGTAAGCGGGTCGCGCGGCGCTGCCCCTCGCCGCCAGCGCTTCGAGATTGGGTGCGACTGTCTTGCCTTTCACCCGCTGGCCAAGGACGTCTCCGCGGGTCGATTCGAAAATCACCACGATCACATTGGGAAGCCTGCCGGTGAACATCTGTGGGCCGGGCGGCGTGGCGAGCGGTACGAGGCGAAGGTCGCCGCCATACCCGTCCTCGTCTATCCCGTTACCGGGCACATCGAGTGCCAGCGGGTGACGCGTGGGGTCTAGCGGGGCGGAATCGTGCTGGATGCCGAACAGGCCGTATCCGTCACGATCGAAGTCGGTAGCGGTATCGAGCGCGCCGGTCAGCGTATTCCATGCGAGGGTGCGGTCGAGCGCGTAAGCCGCGTCGCTCCCGGTCCGCGCGATCATGAGAGCGAGCGCAAGGAAGAGCACAAGTAGCCCAAGGGTCGTGGCCCGCGAGGGAGCACCCGGTCCGGTCATTTTCGCGGGTAGAACGCGCGCAAGCAGCCACGCTCCAATCGACGCGGCTAGCGCCAGCGCGCCAAGCGCAAGCAGTGCGATCCCGATCTCGCTCGAGGAAAACAGGAGCGCGTCTACCAGGCTGCCGCCACCCAGTTGCTTCGCCAGTGCAAATCCCATCGCATCGCTGAAATAGGCCGCCAGCTGGTATCGCGCGGCTAGCACGGCCGCGAACAACGCGCCGTTGACGAGCACGAAGACGTATACCGCGGTCCACGCCGCCCATCGGCGGGTCAATGCTCGCGCGAAAACCCAGCCCAGCAGTCCCAGTACCGCCATCGCCGCCGAATACCCGGCGAAAAACTGCAGCCGCTCACCGAAGGTATCGACCGCGCGGCTCATCCCGAAGCCGCCGGTGAACAGCCCGAACTTGCGGTTCGCCAGTGCGAGTTCGAGTAGCGAAGAGGCAAGCACAACCACCCACGGTATGAGCGCGAAGGCACGCGCCCACCAGATACGGGGGTCAGCCTCGCGGCGCATGTAGTGGGCGCTGGTGGCCATGCGCGCGGCCCTAGCGCGCGTGGTTTAGGATTAGGCTAACGCCAGGCGTTTCGGGGTGGACGCGTCAATGCCCGCAGGCAAGCGCCTCGACCACGTCCTCGAGCCGCGCCGGATCGCCCAGCGCGATGACGTGGCCCTCGCTTCCAGAGTGCAGCGGCTCCCCGTTCCAGTCGGCCATCGTGCCCCCTGCGCCCTCGACGATCGGCACGAGCGCGGCGAAATCATGGAGCTTCAAGCCGCTCTCGCACACGAGGTCCACCTGCCCGCTCGCGACGAGGCCATAGTTGTAACAATCGCCGCCCCAGACCATGCGCTTGTGGGCGGTCTTCGCTGCGAGTGCCATGAAGTGCTCGGCCGCGTGGTCGTCGAACAGGCCGGGGCTCGTCGTCGCGAGTACCGCGTCCGACAGTTCGCGGCACGCGCGGGTGCGGATTTCGACGCCATTGAATGTGGTGCTGCGCCCGGTCGCACCGACCCATCGCTCACCCGCGATCGGCTGGTCGATCACCCCGAGAACCGGGAACCCATCGCGCAGCAATGCGATGAGCGTGCCGAAAATCGGTCGGCCAGCGGCAAAGCTTACCGTCCCGTCGATCGGGTCGAGCACCCAGGTGCGGCTCGCCCCTTCTCGCTCGGCGCCGAATTCCTCGCCGAGGATACCGTCGCGCGAAGCCTCAGCGGTGAGGATGCGGCGCATCGCTTCTTCCGCGGCGCGATCGGCAAGCGTCACCGGTGATGCATCGGCCTTCGCCTCGAGCCCGATCTCGCCGCGATAGAATGGCCGGATCGCCGCTCCCGCCGCGTCGGCCAGCCGGTGAGCGAGCGCAATGTCGGTCTCGAGCGACACTTCAGTCGAAAAGCGAGCTGACCGAGCTCTCGTCGGCAATGCGGCGCACGGCTTCCCCGATCAGCGGCGCGATCGTCAGCGTGCGGATGCGCTTCGAGTCTATCACCGCATCGGTCGGCCGGATCGAGTCGGTGATCACCAGCTCCTCGAGTGCCGAGCCGTCGACCCGGGCCACCGCGCCACCCGACAGCACGCCGTGGGTGATGTAGGCGGCGACGCTCGCCGCGCCATTGTCGAGCAGCGCAGCGGCAGCGTTGCACAGCGTGCCGCCGGAATCGACGATGTCGTCGATCATGATGCAGTGCCGGCCTTTAACTTCGCCGATGATATTCATCACCTCGCTCTCGCCCGGCCGGTCGCGGCGCTTGTCGACGATCGCCAGCGGAGCGTTGTCGAGCCGCTTGGCGAGCGCCCGGGCGCGCACCACGCCGCCGACGTCGGGGGAGACGACCATCAGGTCCTTGTCGCCGTACCGGGCCTGGATGTCGGCCGCCATCGTCGGCGCGGCGAACAGGTTGTCGGTCGGGATGTCAAAGAATCCCTGGATCTGCCCTGCGTGTAGGTCGACCGCGAGCACCCGGTCGGCTCCCGCCTCGGTAATGAGGTTGGCCACCAGCTTGGCCGAGATCGGCGTGCGCGGCCCGGGTTTGCGATCCTGCCGCGCGTAGCCGAAGTAAGGGATGACCGCGGTGATCCTCTTTGCCGATGCGCGACGGCACGCGTCGATCGCAATCAGCAGTTCCATCAGGTTGTCGTTCGCCGGGAAGCTGGTCGACTGGACGATGAAAAGGTCTTCGCCGCGCACGTTTTCGTGGATCTCGATGAAGATCTCCTCGTCGGCGAAGCGGCGCACGCTTGCATCGGTCAGCGGCATTTCCAGGTACCCCGCGATCGCACGGGCGAGCGGCAGGTTCGCGTTGCCGGACATGATCTTCATCGTGCAAGGGTCCTTCGGCGGGGATTTGATGCTGCGCGGCTTAGCGCAGGGGACGCGGGATGCAACACGGGGGACGACCCGCACAGTGGATTCAGCCCTCGATAACGCCGGACCTCGCAAGACCTGGCCCACGGGTCGTCGACTCCTGTCTATCCAGTCCGATGTTCGCCCTTGATCCACCGGACGGTGCCGCTCGAGGCGCGCATTACCACGCTGTCGGTGGTCATCTTTCCGCCGCGCAGCCGCTTCACGCCGTCGAGAAGCGAACCCGAAGTCACCCCGGTGGCGGCAAAGATGCAGTCGCCCTTCGCCAGTTCCTCGAGCCGGTAAATGCGGTCGAAGTCCATGTCGGGGATCCCCCACTTGCGGGCGCGGGCCTTTTCGTCCTCATTGCGGAAGACGAGGCGACCGTTGAACTGCCCACCGACGCAACGCAGCGCAGCTGCCGCCAGCACACCTTCGGGCGCGCCTCCGGTCCCCATGTACATGTCGACCGTTGTATCCGGATCGGTGGTCGCGATCACGCCCGCCACGTCGCCGTCGCCGATCAGTACGACACCGCAGCCGAGCGAGCGCAACTCTGCTATCAACTCGGCATGACGGGGACGGTCGAGCACGCAAACGATTATGTCGCCCGGGTTCACGCCCTTGGCCTCGGCCACCGCCTTCACGTTCTCGGTCGGGGTCTTGGCAAGGTCGATGATCCCGTCCGGATAACCGGGCCCGACTGCGAGCTTTTCCATGTAGGTATCCGGCGCGTTCAGCAGACAGCCCTTTTCGGCAGCGGCCAGCACCGCAAGCGAGTTCGGTCCGGCCTTGGCAGTTATCGTGGTACCCTCGAGCGGGTCGAGAGCTATGTCGATCTGCGGCCCTGTGCCGACCGCGCCGCCGACCTTCTCGCCGATGTATAGCATTGGCGCCTCATCGCGCTCGCCCTCGCCTATGACCACGGTTCCGTCGATTTCGAGTTCGTCGAACGCGCGGCGCATCGCCTCGACCGCCGCGGCGTCGGCAGCCTTCTCGTCGCCTCGGCCGACAAGCTTGCTGGCAGCGATCGCGGCCGCCTCGGTGACGCGGACCATCTCGAGCACCAGGACCCGGTCGAGCACGCTGGACCGCTTTGGATTGCCACCGTTCATTTCAGATTCACTCCCGCACCGGCTGTCTGGCCGCGCGCTTAGACGAGGGTAATGCAAGTTGTCGAGCAGGGCCCGTGGCCGCATATACAGGGCGTCGCGCATCCCGCACCGGATCGCGCCGCTGCTCGCTCTCTGGTGGGTTGTGCTCGGGCTTCCGGCATCAGCGCAAGATACTTCCGAAGCGACCGTCACCGCGGAACAGGCAGTCGAGGCGGCGAAGGATGCCTATGGGCCGCCGGATTCCCGCGCTAAGCAGGAGTGCCCACCGCAAAAGCCCGGCGGAGAAATCGTGGTCTGCGCAAAGACGGAGGACCAGGCACAGTTCCGGGTGCAGTCCAGCGCCGAGCTCGATCCCACCGGTGCGGGCGCGAGGGGCGGTGTTCCCCGGGCGCCCGACGTGGGAACAAATTATCCCGGCCCGGTCGTCGCGCGCGGATGCTTCATTCCGCCGTGTCCGCCGCCGATGGCGAAAATCATCGATCTCAAGGCGATTCCCGAGGCCCCGCCAGGTTCGGACGCGGACCGGGTGGGTCGCGGTCTCGCGCCGAAGGGCGATGCCGACCGGTCGTCCGAGCCTCCGGACCTGCCCCCGCCAGCGACCGGAATCGAGGAAGCGACTCCTCCCGCTACGCCCCCAGAATAGGCATAACTAGCGGCCGGGAAGTGAGGCTGGGCGAATCATCGAGTAGGCGCAGCGCCTCCGCGACACACTTTTCCGGTCCCTCGTGAGTGACCATCGCGACGAGGACCTCGCCCCCTTCATCGGCACGGCCCTGCTGGATCAGGCTTTCGATCGAAACCCCGGCATCGCGCATCGCGGCGGTGATCTCGGCGAGCACGCCGGGTCGGTCGGCAACCATGAAACGAATGTAGGTGTGGCTCCGTCGCTCGCCGGGCTCCGCCGGTTCCATCTGGGCCAACATGCCGACGGGCACCGAGAATGCACAGACGACTTCACCCCGCGCAATGTCGATCAGGTCGGCGACCACTGCACTCGCGGTGGGGCCATCCCCGGCACCGGGGCCCTGAAACAAGAGGCGGCCCGAATAATTACCTTCCGCGACGACCGCGTTCGTGGGCCCGTCGATATGGGCCAGCGGATGGTCGCGCGGGACGAGGCAGGGTCGCACGCGCTGGAGCAGTCGTGCGGCGCGGCCATTGGCTGGGGGCTCCACGTCGGCTTCGCCGATCAGCCGGATCACGAAACCCAGGTCGCTCGCGCGGGCGATGTCGGCGGCCCGCACGCGCGAAATGCCCTCACAACTCACGTTATCGAGGTCGAGCCGCGCGCCGAATGCGATCGCGGCAAGGATGGCGAGCTTGTGGCCTGCGTCGATCCCCTCGACGTCAAGGGTCGGGTCGGCCTCGGCAAATCCCATTGCCTGCGCCTCCACGAGCACGTCGTCGAAATCGCGGCCGGTATCCTCCATAGTCGACAGGATGAAATTGCAGGTGCCGTTGAGGATGCCCTGCACGCGGTCGATCGCGTTGGCTGCGGCGCCCTCGCGCAGGCCCTTGATGATTGGGATGCCCCCGGCGACCGCCGCCTCGAACTTGAGCGGGACGCCCGCTGCCTCGGCGGCTTCCCCGAGCGCCAGCCCGTGATGCGCGATCATCGCTTTGTTGGCGGTCACCAGCGCCTTGCCCCCGGCGATCGTATTCCGCGCAAGGGTGAGCGCGGGACCGTCCGCACCGCCGACCAACTCGACGACGACGTCGACATCGCTGCGCGCCGCCATCGCAGTCATATCGTCGCACCAGACGAGCCCGGAGAGATCGACGCCGCGGTCCTTGTCGCGGTCCCGCGCACTCACCGCGACGACGCGGATCGCACGACCCGCCCGCGCTTCAATCAGGTCGGCATTGGCCTCTAGCAGGCGGACAACACCTGCGCCGACGGTACCGACGCCGGCGAGTGCGATGCGCAAGGGTCGTGCGCCGTTTCCAGTGTTTTCGGTGACCATGCGCCGCTCCTATCGGAGCGCGCGCGTGCGGGCCAACAAAGAGAAACTATTGCCGCGCGAGCGTGCGCGGGCAGTCCCCGAGCTGTTCGATCACGAAGCGATAATCCTGCGCAGCCCGCGCCCGCGAGGCGCTGTCCTGTGACAGGTTGGTCGCACTTGGAAGCCGGTCGGGCAGGAAGCAGGCTAGACGATACCATGCAATCGTATCTCGCTCCGGCGGGCGGGCGGCCTGGTCGACGATCTCGCCGTACGAAACGCCCCAGGTCGGCGCCATGTCGGGACGGCGCACCACCGTCAGCGAAACCGGGTCGCCGCCAGTCGTCGAAAGAAACATCTGGGTTTCCGATTCGCCCGCCAGAGTACCCGCCACCGACAGCGCGTCGCGAACTCCGGTGATCGCTGGCGCCGCGTCCGCCTTGGCGAGTTCGCCGAGGATTGGTCGTACCCGCGCTTCAAGCTCAGGGCTCCAGTCAAGCTGGCTCGTCGGTCCGACTAGCTGGAGTTCGCCCGGCTTGCCGGTGACGGGGCGCGCGAACAGCAACACCTCGCGCTTCTTTAGCTTGGGAAGCTTGCCTTTCGAATCGAGCGGGACGTCGACGAGGTATTTCACCGATTGCCCGAGCGGCGCATTGCCCGCGATCAGCGCAACCGTCTCTGCTTCGACATAAACGCGCGCCAGGCCCGGCGCGACGGTGCCTGATCGCTCCGCTGAGAGAGGAATCGCCTGCTTGATCTTCGCGTGGACCACCAGGCCTGCGGAATCCGAAAGATCGGCAAGATCGGCATAGGACGGGGCAGCGGCCGGTATCGGCGTCGGAGCTGCAGCCACGGTCAGGACAAAGGCGGCAGCGGCGAGCACCGAACGCATCAGGATCTGGGGGTCGGACATGGTCGAGCGCCTTAAAGGTATCGGGAGATATTGGAAACCGGATCGCATTTCCCTCGTTGAGGCCCGCAGGCGTGAATCCGCCCTTAACCGCAAAAGGGTTTGCTTGGGGTTTGCTTCGCGGTTAAGGGTCCGGCGATCCGGGGAGCAGAACAATAATCCCCCGGACAGGCCCCCAGCCGGGTCATCGCGGATCCGGCGGGCCGTTCGGTCGCCGTATTCGGGCGGACCGGCAGGGTGGAAAGCACGGATTGCGTCGGGGCGCGACGATCTTGAATCGCGTGCAACCGATGTTTGTTTTTGCCGGACGCGCGCGTCCGGCACCGACGATGGAGTGATGCAACTGAATGGCCTACGCTGACCAACAGATGAGTACCAATCGCATTATTGCGATTGTCATCGTTGCACTCATCCATATCGCCATCGGTTATGCCCTCGTCACCGGCCTCGCCTATTCGGCGATCAAGAAGGCGGTGGAGCGCGTAACGACGGTTGATATCGAGGAGCCGCCGCCGCCCGAGGAAGAGCCGCCGCCACCCGAGGAGCCGAAGCCCGACGTGGCTCCGCCGCCACCGGTCGCGCCGCCGCCGCCGATCAACATCGCGCCGGCGCCTCCGCCGATCCAGACTCAGCCGACGATCCCTCCGCCTGCGCCACCGGCGCTGCGTGTGCCGCCGCCGGCGCCTGTTGCTCCGCCGCCACCGCCGCCGCCGAAGTTCACGCCCAAGTCGCCCACGCCGCGCGGCAACCCGGGCAGCTGGGCCAACGCGAACGATTATCCGAGTCGTGCACTGCGCGAGGAGCGCGAAGGCGTGACCGGGTTCACCGTGACCGTGGGAGCGAACGGCCGCGTGACGAACTGCCGGGTGACTCGCTCGAGTGGACATTCGGATCTCGACAGCACGACGTGTTCGCTGATCGAACGGCGGGCGCGTTTCAATCCGGCAACCGATGGCAATGGGAACGACACGACCGGCACCTGGTCGAGCTCGGTCCGCTGGGAAATCCCGAAATAGCCGTCGAACCGAGTTTTTTTATCCGTTTCATCTGAGAGGACTTTCACCCATGTACATCGAACTTCTCGCCGCCGGAGCTGCGCCGCAGAACCGGTTCGGCTTCTACGAGGCGCTTCAGCAGGGCGGTGTGATCGCGTGGTCGATTTTCACCGTGCTCGTCATCATGTCAGTCGGCTCGTTCTACATCCTGATTACCAAGTGGATCGAACAGCAGAAGATCATGAACCAGTACAAGGCCGTCAGGAACCAGTTCTGGCGCGCGCCGACGCTCCGTGAAGGTGCCAACAAGCTCGACAAGAACAGCGCTTGGCGGCAGCTCGTCGACGACGGCCTTAGCGCCGAAGATTCGCACGGCAAGATGACCGACGCGATGGAAGCGCACGACTGGCTGCACGGCTCGCTCGCCCGCTCGGAAGCGTCGATCAACGCGAAGCTCGCGGGCGGCCTGCCGTTCCTCGCGACCGTGGGTGCGACGGCGCCGTTCGTCGGTCTGCTGGGTACGGTTATCGGTATCTACCGCGCGCTTATCAACATCGGTCTCGCCGGTTCGGCCTCGATCGACAAGGTCGCCGGTCCGGTCGGTGAAGCGCTGATCATGACCGCGATCGGTCTGCTCGTCGCGGTGCCTGCAGTGCTTGCCTACAACTGGCTGCAGGCGCGCAACAAGCGCATCGCCGAGCTGCTTTCGGGCTTCTCGACCGACATCCTGGCTAACATCAATTCCAAGGGTGCGGTGAAGCCGGCGGTAATGACGCAGACCTCAACCCAGCAGGCTGCCAAGGCTGCCGCGACCGCCCCGGCGAAGCCGGCCGCGCCGCGCACCTGACCGGTTCCGGGAAGGAGGCGCCCGCCGCGTCCTTCCCGCCAACCGAACGAACGACTTGAGAGTAGGACAGGAAGCCCATGGCGATTTCTAGCGGAGGCGGCGGCGTTGAAACGCCAATGTCAGACATCAACACCACGCCGCTGGTGGACGTGATGCTGGTGCTTCTGATCATCTTCCTCATCGCGGTGCCGGTCGCGATCCAGACGATCGAGAAGCTCAAGATCCCGGTGATGCCGTCGACCGAATCGAAGGATAAGGTGGAGAATCTGCTCCTGACGGTCAGCACCACGGACGACGCCGGGCGTAGCGCAGGCGAACCAGGCTTCGCCGGCGCAACGCGCAACGGCCAGTGCCGCGTCTATTTCAACAACACCACCCCGGTGGATTCGAAGGAACTGTACGACCAGGCATTCGAGCGGCTCGACGCAATTGTCCAGGCGCATGGCGGCCCCGAAGAGCTCATGAAGAACCCGGAGGACATTCCGCAGGTTCACATCCGCGGCGACGTCAACGCGCCTTGGCGCTGCATTGCGGGGGCGATCTACAACGTGCAGGCGGCGGGGTATCCCACCGTAGGCTTCATCTCGAACCCCGTCGATCCGAACGGCTGATCGGCCGCCGGTTCGAGACAGACAAGAAATCCAGGAGTAACCC
Source organism: uncultured Alphaproteobacteria bacterium (assembly GCA_963740025.1). Lineage (GTDB taxonomy): Bacteria > Pseudomonadota > Alphaproteobacteria > Sphingomonadales > Sphingomonadaceae > Tsuneonella. Next base: position 53,198 of record CAVUCI010000004.1, read on the forward strand.
ACCATGGCAATGTCAGGCGGCAAGGACGATGGCTCGCCGATGATGGAGATGAACACGACGCCGTTGATCGACGTCATGCTCGTGCTCCTGATCATGTTCATCATCACTATCCCCGTGGCGACACACTCGGTCGACATCGATCTACCGGTGCCGAATAATGAGCCCCCACCCCCGGACATGATCGATCCGATCAAGAACAAGATCGTGCTGACCCCGGATAGCCAGATCCTGTGGAACGGCACCGCGATCGATCAGGGTGAACTCGTCCGCAACCTCGAGGCGACCAAGGCCATCCAACCCGAGCCTGAGCTGCAATTCGAGCCCGATCAGCAGGCCAGTTATGACCTGTCGATCCGCGTCCTCAACGTCATCAAGGCGTCGGGCGTGACCAAGTTCGGCTTCGTCGGCAATGAGAAGTATCGCGAATTCGGAAAGGCCCCGGGCGCCTGAACGCCTACCTCACCGAAACTCGGATGAACGATGAAGGGGCGGCGCGATCCGCCCCTTTTTTGTGAGCGGCTTCCAAGCACTTGCCAGCCCGCCTTCACTTCGCTCCGACGTCGCCGAATGCAAATCGATTGATGCGCGCCCGATCCGTCCGCGTCCTCATCGGCCTCGACGAGCAGGGGATCTTGCTATGAAGCGGGATAGTAGGGCGGGTCGAACGACTAGGTCGCCGACCTCCCGCTGACGCAACTTCCTCATCAGGCTTTGGCGCCTCAATCACCCACGCATTGCTTTTTCGGCCCGTCGGAACCCATACCCGGAACCGCTCACATTGACTTTGCGGCTTCCAGAACTTGTTCGGCGTGCCCTCTGACCTTCACCTTGTTCCAAACCCGTGCGATCCGCCCTTCGGCATCGATCAGATAGGTCGTGCGGACCATGCCGAGAAAGGTCTTCCCGTACATCTTCTTCTCGGTCCATATGCCGAGCGCGTCGGACAAGCCGCCCTCCTCCGCATCCGTCGCGAGCGAGACGGTGAGCCCCTGCTTCTCGATGAAGTTGCGGTGCTTCTGGGGCGAATCCTTGCTTACGCCGAGTAGCGCCACGCCGGCGCGCGCAAACTCGTCTGCCAGTTCGGAGAAATCCCTCGCTTCGGTCGTGCAACCGGGCGTATTGTCCTTCGGATAGAACCATATCACCGCGGGCTTGCCATCGAAGTCTGAGGGGCGGATCACGTCCCCGTCCGGTGTCTCCATAGCGATGTCCGGCATCGGATCACCGACAGTCGGTGTGCTCATGATCTGTCTCCTTTTCGAAGTCGGTCAGCGGTTCACCGAATGAATCGAGCCAGGCTGCGGCGACCGACCGCCGGGCACCGGCAAAGGCATGCAACAGCGCCGGCAGGTCGGCAAAGCCGCACGCTTCGGCCAGTGCCGCTGCGGCGGCGGGCGGCGGTTCGGTGAGGTCGGGGGCGAGCAACCGCCCTGCGATCAGCAGCCTCGTCATCAGGGCGAGCGCCTCTCGCAGGCCGGTCCGAACCAAACCCGAATCGACCAGCGCATCGACCGCGCGCCCAAGGTCTGGATCGAACCCTGTCCGCTCACGCAATTGCAGGTAATGGATAAGGAACTCGAGGTCCACGAGTCCCCCGCGAAGCAGTTTCGCGTCGAGAGGCCCCTGTGGGGGCTTATGGGCGGCCATTTCGGCCCGCATTCGCAATACGTCCTGCCGAACGGTAGCCGGATCGCGCGGCAAGTCGAGGACTTCCGCGATGATGGTGCGCAAGGCTTCCCGCGTCTGTTCCGCACCTGTCAACGGCCGAGCTCGGGCAAGCGCCATGTGTTCCCACGTCCACGCCTCTTCCCGCTGGTATCGCGAAAAGCTGTCGAAGCTGACCGCCAGGGGTCCCTGTGCTCCTTGTGGCCGCAGCCGCGTATCGACCTCGTAGAGAGCGCCTTCGGCGGTCGGCACACTGAGCGCCGCGGTCACCCGCTGGGCGAGCCGATTGAAATAGCGCGTCTTGCCAAGTGCACGCTCGCCATCCGATTCGCCTGTGAAATCGCCGCTGAACAAGAACACGACGTCGAGATCCGAAGCATGAGTCAGCGTGCCGCCGCCGAGCCGCCCCAATCCCAGCACGACAAGCTCGCTGCCCGGGACCTTGCCATGCACACGCTCGAACTCCCGAACTGCAGCATTCTGCGCGACCGCCAGTGCGGCTTCTGCCGTACGCGAGAGTGCGGCCCCGACCGCCAACGGATCGTGCACCGCGGCGATTGTCTGCAAGCCCAGCGCGAACCGCAGTTCCCCGGTCACCCGACGAATCCGGTCGAGTTGACGCTCGTAGTCGCCGCCGTCTTCGCTCGCGACCATTTGCGCGGCGATCTCATCGACCGAACCGGGAAGGTCGAGCGCCTGCTGTCCGATCAACGTATCGAGTAGCTCGGGGCGACGGCCGAGTTCGTCGGCAAGCGTGGGGGCGAGAACCAGAATCCGTGCCAACTGATCGAGCAACGCGGGTCGCTGAAGGAGAAGGTTGAACAGGTTGAGCGCGCTCGGTACGGCGGCGAGCACGCGTTCCATCCGGTTTACCGCCTGGTCGGGGTCGGGTGCGGCCGCGAATCGCTCGAGGAGGTTGGGCAGCAGCGCTTCTAGCGCGGCGCGTGCCGGCTCGGAGCGAAGGGCGCGGATCCGCCCGTCGCTCCAGCTCGCGATCCGTTCGGAAAGCCGCGCGGGATCATCGAAACCCAACTCGTCCAACCGCTGTTCAAGCGCCTCGCCACTCGCAGCGCCCCCGCCGGACCCGTTGTCGTCGGCGATCAGGGCGTCGTAGGCTTCACCCACCTGCGTGGTGATTGCCTCAAGTTCGGCCACGAGTGCCGCCCCGTCGGGGAGCCCGTCGAGACGTGCCACCGCGTCGAGCTGCGCCGCTTCAGGCAAGCGATGCGTCTGCTGATCGCCGATCATCTGCAGCCGATGCTCGATCGTACGCAGCCGGTCGTACGCTTCGCCCAGCATGCACGCAGCGTCGGTACCGATGATTCCCGCCACTGCCAGCGCGTCGAGCGCTGGGCGCGTTCCGCGCAGCCGCAGCGAAGGGTCGCGCCCGCCGTGGATCAGCTGATGCGTCTGGGCGAAGAACTCGATTTCCCGGATCCCGCCTCGCCCAAGCTTCACGTTGAAGCCGGGCCCGGGCGATTTAGGCCCGGCGTGACTTGCGCGGATGCGCGCGGAAAGGCGCCGAATGTCGCCGATCGCGCCGAAATCGAGACTGCGTCGCCATACGAAGGATCGAATGGCGGTGAGAAATCCTTCTCCCGCAGCCACATCCCCCGCCGCCGCGCGGGCCTTGATGAATGCAGCGCGCTCCCACGCGAGTGCCGAGCTTTCGTAGTGCGTCAGTGCCGCGTCGATCGGGATGGCCGGAGGGCTGACCTCGCTCGCGGGGCGCAGGCGGAGGTCGACGCGAAAGACGTAGCCTTCGCTGGTCACCTCGCTGAGCATCCGCACCGCCTCGCGAGCGTAGCGCTGGGCAACCTCGCCCGGCTCGTCGCGATCACGTCGAGGCAACAGCGCGGGATCGTAAAGCAGGATCGGGTCGATGTCTGAGCTGTAGTTCAATTCGCGCGCCCCGTGCTTGCCGAGCGCGAGCGCGAGCATCCCGGCGGGCTCGGCATCGGCGACCCGCGCCCGCATCACGGCGGCGAGCGCGGAATCGAGTGCGCGGTCGGCGAGATCGGACAGCTCCTCCATCACCCGCGAAAGCGGAAAGGCTCCCGCAAGGTCGCCGATGGCCAGCGCGGTCGCCAGGGCGAGGCGTTCGCGGCGCAGGGCAACCCCCGTATCGTCCACGCGTTCGCCAGCGCGCTTTGCCCAAGCAAGCGCATCTTCGCCCTCACCTTCCTCTAGCAGCTGTGCGAGATCTGGCTGCCTCTCGAGAGCGCGGGCGAGAAACGGGGCGTTGTCCCGGGCTCGTCGCAGTGCTGTTGTCCAGTCGGCATCCATCGACTGCGAGCCCTGCCTGCGCCGGCACGCCCGCGCAAGCTGTTGCGCTATTGCCGCCCGCCGTCTGCTTTGCCAAAGCGCGCCCGATGACCGAGACGGCTTCTTGCATGCCGCCCGAATGGGCACCTCAGGACTGGCTGTGGATCGGTTTTCCGCACGACGCCGAGGAATGGCCCGAGGTGTTGGCAGCCGCGCAAGAGCAGATCGCCGCATTCGCCAATGCGGTCGCCGAAAGCGGGCAGGAGGTGCGCCTGCTGGTGCGCGACGCAGCGAACGAAGCGCGCGCCCGGTCGCTCGTTTCTGGCGCTGTCACGCTTGATCGGCGCACTTATGGCGATGTCTGGTTGCGCGACACCGGTCCGCTTGTACGGAACGACGGCACGGCGCTGCGGTGCGGCTTCAACGGATGGGGCGGCAAGTTCCTGATGGAAGGCGACCAGGAAATCGGCGCTGAACTCGCCCGCGATGCCGGCTTGCCCGTGATCACGCGTAACTGGATTCTCGAAGGCGGCGCGATCGACGGCGATGGCACTGGCCTCGTCGCGACGACCGAGCAGTGTCTGCTCAACCCCAATCGCAATCCCGGCCTCTCGCGCGCCGACTTGGAGGCACTCCTTCGCAGCGATTTGGGATTCGACCGCGTGCTCTGGCTTGGCGATGGCCTTATCAACGATCACACCGACGGCCACGTCGACAACCTCGCGCGATTCGTCGGGCAGAACCGGCTGGCGCTGCCTCGCGCTACCGGTTCCGGAGATCCGAACGCGGACATCTACGCAGATGCAAAACGCCGCGCCGAAAACTTCGGGGTCGAGGTTGTCGAAATACCCTCGCCGGGCCTCGTCACCCGCGGTGACTTCATCGAACCGGCGAGCTACGCCAACTTCGCGATCACCACTAATCTAGTCGTGGTCCCCACGTTCGGCTCAATCCAAGATGCCGACGGGGTCGCGGCGATCGCCGCGCTTTTTCCGGACCGGGCGACGATCGGCCTCCCCGCCGATGCGGTGCTGGCGGGCGGCGGTGGTTTTCACTGCGCAAGCCAGCAGATGCCCGCCTTAACCGGGAATTAGGGATTCGGGGCGCACGCTCCGGCATATGGCCAGAGCAGTCGCCTATATCAGCACCGCGGAATCGCCCGTTCTCGAGGTCGTTCGCTTCCTGATCGCGACCGCCTGCCCGCTTGCGCTGATCTTCGCGGGACGGGTTCTGCCCTTCTAGAACGCGAGCTTGACCAGCGCCACCAGCGCAGTTGCACCAAGAACCACTGCCACGAATATCCGCCAGGTCACGTCCGCGACCTCGCCGAACTTTCGCGCGCCCAGCCAATTGCCCAACAGGACCGCCGGTAACAGCAGCAGCGCGAGCAGGAGATAGCGAATGTCGAGCAGGCCAAGCGCCGCGCCGGACACCAGGCTGATCGTCGACGACGCCGTGAAGACCATCAGCATCGACGCCTTGGCGACCGCGCGCGGAATGTCGCGACCGACATAGTATGGAACCACGGGCGGGCCCGGCATGCCCGCAAAGCCCGTCAGCAATCCGGCGGCCAGCCCCGTGGCACCTGTATGCAAATGGCCGGGCAATTCGGCAGACCGCCGGGGCAGCAGGACCGCGACGAAGGCCGACAAGGCAACCATAGCGATAAGCACCCGCGCGACGCCCGGAGACGTTAGCGAAAGCAGCCACAACCCCGGTGCCGTAGCGATGACGACCCCCGCAATGATCCGCCACGCCGACCGCTCCGCATCGCGAAGGATCATGCGAATGTCACTGAGGCCGACCAGCACCGAAACGCCGTTGGTCACCAGAACCGCCTCGACCGGCGTCATCGCAAGGGCAAGTACCGGCACCAGCAGGATCGCCATGCCAAAACCCGCGAGCCCGCGCACGTACGCCGCAGCAAATGCGGCGGTGAGCGCCACCGCGACCTGCGCCGCATCGAAACCGGTCAGGGCCTCCAACCGGCAAAGCCTTAGCGCAAGTCCGGGGGTGTCGCCTCGGCCCTCAGCATCGCGATCGCTTCTGCGAGCGGCACGACCTTCTGGTGCTGCTCTCCAAGGGTGCGGACGGCGACTGTCCCCTCTTCAGCCTCGCGCTTGCCGACAACGAGCAAATGCGGGACCTTGGCAAGCGAGTGTTCGCGCACCTTGTAATTGATCTTCTCGTTGCGCAGATCGCTCTCGACGCGGATCCCGGCCGCGGCAAGCTGCCTTACGACATCCTGAGCATAGCCGTCGGCATCGGACACGATCGTCGCCACGACGGCCTGGGTCGGCGCGAGCCAGACGGGCAGCTTGCCGGCGAAGTGTTCGATGAGGATGCCGATGAACCGCTCGTACGAACCGAAGATCGCACGGTGGAGCATGACCGGGCGATGCCGTTCGCCATCCTCGCCGACATAGCTCGCGTCGAGGCGCTCGGGCAGAACGCGGTCGCCCTGGATCGTGCCGACCTGCCAGGTGCGCCCGATCGCATCGGTCAGGTGCCATTCGAGCTTGGGAGCGTAGAAAGCGCCTTCGCCCGGCAGTTCCTCCCAGCCGTAGTCGTCGTTCGCCATCCCGGCTTCGGCGACGGCATCGCGCAGTTCCTGCTCGGCCTTGTCCCAGTCCGCTTCGCTGCCGAATCGCTTTTCCGGCCGCAGCGCCAGCTTGACGTGATAGCTGAAGCCGAAGTCGGAATAGACCTCGTCGGCCAGCTTGCAGAAAGCACGGACTTCGTCGACGACCTGCGTTTCGGTGCAGAAGATGTGCGCGTCGTCCTGCGTGAACTGGCGCACACGCATCAGGCCGTGAAGCGCCCCATGCGGTTCGTTCCGGTGGCAGCAACCCATCTCGCCCAGCCGGATCGGCAGGTCGCGGTAGCTGGTGATGCCCTGCTTGAACACGAGCACGTGCGCGGGGCAGTTCATCGGCTTGATCGCCATCCAGTCCGCATCGGGTGCGACTTGCGGATTCGCCGGACCGTCACCCAGTCCGTCGACCTCCGGCACGATGTCCGGCACCGCGAACATGTTTTCGGCATACTTGCCCCAGTGTCCCGACTGTTCCCACTGGCGCACATCCATTAGCTGCGGCGTCTTGATCTCGCGATACCCGGCGGAGTCCATTTTGCGGCGCATGTAGGCTTCCAGTTCGCGCCAGATCTTGAACCCTTGCGGATGCCAGAACACGCTGCCGTGCGCCTCTTCCTGCAAGTGGAACAGGTCCATCTCGCGGCCGAGCTTGCGGTGGTCGCGCTTGGCGGCTTCCTCCAGCCGGTGAAGGTGCGCGTCGAGCTGCTTCTTGTTGAGCCAGCCGGTGCCGTAGATGCGCGTGAGCTGCGCGTTCTTCTGGTCGCCGCGCCAGTAGGCACCGGCGACGCGCATCAGCTTGAACGCCTGCGGATCGAGCTTGCCGGTCGAGGCGAGATGGGGCCCGCGACACATGTCGAGCCAATCCTCGCCGGAGCGGTAAACCGTCAGCTCCTCGCCTTCGGGCAGTTCGGCGGCCCATTCCGCCTTGAACGTCTCGCCGTCCGCCTGCCACTTGTCGATCAGCTGCTGGCGGGACCAGACCTCGCGCGTCAGCGGCTTGTCGGCGCGGATGATCTCGCGCATCTTTTCCTCGATCGCGGGCAGGTCGTCCATGCTGAACGGATCGCGATCCGCCGGTGCCTTGACGTCGTAGTAGAACCCGTCCTCGGTCGCCGGGCCGAAAGTGATCTGCGTGCCCGGCCACAGGGCCTGCACAGCCTCGGCGAGCACGTGCGCGAAGTCGTGGCGGGCAAGCTCGAGCGCTTCGGCCTCGTCGCGGCTGGTCACCAGCGCAAGCGCGGCATCGCCTTCGAGCGGACGGTTGAGATCGCGCAGTTCCCCATCGACGCGCGCGGCGAGAGCAGCCTTGGCAAGGCCCGGACCGATCGCCGCGGCAATATCGGCCGGCGTGGTGCCGGGTTCGACCTCGCGCACCGAACCGTCGGGGAGGCTGATCTTGAGAAGCTCGCTCATGGGTACCTTCGTTTCGCTTGGCGCGCCCTTGGCACAAAGGGGCGGGCGCCGGAAGGCGTCAGTTGGGTTACCGGCTTCGGGAGGACGACGCCTTTCCGCCCGAACCGGGCGGCGGCGGATCTTGCTAACGCGCGACCGACCGCACCCGGGTGACCGGGGTGGTGGTAGTAGTCGTGCGGGCGAACCGGTGCGTCATCGGCGCCGGATATAGCCTCGGACGCTCACTGTCTCAAGCCGTGAACCGGCGCGCGCCGTAGTCGGCGCTCATCCGGTGCGAACCGGCGAGAGTGGCGGAGCGATTGCGCACCGAGTCGGTGAAGCGCCATTCGCAGCTCGCGCGGGCGGCCGTCAGTTCCACCGCCATGTAGCCTCGCTGGGAGACGTCGGACCATTTGAGCTGCGGGTTCTTGGCGACCATCGCGGCGGCGAGATCGGCCGGTTTCATGAACGGGAAATAGGCCTCCGCGCCCGGGGAGGTTACCGAGTGGCCGGCGAATTCGACGCCCGCGCCGGGCAGTTCGCAAGCCCAGGCGTTGTGGCTGTCGCCCGATAAAACGATGAGATTCGACCCCGATTCACGTGATGAATTCAGCAGTCTCTCGCGCGCAGCGGGATATCCGTCCCACGCGTCCATGTTGAAGGGAATGCCGGCGTCGGAGGCCACGCTCATCGCCGCCAGCCGGCCCGATACGACCTTTGCCACCTCCGGTTCGAGCTTGAGGTCGATCGTGTTCGGCAGTCGAAGCGAACCCATCACGATCTGCTGCACGAGCACCTGCCACTTGCGGCCCGAGCGCACCGATTCGCCAAGTGCCGACGCCAGCCATTCCTCCTGCCGGTTGCCCATCAGGGTGCGCGAGGGATCGAGATAGGCGCCTTCGCGGAAGGTCTTCAGCGCGGCCTCGACCTTCTCGGGCGGCACGCCCCGAGTGATCGCGCGGAGGTCGAACTGCCTGTCGCGCGCGAGAACCCGCGTCTCGACCCTGAACAGCGTGGCAAGGTCGCCGATGTCATAGCTGCGCCACGGCGCGTCGGACACCGGCAGCCACTCGCTGCGCGCACGCATCGCCGCGGCGACGCGCGCATCCCACGGCCCCTCGGTCGCCGGCTGGTGGTTTTCCGCCCCTCCTTTCCACGAATCGTTCGCCGTCTCGTGGTCGTCGAAGATCGCGACCATCGGGTAGAGCTGGTGCAATCGCAGCAGGTCCGGATCGCGGCGATAGCTGGCATAGCGCAGCCGGTAATCGGCGAGGTGCACCGTCTCGTCGAGCGGCTGCGGCAACCGGCCGGCGACCCGCTGCTTCCCGGTCGGATACGTGTCGTGGTCGTATTCGTAGAAGTAGTCGCCAAGGTGCACCGCCAGGTCGAATTCGTCGGCGGCATTGGCGTGGGCGTAGCCGTTGAAATAACCGAATCCCATGTTCGAGCAGCTGAACACGGCCATGCGGAACCGGTCGGTCTCGCCTTCGGGCAGCGTGCGGGTGCGGCCGATTGCGGAGGCGGTGCCGTCGGGAGCGATGAAGCGGTAGTAGTACCAGCGCCCCGGCTCGAGTCCGGTCGCCACACCCTTTGCGCACCAGTCGCGGTCGGGTGTCGCCTCGACCTCTCCTTCCGCGAGCGTGCGGGCGAAATCTGCGTTCTCCGCCAGTTCGTAACGCAGCATGACAGGCGCGCTGCCGACATAGCGCGTCCACAGCAGGATAGAGCGCGCATCCGGCTCCCCGCTGGCGACGCCGTGCGTGAACCCGCCGCCAACCGTGCGGATAGCGGCGCAGCCGCCAGCCCGGCGGCAAGGATGCCGCCCTGGAGCAGGCGCCGGCGATCGAGCGCGGGTGTGAACGACTCGACGGGCGGTTCTGGTGGAGAATCAGGCATGTGCGTGTCTTGGACCAACGAAGTCTCAGGTCAATGACAGTTCGCCAGCGGACACACGGACGACAAGGTAGCGCTCCATTATGGAAAGCGTGATTGACAACACGGATGTCATGTGACAAATACCCTTTACATCAAGAAAAGGGAGTTTGACATGACCCAGATCCAGAAAGCCCTCCTCCTCGCCGCCGCGATGATCGGCATCGCCTTGCTGGCGGTGTTCGAAGTGGTCCCCGAGTGGGTTGGGCAGTACGCCCCGATCGCGCTGATCGCGCTATTTCCCGGCGCCTGGCTTGGGAAGGACCGCGGCTGCTTCTGGACGCGGAAGCGCGAGGCATGAGCGAACGATCGACGAGCCTCGGTCGCTCGCCTGCGTTCTGGGCGGGTCTGGCTTTCGTTAGCTTCGGCCTCTTGGTCGGCCTTGCGGTGACCCATGCCCTGAACAAGCCGACCGCGCTCATCCTCATGATCGTTCCCGCCGCGCTGTTATTCCAGGCCATGCGCGTGGCTGGTCGACCGGGACGCGGAGGCGCCTGCTCGCCTACCGGCGACGCTCAGCGCCGCTACACCAAGCGGGTGATGGTGTTCGCGTCGACCTATCTGCTCGCTTTCGCAATCCAGGCGCTGTTCCTTGCCGACAACGAGCCGCCGATCGCCTTGCGTGCGGCGATTGGCATCCTGCCCGCGCTCGCAGTGCTCGGAGTGTTCTGGGCGATAGGCAGATTGATCGTGGAGGAAACCGACGAGTTCCTGCGCATGCTCGTCGTGCGACAGGTCCTGATTGCAACGGCCCTCGCTCTAAGCGTGGCAACGCTGTGGGGCTTTCTTGAAGCAGCGGATGTGGTGGCCCACGTCGACGCCTACTGGATCGCGGTTGTCTGGTTCTTCGGCCAGTTCGTCGGCGCGGTCGCCAACCGCGTCACCTACGGATCGTGGGGTGCGCTTTGAAGAACCGCCTCAAGGTGCTGCGCGCGATGCGCGACTGGAGCCAGCAGGACCTTGCCGATCTGCTCGCAGTCTCGCGCCAGAGCGTCAACGCGATAGAGACGGGGCGCTACGATCCGTCGCTCCCGCTCGCATTCCGTATCGCGGAAGTATTCGATCTTGCTATAGAGGAAGTGTTCGAGCCCGATCGGGAGGGGAAACCGAGTGCGTAAGACATCTGCCGCATTGCTGATCCTGCTCGCCGCGGCGTGCCAGCGTCACGACGCAGAGCAGGACCGCGGCGCCGACCGCGGACAGCCCATCGTCCTGCCGCTGATCCAGTAGCCCGCCTTGCCATCGCGGTCCGTCTGCGGGCATGGACCGGCGATGGACGAACCCTCATTCCACCTCATGCCCGACGGGCGCCGGATCGCTTTCCGCCATGCCCCGGGAAGCGGACCGGCGCTCGTATTTCTTCCCGGCTACATGTCCGACATGGAGGGAGGCAAGGCGACGGCGCTGTTCGACTGGGCGAGCGCCGCAGGGCGCGAATGCCTGCTGATCGACTATTCGGGTTGCGGCGAGTCGGACGGGGATTTCGCCGACGGCAGCCTTTCGCGCTGGGCGGACGAAGTCGTCGCGCTGGTCGAAGCGAAGACCACGGGCGCCGTCATCCTCGTCGGATCATCGATGGGCGGCTGGCTCATGCTGCTGGCGGGGCTGCGGCTCGGCACGCGGCTCGCGGGCCTGGTCGGGATCGCCGCCGCGCCCGACTTCACCCAATGGGGCCGCAGCGCAGCCGACGCCGAAAGGCTGGCTGCAGGCGAGACGGTCTTCGACCCCAATCCCTACGGGCCCGATCCTACCCCGATGCACCCGAAATTCTGGGCCGACGGACAGGCCAACCGGCTGCTCGACAGCGAAATCGCGATCGACTGTCCAGTGCGGCTTATCCACGGGATGCAGGATACGGACGTGCCGTGGGACATCTCGCAGCGACTTCTCGCCGCGCTGCGTTCGCGCGACGTTCATCTGACGCTGGTGAAGGACGGTGACCACCGGTTGAGCCGGGCGCAGGACATTGCGCTGCTCTTGCGCACGGCCCAATCGCTATCATCTGGAGAGCCATGCTCACCCTAGCCATTCCCCTGATGCTGATGCAGGTCGGCATCGCGCCGACCGCGACGCCAGACTCCGCAGTCCCGCCCGAACTTCGGAACCGCCCCCCGCGCGAGAGCGTGCGCAATGCGCCGATGCTGGATCGCCAGCCGAGCCGCGCGGCGATCGACTTGTGCCTGGACACTGCGCGAACCGATCCGGCGAAGGCGCGCGGCTATGCCGAGGAATGGATTTCGCGCACCGACGGGCTCCAGCGCGCGACCGGACGGCATTGCCTTGGCGTAGCGGCAGGCAATCAGGGTGACTGGTCGACCGCTGCCAGCGCCTTTCTCGCCGCGCGGGACGAGGCGGACGATCCGACATTCAAGGCACGGATGGGCGACCTTGCGGGCAGCTCGCTGATGGCCGAAGGCAAGCCCGCCGAAGCGCTCGCCGCCCTCGACACCGCCCACGCCGCGGCAACAGGCGACGCCGAACTGACCGGCACGATCGCGATGGACCGGGCCACCGCCCTCGTCGCATTGGACCGCGCGGGCGAGGCCGGCGAGGCGCTGACGGAGGCGCGCACGATGCTGCCCGAAGATTCGCACGCGTGGCTGCTCTCGGCGACGCTGTCGCGGCGTCAGGGCGATCTTGCCACGGCGCAGGCGCAGATCGAAAAAGCCGCCGCGCTCGACCCGCGCGATCCGGCGATCGGGCTCGAGGCCGGCGTGATCGCGGCGCTCGGCGGGCGCGAAGACGCTGCGCGGCAATCGTTCAACTCGGTCCTGGCCGCCGCACCCGACAGCCCGCAGGCGGCATCGGCAAAGACTTACCTGGCGCAGCTCGGCCAATGATCCCGCTTTCGGTCCTCGACCTCGTCCCCGTCCGCGAAGGCGGCACCCTTGGCGAAGCCTACGCAGCAGCCACCAGTCTCGCGCAAGCCGCCGAGCGACATGGCTACAAGCGATTCTGGGTTGCCGAGCACCACACGATGGACGGCATCGCCGGCGCCGCGGCCTCAGTCGTGCTCGCGCATATCGGCGATGCGACCGATACGATCCGGATCGGCTCGGGCGGGATCATGCTGCCCAACCACAATCCGTTCGTCATCGCCGAGCAGTTCGGCACGCTCGACGCGCTGTTCCCGGGCCGCATCGACCTCGGCCTCGGCCGTGCGCCGGGAGCGGGGCCGGAACTGCAGCGCGCCCTGCGCAAGAACCTGCACCAGGCGTCCGAATTCTTCCCCCAGGACGTGGTCGAGCTGCGCGCGCTGTTCGAAGGGGACCCGGAACTGGGCGTGCAGGCCACTCCGGGCCGCGGTGCGCAGGTCGAGATGTGGATGCTGGGATCGAGCCTGTTCGGCGCCGACCTCGCCGCACGGCTGGGCATGCCCTATGCCTTCGCCTCGCACTTCGCGCCCGATCACCTCGACGCCGCGCTCAAGCTTTATCGCGAACGATTCCAGCCTTCCGAGTGGCTGGACAGGCCGCACGCGATGGCGGCGATGACGGTGTTCGCCGCCGAAACCGACGCCGAGGCCGAACTGCTTGCCACGAGCCAGCAGCAAAGTTTCGTTCGACTGCGCACCGGGCGTCCCGGCAAGCTGCCGCCACCAATCGAGAACTACCGCGAAAGCCTGCCGATGCAGGCGCAATCGCTGCTCGCCCACATCGGCCAGGCGAGCGCGGTCGGCTCTCCCGCGACCGTGCGCGAGGCGATCGGCCGGTTCGTCGAGCGGACGCAAGCCGACGAGATCATAGTATCGGGCGCGACGTTCGATCCGGCAGCGCGCGAACGCTCTCTCGAACTCACGATCGAAGCGCTGTCCGGATAATCGCCCGCGCTCGAGCGTAGTGTTACCGTAAAGGGCGAAGCGAAGGCTTGCGAGCCCGACCGGGCGGGCGTAACGCGCGCCATATTGCTGCAGGGCGCGGCAACAAAATAACAGGGCCGAGAGGCGGCCGAACCGCCATCGTACGGTCGACGGAGCACGCAGGATGGCCGCCAAAGTCGGGAATTCGAAGACCGGTTCCACTCGCGAAACGGCGCGCAGGCGCGGCGCTGGCCCGGGCGCCGAAACGCTCGCGGAACGGATGCGCGATTCGCTGCTGCCCGAAGACAGAGCGGTCGAATCGAAGCGCATCGGCGAAGCGGCCGCATTCGTGCTCGATGCCGCGGCCCGCCGCGAGCCCGGCGAGCCGGTCATCGAGATCGCTTCGGCGAGCGAAGACCGCCGCTTCATGCGGATCGCGCTGATCAACGACGACATGCCCTTCCTGGTCGATTCGATCGCCTCGACCATCGCCGCTCACGGCATCTCGATAGACCGGTTGCTGCATCCGGTGGTCGCCGTCGAACGCGATGCGAAGGGTCACCTGAAGGCACTGCCGGAAGGAGGCGACTCCGTTGGCGCGGCGCGCGAATCGATGATCTACATCGAGACGCCGCGCACCGACGCGCGCCAGCGCCGCGATCTCGAACGGGACCTCGGCACGACGCTGGCCGACGTCCGCGCGGCGGTGGTCGACTGGCCGAAGATGCGCGAGGCGATCCTCGACGACGCGGCGCGGCTCGCCGACAGCGAGGGCGCAGCGCTCCTGCGCTGGCTCGAAGGCGGCATGCTCACCCAGCTCGGTCACCTGACGCGACGGCGCGACGGCAGCCAGACCGCGATGCTCGGCATCTGCCGCAAGAGCGCGAAGGCGATCCTCGCCGATCAGAGCTTCGAGCGCGCATTCGCCTGGTTCGACGAGAGCGACGGCGGACGCGGTCGGGCGCCGCTGGTCGTCAAGGCGAACAAGATGTCGAACGTGCACCGGCGGGTGCCGCTCGACCTGTTCATCGTTCCGGTCATCGAGGACGGCAAGGTCGCCGCGCTGTCGATTCACGCCGGCGTCTGGACGAGCGCTTCGCTGGCCACCCCGCCGGCGCAGGTTCCGCGGCTGCGCACCCAGCTCGCCGACCTCAACGCGAAGTTCGGTTTCGACCCGAACGGCCACGCCGGCAAGGCACTGGTCCATGCGCTCACCGCGTTGCCGCACGATCTAATCATCGGCTTCTCCGACGAGGACATCGAGCGCGTCGCGACGACGATGATGAGCCTCGTCGATCGGCCGCGCCCTCGCCTCGCGCTCGTCGAGGCACCATTGAGCCGCCACCTGTTCGCGTTCGTGTGGCTCCCGCGCGACATGCTCTCGACCCAGGTGCGGAACCGGATCGAGGACCTGCTCGAGGAAGGCTCCGGCGCGAAAGCGCTCGACTGGAGCCTGCAGGTCGAGGGCGGCACCCTGGCGATGCTGCGCTACGTGCTCGACTATCGCGAAAGCACCGGCTCGCCCGACGCCGAAGGGATCGAACTGGCGATCCAGGCGCTGCTGCGCGGATGGGGCGAGGCGCTCGAGAGCGAGCTGGTCGCGACCGGCGAGGATCCCTCGCGCGCAGCCGCCCTCGCCACCCGCTTCGCCGAGAGCTTCCCGACCGCCTACCGCGCGGCCTATGGTCCCGGCGAGGCTGCGCAAGACGTGCGCCGACTGCGCCGCCTGTCCGCGCTCGATGCCGAAAGCGACGGCATGCTGCCGCTGCGCGAGGTGCGCCTATACCGGATGGCGGGCGACGAGAGTCGGCGCATGCGGCTCAAGGTGTACCAGCTCGCCGGAGCGCTCGCGTTGTCGGATGCCGTTCCCGCGCTCGAGAACTTCGGCTTCCGCGTCCTGGAGGAAGTGCCCACACCGCTTGGTGGGCACGAGGACGGGGTGGGCCGCTTCGGGACGATCCACGATTTCACGCTCGAGCTCGACGAGGGCGAGGAGGTCGAGCCGCTGCTCGAACGC
Organism: uncultured Alphaproteobacteria bacterium; assembly: GCA_963740025.1. Lineage (GTDB taxonomy): Bacteria > Pseudomonadota > Alphaproteobacteria > Sphingomonadales > Sphingomonadaceae > Tsuneonella. The sequence goes on from CAVUCI010000004.1 coordinate 68,864, forward strand.
TCCGAACAGATCGAGGAAGCGATCGCCAACGTCCTCAACGGCGTGGCCGAGGACGATCCGTTCAACCGCCTCGTGGTCGGCACCGGCCTTTCGGCGCAAGAGGCCGATTTGCTGCGCGCCTTCTACCGCTACCTGCGGCAGACCGGCATGGGCTTCACGATCTACACCGTTGTCGACGCATTGCGCCGCGCGCCGCAGGTCACCACCCCGCTCGTCGCGCTGTTTGCCGCCCGGCACGATCCCGCGTTTACCGGCGACCGCGTGGCCGAGACGGAAAGGCAGACCGAGGCGATCCGCAAGGGATTGACCCAGGTGGCGGCGCTCAACGACGACCGCCTGCTGCGGCTCTATCACGAGGCGATCGGGGCCGTGCTGCGGACAAACGCCTTTGCCCCCGCCGCGCGCGAGGCGCTGGCGCTCAAGTTCGATTCTGCCCAGGTCCCCGGCCTGCCCAAGCCGGTTCCATGGCGCGAAGTCTTCGTCTATTCGCGCCGGGTCGAGGGCATCCACCTGCGCGCCGGCCCGATCGCCCGCGGCGGCCTGCGCTGGTCCGACCGGCGAGACGACTTCCGCACCGAAGTGCTCGGCCTGATGAAGGCGCAGCGGGTCAAGAACGCGGTCATCGTACCAACCGGCGCCAAGGGCGGCTTCTATCCCAAGCAGCTGCCCAATCCGGCGCGCGACCGCGAAGCCTGGGCCGCTGAGGGGCGCGCCAGCTACGAGGTGTTCATCCGCACGTTGCTGTCGATCACTGACAACATCGTCGATAACAAGGTGGTCCATCCCGCCGACGTCGTGATTCACGACGGCGAGGATCCTTATTTCGTGGTCGCCGCCGACAAGGGCACCGCGACCTTCTCCGACATCGCCAACGGCATCGCCGAATCGCGCGACTTCTGGCTCGACGACGCGTTCGCCAGCGGTGGCTCGAACGGTTACGATCACAAGGCGATGGGGATCACCGCCAAAGGCGCGTGGGTCTCTGTCCAGCGACATTTCCTGGAACTGGGCGTCGACGTGCAGACCGACACCACGCGCGTCGTCGGGTGCGGAGACATGTCGGGCGACGTGTTCGGCAACGGCATGCTGCTGTCGAAGGCGATCAAGCTCGTCGCCGCGTTCGACCACCGCCACATCTTCCTCGATCCCGATCCCGATCCCGCGAAGAGCTGGAACGAGCGCAAGCGCCTGTTCGGTCTCACCAGATCGAGCTGGGAAGACTACGACCCCAAGCTGATCAGCAAGGGCGGCGGCGTGTTCGCACGGTCGATGAAGCGCATCCCGCTGTCCAGGGAAGTGCGCAAGGCGCTGGACATCGACGCGACGGAGATCGAGCCAGAGGCGCTAATATCGGCCATCCTCAAGGCCCCCGTCGACCTCATCTGGTTCGGCGGCATCGGCACCTATATCAAGGCCAGCCACGAGGCGACCGCGCAAGTCGGCGATCCGGCGAACGACAGCTTGCGCGTCGACGCCAGCGACGTGCGCGCGCGGGTGATCGGCGAGGGCGCGAACCTCGGGATAACGCAGGCCGGACGCATCGAGTACGCGCTGATCGGCGGCAACGAAGGAAACGGCGGACGGATCAACACCGACTTCATCGACAATTCGGCCGGCGTCGATTGCTCCGACAACGAGGTCAACATCAAGATCGCGCTCGCGGCCGCCAAGCGCGCGGGCAAGCTGAGCGAGCCCAAGCGCGTCAAGCTGCTCGAATCGATGACCGACGAGGTCGCCGCGCTCGTGCTGGAGGACAACCGGCTGCAAGCGCTTGCGTTGTCGATCGCCGACGCGGGCGGGGCCGATGCCATGGCCGCGCACCTCAGCCTGATCGATACGCTGGAAACGCGGGGGACGCTCGACCGCAAGACCGAGGGGCTCGCGACCGGCGAGGCGCTGTCGCACCGGGCGAGCGACGGGCGCGGCCTGACCCGGCCCGAGCTTGCGGTGCTGCTGTCCTCGACCAAGCTCGTCCTGCAGGATGCGATCGAGCGATCGGGGCTGCCGGACGATACGGCGCTCGACGACTTGCTGATCGGCTATTTTCCATCGGCCATGCGCGCGAACTACCGGCGCCAGATAGAAGGGCACCAGCTACGTCGTGCGATCATCGCGACCGCGCTCGCCAACCTCGTCATCAACCGAATGGGCCTCGTTCACATCTTCGAGCTGTCCGAAGAAGAAGGCGTCGGCCTTGCCGACGTCTGCGCCTCGTTCGTTTGCGCGGAGAAGCTTTTCGGCGCGCGGGAGCTGTGGGCCGATCTCGAGACCGCGAAGATGCCCGAAGATGCGCGGATCTACATGTTCCGGCACACGGCGGGTGCGCTGCGCAGCCACATGGCCGACCTCGTCCGCGCCGGCGCCAGCACGACCATGCCGAGCAAGATGATCGATCTGCTCGAATCCCGGGTCGACGAATTGTCCGACGCGACGATCGACCTCCTGCCCAATTCTTCGCGCGCGCAGTCCAACGCGCTGATCGCGGAGTTCGTCGCGATGGGTGCGCCCGAAAAGCTCGCGGCGCGGGTCGTCCACATCTACGATCTCGACGGAGCGGTCGGCCTCGCCTCTCTGTCGAAGGCCGCCGATATCGACACGCGTGCGCTGACCGTGGCGTTCACCGACCTGGGCGACCGCCTCGGGCTCGACTGGGCGCAGGGTGTCGCGGCGATGATGAACCCGTCCGACGTCTGGGAGCGGATGCTGGTCGCGGGCCTGTCGCGCGACTTCCAGCAGATGCGCCTGGAATTCCTCCGGCGCCTGTCGCGCCGCAAGGGCGCGAAGGAGGATCCGGCAGGCGCGGTGGCGACATGGGCGGACGAAAATGCGGCCGCCGTGCGCCAGTTCCGCGGCATGATCGGCCGTGCGCAAACGCAGAGCCCGGTCGCCCCGGCGATGCTCGCGCAGATCGCCAGCCAGGCGCGCAACCTGCTCGGCCGGTAGCGCTGCCGCTTGACGGCGGGGCGCCGGCTGGCCACTTCTCGCGCGCATGGAGAGAGCAAACGTCGTCATCGTCGGGTCGGGCCACGGCGGAGCGCAGGCGGCAATCGCATTGCGCCAGCAGGGATTCGAAGGTTCGATCCTGATCGTCGGCCGCGATCCCCAGCCGCCGTACGAACGCCCGCCGCTGTCGAAGGAATACCTCGCGCGCGAAAAGCCGTTCGAACGCATTCTGATCCGTCCGGCGGCATTCTGGGAAGAACGCGGCGTTACGCTGCGCCCCGGTACCGCAGTCACCGCAATCGACCCCGCCGCGCATACCGTGCGGCTCTCAGACGGAAGCGAGGTCGGTTACGGCAAGCTGATCTGGTCTGCGGGCGGCGATCCGCGACAACTCTCGTGCAGCGGCGCCGACCTGTCGGGCGTGCACGCGGTGCGGGACAAGGCCGACGTCGACCGGATCATCGCCGAACTCGATAACGGGGCCAATCGCGTTGTGGTCGTGGGCGGCGGCTACATCGGGCTCGAGGCGGCGGCAGTGCTGACCAAGCTCGGCTGCAGGGTTACCCTGCTCGAAGCGCTGCCGCGCGTGCTCGCACGCGTGGCTGGCGAGGCTCTCAGCGAATTCTACCAGGACTACCACCGTGCGCGCGGTGTCGACCTGCGCCTCGATGCCACGGTCGAGCGGATCGAGGGCGAGAACGGCTGGGTCCGCCGGGTCGCACTGGCCGACGGCGATTTCATCGAATGCGACATGGTCATCGTCGGCATCGGCATCGTGCCGGCCGCCGGGCCGCTGCTGGTGGCGGGGGCGCCCGGCGCGAACGGAGTGGACGTCGACGAATACTGCCGCACCGTGCTCGACGACGTATATGCGATCGGGGACTGCGCGGCGCACGCCAACCCATGGGCCGACGGCGCAGTGATCCGGCTCGAATCGGTGCAGAACGCCAACGACATGGCGACGACCGTGGCAAAGCACATTACCGGGACCGAAGAGCCCTATCGCGCCTTCCCGTGGTTCTGGTCCAACCAGTACGACCTGCGCTTGCAGACCGCCGGTCTCTCGCTCGGCCACGACGACACCGTGGTGCGCGGCGATCCCGCCGAGGCGAAATTCTCGGTCGTCTATCTCAAGGAAGGCCGCGTGATCGCCCTCGATTGCGTCAACTCGACCAAGGACTATGTCCAGGGCCGCAAGCTGATCGAGGCCCGGGCAGCGCCGGACCCGGCCCTGCTCGCGGACGTCGAAACGCCGCTCAAGGAACTGCTGTGATCGCACCCGCCGACGGCAAGCCCATGCTGTCGGGCCTGCGGGTGGTCGACCAGACGAGCGTGGTTTTCGGCCCGTACTGCACTCAGATCCTCGCCGATTTCGGTGCCGAGGTGATCAAGGTCGAACCCCCGACCGGGGACGGTTTCCGGTATGCCGGCAAGCCGGCCAGGACGGTCGGCATGGGGCCGCAGCACATGGCCCTCAACCGCAACAAGAAAAGCCTCGCGCTCGACCTCAAGGACGAGGCCAACAAGGACCGGCTGCGCAAGCTCGTCGCGACCGCCGATGTGTTTATTCACAACGTCCGCGCCGAAGCGATGGAGCGGCTCGGCTTCGGATACGAGGCGGTGCGCGCCTTGCGCCCCGATATCATTTACGTCCACTGCGTCGGGTTCGGTTCGAACGGCCCCTATGCCGGCCTCCAGGCCTATGACGACGTGATCCAGGCGGCGACCGGCACGACCAACCTGCTGTCGCGAGTGGATGGCGATCCCCGTCCGCGCTACTTGCCCTCGCTGATCGCCGACAAGACGGCGGGGCTGCACGCCGCCTATGCGACGATGGCGGCAGTGATACACCGGCTGCGCACCGGCGAGGGACAGTTCGTCGAAGTCCCGATGTTCGAGGCATTCGCCAATTTCATGCTCAAGGAACACCTCGGCGGCCTGACCTTCGACCCGCCGGTGGGCGATGCGTGCTACGCGCGGCAGGTCGATCCGCATCGCCAGCCCTTCCCGACACGGGATGGGTGGGTCAGCATCGTGCCCTATCGGCCGGGTCATGCGCAAAGGGTCATCTCGCTGCTCGGCGATCCCGACTTCGCTGCACAGGACCGGTTCGCGACCGTCGAAGGCGCGATGGCGCACCTTCCCGAACTCTATCGACGGATCGGCGAATTGTCCGCGACGATGACTACCGGCGAAGTTGTGGCGATCCTGCGCGAAGCCCAGCTACCGGTCATGCCGGTGCGCGACGTGGCCGCCGTGCCCGACGATCCGCACCTGCGGGAAGCCGGGTTCTTCTATCGCACCGATCATCCGACCGAAGGGACCGTGCTGCAGATGCGCGAACCGTCACGCTTTTCCGGGTGGGAGCCCGACGAGCCGCGCCCGGCACCATGGATCGGGCAGGACAACGACGCGTTGGACTAGCCGAGTTCGCCGAGCGCCCATTCGGCCGCCTCGGCGACCACGGGATCGGGATCGCGGCACAACGACCGCACAATCGGTTCGACCTTGCTGTCGCCCGAATTCCCGGCGGCGATCAGGCAGTTCCGCACGAAGCGATTGCGGCCGATGCGCTTGATCGGGCTGCCCGAGAACAGCGCGCGAAAGCCTGCGTCATCGAGCCCGAGCAGCTCCGCGAGTCGCGGTGCGGCCAGCTCGGCGCGGGGCAGGAAAGCGCGGTTGGCGGCAGCGGCGTCGGCGAACTTGTTCCACGGGCAGACCGCCAGGCAATCGTCGCAGCCGTAGATGCGGTTGCCCATCGCCTTGCGGAATTCGTGCGGTATCGGTCCCGCGTGCTCGATGGTGAGATACGAGATGCAGCGCCGCGCATCGAGCCGGTAGGGCGCGGGGAAGGCATCGGTCGGGCAGGCCCGCTGGCAGGCGTCGCACGAGCCGCAGCGGTCGGTGTGCGGCTGGTCGGTCGCAATGTCGAGTGTCGTGTAAATCGCGCCGAGGAACAGCCATGAACCGTGCTCGCGGCTGACGAGGTTCGTATGCTTGCCCTGCCAGCCGATCCCCGCCGCCTCGCCCAGGGGCTTCTCCATCACCGGGGCGGTATCGACGAAGACTTTCACTTCCGCGTCCGGGACCTCGGCGACGAGCCAGCGCGCGAGCCGCTTGAGCGCCTTCTTGACGGTGTCGTGGTAATCGCGTCCCTGTGCATAGACCGAGATGCGGCCGCGGTCGGGATGTGCCTCGAGCGCCAGCGGGTCGCCTTCGGGCGTATAGCTCATGCCGAGCGCGATCACGCTTTTCGCCTCGGGCCATAATCCTTGCGGCGCGGCACGCTCGGCCACCCGCCGCTCCATCCATTCCATCGTTCCGTGCCGCCCTTCGGCAAGCCATTGCCCAAGCTCTTCCCCGCGATCGAGCGAAGCGGACGCAATGCCGACCGCCGCGAATCCTTCGACCCGCGCCTGTTCGATCAACCGCATTCGCAGTTCGTCCGGTTCCACCGCATTAACCAAGCTTGGGGTTGCTCCCGTTCACGCCGCAGGGTTAACGCCTGCGCATGCACGCTCCGCTAGGCGCAACCGCCGCTCCCGACAACCGACAGAACCCGCTCGCGACGGGGGCGCCGCTCGCCATCGAGGCAAGGGGCCTCGTCAAGCGCTTCGACGGTACTACTGCGGTCGACGGGGTCGATCTGTCGGTTCCGCAGGGCGCGATCTACGGCGTGCTCGGCCCCAACGGCGCGGGCAAGACGACGACGCTGCGGATGCTGCTAGGCATCATCGATCCCGACGAAGGGGTGCGCAAGGTGTTCGGGCACGAACGCCCGCACGATATCGCCCGGCTGATCGGATACCTCCCCGAAGAGCGCGGACTCTACCCGTCGATGAAGGCATACGAGGCGATCGGCTTCCTCGGCGCGCTGCGCGGGATGCCGCTCGACGAGGCGAAGGCCCGCGGGCGCGAGCTGCTCGAGGAGCATGGCCTCGGCCATGCCGCCGAACGCACGATTCGCCAGCTGTCGAAGGGCATGGCGCAGACCGTCCAGCTGCTCGGCACGCTGGTCCACAGTCCGCGCCTCGTGGTGCTCGACGAACCTTTCAGCGGGCTCGACGCATTGAACCAGGGCAAGCTCGAGAGGATGATCCGCGGGCTGGCCGAAAACGGCGCCACGGTGATCTTTTCCACCCACGTCATCGCCCATGCCGAGCGCCTGTGCGAAGGCGTCGCGATCATCGCCGGGGGCAAGGTGCCCTACGCCGGCAGCGTCGACGCCGCGCGCGACCGCATCCCGGCGCAGGTCCGGCTCGAGACCGAGGCCCGCGACGGCCCCTGGCGCGCCGCGCTGCCCGCCGACGCGCGATCGGAAGGCAAGCACTGGACCTTCCCGCTGCCGGAGAGCGGGATCGAGCCGCTGCTGCGTGCGCTTATCGAGGGGAACGCGGGTATCCTGTCGCTGTCGATCGAACGCGCAGGCCTGCACGATGCCTTCGTCCAGATCGCCGGCGAGGCCGCGGCGCGCGCGCTCGAAGAGGCGAGCCCGGCGGAGCAGGCCCGATGAGCGGCGAAGCGCACGATACGCCGGTGAGCCGCCTGCCGCTCGCCCGGGCAGCCTTCGTGATCGCCCGCCGCGACTTTCACGCGATCCTGTTTTCCAAGGCGTTCCTGTTCTTCCTGCTGGGACCGATCTTCTTCGGCCTGATCATGGTCGGTTCGGCTTCGATCGGGCGCAAGGCAGCCGAGAACAGCGAGCCGCCGGTGCTGGCGGTATCGCTCTCGTTCGGCGAGGCCTCGGCCTTTCAGTACGCGCACGACCGGCTGGAGAAATACGTCGACCTGCCCGAGATGAAGATCGCCGAGACGACCGGCAAGACTCCGCCCGCACAGCTATTGTCGGCACGCGGTAAAAATTACGGCGCTGTCCTGTCGGGGACGCTCCAGAACCCGGTGCTGACCGGCACGCAGGAGCGGATCGACAGCTGGAAGGGCAAGGTTGCGCTGATCGCCGCGGCCGCGCGCGGATCGGCCGCCCCCTATCCGGACGTTTCGCTGCAGCCGACCGTCACGAGCGGCGCCAGCACCAAGAGCGCCCTGGCCGGAACCGCGACCGCGGCGCTGACACTGATGTTCCTGCTGACGATGCTGCTCGCGGGCATGGTCATGTCCAACCTCGTCGAGGAAAAGGCGAACAAGATCATCGAAATTCTCGCCGCGGCGATCCCGATGGACGCCGTGTTCATCGGCAAACTGTTTGCCATGCTGGGGGTCAGCTTCGTCGGCATCGCGGTATGGGGCGGGCTTGCGGGCATCGTCTTCGCGGTCGGGGGCAGCGAACTTCAGCCGCTGGCGGTACCCGCGGTGGGCTGGCCGCTCTTCGTGGCGCTGTTCTTCGTATACTTTTCGATGGCCTACCTGCTGATCGGATCGATCTACCTCACCATCGGGGCGATGGCGCCGACGGTGCGCGACGTGCAGACGCTGTCGCTGCCCGCGACGATGCTGCAGCTCGGCGTGTTCTTCCTCGCGACGTATTCGACCAGCAGCCTGGGCTCGCCCTCCGAGATGATCGCGCTCGCGTTCCCGCTGTCGAGCCCCTACGCGATGGTCAGCCGCGCGGCGCAGGAGCCGGCACTCTGGCCGCATCTCGTCGCGCTCGCGTGGCAGGTCATGTGGGTCGCGCTGTTCGTCCGCTTCGGCGCGCGATTGTTCCGGCGCCGGGTGATGAAGTCGGGACCCGCACCGGTGAAGCGACGCGGACTCTTTCGCCGCGCACGAGCCTGAGGCGCGCCGGCACGAGCCGATAATCAGTCGCATTTCGCAACTGGCTATTGACACCGCGGTAAGTAAGCGCAGGATGCACTCCGAGGAGAGGCGGCCCGTCCGGAGTCGCCCGAGCAGGAGAGTATCGATGGCCACGCAGCCACTCGAAGCGCCGAAGGAATGGACCACTTCGCCCCGCGCGGTCGACGCGCTGGAAGAGGCGCTTCGCACAAATCCGCAAGCGCTGCCCGAGCACACCGAGAAGTGGGACGTCAGCCGTTCCGACATTTACTACGAGGATCGCTGGCAGCCCATATTCCGCGAAATGCGCGCGGCAGGCGACCTGCATAAGGTCGAGCATTCGCCGTTCGGTCCCCACTGGAACGTCGTAAGCCACAGGGCCATCCAGCATATCGAGGCGCTGCCCGACCTTTATTCTTCGGCAGAAGGCATCACGATCCTCGACAAGCTGACCGACGAGCAGCTCGCCGAAATGGGCCGTGACCGGTTCGAGCTGCCGATGTTCATCGCCATGGACCGGCCCAAGCATACCGGCCAGCGGCGCACCGTCGCGCCGAAGTTCACTCCATCGAACATGGCCGACATGGAAGACGAGATCCGGCACCGCACCGGTGAGCTGCTCGACACGCTGCCCCGGCGCGAGGTGTTCGACTGGGTCGACACCGTCTCGATCGAGCTCACCACGGGCATGCTCGCGATCCTGTTCGATTTTCCCTGGAAAGACAGGCGGCTGCTGACCTTCTGGTCCGACTGGGCGGGCGATACCGAAATCGGCCTGATCCGCGACCTCGACATGCAGCGGCAGGACATCATTCGCGAAATGGGTGCCTATTTCACCCAGCTGTGGATGGAGCGTGCGCAGAAGGAACCCACGCCCGATCTCATCTCGATGATGATCCACTCGCCCGCGATGAACCAGATGAGCCCCGAGGAATACATGGGCAACCTCATCCTCCTCATCGTCGGCGGCAACGACACCACGCGCAACACCATGAGCGGGATCGTGCATGCGTTCGACAAGTTCCCCGACCAGCGCAAGCTGTTCGAAGAGGATCCGTCGCTGATTCCCAACGCGGTGCAGGAATGCATCCGCTACCAGACGCCGCTTGCCCATATGCGCCGCCAGGCCACCGAGGACAGCGAACTGTTCGGCCAGACGGTGAAGGCGGGCGAGAAACTGATCCTCTGGTACATTTCGGCGAACCGCGACGAGACGGTGTTCGACAACCCCGACAAGCTCGACATCACGCGCGAGAACGCGCGGCGTCATCTCGCCTTCGGATACGGCATCCACCGCTGCGTTGGCGCGCGCCTCGCCGAGCTTCAGCTGCGAGTTCTGCTCGAAGAAATGCACAAGCGCCGGATGCGCGTTCACGTCGCCGGCGACGTCGAACGGGTGCGGGCGAACTTCGTCCACGGCTTCCGCAAGCTGGAGGTCGAGGTCACCGAATTCTGACGTTCATCGTGGCCGCAGGCGATCCATGCTATGGTGCCCACATGAACGATCCGAACACGCGCCGTGCCGTCCTCACCTGGCTTGGCATGGGGGCCGCCGTCCCCGTGCTGGCCGCTTGCGGAGGCATGTCGACCGCGCAGGCGAAATCCTGGCCAAAGGGGCTCAGCGACCCGCAGTGGAAGGCGAAGCTGACCAAGACCCAGTACTGGATCTTGCGCGAGGCAGGGACCGAGCGGCCCTATTCGAGCCCGCTTAACAAGGAACATCGCAAGGGCACGTTTCTGTGCGCGGGCTGCGCGAACGAACTGTACTCTTCCGCAACGAAGTTCGAGAGCGGCACCGGCTGGCCGAGTTTCTGGAAACCGCTGCCCGGCGCGATCGCGACCAATTCCGATTACAAGATCGGCGTCCCGCGGACCGAAGTTTTATGTGCCGATTGCGGCGGTCATCTTGGTCACGTGTTCAATGACGGTCCGAAGCCTACCGGCAAACGATACTGCATGAATGGCGCGGCGATGACGTTTCGTCCGGCCTAGGTTCGACGAAAGAAGAACCGTCCTTCTGAACCGCGTAGAAAAAAGGGCGGCGAAGCCGAAGCCGCGCCGCCCTTCCGATTCAATTTGCGTCAGCTGTTAGCGTACGCGTCCGCGCTGAACCAGGTTCACGATCGCGAGCAGCACGATCGCGCCGATAATGGCGATGATGAACCCCGTAAGGTTGAAGCTCTGGATCGTGCCTTCGATGCCGAACAGAGCGCCGGCAAGGAAGTTGCCGATCAGCGCGCCGACGATACCGACGATGATATTCCAGATAATGCCCATCGACGCGTCGCGCGCCATGACCATACTTGCGAGCCAACCGGCGACGCCGCCGACGATAATTGCGATAATCCAACCCATTTTCCGGCACTCCTCTTGTTATTGCGCCCGAACTGCTTCGTATGCCGACTAAACGGCGCGCACGGCAAGGCGTTCCCCGACCGCGATAGGACGGGAAGTGAGGAATCTTCGGATAGTGTAATTCTTAGCGCCGTAGCTCAACGAAATCAGTATTTTAGCTGACGCTCGTAGAGGTCGCGATAATGCTGGATGCGGGTCACGCGCAGACCCTGCATGCCCGAACGGTCGACCGCGCGCTGCCACGAGGCGAACTCTTCGAGAGTGAGGCCATATCGTTCGAGCACCTCGTCGATGGTCAGCAGGCCGCCGTTGACCGCGGCCACGACCTCGGCCTTGCGGCGCACGACCCAACGTTTGGTGTCGGGCGGCGGCAGGTCCGCGATGCCCAGCGGCTCGCCGAGCGGGCCGATCACCTGAGCCGGACGGATTTTCTGGTTCTCGATCATTGCGTTCCCTGGTCGCCATCTGCCACGTTGTGCACCGTGGTGGCTTGTATTGTCGCGAGCGGTTTCATGGGCCCTAAAGCATCAAGGTTAACACCGGGTTCGCCTTGATCGCCACCAAGCGAATCGTGCGGCAGACCGGCCAACGCTCGCGCCCCAAAGCTGCTGGCGTCACTGGTCGGACGCGTCAGCAGCGCACGCATGTCGCGCGCGGCGGAAAGCCGCGCGACGAGCTCGCCCCAGTCGAGGGGGCGCAGGATTGCGCCAGAATCCAAGGTGGCAGGCTGGATGGCTGCTTCGAACATGCCCCTGCTTTAGACGCGCACCAGTCAAGAAGCGGTAAATCGGTCGTTTACCCTCGGTTAGGAGCTGGAGAACGAAGTCGGGCCCGCGATACTGGCATCCGGTGCCAGGGGCGTGTATGCGCCCCACCCGAGATTACCCTATGACCGCCGCCGATATTCTTCCCGCGCTTCTCGCGCCCGATCGCGCTGCTGCGCTGTTCGACCTTCCGCGCCCTGCCGCCGACTGCCGCATCGTCGTTGCGATGTCGGGCGGGGTCGATTCGTCGGTGGTCGCCGCCCTCGCCCACGCGAGCGGAGCGGAAGTGATCGGCGTGACCCTCCAGCTTTACGACTATGGCGCGGCAACCGGTCGAAAGGGAGCGTGTTGCGCCGGAGACGATATCCGCGATGCCCGCAGCGTCGCCGATCGCCTTGGTATCGCGCACTACGTCTTCGATCACGAAAGCGCGTTTCGAGAGGATGTAGTCGACCGGTTTGCCGACGATTACCTTGCGGGCCGCACCCCGGTCCCGTGCATCCGCTGCAACATGGGGCCCAAGTTCACCGACCTTTTGCGCATGGCACGCGAACTCGGCGCCGACTGTCTGGCGACCGGTCACTACGTCCGGCGCGTTTCGGGCGAGCAAGGCCCCGAATTGCACCGCGCCGCCGATCCTGCGCGTGACCAGTCGTATTTCCTCTACGGCACGACCGAAGCGCAACTGGATTTCCTTCGCTTTCCGCTGGGCGGACTGCCCAAGGCCGAAGTCCGCCGCCTTGCCGAAGCATCCGGCCTGCGCAACGCGGCCAAGCCCGACAGTCAGGACATCTGCTTCGTACCGGATGGAAATTACGCGAAGATCGTCACCAAGCTGCGGCCGGATGGGGCGCGACCGGGCGCGATCGTCCATGCCGCGACGGGCGAAACGCTGGGACAGCACAAGGGCGTGATCCACTATACCGTCGGCCAGCGCCGGGGGCTCGAGGTTGGCGGCCAGCCCGAACCGCTTTATGTCGTCGGGATCGATGCCGGGACTGCGGAAGTACGCGTCGGACCCAAGGCGATGTTGGCCGTCGGTGCCGCAAAGTTGATCGAGACCAATCGGATCGGTCCGTTACCCGAGGCGCCGCTCACCGCGAAGGTGCGCAGCCTTGCCAAGCCGGTTCCGATAACGCTCGACGGCCCCATGGGCGACGGAACTGCGCCCACCATCCGGTTCGAGAACCCCGAATTCGGCGTCGCTCCGGGGCAGGCCGCGGTGATCTATGCAGGTGAACGCGTCGTCGGCGGCGGCTGGATCGACGCGACGGAGCCAGCGGCAAACTAGCCCTGCGGCACCCTGTCGGAGCGCGCGTGGAGTTCGCCCCGCGCATTTGCGAGCAATTCCCACGCCTTGTGCAGTTTCGCCGCGGCCCGAGGGTGCCCGTGCTCGCGAAAGACTTCTTCTAGCCGTTCGAGTTCATGGCACAGGACATCGGTCGGCACGTGGTCGCCAAGTGCGGACAAAGAGCCCTCGACGGCGCGAACGAGCTTTTCCTGCATTCCCTCGGACAGTTTCGGAAATGCCCGCGCGATGCCCTTGCTCACTTCGGCGAGGCTCTGATGTTGCATCGATTCGGATGCGACGACCATCAGCCCTTCGTAGGCGCAGGCTATGTGGTCGGTCAGCGTGTCGCGGTAGACGATCTGCGAATCCGGATCGCCGGGAACCTCCAGGTGCTCTTCGGCGCCCCACCGGAAAAGCAGGTCGTTGAGTGCGTGGATGGCGATGAGGCCGGCTGCCGGATTGGACTTGGCGGTCGAAACCGAAGTCCAGCCCACGTTCCCGAGCTGGTCGAGACCGAACGTCGGGTCGTCGAGGAGCTGCCGGCGCTTCGTGATCCGCAGCGCATCGTGAATGCCATCACGCTCATCCTGCGACAGGGGCCTGCCGCCGATGACCGATGCGATCTGCTGCCCCTTGCACACAGGCGCGCCGAGCGACCGCTCGAGCACGATCGTGCGATCGGGGTCCGCTTCGGCGCACTTCTGCAACTTGTCGAACCGGATCCGGCTGAGATAGCCGTACTCCCGACTATGGATCGCGTCTCCGCCGTGCGGACGGTTCTCGACGATCCGGACCTTCTTGAGACGGTCCAGTTGGTCCTGCCGCGCCTTGATGGTCGCATCGTGGATCGTTCCGATTATCGCCGTCGGACGCGATTGGTCGAGCGTGGTGTAAATAAGCGCAACCAGCAACAGCAGGCTTATGACGGCGAGCAACATCGAAATGCTTGTCGCGAGCACCGGCACCGCGTCCTTCTTCGCAAGTCCCAGCGAAGTCAGCACGAACAACGAAGCGCCCACGAAGAAGCCAAAGAAAATCTGGTTGGTGCGTCGGCGCATGAACTGGTCGACCACCTGGTTGGTCAATGCTGCCGAGCTTTGCTGAACCGCGAGCAGCAGGATCGAGAACGTGATCGAGCTCATCGTGACCAGGCTGGTGGCGATGGTCGACATGAGCTGGTTCGCCTGATCGGGATCGCCGATGAAGGAATCGAGGAACTGCCGCCACCCGCTCCAGTCACCCTTCTTTCCGGCTGCGGCGTCGAGCGCGCTCGCGCCCCAGGCGGCGAACAGGAACGTCGCCACGATGGCAAAGGGTACCGCGAGGAATTCCTTGAAACTGCGGCGGATCGCTTCGAACCAGCTTGCTTTCATCGAATCCGCGCCTCCTTTCATCGGGATCGATGAAAAAACCTGTCACTTCATGGCGGGTTCCGGTCCTCAGTCGTTCCAGCGGTCGAGCACGCAGCCGTAACCGGGCTTCATGCGCGCAGTATCGGTGACAAGCAGCATGCGGGCGGTCACGCTCTTCTCCGCTTCGTCTTCCGAGAACGTGACCAGTTCCATGCCCGCCAGCTTGTCCTTGGCGCAATCGCTGAGCGGGCGACCGGCGACGAAGCGGCACGAACAGGCAACTCGCGCGCCATAAGCGGTGCCGGCGCGGGCATAGCCCATCGCGGTCGCGCCGAATGCAAGCCAGAGCGCCAGAAGGAGCACTATCGCCGCCCCCAGCCAAACGATCCGGTTGGTCCGTGTGCGCTTCCCCGATGTCTTAGCCGTTGCCAACCCGATTCCCCTCGTGCGATTGCGCGCGCAATCGATGCGTATCCCGAAGCCCCTTATCGCCGCGCTAGCCGTGCTGCCAGCCCCGCTAGCCCTTCTCTCCGCCTGCTCGTCGCATCCCGGCGCGCCACCGTTGACGAAGGAAGCGCTTGCCGCGGTCAAGGCCGATCCGGGCGCCCCGCCCGAACAGCTCGCCCGCGAGATTGACGACCTGTTCGCGAAGGATGAGGTCGGCGAAACCCGTGCGGTCGTGGTGATGCACGGCGGCAAGCTCGTCGCCGAACGCTATGCTCCCGGCTACGGGCCCGACACGCGGTTCGTCAGCTGGTCGATGGCCAAGACCATCACCGGCACGATGATCGGGATGCTGATCGCCGACGGCCGCCTGACGCTCGACGAGCCGCCGCCGATTCCCCGCTGGCGCCGTCCCGGCGACCCGCGTGGAGAGATCACCCTGCGCCAGCTCCTGCAGATGCGCAGCGGGTTGCGCCATACCGAGGCAGGGCCGGTGCCATACGAATCGGGAGAGGTGCGGATGCTGTTCCTCGACGGGCGCGACGACATGGCAACCTTCGCCGAAAGCCAGCCGCTCGAGGCCGAGCCCGGCGCCAAGTTCGAGTACTCCAGCAACACGACGGTTATCCTCGCCGACATAGCCGCGCGAGTGCTGACGGACAGCACCGATCCCGACGCGCGACGCGCCGCGGTCGCCGATTACCTGAAAACACGGCTGTTCGGACCGCTGGGCATGACTTCGATCGTGCCCGAGTTCGACCGGGCGGGTACGCTGATCGGCGGCAGCCTGATGCACGCCACGGCGCGCGACTATGCCCGTTTCGGCGAGTTCCTGCGCAACAAGGGCAGCTATCGCGGCAACCAGATCGTCCCCCGCCGGTGGGTCGAGTTCATGATCGCGCCTTCGCCGAGGCGCGGCAATTACGGCGCGCAGACCTGGCTCAACCGCGACCCGCCCGCCGACGACGACCCGCTGTTCGCGAACCGCGGGCCGAAGAGCCTGTTCGCGATGATCGGGCACATGGGCCAGTATGTGCTCGTCGCGCCCGACCGGAAGCTGACGGTCGTGCGCCTCGGCCACTCGGACGCGGACGAGCGCGCCGCGCTGTTGCCGCAACTAGCCGACATCGTCGCGCTCTATCCCGGCAAATAGAGCTCGCCCTCCAGTACCGTTACGCAGCGGCCCGACAACCAGACCCGGTCACCCTCGATGCGGCATTCGAGAACGCCCCCGCGCGGCGAAGCCTGTTGCGCGGTGAAACGATCGCGTCCCAGTCGCGCCGTCCAGAACGGTGCCAGCGCGGCGTGCGCCGAGCCGGTTACCGCGTCCTCGTGCGCACCGACCCCGCCGACGAAAACGCGGCTTACGACGTCGGTCGCATTCCCGCCCGCGGTACAGATGAACTGATCGTTCAAGCCCGCTGCGAGGCAGGCGAAATCGGGAGCAAGGCCGCGAACCTGCGCCTCGTCCTCGAACAGATAGATCCCGTGGCGGCTGGCGCTCGACCGGACCTCGCGCGGGGTCGCGCCAAGAAACCCGGCAGCTTCCGGCCGCTCTGCGGGCTGGGTCTGGATCGCGGGAAGCGCGAGCGCATACCCGTCCCCCTCACGGCGCACTTCGACGGAGTCATCCGCGTGGCTTTGAAAGGCAACGGCAGCGCCGCCCTCGAGCCCGAGTACGACGTGTCCGGCGGCAAGCGCGCCGTGGCCGCACAGCGCTATCTCGCCGCCGGGCGAGAACCAGCGGATCGCACCAGCCGGAGTGACGAACGCGGTCGCCGGCAGACGGACTTCGCTGGCGATGCTCTGCAACAAAGCGGCATCTGCCAGGTCCTCGAGGCACACGACGGCCGCCGGATTGCCCGAAAACGGGCGATCGGAGAATGCATCGACATGCCAATAGCGCGCCTTCACGGGGCGGCATCGAGGCGCTGGAACTGGTCTTCCTCCACCAGCGGGTTGCCGGGCTCGTCGACATGGCCCGCGGGATCGATGTGAATCAGAATTTCTATCCCGGGGAACCGGCGGCACAGGTCTTCCTCGACCTTGTCGATCACGTCGTGCGCCTCGCCCACCGTCATTTCGGCGGGCAGGTCGACATGAAACTGCACGAAGTCGTGCGCCCCGGAGGAGCGCGTTCGCAAATCGTGGAGGTTCGACAGCTCGGGGTGTTCGGCAGCGGCAGCGACGAACTCCAGCCGCTTGTCCTCGGGCCATTCGCGGTCGAGCAACTGGTCGACCGCCTCGCTCGCCGCGTGCCACGCACCAAGCAGCAGCCACGCGGCGATGCCGAGCCCGAACAGCGGATCGGCCGCCGAAAACCCGAGATACTGGTCGAGCACCAGCGCGACGATAACCGAAAGGTTGAGCCACAGGTCCGACTGATAGTGCAGGTTGTCGGTCCGGATCGCGATGCTGTCCGTGCGATTGATGACGTGCCGCTGCCAAGCGAGCAGCGCGAAGGTTGCAAGGATGGCCACGACCGAAACGACGATCCCGTCGCCCGCCGCCGCGGTATCGGCGCCTCCATTGAGCAGCCGGCCCATCGCGCGAAAGGCGATTGCCGCAGCCGAAATCGCGATCAGCATGACCTGGAAGATTGCCGCCAGCGCCTCGCCCTTGCCGTGACCCCAGCGATGCTCTGCATCTGCGGGCTGCGCGGCCCACCACACTCCCCACAACGTCACGAGACTGGCGATCAGGTCGAGCGAGGTGTCGGCGAGGCTGCCGAGCATCGCGGTAGATCCGGTACGCCAGGTCGCCCAGCTTTTCAGCAGGCCGAGGAACAGCGCCATGGTGATCGAAGCGAGAGCGGCGCTACGCGTCAGCTTCGCTCGGACTTCACGCGCCTCTGGCGTCATGGATACAGCAGCGTGCTGGTCCAGCCGCCCTCCCCTTTCGCCCTGACAAAGCGGCGCCGGTCATGGAGGCGGTTCGGCCGGTCGAGCCAGAACTCGATCGCCACCGGATCGACCGTGAAGCCGGTCCAGTACGGCGGTCGCGGCACTTCGCCTGCCGCCTTGCACGCGTCTTCGATCGCCTCGACCTTGTCGAGATAGGCCTGCCGGTCGGCCAGCGGGCGCGACTGGTCGCTCGCCGCCGAGCCGACCTGGCTGACGAAGGCGCGCGAGTGGAAATAGGCGTCGGCCGCCTCTGGCGAGACCTCGGTCAGCGGACCCTCGATACGGACCTGCCGGCGCAGACTCTTCCAGTGGAACAGCAGCGCTGCGCGCGGGTTGGCGCGGATTTCGCCGCCCTTGCGGCTCTGCGCATTGGTGTAGAACGTGAAACCGTCCTCGCCCCACTCCTTGAGCAGGACCATCCGGACAGAGGGCACACCGTCGGGAGTGGCGGTAGCGAGCGCCATCGCATTCGAATCGTTCGGCTCGCTTTCGCGCGCTTCGGCGAACCACGAACCGAACAGGCCGAGCGGGTCGCTCGTCGGGAGTTCGGACTGCGCGTCGTTCATCGGTAGGTTCCCACTTTCCCGCCTGTCACGATGGGACGGCGAATATCTCTGGTCGCCCCACTCGCATCGAGCGACGATGAGGTCTCGCGGCGATCCATGCGCCTGCCCTAGCCTCCGTGTCGACTGCAGGAAAGTCTCGCTTCTTGCGCGCGGCGGGCGTGTCACCTAGCTAACACGCCATGGCCGATCCCTACGCAACCCTTGGCGTCTCGAAATCCGCGAGCGAAAAGGACATCAAGTCCGCCTATCGCAAGCTCGCCAAGGAGCTGCATCCCGACCGCAACAAGGACAACCCGAAGGCCTCTGAGCGCTTTTCGGAAGCGACCCGCGCCTATGATCTGCTGTCCGATTCGACCAAGCGCGCGCAGTACGACCGTGGTGAGATCGATGCCGAGGGCAATCCGGCCAACCCGTTTGCCGGGATGGGCCGCGGCGGCGGCTTCGGCGGCGGCGGCTACGGCGGCGGAAGTTTCCGGCCCGAAGACCTGCGCGGCCAGAACCCGTTCGGTGGCGCAGGCGGCTTCGGCGGCGAGGCCGACGGGGTCGACCTGGGCGACCTGTTCGAAGGACTGTTCGGCGGCGGCGGCGCGCGCTCCGCGCGTGGTGGCATGGGTGGTGCCGGGTTTTCCGGACAACAGCGTCGTCCCCCTCCGCCGCAGAAAGGCGGTGACATCGCCTACAAGCTGCGCGTTCCGTTCGTCGATGCGGCGACGCGCAAGGACCAGCGCATCACCCTTGCCGACGGCAAGACCATCGACCTCAAGCTACCCGCCGGCCTGGAAGATGGCACGCAGATGCGCCTCAAGGGCAAGGGGCAGCAGGGTCCGGGCGGCGCAGGCGATGGCATCGTCACCATCTCCGTCGACCGCCACCCGTTCTTCAAGCGCGATGGCGCCGACGTGCGGCTCGACCTGCCGATCACGCTTGCCGAGGCGGTGAGCGGCGGCAAGGTCAAGGTACCCACCGTCGACGGACCCGTCATGCTGACGATCAAGCCGGGCACCAGCGGCGGCACGGTCATGCGCCTGGGCGGAAAGGGCTTTTCGAAAAAGGACGGAAAGCGGGGAGACCAGCTCGTCACGCTGGAAATCGATCTGCCCGACGACGTTACGGAACTGGCCAAGCGGCTCGAAGGTTGGCAGGACACGCGCAATCCCCGGAGCGATCTGGGGGTTTGAGGGGACCGCGGCCTCGATTAGCGAAGCGGTAGGCCACGAAAAGGACTTCATGAGCGAGGAACTCGTCCCGGACGTCCCCGAGCGAGAGCTCCACACGCTCTCGCCCGAGGAACGCCGCAAGGACGCGCTGCGCCATCGACCCGGTTTCCGCAGTCAGGTGGTCAGCAAGGTCGGCCCCGGCACTAAAGCGTGGGAGATCGCCAAGCGGGTCGCCGTGGGTGCCTACAACGATGGTTTCATCCATGCCGGCAACCTTGCCTACATGGCGATCATCGCGATTTTCCCGTTCTTCATCCTCGGTGCCGCGATTTTCAGCCTGATCGGCGACGAGGGGGAGCGCGCAGCGAGTGTGAACGCGGTGCTTTACGCCCTGCCGCCGATGGTCGGTAACGTGATCGAACCGGTTGCGCGCAGCGTGATCCAGGCCCGCACCGGCTGGGTACTGTGGCTCGGCGGACTTGTCGGCCTTTGGACCGTATCAAGCCTGGTTGAAACGATCCGCGACATCCTGCGCCGCGCCTATGGCACGCCTGCAACTCATGCGTTCTGGAAGTACCGGCTATGGTCCGCGGGGATCATCTTCGGCGCGGTGATCATGCTGATGCTGAGCCTGCTGGCGCAGGTGGTGATCGGCGCCGCGCAGGAAGTGATCGACGCATACCTGCCCCAGCTCAGCAACGCGATAGGCGAACTACGCCTCTCGCGGATCGTGCCGGCGCTGGGGTTGTTCGGATCGCTCTACCTGCTGTTCTACACCCTGACCCCGGCGGCCTATCGCGATCGGCGATATCCCAAGTGGCCGGGTGCGCTGACGACAACTCTATGGTGGCTTGCCGTAACGGCAGCATTGCCCCCCGCGATCCGCAGCTTCTTCAGCTACGACCTGACCTACGGTAGCCTTGCCGGCATCATGATCGCGCTTTTCTTTTTCTATCTCGTGGGACTAGGGATGGTGATCGGGGCAGAGCTCAACGCAGCGCTCGCCGAAACGCCGGAGGAATCCGAGGACCGGATCGGACAAGCCGACAACCGGCGGCGGGCGGCGCGGACCAGCGAAAGCATCGAGGCACAGAAAGCCGAATACGAGGGTATCGAATGAGCAAGTTGATGGCGGGGAAGCGGGGCCTCATCATGGGCCTCGCCAACGACAAGTCGCTGGCCTGGGGGATCGCGAAGAAGCTGGCCGAGCACGGCGCGGACCTCGCGTTCTCGTACCAGGGCGAAGCGCTGGGCAAGCGGGTCAAGCCGCTCGCCGAACAACTTGGCAGCGATTTCACCTTCGAATGCGACGTATCCGACATGGCCGCGCTCGACGCAGCGTTCGATCGGTTGAAGGAGCGCTGGGAGACGCTCGATTTCGTGGTCCACGCGATCGGCTTTTCCGACAAGAACGAACTGCGCGGGAAGTACCTCGACACCAGCCTCGAGAACTTCCTGATGACGATGAACATCTCCGCCTACAGCCTGGTCGCGGTGGCCAAGCGGGCAAGCGAGATGATGTCGGCCGGCGGATCGATCCTAACCCTCAGCTACTACGGCGCCGAAAAGGTCGTGCCGCACTACAACGTGATGGGCGTCGCCAAGGCCGCGCTCGAGACGAGCGTGCAGTACCTCGCCAACGACCTCGGCCCGGCGGGGATCCGGGTGAACGCGATCAGCGCGGGACCGATCAAGACGCTGGCAGCGAGCGGGATCGGCGATTTCCGTTACATCCTCAAATGGAACGAGCTGAATGCGCCCCTCCGCCGCAACGTCACCATCGACGACGTCGGGGGATCGGGCCTCTACTTCCTTTCGGACCTGTCGAGCGGAGTCACCGGCGAGACGCACCACGTCGACGCGGGCTACCACGTCGTGGGCATGAAGCAGGAAGACGCGCCCGACATCGCGCTGGGATAGGGAACACAATACGACCCGGACTCGCGACGATATCGGAGCTCTGTTCGTTTTGCTCGAAATTCAGATTTGCAGCGGCCTCGAGTGGGGATCCCATTCGAGGGTCAGATTGATATCCCCTGTTCCGGCCGAAAAAACAGGGGAGGTTCGCCAACGCGCGCCTGGCCAACTGAACATTTTCAACTCGGTAGCAGCATGAGTGCTTTCGATAACAGGGCGGAATGAGCCGTTTCCACTTCCAAACAGGCATATATATCAGCATCCACCGATGCCGATATTCGCAAAGCTTTCGTCAAGGCAAATCAGCGACTTAGTGTAATTTTCCGCTTGAACTAAGGCAAGCGCGAAGCTAGAAGCCGCCGCGTCAGCAGGATCGCCCAGTCCGTCTGACCGGCAGCATGGTGTCATTTAAGGCGTCGAGCAGCAGCAGAGATAATGGAGGCGTCTCATCCTTCCGCTAGGGTGCTGGCGTCGTCTTTTGCCTCGCTCATGCTCGGGCCGGGATACCCCGCCATGAAGATACAGCCTGTTCGCACCCGCGTGCGGAAATCTACCGCCACCAACTCAGCGAAAAGTCCCCGAGACGAAGGTCCATCGTGCAACCCGTTGCACGACAATCTCCGGCTGGAAGTGCGATATGTCGCTCCTGGGGATCTGACGCCGCCTGCCCGGATTACGCGCAAACACTCCAACCGCCAGCTCAAGCAGATCGAGGCTTCGATTGTCGAGCGTGGCTTCATCGATCCGGTGCTCGTCACCAGCGAAATGCGCGTTGTGTGTGGCTACGCCCGGTGGCTGGCCGCGACTGCGCTGAGCCTCGCGTTCGTCCCGGTAATTGTCGTCGATCACCTCAGTAATGAGCAGCTGCGGCTCTATGCAATCGCGGACAACAAGATTGCCGATCAGTCCGAGTTCGATCTCGACGAAATAAGGGCGGAACTGGGCGATCTCGAGGTTGCCGGACTTGATCTCAATCACAGTGGGTTCGCTACAAGCGAGCTCGACGATCTGTTCTCGATCGAGATCGAAACGGGTGGCGAAGGCGCTGCCGAAGACGGGGCCGATCTCGAGCCGCAGGCGGTTGCGATTACCTGCTTTGGCGACATCTACCACTTCGGCGATCACCGCCTCATCTGCGGAAATTCGCTTGAGACCGAAACATTCGCAGCGCTGATGGGCGATGAAAAAGCGGGGTTGGTGTTTGCCGACGCCCCCTATAACCTTTCGTCAAAGACTATTTCGGGCAAGGGGAAGCACAAACACGGTGATTTCGCCATGGCTGCGGGTGAGCAGACCCGGGAAAAGTTCACCGGGTTCCTCACGACTTCGTTTCAGTGCTGCGTCGAGTTCAGCAAAAACGGCTGCATCCACTTCCAGTGCATGGACTGGAGGCACATGCGCGAGATGCTCGCGGCCGGGGAGGCGGCCTACACCGAGCTCAAGAATATGGTCGTCTGGTCGAAGCACTCGGCGGGAATGGGGACATTCTACCGCTCGCAGCACGAATTAATTTTCGTCTGGAAGAGCGGTACCGCGCCGCACACCAACAACTTCGGGCTGGGAAAGACCGGGAGATATAGAACGAACGTCTGGTCATACAGAGGCAATGCCGGCTTCCACCGCGATCGCGACGAGGAACTTGCGGCACATTGCACAGTAAAGCCATGGCCGATGATCGCCGATGCAATCCGCGACTGTTCGAAGCGCGGGGAAATTGTGCTTGATCCTTTTGGTGGGAGCGGTTCCACGGCGATTGCTGCCGAGAAGACCGGTCGCAAGGCCCGGCTTATCGAGCTCGATCCAGCCTACTGCGATGTCATCATCCGCCGGTGGCAAAAGCTCACCGGAAAGGACGCTATCATTGTCGCGACCGGACAAACCTTCGCTGAACTCGAGCGTGAACGAACAGCGGTCGGGAAAGACGCCGGTAACGGTGTGGAGTTCGACGAATATTGCGACGACCACACCGACGAGGCAGACGCGTAATGGCCGCGCGCGACACCCCGAAACCTGGAGAGGAGGGCGGCGTCGGCTGCCCTCCCATTCACGGTCGCTTCAAGAAAGGTCAATCCGGCAACCCCAAAGGGCGCCCACCAAAGAGCCATGACTTCAAGAAACTCGTCGAAGCCGAACTCGATGTACCGATAAGTCTCTCCGAAAACGGGAAGCGGGTGCGCTTGTCGAAACGCGAACTCATCGCCAAGAAACTCGTCAACGACGCAGCGCGCGGCGAGGATAAGGCGCTTGGGCATCTCCTTAAGCTCATCGGTGGTCCGAGCGAACCGGACAATCCGACGGTATCGGTCGATCCTGCCGAGATCGCCCGGTTCGCCATGCGCTACCTCCGCGTACCACCAATTGAAAACGCCAAGGATGACGAGCAGCCGTCGCGAGGCGGGGCAAGAAAAGAGAAAAGAGACGCCGAAGAGGCCGGCGAGCAGTGATCGAGCTCCCGGAAGCGCTTTACGATGGCATGACCCGTGTCGACTATTCGACGTTTGCCGGGCGGGTCATGGCGACGCTCGAGCCAGGTACAATCTATGAGCACAACTGGCATGTCGATGTCATCGCACAGCGGTTGGCTCGCTTGCGCGCAGGAGAAATCAATCGCCTGATGATCAACCTCCCACCGCGCAGCATGAAGACTATCCTCGTGAGCGTAGCCTTCAGCGCCTGGGTGCTCGGACACGATCCTTCACGTCGGATCATGGCTGTGGCTTACAGCATGGAGGTTGCACAAGCGCAGGCGACGCCAGTTCAATCGCATCGTCTCCACGGCCTGGTTTCGCCGGGTGTTTCCTCAATGCCGTCCGCGAGTGCCTAGCCGCCAGCTGGAGTGGCAGACCAGCGCGGGCGGCTATCGGCTGGCGACTTCGATCGAGGGGAGTGTGCTCGGCCGCGGAGCGGACTTCATCATCCTCGACGATCCAAACAAGGGACAGGAGATCTACTCAAAGGTGGCCCGAGAGAAAGTGCGGAACGCTTACGATCACACTATCTCAACCCGCCTCAACCATCCGAAGGAAAGCGCGATCGTGTGCGTCATGCAGCGCCTGCACGACGACGATCTCGCGGGACATATGCGCCGACAGGAGGACTGGGATGAGCTCATCATTCCCGCTATCGCTACCAAGGACGAGCAGTGGGATCTGGGTTTCGGCGGGGAGCACATTCGCCGGAAAGGCGAGCTGATCCAGCCATCCCGCATGGGCCAGCACGAACTGGAAACGCGCAAGCGCATCATGGGGCAGACCGCGTTCAGTGCGCAGTATCAGCAACAACCCGTGCCCGAGGATGGCATAGTCATTCGCAAGAACTGGCTGCGCTACTACGAGGAGCCGGCGGAAACCTACGACATTGTGTTGGCGAGCTGGGATACTGCCTCAACGCTTTCGGAAAACGCCGACTGGTCGGTTGGCACCGTCTGGGGAATGGCTGGCGGCGAGCTTCATCTCCTGCACGTTGAGCGTGTTCAGCTCGAGGCTCCGGATTTAACGAGCCTGATCGAGCGCATTCACAAGCGGTTCTCCGCGGACATTTCGCTCATTGAGGACGCTGATCTTGGGCGTGGACTTGCTCAGCATCTCAATCGGGCATCGTCGGTGTGCCGCCCGCGCCTCGTCAGACCGACCATTGACAAGATAGCGCGCATGCAAGCGCGTTCGGTCATGTTTGAGACCGGCAAGGTCTTTTTGCCGCGAGAAGCAGACTGGCTCGCGGTGTTCCTTGACGAGCTTCTCGGGTTTCCCAATCGGGTGCACGACGACCAGGTCGACAGCACGAGTCAGGCGCTCGACTGGTTTCAATTGCGCCAGGGTGAGAGCCTCCATCCCGAGCGCAACGATTATGCTCGCAAGCGGCCCAGTGGATTGCCGCGCCCGAGGGGTCGTCAAAGAGGGCGCTGAGTTGACCGAGCGTCACGGCAATTGTCGTGGTTCATCTCAAGGATCGTGCCTTTCGACTGCCCCCGAAAGAGACCTCAAGTAGGAAGGTCTTTCCCGAAGTGATGACGCTGATATTCAAAGCAATTATATATTTCCTTGAGTAATATATCACAACCAACCTTCTTGCAAACACTTGCGCTTTTGAGACGTCCTTAGAGATACTTCTCTCATCAATGAGATATCATTTTCTCAATTGTGCTTCCCTCTGCTCGATTAGCGAGCAAACAGTGACGCCTGTCGAGTCTCTGCTTCGATGGTCTTCACAAGAGGGAATTAGTCATGAGTTCACGCGTTTCCGAAGGATCAGTTCAAAATAGCGGAATCAAGGTCACACAATTCGATGGATCGTCTGCGAAAATGGAACGGAAGGCTGGCCAAAGAAGTCGCAATGTCGGGAAAAGGTGGCCGCCACTCACCTCCCTAGGCTTGAGTCCGGACCTGCAGAAACAGCGCCGCCACTCGATCGGCGGCAGCGATGCCAACGTGATCCTCTCGGGCTCGCCCGAGCGCGTGCTGCGGCTCTGGCGCGAGAAGCGTGGGGAAGAGATGCCCGAGGACCTCTCGGGCAACCTCGCGGTCATGCTCGGCTGCTGGAGCGAGGCGTTCAACCGCCAGTGGTTCGAGCAAGCGATGGGGCACCGGGTCAGCCGGGTGGGCGAACGGGTGACCTGTAGCGCGCACCCGTGGCGCTCGGCGACACTCGACGGCTACGTCGCGAGCAATGGTGCGGTCTGGGAAGCCAAGCACACCAACGCGTTCACGAAGCCCGAAGAGGCGCTGGCGCGCTACATGCCCCAGCTCCAGCACAACATGGCGGTCGCGCTCTGCGACCGCGCGGTGCTCTCGGTGATCTTCGGCAACGCGAAGTGGGAAGTGTTCGAGGTCGCGGCCGACTGGCTCTACCAGGAGGATCTCCTCGCCGCAGAGGCCGCGTTCTGGACTTGCGTGGAGACCGGGGAGGCGCCGGTCGCCGCGCCCGTCCCGCCCCCACCCCGCCCCGTGGGCGTGCGCGAGGTGTGCCTCGAGGGCAGCAATGCCTGGGCAGCGGCAGCCGCTGACTGGCTCGCGCACCGCGAGGCGGCCAGGACGCACCAGGCGGCGATCACCACCCTCAAGAGCCTCGTCGAGCCCGATGTCGCCCGCGCGTTCGGGCACGGTATCGAGGCCAAGCGCAGCAAGGCGGGCGCGCTCTCGATCCGGGAGCTCGAAGGATGATCGCGCGGGTCTATGCCGCGATCAACGCGGTGGCCGCAGCGCTGGCCGAGGACGGGGTCGCCAAGACGCGGCTCAACGCGCGCGACCAGTATCTCTACCGCAGCATCGACGACGTGCTCGAACGGCTCGCACCGCTGCTTGCCCACCACCGCCTGTGCATCCTGCCGCGCGTGCTCGAACGGCACGCGGGCGACCGGCTCGACGAGAGCGGGGCGCTCCTCGTCGCGGTCAGCCTCAAGGTGGCGTTCGACCTCGTCAGCGCCGAGGACGGCTCGTGCCACACGATCGAGGCGTACGGGGAAGCGCTCGACGCTGGCGACAAGGCGACGGCGAAGGCGATGCAGTCGGCCTACAAGTACGCCGTCCTCCAGGCGTTCTGTGTTCCCGCGGTCCAGCAGGAAGACGCCGATGCCCGCTCCTACCGGCTGCAGGCGGCACCCACGACCAGCACCCACTCGGTCGCAGAGCCCTCACAAGGCTGGCAGGCGTGGTGCGATGAGCTCGTCATATCGGTGAGCGCATGCCGCGACCCGCAGGCACTGGGCCAGCTCAGGGACGACC
The DNA here is from genome assembly GCA_963740025.1 of uncultured Alphaproteobacteria bacterium. Taxonomy (GTDB): domain Bacteria; phylum Pseudomonadota; class Alphaproteobacteria; order Sphingomonadales; family Sphingomonadaceae; genus Tsuneonella. The sequence goes on from CAVUCI010000004.1 coordinate 96,009, forward strand.
ATCGCCCGCAGCTTGCCGCGCTCCAGCGCGAGCGCCCGCCGCTCTACCGGCAGGTGGGCGAGGCCATGGCAGCACGCTCGCGCGAGCTTGGCCGCGAGAGGCAGGAGGGCAGTGATGTCCAAGTTGTCAGCGTGGCGATGCACGAGGCTAATCCGCAGGCGCCGCGCTCCCAGAGGGCCAAAGTAGTGGATGGGCCATCGGCAGGACCTCCCTCCGCTCGCGAGGGAAGCGATCCACCCGCACCGTCTCGTTCAATGCGTCACTCCGCTCTCGCAGGTGCTCCTCCTAAGGGCACCTCTCCCAAGCCCTCCGCATCCTGCCTCAACGAAAGCGGCGACCACGGTTAGCCTTAGCCTCGACGACGATACCCGGTTCAAGCCTTCCGATCGCTGGACCCCAAGCTTGTGCTGCGCCCACAACGCCGAGCAGCATCGGATCGGCGAGGATGTGCCGGACATCGCGCTGGGATTAATGGGCGACCGGCGGCGGTCAGAAGCTGCTGCGCCTGACGACTTTGCCGGCTGTCTTGACAAGAATCGCGAGGTACTGCCGCACACCGTAATTCTCAATCCAGCAAGTTTCCTCGGCATTGCGTTCCGCAAAGGTCAGCGGGTCTGACCGCAACTGCGCCGGTCCCGTAAGCCCCGGCTTGAAGCGGTGGCGCAGCTTCCAGTAAGACGGATCATAATCGAGCTCTTGCACCGGGGTGTCGGGCCGGACGCCTACGAATGACATGTCGCCGCGCAGGATGTTGAGTATTTGCGGCAATTCGTCGAGATGACTCGGCCGCAGGAACCGCCCGATTTGTGTGATCCGCGGATCGCCGGGGACGGTCCGCTGGAAGCGCTGGTGTGCGTCGGCGATATTGTCACCATCTCCCGCCAAGCTTCCGGTGCCAACTGCCGCGTCGTCGACCTTCATAGTGCGAAACTTGAAGACGGTGAACGACTTGCCACCCTCGCCGACGCGGACCTGGCGGAACAGCGCCGGCCCTCCGTCTTGCGCCCGAATGGCAATTGCGATGGCGATCATCGGCAGGGCACCGACCAACGTCAAGACCAGCGCCCCGGCAATGTCCAGCGCGCGAATGGCTATCCGGTCCATCGGATCAGCCGTCGATCAGGCCGTGCTGTCGCAAGGCGGCGAGGATCTGGTTGATGCGGTTCGCGCTCGCCGAACCGGAAGCATCGTTGGCGATAGCCGGCTGGCGCGCGCCGAGGACCCGTCGTCCACCGACGTGGACACCATCGGACAGATGCGCCGAGCGATAGCGCCGGTCGGGCGCGCCGATGTCAGTCTGGCCGTCGCCCAACGGTCGGATCGCCGGACCTCCGCCGAATTCGATCGTCGCATAGGCCTTTTTCGCACGGTCGAACCCGGGGATCGAGAGCGTATCGCCCGCGGTGGCCATCATCCCCACGATCGAACCGGCACCGACTGCGGTGGCGAATTCAATCCCGACTTGGTTGCGGAACAGGGCATAGTCGTCGAACTGCATCGCGAAGTCGCGCTGCGGCATCGGGCGCGGCGCCTTGCCTGCTTTCGCGAACACATGGCGGCCGGTCGAAATCTTCGGCCGTGCATCCGATTCCTCGACCGCGATCTGGCCGAGGTCGCTTCCGTCGATGCTGGGACTGGTCGCCTTTTCGAGGTGAAGGATCGCGGTGCGCGTGGTCGAGGTATAACCGCCCCAGACCGCCGCATTGATCGACTTCTCGGTGAAGCGGATGTCGGCGATGGCGCTATCCTCGAACCGGATCGCGAAGTAGGCTCCGCAATCGCTTCCTTCAAGAAGGCCGACGTCGCATCCCTCCACCCGGCCGCCGAACACGCGCGGCGTATCGACCGTCCGCGCGGGCGATGCGTGGTAGCCCACGCCGCAGTTGATCACGCGGCAATTAAACACCGAGTTGTTGTTCGCCCCGCTGTCCCACTGGATCCCGATCGCCAGGTCCTCGAAACTGCAATCGGTCACGGCGTTATCGTAGGCGCCCTTGTCGAGTGGCGACGCGAAGCGCAGGCCGATACCTCGCCGCACGCCCGGTCGCCCGCGGAAATGCACGCGCTGAACGGTTGAGCAGTTGGTGCTGGCGAGGTCGATCCCGATGGCGTCGTTGCCGCTCAGGTCGATCGTAAGATCACTGATCAGGTGGTATGCCGAGGTTGACCGGGCCGCGACCTCGTTGCTGAAGACCGACCCGCCCCCGGCCTCCGACGCGAGGACAGTGTTCCAGCGCGAGCGGCCGACAATCTTCTGCCCCGCAGGTCCGAGCCCGCCGATGCGCTCGACGAGGAACCGGCCGGGGGGAATGACCAGTTCACTTCCCGCCAGCTCGGCGAACGCCCGGCGGAACGCCGCCGAGCTGTCGTTGCGACCGCTGGGATCGGCACCAAAGTCGAGGATCGACATGATGTCGCGCCGGGTCGCCCCGCCACTCTGCTGGGGAGCCTGACCAAGGCTCGCCGCCGAGCCGAGCGCCGCGGTGGCGCCGATCCCAGCTCGGGCGATCTCGCGCCTGCTCAGTGACATCCGACTGGAAATGTCTTCGCTGTCGTCCATCTTGCTCGACCTAACCGCCTATTGCGACCGTCGCCGTAGCCTGCGGCCCCCCGGCGACGGTGTCTGGCGGCTGCTTTACGGTGAACGCCATCGCTGGCCGCCCGGCAATGGCGACCGCGCGGTACATCAGTGACAGCAAGATGATAACTTGAACCGCCCGGTCGGCGCCGTAGAGCATTGCGTCGAACATGCCCGAAATGGCCAGCGCCATCGATCCGATGACAACGAGCGCGCTCAGGTGCGGGACGCGGTAGCGGACCATGGCGATGGACGACAGGCGGATGCATCCGAAGAGGAACAGCGCGATGATCGCCCATCCCACTACGCCCGCCTCGACAAGGAGCTGAACGTAGGTGTTGTGGAAGTGCGGATAGACCAGTTCAGTCGTGCTCGCCGTTTGGGCGAGGTATGTCGTCGACCCCCAGCCCCAGCCGGTGATCGGTCGCTGTTCCCACAGCCAATAGCCGTACTCGGCCAGCGCAAGCCGTTCGCGCGCGGAGAAGTTCAGATTCTCCTGGTAGGTCGCGTTGAGGAGGGGCACGTTCTTCATCACGATGTAGAGCCCGATCAGGATCAGGATCACGCGAAGGAATTGCAGCCGCCAAACGAAGAAGGCCGCGCCGAGCCCCGCGACGCCGGTCACGACGAGGCTGCCGCGGGCGGTGGCGAGATACTGCGCGTAAGCGAACAGCAACAGGCACACGACGTAGAATGGGTTGCGGCTGCGCACGAACAAGATCGCCGCAGGTAGCGCACCGATCGTCGATAGGAACACCGAACCTTCGTTGGCACCGCGGGCGAGGAAAATCGCCGGCGACGACTGCAAACCGAGGACGATTGACACGAGACTGATCGCCGTCATCCCGGCCGAGCCGAGTACCGCTGCGGAGAGCACCCTCTGCACGTCGTCGCCATCGCGCAAATAGTTCATCGTGAGCAACGTCATCACCACATAGAGCGCGAGCTGAATGAGCTCGGGAATGGTGCGCGCGGACGTCGGCACGACCGCCGTAGTCACCCCGATTCCGAGCAGGATGACCAGCGCAACGAAAAATCCGAGGTTTGAGATGCCCGTCTCAAGGCGCCAGCGGCTCTCGCTCACAAGGAACAGCCCGTACGCGGCGAAGGCAAGATAGATCTGCCCACACCCCAGTGCCACGAAGATCAGCGTCAGGCGCGCCCGCGCGATTCCCGGCACGATTGGCAAGGCGAACAGCAGCGCGTTGATGCTGATGATCAGCGAGAGTGTTTCGAGCATATCAGTACATGTTCCGCTTGCCCGGGGCGCGGTCTCCGAATTTCAAGGCTGCGAGCGCCTGTTCGAGGCGTTCGTCGGCGTGGCCGTCGCCATAGACGTTGGCGAACGGTCTGGCCAGTTCGACCGCTGTCGCAAGGCCCTTGCGAATCTCCTCGATGGAGAACGCGGGGCAGTCGACAACGTTTCCGTTGCGCTCCCGCCCGTCCTGCCGCGAACCGACGTTGAGGCATGGCGTGCCCAGGCTTGCGCTTTCGACGATGCCGGTCGAGGAATTGCCGACCAGCACGTCGACCGACTGCAGTGTCCGCAGGAAATCCTCGCGGCCCAGGTGATGCAGCACGATCCCGTCGCCACCGGCCGCAAGCCATTCGTCGAGCTGGCGCGCGATCGCCTCCCCGCCCGCATCGGAATTCGGCCTGATAGCGATGACATGGAACCCCTCGGCAACCAGGGCGGCCAGGATGGCCTGCGCCTGGCTTTCGGCGTGATCGGCTTCCTGGACCACCGGGTGGAACAGAAACAGGGCAGTCCGGCGGCCTTCCGTGCCGGGGAAGCGGTTGGCGAGCCAGTCCACGGGCGTATCGCCTAACCGCGACAATTCGACGAGGCCAGGCGCGCCGATCGTGACAATGCGATCCGGATCCTCGCCCATTCGCTCGAGCCGATTTGCCGATTCCGCGGTGGCCGGGAAATGCCATGTCGCCAACTTGCTAATCGCATGGCGGAAGCCGTCATCGAGCGTACCCGAACGTTCGCCGCCGTGGAGATGCGCGGTTGGAATCTCGAGGTGGAACGCAACGATCGCGGCCGCGAGCATTTCGCCGCGATCGCCAAGCAGCATCACGAGGTCGGGTCGCCGTTCGCTCCACAGCGCGGTCAGCCCCTCGACCTCCGTTGCGAATGCAAGCGCCATCTCGCGTGCATCGCCGCCGGACAACCGCGCCGGAACGCGCGCAACGACGGCAAGGTCGGCCGCCGCGACCTCCGCTTCCACTTCGCCATAGCGTGGGTCCAGCGCCTGGCCGGTCAGCACCACGCCGACGGACCAACCGGTATGCTTGTCCAAGTGCCTGAGCGTCATGCTCATCAGGCCGAAATCCGCCCGGCTTCCGCTGACGTAGTGGATATTCACGGCGCGACCTGGGGATAGCCGGCAGCGACGAGAGCCTTGGCCAGCCACATATCCTCGGGCCCGTCGATGTCGATCGATGCCAGCGCATTCATCATGAACGGAATGCTGCCGGGAGGCATCAACGTGCCACTCTCCTCGAACACGCCCCTTGTGACGAAGTACATCGAGCCATTAGGCTGGACGAGCACATGGGCGCCCTGTCGCCTGGTCGCGGACGGGCTGTCGATCGCGGGGGCCATCGCACCGTCGGCGTCGATGGCGAACGTCCACGACGGCGGCTTGGCACCGACCACACCGACCACCGCACGCACCCCCGCTTCCGCGAACCTCGCCGCGGCCGCACGAAGGTGGGCGGCGGTGCGAAACGGCGAGGTCGGCTGGAGTAGCGCGAACGCCTGTGCTTCGGGGCAGGCTTGGAGGACGTGCGCGACGACGTCGGCGGAACTTGCCGTATCGCTCGCGAGCTGCGCTGGGCGGACGAACGGCACTTCAGCCCCTGCTTCGCGCGCGGCAACGGCGATCTCCTCGTCGTCGGTCGACACGATTATCCGTGAGAAGACCTCGGACTCGCGCGCGGCTGCGATCGTCCAAGCGATGAGCGGAAGGCCGCCGAGCGGCATCACGTTCTTGCCGGGAAGACCCTTCGATCCCCCGCGTGCGGTGATGATGGCTAGGTCGACAGAGGGTCGGGAAGCATTCACCGTCTGCGCACCATCGAGGCAATGTCGCTCAGGGCCGACCCCATCGACGCGGGCGTCGCCCACGCCCGCAGGCCCGTCCGACGCCGGATGGCGACCGCCAATATCACGTTGAGCGCCGACAGGGCTACGAGCGTGGCGACGGCGGCGCCCAGCGTCCCGAAGGCGGGGATGAGGCATGCCAGCAGCGCCGCGAGCAGCGCCACCGAACCGGCCATCGCTGCGGTGTATGTCTTGCCGAGGTCGCAGATGATCACCACCAGCGCCACCGGCCCGGTGAACGCATTGACGATCTGGGCCGCGGCCAGAATGCGCAAGGCGGTTGCCCCTTCGACATAACCCGGTCCGTAAAGTGACAACGCCAGCTCGGGCAAGGCGATTAAGCCCGCACCGATCGGCAGCGCGAAGGCAATGGAAAGCCCGGCGGTGCGGTCGATCAGGTGTTGCAATTCCTCCCGGTCGCCGGTGCGCCACGCGACGCGCATCCCGGCCGCCCCGGCCGCCGATGCCGCCGCGAGGCCGAGCACGAGGAGCGCGGCATAACGGCTGGCAGCGGTGTAGGGGGCGAGTTCCGCCGCGGTCACCGCCGAGCCCAGCGCGAGAATGTCGCCGCGGTTGAGCAGGATTGACAGGCTGGCAGCAAGCGCGAGCGGAATGCCTGTCGCGAGCCACTGGCGCGGTCCCTCGTCAACGCGCCGCGGTCCTTTCGCGGGCGCTTGACGCGCGATCAGGAAGAGCAGCATCAAGGTGGCCGCCCCGTAGAATGCCGCTTGGGCACCGAGCAGCAGGCCGACGGTCAGCGCCCCGCCTCCCACGCCCAGCGCGATTGCAGCACCCAGCAGAAGCAGCAGGGCCGGCCAGCCGACTTGCTCGACTACCTGCGACAGCGCGATCCGGCGCGACGCGCGCATGGTTTCCTGCGCGACGCGGAGCGCCGAAAGCGCCGCGATCGCTAACCCCGTGAGCGCGATCAGTCCCGATCCCATGCCCGAAGGCAGGGCTCCGGCACTCCGCGCGGCGTGAAGCGCGAGCACGGCGCAGGTGCTGCCAACCGCCACGATCGCAAGACCACACGCGAGGAATCGACGCAGTCCCGCACGGTCGCCTTCGGCCAGACAATCGGGAACGACGCGAATGGCGATCTGGTCGAAGCCCAGCGCGGCGACGACCGAAACTAGCGCGACCACTTCGATCGAATAGGCGAACAGGCCGTATGCGTGCTGCGTAATGCTGCGGGCGAGAACGATGTTGGCGAGGAACAGGAGACCCACGCCAAACAGCCGGATCATCAGCGAGAGCGACGCGCCCGCATAGAGAAACCTCAGGTTGGCGGAGCTCATGCGATGCGGTCGGTGGCGGGTGCGGTCCGCTCGATCCAGCTGTCGAGCGCAAGGAGCGTCCAGATCCGGATCGAATGTTCGGCCCGGCCCGCGAGGTGATCGTCCAGCACCGAACCGGCGAGACCATGTGGCAGCAAGCTGTCGAACAGGTCGGCACGACGCGCGAACCGTTCGCGCAGTTCGCCGGCCATCGGCCCGCCGAACCACGACGTCAGCGGCACGCGGAAGCCGTGCTTGGGGCGATCGGTAACCTCGCTCGCCAAGTGGCGCGCGAGGAGTTGGCGCAGCGGCACCTTGCCAACCCGCGCCTCGCGCTTCCACGCTAGGGGTGCTTGGGCGGCGAGATCGACGAGCTCGAGATCGAGCAGCGGCACCCGGCATTCGAGGCTCGCCGCCATGGTCATGTTGTCGGTCTTGGGCAGCATCTGGCCGGCGAGCTGACCGGCAAGGTCGGCCGCCATCATCGCCTCCGCATCGTTGCCGACGCCGTTGTTCCAAGGTTCTAACGATGGCGAGGCCGACAGAACGCCGGCAAACGGGCCTTGAACATAAGCGTCAGCATCGATGAGGCCGTGACCGACGCGGGCCTTGCGCAGGACTTCCCGCCAGCCCGTTGACGGTGCCTGCGGCAGCAGGCCGGCGACCGAGCGGCCCAGCGACCGCACCGGTCCCGGGAGGCGCCACCATTGGGCCCGCAGCGGCGCAAGCTCGTGCCTCGAGTACCCGGCGAAAAGCTCGTCGCCTCCGTCGCCGGAAATGCAGACGGTCACCTCCTTGCGGGCGAATTCGGCGAGCAGGAGCAGCGGGAGGCACGCCGGATCGGCGAGGGGCTGGTCCATCGCTGCCATCATCCGCGGCAGGGTGTCGCGCATCGTCGCTTCATCGACCATGATGCTCTGGAACGGTACTCCCAGCCGGTCCGCCACCGCGCGTGCGATTTCGCCTTCGTTGGCGCGGGCAACCCCGTGACCCGACCCGGCGAATTCGATCGTGAAGCTGGACGGGTTGTGGCCCATGTCTCGGGCGACGGCCAGCAGCAGGCTCGAATCGATGCCGCCGGACAGGAAAAACCCCAGCGGTACGTCGCTAATGAGCTGCCGTTCGACCGCGCCGTTCAGCGCAGTGCCGAACCGTTCGATGAATTCATCGCGATTTGCCGACAGGGGCGCGGCTGCGGGGAGCGGCCGAAGGGAGAGGGGAGCGGCGCGCGCTTCCGCGACGTCGATCCGCCAGCGTTCACCGGGGAGCAGGCGCTTGGCACCGCGTATCATCGCCTGTGGTGCAGGCACCCAGCCGAGCCTGAGAAACGAAGCGGCCGCCTCCCAGTCGATCTCGACCGGGAGCGCCAGGGCGTGAAGGGCGGCGACGATCGCCTGCAGTTCGGAGGCGAACAGCACCACACCCGATCCCTGCCAGACAAACATCGGCTTTATTCCGACCGGATCGACCGCAAGCACGATCGCGCGCTCGTCCGCACGCTCGTCTAGGATCGCGTGCGCGTACATCCCATTTAGGTTTGCGTCGCCCTCGACCCCATCGAGGCAATAGCTCGCGAGCACGGTCTCGCTGTCGCTGGCGGTCGCGAATTGCCAGCCGCGGCGGGCGAGGTCGCCCCGCAGATCGCGATAGTTGTAAATCTCGCCGTTGTAGCTCAGCGCGACCCGGCCGCCCTCTGCCACCATGGGTTGGGCGCCGTGTTCCAGATCTATGATCGCCAGCCGGCGGTGCCCGAGCAGGACGTTCCGCCGGGCGAGGATACCCGACCCGTCCGGTCCCCGGTGCACGAGCGCAGCGTCCATCGCATCGGCAGCGGCGCGGCCCGCGCTCTCATCGAGCGCGCCGTCGCGACATACGATGCCGAACACGCCGCACATATCAGCCGGCCGTCGCCGATCGCAAGCCTGCCGCCCGGTACCCGTCGAGGATCCGCTCGCTGACTTTGGCGATCGTGAACCTTTCCTCGACCTCGCGGCGGCCGCGATCCCCGCGCTGGCGGCGCAGGGCGCTGTCGCCGACCAGCGGACGCAAGCGGTCCGCCAGCGCGCGATAGTCGCCCGGCTCGACCACCCAGCCCGCTTCGTTCTCCGCCGTCAGTTCCGACAGTCCTGCGATGTCCGAACCCACCCACGGAAGGGCGAAGCTCATCGCCTCGATGATCGAATTGGGGAAGAATTCGCCGTGGACCGAGGGCAGCGCGTAGATATCCATCGCGCCAAGCAGTTCGGGCGTATCGAACCGGCGACCGGCGAAGACGACCCGGTCGCGCATCTCCAGTTCGTCGACGACCTGTTCCACCTTGAAGCGCAGCGGTCCGTCGCCCACGAGGAACACCACGAGGTCGGGAAATTCGTCGCGCAACAGATGCACCGCCCGCACCAAGTCGTGCTGGCCCTTGCCCGGCCCATCGAGGTCCTCGGGGCCGGTCATCGCACCGATCGTGCCGACCAAGACCTTGCCCTCGAGACCGAACTGGCGACGGATCTTCACGCCGTCGTGCAGGGCGGGATCGAACCGGCCGGTATCGATCCCGTTGTAGGTCACCCGGATCTTGTCGGGAGGACAACCGAACGACAGCAGTCGCTGGCGCGTCTTTTCGCATACGCCGAGCAGGATGCCCGGCACGCGCTTCCAAATCTTGTTGCGCCATTGGTGCGTGTCGCGCTCCTCGACCCCGCGCACACTGGTGGCGCAGGGGATCGAGCGTCCCGTCAAAAGGCCCGCCAGGTAAGCAAAGATCGTCGCGGCCGCGTTGTGACCGTGGATGACGTCGGGTCGTTCGGCTTTGATCACTTTCGCCAGCTTGCGAATGCCCTTCAGCGCGCTGAGCGGATCGTGTCGGTCGGGGGCCAGTTCGGGCACATAGTGCACGGTGAACCCCGCTTCCTCGACTACCGGCGCGTAGCTGCCGCCGGAGGTCGCGAAGACCGTCTGGTGGCCTTCGCGCGCCATGTTGCGTGCGATCGTGAGCGGCTGGGTGCCCGGACCCATGTCCGGCAGGGTGGAACGAACGGTGAGGATTTTCATGATTTCTGCGATGAACCGGTTAGCGGCGGACATCGTTGGCGTCCGCAGTTGCAGGGCTGGGTCGTTGCCCAAATTCGCATTGGGCGGCAAGCAAATATTAAGTCTCCGCGGGCGCGTCCCCGGTCTCCAGCCGCGCCATCAGGTCGGCGATCCGGGCGGCCGAACCCCCGACATGCGCGCGCAGGCTGGCGGGCGGATCGAAATACCCGCGCGACAGGACCATCTCTCGCAGCTGCGCCAAGGTCGATGTCTGGGCGGCCCATCCGAAATCGGGATAGAGAACGTAGTCGGCAAAGTTGTAGCAGATCGTCGGGACACCGCGCAGGACCGCCTGCAGGCCCACCGTCGAAGCCTCGACACATACGAGATCGGCGGCAAGCAATGCGTGCTCGAGACTCGCTGTCGCGTCGATCCGGCCGTGGCGCATCGTCAGTCCCGTGACCGGCCAGTTGGGGTGCGGACGCAGGACGTAGGTCAGCGACGGATCGCGGTCACACAGGTGATCGAGAAAGTCGGCGATCTCGACCGGGGCCAGCAGCGACCGACCGGCGACCTCGTCGGCGGCACCCCCGAGCGGCCAGAGGATCGCGGTCCGATCGCGGATGCCGAGTCGCTCGCGCTCTACCCGACGCACAGCATCGTCGCCCTTGCCAGCTTCCAAGGCGTCGAACGCCGGATTGCCGAGCACGTGCAGCCTTGACGAGAGTCCACCGGCCTTCTTCAGCATCTCCGCGACCGAGTCGCTGATCACGGTCAGGTCCTGCGCGTATCCCGGGGTCAGGATCCATTTCTGCTCGGCTATCAGATACATGTCCCCGATGGCCAGCGTCGGGATGCCGAGAGCCCGTGCCGCGCGCAGCGCCGCCGCCTCGAATCGCGGACTCGTGGTCGAAACCACGATCGAGGGCCGGACCCGGCGAAAATATTCGTCGAATGCGGTGACCGGCTCGAAAGCCTTGCGTTCGAGTTTCGCGAACAGCCGTTCGGCTTCTCCGCTCCCGACGCGCCGAACAAGGTCGGCGAAACCGACGGTGAAATAGTCCTCGGTCTGCCGCGCAGTGATGTCCGGGTGCCCCGGCGGCGGAGCGAGTTCGGCCGCCCGCGCACGCACGTCGGCAGGTATCGCGCCATCGACGAGGTCGCCGACAGGAATTGTCGTCAGCCCGGCGCTGCGGAATGCTGCGTCCGCGGTCGTGAAACCCATCAGGTCGTAGCCGCGCCCGCGCCGGTCGAGTTCCGCCGCGAGTGCGATCAGGATTTGGGCGTGCCCGCCCCCGTACGATGCCAGGAATGGCCGGCCCGCGGCCACTATCAGACCTTCAAGAACGACTGCAGGAAGGCGCGGCCCGCCTGGGCGCTGCGTTCGGGATGGAATTGCGTGCCGAGGACATTGCCGCTGTGCACCGCCGCGGTCAGTTCGTTTCCGCCGTGGCGGGTAATCGCGAGCACGTTCGCCGGGTCTAGCGGCCGCGAAGCGAACGAGTGGACGAAATAGAAGGCACTGTCGCGCGGAAGGGTCTCAAGCGGAGTGTCGCTCCAGCGCGCGTAATCGCCACCCGGGGCCTGCAGGGGATGCCAGCCGATCAGCGGCACGCGGACTTTCTTGCCACCCTCGTCGGCGAGATCGAATGCTTCGACGCTGCCGCCGATCGCTCCCAGTCCGCGGTGTTCGCCGAACTCCCGCCCGATGTCGTGGAGGAGCTGCATGCCCACGCAGATGCCGAGAAACGGGCGACCGGTCGCGATGAATTCGAGGATCTCATTTTCCAGCCCGAGTTCGCGCAGTCGCGCCGCCGCACGGCCGAAGGCGCCGACACCGGGAAGAATCAGGCGGTCGGCCGAACGGATTTCCTCATGGTCCGACGACAGGCTGCATTCGATGGGAAAGTCCCGCATTGCCTGCATAACGGAGAAGACATTGCCGATTCCATAGTCGACGACGACGCACGAGGAGGCCAAGGAAAACTCCGATGTCTATCTGATGCGACGGGCCGGCGTGCCCGCATAGATGCCCGCCTCGGTTATCGAGCGAACAACCGTGCTGCCGGCCCCTATGACAGTTCTCTCGGCGATGACAAGTTCGGGGATCACGGTCGCGTTGGACCCGATCCATACACCGTCGCCGATCCTACAGCCTCCAGCGACGCACGCGCCGGGCGAGAGGTGCACGAAGGCGCCCACATGGCAGTCGTGTTCGACGATCGCATTGCTGTTGACGATCGTGCCATCCCCGATGACCGCGTCCGAATTCACGACGGCACCCGCCAGGATCATCGCCCCGACTCCCGGGGCAGAGGCGAAATAGTTTTGTTCGTCGGCGACGAAGGTGGCGAGCGGCAACTCCGACGAGGCGACTTCCGCCTGCAGGATTCGCCGGCGCGCATTGTCGCCGATCGTGATCAGAACCTGTCGGCCCGAGATATCCTGCAGGCTGGCCCAGCGAATTTCGAACGACCCCACGCGCGTTCCGCAAGGCTTTTGCATGTCCGCGAAGGCCGGCGGCTCGCCGCCGCGGCGGGACTGCCATTGCGCGGCGACGACCTTGCCGTGCCCCCCCGCCCCGAAGCATGCCAGGGGAAGATCGTCAGCCCACATCGGCAGGATCGATCTGCTCGTGACGGCGAACCGCGCGTACGAGAGCCTTGCCGACGATGTCGTCGATCCTCGACGGCGACAGGCCGACCGCGGGACGCATCGCAGTGACGTCGCCTTCGGCGACCACGGTTCCGGCCGCCAGGTCGGCCGCGTAGACAAGGCTCTTGCGGGCAACCGCACGGGTCGACAGTTCCGAAGGCATCGGGCGCTTGTTCCCATCGCCCAAAGCAGCTTCGACCGCCCGTATCGCTCGCACCATTTCAGTAAAGGCATCGGGTTCCATCGAGGCCGTGTGGTCGGGACCGGCCATCGACCGGCTGAGCGTGAGGTGCTTTTCGAGGATGGCCATGCCGAGCGCGCGCGCGGCGACCGCCGCCCACGGACCGTCGGTGTGGTCCGAGAAGCCCGTTACGCAGTCGAATTGGTCCGCCATCGCGGGGATCGTCGCGAGATTCTGTTCGTCCATCGGCGCGGGGTACTGGCTGACGCACTGGAGTATGGCGAGGGGCCCAGACCCTGCATCGCGTAGGACCGACACCGCAGCCTCGATCTCTGTCAGCTCGGCCATCCCCGTCGAAAGGATGACCGGCAACCCGATTGCCGCCGCCTGCCGCAGGAGGGGCACGTTGTCGATCTCTCCCGACGGCCACTTGAGCGCCTTGGGCTCCAGAGCCGCGACGTCCTTGAGACTTTCTCTGTCGAAAGCGGTCGACAGGAAATCGATCTCTAGGCGGTCGCAATCGTCGCGCAGCAGGCGAAATTCGTCGAAGGTCAATTCGAGCGCGGCGAGCATCTCGGCCTGCGAGCCGCTGCCTGAGTTGCGCTCCTGGTACTCGGCCTTGGCGGCATCCTCGAGGACGAGTGCGGACGAGCGAAAGGTCTGGAATTTGACCGCATCGGCCCCCGCCTTGACCGCCTGGACGATCAGCTCGCGCGCGATGTCGACATCGCCGTTATGGTTCACCCCGATTTCGGCGATGATATAGCAGGGCGCATCGCGCGCGACGCGCCGGTCGCCGAAATGCACTTCGGGGTGGGAAGCGGAAATCATTGCGCCGTCTACCGCGAGCCGACCAGCCTGGCCACATCGCGGATGCGGTCAGCGACACGCACGCGGTTCCGCTCCAGGTCGGTGGGGCTTCGCGCCTCGAACGCCGCATAGGCGTCGCGCAGTGCGGTGAGTTCGGCGGGAAGATCGGTGCTCGCGGTCATTTCCTCTAGCGTCGTGGACTGGCGGTGGAACGAGCGCGAGAGGATCGCCCAAGTCGAGCCGAGCCGGACGTGCTCGCCCAGCAGCACGACGGGATCGAGGATCCCTTCGCCCACGCGGGCGACCCCGCCGATCCCGAACGGAACGCTCGCTTCGCGGAAGGCGGCGCACGGTTCTTCGAGGACCCCATCGGCCAGCGGTTCGAACATGAAGCGCATTCCAAGGTCAAGGTGCAGGTCGTTGAGCCCAATGTGCGCGCGCCCCGGCGCACCTCGGCGGACGATTTCGGGGATTTCCCGCAGCGAGGCGGCCGTCTCAAAGAGCGGCACCACGACCGCGCGATCGGCCACCATGTCCTGAAACCGCGCCACTTCGTCCGCGCGCGTGAACATTGGCAGCATGAGGCAGTCTGCCCCGCGCGCCAGCGCGTTTTCGACTTCCGCCGGAGTGCCGTCGAACATCGGGTTGAGCCGCACGAGCAGTTCCGCGTCAGGGGCAACCGCCCGGATCCTGCTAACGTCCTCGTCCGTCTGCCTGCTCTTCCAGCTCTGGGTACCCGGCTGGCGTTCGGCTTTCCCGTTGCGCTCCAAGTCCACGAACAGGGTTTCGACGCCTGCGTCCGCCGCATGGCGGGCAATGCCTTCGTCATCGACGATCAGGAGAAACTTGAGTCCTTCCCTCATGCAGCGATCGGCCTCACGTAACAGCCGGCGTCGGCCTGGGCACCACGCAGGTCACCAACCGACACTTTCTTCCAGTGCAGCGCCTGCGCGCTCGCGGCAGCCGATGCTTCGGTCCCTTCGACGAGGTCGACCACGTGAGCGGGCGTTCCGAGACCGCCCGATGCCACGACCGGAATCGTCACCGCCGCACAGACCTCGCGAACGAGATCGATGTCATAGCCCTTGCCCGTCCCGTCGCGCTCGATCGACGTCAAGATGATCTCGCCGGCCCCGCGATGCTGGGCTTCCTGCGCCCATTCGACGACGTCGCGACCGGTATGATTGCGGCCGTTGTCGGTCATTGCCTGCCACTTTCCATTGCCGGTAGAGATGGCTTCGATCGACAGCACGGTGGCCTGAGAACCGTAGCGGTCCGAAATCTCGGTCAGGAGCGCCGGTCGCTGGGTCGCGGCGGTGTTGATCGCCACCTTGTCGGCGCCGCGCTCAAGCAGAGATTTCACGTCTTCGGCCGTACGGATACCGCCGCCGATGGTCATCGGGATGAACACGTTGCGGGCGACTCGCTCGACGATGTCGTGCAGGTTATTGCGCTGGTAAAGGCTCGCGACCACGTCCATGAAGAGCAATTCGTCGATCCCCTGCCGCGCATAGAGTTCGGCAAACTCCGCCGGGTCCCCGACTTTGCGCCAGCCTTCCATCTGGACGCCCTTGATGAGCCAGTCCATCTTGACGTCGAGACGGGCGATCAGGCGAAGATTGCGCACCGCGCTCAGCCCTCCTCGGCGACCGTGTGACGCAGCGACCATTGCCCGTCAGCGAACTGCCACAGGTGCGGCGAACGGAACTTGTTCGACAGCGCCTCAAAATAATCGCGGGTCATCTCGGGGTGTTCGAACATCTTGCGCGCCTGCGGAAAGCTCTCCGCGTCGATCGAGAGATACTTGAAGATCTCGTCGGCCCACCGCTCGGGGAATTCGCCGTCGTAGCGTTTGATCAGCGCGACCGCCTCTTCCCGCTCGAGGTCGCCCGAACGCACTTCCTGTGCGGCGTCGTAAGTCGCGCGGCCGATGCCAAACTTGATGTACGTGGTGTAGTAGTGGAAGTCGTCGATCTTGTCGTCGATCGAGTTATACTTCGAATAGGTCCCCGCGGTGCGTTCGGGCGAGGCCATGAAGCCTCCGTGGTCGACCGCGAAGTAGTACGCGCTCTGCGGATGCCACTTCAGATAATAGCCGAGGTAGTGGACTTCGGCACCGAGGTCCTTCAGCGGCTGGACGTCGGACGGAAGGAACGGGGTCAGGTCGGCAGTGGTCATGCCGAAGTCGGACTTCAGGCTCGCGACGCTCTGCCCACCGAGATACATCTCGTCGTCACCGTGCGCGGCGAAGAAGTCGTACGACCGCTGGGCGTCTTCGTTGTCGGCCATCGGGTTGCCGTATTCGGCCTCGTTCTCGCCGTAGAAGATCAGCGGAATGCCGAACATGATCGCCATCTTCGGCGCGAAGCACTTCTGGCCGATGATGAACGGCTGGAAGGGATGGAAGATGTTCTCGACCGCGAGGCGCGTGAGCAGCCGCTTGCTGCGGCCGGACGAAGTCATGAGGTAGTTGTCCATGCCCGAATGGATCCAGGCATCGAAATTGTGACGGCCCCACGGGGTGTAAATGTTCGGCGCCCACGTTACCGTGAGCGGGTTCATCCCGTATTTGTACTTGAGCATCCACGACTGGTAGAAGCTGTCCTTGCCGCCCGAGCCGGGCACCAGGCAGTCGTAGCTGCCGTTGTGGCTGCGATAGCGATCGCACAGCGCTACCAGCTCGCGCTCGCGCTTCTCCCAGTCTATCTCGCTCTTTCGCTCCGCAGTGCGGCATGCGTCGCACACCCCCTCGGCGTCGAAGGCGATCGTTTCCTTGGCGGATTCGGGCGTGTGCTTGAATTCGACCGTCGAGTTGGGCCGCTGGTTGGAAACGGCGCACTTGCGGCAGAACGCAACGTCGCGCGGCAGCCCGTACTTCTGCTCGGGATTGTTCACGCCCGGAGCGTATTTCGCCAGATGGATTCCGTTGGCGATGGCATCTTCCTTGACCGGCATCAGATTTGGAACTCCTTAGGCGAGCCGGCCTGGGCCAGCAGGTCGCCGTCATTATCGATGAAAAGGCGGAACCATATCTCGAGGGCGATCAACGCCCGCAGCACGCGAGTATGGTTCTGAGCACCGCTAATATGCTCCGCCAAAAGCGCTTCGACCGCTGCAATAGCCACGATCCCCCGATCCGCAAGGCGTCCGTCGAGCAGCATCTCGCGGCAGAAGCCGGCGAGTGCCTGACGCATCCATTCGCCGATCGGAACGGTAAACATCTGTTTGCGACGGTAGGTCAACTCGTCTCCGAGAAGAGGTGCGACCGCCCGCTTGAGGATCCATTTGGTCTCGCCTGGGCGCAGTTTCAGCGATCCGGGAATGCGAAAGGCAAACTCGGCCATCCGGTAGTCGAGGAACGGCGAGCGCACCTCAAGCGACTTGGCCATCGCCATGCGGTCCGGCTTGACCAGGTTGTTGCCGGGGAGGAGCGTGACCGTTTCGGCATGCAGCACGCGGTTGATCGGGTCCTGGCCGCTCGCCGCCGCGATGGCCTGCTCGAGCGGCGCGTAGGGATTGCCGCCGAGGAAAGCGTCGCGCACGTCGCCGGCGAGCAGATCGCTCGGCTGATCGCCCAGCAGCAGACCGCTCGAACGGACGAACGCCGCTTCCCAGCCTTCGCGGGTAGTGTCGGCAATGCCGCCGGGCAACAGCGCGAAGTACTTTTCGTATCCAGCAAACAGCTCGTCTCCGCCGTCCCCCGTCAGCACCATCTTGACGTCGCGTGCCGCTAGTTCGGAAACCTGCAGCATGGGCATGAACGACACGTCCCCGTGGGGTTGGTCGCAGTGCCAGATCATCTGGGGCCACAGCGCAATCGCGTCAGGCTCCATGACCTTGGTCGTGTGGAGTGTGCCGAAGCGGCGCGACGCGGCGCGCGCTGGTGCGGTCTCGTCGAACCGCGGATCGCTGAAGCCGATCGAAAATGTGCGAATCGCGGACGAGCGATACATGCTCATGAAGCCGGTAACCGAACTACTGTCGAGCCCGCCTGAAAGAAAGGCTCCGAACGGCGCGTCGGACCGCATGCGGATGCGCGTCGCGTCGTCGATCAGGGTGAGAAGTCCGGCTTGCGCGTCGGCGTCGGACAGGTCGGGCTCGGGTGCCACCGAAGCGAGATCCCAGTAGGGAGAAATCTCGATCCCGCGCGCATCGATCCGCGCCATCGAGGCTGGCGGCAGGTGCCGGATTCCGGCAAACGCCGTGCGCGGGGCCGGGATGTAATTGAGCGCGAAATACTGCGCCAGGCTCTCCGCATCGGGCGCGTATCCGATCCCGTTGCTGAGGATCGACTTGATCTCCGACGCAAACCAGACGCGGCCATCTTCCGATGTACCCGCCAGATAGAGGGGCTTCACGCCCAACCGGTCGCGATAAAGATAGAGCGTGTCCGAACCTGCATCGTAGACCGCGATCGCGAACATACCATTGAGGCGCTCGACGAATCGGGGGCCCCAACGCTGGTAGGCCCGCAGCAGAACTTCGGTATCGCCGTCGCTGTCGAACCGGGCACCCAACCCGATCAGTTCGTCCTTCAGCTCGACGAAATTGTAGATTTCCCCGTTCTGCACGACGACGATATCGCCATCGTACGAAAACAACGGCTGGTTGCTCGCCGTAGTGAGGTCAAGAATCGCAAGCCGGCGGTTGCCCAGCAGTACCCGGTCGTTGCCGAAAAACCCGTCGGCGTCGGGCCCGCGATGGGCGACGTTCGCCGACATCGCGCGCGCGATCCCGTCGGGCACCGGTTCGCGTGTAAAGTTGAAGGCGCCAAAGATTCCGCACATGGCTCAGGCTGCTTCCACAAGCTCGCGAATGCGCGCAATGATGCGATCCTGCTCGCCGGGGAGCAGCGAACTGCCCGACGGCAGGCACAGCGATTGGAAGAAGAGGCGAGACGAAACCGGCGACTCGCCGTTGTGAGTGACGAACTCGTAGTTCGCGCAAAGCGGTTGCATATGCATTGGCTTCCATCCCGGGCGAGTCTCTATTCCCGACTGGCGAAGCTCGCGCATGATCGAAAATGGATGCAGCCCGACCCGGTCGGGATCGAATGTCGCCACCGACAGCCAGCGGTTGCCCCGGCTGGCGGGTGCTTCCTCCTGGAATCCGACGCCTGGTAGGTCGCCAAGGCCATCGCGATATCGTTTGAAGATCTCGCGACGGGCGGACACCCGCTGATACAACAGACCCAACTGGCCGAGCCCGATGCCGGCCAGAACATTTGACATACGGTAGTTGTACGCAACAGTAGTGTGCTGGTAGTGCTCGTAGGGATCACGACCTTGCGTAGAGAGATTTCGGGCGAAATCGAGCAGTTCAGCATCGTCGCCCACCAGCGCGCCGCCGCCGGACGTGGTGATGATTTTGTTTCCATTGAACGAGAACGCCGACAGGAGACCGTTCGCGCCGCTAGGTCGGTTAGCGTATTTCGCCCCGAGGCTTTCCGCAGCATCTTCTATGAGGGGTACGCCATACCGATCGGCAAGGGCGAGAATTGGCCCAACCTGCGCGGGTTGGCCATAAATATGCACCAGCACGATTGCCTTCGGAAGGGTTCCTCTTCCGGCATCACTCGCCAGTTGGCGCTCCAACGCGGCAGGCGACATGTTCCACGAATCCGGTTCACTATCGATCAGAACCGGCACAGCCTTCTCGTAGAGAACCGGCTGCAAGGAGGCAGCGAAAGTTAGGTCGGAGACATACACCCTGTCGCCTGGCTTCACCCGTACGCACCGTAGCGCGAGATGCAGCGCGGCGGTGCCGGACGAGAGCGCGACCGCGTGTACCCGGTCGCTTACTTGCGTAAGCTGCTCTTCGAACCTAGCTAGGTTGGGGCCCGCAGGCGCGATCCAGTTGTCCTCGAATGCCGCCCTGACGAACTCTAGTTCCTGCGAACCGATGTGGGGGGGCGACATCAGCGTCATGCCGTTGGCGGCTGCCCGATCGATAATCCTCACCGGCGCGCCCGAATCATCGACCATGACGACGGCAGTAATGGAATGCGCGTCGAGGAGAGCTGAAATGTCGCCAAGAGAGGCGGCCTGGGGGCAGGTTACTGGCGGCTGGCCGCCAAGAGATTCCACGGGCGCGGTCAGACTCAGCCCGCATAGCAGGCCTCGTCGGATGTCGCCATCGGTCACCGTGCGTTGCAGTGCTCCCGCATCGTTGACAACGAGCGCAATCTTGGCACCAGATCTCTCGATCGCTTGCATCGCGTCGCGCAGACTTGTGCGCAGGTGGACAGTTTGTCCGGACATATCCATGGCCACGATTGCTCTTGGTCCGATGCTATTTGATGGAACGCAGCGATAAAGATCTGATTCGTACCGCACGGCCTACGGGATCATCGTCACGCGGCAGGATCAGCGAAGCCCAAGCAAAACGGCACGGCCGAGGAAGGGCCATAGTCTCCGCGCGACCCCTGGGAATGGGCGTCGTCGCCTCGCTAGGGTTGCCGTTGTCGGCACAAGTTAGGCTCATCTCCAGCGGCTTTTGGCCCGCGCCCTTATAGTTTCCCACGAACTCGGAACGAGCGCGCGCCGCCAAGCGAAACTGCCTGCTGTGCAATGACTCCTTCGGCACTAGGCAACGCGATCACGTCGATCGCGCCTTCCTTCCGATCGATCGAGACACCGAAAGTGCTGTCCGATCCGAGCTTCCACCCGATCGGAGGAAAAGTTTTGGCGGCGTCAAATGATGAATCGGTGAGCAAATCGGCTCGGTCGCGCGGAGGGGCGACGAGCGCGTTCAAGGCGAAAGCCTCATCTATGTGACCACTGCTGGCGAGCCTTTGGATCAACAGACCGTCGTGCTCTTGCTCCATGTGCACACCGGCACGGTGCAGGCGTTCGCGCAGTTTGAACATGGTCTGCGGATCCCCGCTGCCGCGCAGGAGCTCGGTCCAGAAATCGTCGATCCAAGGCGGCTCTGTCGACAGGAGTTGGACGAACAAATCGACTGCTCCTGGCTCGTATAATGCTTGCGCCAACATCGTCATCATAGATGATGCCGCGGCCGAGCTGGTTCGGATTGTCACGTCATAGAGCGCGAGTGACCGCTTGAGGTCGCGTTTGCGAGCGTAATACTGCATCAGCCAGAGATTTGCCGCCGGATCGCGCCGTGTCACTCGCTGGGCCACCTTCATCAGACGGAATGCGCGGTATTCCTGACCGCGCGACCCGAGGTAGAAGGCCAAGTTCCGCACGGCGGTGGAGTTCGCCGGCTCGAGGCGCATGGCCTCTCGCGACAAAGCGGCCACGTGGGGGGGAAGGTTGGGCGGGATACCCTTTCGGGGATCCTCGACGGTCTTGACCAGTTCGAAAGTCGCCGCACGTTCGTACGCGTTGCCCGAGAGCGGCCATGCATTCATCGCCACCTCAGGTGCCAGCCGACCCAAGCTGGCCGCGAACGAGGCCGCGCCCGATGCGAGGCCGGCCACCGCGAGCGCACAGGCGGCAATTGCCCGAGCCCAAGGAAATGCTGTCAGTTGCCTGGGATTGCGATTTCCGCCCCCGTTTGGCCGTGACGGACGATCATTCCGCATTCATATCGCCGTAACTGTAGCCGTAGCCGTAGCCGTAGCCGTAGCCATACGCACTGTTCGACGCGTTTAGCTTGGTCACGAGCGCACCGAATACGTTAGCACCACTGAACCGTAGTCGATTGAGGCCAGTCTTGATGGCGCGCGCCTTCAGCCCGTTCGCCTCGATCGTATAAATCACCCCTTCGACCGCCTTCGCCATAAGGGGCCCATCAGCCAAGCCAAGCAAAGGTGGCCCGTCGATGAGGACGTGATCGTAACTCTCTTGAGCAATCTTCACGAGACGAGAGAGTCCGTCGCCGATCAATAGCGAGCCGGGATTTGGTGCGACCGGCCCAGCCGGGATAAACCACAGATTTGGTCGCTCTGTTTGCCGGACGTAATCGTCGACGCGGTCGAAGTCGCCGCTCGTGAGAAGATTGGAAAGGCCCGGCTCTTTCGTCATTCCGAAGTGGTCGTGCTGCGAAGGGTTACGCATGTCGCAGTCGACGAGCAGAATCCGTCGGCCAGTCCGTGCCATCGCGATCGCCAATGCATAGGCCGAAGTGGATTTGCCCTCGTTCGGCCGCGTGCTGGTGATTGCAAGCGACCGCGGTGCACCGTGCTGAGTCAGGAACGACAGATTGCTCGCCATGGAGAAATACGCTTCGGACAAAGGCGACTTGATGTCCTTGAGCTCGTCCTCGATTTCGTCCGAGTTCTGCTGCGGGATCGCGCCGAGGACCGGCAAGTCGAACAACTCGGTAACGTCATTCGGATCCTTGATCGACTGGTCAATTTCCTCGCGGACGAAGACGTAACCGCCCGACAGGGCGAGGCCAAAAAGCAATCCTAGCGCAAGGTTGAGCGGCATGCTGGGGCTCGTCGGTCGCTCAGGAAGGATTGCACGATCGACAATGGCGGTGTTGTTGGCTCCCACGCCGGCGACCCCGATTTCCTTGTACCGCTGCAGCAACCCCTCGTAGAGTTGCTGATTGGTGTCCACCTCTCGCTGGTAGATTGCGTACTGGATGCTCGCGCGTTGTTCATCTATCGAGGCGTTCTTGAGCAGTTCGACCTCGCGGCGCAGCTGCCGCTCACGCTGAAGTGCCTCACGGTACGACGATCCAGCGGCTTGGCGCACGCGCCCCTCCTCGTTAGCGATACTGCGATCAAGCGCAGTCACTTGTGCCTGAAGTGCCTGAACGGCCGGATACTCAGGCTCAAAGATTGCTCGCTGCCTCGCGAGTTCAGCGGCAATCCGCGCGCGCTCCTCACGCATCGAGTTAATTGCGATGTTGCCTAGTGCCAGTTGGTTCGGAGAAGCAGCTTGGCCGGCTTGGCTTTCTGCAGCTATGCGTTGCGCGGTCGCCGAAGCGAGCGCTTGGTTGAGCGCTTTCAGGTCACTCGTCCGCAAAGTTTCGGTCGTGTCGGTATTGCCGTCCGCGTCCTTGTCTTCCGAGAGGATCACAATCTCGTTTGCCGCGGCGTAATTTACGAGTCTCCGCTGACTCTCCTCGAGCTTTCTACGCATGTCCGCAAGCTGCTTTTCAAGGAATGTCCGCGCGTCTGCCGTCGACGAAAAGCGACGGGCTATGACATCCGCTTGGAACTGTTCGACCCACAGGTTCGCGACTTCCGCCGAAAGCGCCGCGGACGGGCTTGTGAATGCAACGTCGACCAGACGCGAGCCAGGAATCGGGCGTATTTGAAGGTTGTTGAGTAGGAGGTCGGTGCCCTTGTTCAGGCGGAACTTAGCAATCGCGGCACCGCCCTTCACGTTGCGGTCGCGCATCTGCTGTGTGATGTCCTGATCGAATGCTTCAAACAGGCGATCACTCGAAACTACGTTGAGGCGACTTGCGACGCGCTCGGCCACCGACCGCGCGGCAAGCAGAGAATATTGCGTCTGGTAAAATTCAAGGTCTTGATTTTGACCTTTGGCCTCGAGCCCTTCGACGTTAGTGATCTTGGCGGATTCGCGCGTGATTTCGATCCGCGCCGACGCCGTGTACTTAGGGGTGGACAGCAAGGTCACGATCACGGCAGCGACTAAAGCAAAAATCAGGATTGCCGCGACCACTGGCAAGTGTCGCCGGAACGCCCGCCAATAGCGATCGAGCATCTCGGCAAAAGCACTCGACTTCTTTTGCTCGATGGTTTCGAGCGGAATCCTAGTCTGCGGAGGCCCGAAGAAATTTGCACTAGTATTCATGTATAGCTTCAGTTGTTTGCTAAGACGACGATGGGCGTCGTCAGGAGGGGGGTTGCCGCAAGAATATCGCGAAACAGGCGGCGAGCAGAGGACTGCCCCACAATCACGACGTCGTTTGCATAGATATCGGGATCGACGTAGTTGCCCGCCCGGATCGATTTTAGGTTGTAGAGCGCCGCATAGCGTTGGCCCTCTATAGTGCGGAAGACCACTACATCATCCAGCTTCGCCAGCTCATCCACACCGCCTGCCGTTGCCACTGCGCGGACCAGGGTCATATTGCCGACGACCGGATAAAGGCCGGGCTTGTTCACTTCGCCTTCGACGGTAATCACCTGACTCACGGTATCGACGAGATTGACCGTGACCTGCGGATTCCTAACGTACCGCGCGAGACGCCGTTCGATGACGTCTGAAATCTCGCCGGGCGTACTTCCCGCGGCTTCCACGATACCAATCAGAGGGAACGAGAATTGACCGCTGGCGTCGGCCTGAACTTCCTTCTGCAGCTCCTCTACTCCAAAAACGTCGATTTTTAGCTTATCGAAGGCTCCGACGAGATAGGGTCGGCTCACCGCTACCTGGTCCGCACGAGCAGGCGGCGGCAGATCGGTTTGGCCGATCATCTTGATGTCGGGACTCAGACCCATTGGTGCGCTCGCACATCCAGCCAGTGAAAATACGAGACTCCACGCGAGTCCGAAGCGCTTCAGAGATTCGACCATTAACTCTAATCCAGTTTGTGCGCTCGCGAGCCACGGCGCTTTAGCATTGCTCCGAGGTGGCGCAACCGATCATTCGCCGCGAGACGCAGCCAGCTGCCCACAACAAATTGCAAAAACTGCCAGAATCGACGGCGTCCTCAGCGGGTAATCGAAGAAGCTGAATACACCGATCGCAAGGATGATAACGATTGCTGCAACGACTTCGGTTTTACGAAGCCCGTCTCGTCTTAGCAACATTAATGCCGTGTGAGCAAACCATGCTATGAAGAGCAAGATAAGCAGCACCGCGGGCAGTCCGCCTTCGAGCACTACCTGTAACCAATCATTGTGCGCCTGATTAAGATACGATGGCGCGAGCAGCTTGTCTGGTTCGACCTGCTGGTAGATGAATTCGAAACTGCCGAAACCGGATCCGAAAGGAAACTGGTTGCGAGTGGCCTCGATCAAGGTGGGCAGGACTTGAAAACGTAGGTCGAACTCGACGTCCTTCTCCATCAAGCGGTCTAGTGCAAGTGAGCGCGAAAACCACGTCATGGCTCCCATTACCACGAAGATCGCGCTGATGGCCGCAGATACAACGAAAGTTTCCCTGCGCATCTGATCCTTTGTCCGGGGGCGCTGACGGGCACGCCGCCACCATTCGAACACGGCAAATGACATCCCCGCGAGCAACAGCGTGATCCCGACGATTAGTCCACCGCGCGACCCCGCAATTAAGAGAAACGGCGCGCAAACTAGCAACGCGCCGCCTGCGCCGACCAGCCAGGGCAAAGATGGGGGAGTCCGGCGCAGTTCTCGCACTACGATTGTGGCGGACAAGAATATAGCGATCGCAGTCATCAGGGCTTGATGGTTACGGTTCGAAAACAGGCCAACTGGAAGGCCATTGTTGGTGATGCGATAGAGGTAAAGCGGGCCGCTCGGTGAACCAGCGAGTTGAACAATGCCGAGCATCACCGAAAAAAGTAGGACGATCCAAACTACGATCATCACGAACGCGCGCCGCTCTGGCGCCTGAATCGCGAAAAGCAGCAATGCAGCGAGCGGCACGAGAAGCGCCATCAGCGCGTTCGTCGCCCTCATCGGTGAAATGGCGAGCGGCTCCCATGGAAGAGACATCGCCGCTTCTCGGAACCCGTCAGCATAGACATCGCGCGCCGGGAGCGTTGTCCAGATTTCTGGTGGTAACGGAATTAGCTGCACGACAACGAGCAGCGCGCAAAGCCCGAGGAAGAGCAACGGAAAGCGGATCGCGCTGAGCTGCTGCACCGAGATCTGCGTGACCGCATAGGCCGCTCCCAACGCAGCAAGCGGTCGGAGGATGATCAAAGACGATATATCCGATCGCGCGCCTCCACCGAGCAGGAACGCGGCCACGACGAATGCCACAAATACACCCAAGCGCGCGCCCCGAGTCTCGCTCCGTTCTCGCAGAGACGGCGGTCGCGCGCCCCGCCGCGCTTTGGATCGAAAACCCGTTGCCATCGGCTACCTCGTTACTTGGCTCGTCGAAGCGAAAGACCGGTCATCCGAACCGGGTGCATATTCCGGGACCAGCTGCGACAACAGGGCAAG
The DNA here is from genome assembly GCA_963740025.1 of uncultured Alphaproteobacteria bacterium. Lineage (GTDB taxonomy): Bacteria > Pseudomonadota > Alphaproteobacteria > Sphingomonadales > Sphingomonadaceae > Tsuneonella. Next base: position 121,683 of record CAVUCI010000004.1, read on the forward strand.
AGCCACTTCGCGATCACCTCTTGTCAGTGCAGCGAGCAAAGCTTCAAGCAAAGTGTCAAGAATTTCGGCTTGCAGCGTGGATTTGCGGGCGCGCCGGATACGGGGATGGATCGTTTTTTCCGCCTCCGCGTCGATCAGAAGTTCTTCATAAAGTTTTTCGCCTGGACGCAGCCCGACCTCCACGATCTCAATCTCCCCATCTGGGTTGTTCTCGTCCTTCACGGTTAAGCCACTGAGGCTGATCATCGTGTGAGCCAAATCATAGATGCGAATCGACTCGCCCATGTCGAGCAGGTAGACTTCTCCGCCTTGCGCCATCGCCCCCGCCTGAATAACCAATTGAGCGGCTTCGGGTATCGTCATGAAGAACCGCGTCACGTTGCGGTCTGTCAAAGTGACCGGACCGCCCGAACGTATTTGTTGTTTAAAAAGCGGAACCACCGAACCGCTCGAGCCGAGCACATTACCGAACCGCACCATCGCGAAGCGCGTCAAACTTCCGCCCATAGAGAGCGCCTGCAGAATTTCCTCACACACCCTTTTGGATGCACCCATCACGTTGGTGGGCCTGACAGCCTTATCGGTGCTGATAAGGACGAAGCGCTCGACCCCGACGCGATCGGCCGCATGCGCAGCGTTGCGCGTGCCCGTGACGTTATTACGCAGCCCGCTGATCACGTTGCGCTCGACCAACGGGACATGCTTGTAGGCAGCCGTGTGGAAAACGGTATTTGGCCGCCAAGTATCAAAAAGGCGATCAGTCGCTTCGCGATCGACCAGATTAATCAGTTCAGGCTCGATCGGCACTGGATTGCCGTTCCCGGCTTGGGCCTCACGCAGTTCAGCTTCAATCTGGTAAAGCGCGTGCTCGGTCATTTCGGCTAAGACGAGGCGATTAGGCTTCAAAGCGAGTATCTGACGGCACAATTCACTGCCGATCGAGCCGCCCGCCCCTGTCACCATTACCGTCTTGCCCACGATCGTGCGTTGGAGAAGGATGGTGTTGGGCTTCACCATATCGCGGCCAAGGAGATCGTCAATCTGCACTTCGCGAAGGTCATCGAAAGACACCTTGCCATCGACGATGTGCTGCATCTGAGGAAGCGTCTTTACCTCAATCGGCAGCGGTTCGAGCCGCTCGATTATTTCGCGACGGCGCTTGCGGCCCGCATTGGGCAGCGCGAGAAGGACGACATCGACCATTTCTTGGTGGATGGCCTGTTCGAGACGGTCGGACGAGTAGACTCCGACACCTTGCAGCCGCTGCCCCGCAAGCCGTTCGTCGTCGTCAACGAAACCTACGACACTGATCTCCGGCACGTGCCGAAGCGACAGAGCGAGCTGTATTCCTGCTCGTCCCGCGCCATAAATCAGACCCCGGCGCGCTGAACGGGCCGCGTCCCCGGTGACCAAGTCCGCGAGCAGCTGTCGCGTCGCCATTCGGGTTACGCTGGTAGCGCCGAAAAATAGAATTGGGTGTATCAGCGCGATGGTTCGGGGTACACCTGGTACGCTAACCAGCATGAAAATCCCGACGAGCGGAAGCGTGTAGAGAAATACCGCGCGCCCGAGGTCGCGAATGGTCTCGATTCCCGAGAAACGAAAGATTGCCGCATAGACCCCATTTGCAAAGAAGAAGGGAATGAACAGAAGGACCGCCACGATCGTAAAAATGGTGACGGGTTGAGCGGGAAACGCAAGCGCGCCCAGCCGAAGAGAAAACGCGAGAAACGCGCACACACAGCAGAGCAGGACATCAACCGACATGACGACGGCGCGCTTGCGCCACCGATTCCAGCCAATCATGCCGAGGATTGGCTTTTTCAGACGCTCGAGCATGGCCTCGTTCCAAATTTCAACGGTGGTTGAACGGCAACATCCAACTCAAGGGGGCAAATCTAGAATTTCGATTACTGCACCCCACCACCGGGCTGAATCGGAATTTCGCTCCGCTAGGGCAAAAACTATTGGCGTTCAACACCGCCGAAGCCGCAGTGCCCTCTCACCCGTGTCGCCGCAAAAGCAAGACTGTTCGACGGGCGTGCCGATCCTGCGGGTTGCACGGTGCCTCGAATAATGTAGGTCCCCGGGACCATTAAGGGATCAGGGGCCCGAATGCGCGGCCTAAGCTGACGTTCGGCGGAGCTCAAATGCAATTGGTTATGAAGTCGCTGGATCAGAGGGCAAACTTTGCCGCTGACTTTGGCCTAGTTTTCCGGTCGTCGGCTATTTTTGCGGTTTTTCCGGAGGCGAGACTGACCATCTCGCTCCTCGATTACTGGCGTATCAAAAACGACTTATCGGTTTCAATTGTAGCATCCTGTCGTGACTTGGCGGGAAACTTGCTTGGCAGGATGCCTCTCGACTTTTCAGGGGCAATCATTAACTTCACCCCCCCCTTCCAGGAAGGATCTGTCGAGGTCGAAGCTTTCTGTAACAAAAATCTCCGCATTCCTTACGCTGCGATCATGGGGGTCTACGAAACGCCCGTATCGGTCAGCATGGTGCACTCCTACGCACGGGATCACTCGCCCTCGGAAATCGAGGACGGTCGTGCGATTCTCGATGTTCGAGAGGCGTGCATCGGGCTAAACGCCGATCCCCGGGTGGAAACAACAGTCACCTTTCACAATGGTTCGGTCGAACTTGCCGCGCAGGTCGGTGTCGTCATTATCACCAACCGTCGGGGAGAGGACAGAGTGTGGAGCTTCAACATCCCGGCGATTGCCCCCTACGAATCGATGGTTTTCGACTTTGCAGCTATCGCGCCAGAGTTTGCCGATCATCTGGCGGGAAACGATGGGTGGGCGGCGCTTCAATTCGCAAACCGGTCGAGCTTTCCTCGAATGCTAGTGCGCTGGCGCCATCGCGATACTGGTGAAATTCAGGTTACCCATAGCAATTTTGATTACAGCGAATACGCGACGAATACGTTGGGCGACGAAGATGTTGGCTTCATGTCCGCGCCACGCTTCAGCAACGAAGTTGTTCAATCCGATGTCGTGATTTATCCACGGTGCGCCCAAGGCACATACACAGTGGCCCGGGCGGATGGACTGTCGCGGACCGGTGGCGGACTGGTCGTCCCATTCGACGCCGCGCAGGGCGACAAATTGACGATCGAACGCGAGGATGGCCCGATGCCGTCGCGCCTGGTGACTGCGTTGCGTGGTCAGGCCGATGCCCGCGCCCTACCGTTCGAAACTTCGATCGGAATCTTCCACGCCGGTCGTCCGCCCAAGCGGTTTCATTGGGCCGTGGTCTCGGCGCGATTGCCGACGTCCTTGCTGATCCAGCGCTTCCCCGAGATTTACGGTGAGCCAGACGAGATCGAGATTTCTTTTGCGCTCTACGGCTCCGGAATGAACAAGGTGGTCCATTCATCGCGGTCTTTTGCGGCACTGGAAGACGTACCCTCGGAACTAATGCTCGACTCCCTTTTCCCGGACGCGCGCTTAATCTTGGGCGATGATCCCGGTTACGTAACCATGTTCTGTCAATGGGGTGGCTTTTTCCTGCTTACTGCCATGCGGCAAGGTGGATCTATGACGGTGGAGCATTCGTTCTAATTCAACTCAACCGAGTGGTCATGCCCCGTCGTGCGGCGGAGCAACCGACCCATCTGAGCCAAGGTTGCGCAGCGGTATTTGCCGCGCCAAGGAAGAGCCGTGGTTCTCGTAAGGACGCCGTGCATGTTAGGCAGGCAAGCCAGACTAATATTATTACACCAGCAAGTTCAGCACATGTTTTCGGCGTCATCAATTTGAAAAGCGGCGCCGTTGCCCTCGAATGGTCGGGTCGCACGCGCAAATAGGGCGGCGCCGGCGGACGCGGATCACATCAAGGACGGTACAACGCCCCCAGCACCCGCTTGGCGCAGACTTTGGACATTGGACCCTTGCTGTGATTGCGCCTGCCACCGAAATTGCTTAGCTGCTGGTGAATTCCCAATCTCACCGAAGCACACATGCGCGAGGTCCTTGTGACTGGCAGGCGGATATCGTCCGCAGCCATTTTACTGTGAAGGTATTCAACAAATTTTTGCTTAATATCGCGAATTTATCGCAGCTTGATTGGCTTTTTTGGTTTCGACTTCCTTTGAAAGGATGAATTATAGCATGAAGATTGCGATGGTCGGCTCGGGCTACGTGGGCTTGGTATCCGGTGCGTGCTTCGCCGACTTCGGTCACGAGGTTGTATGCATCGACAAGGATCAATCGAAGATCGACCGGCTGAAAGAAGGCGTCATGCCAATCTACGAGCCGGGGCTCGACGCGCTCGTCGAAAGCAATGTTGCGGCCGATCGCCTCTCTTTCACCACCGACCTTGCCGAGGGTATTGAGGGCGCCGCGGCAATCTTCATCGCAGTTGGCACCCCGAGCCGCCGCGGCGACGGACATGCGGATCTGTCGTATGTCCATGCCGTGGCGCGCGAGGTAGGCGAAAGCCTGTCGAACGACGCCGTAGTGGTCACGAAGTCAACCGTGCCGGTCGGTACCGGAGACGAAGTCGAACGGATCATCAGCGCCAGCGGATGCACGCACAAAGTGTCGGTGGTGTCGAATCCCGAGTTCCTGCGCGAGGGCGCCGCGATCGGCGATTTCAAGCGTCCCGACCGCATCGTCATAGGGGCCGAAGACGATTTCGGACGTGAGGTCATGCGCGAGGTCTACCGCCCGCTCTTCCTCAACGAATCGCCCATTCTGTTCACGGGAAGGCGCACCAGCGAACTCATCAAGTATGCCGCCAACGCGTTTCTCGCGACCAAAATTACCTTCATTAACGAGATGGCCGACTTGTGCGAGAAGGTCGGCGCGGACGTACAGGACGTTGCGCGCGGAATCGGGATGGATGGGCGCATCGGTGCCAAGTTCCTCCACGCCGGCCCGGGCTATGGGGGGAGCTGTTTTCCCAAGGACACCCTGGCGTTGCTGAAGACGGCCGAGGATTACGACAGCCCGACGCGGATCGTGGAAGCGGTGGTCAACGTAAATGACAGCCGGAAGCGCGCGATGGGCCGCAAGGTGATCGACGCACTGGGCGGTGCGGACCTAGCGCGCGGCAAGAGGGTCGCGCTGCTCGGCCTGACGTTCAAGCCGAACACCGACGATATGCGCGATTCGCCTGCGATCGCGATCGCGCAGGCGCTCATTGACGGGGGCGTTTCCGTTTCCGCATACGACCCGGAAGGGATGGAGCTTGCCGCACCGCTGATGCCGGACGTGAAAATGTGCGAAAGCAGCGACGCCGCAATCGATGGCGCGGACGCAGCGGTAATCGTGACCGAGTGGGACGCCTTTCGGGCGCTCGACCTGAGTAAGATGAAGGGGCTGATGAATGCCCCTGTCCTTGTCGACCTCAGGAACATCTACCGACCCGAGGACGTACGCGCGGCCGGATTTTCCTATTCGAGCATCGGGCGGAGCTGAGCTCGTGAAGTTTCGCGCTGAAGACCGACCCCTTCAGAACCTCAAATAAATCAAATGAAAGGAGAGGCTTAAGATGCAGACCGTCCTCGTCACGGGCAGCGCTGGATTTATCGGGTTCCACTTGTCGCAACTCCTGCTCGACGAGGGGTTCCGCGTGGTAGGCCTTGACGGCATGACGGATTACTACGACGTCCACATCAAGGAGCGGCGGCACCAAATTCTGTTGCAAAACCAGCACTTCATTGCGCACGTCGGTTTACTCGAGGATTTCGAAGCGCTGCGCGAGCTGGCGCTAGCCGAACTGCCCGAAGTGATCGTTCACCTCGCCGCACAGGCAGGGGTCCGCTACTCTCTTGAGAACCCGCGCGCCTATATCAATGCTAACATTGTCGGCACCTTCAACGTGATGGAATGTGCGCGCGAACTGCGCGTAAATCACCTCCTGATGGCATCGACCAGCAGCGTCTACGGCGCGAACGAGGACATGCCATTCGACGAGACTGGAGCGGGTCGAGACTCAGATGACGCTCTACGCCGCAACCAAGAAGGCAAACGAATCGATGGCGCACAGTTACGCGCACCTGTGGAACATCCCCACCACTATGTTCCGCTTTTTTACCGTCTACGGCCCATGGGGCCGGCCCGACATGGCGTTGTTCAAGTTCACCAGAGGAATCCTGAACGGTGATCCGATCGACATTTACAACAGCGGTGAGATGCATCGCGACTTCACCTATGTCACGGACCTAGTGCGCGGGATTCGCCTGTTGATCGATACCCCGCCCGTGCGGCCCGAGAGCGCCGATGCTATCGAACCAGGCGACAGTCTATCGCCGGTAGCTCCTTTCCGGGTCGTCAACATCGGCAACGGCGACAAGGTGCGCTTGCTCGACTTCGTGGAGGCGATCGAGGCAGAGTGCGGTCGCAATGCCATACGCAATTATTTGCCGATGCAGAAGGGCGATGTTCCCGCCACTTGGGCCAACGCCGATCTGCTCAAGCGGCTGACCGGCTACCAGCCGCAGACTGCCTACCGCGAAGGTGTGCACCAGTTCGTCAAATGGTATCGTGACTATTACCAAGTCTGACTGGGGAAGAACCAAGCGAGCCTCGATACCCAATACAAAGAGGCTGTCGCCGTCGATCGCACGTGCTTCGCCAGTCACAGTCTGGGCAATGGCCGGGGCCCCGATGCACCATCGTCCCAAAGCGAGGGAGCGTAGGAGGCGTGAAGCGATCATCTCGAAGGCTCTCAGTACACCTGGAAATCTACGGCGAAGTCTCAGGCTGCGCGGTTGATATCGCAGATCGAACCACGCCGGTCGCCGAGACTTAGATGGACGCGAGTGTCCGGCCAATTGCGAATAAAACAGGGGCCACATTCAAGCCGAAACGGATAAACATACAGAACCTCTGGGAGCGGGCACTTAGGATTCACCGTGCCACCAACATGTCTCGGACACCGCGGATGTTTCCTCGGGTTCCGCCATCGGCCGCCGGTGCTGTCTCAGCGCCAGGACGACGGGCACTCTATGATCCGCGCTGGCGATCGCCGGCCGCACGTCAGAGGTGGAAAGTCAGTATCGCCTTCGTCGCATCCATCGACCGAACGCCATCACTGGGCCAGTAGCTAGTCTGTCGCGCGGGCGAGTTTCCGAAGGGCTTGCGAAACCACGTCGAGCGTCTGGAGCTTGGCCCCAAACCGAGCCACGGTCGCCGGGTCGTCGGCAAGCGCATCCGAAAGAGCATCGACCGCCCGGGCGAGGCGCGAAAGGTCCGACGCACCGAGCCTTGGTGGGATGGAGTGCTCATGTTCGCCTGAGGGTGCAGCACCGGCCTTAGCCTGTTCAACGACGCGATCAACGCGCTGTTGCGCGGTGTTCGCGCCGGGCGTCCAATCGCTAACTGCGACACTCCCGTCGAACCGCACGCCTGCTTTGCCAGAAGCGCACCAAGCAACTCGGCCTTCGATCGATGACGCGCCGCGCGAAAGATGCAATCGTTCGCCGACCGCGGGGAGCGCTGGACCTTCGATCAGTGCTCCGCTTGGAGACATGTTACGGATCTTGACCTGTCCGGACACACTGGGGGAGGAAACGACCGCCAACACGAACATGTTGGTGCGCTGCTCGCGCCGGCCATTGCCGTCTGGATGATCCAGGAGTTTCAGCGAAAGCATGTCTGGCCATTAGGCGAGTATAGCTAACCTTCCGCTCTCTCGGGGGCCACGTAGTTCTGCCTAGAATCTTCAGCAACCGCGTTGCGGCATGCCGAAGAGTTGAGTTGTGCTCGGTCTGGGTCTGCAAAAATAGCGCAGGTTACGTTGACCTCGTCGGCGTCGAACAAAGCGCCGGGGCATCTCGCTTCCGCTGTCGCCGAGCGATCAACCGCAACGGCTCCCGTTACCGGAATGGCCAGCTGACATGGGCGCGGCCCACACTGGCGTTCGCTCAGATGCTCTGCATCGGGCAGCGGCGCGCCCTGAGGCGAGCTCGCCGAAAAAACGCGCCGAGATCGTGAAGGCATTCGCTCGCTCGATCGTCGTCGGAGCCAGTTTCGCGTACGCAGTGTTCCAACGAATTCGCGAGTCCAAGCTCGGCTATCGCGCCGTCGTTTGGCGAGCCATTTTTTTGGGGAATGGCAGGCACACGTTGCAGGCGCGACACGATGAAATGACGAGTTCCGCGCGATCTGTGCTCTCGCGTTATGGATGTTCGCGCTCGTCATCTGACGCACGAGTCGAAGGGGCTCTCACCTCCATCCCTCGGACAATCATCTTCAGGACGGCTTCAAGGCGCTCTCTATCTCTTGCCAATGGAAACTTTCGAAAGTTGAACGGCAGCGCGACAATGCCGTGGATCGTCGCCCATAGCGTCTGAGCGGCAATATCCGCATCCATGGGTATCATCCGCCCAGCTGCGATCGCTTGCACAATGGCCTCCCTGATGAGGCGGTAGGAAGTTCCTTCGCGAGGATCGAGGTTTGGCAGCGGACCCTCGCGCTGGAACAGATTGGCGTCCTCTCCGGGAACGTGAGTCTGGAGAAAAGTCGAGCGGAACGCGGCAGGCTCGGTCATCGCGAAATTCGCGTAAGAGCTCAGCACTGCCACGACCCGATCGAGGGGGTCCTCGTGTGCAGCGAAGGCAACCTCCGCATCGTCCCTCATGCGATCGACTGCGTCTTGCCAGATGCCCCGCACAAGTTCGAGGTGGTTGTTGAAATACCTGTACAACGCTGCCGGCGAATACCCGGTGCGACGCGCGATCCTCCTCATGGTGACTGCGGCGTATCCATCGGTGTCGTACACTTCGCGGGCCACTTGCAGGATACGAGCACGAGTCCGTGCCTGCTCTGCAGGTGTCTGGGGTTTTTTTGGCAAGTCACGCCTCCTGTCGGCTTCGCCTAGCCGACTCCGCCTTATCTGCATAATCGGAATGGACATGTTTGCTAAACATGTTAACTCAACCACGATAACGGCTAGGATTTGCCGCAGTCGTGGGCGGTTTTGTTTGATTGTCTGTCGGTGACATTCTGAGCGACTGGGCTGAAAAGGGGGGCGAATGGACGACTCGATCGAACCTTTAGATTCGTCGCTCTGGTTTGAGCGGATTGAAAAAATTTCCCGCGGCGAACTTGGGAGTGTCGAGAACGCACTCCGCCACGCTGCACATTTGCTCCAGCTTACTCCTGCGCCTTTTCGCGATGTTGTTCGATTGGGTTCCTGCGAAGCGGAGTTCGAGGCGCTACTCGACGCCGGCTCGTTCGACGCTGCGGCCCGCCAACTGGTTGGGCAACCGACCGCTTTAGCGGTCGATGCCGATGATGACGGGGCTGTGTACCGCGCGACGATGGGGTGCCCGATCCTTCGTCGCGCGATCAGCGGTCGCGGCAAGACCGAAGCGTCCGCAATTCTAGACGCCTGGACCAATTGTCTCTTGAACCTGAGATCGGAATACGGCGCTGATTTGCTCAGCGGTCGTCGTCAACTCGAGCATAGATTCCAAGCCGGATAAGATCGGCTGTTTGCGCGGCGCCCAGCTTTTTCATGAGCGACGCTTTCAGCAAGGGTGCCTGCTCCAACGGAATGGCCATTTCGCCAGCGATACGGATAAGCGAGTATCCGCGCACGAGTTTGATCAAGGCCTCTCGTTCAGCCGGTTCCAGCTCAGCAACAAGACGACGGGCCTTCGCTGCGGCTTCTGCGGAACTCTTCGCTCCGGTTATGTTCTCAGCAATTGCCCGGACTCCCGCTTGGGCGCGATCGATTACCCCCTAAAGCGAGAGGCAGACTTGTGGCAATCCTCAACTGCCTCCTGGCGCGGATCTCGGCATCGGAACACGCGAGCTTGTTGTAGTCGCCGCGGGTGGACGAGTTAAGCGTGTGCGAACCTACGCCAGGTCCCCCTCGCTGTAGACCGCAGTTTGACTGGCTAGCGCCGCGCCCTTCGCCCACGAAGGAAGCCGGGCCCGGCGGCTCACGGCCCTGGTCGCACACAACCGCCAACGATCCCTCCAACGACCAGCTCCATCGCTTCGGTCGGGCGGCTTCACCTTGGCCAGGAGCCGCATTCCACGGCCGTTTTGGGGCCGTATCCTAAGCCGGACTGGACTTGCGGCGTCCCCGCTTCTGACTGGGATTCCGACCCAGCCCGATTTTCTTGGCGAGATCCAGTGAACCCTAGCTTTCGGGCTCAAGTATTCAATCCTACGAGTTCTCTGATAATCAATCGCGACTAGGCGGCCTTTCGCTGCCCGACAGATGGCAACGGCGCGAGATTGAGAAGTTTCAGCCGACAGGCAGTTTCTGCCGGGCTGAACAGGAAGCCTTGTCCGTAATAACACCCCATTTGGAGAAGAAGGTCGCGTTGTTCGTTGGTCTCGACCCCCTCGGCGATGACTTCCTTGCCAAGGTTCTTGGCCATCGAGATCAGTGCCTGGACAATCATCCGAGATTGGTGCTCGGAGCAGATCGTTCGCACGAAGCTGCCGTCGATCTTGACCTTGTCGATGGGAAAATCGCGAAGATGCGACAGAGACGAAAAGCCCGTCCCGAAATCATCGAGCGCGATCTGCAAGCCGGCACTCCGCAACTTTGCCAGGACCGCCTGTACGCTCGCGCCATCGTTGACCAGCAGCATCGTCTCGGTGATCTCGAGCGTGACACGCTTCGGCTCAATCCGGTGCTTTTCTAGCTTGGCCAGCAAGCGGCCGGCGAAGTCCCGGCTCAATAGGTCCGCCTCGGTGGCGTTCATGCTAATGAACTGAACACCAGGTTGCGCGGCGTGGATTTCGGCGAACTCAGAACACATAAGGTCGGTCATGCGCTCGCTGATTTCGCGCGAGAGGATAGGGTCGAGAATTGCGGGCAGGACCTGTGACGCGGTCAGCTTCTGGCCCGACCGCGTGGTCACGCGCATCAAGGCCTCGAATCCCACAACCGCATTGTTCGCAAGCTGAATAATGGGCTGGTACCCGGCGAAAAGCCGATCTTCACTCACCGCATTGCGGACCAGACCGATCGCTTCCTGGCGCAACCGATTTTCGCGTTCGAGGCTCACGCGATAGTGATGCGTGCGGCCCGGCTCGCGCACCTTTCCGTGGTAAAGTGCAAGGTCTGCGCGGCGGAGAAGTTCGTGAGCAACGATGGTTTCTCCGCTCCGCGCGAGACCACAGGTCGCGCTTACGGCCACCTTGCGGCCGGCGATTTCCACCTCTTCCGAGACCGCCCGGATAAGATCTTCGCCGACCTGGGTCGCTTCCTCCAGCCGGATTCCGGCGGGCGTGATCACCGCGAACTCGTCTCCGCCCCAGCGCGCGACCAAAGCATCAGACGGTACCGCTGCAACGATCCGCGAACTGATCTCTTCGAGAACAATGTCGCCGACCAAGTGGCCAAACGTATCGTTGATGTCCTTGAAACCGTCGAGATCGAGCATCAGAACGAAAAAGTCGGCGCCTGACTGGCGCTGCGACCTGAGCCGGTCACCCAGATGGCGATCGAACGCCTGGCGGTTTAAGAGGTTGGTCAGCGAGTCGTAGTCCGCTGCTCGCTGGAGGGCCATCTGCGCGTGGTAGGCTTCGGTCACGTCCTGGAGAATACCGGCTACTAGGGCTAAGTTATCGCTGCTGCTGGGTTCGATGTATTCTCCGACGACCTTAATCCGCCTCCTTTTCCCAGCCCGAGTGATGACATCGGCCTCGAGGCCGGCGGAACCTCGGCCGACGATGATTTCTTGCAAAGCCTGTTCGACGAGCGGCCGATCTTCGGGAACGTAGAGGTCCAGTGCGCTGGCAAGCGAAAACGGCTTGTCATAGGGGAGATCGAGGATGGCGAGGCTTTCGTCGGAGTAGACAAGATTGCCGGTTTCGAGTTCGAGCGCCCACGACCCCATTTTTGCGACCCTCTCGGCTTGGGCGAAAATGCGGTTGGATTGCTCGAGGCGATCTGATCGCTGGAGCAGATCGGCCGTGAGCTGAGCCGACGCCACTCGTTGATAATGCGCTTCGATCAACTCTTCGACGATTCTGCCGAAATACCGCAGCTGGTCGAGGTGTTCTTCGTTGAAGCGGCCCGGACGCTGATCAGCGAGACATAGGGTGCCGAGGAGGGCTCCCTCAGAGGTCGCGATTGGCTGCCCGAGGTACGAGCGAACGTGCGGCTTGCCCGTAACCATCGCGTTAGCTCGAAAGCGGTCGTCTTCGAGCGCATCGGAGATCAGCAGGCTGCGGCCTGCCTCAATCGCGTGGCTGCAAAAGGAAACGTTGCGCGAAGTCTCGCGGATATCGACGCCCGACCGAGCGAGGAACCACTGTCGATCGGTATCGACAAGGCTGATGAGCGCGATCGAACAATCGAAAAGCCTGGTGCAGAAGCGCGTAATGTCGTCGAAACACTTCTGGGGCGGCGTATCGAGAATCTTGAGCGAGCGGAGAGCGGCAACCCGCATCTCATCGGTTAGCTGACTAATCGGCATTGAGGCGACCTCCCGATCAACGCAGTACGTGCTCTCGGTGAAAGCGTGGTAAACCGCTCGTGAGGGCATCTACGAGCATCCGCTTAAATAGGGCGCTCGGCAAGCACGCGCACAGCCAAGTAATGGGCGGGGCTTTGCGATACCGTTTCTTGCCTATCGGCCGAGTCTCGCCTCGGCGCTCGAATCCCGAGTGTCCCGATTCGCGACAGTCGCCACCCGGTCCGTCCGGTTTGTTTGTCAAAATCTCCCGGTCAGGTTAACGATCAATGGCTTTGGCAGCGGATGCAACTTGACCGGTCTTGAACGGATCGAGGCGCCGCACCGTGCTCTGAAGCGGTTGGCCGCATCCGACGGGGGTACCGCGATGTTTCGAGGTTCTTTGCAGATGTCCGCTCATGAACGATATTGAGCCGCTCGACCCGCAGACGTGGCTGGAGGAGATCGAGCGCATCTTGGCCGCTCGATCACGTGGGCGAACTTCGACTGAGATGCTTCTACGGCGGGTATTCTATCTCCTGCAACTTGCACCGCGCGCTCTGCGCGGCATCGTTCCCCTTTGCATATCCGAAGATCAGCTCGAAAGCTGGCTTGCAGACAAAGCCGAGTTGGCGGCTGCTCATGCGCTCTTCGCGCCGCCAACAGAGGTCTGGATCATCCGCGAAGCAGCCAGCGAATCTTCGAAAGTGCGTATCGAGATTTTAGGTGCGCCGAGCCCGGGCGAGGATATCGACACCGATCCCGCTCGCGCATTGATCGGCGCCTGGTGCCAGGCGGTCCTAACGCTGCAGGGCCAGAGTAGAAAAGTGCCGGGCTCGATCTCGAGTTGCGCGTACACCCCCATCGAAGAAGGTTCGCCAACGCAGCACTGACTTGTGCACGGCCCTCGGTTTTCAACTAGTCGCGGCGCCGGTGCGTTAATCCAAACGCCCCCCGCTGTCTCGCTAGCAAGCAGGCGACACGCGGGGTATACGGGTTAATACCTACGGGGATGAATTATCTGGATTAAGGGTACTTCCTTAGGTAATCTTCACGTGGAAAACAAAACTGGGCCGCAAACGGTGATGAATATTAGCAAGGTTCATGTAGTGGACCGGGATAGCCGGCGTAGGGCACGTCTCTCGTACGTGCTGGCGGGGACGCGCTATCAAGCCCAAGTCTATGAGAGCTTGGAAGAGTTTACCTCGTTTGGACCATCCGAAGGTCTTGTACTGGCCAACGATGACGATCTCAAACTGCCGTTGCCGACCTTGAAGAGCGCACTGCGTCAGGGCGGGAGCGACTTACCTATCGCACTCTATTCGTCCCGGCACGACACCGAGCGCATTGTCGAAGCCGTTCTTTCCGGGGCGCTCGATTATCTTGTTTGGCCAATCGAATCTGGCGATCTCGAAGCTGCATTCGAGCGCATTGCTCAGCGGATTGCGCAATCGGGTGGATCGTCAGCAAAGGAGGCAGCTGCTCACCGGAAGGTGGAAACCTTGTCGCCCCGCGAGCGCGAAGTATTGGCTTTGCTCACGGGCGGGTTTTCAAACAGAGAAATGGGCGAGGCGCTCGGGATCAGCGTGCGAACCGTAGAAATCCATCGCGCCAACCTCTTCCGCAAGCTCGAGGCGGGATCCACCGCCGAGGCGGTGGCCATCGGAATTTATGCGGGGGTGTCCGCGAGCCAATCGTAATTGGACCGCACCGCTATGTGTCGGTCCGGAGCCTCGGCCCAATGGCTATACTCGTGTCTCTCGACGACGCGGCGACGCATGTCGGGTCCCGGCAGAGATGCTCGGGGGCGTTGCCGACGACAAATGGCTCTCTCCATTCCTCTCGCAAGGGAATGCGCAGCCAACCGGGGGTTTGCCCAGCGCCATGCACCGGCTGAGGACGCTCCACCCCCTTTCACGCTGAAACGCGACGCACGACGTTTCGATCTCGCGTGCGCGGTAATGTCTTTACGCCGATCTCAACTCGTTAGGCTCTGGAAGGGTGGCAGGGTTCGCCGAGAGGGTACCGCCTAGCCGATCAGCTTGGCGAACGCGAAAGCCCCTGCGACGAACGTGCCGAGCACGAACACGACGATCAGCCATGCTTCGACGGGTATGGGACCGTCGCCTGGATGGCGCGGATCGGGTTCCGATTCGATACGATCCCTTCGGCGGGTCATCGAGTTGAGCCCGGGCTCGCGCTTTTTTCTTTCGGCATCATTCACATTACCCGGCGGCAGCTGGCGCGGCAACGAACGTTCGCGCACGCGTTGCTGAATTGCGTGTCGGACCAATGCAGCCGCCAGCATTTCTTCGCGACGAAAGCCAACAGCGCAAACAAGATGTTAACCCTACCTAGGTAGTAACCCCGATCACCGTAATTGAATGAGTTGGAGTTGCCATCATGCTTAGTACTTTCGTCCGGCGCCGCGCGGGGCCGACCTGCCTTGGCCTGTTACTCATGGCGAGCGGCGTCTGGGTGAGCCCTGTGGTGGCAGCCACCGATGGGTCGCTGGGTGCAACATCGACGGGGAGCATATCGATCACCGCGTCGGTCCCCAACCGGGCGCGCATCTCGGGTCTGTCGGACGTGGTCTTTGCGAGCCAGGATCCCGCGACCGCGGCAAGCGACGCGCAGAGCGTGTGCGTATGGAGCAACACGGCCACCAAAGCCTATACCGTCACCGCGAGCGGGGACGGTTCCGGCTCGGCCTTTACCTTGGCCAGCGGCGGGTCGAGCGTGCCGTACCAGGTCCAGTGGGCTGGGACATCGGGCGCGACGACAGGAACGGTCCTGACTGCGGGTTCCGCATCGGCTTCGTTCGCCTCGACGCCACCAACCAGAATTGCTCGACTTGGTCCCTCTGCGAGCGCCAGTCTGATCGTCGGTATCGATCCAGCGGACCTCAGCACGATGAGTGCGGGAGCCAATTACGCGGGCACCCTCACGCTGCTTGTGACGCCGCTCTAACCACAGCGATCCGATCGCCAGGAAGGCCCGCGCGGGAGGAGATCTCGCGC
>CAVUCI010000005.1:0-132128 GCA_963740025.1 uncultured Alphaproteobacteria bacterium
AACTAAGACCGTCCGCAAAGCGTCCTCATCTCTGCCGTTTGAACGGTTGCGCTCGTGGCCCGAAAGTTGCCATCGGTTCAGATTCGCGTCGAGGGCCGCCACGCGAGCGCTAATCGATCATTCCGCTAGCTGCGTTGCCGTGGAAAGCCGACGCAGAGTGACCGCGCTGCCCGTGCTGGCTGATACGCCGAACTCTGATGCGGCAGCGCGGTGCACAGTCGCGGATGTCGAGCGGGCCAGGGAAAACCGGCTCACCGCAGTCAGGACAGAACATCGGCCGCTCCTTCTCCTCGGAGTCCGCTCACATCACTATCGCGCTGATAAGTGCAATCGCAATCCCGAAGAACGCGACGGCAACCGGCACGATCAGTACTTGGCCGTACACTTCGCGGCGCGTGAGTGGTCCGAATGTGGTCTGGAGAACCGAGCCGGCGCGCTGCAACGGGCTGTCGGGTTGCGCCGGGGCCTGGCGCAGCATCGCCCTAGCGGTTCCGAAGAACATTGCTACGTAAAACGCAGAGATGGCGATCGCGAAAGCGGCACCTGCTCCGCCCGTCGCGCCGAGGAGGGCGAGCAGGAATACCACGTACGAACCGATCATCGTGACCCACACGGCGGGCGGCAACTCGAACAACCGCGATTCCGGCGCAAGCAATTGAACGTTGTCGTTCGCCTCCGACTCCACGACAAGTGGGGGACGCGCCGTCGCGATGCGTTGGTCTCGAACCGGGGCAAGTTGGGGCTGGCGAAGTGCTTCAGGCATGGGGAAGGTCCTTTCCTGCGCGCCCCGCGGTCAATCCGTCGCGGCGCATTGCGATTGCTGTCAAAAGACTGTCTGCGATCATCCTGGCGCGCCCGCCGACGAGCTGGGTCGCGTTTGAGTCACCCTCCGCGTCGCGCAGCGTTTGATAGAAGAGCTCCAGCCAGCGCGCGAAGTGGCGCAGCTCGAGGCCGGGGATCGCGAGGTGCTTGAGCATCGGGTTGCCCGAGAACTCGCCACTGTTGTGCAGGACCGAACGCCAGAAGGCTTTCATGCGTGCCAGATGCGGCGGCCAGTCGGCGATCCGATCGGCGAAGATCGGACCGAGCAGGTCGTCCTCGCGGATCTTTCCGTAGAAATCCTCCACCAGATTATCGATGAAATCAGCATCAACTCCGACGGACTCGGCGGCTGCACGCTTTTCGGCACGCTTCGCGAGGGCAATTGCGCGAGTGTCGGGTCGTTCATCTTGCGGGATCGCGGCTCGAATGGTCATGCGCCGCTCCTTTCCTGGCGGGCGCCGGGTTCCCGCAGGAACCGGACGTGGAACCGCACCTCGCCCAGGGGTTCGACACGGTGCAGGATCGTGGGCTCGACGACACCGGCCTCGCCGTCGGCCACCAGGGTCTGCTCGCGGTTGGGCTGGCGGGGGTCGGCCACGAAATAGCGGAGCTTGCCGCTCTCGACTTCGATTAGCCCCCAGACCCCGTCCTTGGTCGAGTGATCGCCCAGCAAGCCGGGGGGAACGGTCGTTTCGGTGAAGGTCGCTGTCTGCTTGTAGGCCTTGAGGCCGGGGGGAAGCGCCGGGTTCATGTCATGCTGCTTTCTGATGCCCAAGCAGGGCCGATATCGCGTTGCTGAGCTCATCGCCGAGCAGGGGCTTCTCGATGACGTCCGCACCAAGGGATGCGGCGCGTGTTCGGAACTGCGCGGCGGGGTTCGTCACGAGCACGATAGCCATGGCCGCGCATCCCGCTTCGCGCAGTCCCGCGAGGTAGCCGAGGCCGTCCCCCCGGTAGTTCTGGTCGATCACCAGAACCCGCGCTGGGGAGTTACCCTTGCTAGCGGGGCCGCCCGCGGTGGTCGTCAACCCTTCGGTGGCGAGCGAGAACTGCAGGGAGGAAAGGACCGGGACGTCGTCGATGAACAAGCCGATCACGTTCGAGCGATCCATGTCCGTTCCTCCTTGCTCGCGGCCGTCGATCAGGCCGCCTTCTTCCAGTTGGGTTCGAGCGCCGCGTGCGGCGGGCATTCGGCCACCTGGGCGACCGGCAGACCGGCGAGCTCGTTGGCGAAGCCGTGGTTCACGTCGCGGTGGTGGGCCTCGTCGGCACGGACCACCAGGACGACGTCGCGCAGCGTCGCACCGTCGGGCAGGCCCCAGTACCGCCTGGCGATTTCGGGAGCCGGCACGTTCGCGCTGCGGCCCTCGTCGATTTCGGCGAGGTAGTGGGTGTAGCTGATCACCGCTTCTTCCTCGAAGTAGCCGACCACGCGGTGCGCGGTCTTGCTGCTGACCAGGTAGAGTCCGAAGAAGAACAGGTAGAACACCCACTGGACGCCGATGATCACCGCCCGCTCGAACAGAGTAGGCTTGGAGATCTCAATAAAGGTCATCAGGTGCATGCGCTCATTCTCGGCTTCGTCCATGAGCGTCTTGATCCAGCCCTTGTCGTCACACATGCGGCGCAAGCAGGCGAGGTGGTTGATCGTCGCCCCCACCATCCCGGGTACGGCCGCTACCGTCTCGAGCACGACGGCACGGTGGCCATAACGCTCGGCAAAGAAGGTATCGGCGCACCAGCGAAGTGCCTTGGTGAAGCCGAACGCGATCCGGTCCGACAACCCGCGAGGGTTGTGGTGAACGCCCAGATCGATGAAGGGTGCAGTCATTGAAACTTCTCCGCTTGGCGGCACGTTGAACTGGAAGCGCCGCTGCTGGAGACGATCTAGGCTTATGAACGGAAACGCGAAATTTGGATGATCACCCTACGGAGAGCGCCCTAAGGGCCTTACCGGAGGCACCGCCGGCCAGCTTCATGAGCCGGTTCCTGCCGCGCCTGTCGTTTGCCGCCGCGCTTTTGCTGGCGCTTGGCGCAATCGGCGCGGGTGCGGGGATACGGCTGCTTTTTGCCGAGGACCTGGCGCAGCGCGCCACGTTCATTTTCTTCGTGCCGGGTGTGGTGGTTGCCAGCGCCTTGTCCGGACTTCGCGCGGGTGCGGTCGCAGCGGTTGCCGGCGCCGCCGCGGGCCTTTGGTGCGACGCCCTGGCAGGACCGGTGACCCAGGGCAGCTACATCGCGGCGGTCGCGTTCGTGATCATCGGCGTTTCTGTCGCTTTCGGGGGCGAGTGGTTCCAGAGGGCAAGGGTCGAGACCGAGGCATCGGCGACGATCCTGGCACGCCGGGAAGCGCACTTGCAGTCGATTCTCGATACCGTGCCCGATGCCATGGTCGTGATCGACGAGGCGGGCGCGATCCGGGAGTTCAGCCCGACTGCCGAGCGCATGTTCGGCTGGAAGGCGTCCGAAGTGGCCGGTCGCAACGTCAACCTGCTGATGCCCGAGCCCTATCGCAGCGCGCACGACGGCTATCTCGCGCGGTACTACCGGACGGGCGAGAAAAGGATCATCGGCAAGGGCAGAGTGGTGGTGGGTTCCCGACGGGATGGTTCCACCTTCCCGATCGAACTCGCGGTCGGCGAAATGGCCGCGGACGGACGCCGCTTTTTCACCGGCTTCATCCGCGACCTGACCGAGCGGCAGCAGGCCGAGGCAAGATTGCAAGAACTGCAGACCGAACTGGTCCATATCTCGCGCTTGACCGCGTTGGGCGAGATGGCCTCTGCGCTTGCACACGAAATCAACCAGCCGCTTTCCGCGATCGCAAACTACCTGAAAGGTACGCGCATCCTGCTGGGACGGGACGAGGTTCCGCATGAGCGCGTGGCGGAGGCGGTGGAAAGGGCGGCCACCGAAGCCTTGCGTGCCGGCGATATCATCCGCCGGTTGCGGGATTTCGTGGCGCGGGGCGAGACCGAGCGGACCATCGAAAGCCTGCCCAAGCTGGTCGAAGAAGCGAGCGCGCTCGCCCTCGTAGGGGCCAAGGAGCACGGCATTCGCGTGCGATACGATTTCAGTCCGGCGATCGATCTCGTTCTCGCCGACAAGGTGCAGATTCAGCAGGTCGTGCTCAACCTCGTCCGCAACGCGGTCGACGCGATCGCGGAATCGGACGCAGATGGCCGCGACCTGACCATTGCCATCGAACCGGCCGATGAAGCGATGGCCCTTGTCCGGGTGACCGACACGGGACCGGGGATCGATCCGGAGGTGGCCGGGAAGCTTTTCCAGCCCTTCATCACGACCAAGCGAACCGGCATGGGCGTGGGGCTCTCGATCTCCCGCACGATCGTCGAAGCTCATGGCGGGCGGATCTGGGGACAGGAAGCGCCGGATGGCGGCGCCGAATTCGGCTTTACTTTGCAGGCAGTTGCAGACGAGGAACTCTACGATGGAGAATGACGAGGCGAAAGACGCGATCGTTTACGTGATCGATGATGACGAGAGCGCGCGCCAATCGCTGGAATTCCTGCTGGACGTCGCTGAAATACAAGTTCGCTCGTTCTCATCTGCCGACGCGTTCGTGAAGTCTGCCCCTCCGCTCGCGGGGGCTTGCATCGTCACCGACGTGCGAATGCCCGGCATGAGCGGGATCGAACTCGCCGCCAGGATGTCCGATGGGGACGGCGGTGCCCCGGTGATCGTCATCACGGGTCACGCAGATGTTCCGCTGGCGATTCAGGCGATGAAGGCCGGTGCCGCCGACTTCATCGAAAAGCCCTTCGACGATGAAGCGATCCTTTCGGCAATCCGCACCGCGCTGGCGCGACGGGGAGAAGAGGAGGAAGGACAGTCGCAGCGACGCGAAGTCGTTGCCCGCATCGAGACCCTGTCCCGCAGGGAGCGCGAAGTCGTCGACGGCCTGGTCGAAGGCAAGGCCAACAAGGTCATCGCGATCGACCTCGACATCAGCCCGCGAACGGTCGAGGTCTACCGGGCCAACGCGATGATGAAAATGCAGGCGAAGACTCTGTCCGACCTGGTGAGGATGATGACCATCGCGACGATCGCCTGATCGGAAGCAGCGGCTGACTTGCCATTGTCACTTCAGTTCGCTGCTGCCCAAGAGCTGACAGTCAGAAAGCGGCCCACAAGCCGTCGGGCGGCTTCTAGCGAAAGCTGCCGGGCAACTAAGCGCCCCAATTCCGGACATTCGGCAACCCGACCAGCTAGCCCGAAAGTAGAAATGACCGCCAGCCTTCGCAGCGCTTTGTCGATGACGATACGCTCGCGTTCCGCGAGTGGCGCTGTCAGCACGGTCTCAGCCAGCAGTACGTAGGCGAACGGCTCGCTATCGACATCTCCCGACGCCAGATTCGACAGTTTTGCGAGTCCCCTCCAATTCCCGGCCCGATTCCAAGCTTAGGATGCGTCAACGGCGGCGCACCTCGTCGAGATACGGGTCGCCTATTCCGATTCGCTTGCTGCAACGCTCCTGGAAACGCGATACGATCTCGAGCACGGCATTGCGCAGCGTATCGAAGCGCGGGGGAGTGATCCGAAGGCTGCGTCCGCCGAAGGATCGGGATGCACCGCTCTCTTCCGATTCTACTTGGCTTGTCCACCAACGCCGGAGGCAGCAGTCGGCGGAACATTCGTCATACGTGTTTCGGGCGCCTTCGATCCAATGGTTTCCCCGGCAGATCCGGGAACAGGCTCGAATGTGATCCTGGGCGTGTCCACTTGCAGTTGCAGATACCAAACCACCACCGCAGCAATGCCGACGATCAGCAGGACCCAGGCGAGGACGAGGCGAGATCTATCGGTCATTGATACCATCCTGGGCTGGGCTTGAGGTCGTGATATCCTTCGTTGCCTGCTGGACACATCAGGTATTAACCGGATGCCACGGCGCTGGCGGGGGCACCTAGGATGCGCGTCGCCGACTTCGAGGCCGGCGATGATCGCTACTTCTTAAGGAGTCCCCCGATGAACGAACAAATAGCCTTACCGGCGCGCAAGCGGACGGAGCAGACATTGCCCACCGTTTTCGGTCGCCTGCGCGATGAGATCGATCACTTGTTCGACGATATCAGCTTTCCACGCGCACCCCGCTCGCTGTTCAATAGGCCGGAGATGGGGTTTTCGCCCGCCATGGATTTCCAGGATCGCGGCGATCGCTACGAATTAGCGGTCGAGCTTCCGGGAATGGAGGAAAAGGACATCGACGTCTCCGTAGCTGATGGAGTGCTCACCATAGCCGGCGAGAAGCGCAGCGAGAGCGAGGAGAAGGCCGATGGCTGCCTGGTGAACGAACGGACCTATGGATCTTTTCGCCGTCAGGTATCACTGCCTGCAGACGTCGATTCCGACGCGATCGAGGCCAAGTACCGCAAGGGCGTGCTGCACCTGAACCTGCGTAAGGACAAGGAGGCGGCGAGCCGCATTCGCAAGATTGCGGTCAGTTAGTCGGGTAATTAGCGATGGCGACCGTCCCTCCACCTTCTCCGGACCGCGACAACCCGGAAGAACCGCCCGGAGTAGAGCCGGCGCTGGCGCCGCCCGACGAAGACGAGCCCCCGGAGATCGAGCCGCTCGGTCCGGACTTCGACGAACCGGACTACAGCATACCCGAGATTGCTCCGGAACTCGCACTACGACAGTGATCGCGGAAAGCATAACGGGGCGGGAGATTCCGGCCCCGTTATCCTGATCAGTCAATGGCTCCGCGTCAGGCGACCAGGATGCGATCCTCGACCTGCGTCACACCCGGGGCTGCCCAAGCTGCCTGCTCGGCCACCTTACGCTCGTGCCAGTCCCTGACCTTGCCACCCAGCGTCACTTTGCTGCCCGAAGTCGTTATCGTGACCGAGGCGGCATCCAGGTTGGCCTGCCGGCGAAAGGCGTCCTCGATACGCTTGCGGACATCCGACACATGTGCGCTGTTCTTGATCACGATGGCGTTGGAGACACCCGTCACCCCGGAAACCTTCGCCGCCACTTTTGTCGCTTCGTCGCTTTGGTAGTGCCACTCGCACTCGCCGGAAAGCGTCACCCATCCGCGTTCGACTTTCACCTGAAGCTTCTCGTCGGGAATGCTCACGTTCCAGCGAAACATGTCGAGAATTCGCTTGGCGATCTCGTGATCGGCGGTCTTGGCGTCGGACACGTAGCGAATGTGGAGTTCCTCTGCGATAGCCTTGACCCCGGATACGCGCTTTGCGGCATGCTCTGCGGCGACCTTCTCGGCGTAGCTTTTCACATACCCGTTGAGGGTGACGACTCCGTCGACGACGGCCACGCCGATATCGGCATGATCGACCCGGGGATCCCATTCGAGTTCATCGATGACGTCGCGTTGCAGTTGGCTGCCTGTCTTTGTCATGGACTTGTGCTCCTTCGATCACATGGGGAGCAGGCGCCGGACAGGGTCGGGATTTGGAGGGGTCGGGATTGACCGGCACCTGCTACGGGCCGTTCTGCCGCTTCCTCACATCTGTCGACATGCGGTATCTTCCGGAGCGGAGAATTACCGATCTTCGCGCTTCAGCGCACTAAACGGCAACCGCGGTGCGCGGTCGTGAGCTTCGGCCCACTCGCGCTAGCTGCCGAGGCCGGCAGCAAAGGCGACGCGCAGTGCGTCCGCGAAACTCGATACCTCAAGCTTGGTCATGATATTTGCTCGGTAAACCTCGATCGTGCGAGCACTGATCCCGAAATCGTAAGCGATGGTCTTGTTGGGATATCCGCACGCCAGCCCGTCGAGGACCTCCCTCTCGCGATCGGTTAGACCATTGATCTGGACCTTGGCCCAATCGCGGTTCGCGTGCGAGGCGTCGCAATCGGCACCTTCTTCAAACGCGCGCTCGATCGCTTGCAACAGGCGGGTCCGGTCTGCGGGCTTTTCGAGAAAGTCGACCGCGCCCCCCTTCATTGCCTGAACGGCGAGAGCGATGTCGCCGTGACCCGAGAGCATGACGACCGGCAGATTGACGCCGCGTTCGATCATCTGCCTTTGCACGTCTAGCCCATCCATTTCCGGCATCCGGATATCGAGTAGTACGCAGGCGCTGGCGGCCGGATCGACGCCCTTGATGAACTGTGGACATCCGGTAATCGCGGCGCGCTCTTGAGTCGCTGATAATGTCGCGGTCCGGGCGTGTTCGCCCGGTGGTTTGACCATCGGAGGCTATCATGATTCACTATGTTGGTTTGGACGTGTCGCAGAAGATCACGGCGATCTGCGCCGTCGATGCGCAGGGGCAAAGGCTGTGGCGAGACCAGTGCGGCTCTACGCCAGAGCAGATTGAAGCGAGGGTGCGCAGTCGGGCTGGTACTGATGCGCGTCTCGGCATCGAGACAGGTCCGATGACGCCGTGGCTGGTTCACGAGCTGCGCGCCCGAGGGTTCGATGTTGTGTGTCTCGATGCTCGACATGCACGCGCCGCCCTCAAGATGCAGCTCAACAAGACGGACCAGAACGATGCCGAGGGACTGGCGCAGATTATGCGCACAGGCTGGTATCGATCGGTCCACGTGAAGTCGTTCGAGACCCACCGCGCGCGTGCTCTGCTCGGCGCCCGTGCCCAACTTGTCGGCATGACAACGCGGCTGTCCAACAACATTCGCGGGGTGCTGAAGACATTTGGTCTGCTGCCGGGCACGATGCGTGGGGTGTCATTCGACCGGCGGGTTGAAGCCTTGCTCGCCGATCGTTCGGATGTAGCGCCGATCGTGCAACCCATGCTCGTCGCCTGGCGGCAGCTGCGCGAGCAGATCGCTGTCTTCGACAAAGCCGTGCGCGCGCTGGTCAAGGCAAGTCCGGTCTGCAAGCTTCTGATGAGCGTGCCCGGCATCGGCGCATTGTCGGTGCTCGCCTACGTGAGCACCGTCGAGGATCCGGCTCGATTTCGCCGATCACGATCTGTTGGTGCACATTGCGGGCTGACACCCCGACAATATCAGTCGGGCGAGATCGATCGCAGCGGCAGAATATCACGGTGCGGCGATACGCTCACCCGCACGCTGCTGTATGAAGCAGCCGTCGTGATCCTGGCGCGGATCAAGCGTCCGTCCCAACTCAAAGAGTGGGCGGAGGCGATCGCCAGGCGGTCGGGCGCGGGCAAGGCCCGGGTGGCACTGGCTCGCAAGCTGTCGGTAATTCTTCACAGCATCTGGCGCTCGGGCGAGCCGTTCCGCTGGCAGGAGAGTTCCGCCACTGCCTGATACGACATGTACGTTTTCCATTCGGTCGTTTTCCCGAATGGATGCTTGCCCAACGGGGCGAGGATGTAGGTGACTGCGCGAGAGGGCCTTGGGCCTCTTGATCCTCAAGAGAGCCCGCTGTGGACCTTGCAGCACCTCGGCTTCGAACCAGATGTTGCGGCGGCATTCGCCGACCGCGGAGAGAACCGTGACCCCGGGGCAGAAAGTAGTTTGAGATAAAGATTGACGGCGGAGGCGCGATTAGAGAACCGCCCTCCCATCGCATTGCGCGATAACCGGCGGAGGAGAGCAGGAAGTCCAGCGAACGGCGGATCGAATCCTCGTCGTCGACGATATGTACCAGCTTCTGAACCATCATCCGCAGTCTCCCTCGGCGTCGCCATTCGGAATCGTGAAGTGAAAAGTGGCTCCTCTATCGGGAGGTGGATCGTACCAGATGCGTCCTCAATGTGCCTCCACGATCGTGCGGCAAATCGAAAGCGTCCCATGCCGCTACCGGGGCTGCCCGAGAACGGCTCGAACAGAGTCCTGAGCCGGTCTTCCGGGATGCCGGGGCCAGTGTCGCTGATCGTGAAGCGGGTCATGCCGTCCTCTTCGACGCACGTCAGGATCACGACCTACGCCTGCCGAGCGCTTCGAGCGAGTTGCGCAGCAAGTTTATGATCACCTGCTGGATCTGCACGCGGCCGACCAGCACTTCGGTAGCTTCTTCGGAAATGTCGATTTCGGACTGCAACTCCAGGCCTCCTAGAACCTCGGCGAAGTCGCCATTCGAGTGTCCGATCCGAACTGCCCCGCTCACACGCACGCCAATTCAGGCAACCCCCTGGAGATGAACAGACCTCGCTGATCCACACGCAGAGCGGCGAGGCTATCTGATTCGCGTGGATCCTCAGGATAACTACCAAGCGCTGAAGCTCTGGGAGTCGACTAACCCTGCAGGTCGAGACTTCACTCTTGGGAACTGGGATGATCAGGTTCACGATTGTTCGAGCGTTACTGCTGGCAACTGTTGCATCGCTTGCGACCACTGTCGCCGCGCAGGAAAGTGATCCTGAAGCCGCCGCGATTTCCGTAGACACTGTCGCTCCACCCACGGGTTCGAATCAGCCGGCGAACCTTGGCCTCGAAATAACCGGCGGCTACGACGACAACGTCTATGCCATCCGAAACCGGGAGGCGGACGATTTCTATTTGCTTGTAAAGCCGTTTGCACGGGCGCAGCTCGGCTCCGAGCGGTCGAGTGTGACGTTCCGCGCGGAAGGCGAGATCGGACGTTATGCCGACCTCACGAACGAAGACTACGAAGACTGGCTGTTGTCGGCCGATAAGCGTGCGCGATTGAGTTCGGATGTGTCGCTGATCGGTGGCGCGGAATGGCGCTGGGATCACGAGGGGCGCGCATCTCCCGAGGCTGCTAGCGGGCTGGAACCCACCCGGTATCGCCGGGGCTTCGGGTACCTCGGCCTCGTTGGCGAGCACGGACCCGTAATCGGACGTCTCGCCGGCACCGTGACCCGATACGAGTTCAGCGACGTTCCCGGATCATCCGGCACGATCAACAACCATGACCGGGATCGGGTGCAAGGAGAAATCGGTGCGCGCGCCAGTTACGCGCTTACTTCGGGGCTACAACTCTTTGTGCAGGGTGCGTACGACAGGCGGAGGTACGACGATCGCCTGGATGACTTTACCTTTGCGCGTAATTCGCACGGCTTCTCGCTTGCCCCCGGCGTACGGGGCAAGTTGGGCAGGCAGTTTACTGCCGAAGCATTCGCTGGCTGGCTGCGCCAAGACTACCGCGATCCGCGCCTGAAGGACGTGAGCACCTTCGACGTCGGCGCGACGCTCGACTGGCAAGGAGACGGCGGTCTCGACGGTTCGTTCCGGCTCGATCGGAGCGTCGAGGAAACCACCCTTCCAGACGCTTCGAGCTACATTGTCACTTCCGGACGGATCGGCCTGCGCCACGACGCAAACGCGCGCCTGTCTGCCGGTGCCGGACTGACCGGCACGCATTACGACTATGTCGGCGACCAGCGGATCGAGTTCGTGCTCGGCGGCGACCTGTGGGCGAAGTACTGGCTGGTCCGCTCTATCTACCTGCGTGCGGACTACATGCACGCGGAGCGCAGTTCGAACGCCGCCGGCTACGATTATGTGAAGAACCGCTTTGAGGTCAGCTTGGGTGCGCAGCTGCACCCCGGATTCGCGTCCGATCCCACGCCGCTGGTATTGCAGGTGCAGGCTCCTGCCGGCGCTTACCTGGGCGCGATGTTCGGGCACGGGACCCTCGTGACCGCACTCGACGGACCGCGCGGGGCCAACGGAGCCAACACCGCGGACTTCGGCAACGACGGCTCCGCCGCCGTGGCCGTTGCAGGATATGGCATCATGGCAGGGTCGCTCTACCTCGGGCTCGAGGCCGAGGCTTCGCTCGACGGACCCCGTTGGCACCATTCCGGCGACCGTACCTTTTCGATCGATAAGCGAAACGCAATCGGCGTGGCCGCACGCTTGGGCTTCGCCACGCCCCGACGCGACCTGATCTATGGGCGCTTCGGCTGGTCATCTGCGAGGTTGCGGACCGATTACGCTGTCCACGACAGATCGTTGAGCGGCAACAGCCGCCGCCATGGACTCAGGGTCGGCGCAGGCCTCGAAGTGCCGGTCGGCAGCCTCGGTTTCCTGCGCACCGAATACGTGGTCACATCATACGCGGATTACGACGTCCCCACGACCAATGACGCTTTCGACAACCTCTCGTCCGACGAGAGTCAGTTTCGCATCGGCGGGGGCTTCCGGCTGGGCAGGGCTCGCCCCGGCGAGGAACCATTGCCTCCGATGCAATTCGGGGGCGGATATGTGGGCCTTCAGGTCGGACATGGGGCGCTTATCACCAGCAACCAGGGCCCGCGTAGCGGGGGAGATTTCATCCTCGACGTGCAGCGCGCCAGCCACGGCGCCCTTGCGGGTCTCAATGCGGGATTCGGCGCCGTCCTTGGCCACGCATATCTGGGCCTGGAGGGCGAGGGCGACGTCTCGGCCATCAACTGGAACATCGAACGCGATCCGAACGGGCGAACCTATTCGGCGCAGCACAAGTGGTCCTACGGTGGCTCGCTGCGCGGGGGTGTGCTGCTTGGCAATTCGGCACTGCTCTACGGGCGCGCAGGCCTCGTTCGGACGCGGTTCGACGTGCCCTACGCTACCAGCGGAACCGCTGTCGATTCGAAGGAAACCCGGCCCGGCACCCGGCTGGGGGGTGGATTGGAGATCGGCCTGGGCGAACGGACCCGCCTGCGTGCCGACTATACCGTCACGACCTACGATGCCTACGACATCGAGTACGGCCGCAACGTCGACCGCTTCGATCACACGGAAACCCTGTTCCGTATGGGCCTTTCCTGGGGGCTCTAAGTAGATTTCCCGATAGGATTTGACCCGATCCCAGCGGGGTCACGTTTTCGCCACACCAGCGCCACTGACCTATCAATCGAGACGAGGACCAGACATGTCGATCCGTTCCACTTTTATGAATAGCCTGCATACGGCCACTGCCGCAGCTGGGCTGATGGTGGCCACTGCCGGTGTCGCAATCGCGCTGGCGCCCGCCGCCGTGGCGCAGGACCACGGCGGCAGCCACGAATCCGGGAGCGACCAGCACGATTCGGGAAGCGATCACCAGGATTCCGGCGGCGGTCAGAAGGGCGGCAAGGGGCGAACTCCGGGCGAGTCCTCGACCAGCCAGGGGCACCGCAGCATGGAAGACATCTTCCGTGACGTGGGCGCGGAGGCGGAGGAAGATTCGGATCGCCCGAGCTGGGCAGGAACGGGCCGCAAATCGGCCGGCAAATCCACCGGGAGTGAAGGCGAAGAGGAAGATTCCGACCGTCCTGCCTGGGCGGGTGAGAAGGGCGGCAAGAACGCTCACGGCGAGAAGCCGGGCACCGCGGGGAGCGCGAAGGGCGATCTGTACGGTGATCTCTACGTTATTCTGCGCGACGCGAACGGCGTGCCGATCCTGAATTCGAGTGGGTTCGTCCAGCCTATCGACAAGGAAGGCAATCTCGTTCCGCTCGATGCCGAAGGGGCACCAATCGATCCTTCGCTCGCGATTCCGGTCGAATTCAGCCGTCTCAGCGCAGGCCGTTCGCCGACGCAGGTGCTCGACCAGCGGGCAGAGGAGGTCGTGACGCTGCTCAATGGTGCGACCGCGATCACCACCGATCCTGCAGGGCGACTGGTTGTCACAGGCGCCGACGGCACCACCAAGACAATTGACGCCCCGCTTGAGAACATGGCGCTCTACGTCGCATTGATGACCCAGGGCACCATTCCCGGAGTGACCGATCTACCGGGAACGGAGTTCGACTTTCTGGTCGATGGCACGCTGACGACCGCAGACATGAAAGCGGCCACCAGCTTCCTCGCCGCTGCAGCCGACAAGTACGCGCCGATTTCTCTCGATACCGTGGCTTACCAGAACGCGATTCTGGGCATCAATCCGGTGAAAGTTGGGGACGTAACCTACTCGAACGTCAACTACAGCAGCTACAGTTACGACCGGTCGGACACCTATGGGGCCGTCACGGCGACTGTGCTGGTGAAGCAAGCAGACGGCAGCTACGTCCCCACCGAGGTGAACGTCTACCAAGCGGTGTTCGGCAGCCAGGACTACTCGGGAACGGGCACGCTCGCTTCTTTCGCCCAGGCGATCGACGACGAGCGTGCGGTCATCGCCTTCCTCCACGACAACGAGGTGCGGTGATCGAGCTGCCAGCCAGCTGAACCCGCCGAGGCCCCCGAGGATGGACATTGCCGCAGCGTACCGATCGAAACTCACCACTCCGGAAGCCGCCGTCGCTTCCGTCTCTTCAGGCGAAGCGCTGGCGATGGCGATGGCGGTCGGGCAGCCGCCGGCTCTCCTCGCGGCGCTAAGTGCGCGTGTTGAGGCGGGCGACCTTCAGCGGTTGAACCTGTGGTATTTTCATTCGATGGAGCATGCTGCGCGCACCGTGCTCAGGCCCCGACTGCTTGATCGAGTGCGCCCGCACTGCATGTTCCTGACGAAAATCGAACGGGAACTCATCAAACAGCCTGGCGCGCAATTCCGGGATCTGATCGAATTTGTGCCGACCGCATTCAGTGATTCCTCGAGGCTTCTTGCGGAGCGCGTGAAGCCCGACACCTTCATCACCTCCGTCTCGCCCATGGACCAGCACGGCTGGTTCACCTTCGGCACCGGCAACGACTATTCCAGCACCGTCGCGAGGGCAGCCGGACGGCTGATCGTCGAGGTAAACTCAAACATGCCGCGGGTGTTTGGGGACTCACTTTTGCACGTTTCAGAAGTCGACGCGATTGTGGAGCATGATGAGGCGTTGCTTGAACTGACAGTGCGGCCGGAAGATTCCGCAGACGCGGAGATCGCTCGCGTCGTCGCTGGGATGATTGAGGATGGTGCCTGCCTGCAGATGGGGATCGGTACCCTGCCGAACACCGTTTGCGCCATGTTGGCAGGACACCGGGACCTCGGAATTCACACAGAGCTGATGACGCCTGCGCTCGCGAAGCTGATGCAGTGCGGCGCGGTGACAAACCGGCGCAAGACCACATATCCAGGGCGGAGCGTCTTCACCTTCGCCATGGGCGATCGCGACCTCTATGACTTCCTCGACGACAATCCGGGATTTCACAGTGCTCCGGTGCAGGTAGTGAACGACCCTCGTCACATCTCGAAGAACGATCACGTGGTATCGGTAAACGCCACGCTGCAGGTAGATCTCGGCGGCGCATGCAACTCGGAACACATGCTCGGACGGCAGTACAGCGGATCTGGCGGGCAGCTCGACTTTGTTCGCGGTGCGGCGGCTTCAAAAGGCGGTAAGTCGATCATCGTCTGCCATTCGACGGCAAAGGGAGGAACCGTATCCCGGATCGTGCCGAAGCTCGACGGGCCGGTCACGGTTCCTCGCAACGACACCCAGATTGTCGTGACCGAGTACGGATGGACAGACTTGCAAGGAAAGTCGCTTCGCCAGCGGGCGGAAGAGCTGATCGAGATCGCCCATCCGGACTTTCGCCTCGGGCTGAGGGAGGCACTTGCCAGTGGCAAGATCGTCTGAACATCGCAATTCCACTATCTCGTTTGAGCGGAATGAGCGAGCGCGCTGGTACTGATCGTGCAGATCGGGCTTCCGCTCGTTCTGCTTACGCGGTTGGCGCTCCCGTCGAACAGCGTCGCCCGGCATCGCGCATGGCCGCGATAGGGACCGGTTCGATCATTTAGGAAAGTTGTTCCGGCTTCGGCTCTCTTGGCGGCTCTAAGTAAATTCCCCATTCGGGAATGACCTGATTTCAGCTTCCCCCGACCGGGCGGCAGATAGAATCAACAACGGATAACAATTGAATAAGCAGGAATTTATCGACCCGTTTCAAGGTTGTGAAGAACCTGTGAACCGGCACTGCTGCAGCGACGCTGTTACCGGCGTTCGCAATGTCAAGTGCCCGGCGCCATCCGATTTCAAGAAGGCCCAAGGGGATAGGAAATGCATTTGAACTGGCCCAATTTGCAGAGAGTCCTCCTCACGAGCCTCGGCGCGGGTGCCGTGCTAGCGCTGGCTTCATGCGCGACGCCAACACCGTACCAGCCCATCTCGGCCGCCTCCCATGCGGGAGGCGGATATTCCGAAACGCGCCTTGCACCTGACCAATGGCGGGTCACCTTCGCTGGCAACACCCTGACCTCGCGTGAAACCGTCGAGGGCTACCTGCTTTATCGGGCGGCGGAACTCACGGTCGAGCAGCACCGCGACTGGTTCGAGATCGTCAACCGCGACACGCAACACGAGGTGCACCGGACCATTGCTCCGGATCCGCTCTACGATCCGTGGTGGGGCTATCCGAGTTGGCGGCCATACTGGAGGTACTACGAACCACGCATTGGCTGGCGCAGTTGGTACCCTTGGTATGGCGACCCCTTCTGGACCCGCTCGGTAAACGTGCGCACGGTCGATCGGTACGAAGCGAGTGCCGATATCGTGATGCATAGCGGCGCCAGACCGGCCGGTGACGGCAACATCTTCGCGGCCCGGGAGGTCATCTCCCGCCTTGAGCCCAAAATCCAGCGGCCAAAGCCCTGACCCAATTGAAAAGCAAAAGGATAGATGGATATGCGTGGAGCACTCTTTTTACCCGTCAGCGCGCTCCTCTTGGTGGCCGCTATGCCCCAGATGGCCTTGGCACAAAAAAGCGGCGGTGGCGCGTCGACCGCAACAGGAAGGTCAGTACCGCGAGGCGATCTCGACCGCACCCGGTATCAGGACCGTCTGTGTGCCCGCGACGGCACGTGCGATTCCGACTCAGATCTCGACCGCGACCGCGACAGGACTCGCGACCAGGACCGGGATCGTCTCCGCACGAGCGAGTTTGTCGACGGACAGCTAGCCACTTTCAGCTTGCTGACTGCCGAAGAGCGCGAGCGGTTCAGAAACGAAATGCGCAACGCCAAGACGACCGAGGAGCGCACTCGTGTTCGAGCCGAGCACCAGAAAATCATCCAGGATCGTGCGAGGGAAATGGGGATCGAACCACCTTCCAGTGCAGGCGTGGCCGACGTGCAGGCACGCGCGAGATACATGCTCATGACGATGCTCACAGAGCAGGAACGGTTGCAGTTCATGAACCGGATCCACTTGGCCAAGTCGCCAGAGGAGCGCGAACGCATCCGCACCGAAATGCACGAGCAGGCGCGTGAGCGAGCCCGCGCGATGGGCGTGGATGTTCCCGAGTGGTATGGACGGGGGCCCGGCGGGCGCTAGCATCATTCCGCCGAGGGTCGATGTCTAACGAGGAGACCGACGATGGGACTTCAGGTGCGAGGGCACCATTGGTGCGCGACCAACATTCTCGCAGTTGCGGCCGTTGCCGTCGTACTCTCGAGTTGCACGACCACTGGCGCGCCGATCCGCCATGCGATCCAGGACCGCGAGGAAGCAAGGCTCGCCGAGATGCTCCGTGGCCGCTTGCCAGGCCAGCCTCGCAGTTGCATCTCCGCGTTCGACGCCAACCGATTGCAGATCTTGGATCACACGGCGATCGTGTACGAAGCGGGAGACACGGTCTGGGTCTCTCGCCCCGCCGATCCTCACTCGCTGGACACGAGTGATATCGTCGTAATCAAGAGAACCGGCGGCCAGCTGTGCAAGCAAGACATTATACGGACTGTCGACCGGATGAGCGGCTTCACCACCGGCGTGGTTTTTCTTGGTGATTTTGTCCCCTATCGAAAGCGGGATTAACCCCGGGCGTTCGTCAGTGAGGTCGATTCGACCGCGATGTTGCGTATGAATCGATAATCTCGCGCATCTCCCGAATTGCCTTTTTTCGAAGGTCCTCGTCTTCGATGCGGCGCAGGCGCTCCTTCAGGTCGGACGCGAATTCGGCATAGGAGTTCTGCCAATCGCGACCGGTGGCCTGCTGCAGGTCGATCCGCCCGGTCGATATGCGCTTTGCGGGGGTGGCTGCCGCGAGCGCATATGTTTCTCCGAGCAGCGGCAGCTTTACCGTCAGGCCCGGAGAGCGCCGCTGCAATTCGCGGCGCATAACTTCCATTGCTTCCGGCTCCCCGTGCGTGAGGAAAAGGCTTCCCTCAATCGGCGATCGCGCGTCGATCCAAGTAAGTAGTTCGCGCTGGTCGGCATGTGCCGAATAGCTTTCGATACGCCTGATCTGCGCTCTCACCTGAACGTCGTTGCCCGATATCCGCACCGAGCGCGCACCGTCGATTATGGCTCGCCCCAGCGTCCCCTGTGCCTGGTAGCCCACGAACAGAATCGTGGAATCCCGCCGATGCAGGTTGTGTATGAGGTGATGTCGGATGCGCCCGCCTTCGCACATGCCCGAGGCCGCCATGATAACCGCTCCGGAGACGGAGTTCAGGCGGATGGAATCCTGCGTCTCTTCCACAAATCGGAAATTGGGGCGCTTGAAGACATTTTCTCCGCCGGTGTCCTCCATGTTGCCGACATGACTGGCAAAGACGCGGGTAATCTCGTTCGCCAGCGGAGAGTCCACGAAAACATTGACGCTCGCGATCCGCCCCTCATCGAGCAGTACGGCCAGATCGAGAAGCAATTCCTGTGTTCGTTCCAACGCGAAGGTCGGGATGACAAGGTTCCCGCCGCGCGCCATCGCCGCCGCTACCTCGGCTTGCAGAAGTGACCGGCGATCCTCGATCGTAACGTCCGCCCGCTCGCGGTCGCCGTACGTGCTTTCGCAGATGACATGGTCTACTCCCGCTGGGCCAGCGGCGTCCTCCAGGAAGAGCTTGTGTTCGGGGCCGAGATCCCCCGAACAAACCACCCGCACCCCCCCGATGTCGAGCTCGACCGTGGCGGAGCCCAGGATATGGCCCGCGTTCCAGAACTTCGCGTGAATCGATGGCGTGGGATCGAAAGCCTCGCACAGCTCGACCGGCCGGCATTGGCGCCATGCCCGGAGGGCATCCTTTTCGGTGTAGAGAGGCTCGAACGGGGTTTTGTCCGACCGGTCGCGGCGCCGATTGTGCTGCTGGGCCTCCATCTCTTGAATCCGGCCTGCATCGGCCAGCATGAACTCCAGCAAGTCGCGCGTTTGTGGGGTGCAATGGATTGCACCTTCGAAACCTTGTGCCACCAACTTCGGCAGCAGTCCGCAATGATCGATATGGGCGTGGGTCAACACTACCGCACTTATTCCCGAAGGGTCGAAATCGAAGTCCGAGAAATTGGCCCTCTCCAGCGTCCGGGAGCCTTGGAATAACCCGCAATCCACCAGAATTGCTTCTTTCCTCAAGGAGAAACGCATACACGAGCCGGTCACGGTTTGCGCCGCACCATGAAAGGTGACTGTCGGTTGTTTGGTCATGCAAGAAGGTCCGCCTGTTCGATCCCAACTGCGAGAATTCCCGCCAATTCGATGGTAGCGGTCGGCCCGGGCACCGAATCGCTGGATTGAATTCGCTCGATGCCAGCTTCTTTCAGGGCGTTCAGATCGCCTTCGCCAGCGAGGCAATGGGTCGCCAGCACCTCGATACGCCGTGCACCTGCGGCCAGCAGTTGCCCGGCGGCCACCTTCAGGGTCGTGCCACTCGCAATCATGTCGTCCACGAGAACGACGTTGCGATCACGCACCCGCTCCGTGCCGTCGAACTCGATGGCGACCTGGCGATCCCCTCTACGGTCTTTTCGACCGACCAGGACATCGAGACGGTGCGGCAAAGCGATAGCCGAGACCCACTGCGTCGCCTCGTCGTCAGGACCGACGATGACCGGGTCATCGCCGCAATCGAGCGCACTGGAAAGCGCCTCCGCGGCAGACAGGTTGAGTGCCGTGATTCCCGGAAGGACCCGGCCGAAGTCGCGAACGCGATGAAGGTGGACATCGACCGTGACACACGCATCGAACGCACCTGCGATCAGGCCTCCGACCACCCCCTGGCTTACCGCCTCGCCGGGACGAAAGGCGATATCCTGGCGCATGTAGCCGAGGTACGGCGCGACGAGCACGACCCGGCTAGCACCGTTCGCTCGGAGTGCGGATGCGGCAAACAGGACTTCGATGAGCTTCGCATTAGGATCGTTGAGCGACCGGTAAAGTAAGCAGACCGCGGGTACGCGGGGTTCGACCCGCACGAGGCTTTCACCGTCCGGGAAAGAGTGGTGCGCGACCTTCAGCGATCCGACGCCCAAGGCATCGGCCAGTCGCGTAGCCGGACCCACGTCGTCGGGAAAGAAATGTAACGCGGCCTTCCTCACACGATCTCGTACCCGCTGTCAGCTGCCGCTAGATCGCGGGCAAATGCCAGGCCAATGTCCGAACCGGCATAGATGCTGTACAATGTCGCTCCCGCTTCCACTTGCGCCCCGGCCTTGAAAGCCAGGTCGATGCCGGCCCCTTCATCCATCGGAGATCCGGCGAGACGCGCGATGCGAGCCATTCGTTCGCAATCGATCTGCTTCACATTCCCGGACTTCGGAGCACGAACGTCGAACCGATGACTTCCCAGGACGGGCGCCTGCAAGCGGCGACCTTGAGCATCGATAATGCGCTCCATCGCGGTCAGTGCGGCACCGGACGCGAGCAGTTCCAGCGCCCGCGCGTGGCCGCGGCCACCTTCGAGAGCCGGGTCGAAATCAAGAACGTGACCGGCAAGGCTTATCGAGTGGTCGCGAAGGTCGGCGGGTGCATCGTCTTGGTTACGTAACACGGCCATAACGTCGCGTGCTTCGAGCACCGGGCCGATGCCGCGCCCGACCGGCTGAGACCCGTCCGTGAAAACAATCCTGGTTTCGAGCCCGAGATGTCGGGCGACATACTCGAACAGCTTGCGCAGCTTCACGGCCTCTCCGCGAGACCTTACTTTTGCAGTCGGACCCACGGGTATGTCGATCACCAGATGGGTCGACCCGGCCGCTACCTTCTTTGATAGAATCGACGCAACCATCTGGTCGAACGTGTCGAGCCGCAGGGGTCGTTCAACCGAGATCATAATATCGTCAGCAGGGGAAAGATTAACGCGTCCACCCCAAGCGAGGAAGGCGTTTTCCCGGCCGACGATCTCAGCCATGCGATCTTCGGTCAGATCGACATCAGCCAGAACGGCCATGGTATCCGCCGTACCTGCGGGCGAGGTGATCGCGCGGGAAGAAGTTTTGGGGCAGACGAGACCGTGCGCTGCGACGATCGGCACGACGATCATCGATGTTCGGTTGCCCGGAATCCCTCCGATGCAGTGCTTGTCCACCACCAGTGGCCGGTTCCAATGCAGGTGCGTTCCTACGTCGACCATCGCTCGCGTAAGGGAGAGCGTTTCCCCATTGCTCATCGAGCCTGCGCAAGCGACCAGAAAGGCAGCAATCTCCATCGGTGAATAGCGATAGGCGGCGATGTCGCGCACGATTCCCGAGACGGCATCGTTATCCAGAGCGTTGCCTTCGATCTTGCTCCGCACAGCTTCCAAGCTCGCCGGCGGCCGAGCCTGTTCGATCGCGACCTCGGCGTTCTCCGGCAGACCAAGACGGCGAAACGCCTGGACGCCGAGGCCAATCTGGCCATGTTGTAGAATGCAATCATCATCGACGATATTCAGCGTCGCAAGAATCTCGCGGCCGCCACCGAAAATCCGTATCTTGCGCAGGGCCCAATATTGTTCCGGCGAGTACCCCTCCCCGTCACGCAGCAAAAATGCGGTGTTTTCCGGGTTCGTGTCGATAGGCACACGTCTGATCTTGGGCATGCGCTGGTCCGGAATGGTCGCTGATCCATTGCCTAGTAGGGCATTAGTTCGAGAGACCATCCGTAGACTCACGGATCGAGTACCGATCGGAGCGTTCCAGTCACCACGGTTCGCGGCCCTCTCTCAAATAGCTGTAGGGGTCGATATCCGGAGGACCCTTGGCTAATCGCGCCATGACCTCGGCAGCGGCCGCTTCCACCGCCGCTAGGTGAGACTCAATTTCTCGCGTTGAAGTTGCTTCGGTCACCCCGCCGAAATGATATCGACGCGATTCGGAAAAGCCGAGCACGTCCGACTGGTAGTGATCGAAGATCGTCTTCAGCGAGTTGGGCACGCCCTTTTCCTTGAGCCATGCCTGGACCCGTCCCGATGAGGCGAGGGACACGAGGTATTTGCCTGTGATCCGGTCGTCATCCCCCTCGCTGGGTGGTCGCCCCGTCAGTCTGCCGGCTCCGAAAACCCGCTCGATGTAACCTTTGATCATGGCTGGCGGAGCGCCGTACCAGATCGGGTAGACGAGCACGTAGACGTCGGGATTGCCGAGCACCGTCCACTCCTTCTCTACGTCGGACCCCGGGATTCCGTGGCGCTCGGCGTCTTTGAGCACCGGATCAAAGCCGCATCGATAGAGATCGCGCAGAATAACTTTGTGGCCTTCCCGTCTGACTGCATCGGCATAGCGGGTCGCCACTGACAGCGTGAAGCTTTCCCGCGCCGGATGACAGACGATGATCGCGTGAGTGGCCGGCTTGGATTTCATCGTGGTGCCCATCGAGAGTGTGGATTGCTGGAGTACAGAGTGCCCCTCCGAACGGAGCGATACTATGAGGGATTGTCCTGAGTGTAATTTTTGGTGCGCGGTCCAGATGTTGGTCGTGGATCCCTAGAACCCAGAGAGACCCGTAAAATTACGAATAAAAAGCTATGAGAACGTCGTTCACAAATAGCTCGTCAGTCAGGAGCGCGGCGTCGTTTTGGACCAGCTCTTCGGAAATGGTCTAGGTCCGAGGCCAAACGTTGATTGTCTGACACGACTGGCGGCGTCCCCAAAACACTGTCTCGAGAGAGACAACGGGCCAGGGGGCGCCGCTTGTTCGTTTCGCTGCGATGAAAACTGCGGGCTCTCGAGCGCGCAAGATCGTCGGTCTGAAGTCGCATTCCTGCCGGCGCCGGCGCATTCGGAGACCCGAGCGGCTCGTGGAGCCTGCTGTGGCGAACTCCGTATATCTCCGGAAGCAGCGGACGGCCCTGCGCTCTTAGAACACCCCTCATGAAAGCGTTTGGGGAGACAAAGTTGGCAACGGCCTTTCTGGCCCGCGATCTGCGCAAGATCTATCGCACGGGCGAGACAGAGGTCCAGGCTCTGCGAGGAATCGACATCGATATCGCGGAAGGGGAGGTGCTCGTCCTCTTGGGACCTTCAGGGAGCGGGAAGTCTACCTTGCTCAACATCATCGGCGGCCTGGATCGGGCGACGTCAGGATCGCTGTGGTTTGGTCAAACTGAACTGAGTGCCCTCGGCAACTCCGAGCTTACCCGCTTCCGACGCGACAACATCGGCTTCATCTTCCAGTTCTACAATCTGATCCCGAGCCTCACCGCGCGCGAGAACGTCGAACTCGTGACCGACATCGCGGACGATCCGATGCCGGCGCTCGAGGCGCTCGCGCTGGTCGGCTTGGGGGATAGGGCCAACCACTTTCCCGCGCAGCTATCCGGCGGCGAACAGCAAAGGGTTGCGGTGGCGCGCGCGATTGCGAAGCGCCCCGCGGTACTTCTCTGCGATGAGCCGACGGGCGCCCTCGATAGCGCGACGGGTGTACGCGTTCTCGAGACCCTGGAGCGGGCGAACGACGAGCTCGGAACCACCCTCGTGATCATTACCCACAATGCCGGGATCGCGGGCCTGGCGAACCGTGTGCTTCACTTCCTCGACGGACGGATCGACAGAACCGTGGTCAACGCGGTCCGCATCGCTCCGGCGGAGATAACCTGGTGACATCGCTCGACCGGAAACTCGGCCGCGATCTGTGGCGCATGCGAGGGCAAGCGGTCGCGATTTCCCTGGTGATCGCGGCGGCCATGTCGACCTTCGTGCTTTCCAACGGTGTTCACCGCTCGCTCGCACAGTCGCGAGACAGATATTACCAACGAGAGCATCTGGCCGATGTGTTCGTCTCGATGACGCGGGCACCCCGCAGCATCGTTCAGCGCGCAGCCGAAATTGACGGGCTTCAAAGGGCCGAAGGACGAATCGAACAGTACGCCACGCTCGAGCTGCCCGGACGAACGGACCCGATCCGGACGATCGTCAACTCGGTTGAGGACGGCGGCCGGTCGCAGCTCGATCGCTTGGTGATCCTGCGGGGCCGCGGTCCCCGTATCGACGAACCTGGAGAAGTGGTCGTCGACAGGTCGTTCGCCGAAGCCAACTCAATTGCGCTTGGGCAGGAATTCGACGCGATCATTTACGGAAATCGCGATCGTCTGCGCGTTGTCGGAATAGGTCTCGCCCCGGATTACATCTGGGCAATCGCGCCAGGTGAACTCATCCCCGATGAAAAGCGGTTCGGAATAATTTGGATGGGGCGCAAGGCTCTCGAGGCGGCGACCAACCGAACCGAGGCAATCAATTCTCTCGCCGTCTCACTCGCGCACGGAGCCGTCGAAGCGGAAGTCGTCCGCCGGCTCGACCTCCTCACAGAGCCCTATGGCGGCATGGGAGCGTTTGGCAGGTCCGATCATCCGTCCAACAAATTCCTCGATAACGAGCTCATGCAGCTCGACGCAATGACCAGGGTAATCCCCCCGATCTTCCTGCTCGTTTCGGCGTTCCTCCTCTACATCGTGCTCGGTCGCTTGATCCGCACCGAGCGTGAGCAGATCGGGCTTATCAAGGCGTTCGGCTATTCCAATCGGGCAATCGCCTGGCACTATCTGAAATTTGGGCTCGTCGTCGCGTTTATCGGCATCGCCGCTGGGGGAGTCCTGGGTTGGTGGATGGGCGGGGAAGTGACGCAACTCTACGGCAGGTACTATCGCTTTCCGTCTCTCGACTACCGGATCTCCGCTCCGGTTTTTCTCACGGGAGGGATCGTCTCGATCGCGACGGCACTTCTTGGCGCGGGAGGGGGCGTGTGGACCGCCGTGCGGCTCAATCCCGCTGTGGCGATGGCGCCGCCTCCACCGCCGGTTTACCGCATCGGCGTCGTCGAGCGATGGGGAATGAATGCCGGCCTGACCTCGATTGGCAACATGATCGTACGGCACGTCGCCCGCTGGCCGGGACGCTCCGCGGTGACCATCCTTGGCGTGTCGCTGTCACTGGGCCTGTTGTTTGCAACAATGCAGTTCACCGACTCTTCCAAGTACATGCTCGATTCGTTCTTTTTTCGCGCCCAGAAGCAGGATCTGACCGTCACATTCATCGAACAGCGAAACGAACGGGTCCTGTTCGAACTCGCATCCATTCCGGGTGTCATAGCGGTAGAAGGTGCGAAGGCGGTTCCTGTCAGGATCAAGCACGGCGTGCGATCGGAAAGACTGGCCATCGAGGGAGGGACGGACGAAGCTTCTCTCTCCGCGCGGATCGATGTCCGGGGCCGCCAAGTCGCGCTGCCCGCGGCCGGATTGATGCTGAGCACGAGTCTTGCGAACAAGCTCAGAGTGCGACCGGGTGAAACGGTCGAGGTGGACCTGCTGTCAGGGCGCCGAACCCGCTCTACGCTGCAGGTTGCCGCGACCATCGACGAGTTTGTCGGTACGCGCGCTTACGCGGCGACCGAAGTACTCGAGAACCTGACGCGCGACGCTGCACCCGTGGGCTCCGCGCTGCTGAAGATCGACCCCTTGCGGCGTGATGAAATCATCACTGCGCTTGCCGAAATGCCGATTGTGCTGGGTGTGACTGAAAAGGCCGCTGCCATGGATCTTTTCTGGGACATGAT
The DNA here is from genome assembly GCA_963740025.1 of uncultured Alphaproteobacteria bacterium. Taxonomy (GTDB): domain Bacteria; phylum Pseudomonadota; class Alphaproteobacteria; order Sphingomonadales; family Sphingomonadaceae; genus Tsuneonella. Next base: position 25,276 of record CAVUCI010000005.1, read on the forward strand.
CGATCGCAATGTGATCACGATGATCGGGTTCTATGTCGCCTTCGCGGGTGCGATCGCGATCGGTGTCGTGTACAACAGCGCGCGAATTCTCTTCTCCGAGCGTGCGCACGAGCTCGCCACATTGCGAGTGCTCGGCTACCATAGAAGCGAAGTGGGAACCGTCCTGCTGGGCGAGCTTGCGCTGCTGGTGTTCGCAGCGATCGTTCCGGGGTGCATTCTGGGTTACGGGATGGGCCAGCTGATGGCTGCGATGTTCAGTTCGGATTTGTTTCGCCTTCCGTTTGCCCCCGCGCGTGCGACGTATGGCTTTTCCACGGTCGTCGTTCTCGCATCAGCTTTTCTGACGGCCCTCGTCGTGGCCAGGCGGGTGAGGCGGCTCGACATGATCCGCGTTCTGAAGGCACACGAGTGAGCTGGGCGCGCTTCAAGCGCTGGCGGTGGGCGCTGATCGGAGCGGCCCTGCTCCTGATTGGCGTCGGCTACAGCTTCTGGCCCGAAGCTGTCGAAGTGGACCTTGGCAGCGTAACGCGCGGGACGATGCAGGTCGGCGTAACCGACGACGGGGTGACGCGCGTGCGGGACCTTTACACCGTTTCGGCTCCCGTCACCGGTTATCTCTCTCGCATCAGTCTCGACGCGGGTGACGAGGTGGTCGCCAACAGGACGTTGATCGCGCACATCGCGGGCGTTCCTTCGACGCCGCTCGATGCCCGGTCGCGCGCCGAATTGCGCGACGCGCTCGCGGCCACGCGCGCGGCTGAGCGCGGCCTGGCAGCGACCCTTGAACTCGCACGATCCGATCTCGATCGCGCCAAACAACTTGCCGGCCGCGGATTCCTCCCGCGGGCGCAACTCGAAGCGGCGCGCGCTCTCGTGCAGGCACGCGAGGCCGATCTCGCTAGTGCCAGGGCCGAAGAGGCCCGCCTGAAAACCTCGATGACCGAACCCGCGGCCGGTGGCTTGCCCCGCGGCGGCGTTGTCGCGGTACGCTCGCCCGAAAGCGGCGTGGTGCTGCGTCGTTTGACCGAGAGTGAGGGTGTAGTGGCACTCGGCACGCCCCTGGTCGAGATTGGCAATCCTGCCCGGATCGAAGTCGTGGTCGACCTGCTCTCCCGCGACGCTGCGCGGGTGAAGCCCGGTGATGCGGTCGAAATTGACCGGTGGGGCGGTTCATCCGTTCTGACTGGCAAGATCCGCAGGGTCGAGCCGTTCGGACGGCTGAAGATTTCCGCACTCGGAATTGAGGAGCAGCGGGTCGACGTGATTGTCGAATTCGGCCCAAGAGCAGCAGCGACGCTTGGAAGGTTGGGTCACGGCTACCAGGTGGAGGCGACGGTCGTCTTGTGGCGCAGCGACGATGTCCTGCGAGTCCCCGTCGGAGCGCTGTTCCGCGCTCCGAACCGGCAGTGGGCTGTCTTCCTGGAGAGTGATGGACGCGCTTGGCTGCGGACCGTGAGAATAGGTCATCTTAATGAGCAATTCGGCGAAGTACTGCAGGGACTGAAGGAACACGACCGCGTGATTCTCAATCCGGGTGCTCTCGTCGAAGAAGGTGTGCGGGTTCGGGAGCGCTGACGCTCCGCGCTCCAGTTCTGCTTTGCTGGTCGCCGTAAAGCGCGGCAATCGCCATCAGCCGAGCATCTTCACCCTGCGCGCAAGTCGCTGCCGAAAGCGCTTCCTTCCAGATCTGCATGGCAACCGCCGCCAACTCATTCGGAGTGGGCGCGCGCCCGTGCCTGATGCAGTCGACCAGCGGCTGAGGGAACAGTGGAGGTACTTTTCTCTCCTCGACATTCCGCCCCCGTGGGAGCGTCGATTCAGCCGTCGCTTGCGAGCGGAAGCACCTGTCCGGTTACAGCCCCTCCATCGATCACGAATTCGCTCCCGGTCGAATAAGTCGCCTCGGTGAAAAGGAACCTGACCATCCGGGCAACTTCCACCGTTTTCCCGAAGCGGCGATCGGCTGGTTTGCCGCGACCTCGTCGGACATCCCCTCGGTCATGGGTGTGCGTATCGGTCCCGGGTGGAGGGAGACGACGCGGATGTTGTCCGGAGCAAGGTCGAGGGCGGCCGCCTTGGTCAATCCGCGCACGCCCCATTTGCTCGCGACATAGGCTGCCAGCCCGCCGTAACCCTGCAATCCCGCGGTGGACGAAGTGTTGACGATCACGCCGCCACCAGCCCGCTTGAGGGCGGGCGCAACGGAACGAATCCCGAGAAACACGCCGGTGAGGTTGATCTCGACGATCCTCCGGAATTCCTCGGGCGAACATTCCGAGATGCTGCCGAGGCCGAGAACCCCTGCGTTGTTGAAAAGACCGTCCACGCGCCCGAATAGACGTTCGGCCTCTGCTATCGCGCCTTCCCACTGCGCGGCGCTGGTCACGTCAAGCGAACGATAATGCACGCGTGGACCCAGAGCAGTGGCCAGTTCCGTGCCTTCCCGGTCTCTGACATCGGTCACAAGAACATGCGCCCCGTCCGCGGCCAGCAACCGGGCTGCAGCAGCGCCAATGCCACGGGCTCCTCCCGTGACGATAACATGCAACTGTCCTGCGTCGAGCGTCATGTCAGTCAACTCCCTCGCTACCGCGTTGGAGCTTCGAGCACACCACCGCGGTCGGTTTGATCGCGCGCCGGAAGTGGACAGGGCGCTGCGATCCGAAACTCGCCATCAAAACTCAGCGAGACGCCCCGAGATTTCCGCGACCGAAATCCTGGTGAGATCCTTCTCAATCTCCGCCTTCAGTACTGCTCGCGTTCGCGACGAGTAGGAGCGTCTCAATATCCCGAGTGGGCGAGGGGGCGCGACGACGATGACTGACGCCGCGCCATCTTCGATAGTTTGATCGAGAGTCTCGGCTGCGGCACTGAGGAAGCGGCTCTCATCGGCGGCGTGAGGGTCGCCCTGATCGTAGGCGTTCCGCCGAGGGCTCCCGCTGGAGAAGCTTAAGCCGGGCGCATCGCTCGCCAACTCTCGGTTGGCGAGCGTTTCGCACTGCCGGTGCTCGACTACCTCTAGTTTGGGCTTTGAGGCGTTGCCGGCGTTGCGCAGCAAAAGCATACGCGCTCCGTCCGCGACGAGCACTACCGATCGCGAGGGTAGAATCATCTGTCTTGTCCCAACGTTGTCGAATTGTTTGCAGGGTCGAAGGTCCCGTGCATCCGGACCCAGAAGAATGTACCGGCCAGCACCAGCAGCACCGCGAAGAGGGTGGCTACGACGGCTATCTTCCATGCTCCAAGTAGCCGTAGGGTACGTGGGGTCGGCCTGCGAGCGGGATTGGTCCAGACAGTGCGATTGGGCAGGATATCTTTGCTCTTCATGGCGAGACTCCCATCGAACTGGGCGGGTACCGACTTCCCGGGTTGTTTCTACCACTACCCATCATCGGGCGGCTTTTCGCTCCGTAAAAGCACGAGCCCCGGCATGCGCTCGAATCGTCGGCTGTCCTGCGACGGCTCTGTCAGAGCAAATGCACCCGCCGGTAAGGAACTGAGGGCAGGGCCATGCCTCGTCCCGTCCTGCTCGTAATAGCTCGATCCAAGCGAGCTTATCGAATGAGTATCGGGGCCCTTGCCGCTATCGCCTTTGGGGAGCTCCAGCCTGTCCGCGATCCACTGGCGTCGCTTTCCTCCCGTATGCAGGCGTCCGCACAGGCGGAAGTTGCAGAAATTCCGTGGGTTAACGATAAAATGGTCGGGGAGACAGGATTCGAACCTGCGACATCCTGCTCCCAAAGCAGGCGCGCTACCGGGCTGCGCTACTCCCCGACCTCCAGGCGGTTTCCTGGCGACCGGCCGGTGGTGGGCCCGGCAGGATTCGAACCCGCGACCTAGCCGTTATGAGCGGCCAGCTCTAACCGCTGAGCTACAGGCCCTTCCGAGCCTTTGCAGGCCCGGCCGGTGCGGCGCTCGGTAGACACGGGCAAGCGCGCTGGCAAGCCGCCTTAGCGCTCGACCGCAGCAATGATCTCACCGACGCTCGTCGGCGTGACGCCGCGCATCTCGAGATAGGCGAAAACCCGATCGAACCAGTCGTAGAGTCGTTCGAGCTGCGCCGGAGTTCGAACGTAGGGTGTGTGGCCGACGGCGAGGGAAGGGCTGTGCAGGCTCAGCACGATGAGGGGCAGACCGTCGTCGACCGCGATATCGATCGCGCGCAGAGCCTCTTCGGCGGTCGTTCCTTCGGGGGTGAGTGCGATCCGCTCCAGCAGGCCGAGACGCGCCATCAGGCCGCCGACACGCGGGATCTCCGTCAAGAGTGGTTGCAGCGCGCGGCCCTGCTTGCGGAGCATTCCGAAATATACCGTGGTGAGCGGCAGTTCGAGCAGTTCGCGCTCATTGTCCATCCAGTAAGGCGCGAGCGGATGGCGGCTGTAATCTGGCCCGTGCCCGGCGCTGTAATCGTAGTTCGCGCGCACCGATGTATCGATTGGCACTCCTGCCTCGCGCAGCATGTTCGCCGTCTCCGGCCCAGTTCCGTAACGCCCTGCGCGGTAGATGAGCGGGTCGGTCCCGAACGCGCTGGCGATCGCGTCGCGCAGGCGGTGGAATTTCGCGCGCTCGAGCGCCGGAGGCAGGTTGCCTGCGAAACTGTTGCGCACACACACCTCTTCGTCGAAAGGCGGATTGGCCCAAGGATGGAGCTGGATCCCGATCTCTGCGCGATCTGCCTGAACCGCCCCGCCGATGATTTCGATCGCGCGTGCATCGGTGGCGATTGGCCAGTCCACCAGGTAAACCGGCGCTACGCCCATTTCTTCGCAGAAGGACTGGAAACGGGGAATCGATTCGACATGGCTCAGGCCGTGCCGATCGCGCGTGAATGGCCCGCTCCAATCGAACTCTTCCTCGGTATCGACCGTGAGCAGCACGCGCTGGCCGAAATCCGGTCCGAAGCGCGCGGCATGGCCGCGTGGCGGCGGTTCGGTGATCGGCCGGTCCATCGTGCCCCCAAGAACTCAGCGGTCGACGATGTGTTTCGTCGCCTTTGCGCCGCGGCCCCTACCCGTGAGCGGCGTCGGCCTCGTCCGGGCTAGGATCGCGTTTCGCTGCGGTCAAGCGGGGGAGGACGGCGACAAGCCTGTCCCCCTCGCGCTCGAGCGAACCCCCGATCGCGCGGATCTCGGCGCGGGCAAGGCGAAGCGCAAATCCGGCTCCGAACATTCCCGCGCTAACGGCCCCGCCGCCTGCGCGCCCGTCGGCCGCGAAAACGTCTTCTGCCCGGGCAAGTGCGACGGGAAGGCTCGCGGACAGCCGAACCGCTTCGTTGTCCGGTTCCAGTTCCAGCGTGAGTACTTCGCCCGCCCCGGCAGCGCCGGCCATGGTTGCCAGCAAGCGCCAGCCGAGAGCCTCCGCATCGTGGGTATCGAGCGGGATCGCGATTGGCCCGGGGGTGCTGGTGAGTTCGAACCGTGCGCCGCGCGGTCCGAGCACCTCATCGAGTTGTCGGACGAGCGTGATGACGATACCGGTCCAGTCGGTTTCGCCCGCCTCCAGCTGAAGCGCGCCGCTTTCGAGTTTGGCCAGCCGGTCGAGTTCCTCGAACCCGGCAAGGATGCGCGCGGCATCACCCGCGATCGCGGCGGCCAGCGCGCGATATTCGTGGGGCGTCGGACCGAACAGCTGCTGCTGGATGACTTCGGCGAACCCCTGGATCGCATTGACCGGGGTCTTCAACTCGTGGAGCAGTTGCCGCATCCGGTCGGATGCCGGATCGCGCGCAGGCGCGGCGATCTCGTGTGCAGGCGGACGACGGAACCGTCCGGCATACCCAAGAAAGCGGCCACCCGGATCGCTGAATCGCGGGGCTGCATCGACCACCCAATCGCCCACGATTGCCGGCGCGCCCTGCCACGCTACCTTTTCGGCTATGATCGGGCGGTGATTGCCGGGACGGACGTTGGCAGGCGTCAGAAGAGCGCCGACGACCATAGGCGCGACTGGCGCATCGGCCCAATCGATCCGCGCTTCGGCATCGGTGGTGAAATCGAAGCTCTGGACCGCGCGCGCTTTCGCTTCGCCGCGCTCACCCAGCGGGAGTCGCGGGTCCTCCGGGGCGGGCGGTGATGAAGCACGGTGCTTGCGGAACGCCTCGATCCGCTTGACCAGAGCACCGATTTCGCTGTCGTCGACGGCGACCGTCGGGGCTCCGGCAGGCATCGGGGCCGGTGCAGCAGCGGCGTCTTCCAGGTCGTTCGCCGGTATCGGCCTGCTCGGCGCGCTAGGTTCAGCCTCGACGACGAGGTCGAACGGCTCGTCGGCCGTTTCCTCGATGCGCTCCGGTCGGGGAAGCCCGCGATCGCGTACGCCAAGACGTTCCAGCAATTCCTGAGTCGGGACCGGCAGATCGCGGCGCAGGCGCAGAAAACCACGTGCGCGGATCGGCAAGCGGGGAACCAGGGCATCCCAATCCTCCGTCGCAAGCTGGGCCACGCCGAGTGCGGCCGCCGCGACTTCAGGTTCGTCCTCGGCCAAATGCAGTGCCAGTTCGGGATTGCGGAACCGCAGGCCCGGCTCGCGAATCATCTGTGCGCGCTCGCCCGCCGGGAGAGCCTCTCCCAGCGCGGCCAGCCGCAGCCATGCGGTAGCGAGCAGGCTTTCATCGCGCCCGTGTCGGCGGCTGCCGAGCAGGTCGAGCAGCTGGCGAAACTGCGTGCGCGCCGCGCGCTCGCCTGACGCGCGGTGGCGCAGTACCGTGGCGAGGCGATCGTCGAAATGCATGGCGCTCCTGATATGGCACTCCCGCCGATATCCGGAAGGAGCGCCCGTGACTTGTCGACTATCATGCGTCGATGCGGGTGGCATCGCGGACGGACCGTGCGTTGCAAAGCGGGACAATTGCTGGCAGAAACAATAAAATTATGCGGCAGCGCGACTCGGCGTTGTCTAAGTTGCCCTGAATTAAAGGGGGCGCGGCACGAACCCGGGGGCGCGGTAATGGCCAATCTCGACGATATAGACCGGAAATTGCTGGCGGAATTGCAGGCCGAGGGGCGGGTGACCAACGTGGAACTCGCCAGCCGGGTCGGATTGACCGCTCCGCCATGCCTGCGGCGCGTCAGGAGTCTCGAGGAAGAAGGCGTTATCCGCGGCTATCACGCCGACCTCGACCCCTCGAAACTCGGTTTTGCGATCACCGTCTTCGCCATGGTCAGCCTCAAGAGCCAGGCGGAAAGCGCGCTGCGCGAATTCGAGGATCACATGAAGTCGCTGCCCGAAGTGCGCGAGTGCCACATGCTCAACGGGGAAATCGACTTTATCCTCAAGATCGTCAGCCAGGATCTGCAAAGCTTCCAGGAATTCCTCACCAGCAAGCTGACCCCCGCGCCCAACGTGGACAGCGTGAAGACTTCGCTGACGATCCGCACGGCGAAACACGAACCGGGCGTGCCGCTCGAGGTGTAAAGCGCTGCGACTGTCGTCAGCCGCCGGGAAAGCGGCGCAAAGCCGGGCAGAAATAGAATGCCAAAATCGGGGTGCCGAGCTCCGATGAGCTAGCTTAGCCCTCTCTCTCCTTCAGCCACTCCTCGAGCCACTTGATCGAGTAGTCGCCGCTGAGCACGTCGGGTTGGCGGATTAATTCCTGGTGGAGCGGAATCGAAGTCTTCACGCCTTCGACGACCATCTCCTCGAGCGCTCGGCGAAGGCGCATGATACAACCTTCGCGCGTCCTGCCATAGACGATAAGCTTGGCGATCATGCTGTCGTAATAGGGCGGGATGCGGTAACCGGCATACAGTCCGCTATCGACCCGCACGTGCATGCCGCCCGCGGCGTGGTACGCGGTTACCATCCCGGGTGAGGGGGCGAAGGTCCACGGGTCCTCCGCATTGATGCGGCACTCGATTGCGTGGCCCTTGAATTCGACTTCCTCCTGCGTGACCGACAGCGGCTTGCCATCGGCAACCCGAATCTGTTCGCGCACCAGGTCGAGCCCGGTGATCGCCTCGGTCACAGGGTGTTCGACCTGCAGGCGAGTGTTCATCTCGATGAAGTAGAACTCGCCGTCCTCCCAAAGGAATTCGATGGTCCCGGCGCCGCGATAGCCCATGTCGGCCATCGCCTTGGCGCATACGCCGCCCATGTGCGCGCGGTCTTCGGGGGTGATGACGGGCGAGGGCGCTTCCTCGAGCACCTTCTGATGCCGCCGCTGAAGCGAGCAATCGCGCTCGCCCAGGTGGATTGCATTGCCGTTGCCGTCGCCGAAGACCTGGAATTCGATGTGGCGGGGGTTGCCGAGATACTTCTCGATATAAACCGTGGCGTCGCCGAACGCGGCTTTCGCCTCGCTGCCGGCTTGCTTCATAAGGGTTTCGAGCGTGTCTTCGCTTTCACAAACCTTCATGCCTCTGCCGCCGCCGCCCGAGGCCGCCTTGATGATCACCGGATAGCCGATCTCCGCCGCGATCTTCTTTGCATCTTCGATGTCCGAGACCGCGCCGTCGCTACCCGGCACCAATGGCAGCCCCAGCTTGCCGGCAGTGCGCTTCGCCTCGACCTTGTCGCCCATCGTGACGATGTGCTCGGGCTTGGGGCCGATCCAGGTGATCCCGTGAGCCTCGACGATCTCGGCGAACTTGGCATTTTCGGACAGGAAACCGTAACCGGGATGAATCGCGTCGGCCTGCGCGATTTCGGCGGCCGAAATGATGGCCGCGACATTAAGATAGCTGTCGGTGGCGCTCGGCGGGCCGATGCACACAGCGTGATCGGCGAGCCGCACGTGCATCGCATCGGCATCGGCAGTGGAGTGCACCGCGACCGTTTCGATGCCCATCTCGTGCGCAGCGCGGTGGATGCGCAGCGCGATCTCGCCGCGGTTGGCGATCAGTATTCTGGAGATACCCATGCTGACGTCAGCCGATCACGACCAGCGGCTGGTCGAATTCGACCGGCTGGGCATTCTCGACGAGAATGGCCTTGATCGTGCCGGCCTTGTCGGCAGTTATCGGGTTCATCACCTTCATCGCCTCCACGATGACGAGCGTATCGCCCTGCTTCACGCTGTCGCCGACCTTAACGAACGGCGCCGCGCCCGGCTCCGCCGAGAGATAGACGGTGCCGACCATCGGCGATTTCAACGCGCCAGCCACATCGGCCGGCGCATCGGCTGCAGGAGCAGTCGGGGCAGCCGGAGCGGCCTGCTGGGGCGGGGCCATCGCCACAGGCGCAGCCATCGAAACGCCGCCGCCGCGCGCAACGCGCACCTTGCGGTCGCCGTCCTCGACCTCGATTTCGATGAGTCCGGTCTCGGCAAGCAGCTCGGCGAGCTCGCGGACCAGTTTGGTGTCGACGTTCATGCCCGAGCTACGCCCGGCGGCGCCCTTTGTTTCGGCCATATTTGCCTCTTGTTATGTCAGGCCGGTGCCTATGCGCGGGGCAGGCCGCGCTGGCAAGCCTGCGAGGCTACAACGCCGCAGCCTTTTCCAGCGCAACGATATAGCCTTGCGGGCCCAGACCTTTGACTTCGTCCACCGCGCCCATGCCAACATAGGAGAGGTGACGAAACGCCTCCCGCGTCGAAGGGTCGGACAAGTGCACCTCGATCACCGGCACCTCGATCGCGCGAATCGCGTCGAGCAGGGCGATAGAGGTGTGGGTATAGGCCCCCGCGTTGAGCAGCACCGCCTTCGCCCCGTCGGCTCGCGCCTCGTGAAGCCAGTCGATGAGGTGACCCTCGTGGTTCGACTGGCGCACATCCACCTCGAGCCCGAGTTCGCGCGCCCGGTCCTCGAGCATCCCGGCGATATCGTCGAGCGTGGCCGAGCCGTAGATCTCAGGCTCGCGCGTTCCCAGCAGATTGAGGTTGGGGCCGTTAAGGACGTAGACGAGGTTCGCTGCCATCGCTGCGGCTTAGCGGTACTGGGGCCCGCCCGCTAGAGCGAGGCGAGCACCGTATCGGTATCGCGCGCAGGTGCTGTCGACGCACCCGGCAGCGGTTCGAATGAATGGCCGCACAGCGTCAGGTCGGACAATCCACCAAGATGAAAAAAGCCGAGCGCGGGGTCCTCGTCGACGCGACGCGCCTTCGCCGGATTCGTCGCGCGCAGGTACGGGGTGCCGTTGCGTAAGACGAGCTGGTGGGGGTGCAGTTCGATATCGGCGCTGTTGTAGCGCGCCTTCACCGCTGCCCTGCGCTCGATGGCGAGCGTGCAGAGCGAAATCTTGATAGCGGTATCAGGAGAAGCATTGTGCATTGCAGCATAATAGGTCTCGCATCGAAATGTTCCAGCCCCGAATTCGCGGCGATGCACATACTGGTGAGGGAACCTGCGGTGGGGCAATGCTCGGTTGCGGCGGGACCGTGCAGTGGCCATCTCGTGCATCGTATTGCAGGAGCGAGAGAATTTCATGAGAGCCACCGCAATCGACCGTCGGTCGTGGCTCGCTGCGATGACAGCGTCCAGCCTGTCGATTTCGCTGGGGTCGCGCGCGTCTGCTACCGAAGTTGGCGAAACCAGAAGTCCAGTACCGTCGATGAAGGATGGCCGCCCGATCGATGTTGGCGACACTTGCATCTGGGTCGACGACAGCGGTCCGCGCGATGCGCCTGCGTTGCTGTATGTTCACGGCGGACCCGGTGTCGGTGCGCTCGAGTTCGAGGCCTATATGAAGCCCGCGCTCGTCGGGCGGGTGCGTTTGGTCAGTGTGGACCAGCGCGGCGCGCTGCGCTCCGATCCGCTGGCGGCGGGTACAAAGGTCAGTGCGCAACAGGTCGTCGACGATTTCGAAGCTGTGCGACGGGAGCTGGGGATCGCGCAATGGCAGGTCCTCGGCCACAGCTTCGGCGGGCATTTCGCGATGCGTTACGCCTTGCAATACCCGGAGCGCGTCACTCGCCTTTCGCTCGAAAACCCGGCCTACGATGTGGCGTCATCTTCGCACTGGTTGTGCGCTTCCGGCGCGCAGCTGTTGATCGATATCGATCCGGTTGCGGCGAGGGAGGCGAACCGGCTGCCTCTACGATGCCCATCGATGCGGATTTCGTCGAATCGATGGGCAAGACGCTCGCGGTCCTCGGCGAGCACCGGCAGGACCTGTACGTCGTGCAGGAGCGCAACCGCGACATGTTCTCGCGCCTCGAAGCGGTAGCCGGCCTGACGGAGGCGCGCTGGGCCCAGGGACAGGTACCGGGGATGGCATTGCTGACCGATCCCCAGTTCCTCGAACCGATGCTAGATCGGGTGAAGGACGTGCAGGTACCGATGCTGCTCGTCCGCGGGTCGGGCGACCATGCTATCAGTCCTGCCGAGATCGTCGCACTGACCGACGCCGGGGCGAAGTACGTAACTGTGCCGAATGCAGGCCACTTCATCCACGTCGAAGAGCCGGTCGCGCTCGCGGATATTCTCGTGGGTTGATTGAGCGGCCTGGTCTGGGGGACGTGACCGGCGCTATTGCTCGACCCCCTTGACCTTGCCCCACTGGCGCGCGGCGGTGTAGCCGAGGTAGCCGGTTCCGAAGAGAGCGTAGAGCTCGTCGGGTAGGCCGCGCAGGTATGCGGTCATCGCGCCGGCTATTCTGCTCGCTGCATCCGGCTTGAACAGAGAAAGCACCCCTACCGGCAGGGCGAACAGGAGCATCGCGTACATCACGTAGAGAAAGCTCGGGCGTGCGCGGCTGGTCCACGGATCGGTCGACTGCGCCTCGGTCACAATGGCCGAGAGCCGCGCCTCGATCTGTTTCAATTCCTGCGTGCCCTCCAATTCCATCAAAGCGAGTTTCGCTTTGGCGCGGGCTTCCTTGTCGGGAATGACCTTGTCGATGATCGAAGCGATGGGACCGACGAGAGATTCGAGAATGGGCATGGGCGAAGTCTCCTGATTCGCGCACTAGCTAACCAATCAGGTTCGTGTAGGACAATGCTTTGTCCATATCGGGCTTCAGCCGATAAGGTTTGACAGCGAGCGCGGGGGTTACCAAGAACCGGGACCGGCGGCGCACTATGCGCCGCCGATCCAGGTAGGGGATCCGCGGTGCGGCGCAGCCGGGTGACATCGTTCGACGTGGCAGAGGCGGCGGGCGTGAGCCAGTCGACCGTCAGCCGCGCGCTCGCCGGGTCGCCCTCTATCACCGAGGAAACTCGCGCTCGGGTCGAGGCGGCCGCAATGGAACTCGGCTATCACGTCGATGCTCGTGCTGCCCGGCTGCGGAGCGGGCGGACCGGAACACTTGCGATCGTTGTGGTGGGGAGGACGGGGTTCGATCCGACCCGGGTGAGCGGGTTTCACTACGCGCTTCTTGGCAGCACTTGCGCGGCCGCGGCGGAGTGCGGCCTCCAGTCGCTCGTTTCGTTCCAGTCCGACCCCAGCGAATTCGGCTGGAACTACGTCGCGCAGGGACAGGCGGACGGGTTGGTGGTCATGGGAACGAGCGTCAACCGCGCGGCTTGGGCGGACTTGGTGCAAACCGATCCGGTCGGCCCTGTCGCTGTCTGGGGCGCGCCGCACGACGACGGGCGCTGGGTGCGCGCGGACAATGCGAACGGCGCCCGGCTCGCCGTCGAACGCCTCATCGCCGCGGGTTACCGGCGAATAGGATTTCTCGGCACCGTCGATGCCGAGCATCCGCAGTTTGCCGAACGCTATGCCGGCTATCGGAAGACGCTGTCGTTCCACGGGCGCGAGCCGATCGACCCGTTCGAAGTCTCTGGTGCCGACCGCGTTGCCGGGGGGCGCGAGGCAATGAGCAGGCTTCTATCGTCGACTGATGCGCCGGACGCGGTCTTTGCCGCCAACGACGCCATCGCGCTGGGCGCCCTTGAGGCCCTCGACCGCGCGGGGGTGCAGGTGCCAGAGGAATTCGGGGTCGTCGGTTTCGACGGCTTGGCCGCAGGCGTACATGCTCATCCCCCGCTCACCACGGTCGAGCCCGACTTCGCGGAGGCGGGGCGCGCTCTGGTGTCGCGCATCTGCGATCCCGAAAGCGAGCCGACCCGTCGCGTGCCGGTCCAGCTCATCGAACGCGGCAGCGTCCGCGCGGTAAGGTGAACAGTCTCAGGCCGGGCGCGGGAGCGCCGTGGTTGCCTTCATCGCTTCCATCGAAAACGTGGAACTGACGTCGCTCAACCCCGGTACCGCCGCGATCAGCCGCTGGTAGATACGGTCGTAGTGCGCGATGTCGCGTACCACGATCTTGAGCAGATAGTCGACCTCACCAGCCATCCGGTGGCATTCGAGAATCTCGGGGATCGCCGCTATTCCCGAGGCGAACGCAGATAGCCATTCCGGATCGTGCCGCGTGGTGCGGATCGCGACAAACACCGTCGTGGGCAAACCCGCGGCAACCGGGTCCAGTAGCGCCACTCGGCGCTCGATGATCCCCGCTTCTTCCATCCTCCTGATCCGGCGCCAGCATGGATTGGTCGAAAGCCCGACCCGTTCACCGATCGCCTGAATCGTCAGCGACGCGTCTTGTTGCAATTCGCCAAGGATCGCCCAGTCGATGTTATCGAGTTCTATCATATCCGAAATCTGTGGGATGGAATTGCTCGATCAATAACCCGGACGGGGGAGTTTGGGAACAATTTTCGTCGATCGGGTGATACAATGACTGGCATTCATAATCAGGAGGAAATTCGCATGAGCCTGCGCACCTTGTTCACCGATCATCCGGCGTCCGTCGGCGAGAGCTATGGCGAACATCTCGTTCAGGCGACCGGGTTCGGGGTGCGAATGGTGCTCGGCGGCCTTGCATGCATTTTCCACGGCTTGCTGCCGTTCCTGTTCGTCAAAACCGGGAGCACGCAGGTTGTAAAACTCCATGGCCGCATGGTGACCGGCCGCACCAAACCGCAGCCGGGAATTCTCGATTTCGTGATTTGAATTCGGAGGGCCCGAAGGGGAGGATGACGAGAAAATCTTCCCCTTCGGGCGCGCCGTTACCGTTTCCGGTGCAGCCACCAGTCACCTGTCAGAACTTCGAGCCGATGGTCGGTGATATACCACGCTTGCGCTTCGGCATCGTAATCGCATGAGAATGCATGATTCAGGAAGCTGTGCACGTCGCCCGCAGTCGAGAAGTTTTCCGGGAAGGTATCCTGAAGGAACTCCCGGTCGTCCCTGCTCAGTTGCGCGACCTCGGCTTCGCACGCACCGCGACTGGCGAAAGCCTCGTCGAGATGGTCGACGTGGTGAGCTACGGCAGGGGCCGCAAAGGCTATCGCTCCCAATCCGAGCAGCGTCTTGGAAATTCGCATGATCGTATCCTCTTCTGAGTGCTTTGCGGCTCGATCGAACCGCCACCGAACATGCTATCGAACGCATGGAGGATGCCCATGATGGGCTGCCGATGGTTTGCCGATGTTTCACCGAGGAGGGCAATCGACGCCCGACCTTGAAACGTAATCTACCAGGAAGCGCTGTCCGCTCGGCGGTTTTCAAAACTCTCGGGCAGGTCCATCCCGAGTCAGCAATGCCATCGTCTGCGGCGATCGGACATTGCATGGACAATCACGTAGGGCATTCCGCTATGCTACCGGCCATGAGTTTCGGAGGCGTCAGGTCCATTGGATAAAGCAGACATCGGGTTTGTCGTGCTTGGAATGGCCCTGCTCGCGGCGCTGTTAGGCAAGAAGACCAGCCTTCCGGCTCCGCTTGTTTTCGCCGGGATCGGGATTGGCGCCGGAGCGGCTTGGCACCTCTTGCCGGTTCCCGCTTTCAGCATGCCCCCGGATCTGGTTCTGTTCGTTTTCCTTCCGCCTTTGCTCACGGCCGCGTCGTATTCGCTGCCGCTCGAAGGGTTTCGACGTAACCTCCTACCGATCGGCCTGCTGTCGATCGGTCTGGTCATCGTAACGATGGCCGTCGCCGCAAGCGTGGGTCACCTTGTCGCCGGCCTGCCTTGGCTTGTTGCCATTCTGCTTGGCGCGATCGTGGCTCCGCCCGATCCAGTGACAGCCACCACTGTCGCCAGCAAAGTCGGGCTGCGGCACAGCCTGGTCGTCATCCTCGAAGGCGAGGGCCTAGTAAACGACGCCGCTGCAATTGTCGCATATGGTCTTGCTCTGAAAGCGGTCGGCGAGGGACAGTTCGACGCGAGCAGTGCCGCGCTTGCTCTTCTCCGAGAGGCTCCGCTCGGCGTCCTGGTCGGCTGGCTCGTCAGTCGGAGCGCAGGCTTTGTCAGGGGACGTTCGGATTCGGTCCCACTCGAGATCGGGGTTTCCCTCGTTACACCCTATCTTGCCTATCACCTGGCAGAGCATGTCGGAGGGTCGGCGGTGCTGGCGGTAGTCACTCTTGGACTGCTGCTCCGACGATCAGTAAGGAATGTCTCCTCGCCGGTGGCAAGACTGGCGGCCCGCACGGTGTGGAGCTTCCTTCGTTATGCGAGCACCGCGTTGGTGTTCCTCCTTCTCGGCCTCTTGATGGGAGAGGTCGTGGTCGCATGGCCAGGCAATCGAATCTTGATCGCGGGCGTCCTTCTCGGCGGTGCGATCGCAATTACTCGCATGGTCTGGATGCTCACCGTACCCACGGTCGCGCGGTGGATGCGGCTGACATCACAGGAAGCACCTTCGACCGGCGAGAAGGTGGTGCTTGGCTGGGCCGGAATGCGAGGTGTGGTATCGCTCGCCCTCGCACTGGCCATTCCGTTGAATTTGGGACAGCACACCGAATATCGCACCGTCATCATCTTTCTGACCCTGGCGGTCATTCTGTCGAGTTTGTTCGTCCAGGGTTCGACCTTGCTACCATTGGCGAAATTCCTTGCGGTGGGCGACCCACAGCGAGAGCAACGCGAGGAAAGAGAGGTCCGCCGGCAGGCGCGGGCGGCCGGCCTCGAAGCGGCGAACCGGGCCTTGCTTTCCGGCAACGCGGGGGCCCGTTCGGCATTTCGGGAGAGCGACGACCGTCTCCGCTATCAGCTTGCCCAGGGCGATATCGGGATCGCGCGAGCAGGCGAAAGGGAGGGCTCGGATGCCCAGCGCTCCGCGCGACGGGCCGCGCTGGAGGCGCAGCGCGCGGTGGTCGATGACTATCGTGCCGGGGGCAAGCTTGGCCCGGACCTCGCCGAGCGGTTCGACACCGAACTCGACCTAGACGAAATGCGTACAGGAGCTGAAGGGACGAAGTTGACGGACGGTGGAGCCTGACACCGGCCGGAATCGAGCTTCGTCTGCCGTGGTATTGCAGCCAGCAACCATTTGGGTTGTCCGGCGCTCCCTGCTAGGGGCCGCGCCGCAATGATCACTATCGACAACGTCACCGTGCGGCTTGGCGGGCGCGCAATCCTGCAGGATGCTTCGGCGGCGATCTCGCCGGGCTCCCGGATTGGGCTGATCGGCCGCAACGGAGCCGGCAAGTCGACGCTCATGAAGGTTCTGATCGGCGAGCTCGAGCCGGATCAGGGTTCGATCGAAATGTCCCGCCGCGCGCGCGTCGGCTACATCGCGCAGGAAGCGCCAAGCGGATCGATCACGCCGTTCGAAGCGGTACTCGCAGGAGATACGGAACGAGCGCGCTTGATGGAAGAGGCCGAGACCTGCACCGACATGGAGAAGTTGGGCGATGTCCACGAGCGGCTGCTTGCGATCGACGCCTACGCAGCACCTTCGCGCGCGGCGATCATCCTGACTGGACTAGGCTTCGACGAGGAAATGCAGGCGCAGCCACTCGACACGTTTTCGGGTGGCTGGAAAATGCGGGTCGCGCTGGGCGCGCTGTTATTGTCGAACCCCGACATCCTGCTCCTGGACGAGCCGTCGAATCATCTCGACCTCGAAGCGACCTTGTGGCTCGAGAACTTTCTCAAGTCGTACCAGGGCACGCTGATCGTCATCAGCCACGAACGCGACCTGCTGAACAACGTGGTCACCGCAATCCTGCATCTCCAGGATGGCAAGCTAACGCTTTATCCCGGCGGCTACGACGCATTCGAGAAGCAGCGCGCTGAACGCGCCGCGCAGTTGGCGGCGGCCAAGGCGGCGCAGGATGCCCAGCGCGCCCGGTTGCAGGACTACGTCGCGCGCAATAGCGCCCGCGCCTCGACTGCTAGACAGGCGCAGTCGCGCGCCAAGATGCTGGCCAAGATGCAGCCGATCGCAGCCTTGATGGAAGACCCGAGCCTGAGCTTCGACTTCCCAAGTCCCGATGAAATGCGCCCGCCGCTGATCACACTGGACTTCGCGGCGGTCGGCTATGGCGACACGCCTGTCCTGCAGCGGCTCAACCTGCGGATCGACCCCGACGACCGGATCGCGCTGCTTGGGCGGAATGGCAACGGCAAGACCACGCTCGCCCGCCTTCTGGCCGCGCAGCTTGCGCCGATGGACGGCGCGATGCAGGCGTCGGGCAGGATGCGGGTGGGTTATTTCACCCAGTACCAGGTTGAGGAACTGTCCGCGGACGGCACCCCGCTTGACCATATGACACGTGCAATGGAGGGCGCATCGCCCGGCGCAGTGCGTGCACAACTGGGCCGGTTCGGGTTTTCGGGGCACCGGGCCACTTCGCGCATCGGCACGCTTTCCGGCGGCGAGCGGGCTCGGCTCGCGCTTGCGCTTATCACGCGCGACGCACCGCACCTCCTGATCCTCGACGAGCCGACCAACCACCTTGACGTCGATGCACGCGAAGCCTTGGTCCAGGCGCTCAATGCGTTCGACGGGGCCGTCATCCTGATCAGTCACGACCGACACATGGTTGAGTTGACCGCCGATCGCCTTGTTCTCGTCGACGGTGGCACGGCCAAGGAATACGCCGGCAGCATTGAAGATTACATCGACTTCGTGCTCGGTAGGAACCAGCCGCGCGAAGGCGGGGGCGCCAAGCCGAAGAAGGACAAGCGCGCCTCGGCCAAGGACCGCGAAGCCGTGCGCCTCGCACGCAGTAGCGTGACCGCGACGGAGAAGGCCATTGCGCGACTGCAGGATAAGCTTGCGTCGCTCGATGCTTCGCTTGCCGAACTTTCCGTCGCCGGCGGTTCGCCCGCAGACCTTCTGCGAGAGCGCGCGAGGGTCGCGGCCGAGTTGGAAGGCGCCGAGTCGCGGTGGCTCGATGCGCAGGAAAACCTCGAGAAGGCCGAGGCCTGACCGCGATGCGCACGCGCCTTAGCGTCTGCGCCCGCAAGCGGAGCTTCGGATCGAAAGACGAAGCAATGGCGGCGGCGTGCGTCGTGCCAGCGGACCTGCGGTGTTACCGTTGCGATCGGTGCGGGAGGTTCCACCTGACCAGTCGACGAAAGGGCAAGCGTATTCCCCGTCCGCAACATCACGAAGCAACGGCGCGGTGAGCGGGATTATCCTGTTCAACAAGCCGTACGGGGTGCTTTCGCAGTTCACCGACGAGCGGCAGGGTTCGCCTCGCCCGACGTTGGCGCAGTTCATCGATGCACCAGGATTCTACCCTGCCGGACGGCTCGACTTCGACAGCGAGGGCCTGCTCGTCCTGTGCGACGACGGACGCCTGCAGGCGCGCATCGCCGATCCGCGTTTCAAGCTGGCGAAAACCTACCTCGCTAACGTCGAAGGCGCGCCTGACGACGGGGCGTTGGAGGCGCTGCGGCGCGGCGTGCGGCTCAAGGACGGCCAAACGCGACCCGCCAAGGTCGAAAGGATCGCGAGTCCTGCGCTCTGGCCGCGCGACCCGCCGATTCGAGTGCGGAAGACGGTGCCCGACAGTTGGATCCGCCTTACGCTCACCGAAGGCAGGAACCGGCAGGTGCGCCGCATGACCGCGGCGGTCGGTCACCCTACTTTAAGGCTGATCCGCTGGTCTGTAGGCGAGTGGACACTCGACGGACTCGCATCGGGAGAATGGCGCCCCGCCTGACTGCGTGAGGTCAATCTGGCTCGGCTAAAGCGAGCGCCCCGCGATTTACGAGATCGGCGACGAGCCCTACAACCTCCTTCGAAGCGAGTTCTTCGGCCTCAACGGCGAAACGTGAACCTCTGCACAACCGCTCTGCGATGCTCATCGCATACCCGGTGCAGTCGTACCGAATGCCGTCGACGAACAAGTCCACCGAGCCGGCGCTTTGTCGGAAGAAGGAAAAGCGGCTCGCGGGATTGCGTTCGAACCAGACGGGACTGGTTGCGCCATCGCTCAATTCTGTGGGCGACATCTGTTTGTCCGGTGCCCAATCCAGCCGCTCGTCCTTTGGCGCGGTGATGTATTGGCCGAACCACAACGCAAAATCCGTCTCGTCGCTCAGCCTGCCCATGACCATGTCTCGCAAACGCGAGATAGCGGCCTTGGATATCTCGCCCGGATTTGCATCGACGTCGAGGTTGGGATCCGAATAGCGATCGTCTTCGGACAGCGTGTCGAGCACGTGGTCCGCCCACGCCGACACGAGATCACCGCGCGACGGCGCGCGAAACCCGACCGAATAAGTCATGCAATCGTCGCCCACCGCCACGCCGTCATGAGCAAAGCCGGGCGGAACGTAGATAATGTCGCCCGGCTCCACTATCCACTCTTCCACCGGTTCAAAATCGGCGAGCAGGCGCAGTCCGTCGTGCGGCAGCAGCGGAGCGGTCTCGTCGCATCGGGGGCCGATACGCCAGCGCCGTCGACCGAGCCCCTGGACGAGGAACACGTCGTACTGGTCGAAATGCGGGCCCACGCCGCCCCCGTCGACGGCATAGCTCACCATGACATCGTCGATGCGCCAATCGGGTATGAAGCGGAACGGCTCGACCAAAGCGGCTACCGAAGGCATGTGATGATCGACTGCTTGGACGAGCAGGGTCCAGGGGGATACGCCTAGCCCGGCGAAGCGACCGGGATCGAGCGGTCCTTGTTCGAGCACCCATTCGTCGGGGCCGACGTTCCGCACGAGACGGGATTCGATCTGAGGTTCACAGGCTAGACCAGCGAGTTCGTTGGGATCGAGGGGGTTGGCCCACTCCACCCAGGGATTGCGGATGAGGTGCGGTCCCTTCTGCCAGTTTTCACAAAGGAAACGCGCCGCGTCGAAATCGCTGAAAACCGGCACTAGCGCTCCAACTTCTCGTCGGCCTCGGCCATCAGGTCCATGAAATTCCGGGCTGCATCGCGATCGGCTGGGTCGGCAAACACGACATCGAGGTCCGGCGCGCCGCCAAGCATGGAAAGGACCGACCACAGAGCGAATCGCTGTCCGCGATCCTGCGACAGACCGAGGTCGACCTGTAGCTTCTCGATGCCAGCCTTTCGCGCTCCCTCCTCCAGATGGTCGAGCGAGCGGGTGCCGAAGTAGCGATACAACAAATCGTCTAGCTGCATGATGTCGCGCTACCACGCAGCGTTATTGCCGTCACGCCATCGCCGTGGCCACATCGAGCCGAGGGATTGCGATCGAACGGCGTCCGGCATAATCCGTGCGCACGACGACCAGGTCGCTTTTTTCAAGATGTTCGAGCATCCTGCGGGCGCGCCCGATCGACCGCGTTCCATAGAGGACGGCGAGTGCTTCGTCGTCCGGACATGGCTGACCCGCGATCGCGGCTTTCCCGATCGCGAGGAAGGGCGCCAGTAAGTCTGCGGGTATTGTCTCGGCGATTCCCAGGAGCTGCGCGTCCCGCTCGTCGGCCTCGTCTAGCTCGAGTCCCGCGAGGGCTTTCGAGAAAGTCCTGCGAAACTGCGCAGCATCGAGACCGTGGTTCCTCAACCCGCGCATCCCGCATCGAACCGTGAAATCCTGAAACAGCGTGGCCGAAGGATGGAACGTGCAGCCCTCTTCACCGACCATCTCCATCATGACGGTGCGCACCACGGCCGTCGCGTCCTCCGCGGGCAATTCCGATTGGCGCGGGATGCTGCCCTGGATGTCCTGCTTCTCGATTGTCTCGTGCAGCGGGGCAGGAGAGACGGGCGCCGGATCCCCGGCGTTCCAGAGATCGGCCTGCGCGGGAGGAACTTCCGGCGTCGCGTGAAGGAGAGCAGCCATGTCGCCACCGGTGGCGACGGGGGGAGGTGTCAGGCCGGCGACCGTCGACTTCGCGCGCGTTTGCACGCTGCCGATCTTCACCGATACGGGGCGTCTGCTGATAGCGGGGCCGAGCCCCAGGAAGTGACCGCGTTCGAGGTCGCGGATCTGTTCCGCCTGGCGGCGCTCCATGCCGAGGAGATCGGCAGCGCGAATCATGTCGATGTCGAGGAACGTGCGGCCCATCAGGAAATTTGACGCCTCGGCCGCGACATTCTTGGCCAGCTTCGCGAGTCGCTGGGTGGCAATCACGCCGGCTAGCCCGCGCTTGCGCCCTCGGCACATGAGGTTGGTCATGGCAGCGAGCGAACTGCGCCGCGCCTCGTCGCTCACCTCTCCCGATGCGGACGGCGCGAACAGCTGTGCCTCGTCCACGATCACCAGCGCCGGGTACCAGTGTTTGTCCGGAGCATCGAACAATGTGCTGAGGAAGTGCGCGGCGCATCGCATCTGGTTGTCGATTTCAAGGCCGTCCAATGCCAGCACGACAGAGGCGCGATGTTCGCGCACGCGCGCGGCCAGTCGTGCGATCTCGTTATCGGAATAAGCGGCACCGTCGATCACCACGTGGCCGAATTCATCCGCCAGACTGACGAAATCGCCTTCGGGATCGATCACTACTTGCTGGACGATTGCGGCGCTCTTCTCGATCAATCGACGAAGCAGATGGGATTTCCCCGATCCGCTGTTGCCTTGAACGAGGAGCCTCGTGGCAAGCAGTTCTTCGACGTCCAGGTAAACGGATGAACCGCCCGCGTCGGCGCCTAGATCAATCTGATTCTTCACCGGCCCTTCGTAGCAAGGTCACCGGCTCGCTCACGCCGAGCGACTCGGTTTTCCGCAGGTTTGGTCAAGCGCACCGGATCAAACGGGCGAGGGATCTCCGGCCCTCGTTTCCGCCCCCCAATAGGTTGCAGTGTCATGCTAATCCCGCTGAAGGAGAGACTGGTCGTCAACCAGGACTTCCCTGCCAATTTCGATCCCGTTGGAGCTCTCATCCGGCAGTTGCGGGGTGGCATCTTCGCCGCGGCGAGTCTTCCAGAGTGAGAACAGCACTCCTCCTGCGATGAGCGCCGCGGTGACACCGAGGCTGAGGCTCGGAGGGAACTTGTCGCCTCCCAGTACGAAGTCAGAGATGAAGATCTTCGATCCGATGAACACGAGCACCGCGGCCAGAGCATATTTCAGATAATAGAACCGATGTATCATCGCCGAGAGCGCGAAATAGAGGGCTCGCAGGCCCAGGATCGCCATAATGTTGCTGGTGTAGACGATGAAGGTGTCGGTGGTGATCGCGAAGATCGCGGGTACGCTGTCGACCGCGAAAACGAGGTCGGCGAGGTTAATCACGACCAGCGCGAGGAACAGCGGCGTGGCCGCGGTCACCAGCTTGCCGGTCTTACCGTCGGGCACCTTCACGAAGAAGCGCTGCCC
The DNA here is from genome assembly GCA_963740025.1 of uncultured Alphaproteobacteria bacterium. Lineage (GTDB taxonomy): Bacteria > Pseudomonadota > Alphaproteobacteria > Sphingomonadales > Sphingomonadaceae > Tsuneonella. Next base: position 47,626 of record CAVUCI010000005.1, read on the forward strand.
ATGCATCTCTTCCGTCACTCGCATATGGCTGCCGATCCAGCGCACCACGGGGCTTTTCGCGATGTCCGGCTGATGGTCGCCGGCGAAAAACATTTTTACACCGGTGAAAATGAGGAAGGCGGCGAAGATGTAGAGCACCCAGTACGCCTGATCGACGAGCGCGGCACCGCCCGCGATCATAACGCCGCGCAGCACGATTACCGCGATGATACCCCAAAGCAGCGCGCGGTACTGGTACTTGCGGGGAACGGCGAAGAACGTGAATATAAGGCTGATCACGAAAACGTTGTCGATCGACAGCGCTTTCTCGATGAAGAAGCCTGTGAAGTATTGCAGGCCGAGGGTGGCGCCGCGCTCCGCCCAGATCCACGCACCGAAAGCCATCGCGACCGCAATGTAAAAAGCAGTGAGCTTCAGGCTTTCGCCTATGCCCATCTCGCGATCCTCCCGATGGAGAACGCCGAGGTCGAAAGCGGTCAGCCCGATGACGATAATGGCAAAGGCCAGCCAGAACCACGCCGGGGTGCCGAGAAGATCGGCCATTAGAAATTCCATGGGTTTGCTCCCGCAGGCTGCGTAGGCGGAAGCGCGCTTCGATACGCGCTTCCGCCACTTCCGGCTCAGGCCTTGGCAGTGCCGCGACGTATCGCCGCAGCGATCCGGTCCTTGATCGCGAGCTTGCGCTTCTTCAGCCGCAGCACCTCGAACGCGTTGGGACGGACGCGTCGCCGCGCCTCGGTCAGCAACCGGTCAAGCTTCTGGTGGCGCTCCATCAATCGGAACAGTCTGTCGGACATCGATCGTACTCCCTAATCGAACAGTGTGGTTCGATCGGATGAGCCGACGGGCCATGAGGGAGGGAAACAGACCCAGGCCACATCGGCATCATCCGATGCGGTCCGACATCACGCGTGCACCGCCATTCCGGCCGATGCGTCGCGCCAGAGGGGCCCGGTCCGCATGAATTAGCTGGGATCGATCAGGGAGGTTTCAAGCTCCATTTTCCAAAAATTCGCACCGACCCTTGGAATTCGGCCATCCACTCGGATCTTTTCTCACGAGGGCCCGTACCGAGCCACGAGCCGACCGTCAGCTACGCGCGTCTGCGCGAGCGCCGATCGCGACCGATCCACCCCGCCGCGCATCACCGCCAGATCCAGATCTCCGTAACATTACCGATTACCGCTTTAGACGGCCGCTGACATTGTCACCGCGTCAGTCAGGAGCCGCGACGACGCTTCAGGTCCGACCCCGAGCGGGAAAGACCGTGATCCCAGGCCGGGCGACGAGAGGCTGACGAGGTTTGCGGTGTCTCCCGAGGCATGGGCGCGCGAGCGCTCCACGGATCAGGGAGCGCCGCAAATCGCTCATCCTGTCCGGCCGGGGCAGATGCAAACGGTCAGTTTCCTGGTTCGCCTAGGCGTGCACCGCGCCCTTGCGGCGAGTGCCTGTTGCCGATTGCTGGAGGTAAAGCGCGAATGGCAACGACTATCGATCTTCCCCCATCGACGGGCGCGTCAGCCATTGCTCGCATCTTGCACGCCGCCGCGGAACCACTTCCCGCACCAGCGGACGCAGAGGCGTTCGGCCGGTTCTTCGACCGCTTCGGGGATGCCCGGGTCGTCCTTCTTGGAGAGGCAACGCACGGCTCGAGCGAATTCTATCGCGCGCGGGCTGCAATCACCCGTCGGCTCATCAAGGAGCACGGCTTCTGCATCGTCGCGGTCGAGGCCGACTGGCCCGATGCCGCGCGGATCGACGATTATGTTAGTCATCGCGCTCCGCGACCGCGACGCGGAGACGCCTTCGCGCGCTTCCCGACCTGGATGTGGAGAAACCTCGAAGTTCTCGAGTTCGCTGACTGGCTGCGGCACCATAACGAAGGGAAATCGGTCGACGAGCGGATCGGCTTCCACGGACTCGATGTTTACAGTCTGTCGGAATCCATCCACTCGGTCCTCGCCTACCTCGACCGGGAAAACCCCGAGGAGGCAATCGAAGCGCGACGGCGCTATGCCTGTCTCACTCCATGGCAAGACGATCCAACCGCCTATGGGCACGCAGTGGTGCGTGGCGGACGGGACGCTTGCGAAGACGGTGCGGTTGCCCAGTTGCGCGCGCTTCTCGATCTCCGCCTGGCCGCCATCGCGAACGATGGGGAGCGATGGTTTGACGCGATCCAGAACGCCCGTATCGTCGTGGCGGCCGAGCGATATTATCGCGCGATGTACCGTGGAGGCGCTGAGAGCTGGAACCTGCGGGACCGTCACATGTTCGCGACGCTCCAGGCACTGCTCGCGCACCGCGGCCCGCGAGCGAAGGCGATCGTCTGGGCGCACAATTCCCACGTCGGGGATGCTTCTGCGACCGCGATGGGGTGGCGTGGAGAATTCAACATCGGCGAATTGGTGCGGATGGCGCATGGGGACGAGGCGGTGTCGATCGGCTTCTCCACCGATCGAGGGACTGTTGCCGCGGCTGACGACTGGGGCGGAGACATGCGGCTCAAGTCGGTCCGGCCCGCACGCGAAGACAGCTGGGAACATGCTTTTCGTCACGCAGGCTACGCAAGGTCCCTGACCGACTGGAGAGGACCAAAGCGCCGCGACCTCGCGTCCGCCCTTCGTCGCACGCGACTGGAGAGGGCTATCGGTGTCATATACCGGCCCGAGAGTGAGCTCACGAGCCACTACTTCGAGGCCGTTCTTGCCGACCAATTCGATGCGATGGTCTGGTTCGAGGAAACGACTGCAGTGACTCCCCTTGGCCGTGAACACCCTCACGGCGCTCCCGAAACCTACCCTTTCGGATTATGACGATGACGCAAAGCGCTCCGGTCGAACTCCGCCAAATCGCCTTGGGCCCCTTGCGCCGGCCCGGCATTCTGCGGATGCCTCCAGGACCGACGGGGTTAGTGGTCTTCGCTCACGGAAGCGGCAGCGGTCGCCTGAGCCCGCGCAACAACCGCGTTGCCGAAGCGCTTGGTCACTCGGGTCTTGCGAGCCTGCTCTTCGACCTGCTTCTGCCGGCCGAAGAGAGGAACCGGGCGAACGTCTTCGACATAGATTTGCTCGCCGATCGTCTGATCGAAAGTTGTACGTTGATCTCACTCGAACCGGCACTCGAAGGCTTGCCGATACACTTGTTCGGCGCGAGCACGGGTGCAGGTGCGGCAATTCGTGCCGCGGCAGATCGCCCGGAAATGTTCGCTTCGATAGTTTCGCGCGGTGGCCGACCCGATCTCGCTGGAACGGAGGCACTGCACCGCGCGCGCGCACCCACCCAGTTGATCGTCGGAAGCCTCGATTACCAAGTCATCGACCTTAATCGCGCGGCTGCCGCTGTCATGACCTGCGAGCATGAACTCGTTATCGTGCCGGGCGCCGGCCACCTTTTTGAAGAGCCGGGCACTCTCGACGCGGTAGTGGCTCATGCCGGTCGATGGTTCCTCGCTCACGGCGTCGCCCCTGTATCAGAGCGCGCGATATGGAACTGACCCCTTTCGCCGACCGAACGCGCGCTGGCCGGTTGCTCGCTGAACGGCTGGCGCACCTGCGCGATGCGCACCCCCTGGTGCTTGCCCTACCGCGTGGCGGTGTGCCTGTAGCGCTCGAGGTCGCGCGTCTTCTGGGCGCGCAGCTGGACCTCCTCCTCGTTCGGAAGCTGGGGGCCCCGGGACATCCGGAATTCGGCATCGGGGCGGTGGTGGACGGGGCGGAGCCTCACCTCGTTCTCAATAATGAGATAATCGAGCTCGTCAGGCCGGACGCGGAATACGTCCGTGCCGAATACGTGCGTCAGTTGGCTGAGCTTGAACGGCGGCGCTGGGCTTACCTGGGGTCGCGGCCCGCGCCACTGCTGAAGGGGCGGACAGTCATCGTGGTCGACGACGGGGTCGCGACGGGCGGCACGATGAAGGCGGCGCTGCAGGGGGCCCGACGGAGCGAACCAGCGCGACTGGTGTTGGCAGTGCCTGTCGCATCGCGCGACGCGGTAGAAGCCTTGCGCGCCGAATGCGACGAGATCGTCGTTCTCGCCACGCCTGATCCATTCATCGCCGTCGGCCATCATTATCGCGATTTCACCCAAGTGAGCGATGGCGAAGTCATGGCCTATCTCGCAGAGAGCCTCACGCCCGGCCACGATGCGGACTGAAACGGGGTTCGTACGGTAAATCACGGATATGCGGAGCCAATCGATTCTTCGATCGTGCATGTCTTGGCGCCATGCGGTATCCATCGCTTGAAGGAAGCGATGGTGGGCAAAGGGAATGCATCGTATCCTGTCCGGCAACGACCTCATCGAAACGCTTCTTGAACGCGTATCGGCGGCTGTAGCCGTCTTCGATCGCGAATTGCGCTGCCTCACCGTCAGCGCGCAGTTCCGGAGCGATTTTGGACTCGGTGACGAAGCGGTGGCGGGACGCCTTCCGGACGAGGTGTTTCCGGACATCGGGGATGGCTGGCGTCACGTCTGTGAACGAGCGCTTGCCGGTGAACGCCGGGCAAGCTCGCTCAGCCGATTTGCCCACAAGGACGGGTCGGTGGACTGGGTTCGCTGGACACTCGATCCCTGGACCGGCGACGATGGAAAAATCGCCGGCGTGCTTCTGGTTTCGCAGGTGGTGACGACGGAGATAAACCGCGAGACCGAGCGGGTCGAGCAGGAACGTGAACTGAATCTGCTGATCGACAGCGCCGGTGAATATGCGATTTGCTTGCTCGACCCCGACGGCCGCGTCTCAATATGGAACCAGGGGGCGGAGCGTCTATATGGTTGGACATCGACGGAAGTGCTGGGGCGCGAGCGCGCGCTGTTCTTCGAAGACGTCGACAAAGATCGCGGTGCTCCTGGGGAACAGCTCGAGTGCGCACGAAAATCTGAACAGTGGTCAGGACGTGGACGGCGGGTCCGGAAAGACGGCACGAGCTTCCTGGCGGATATCACACTGAGGAGGATCGTCGACGACGGGGGCGTGATAACCGGCTTCGGTGAAGTTGTGCGAGACGTAACCACCGAGGACCGGCGCACCCGTGAATTGGACGCGGCTGCACAGCAGCTCGGCTCCATTCTCGGCACGGTTCCCGATGCGATGATCGTGATCGACGAAAATGGTGTGATCGAATCGTTCAGTCGGACCGCGGAAGCGTTGTTCGGCTATCCGGCGGACGAGGTGATAGGCCGTAACGTTTCCATGCTCATGCCATCGCCTGACCGCGAGATGCATGATTCCTATATGAGGCATTATCGCGAGACCGGAGAAAAACGCATCATCGGGGCACAGCGGCGGGTGATCGGTCGACGGAAGGACGGCAGTACCTTTCCGCACGAACTCAACGTGTGTGAGACGTCTGGTGGTGGCCGGCAAATCTTCATAGGATTTCTTCGCGACCTTACCGAACGCGAGGAACGTGAAGCGCGGGTCCAGAAATTGCAGAGCGAGTTGTTGCACGTTTCACGCGTTAGCGCGCTGGGTACTCTGGCCACGGCGCTCGCGCACGAGCTCAACCAGCCGCTGATGGCAATCGCCAACTACGTCCAGTCCGGGGCCGCCTTGCTCGCCCGAGGTGGCACTGGCGAGATAGAACTGACGCGTCGCGCGCTGGAAGAGGCCGGAATCGAAGCCCTGCGGGCAGGCGCCATCATTCACCGTCTTCGGGAATTCACTTCCAAAGGTGAACTGTCGCGCACGATCGAACATCCGTGCGAATTGGCAGAACAAGCGTGCTCGCTGGCGTCCGCCGCCGCGCAGGCGAAGGGTATTCATTGCGAGCTCGATATATCCAAGGAGTCGCCGAAGGTGCTCGTCGACCGGGTACAGATCCAGCAGGTAATCCTTAACTTGCTGCGTAACGCGCTCGAAGCGATCGATCAGCGAGGGATCATCAGGGTGGCTTCCGAGGACGACGGTAGCATGACCCAATTCACGATCAGTGACACGGGTCCTGGCATATCCGATGATAGGCTCCTGAATTTGTTCGAACCATTTTCCGGCAGTTCGGGCGAGGGTATGGGCCTTGGGCTTTCGATTTGCCGAACAATCGTTGAGGCGCATGGCGGGCGCTTGTGGTACGATCCTTCTCAATCAGGTGGGGCGGCTTTTCACTTCACAGTACCCAATGCCGCTCCGGAAGGAGATGCACGATGACCGGGCAGCGGGTGGTCCATATCGTCGATGACGAGGACTCGGTCCGGCGCTCGCTCGATTTTCTGCTCGCTTCCGCCGGATACAGCGCCCAGCGCTGGGAAGGCGGACCCCAGTTCCTCAAGGATGTCGATGGGTCGGTGGACGCCTGCGTGCTGCTCGATATTCGAATGCCCGAAATGGACGGCCTCGAGGTTCAGCAGGAGATGGCGCGGCGCGGGATCAATCTGCCGGTCGTCCTGCTGTCGGGCCACGGTGACATTGGGCTTGCGGTGCAGGCGATGAAAGCGGGCGCCATTGATTTTCTCGAGAAACCCGCAGACCGCACTCGCCTTCTGCAGGCGATCGAGCGCTCGTTCGCTTCACTGGCTGACCAAGCTGCGCTTCATGCCGATCGCGACTGGGCGAAGGTTCAGGTCCAGTCGCTGACGGAACGCGAACGTGAAGTGCTGGACGGTCTGGCGTGTGGGTACCCGAACAAGACGATCGCCTACGACCTGGGCATCAGTGCACGCACTGTCGAAGTCTATCGGGCAAACACCATGACCAAGCTCGAAGTTGCAAGCTTTGCCGACGCCTTGCGGATCGCTTTCGCCGCAGGGCTGGGAAGCGAACGGCTCTGGGCGGAGAAGCACGGTCGCGCACCCCAGCTACCTCTAACGACCCCGCCTTCTTCGACCGCTCGGTGATTTACCGCTCCGGAAAATTCCGCATTTCGGCTGGCGGCCGTTGACGGCAGATCCGTCTGCGGCAGGTGTCGGGCCGATCCCGTCCCCCCAATCCCGATCCGGCAGGGCACCTGCTCCCTTCGATCGAAGGAGCGAAGCCTCATGAAAACCGACAGGCGACTACAACGGGACGCCAAGCGCATTCTCGATTTGTCTGGCTGGAACGTGAGCATCCGATGTTCGCAAGCGTATCGAGGATGCTTTTCGCCGCCAAGCGAACCTGGACGCCGCCGGGGCAACCATAACATTTAGCGGCAGCAAGGTCACCCTCGGTGATAAAGGCAGCGCCTGGCATGAACGGAAAGTCGCCGAACAGGCAGCATGAGCTGCACTCGCGGTGACGGAAGCGGTGGATCACCAATGATGAAAAACCGCCGGCCGCGGTTGCCGACACCGATGGGGTGGCAATTAGAGGTCAGGCGGGGGCGGAGCACGACGGTTGTGCGATGAGCGAAGTTTTAGGCTCTCGACGGGGGCCGGCGAGCCGTTCCGCTAAAGGTTTGTCGATATTGTATATGTCGGGCCAATAGCGCACCGATCCATCGGAAGTCGGCTCGGCCGTGAAGTACACGATTTCCACCGGAACGTGCGTCTGGAGCGCAATAGTATGAGTGTCGCCATCAGCGATTGCTTTCTGAATTCCCGCAACGTCCCACCCCTGCCTCTCGAGGATAGTTGCGGCGAACGCGCCCGGTTCGGAGACGCGAATGCATCCGTGGCTGAGAGCGCGTAGGGAGCGGTCGAACAGCTCACGGGACGGCGTATCGTGGATGTATACGTGGAAGGGGTTCGGCAGTTCGAACTTCACGCGCCCGAGTGCATTTTGATCTCCCGGTGATTGCACGACCGATAGCTTCCCGCCGCTGTCGCGGTTCCAAATATAGCCCTTGGCCCGTGCCGCTGCCGGGTTGCTGCGGATTAATGCGCCAACGCTCTCCTTCACGATCGAGTCCGGCACGAACCACGACGGGTTCAATGTCACCGCCTCGATCGCCGCGGGGAACTGAGGAGTGGGAGTGGTCTTCTTTCCGACGATAACGCGATGGCTCTCGATCAGCACGTCTCCGTCGAAGAGATCGAGGCGATAGGCGGGAATATTCACCACGACGTGGCGGCCCATGGGCGCACGCGGCATCCAGCGCCGCCTCTCGAGAGTGGCCAGCAGGGCATCCCGCTGCTCGATCGGCGCGGCGGGCGATAATGAACTCAGTGCATTGCGTAGCGACACATAGGAGAAGTCCTGGGGCGCAAGTGCGTCGAGCGATCCCATCACGTCGTCGCGCAAGAGAGCGCCCTTCATCAAGGCGCGAGCATCGAAAGCGGATAAGCCACCAAACCTTTTCGCCGACGCGTCTGCCGCAAGCTTGCCGCGCGCCAGGTCGTGGGCAATTCGGACAAAGCTCTCGTCAGAAAGGCGCGAAAGATTAGCCGAATCGCCAGCGGCGATGGCGCTGCGCAGGGCAAGCGGATTGTAGTCTAACGGATTTAAACCATGGCTTCCGACGCGTTCGATGAAGGCCAGAAGGTCTTGCACGCGACGCAAGTTCCACCCGGGCAACGTCTCTATCACATCCGGGTTTGATTTCAGGGGAGGGCCAGCACTGATCGGCGATGCTACAATCGCAATCGCCAGAAGCGATCGAGCGAGGACGGACTTAGTCAAACCGTCGCTCGAGAACGACGAGGGCCGCATCGCCATCGCAGGTTTTCGCCGTGAAGCCCTGCGTCCGCCCGACCTCGATGAACTCGGCGAAACCCGCGTTGATCACTTTCCGTGCTCGTAGAATGGGTCAGCGGCGACGTAAGACATTGAGAGCCTTTCGCTGGAAATGTCCGGTGCAGCTTGCTCTTCCTTAGCCAACCGGTTCATCCGGAAATTTACTAGGGTGTGATAATAGACCAAGGACGCGATAAGTTGACGTCGAAATGATTATCGCCTGCCCCGCTTGCGCATCGCTCAACCGCATACCGCCTGAGAGGCAAGCCTCTTCTGGAAAGTGCGGGCGCTGCGGTTCGCGCCTTTTCACAGGCGCTCCCATAGATCTGACGGATCGAACCTTCGAGGCACATGCAGTGAAGGGCGACCTGCCGCTGGTGGTCGACTTCTGGGCGAGTTGGTGCGGGCCGTGTCGTCAGATGGCCCCCGCCTTTGAGCAAGCGGCTGCCGAGCTGGAACCAACCGTAAGGTTGGCAAAACTGGATACCGAGCGAGAACAGCCGATCGCTGCCCGTTTCGGGATTCGGTCAATCCCGACGATGGCGATCCTGCTCAAGGGCCGTGAAGTCGCGCGCACTTCGGGCGCGATGCCAGCCCGCGCCATCGTCGACTGGGTGCGTTCGGCGCTCGCCTGAACTCGTTCAGTGCGCCAGAAGCAACGGGACCTTGCTTTCGTCCAGCATCGTGCGAGTCACCCCGCCGAAAATCGCTTCGCGCGCCCGAGTGTGGCCAAAGGCGCCCATCACGATATAGTCCGCTTCACTCAGCCTTGCCTGCTCGAGGATTGCTTTTGCGACCGCATCGCTGGTCGACCGCTCGACGATTCGTGGCTCGATATCGTGCCGGGACAGGTAGCTTGCGGCATCTTCCATGGAACAGGGTCCGTCCGCTTCGTTGATCACCAGGATGTGAACATCCTCGGCCAGGGTGAGAAGAGGGGTGGCAGCGCGCAGGGCTTCGTTCGCCGCTTGCGAACCATCCCACGCGACGAGGACACGCCCCGACACGACGAAGTTCCTGCACTCGGGCGGTACTGCCAGCACCGGACGTCCGGACTTGACCACTACTCGTCCTACTATGGATCGTTCAACCACCGCGCTTTGCGGAGTTCCGTGACTGGTAACTACTATCAGGTCGGCAAGCTCGGAGGCATCGCGTAATTCTTCCGCGGGATCTCCGGTGACGCTCAACATTGTCCAGGGAACATCCTCGCGCTCAAGCCGGTGCTCGATCTGAGTGCGGTTCGTCACGTCGTCGGAACTCGCCGATTTGATCACCGCCGTGTCGGTATAGCCGGTCCACGGGTCGGCGGCGATCAAAGGGACTACGAATACGTCGAGGCAGGAAAGGTGCCCGCCGATTGCGCGAGTTACGGACAAGGCAGCCTGAAGCCGCGACTCCTGCCCGGCATCCTCGTGAACAAGTACCAGCACGTTACGCATTGTCGCCTCCAGACTAGAAGATCGGAGACAAAGTGTGGGATCGGTGGTCTTCCCGATATTGGGAAACCTACGTAGGAACTCGCGGATCGCAGATATTACCTCTGGATGAAGTCGCCAAAGTGCTCTTGAAATCGTCGCGGCGACTGGGGCTGCGCAGTTGGCGGATATCAGCCGATTTCGCTCCCGGTGATCGCAAGCAGCGTATAAGTCGCAACGAGCAGCTGAGCCTGCGCAGCGATCCGCGAAGTCTCTGCGTCGATTGCCTCGCGCTCGGCATCCAGCAGCGCCAATTGAGGTTTTTCGCCAACTGAGACCTCCAGCCGCGTTCCGCGAAGCGCTTCCTGCGCCGCCGCGCTACGGTTCTCGGCCGCCTCCAGCATGGCACGCGCCGCTACGGCCGCGGCAAAGGACTGATTGGCCTGTGCCTCGATCTCCAGCGCGGCAGTGCGGGCATCGGCTTCCGCAGCGCGAGCGTCTGCCGAGGCCTTGCGGACCTTGGCCGACACGCGGCCTCCGCTGTAGAATTTCCAACTGGCGCGAATGCCTGCGCTTGCGCTGTCCGCCTTGTAGGCCGGAAAGAACTGGTCCCGCACGCTCGCGCCTTCGGCGTACAGGCCGACGGCGGGCAATCCTTCGGCCCGGGCAATTCCGATTTGGGCAGCCGCGCCCACGGCCGCGGCACGTGCCTGCGCGAGCGACGGATTACCTGCAAGCGCCAGTGCGACCGTGGCGGCGGCTGTGTCCGGTATCGTCGGCGGGGCCGGCATCGGCTCCTCGGGCGAGATCGCCTGGCCCGCCAGCACTGCGAGGCGCGCCTGCGCGGTGGCCAGCATACCCTGGGCCCCTGCGAGACCGGCTTGCGCTTCGGCGCGTCGGGTCCGGGCTTGGGCGACCTCGGTACTTGTTCCTTCGCCGACCTGGAATTTCAGCTTCGCCTGCCGCAGCGCCTCGTCCAGCGCTTCACCCAACTTGGCATAGCTGCGAGCTTGTTGCTCGGCGGCCAGCGCCTGACTGTATGCGCGCACGACCTGAATTCGCACATCGAGGGCGGTCGCCCGGGTTCCAAATGCAGCTGCGGTGCGCCCCGCGCTCGCAGCCCGCCGCGCCGCACCGATACGGCCGCCAGCGTAGAGCGGCAATTCAGCGTTGACCTGCGCGACGCGCGGAACGACGCCGTCGGCGGGCAGTCCGAAGAAACCTCGCGGATCTATCCACCCGGTTCCGATCTGGGTCTGGACTTGCGCGCTTGGCATTCGCTGGGCGAGTGCCTCGTCGAAAGCGGCATTTGCCGAATCCTCGCGCGCCTTGGAGGCGGCAAGCGCAGGCGAGTGCGCCAGGCTCAACAAGACGACCTCGTCCATCGTGTGCGCCGCCACCGGGCCGCGAGGAAGAATGGCTAGCGCAAGAGCCGCCGCAAGGCCGCCGCGGGGCATTTTCACGCTTGCTAGAACGCGTTGCCGGGCCGGGCGCCAAGGCGTCGAAACACCATCGCCGCAGGACAGAACCCGGTCACACTCGATTGCAGCAGGTTAAGACCTGCAAAAATCGTCAGCGCGATCCACCACGAACTCACGGTGACGCTCAGGATCGCGCTCACCAGCACGACAAAGCCGGCGAAAGCCAGCACGGCACGATCGATGTTCATGAAACGCTCTCCTCACCTTGTCGCAGCTTGTCGATCCCAAGGACCTGAAGCGCGAGCTTCTCGTAGAAGGGCTCGCTCTCTCCCTTGCGGACTTTGCGCAAAAAATACTTTTCGAATCCGACCTTCGCGAAGTGGACCCATTTGCCTTCGCTGGCCCAGTTGAGATTGCGAGGGGGGATTTGCGGCTTCGCTACGAAGGCGACGCCACCATCGCCGAAGTCTGCCAGGCATACCGCGTTCCAGGTCGCCTCGCTCGTCGGCAGCTTGTTGTCGAGCAACAGCGAGAGGTTTTTCGTGATCGCGGTCACCATGCTTTCGATCATGAAACCAGTCTTCGGTACGCCGACGGGCAGCGGTGTGGGCCCTGTCGGTGGAATGGCGATACAAACGCCCAGGCCAAACACATTGGGATACTTCGGATTGCGCTGGTGCTTGTCCACGATGACGAAGCCACGCGGATTCACAAGTCCTTCGATGCCCATCAGTGGCTTGATGCCGCGAAACGGCGGTATCAGCATACACCAGCCGAACTCGAGATCGTGGGTCTTCCTGGACTCCGCACTCTCGTCAACTTCTTCGATGTGGATCTTGCTTTCCTCGATTGAGGTAACCTTGGCGTTGGTAATCCATTTTATGTGCCGGTCGCGCATCTCGCTTTCGAGCAAGCCCTTGGTGTCACCGACGCCGTCCAGCCCGAGATGGCCGATGTATGGTTCGGGCGTCACAAAGGTGATCGGCACCCTGTCGCGCAGTTTGCGGCGCTTGAGCTCCGTATCGAGCAGCATCGCCATTTCGTAAGCGGGGCCGTAGCAAGAGGCGCCCTGAGTTGCGCCTACTACGATGGGACGCGGGTCGGCGCAGAACTGCTCGAACTTCTCGCGCGCACGAGATGCGTGGTCGGTTTGGCAAATCGAGACCGTGTGGGCATCGGGTCCAAGTCCTTCAATCTCATCGAAAGCGAGTTCGGGCCCGGTCGCGACAACCAGGAAGTCGTAGTCGAGCGAAGTTCCATCTTCGAGCTCGAGCCGGTTGTTGGCAGGATCAACCTTGGCTGCCCCGACACCGGTGTAAGCGATGCCGTGCCGCGCCATGATAGGTGGCAGATGGACACGGATCGCCTCGGGTTCGCGCCAGCCGATCGCCACCCACGGGTTGGACGGAATGAACCAGTAGTCATCGCCCTTGTTGACCACGGTCACCCGCGCGCGGCCCTTAACCGCGCGATTGATTTCATATGCAGCCAGAGTTCCGCCCAGTCCCGCGCCCAGGATCACGATATGCGCTTCGGTCATGTCGGACCTCCATCGTACTTGGCTTTCCGGCCACGTCGGCTCGGACTTCCGTAACTGTTGCGACGGTGGCCGAGTCGCGATGGGGGTTGCATCCGGAACTTTACTAAGGGGCGCGCGCAAGTCTTCGCACTACCGTCGGGAAGGAACCGCGAGGAGAACCGGGGGTGACACGCACCGCATCGGCAATAGCCGCGATATCATTCCTCGCGTGCCTCTCCGCGTGCGGTACCGAGGAAGAAGCGCCTGCACCGGCTAAGAACGCCTCCATGGGCGCTCCGTTTATCGTGCGGGCGGCCGAGGTGCCGCAATGGACGCCGGTCAGCGCCGAGGTTTCCACCGTCGATCAGGCCCAAGCCTTGGCGCGCATTCCGGGCATCCTGACGGCGCTGACCGTTTTCGACGGTGATTATGTGCGCAAGGGGCAGGCGATCGGGCGCATCGTCGACAGTTCGCTTGGTTATCAAAGTGGTGCCTATGCGGCACAGGCGGCGGCCGCTCAGGCGCAAGCGGTGCAGTCGGCGAGCGAACTTAATCGCGTCAAGTTCCTTTATGATAACGGCGTTTACGCGAAAGCGCGCCTCGATCAGGCAAAGGCGGCGGCTGCAGCCGCTGAGGCGCAGGTGCGCGCATTCCGGCAGCAGCAAAGTTCGGTCGCTGCGGTTGCTGCGCAGGGGGCGGTGCTCGCGCCGGCGAGTGGAAGAGTGCTCACCGCCGACGTAACCGCCGGCTCGGCGGTTGCGCCCGGGACGGTGATCGCAACAATCACCTCGGGCCCCGTTGTGCTCCGGCTCGAACTGCCCGAATCGCTCTCACGCAATGTCCATGCCGGCACGGCCGTACGCGCGACACTCGACGGCGCGGAAGTGCGAGGGACGATCTGGCGCGTGTACCCGTCGGTCGTCGCTGGCCAGGTCCGCGCGGACGCCCGGGTGGCCGGTCTGTCGGACCGCCTGATCGGCCGGCGGGTCGCAGCCCATGTGGAAACCGGCCGTCAATCCGCGCTGCTGGTGCCCAGCAGATACATCTCTACGCGCTATGGCATCGATACCGTCAACCTCCGTGCCCAAGGCCGCATCGCCAACGTGCCGGTCCAGGTCGCCGCGCGCCCCGAGCCGGGCCAGGTCGAAATTCTCTCGGGCGTTTCTGCGGGCGATACTTTGGTGGCGGCAGAGTGACTCTCGGCATATCCGGTGCGCTCACCCGCGCCACTATCCGCTCCCCGCTTACCCCGCTTTTCCTGCTCGCAGCCATTGTCGTCGGACTCTTGGCGACGATGACTATCCCGCGCGAAGAGGAACCGCAGATCAGCGTACCGATGGTCGACATCCGGGTATCTGCGCCGGGCCTGTCGGCGAGTGACGCGGTTGAGCTGGTGGCCAAGCCGCTGGAAACGATCGTCAAGAGCATCAACGGCGTCGAGCACGTCTATAGCCAGGCCGAGGACAACGGCGTACTGGTAACCGCGCGGTTCCTCGTCGGGTCCGATCCAGAAGACGCCGCCACTCGCATCGATGAAAAGATCAAGGCCGATATCGACCGCATACCGGTCGGAATTGCTCCCCCACAGGTGACTGTGCGCGGTATCGACGACGTGCCCATCATCGTGCTGACACTGAGCCCCAGACCCGGCGCGGCGGGCATGTGGAACGACCAGACACTCTTCCAGATCGCCACTCGTCTGCGCACCGAGATCGCCAAGGTGGACGACGTTGGCCTGACTTTCATTGTCGGAGGGCAGCAACAAGCGGTGCGGGTCGTGCCCGATCCGGCCCGGCTCGCGCTTCATCAAGTGGCGCTCGGCCGGCTGATCGATGCAGTTACGCAGGCCAATCGTGCGTTCCCTGGCGGTACGGTGCGCGAGAACGGGCAGGCCGCCACCATCGTTGCGGGCCGGCAGGTGGAGTCCGCGGAGGAGGTCGCCAATCTGCAGGTGCGTTCGGCTACCGGTGCCCCTGTCTTCGTGCGCGATGTCGCAGACGTGTCGCAAGGCGCGACGCAGGATCAAGCGCGCGCCTGGAGGTGGGCCAAGGATGGCGGACGCTGGAACAGCGCACCGGCTGTCAGCCTCGCCATTGCAAAGCGTGCAGGTGCTAATGCCGTCAACGTCTCGAGTGCGATCGTCGACCGGGTGGAAGCGCTGAAAGGGCCGCTGATTCCGGCCGGAGTGGAAGTCGCGATCACCCGCAATTACGGCGCGACGGCCAACGAGAAAGCCAACGAACTCTTGTTCCATCTTGCGCTCGCGACTTTTTCGATCGTGGTGCTGATCGCCTTCGCAATCGGCTGGCGCGAAGCCGGTGTCACGGCGATCGTCATCCCGACCACGATCCTTCTGACGATGTTCGCCAGCAATGTGATGGGCTTCACGATCAACCGGGTCAGCCTGTTCGCGCTGATCTTCTCAATCGGAATCTTGGTCGACGACGCAATCGTGGTGATCGAGAACATTGCGCGCCATTGGGCGATGGATGACGACCGTACTCGTATCGACGCGGCGGTGGAAGCGGTGGCTGAGGTGGGCAATCCCACCATCGTGGCAACTCTCACCGTCGTCGCGGCGCTGTTGCCCATGCTGTTCGTGTCAGGCCTGATGGGCCCGTACATGGCGCCAATCCCGATCAACGCCAGCGCCGCGATGGTGTTCAGCTTCTTTGTCGCCGTGATCATTGCCCCCTGGCTGATGGTTCGCTTCGCCCGTTCAGCTACAGCGCATCATGCGCACGAGGCGGCGCACGGTGGCTGGCTGGGCACCCTTTACGCCGGCGCGGCTCGGCGCGTGATCGCCACGCGAAGGGGCGCGCGTTCATTCCTGATAGCGGTTGGCGTGGCGACGGTGGTCGCCTGCTCGATGTTCTACTTCAAGGCGGTGACCGTGAAGCTGCTGCCATTCGACAACAAGTCGGAAGTGCAACTGATAGTCGACTTGCGTGAAGGCACCAGCCTGGAAGGTACTTCTCGCGTCCTCGAAGAGGCTGCCGCCGTAGTTCGCTCGATGCCCGAAGTTGAAACCATTGAAGCCTATGCCGGTACTTCTGCCCCTTTCAATTTCAACGGACTGGTAAGGCATTATTTTCTGCGTGCGAAGCCGTGGATGGGCGACCTGATGGTGACGCTCAAGGAAAAGGGCGACCGCTCGCGTTCGAGCCATGAGATAGCGGTCGACCTGCGCAATAAGCTGACAGGCATCGCACTGCCTCCGGGGAGTTCCATCAAGGTCGTCGAGACTCCGCCGGGGCCGCCCGTCCTGGCGACTCTGCTCGCGGAGATCTACGGTCCCGACGAAGCAACGCGTCAGGCGACCGCGCTTCAGGTCGAAAAGCTGTTCCGTACCGTCCCCTACATCGTCGATGTGGACAACAGCTTCGGGGCCCCGCCACCGCAGCTGCGGCTGGTGCCCGACCGGGACAAGCTTAATCATTACGGTCTGTCGGAACGCGATGTGTTCGACAGCATCGGCGCATTGATGGGCGATCACACCGTGGGTTACTTGCCGCAGGGCGGTGACCGCGACCCGCTTCCGATTCGAATCGGCCTCGACCAGTCGCAGCGCAGCTGGAGCCAGGCACTGTCGGCAACCCCGGTCGCCGTCATGTCGGGGCCGGTCGGGCCACAGCTGGTTCCTCTTGGCGAGGTCGTGGATGCATCGGTCGTGCCGGGAGGGCGGACCATTTTCCGCCGCGATGGCCGAGGGGCCGCGATGGTGACCGCGGAACTCGCTGGCCGCTACGAGGCGCCGATCTACGGTATGCTTGCTGTGGATGAGGCGATCGATGGCTTCGACTGGGCAAAGGCGGGGCTTCGGAAGCCGCTCGTCAGTCTTAACGGTCAGCCCGAGGATGAGTCCGTTTCCACGCTGCTGTGGGATGGCGAATGGGAGATCACCTGGGTGACCTTCCGGGATATGGGCGGGGCGTTCATGGTCGCGCTGGTCGGCATTTACATCCTGGTCGTCGGACAGTTCCGCAGCTTCAAACTGCCGCTGGTTATCTTGACGCCCATCCCGCTCACGCTCGTGGGAATTGTCGTCGGCCATATGCTTTTTGCCGCGCCCTTCACGGCAACTTCCATGATCGGCTTCATCGCGCTCGCTGGAATCATCGTGCGGAATTCGATCCTGCTCGTGGATTTCATCCGTCATTCGGCCGCTCCGGACAAAAGCCTGCGCGACACGTTGCTGGAGGCAGGGATGATCCGCTTCAAGCCGATCGTGCTGACGGCAGCAGCGGCAATGATCGGAGCGGCGGTGATCCTGACGGATCCCATATTCCAGGGCCTCGCCATCTCGCTCCTCTTCGGACTGGCATCATCCACCTTGCTGACGGTGCTGGTGATCCCGGCGATTTACATCGTCCTGCGCGATGATGGGCGACCGGCTACCGTTGGCCAGGTTCAGGCAGAGCCGGTATCAGAAGAGGGCGATTGTCTTCCAATTGAGTAATGGCGTGCGTTCCGGCCGTCAGATTCGTTGTTCGCCAAGCGTCGTGCAGCAGCCGAATCCGTCAGATCAACGCGCCCGAATGAGCATGGTGGCGCTTTACGCACTGGCGAAGCTTGGCAGTTATGCGGACATTCAACGCAATCTGCTGCTTTACCACTGGTCGGGACGAGAGGATTCGAACCTCCGACCCCCACACCCCCAGTGTGATGCGCTACCAGGCTGCGCTACGTCCCGAGACCAGTGGAGGGCGCGCCTATAGGTCGCCGGTTTCGGCAAGGCAAGCGGCCTATCGCACGTGTTGTATGCACGCCACGGTGGCGGGTCGATTGCCCTTGTTGGGCGATGCTGCTAGGCGCCCGGCCATTGTCGCCGACGGCTTCGTGCCCATGTGTTCGGCGCTCATCAAACGTTCGAACGGACCGACAAGACGATGCTCGATATTCTCGCCGCCGCCACGCCCGCGGCCGCGCCACCCGTCTGGATCAGCTGGCTGCCGATTGTCGGCATGATCGCGATCTTTTGGTTCCTGCTGATTCGACCGCAAATGCGCCAGCAGAAGGCCCACCGCGAGAAGGTCGCTGGATTGAAGAAGGGTGACCAGGTGGTCACCGCCGGGGGGCTGATCGGTAAGGTCGTCAAGGTCGACGAGCATTATGTCGACCTCGATCTCGCGCAGGGCGTCCGGGTAAAGGCCGTCAAAAGCACGATCGGCGACGTGATTCCGCCGGGCGGCACCGCCGCCGCCAACGACTGAGCCGAAGGCACGCACCCCCATGCTCGATTTCCCGCGGTGGAAGAAGATCTGGCTGTGGAGCCTGATCCTCGTCGTATCGATCCTCTCTATCCCCTCGCTCGCCTCGCTTTCGGGTCAGCAATGGCCTGAAAGCCTGCCCGACCCGGCGATCAACCTCGGCCTCGACCTTGCCGGTGGTAGTCATATCCTGCTCGAAGCAGACCCGCGTCAGATCGTGACGCAGCGGCTGGAAACGATGGAGGAATCGGTACGCACGACGATGCGCCAAGCCGATCCGGCAATCCGCATCGGTGATGTGTCGACCCAGAACGACCGGCTGAGCTTCATGGTCGAGAGCGCCGCCGACGTAGACCGCGCACGCGAAGCGCTGATGCCGCTCGTCAACGGCACCGGGATGACGCGCGAGTGGACGCTTTCGGTCGTCGACGAGACGCGCTTTGTGCTCACTCCGACCCAGCAGGGCCTCGACAATGCGCTCGACCAGGCGATGGACAGCGCCAAGGACGTGATCGACCGCCGCATCAATGCGATCGGTACGCTTGAGCCGACGATCATCCGCCAGGGTGACAATCGGATCGTCGTCCAGGCGCCGGGGCAGGAAGATCCCGAGGCGCTGAAGGCCCTGATCGGCCAGACCGCGAAGCTCGAATTCAAACTCGTCGACCTCAACGCCCTTCCGAGCGACGTGCAGGCAGGGATCGCTCCGCCGGGCAGTCAAATCTATCCGTACGCGGCCGGGTCCGCGAATGCCGGCCAGAACGTCGCCGTGCGGCGGCTGGGGGGAATCAAGGGCGATAACCTCGTCGGCGCGCAGCAGGGATTCGACTCCCGAGACAACTCCCCCGTGGTCAATATCCAGTTCGACCAGCAGGGTGCTGCCAAGTTCGCCCGTCTGACAACTCAGAACGTCAACAAGCCTTTCGCGATCATCCTCGACGACAAGGTCCTTTCCGCTCCCAACATCAACGAGCCGATCCGCGGTGGCACCGCGCAGATTTCCGGCGGGTTCACGGTTGAGAGTGCGAACCAGTTGGCCATCGCACTACGCTCGGGCGCCCTCCCGGTCGATCTCAAGGTGATCGAGGAGCGCACTGTCGGTCCGGATCTCGGCGCCGATTCGATCCGTCGCGGCCTGATCGCGCTCGGCGTGGGCACGGTGCTGATCCTGCTGCTGATGATCGTCACCTACGGGCGGTTCGGGCTGTATGCGAATTCCGCGCTCATTCTCAACGTGTTGATGATTCTTGGCATCATGGCGGTGCTGAATTCGACGCTTACGTTGCCAGGACTTGCAGGATTCGTGCTGACCATCGGTGCCGCGGTCGATGCCAACGTGCTGATCAACGAACGCATTCGCGAGGAACGACGACGCGGGCGCAAGGTGCTTGCCGCGGTCGAGACCGGCTATAAGGAAGCGAGCCGCGCGATCTACGACGCGAACATCACCAATGTGATCGCGGCGACACTGCTGTTCCTGTTCGGCCAGGGGCCGGTGAAGGGCTTCGCGGTCGTGCTAGTGATCGGCGTCGCGACATCGATGTTCACCGCCGTTACAATCACCCGCATGTGGGTCGCCGGCTGGCTGCGCAGGGCGCGGCCTGCGGACCTGCGCATCTGATCCGGGGTACAACAGATGAAACTGCTCAAGATCGTCCCGGACAACACGAACATCCACTTCCTGAAGTGGCGGGTGCCGTTTTTCATCGTCTCCGGCCTGCTGATCGCGGCGAGCTGGGCGCTGGTGATCACCAACGGCCTCAACCTCGGCGTCGATTTCGTCGGCGGACAGATGATCCGCGTGACCTTCGTCGGCCAGAACGATGCGCCGGTAAGCTCCATGCGAAAGGAGATCGCCGGGCTCGGCTACGGCGATCCGATCATCCAGCGCTTCGGCCAGCCGAACGAGGCGTCGATCCGCATGAAACTGCCCGAGGGATCGGACAAGCAGCCGGACCTGGCCAACACGATGGCCGAGCGGATCACCGCCGCGCTTAAGGCTGCACACCCGGGCATCCGCATCGACGGTGTCAACTCGGTGTCGGGCAAGGTCTCCGGCGAGCTGTTCCAGACCGGACTCCTGTCGCTGCTGTTCGCGATGATCGCGATCTCGATCTACATCTGGGTCCGCTTCGAGTGGCAATTCGGCGTGGGGGCGCTGTTCGCGTTGTTCCACGACGTCTCGCTGACATTGGGCATGTTCGCGATCACCGGGCTCGAGTTCGACCTGAACATCGTCGCCGCGATCCTGACCATCATCGGCTACTCGCTGAACGACACGATCGTCGTCTACGACCGCATCCGCGAGAACCTGAAGAAATATCGCAAGATGCCGCTGCCAGAATTGCTCGATCTGTCGGTGAACGAGACTCTGGCGCGCACCGTGATGACCTCGCTGACGCTTCTGATCGCGCTCATCCCGCTGCTGTTCTTCGGACCGGCTAGCCTGTTCGGCATGTCCGCTGCGATCACGCTAGGCATCTTCATCGGCACCTACAGCTCGATTTACATGGCCGCACCGCTGCTGATCTGGTTCGGCGTGAAGAGCGACAGCTTCGTTCCGACCGTCGATGCATCGGACAAGGCGGAGCGGGCCGCGCGCGGAGAAGCCTAGGCCAGCAGGCCCTCGTAGTAATTCGCCAACGCGGTGCCGTTCGCCTTCCAGCTGAAGCGCTCGGCCGTCGCGGCGGTGTCCTGCCGCGCGGGTGGATTGTCGAGGATCAGCCGCACGCCGGAAGCGATCGCCTGCGGATCGCGTGCGACGACAACGCCTGCTGCCGGGCCGCTAACGACCTCGCGCGCACCGCCGGCGTCGGTGACCACCAGCGGTGTTCCGCAGGCCAGCGCTTCCACCCAGGCATTCGCCAAGCCCTCGCTGGCCGATGGCAGCACCATCGCATCGGCGGCAGAGAGTACCAGCGGCAGCAGATCGTGGTCGAGGCTTCCGAGGAAGTGAACCCGCCCCGCTACGTGGCGCGCCCGGGCAAGCTCGCGCAGAGCGCTCTCGTCCTCGCCGCCTCCGATCAGGAGCAGGACGGTATCGTCAGGCAGGTCGCCTAGCGCCTCGATCACCAGCGCCTGTCCCTTGCGCGGAATGAGTGCGCCGACCGTAGCGAGCACCGGGGCTCGCGATGGAAAGTCGATGTCGAGTTCACGCCCCAGTCGCGTGCGCAGCTGGGTATGCTGCAGCGGGCGAAACCGGTCGCGGTCGAGCCCGGTGTAGTGCAGCGCGATCTTCCCGCGCGAGAGGCCGATTGCAGCCATGTCGTCCGCCAGTGCGCCGCAGACCGCCAGCAGGCCCGCCGCCTGCTCCGCGGCCTTGATGATCTGCGGCGCGGTGTCCTTGCGCGCGCCCCAGTAGTGTATGTCGGCGCCGCGCGCCTTGATCGACAGCGGCAGGCCCAGGTCTGCGGCGATCCGCGCTGCTGCGGGGCCGTCGGGGTAGAAGAACTGCGCGTCGACTATGTCGAACGGCGCCACTGTGTGAAGCTCGCGGACGAGAGGCAGGACCTTGCGGGCGATCAGCCACGGGTTGAACCGGGCGCCGAAGCGGGGGATCGTCCGGAAAATCGGCCGATGAACCTCGACACCATGTTCGATCCCGCCGATCGCCGCATTCTTGAGCGCGGCATAGCCGCCGAGCGCGACCGGGGGCAGGGCGATCGGGTTGATAACCGTCACTTGCCAGCCACCGCGCGCGGCAAGCGCCTCCAGGCTGCGCGCAACGAAAGTACCGAAGCGCGGGGTGGCCGCGTTCGGATAGAGCGTCGCGATCGAAAGGACGCGGCGCGCCATGTCAGAGCTGCCGGACGAGCATCTCGGCGACCGCGATCCATGCCGGGTCCTCCACCACCTGCTGCTTCTGCCCGGCACCGACCGGTAACACTGCTACGCGGTTGCCCTGCCGGTCGATCAAGCGCCCGAATGCGAAACGCCCGCCCTTGCGGGGGACGAGCACGTCGCGGTTGATCGCCTGCCCGGCGTGTTCGGAATCGATCTGTCGCAACCAGAGCTGGTCGCCCGCGCGGTATTCGCCCGCGCTTGCCTCAATCGCGAGCACGACGCGTATTTCGTGCCCGCCGAGCTCGGTCGGTAGCAGTGCATCGCGAGTCGATGTCATCGCTTCCGCCCCGCCAACGCCGAGCGTGGCGACGACTTGCGCGCGGGCGTTCGCCTCGGATCGCACGAGCATCTCCGGTTCGACGCCGAGTGCCGCGGCGATGCGGTCCATCCACTTGATCGACAGGTTGCGCATGCCGGTTTCCAGGCGGCCGATCGTTTGCGGCGTGGTCGGCGGATCGCACGCCTGGGCGAGGTCGGCGAGGGTCATGTCCTTTTCGCGCCGGATGTCGCGAATACGGTTGATCAAGGCAGTCTCCTAACCAGATCGGTTTTTAACTTTCCTACAGGCAACCGCTTTTGGCAAGCATCGATTGGGCAGACAGGAGAACCCCATGCGCCATCTCGTCGAACGCGAATTGACCAGCGAAGGACCCCGACGTTCCAGCGGCATACGGGCGAAAGCGCGTTCGGTAACGGTGAACGTGGGCGAATCGCCGCTCACCTGGCTCCACGCTCGGGGTCATCTCGACGATCGACTGTTCGACGCTGGAGAACGCCTGCGAGCAGACTACGAGCGGGCGCAACTTGCCCCGAGCGTTACCATGCGGTGGGACCCGGTGCGCGTGAAGGCAACCGGCGATGCCGGACTGACCCCCGGCGAGCGGCAGATCGCCGCGAAGGACCGCTTCGACAAGGCGTTGGCGGCGGCGGGCAGAGGGCTGGAGGACGTGCTCTGGCGCGTGATATGCGCGGGCGAAACTCTCCCGGACGCCGAACGCGCGCTCGCCTGGCCTTCAAGAAGCGGAAAGCTCGTCCTCCGCCTCGCCCTGGACCGGGTGGCCGATTTCTATCGGATCGCCTGATGCGGAACGGGTGGCCAATATCGGGCGGCTGGGCCAGTTTATAGCCGATGATCGAAAGCGATTTCCTCGACGCCGGGCGGCTGGCGATTCGCCCCTTCGAACCCAGCGACCAATCGGCGCTGGTCGCACTCTTCGCCGATCCGGAGGTCGCGCGCTACGTCGGCGACGGAACCGCGTTGTCGCCGGACGAAGCCGCCCGGTGGATCGAGCAGTCGGGCCTTAATCTTGCGCGTTTCGGTTACGGAACCGGGGCGGTCGTTGAAAAGTCGACCGGCGAAATGGTCGGCTGGGCTGGCTTCGGCCGCCCGGGCGGGACCGAGGAGATCGTCTATGGCCTTCTTAAAAGTCGATGGGGAAGGGGCTATGGCGGGGAAATCGTTGACGCCCTGCTGGCATTCGCATCCGCGCGAGGGATCGCACCCGTGCGCGCGACGGTCGATGTGGCGAATGCCGGCTCGATCGCGATCCTCGATGGGCGCGGCTTCCGCCTTGCCGAGCGCGACTACAACGGTGAAGCGGGCTGCTGCCTTTACCTGAAGGACTGACCGCGCTTGCGCGACGTCAGCGCGTCTCTCTCGCCTCAGCCGCCCGCGCCGATCCGTCGGCCACCGCCATGCGCCGCGCCGCGACGATCGTCTGCAGAACGAAGATTGCGATCATGACGATCGCGGCGGCGCCGAACAGGAGGTCGAACGGGGTAAACCCCGCCACCGCGAAGGCATCCGGCCCGACGATCCACATCGCAATGGTGACCAGCACGAGCATGATGCGCAGTTCGGTCGGCCCGGTGCCGAGGTGCGACATTGGAAACTCGCCCGCGACTTTGGACATGATGAATGTGTGTGCCATCAACATGAGGTAGGCGGCGAGCAGGACGAGAGCGACCTCGCTCTGGACGTATGGGCTACACCCGATGCCCACGAACATCACGAGCGCACCGAACACGTCCGAGCTGTGGTCGACGAGATAGCCGTAGCGGGGCCGCTCGATGTGGCGGAACCGGGCAACCGACCCATCGAGCGAATCGCCGAACCAGTGGACGAAGTAGCCGCCGATCGCGAGCGCCAGCCAGCGTGCGTCGAACAGGCTGGCCGCATATCCGAAGCCGATGGCGAAATTCGCGAGGATCGCGAGGCCCGTAAGGAGATCGGGCGAAACCCACCCGGGCAACCGGGGGCATATCCAGTCAAGGAGCCGGCGTTCCGAGGCGGCGAGCACGTTGTGTTGGATTCGCCGGGTCGGCTGCATGGTGTTCTCGAACATGTGACAGAGACGTTACAGATGCCCGCTTTCCGCATTCGCGGAAACCGAATTTCTTAGCTTTCGACCAGTTCCGCCAGTTTAAGCCAGCGATCCTCGGCTGCATCTTTTTCCGAGCGCGCATTCGCGACGCCCTGCGTGATGTTTGCGAAGCGCTGCGGATCGCGGGCATAGAGTTCCGGGTCGGATAGGATTTCCTCGCCCCTGGTAATGGCCCTTTCCAGTTCTTCGATCCGTGCCGGCAGCAGTTCGTAGTCGCGCTGATCCTTGTAGGAGAGCTTGGTCGAACGCGGCGGCGGGGGAGGGGGAGGCGGCGGCGGAGTGGCGTCTTTCCCGGCAGATTTCGCCGAGGAGTTCGTCACATCGCGCCGTCTTGCCGCCCAGTCCTCGTAACCTCCCGCGACGATGTCGACCTTCCCGCTCCCATCGAGCCCCAGTGTCATCGTTACCGTACGATCGAGGAAATCGCGGTCATGGCTGACGATCAGCACGGTGCCGTCATAGTCGGCGATAACTTCCTGCAGCAGGTCCAGCGTCTCGAGGTCGAGGTCGTTGGTCGGTTCGTCGAGCACCAGCAGGTTCGACTTGCGGGCGAACTCGCGTGCGAGCAGCAGCCGGCTGCGCTCGCCGCCCGAGAGCGTGCCGACCTTGGCATCGACGATCGAGGGATCGAACAGGAACTCCTTGAGGTAGCCCTGAACATGCTTCCTGCCGTCCCCGACATCGATCCAGTCACCACCTTCGGCGAGGACCTGGCGGACGGTCTTGTCGGGGCTCATCAGGCTGCGCTGCTGGTCGATCATCACGCCGGTCAGTGTTTTGGCGATCGTGACTGTGCCGCTGTCGGGCGCCATTTCTCCGGTCAGCAGCTTGAGCAGCGTCGTCTTCCCGGTGCCGTTCGCACCGACGATGCCGATCCGGTCGCCGCGCTGGATGCGCAGGTCGAGGTTGCGGATGATCTTGCGGTCGCCGAACGATTTCGACACGTCCTCGGCGACGATCACCGACTTGGACTTGAAGTCCTCGGCGACGGTCAGTTGCAGTTTGGCCGCACCTTGAGGGCTGATCATCGCGGCGCGCTGGGCGCGCATCTGCCATAGTTTTTCGAGGCGGCCCTGGTTGCGCTTGCGCCGCGCGGTAACACCGCGTTCGAGCCAGTGCGCCTCGATCTTGAGTCTCGCATCGAGCCGCTCGGCATTGCGTGCTTCTTCGGCGTAGACCTGCTCCTCCCACGCCTCGTACCCGCCGAACCCGACTTCCTTGCGCCGCATCGAACCGCGATCGAGCCAGAGCGTGGTCGTGGTCAGGCGTTTCAGGAACGTACGGTCGTGACTGATGACTATGAACGCGCCCTTGTAGCGGCTCAGCCAGTCCTCGAGCCAGTCGATCGCCGCGAGGTCGAGGTGGTTCGTCGGCTCGTCCATCAGCAACAGGTCGGGGTCCTGCGCCAGCGCGCGGCTGATCGCGGCGCGGCGCTTTTCGCCGCCGCTGGAGCTCTTTGCCTCGCGAGCCATGTCGATGCCGAGCTGTCCGGCGATCGCTTCGACTTCATGCAACGCTGGCGGATACTCGCCCGACATGGCCCAGTCCATCAGCGTGGCGTGCCCGGAAAAATCGGGCTCCTGCTCGAGCAGGACGATCCGGGTGCCGGGCTTGACCTTGCGCAGACCCTTGTCGGCCTCGATCCGATCGTCGATCAGCTTGAAGAGCGTGGTCTTGCCCGCGCCGTTACGTCCGATCAGAGCGATCCGGTCGCGCGGGCCGATGTGGAGGTCAAGGTCGCTGAACAGCCAGCGGCCGCCTTGTTGCAGGCCGAGGCCTTCCCAGCTGAGGATCGGGGGCTGTGCCATGGCGCGCGGCCCTAGTCGCGATGGACAGCCGGAACAAGCGGGCGCGGAACAAGGCGGTTCACCGGCGCGTAATGGCGCGGGACCCAAACCCAACATTCGTCAATCCGGAGCACGTCCACTATGATCCGTTTCGCACTTCCTCTCGCCGTTGCCGCCGCTATCGGATCGCCCGCGATCGCCGCCGACGTCCAGGTCGCCGCAGAGGGCCCTCTTGTCGAGCTCTCGGTGACCGAGACAGTCAAGGGAAAGCCAGACCTGGCAAACGTCGGTGCAGGCGTGACGACCGATGCGCCCACGGCGGTCGAGGCGATGCGGCTCAATGCGCGGGCGATGGATGCGGTGATCACCAAGATCAAGACGCTCGGCATCGCCGCCGCCGATATCCAGACGACGGGCATCAACCTGGGTGCGCAGTACGATTACGACCAACAGCGCCAGCAACAGGTCTTCCGCGGCTATCGCGCATCGAACCGCGTCGATGTGACGTTGCGCGAAGTGAAGCGGGCGGGGCCGGTGCTCGATGCGCTCGTCGCGGCGGGCGCGACCGACTTGTCGGGGCCGGAGTTTTCGATCGACGATGACACGGCCCAGCGCGCGCAGGCGCGCAAGGTGGCGTTCGACAAGGCGAAGGCGCAGGCAACGCAATATGCCAAGTGGAATGGCTATTCGGGCGTCCGGCTGCTGTCGGTCAGCGAATCCGCCAATGTGGCCCGGCCCATGCCGATGGCACGGATGACCGCAATGGATGCCGCCGAGAAGGCACCCACCCCGGTCGAGCCGGGCCTCGTCGGCACATCGGTGACGGTCAGCGTGACTTACGAGATGACTCGCTGATCCTGAACGGGGCGGCGGGCAGGCATTCACGGGTTGTTCAATGCGGTCCGCCTATCCATGGTGTCACGATGAACAAGCTGATCGCCTCTTTCGCCGCATTGGCTCTTCTCGCGCCCGCCGCGCCTGCGTTCGCCCAGCGCAACGACCAGGGCGAGGCGCGCAAGGAGATGCGCGCGGGCAATGTGCTGTCGCTGCGGCAGATCGAGGGCCGGGTGCTGCCGCAGATGCGCGGCAGCGAGTACCTTGGTCCGGCCTACGATTCGACCGCGATGGCCTATCGCCTGAAGTTCATCAAAGATGGGCGGGTGACCTATGTCGACGTCGATGCGCGGACGGGCCGCGTGCTGGGCGTATCGCGCTAGGGCTCTGCGCCGCGGATCGTACACCGCGGAAACCGGCGGCTCGGTTGACGCGTTCATCTCCAGCGCCCACATCCGGGCCAACGAGATAACAGGGGACCAGCCCGAATGCGCATCCTGATAGTCGAGGACGAGCCGACCCTCGGCAAGCAGCTCAAATCCACGCTTGAGCAGAACGGTTACGCGGTCGACTTGTCGACCGATGGCGAGGACGGGCATTTCCTCGGCAGCACCGAAGAATACGATGCTGTCATCCTCGATCTCGGCTTGCCCGAGATCGACGGGCTCACCGTACTCGGAATGTGGCGCAAGGAAGGGCGCAAGTTTCCCGTCCTCGTGCTCACTGCGCGCGATTCGTGGTCGGACAAGGTCGCCGGCCTCGACGCCGGCGCCGACGATTATCTCGCCAAGCCGTTCCAGACCGAGGAGCTGATCGCTCGCCTGCGCGCGCTGATCCGCCGCGCCTCGGGCAATACCTCGAGCGAGCTTACGGCCGGGTCCGTGCGGCTCGACACCCGCTCGGGCCAAGTCACGCTCGACGGCGAGCCGGTCAAGCTGACCGCGCAGGAATACAAGCTGCTCAGCTACCTGATGCATCACAAGGGCAAGGTGGTCAGCCGAACCGAGCTGATCGAACATATCTACGACCAGGACTTCGACCGCGATTCGAACACGATCGAGGTCTTCGTCACCCGCATCCGCAAGAAACTGGGTGCCGATGTGATAACGACGATCCGTGGACTCGGTTACAGCCTCGACGACCCCGACGAGCAGCCCCGCGCCAACTGATCCCGCGCCTTCGCCCGCTTCCCTGGGGATTGCGGAGGAAGGGCCGGTGACGGTCGCGACGGGCACTCCGGCGCATACCGGCAGCCTGTCGCGCCGGATGATGCTGATCGCGTTCGGCTGGATTTCGATCCTGCTGCTCGCGGGCGGTTTCGCGCTCGACCGCACGCTGACCAACCTCGTAGAGAAGAACTTCGACGATCAGCTGAGCTACATGCTCACCGCGATGATCGCCTCTGCCGAGATCGCCTCGGACGGAGAGGTCTATTTCATCCGGCCCTTGGGCGACCAGCGATTCCTGGAACCGAACAGTGGGCTGTACTGGCAGATCAGCGGCAAAGGGCACGAGGATTACCCGAGCCGCAGCCTGTGGGACCGCACGCTGCAGGTGCGCCACGACCATGCGGATTCTGCGACCCACATCTACGATTCCAGCCAGTTTCCCGGCGAGCCGCTGCGGGTGGCCGATCGCGCGATCAAGCTTCCCGGCAGCGATGTGCGCTGGTGGTTCACGGTGGCGGCGAGCCGGGGCGAGCTCGATTCGCAGCTCAGCCGCATACGCTCGATATTGGGGTGGAGCTTCGCGGTGCTCGGGCTTGGCCTGTTCGCGATGGCGATGCTGCAAACCTGGTACGGCCTTGGACCCTTGCGCGGCGTGCGGCTGGCGATCCAGCACATGCGGGCAAGCGGGCGCAATCGGGTTACCGATCCGCTCCCGCTCGAGGTGCAACCACTCGTCGAGGAGCTGAACGCTCTACTCGCTCACTCCGAACGGCAAGCTGAGGAAGCGCGCACGCATGCCGGCAACCTCGCACACGCGCTCAAGACCCCGCTCACGGTCATCAACAACGCCGCCACGGCGCACGCGGACGACTTGCCCGCGACGGTAATCCGTGAAGCGGGGACGATGCGCCGCCACGTCGACCACCACCTCGCACGGGCGAGGGCGGTCGGCCGCCGCGCGGTCGGCCACGCCGCGACCTCGGTGTGCGAAAGCGCTGAGGCGGTGCGGCGCGCGGTCGAGCGGCTCTATCCGGAAGTCCGCTTCGACCTCGCCGGCAATCGCGCAGCGAAAGTCGCGATCGAGCGACAGGACCTCGACGAGATTCTCGGCAACCTGATCGAGAACGCCGCCAAGTACGGCGGGGGAAGCGTGTTCGTCACCGTCGATGCGGAGCCCGACGACAAGGCGTGCGTGATCTGGGTCGAGGACGACGGCCTGGGAATTCCCGAAGAAGAGCGCACGCGAATCTTCGATCGTGGCGCGCGGCTGGATACTGGCAAACCCGGTACCGGCCTTGGCCTCGCGATCGTGCGGGACGTTGCCGAGATTTACGGCGGCGGGGTGACGCTGGGCGAAAGCGAGGACCTCGGCGGTCTCCTCGTGCGACTGCTTTTGCCCCGAGCTGCGACGGTCGAGAGCGCAAAGTAGTCCAGCCTGGGTTCAGTTTGAGTTCAATCCCCGTTCGCTATTGATTCCAGTCAGTTGAGAATCACTCCAACGGGAGAGGGAAATGAATACGCTTGCCGTCCGTGCCGCCATGGTGGCGATTGCCGGACTTTCGCTTGGGGCCTGCTCTACATACGGAGCCGATGGCTACGGATACAGCCGGGTCGCGGTCGGTTACGGGTCGGGATATTATTCCGATCCGTACTACGGCTGGTACGACGGGTATTATTATCCGGGCTCCGGTTACTACGTATGGGACCGTCGAGGCTACCGCCATCGGTGGTCGGGCGCACACCAGCGCTATTGGCTCGCGCGCCGTGGCGACCGACGGGCGCGCAGCAACTGGAGTGGCTATCACTACCAACGCCGCGGCGACTATCGTGCGGGCCGGACCCATCACTATCGCGATCGCCGCGCAACGACGGTCCAGCGGCGGCATTACCGCGAACGACGCCCCACTGTTACGCAGCGACGTTACAGCGGCCAGCGGTCGCATGTCGAAACGCCGCGTCGCTACCGCGATCAGCATGCCGAGCGCCCCTCTCGCGGCCGGGCACACGACGCCCGAAGGGATCGTCACGGCAAACGCGACGATCACCGCGGCAAGCGCCACAAGCGGGACGATTGAGTTGAGCCGGGGCGGCTGATTTCCCTGATCGGAAGTCAGCCCCTCGCGCGTTCGTGGTGGCGGATCACTTCGTCGATCACGAAGCGGATGAACTTTTCGCTGAACTCGGGATCGAGTTCGGATTCTTCGGCGAGCGCGCGCAGGCGCTGGATCTGCGCCGCCTCGCGCGCCGGGTCGGCGGGAGGCAGCGCGCTTTTCGCCTTGTACTCGCCGACTGCCTGCGTGATCCGAAACCGCTCGGCCAGCATGTGGATCAGCGCAGCATCGATGTTGTCGATGCTCTTGCGGTAGCTGGCGAGCGTTTCATCGGGAGTTTGGGGCATTGGGCCATACGATAGCGGCGATTCCGGGCTTGCCAAGCAAGGCGCGCTTTCCCATTGCCAAGCCATGACCGCCGACATCGTTCCGCTCAAGCGCGCCGGGTCCACGCCCTCGCTCGATCCCATGCTCGCGCTGACTGCGCCGGGTATGAACGCGGTGAACGCGGTCATCCTCGACCGGATGCAGTCGAAGATTCCATTGATCCCTGCGCTTGCGGGCCACTTGATCTCGGGTGGCGGCAAGCGGCTGCGACCGATGCTTACTCTCGCCGGGGCGGAACTGGTCGGCTACAACGGCGCGCGCCATCACAAGCTCGCCGCCGCGGTCGAGTTCATCCATACCGCTACGCTGTTGCATGACGACGTTGTCGACGGCAGCGACTTGCGCCGCGGCAAGGCGGCCGCCAACATCATTTTCGGCAACCCGGCCACCGTGCTCGTTGGCGATTTCCTGTTCAGCCGCGCTTTCGAGTTGATGGTCGAGGACGGCAGCCTCAAGGTGCTCAAGATCCTCTCCAACGCCAGTGCGGTGATTGCGGAGGGCGAGGTCGACCAGCTTACCGCGCAGCGCCAGATCGAGACTAGCGAGGAGCGCTATCTCTCGATCATCGGCGCCAAGACAGCTGCGCTCTTCGCTGCCGCCAGCCGCATTGCCGCCGTGGTCGCCGAGTGCGGCGAGCGCCGCGAGCAGGCGCTGGACGACTATGGCCGCAATCTCGGCGTCGCGTTCCAGCTCGTCGACGATGCGATCGACTACGATTCCGATGCGAACACGATGGGCAAGGCGCGCGGTGATGACTTCCGCGAAGGCAAGATGACCTTGCCGGTGATCCTCGCATATGCCCGCGGCAGCGAGGATGAGCGCAAGTTTTGGCAGGCTGCGATCGCCGGACATCGCGAGGATGACGAAGCGCTCGAGGAAGCCGCCCACCTGATCGCGAAACACGATGCGCTGCTGACGACCCGCGAACGCGCGCGTCACTTCGCCGCCCGCGCGGTCGATGCATTATCGATCTTCCCCGATAGCGCCGCGCGCCAGGCGATGGCAGAGGCGGCGGAATTCGCGGTGGCGCGCGGGTATTGACCGACATTCGATTACGCTAGGGGGCCGGGTGAGCGTGGAGCTTCCCGTCCTTGCGGTCTTGCCGGACCTCCTTGCCGCCTTGCGCGGAGGCAGCGGTGCGGTTCTCGTCGCGCCGCCGGGTGCGGGCAAGACGACCGCGGTAGCGCCCGCCTTATTGGCCGAGCCCTGGTGCACCGGGCAGGTGATCGTCACTTCGCCGCGCCGGGTGGCTGCGCGCGCCGCTGCAGAGCGGATGGCCGAACTGCTCGGCGAGAAGGCGGGCGAGACGATCGGGTACGCGACCCGCATGGACACGCGCCAGTCGTCACGGACACGTGTGCTCGTCGTGACCGAGGCGATACTGGTCAATCGGCTGCTCGACGATCCCGAGATGGCGGGCGTCTCCGCGATCCTGTTCGACGAAGCGCACGAGCGGCACCTGGATGGCGACCTCGGCCTAGCACTCGCGCTCGAGAGCCAGGCGGTGCTGCGCGAGGATCTGCGCGTGCTGGTGATGTCAGCTACGATCGACGGTGCGCGCTTTGCCCGGCTCCTGGGGGAGGGGGCGCCTGTGATCGAGAGCGCGGGCAAGGCGTTTCCACTCGAAATCAGCTGGTTGGGTTCATCTCCTCAGAAGCGGACTGATGAGGCAATGGCCGACGCGGTCGTCACCGCCTGGCGCGAGCGCGAAGGAGACATGCTCGCCTTCCTGCCCGGTGTCGGTGAGATCGAGCGAACGCGCGAGCGGCTGTCCGAGCGGCTGCGCGACGCCGCGGTCCTGCCGCTGCATGGCCAGGTGGACCCCGCCGGTCAGCGCGCCGCGATCCGCCGCGATCCGCAAGGGCGCCGCCGGGTGGTTCTGGCCACCAGCATCGCGGAGACATCGCTGACGCTCGATGGCGTTTCCGTGGTGGTCGACAGCGGCCTGTCGCGCCGGGCAGAGTTCGACAAGGCAGCGGGTACCACACACCTCGTGACTGGCCGCGCAAGTCAGGCCGCGGCCGCCCAGCGCGCCGGCCGCGCCGCGCGGCAGGGTCCGGGTATCGCCTACCGATTGTGGGAAGAGGCCGCTCATCCCGGTCGCCCACCATTCGATCCGCCAGAGATGATCACTGCGGACCTCGCCCCGCTGGTACTGGCGCTGGCGCGATGGGGCACGGGAGATCCCGCTGCGCTGCCGTGGCTCGACCCGCCGCCCGAGGCTGCGCTGGCGGCGGCTCGTGATCGACTTAAGGCGCTCGGCGCGCTCGATGGAGGGGAGCGGATTACCGAGCGAGGGCGGCAGCTTGCCGCGCTTCCGCTCGATCCGGCACACGCGGCGATAGTCACGGCTGGCGCTGAGCACGGTGCTGCTGTTGAGGCGGCAAAGATCGCCCTGCTCTTGCAGGAGCGCGGACTTGGCGAGCGGGGAGAGGACCTCGCGGCACGACTTCAACGCTGGAACGGCGACCGAAGTTCACGCGCCGAAGCGAGCCGCAAGCTCGCGTCCGCTTGGGCGCGCAGGGCCGAGGCGCTGGTGGAGAAGCGGGGCGAGGGGGACATACCACCTGCGATCCACCTTCTCGCGGGCCTGCCGGGTAACCTCGCAAGACGCCGCGATCCTTCCGGTGAGCACTGGCTGTCGGCAGGCGGGCGCGGCTACCTGCTCGATCCGGCCAGTCCGCTTGCGCGGGCCGAGTGGCTGGCTATCGGGGACGCACAGGGGGTGGCCAAGGGCGCTCGCATAACGGCCGCCCTGCCGCTCGAAACAGCGGACGTCGAACGCTGCCTTGCGGAGCAAATTCAGAAACGCAGCGTGCTGAAGTGGACAGGGGAGCGCGTCGAGGCGCGGCTCGAGCGGCGGATCGGTGCGATCACGCTCGCCAGTGGTCCCGATCCTGCGCCCGACCGCACGGCGATTGTGGACATGCTTGTGGAAACCGCATTGGAAAACCTGTCGACGATCATCCCCCCAGGTCTCAGCGCGCAGGCGCGCTTCGCGGCGATCGACGCGCTGGGCGACGCAGCCTTACGAGAGAACGCGGACCTATGGCTACGGCCGCTGCTGGAGGGACGGCGCGACCTCAACCTGCCGCCCGCAAAAGTAACGGACGCGTTGCTCGGTCTGCTCGATTGGGAAGCGCGCCGGAAGCTTGACCGACTCGCTCCGCGCTTTTTCACCAGTCCTGCGGACACCAGTCACCCGATCGACTACGCAGGCCACGATGCGCCGAGCATCGAAGTTCGCGTCCAGGCGCTCTTCGGCCTCGAATCCCACCCGATGATCGGAGACACGCCGCTGCTGCTCAAGCTGACCAGCCCGGCGGGCCGCCCAATTCAGTCGACCCGCGACCTGCCAGGATTCTGGCGTGGCAGCTGGGCCGATGTGAAGAAGGACTTGAAAGGTCGTTATCCCAAGCACCGCTGGCCCGACGAGCCGTGGGTCGAAAAGCCGAGCCTCAAGACCAAGAACGCCTTCCAACGCTCCGAAAGCTGAATTAAGGGACTCTCATGGCCGCACGCATCTATCAACGCCCGAAGAACGCCATGCAGTCCGGCAAGGCGCTCACCGATCAGTGGATCCTCGAATTCGAGCAGTCGGAGGCGAGGAAGCCCGATCCCCTGATGGGCTGGACGGGTAGTGGCGACACGCAGGCGCAGGTCGTGCTTCGCTTTCCGACGTGCGAAGAAGCGCAGGCCTATGCCGCAAAATACGGTATTCCGGCGCGCGTCCATCACACGCCGCCCAAGAAGCTGAAGATCCAGGCTTACGCGGATAATTTTCGCTGAGTTGATTTCCTTCGAAACCGCCGCCATATGCGCCGCGGGAGTCGGTCGGACGTTTGCGTTCGCTCACCGGGTCAGGTCCGGAAGGAAGCAGCCCAGGTGGATTGCGGCGGGTCGGCCGGCTCCTCCATCATTTCCCAAACCGTGCATGACAAGCGGCGCTCCAGTCCCTAGCTTCGCGCCATGACCGATTCCGGGGACATGTTCGGCGAATCCCCTGCCGATGACGAGCGGGACGATGCACCGACCGCCGCCGAGTTGGAGGCTGCTGGGCAGAGTGCGATGTTCGGCGATCCCGCGCCTTCAGCATCTCCCGAGCCGGTCGCCCGAGAGCCTGCCGCCCAAGAGCCAGCTGCCAAAGTGCCGCCTGCTCCAGAGCCTGCTCCCAAGCCGTCTGTAAATCAGCAGCCCTACCGCGTTCTCGCGCGCAAGTACCGGCCACAGACCTTCAGCGAGTTGATCGGGCAGGACGCGATGGTGCGCACCCTCGCCAATGCGATCAAGCGCGACCGGCTGGCACACGCGTTCCTGATGACCGGTGTGCGCGGGGTGGGGAAGACCTCGACCGCACGCCTCATTGCCAAGGCACTCAATTGCATCGGTCCCGACGGCCACGGCGGCCCCACAATCGATCCATGCGGAGTATGCGAGCCTTGCCGCGCGATCGCCGAAGGCCGCCACATCGACGTGATCGAAATGGACGCTGCCTCGAACACCGGCGTCGACGACGTGCGCGAGATCATCGAGGCGGTTCGCTACGCGGCGGTCAGCGCGCGCTACAAGATCTACATCATCGACGAAGTTCACATGCTGTCGCGCAATGCTTTCAATGCCTTGCTCAAGACACTTGAGGAACCACCTGCACACGTGAAATTCCTCTTCGCGACCACCGAGGTCGAGAAGTTGCCGGTCACTGTGCTCAGCCGCACCCAGCGGTTCGACCTGCGACGCATACCCGCCGAGTTGCTCGAACAACAATTCGCCTCGATCTGCCGGCAGGAAGGTGTCGAGGCCGAGCCGGAGGCGCTCGCCCTTATTGCCGGGGCGGCCGAAGGGTCGAGCCGCGACGGATTGTCGATCCTAGACCAGGCGATCGCCCACGCCGATCTCGACACGGACGGCAAGGTCACCGCCGCGCGCGTGCGCGACATGCTTGGTCTCGCCGATCGCGGCGCACAGCGGCGACTTTTTGCAAGTCTGCTGGAAGGCGACGCGAAATCCTTGCTCTCACTCCTGGGAGAGCAGTACGCACTCGGCGTTGAGCCACTTGCGCTGATGCGCACGCTCATGGACCTCACCAACCGGATTACGGTCGCGCAGGTCGGCGGCAGCGGCGCGGACGCGCCCACCGCGGAAGAACGCGCCGTAATCGAGGACTGGGCCGCACGGCTCGCTCCGGGACAGCTTCACCGTCTATGGCAGTTGCTGCTCAAGGGATATGACGAGGTAAAGGGCGCGCCCGACCCGCTCATGGCGGCGCAGATGGCCTTGCTGCGCGTGCTCCACGCCGCCGACATGCCCGACCCGGGCACACTGGCGAAGCGGCTGGAAGAGGTCGCTTCTCGCGCGCCGGTCGCTTCTGCGACTATCAGCGGTGCGGACCCCACACCTGCACCCGCCGCAAAGATCGAATGGGCCACACTCGTCGAACGTATCGAGCGCGAAGGCGGCTCGCTCCACCTCGCCTCGCGGTTGCGGATGCAGGTTCGCCCTGTCGATGTCGCCGATGGCAAGCTCGTTTTCGCGCAGGCTCCCGGATTTACCGAAGACCTTGCGCCTGAATTGCGGCAGGCGCTACTCGACCTGACTAGCAAGCGCTGGCAGGTCGAGCAGGTCGCCGAAGGGGGCGAGCCCACCCTGGTCGAGCGAGAGCAATCCGCCAAGGCCGAAGCCGCCGCGAAACTGCGCAAGCATCCCTTGGTTGAAGCCACCTTTGCCGCATTCCCCGACGCAGAATTCGTTAGCGACGAAGAGACGTCAGCACCCCCTTGGAGAAACCACGCATGAAATCCATGGAAGAGATGCTCGCTGCCGCGCAGAAGGCCGCCGAGCAGATTCAGCAACAGATGGGCGATGCCCAGGCAAAGCTCGACAATCTCGAAGTCGAGGGCTCGGCCGGAGGCGGCCTCGTCAAGATTCGCGCCACCGCGAAGGGCCGCATCCTTTCGGTGTCGATCGACGACAGCCTGATCGTGCCCGAAGAAAAGCAGATGCTCGAGGATCTGGTGACCGCCGCATTCAACGATGCGCGCGGCAAAGCCGACCGGGTCGCGGGCGAGGAAATGGCGAAGATCCAGTCGGGCATGGGGCTGCCGCCAGGCCTCAACATTCCCGGCCTCGGTTGAAGGGTTAACCTGTCCATAAGCGGACCATGCGTGGTTAACCCGATGTAACCATGCGCGCGGGTCTGGCATGAAAGTGCCATGAACCGCGCATTCCTTTCGGCCACCCTGCTCGCAAGCGCGCTGGCGATGACGCCGACCGTCGCGAAGGCGGGTCAGGCCTCGGCAACGATGTCCGTCACGCTCACCGTCCAGCCGGCCTGCAGGGTCAGCGCATCGCCGCTCGCCTTCGCGGGCGATGCGGCGATATCGCAAGCAGGTCGTCGAATACGACGACGTGATGAACGACCAGCGCAAGGTCAGCCAGGCAATCGAGGCCGAGGCACGGATCGCGGTGGCCTGCAACGGCGACATCCCCCTTGCCGTAAAGCTCGACGGTGGGGCTCACCATGTCGGCGGCGAACGCCGTCTGGCGGCCGCAGACGGAAGTTACGTTGCCTATGATCTCTACAGCGATCCGGCACGCCAGTCCGTTTGGTTCCCCGGACAGCCACTGTCCGCCACGGCGCGGGAAGGGCGGGTCGAGTTGGCGGCATATGGCCGGATTGAGTCGGATGCGACGCTGACTGCTGGCGGAAACTACGCCGACACCATTGCCGTGACCGTCGATTTCTGACGGCAGGCGTCACCGGCCGCAACCATCCACAGCCGGGCCCGGAGCGGGATTGCGCGCTTGCCGCGGGCACCCCATATCCCCCCCATGAACCAGCTTTTTCCTCTTCTTCCCCTCCGTGACATCGTGGTCTTTCCCGGCCAGGTCGTCTCCCTTTTCGTCGGCCGCAGCAAGTCGGTTGCCGCGCTGGAGGCTGCGATGGAGGGCGACAAGGACATCTTCCTGCTCGCCCAGCTCGATCCCGGGACGGACGATCCGACCGACGACGATCTTTATGAAGTCGGCGTGATCGCGCAGGTCCTTCAGTTGCTCAAGATGCCCGATGGCACCGTGCGGGTGCTCGTCGAGGGCGGC
The DNA here is from genome assembly GCA_963740025.1 of uncultured Alphaproteobacteria bacterium. GTDB lineage: Bacteria > Pseudomonadota > Alphaproteobacteria > Sphingomonadales > Sphingomonadaceae > Tsuneonella. The sequence goes on from CAVUCI010000005.1 coordinate 85,334, forward strand.
GCACGCGCCGGCCTGGTCGCGATGCGCCCGGAAAACGGATTCGTCGTCGCCGAGGTCGAGGTGAAGCAGCCCGAGACCGCCGCCGGCAGCGAGGTCGTCGCGAACATGCGCCAGGTCGTCGAACAATTCGGCGAATATGCCAAGCTCAACAAGAAGGTGGGCGAGGGCGCCGCGCAGGACCTGTCGGAAATCGACGACGCGGGCGAGCTGGCCGACACGATCGCCGCCGCGCTGCAGGGCAAGGTGGCCGACAAGCAGGCGCTATTGACCGAAGCGAGCCCCCTGAAGCGGCTCGAGATGGTCATGGCGATCATGGAAGGCGAGCTTTCGGTCCTGCAGGTCGAGCGCAAGATCCGCGGCCGCGTGAAGCGGCAGATGGAGAAGACCCAGCGCGAATATTATCTCAACGAGCAGTTGAAGGCGATCCAGAGCGAGCTGGGTGGCGGCGACGGCGAGGAGGGCGACGAGATCGCCGAACTCACCGACAAGATCGCCAAGCTCAAGTTGTCGAAGGAGGCGCGCGCTAAGGCCGAGAGCGAGCTCAAGAAGCTCAAGACCATGCAGCCCATGAGCGCCGAAGCGACCGTCATCCGCAACTACCTCGACGTGCTGCTTGGCCTTCCCTGGGGCAAGAAGAGCCGGCTCAAAAAGGATATTGCCAAGGCGCAGCAGGTCCTCGACGAGGATCACTACGCGCTGGAGAAGGTCAAGGACCGCATCATCGAATACCTTGCGGTGCAGGCGCGCACCAACAAGCTCAAGGGGCCGATCCTGTGCCTCGTCGGCCCTCCGGGCGTCGGGAAAACCTCGCTCGGCAAGTCGATCGCCAAGGCAACGGGACGCGAATTCGTCCGCCAGTCACTGGGCGGCGTGCGCGACGAGGCCGAGATCCGCGGCCACCGGCGCACTTATATCGGTTCGCTGCCGGGCAAGATCGTCTCGAACCTGAAGAAGGCGGGGACCAGCAACCCGCTGTTCCTTCTCGACGAGATCGACAAGCTTGGTCAGGATTTCCGCGGCGATCCCGCCTCGGCGCTGCTCGAGGTGCTCGACCCCGAGCAGAACTCGAAGTTCCAGGACCACTACCTGGAGCTCGATCTCGACCTTTCCGACATCATGTTCGTGACCACCGCGAACAGCCTCAACCTGCCGCAGCCTCTGCTCGACCGCATGGAGATCATTCGGCTGGAGGGGTACACCGAAGACGAGAAGGTTGAGATCGCCGAGCGTCACCTGATCGCCAAGCAGGTCGAGGCGCACGGGCTGAAGGAGGGCGAGTTCACGCTTACCACCGAGGGCCTGCGCGACCTGATCCGCTATTACACCCGCGAGGCGGGCGTGCGTACGTTGGAGCGGGAGATCGCCCGCTTGGCGCGCAAGAGCCTGCGCAAGATCCTGGAAAAGGAAGTCGAGAGCGTGACGATCACGCCCGATAACCTTGGTGAGTTTGCCGGCGTGCGGAAGTTCAAGCACGGCATGGGCGAGGAAGAAGCGCAGGTGGGCGCGGTCACCGGGCTCGCCTGGACCGAAGTGGGCGGCGAATTGCTGACGATCGAGAGCGTGACGACGCCGGGCAAGGGCGAGATCAAGACCACGGGCAAGCTGGGCGAGGTGATGACGGAAAGCGTCGCCGCCGCGTTCAGCTTCGTGAAGGCGCGCGCACCGGCTTACGGCATTCGCCCCAGCTTGTTTCATCGTCGGAACATTCACATCCACCTGCCGGAAGGTGCCGTGCCAAAGGACGGGCCGAGCGCGGGCGTGGGGATGGTCACGTCGATCGTCTCAACTCTGTCTGGCGTTGCGGTGCGACCGGACGTGGCAATGACCGGCGAAGTAACGTTGCGTGGCCGTGTACTGGCTATCGGCGGCCTCAAGGAAAAACTGCTCGCCGCGTTGCGCGGCGGGATCAAGACGGTCCTTATCCCCGAGGAAAACGTGAAGGACCTCGTGGAGATTCCGCAGAACATCCGGGACGGGCTCGAGATCGTACCCGTCAGCCATGTCGACGAGGTGCTCGAACGCGCGCTCGTCGCTCCACTCGAGTCGATCGAATGGAGTGAAGCGGACGATCTGGCCAGCCAACCCGGACCTGCGGTTCCCGGCGAGGGTGCGACCGCGCACTGAGCTGTCTCATGGCGGTGCAGGTTTGCGCGAATCGCGTCGCACCGCACCGCGATGGGACAAGACGTGCCGCGTCGGGCGCGAACCGACCGGATTAGTCTTTGACTCGGGGGCCAAAAGGCCTTCAATTCCCCGCTTTCATCACTCGGGCGATTCTGCGGAGTCGCTTGCGGTCGCACGCAACAGCAAGGGGGAAATAATGAACAAGAACGATCTCATCGGGTCAGTCGCCGAAACTGCAGGGCTTTCGAAGAGCGATGCGGCCAGCGCGGTCGAAGGCGTGTTCGATGCGATCACCTCGGCGCTCAAGAAGGGTGACGAGGTTCGGCTGGTCGGTTTCGGCACCTTCACCGTCGCCCGGCGCAAGGCCTCGACCGGCCGCAATCCGCGCACTGGCGAGCCGATGAAGATCAAGGCCTCCAACCAGCCCAAGTTCAAGGCCGGCAAAGTCCTCAAGGACTCGGTCAACTGAGGGAGGGGCGGCGCTACGAAGCGCGCCGCCACCAGCTTTCCGCGATCATCTAGTCGATACGGATGAGTGCCGTCGGCGCCGCCTTGGTGCGCGCGTTGACCGGCCATTCAAGGGTCTCGCCATTTGGCGCCGGTCGTGATCCCTCGTCGGTATTGTTCGCAAGAATCTCGCCATTAGTGGTAATCGTGAAGCGGCCATCGATGCGCGGGAACACGGGCATCCTTGTATTATCCTCGTCCACCGGTGGCAGCATGCCGCCCATTCCGGCCATCATACCTTGAAACGGGTTCCCGCCCGCCTGCGGAGCGAAACCCGGCGCGTCGATCCGCACCGTGCCGTCAGCACGCCGCGTCACCGCGACGAAGTGGTTGATCATGGGGAAACCCTCGATCGTCGGAAACAGGAAATCATGATCGATCCGGCCGGTCAGCGCGAACGAGACGTCGAACAGCCCGTCGCCCTTGCTCTCGACCCGCTTCCATCCGGCCTGGCGCCGCAGCTTTGCAGCAAGCTCTTCGGCGGCGGCAGGATCGGCGGGGTCGATTCCCCCGAGGATGGCCCGCGCGGTCTCGGCTTCACTGGCCTTCTTCTCGGCGCGCTCTGCTGCTGACGCTTCCCAGTCGCTGCGCTGCTGCGCGAGTTCGTCTTCGGAGCAATCGCGCTTTTCGAGGTCGTCGTCGTAACAGTCCTCGGGCGTGAAGATGGCGTCGCCACCTGCCGCCGACCCCATCTGCGCCAGCTTGCTCAGCGCCAGTAAGTAAATCTCGCCATCGTACCTGTAGGTGAAGGTCCCGTCGCGGCGGAGATCGAGCGACGATTCAAATTTGCCCGGCCAAAGCAGGCAGCCGCTCAAGAGCATGGCAAGGACTGTAACGAGCGCGACACCTACCCGGCGGCGCAAGCGCGGTTCCTGTTCCATCGATTCTATCTCCCCCCTCGTGGCTCGGTTCAGCCCGATCGTGCGGCGATGGCGTAAAGCGCGATCGCTGCGGCGTTCGACACGTTCAGGCTTTCGATTGCGTCCGATATGGGCAACTTGGCGAGCGCATCGCAATGCCCCTCGATATTGTGGCGCATTCCCTCGCCTTCTGCCCCCAGCACGAGCGCGACCCGTCCCTTCGGCAGGGCCTCGGCCAGCGTCGCCTCGGCTTCGCCTGTCAGACCAATCCGCCAATAGCCGGCATCGGCCAGTTCATCGAGAGCGCGGGCAAGATTCACCACGCGGACCCATGGCACGATCTCGAGCGCCCCGCTCGCCGATTTGGCGAGAGTGCCCGATTCGGGCGGCGCGTGGCGGTCCTGCGTTATGATCGCCGCCGCTCCGAACGCTGCGGCAGAGCGAAGGATCGCTCCAACGTTATGCGGGTCCGTGACCTGATCCAGCACGAGCACCGGACCGTCGTCGTTGCCGATCACATCGTCGAGAAAGACATCTTCGAGCGGCGCACACTCGAGCACCAAACCCTGATGAGGGGCATCGCGCGCAACGAGACGGGCGAGGTCTGCGCCATCGGCCCACTCGACCGGGAAATCGCTCGGCAATTCACCGTCGAGCGAGGCGACGCCGTCGCGCGTTGCCCACAGCTTGCGGTGGCTGCGCTCCGAGTTCTTGAGGGCCGCCTCGACCGCGTGGCGTCCCCACAGGCGCACCTGCCCGGTGCTCGCGCGGCCGGAACCACGTCCGCCCTGCATTCGTCCTGCCCGCCCGCGCATTGCGCGTTTTCTTTCGCCTTTAGCCATTCTCGCGCCCCTGCCAGCAGGGCCATTGACAGGCAAGCATCGCTTCGCCATTGCGCGCCTTCCTCGGCCGGCCGGCCCTCGATTTCGGGGGCTATTCGGAAGCGAAAGCGGTCAGGCCCTGTGTGGACAGGTGGCCGAGTGGTTAAAGGCAGCAGACTGTAAATCTGCCCGCGCAAGCGTACGCTGGTTCGAATCCAGCCCTGTCCACCACCTTCTCTTGTCGGACGAGCCGGGCGAGCCTAATCCGCCGCGATGCCTCATCCCGTCATTTCGGCCACCGGCCTGTTCACGCCCGCCCAGAGCATTTCAAACGACGAACTCGTCGAAAGCTTCAACGCCTACGTCGAACTCCACAATGCGCGGCATGCCGACGCGATTGCCGCGGGTGAGATCGCCGCGCTTGAGCCGAGCTCGGTGGAGTTCATCGAGAAAGCGAGCGGGATCAAGGCACGACACGTTGTCGACAAGGCAAACGTGCTCCATCCGGAGACGATGTGCCCCCGCCTGCCCGAGCGTAGCAATGACGAGCGTTCGATCATGGCCGAGATTGGTGTGGCCGCCGCCGAACAGGCGCTCGAAAGAGCGGGGCGCGCGTCTGCCGATGTCGATGCGGTGCTCTGCGCGGCTTCGAACATGCAGCGCGCCTATCCGGCGATGGCGATCGAAATCCAGCACGCACTTGGCATCGACGGATTCGGATTCGACATGAACGTCGCTTGCTCCAGCGCCACCTTCGGCATCCAGACGGCGGCCGACTATATCCGTGCGGGTAATGCGAGAAGCGTGCTGGTCGTCAGCCCGGAAATCACCAGTGGGCACCTCAATTGGCGTGACCGCGACAGCCACTTCATCTTTGGCGACGTGGCAACGGCAGTGCTCGTCGAGGATGCGGAGATCGCCCCGTCTGACCATTGGAACATCCTCGGCACCAAGCTGAAGACCGTGTTCTCGAACAACATCCGCAACAACTTCGGCTTCCTCAATCGTACTGCGCCGGAGACCCGCGACGCGCCCGACAAGCTTTTCGTCCAGGAAGGGCGCAAGGTGTTCAAGGAAGTGGTCCCGATGGTCTCCGCGATGATCGTCGAGGAAGCGGAGCGGCTCGAGCTCGATCCGACGGAGCTCAGGCGGTTGTGGCTGCACCAGGCCAACGCTGGAATGAATCGGCTGATCGCGCAGAAGGTCCTCGGGCACGAGGCGAATGCCGACGAGAGCCCGACGGTGCTCGACACGTATGCGAACACATCGAGCGCGGGATCGATCATCGCCTTTCACAAACACTCCGACGACCTCGAGAGCGGCGACACGGGCCTGATCTGTTCGTTCGGTGCGGGCTATTCGGTCGGTGCGGTCTTCGTGCGCAAGGCAGGCTAGTTCGGTCGTGCCGACTACGTTTCGCTTGTGACGAAACCGTCTGAACCCTAAGCCTCTCTCCATGGCCGGAGAAATACTCGACAACAGAGGCCGGGGGGACGTGCATTGGCGGTTGCCGCCGGTCCATCCCGAAGGGCGCAAGTTTGCTCTCATCGCCGCCGCGGCGAGCCTCGTCACAGCCTTGCTGGCGTGGGAAACCCTGGCTTGGCCGTTGGCGTTTCTCGCACTCTTCATACTCGCGTTTTTTCGCGATCCCGAACGAGTGGTCCCGCAAGGTGACAACCTGATCGTATCGCCAGCCGACGGGCTGGTGTCGCTGATCACCGAGGTTGAACCGCCGCAGGAGTTGATGATCGACGACGGTAGCGGCACTCGCGGGCTGTCGGCCGGTCCGGTTACCCGCGTGTCGATATTCATGTCGGTCTTCGACGTGCATATCAATCGCGCGCCGATCGGTGGCATGGTCAAGCGGCTTGTTTACATCCCCGGGAAGTTCATGAACGCGGACCTCGACAAGGCGAGCGAGGAAAACGAGCGGCAGCACTTGCTGATCGAGCGACCGGACGGACAGTTGATCGGATTCACCCAGATCGCGGGCCTCGTCGCGCGTCGGATCGTGCCGTTCGTCAAGCCCGGCGACATCGTCGCAAGCGGTCAGCGTGTGGGCCTGATCCGCTTCGGCAGCCGAGTCGACGTCTACTTGCCGGCGGGCACTTCGCCCAAGGTCGTGCTCGGCCAGACCGTCATCGCTGGCGAGACTGTTCTCGCCGAAGCTGGCGCCCAGCCGTTAATCGAAGGGTTGAGCCAGTAATGCCCGATCAGCCGCGAATCGGGCCCAAGGCGGCCGAGGACGAAACGCCATTGCGACCGCGCGGGCGGATGCAGGGGCTGCCGATGCGCGCCGTTCTGCCGAATGCGATCACCGCGGCGGCGATGTGTTCGGGGCTTACCGGCATCCGATTTGCGATGGGCGGAATGTGGAAGGAAGCGGTGCTGGCGATAATCCTCGCCGGCGTGCTCGACGGGATCGACGGCCGCATCGCACGTCTGCTGCGTGCACAGTCGCGGTTCGGCGCAGAGCTCGACAGCCTCGCCGATTCATTGAGCTTCGGGACCGCGCCCGCGCTGGTCCTGTTTCTCTGGTCCCTCGGCGATCTCACCCGGCTCGGCTGGTTCGCTGCGTTGGCTTTCGCAATCAGCGGGACCCTGCGGCTGGCGCGGTTCAACGCGCAGATCGACGTCACCGAACAGCCGCACAAGTCAGCCGGCTTTCTCACCGGCGTTCCGGCGCCCGTGGGCGCGGGCCTGGCTTTCCTGCCACTCTATTTGTGGCTGGCAACCGGCGACCAACTGCTCCGCAATCCGTGGCTGGTGGCTCCGTGGACCGCCTTTGTCGCGTTTCTCATGATTTCGAACCTGGCAACGCTCAGCTGGGGCCGGATGCGCCCGCGCCGCGATGTGCGGCTGGCGGTTATCCTGGTCGTGGGAATGGTGTTTGCGGCGCTTCTGCTAGAGCCCTGGTGGACACTGTCGGCGGTATGTCTCGGCTACCTGGCCACCATGCCGTGGTCGATCGCGCGGTATGCTCGGGTCAGGCGGCAACGCGCCTTGGCGCCTGTGCCGGAATCGTTCGACGCTTCGACGAGCGACCTGCGCTGACGCCAGCCGGACGGAGCGCGGGCATCCGTGAACCATCGGCGCCGCTCCCTGAGAAACCTGCGAAAGTGACGGTGATCGACCGGATCGCTTCGCACCGCGCCAACTCGCCGCGCACCTGCCGGACCGCGGTCCGGCCGCGCACGGCGGCATCGACGAGGGTGAGTGCGCTTGCGAAGGCGACAGTGGCAAACAGCGCTACGAGCAGGATGGCGATCATCGTTCCGTATCCTCAAGACAGCACAGGTCTGTTGACAGCCTGTGGATAACCGATGGAAATCACCGGGTCGCGAGTCGTTCCCGCGACTGCACCCATGTTCTTAGTTTGTTCCTTCACGTCAAGCGAAATCGCGGCCAGAGACGTCTTCCACGCGACGAATTGAGTCTGGATTTTCGATCGAAGCGGCGCTAAGGGCGCCCCCGTTCGATCCGAATCCCGCTGTACGGCGGCGCAGACGACCGGACAAATCCACATGGAGAGCGCACATACCGGTGCCGTCAGGCGGGATCTCCGCCTCGGTTCCAGCTCTTCAGAGGCACAACCGGAAAGGAATTACCTATGGCGGCTCCGACCGTCTCCATGCAGCAATTGATCGAGGCCGGCGCGCACTTCGGCCACCAGACCCACCGCTGGAACCCGCGGATGAAGCCGTACATCTTCGGCGCCCGCAACGGTGTTCACATCATCGATCTGTCGCAGACCGTGCCGCTGATGGCGCGGGCGCTGGACTTCATCCAGGACACCGTCCGTTCCGGCGGCAAGGTCCTGTTCGTCGGCACCAAGCGCCAGGCGCAGGAGCCGATCGCCGAGGCCGCGCGCCGCTCGGGTCAGCACTTCGTCAACCACCGCTGGCTCGGCGGGATGCTGACCAACTGGAAGACGATCTCTGGCTCGATCCGTCGCCTGAAGACGCTCGACGAGCAGCTTTCCGGCGAAATCTCGGGCTTGACCAAGAAGGAAGTCCTCCAGCTCACTCGCGAGCGCGACAAGCTCGAGCTCTCGCTCGGCGGTATCCGCGATATGGGCGGTATTCCCGACGTGATGTTCGTGATCGACGCCAACAAGGAAGACCTCGCGATCAAGGAAGCCGGCGTGCTTGGTATTCCGGTCGTCGCGGTGCTCGATTCGAACGTCGATCCGTCGGGTATCGCCTTCCCGATCCCGGGCAATGACGACGCCGCGCGCGCCGTGCGCCTGTACTGTGACGCGGTCGCCGAAGCGGCCTCGAGCGGCAAGGGCAAGGCCACGATCGATTCGGGCGAAGACGTCGGTGCGATGGCCGAACCGCCGGTCGAAGCTGCCGCTGCCGAAGCTGCCACCGAAGCGTAACGCCCTTCAACATGTCCCGAATACCGGCGCCGGGACGCATCGCTCCCGGCGCCACACTGCTTTCAAGACAAAGGAATTGAACATGGCTGCATTCACCGCCGCCGACGTGAAGAACCTGCGCGAGAAGACCGGCGCGGGCATGATGGATGCCAAGAAGGCCCTTGAGGCATCGAACGGTGACATCGAAGCCGCGGTCGACGCGCTGCGCGCCAAGGGCCTGGCTACCGCCGCCAAGAAATCGAGCCGCACCGCGGCCGAGGGCCTCGTCGGCGTTGCCGTGGAAGGCACCAAGGGCGTCGCGGTCGAGGTCAACTCGGAAACCGACTTCGTCGCGAAGAACGACAAGTTCCAGGATTTCGTCCGCAAGGTGACCGAAGTCGCGCTGGCCGAAGGCTCGGACGACGTCGAGGCGCTCAAGGGTGCGTCGTACCCAGATGGCGGTACCGTTGCCGACAAGCTGACCGACAACGTCGCGACGATCGGTGAGAATCAGCAGATTCGCCGTCTCAAGCACGTCGCTGTCTCGGAAGGCGTGGTCGTGCCCTACATGCACAACGCCGCGGCCCCCAACCTTGGCAAGATCGGCGTGCTCGTCGCTCTCGAATCGACCGCCGACAAGGGTGCGCTCGAAGCGCTCGGCAAGCAGCTGGCCATGCACATCGCCGCTGCGTTCCCGCAGGCGTTGAATGCCGATCAGCTCGACGCCGAGGTGATCGAGCGCGAGCGCAAGGTCGCCGCCGACAAGGCAGCCGAATCGGGCAAGCCAGCCGAGGTTCAGGCCAAGATGGTCGACGGTGCGATTGCGAAGTTCGCCAAGGAGAACGCGCTGCTGAGCCAGGTCTTCGTGATGGACAACAAGACGCCCATCTCAGAGGTCGTGGCCAAGGCCGGCAAGGAAGCCGGTGCGCCCATCACCCTCAAGGACTACGTCCGCTTCCAGCTCGGCGAAGGCATCGAGAAGGAAGAGAGCGACTTCGCCGCCGAAGTCGCCGCTGCGGTCAAGGGCTGAGCCCAACTTAAAACCGGATACGGCCGCCGGAGCGATCCGGCGGCCGTTTTCGCGTCCGCGCCGGGCGACTTTCCCATTGCCCTTGCCGCGATAGGCGCGCCGCCTATAAGGGCGCGCAATTCCTCCGCAAATCTCGCGAGAAGTCTCTTCATGGCCGTGCCCCCGATGAAACGCGTTCTCCTCAAGCTCTCTGGCGAGGTGCTGATGGGCGGGCAGCAGTTCGGGATCGACCCTTCCTTCGTCTCCGAACTCGCGCAGGAGGTGAAGGCAGCCAAGGATACGGGCCTCGAGATCTGCCTAGTCATCGGCGGCGGCAACATCTTCCGCGGGATGGCGGGGGCAGCGCAAGGCATGGACCGCGCGCAGGCCGACTACATGGGGATGCTTGCGACGGTGATGAACGCGCTCGCGATGCAGAACGCGCTCGAGCAATTGGGTGTGCAGACACGGGTCCAGTCTGCGATCGAGATGGACCAGGTCTGCGAGCCGGTGATCCGCCGCCGCGCCGAACGCCACCTGGAAAAGGGGCGCGTGGTAATCTTCGCTGCCGGCGTCGGTGCCCCCTATTTCACGACCGACAGCGGTGCGGCGCTGCGGGCGGCCGAAATGAAGTGCGATGCGCTGCTCAAGGGCACCAGCGTCGACGGCGTCTATGACAGCGATCCCAAGAAGAACACGAACGCCAAGCGTTACGATACAGTCACCTACGACACGGTGCTGGCAAACAATCTGAAGGTGATGGACGCCTCCGCCGTTGCGCTTTGCCGCGATAACGGCATCCCGATCGTGGTTTTCTCGATCCGCGAGAAGGGCAATCTGGCCAAGGTGCTGGCGGGCGAGGGTGTTCAGACCATAGTGCAGGGAAGCTAGACATGGCGAAGTACGAAAAGAGCGACATCGAGCGACGGATGAAAGGGGCGGTGGAAAGCCTCAAGAGCGACCTCTCGGGGCTGCGGACCGGCCGCGCGAACACCAGCCTGCTCGATCCCGTAGTGGTCGAAGTCTATGGCGCGATGATGCCGCTCAACCAGGTGGCGACCGTTTCCGCGCCCGAGCCGCGCATGCTGAGCGTGCAGGTGTGGGACAAATCGAACCTGACCGCAGTCGAAAAGGGCATCGCCAAGGCGAACCTCGGTCTCAATCCGATGACCGACGGGCAGACGCTCCGCCTGCCGTTGCCCGACCTTACCGAAGAGCGCCGCAAGGATCTCGCCAAGCTCGCCGGCGAATACGGCGAGAAGGCGAAGATCGCCATTCGCAACGTTCGTCGCGACGGGATGGAAGCGCTGAAGGAAGACGAGAAGAAGAAGGATATCTCCGAGGACGAGCGCAAGCGTTCGGAGGACGACGTCCAGAAGCTGACCGACGCCCATGTTGCGGAAACCGACAGCGTCGTTGCGGCCAAGGTCAAGGAAATCCTGTCCCAGTGAGGACGCGGAGTTCCGGAGTCGCCTGATGGCGGGCGTTGACGCAGTCGCACGTCACGTAGCGATCATCATGGACGGCAACGGGCGCTGGGCGAAGGCCCGGCACCTCCCGCGCGCGGTGGGTCACCAGCGCGGCGTTGAGGCTGTGCGCAAGCTAGTGCGGGCGCTCAAAGATACGACCGTCGAGTGCTTGACGCTCTACGCCTTCAGCACCGAAAACTGGCGTCGGCCCGAGGAAGAGGTCGGCGACCTCATGAACCTGATGCGCAAGTTCGTGAAGTCGGACCTGCCCGAGTTCCTTGCCAATGACGTCAAGCTGCACATCCTCGGCGACTGGCGCGCGCTCGCGCCGGACATTGTCGAAATGCTGGAAGACGCGCTCGAGCGTACGGCGAGTGGGTCCCGCACGCTGGCCGTGGCGCTGAATTACGGATCGCAGAGTGAGATAGCCCGAGCCGCGACCAAGGCAGCGGCGGTGGGCGAAATCACGCCCGAGACTATCGGGAGTCACCTCGACAGCGCAGCGCTGCCTCCGCTCGACCTGCTCATTCGAACGAGCGGCGAGGTGCGGTTGTCCAATTTCCTGCTATGGCAATGCGCCTATGCCGAGATGATCTTCACCGATGTGCTGTGGCCGGACTTTACTCCCGCGCACTTGCAGGACGGTCTGGATGAATTCGCGCGGAGGGAGAGACGCTATGGCGGACGCTGAGGCCGCCCCGGGGAAAAAGAAAAGCGACCTGCCGGTGCGCGCCGCCTCGGCGATTGTGATGCTGGCTGTTGCTATCGGTGCGTTGGTGATGGGCGGAGCCATCTTCGATACGTTCGTGGTGGTGGTAAGCCTCGTTGCGTTTGCCGAATTCGTGCTGCTTGTCGTGGGGGCGACTGCGAACATACCGTACCGGCTGGCCGCGATCGTTGCCGGGGCGCTTTACTTCGGAGTTGCAGCCGCGATCCTGGCGGGTGCTGGCGATTTCCTGATCGTGCTGGTCGTGGGGACGGTCGTGTTCACAGACACGTTCGCCTACTTCACCGGGCGGGCTGTGGGCGGTCCGAAGATCGCGCCATCGATCAGCCCGTCCAAAACCTGGGCAGGGCTGGCTGGCGGCATGACCGGTGCGGCGCTTTGGCTTGTATTGTGGGTTATCGCGATCGACGGCGGCATCGCAGGACCACGGTTCGAACTGGGCCTCGCACTTTCTGCGGAAAACCTGGGGCTGGCAGCGCTGCTCGGCGCTGCCTTGGCGGTGCTCGCCCAAGCGGGCGACTTCTTCGAAAGCTGGCTCAAGCGACGGGCGGGGGTGAAGGATTCCTCCAAACTGATTCCCGGCCACGGTGGGGTCTTCGACCGGATCGACGGAATGCTACCGGTGGCGATCGCCATCGGGGCGCTGGCCTCGGCGAACGTGAACTGATGCGCTCCATTTCCATCCTCGGCGCGACGGGTTCGGTGGGAGCGTCGACGCTCGACCTCGTTCGCCGCAACAGGCCGGATTGGCGAGTCGTCACGTTGACCGCAAACTGCAACGTCGATGATCTCGCTCGCCTAGCGCTGGAATTCGCTGCCGAAACGGCGGTCGTCGCCGATGAGAATTGTCTGCCTGCCTTGCGCGAGGCGCTGTCGGACTCCGGCGTACAGGCGGCGGGCGGCTCGGCGGCGTTGATCGAAGCAGCCTCTCGCAAAGTGGACCTCACTGTCGCGGCAATCGTCGGTTGCGCGGGTCTCGCCCCGACGATGGCAGCGATCGAGCAAGGCGGATGTATCGCACTCGCCAACAAGGAAGCGTTGGTCTCGGCGGGCGAGGTGATGACGGCCGCGGTCGCGAAGCACGGCGCCACGCTGCTGCCGGTCGACAGCGAGCACAACGCCATCTTCCAGTGCCTGGCGGGCAACCGGGTCGACGACGTCCGCAAGATCACCCTGACGGCGAGCGGAGGTCCGTTCCGAACCTGGTCGCAGGCGCAACTGGAGGCCGCGACGCCCGCGCAGGCCGTGGCGCATCCGAACTGGGACATGGGTGCCAAGATCAGCGTCGATTCGGCGACCATGATGAACAAAGGCCTCGAATTCATCGAAGCGCACCACCTGTTCCCGGTCGGCCTCGAGAAGATCGGTATCGTCGTCCATCCGCAGAGCGTGATCCATTCGATGGTGGAATATTGCGACGGCTCGACCTTGGCGCAGCTCGGCCCCAGCGACATGCGCGTGCCGATCGCCTCGTGCCTCGCGTGGCCGGGACGGATGGCGACTCCCATGGCGCCGTTGGACCTCGTGACACTCGGAAATCTGACGTTCGAAGCGCCCGACGAAGAGCGCTTCCCCGCCACCCGACTCGCGCGAGAGGCGGCCCGGCTGGGTGGAGCAGCCCCCGCCGTGCTTAACGCGGCGAACGAATCCGCGGTTGCGGCATTTCTCGCTGGAAAGATCGCGTTCACACGAATTGCGCTAACAGTGGAACGAGCGCTGTCCCGCGACTTGCCTCCGCCGCCCGCTTCTCTTGACGAGGTGCTGGCCGTCGATGCCGAGGCGCGGAGCCGCGCGGAAGAACTGCTGGAGCTTGCCTGAATTGATCGAATCGCCGCCTTTCTGGTTCTACCTTGTGGGATTCGTGCTGTTGCTCGGCCCGCTGGTGACCGTGCACGAGTTCGGCCATTATCTCGTCGGCAGGATGTTCGGCGTCGGTGTGGACGCGTTTTCGGTGGGCTTCGGTCGGGAAATAGCCGGTTTCACCGATCGTCGCGGGACGCGCTGGAAACTCTCGATGTTGCCCCTTGGCGGCTACTGTCAGTTCAAGGGAGACATGAATCCCGCCAGCATCCCGGATGCCGATGCTGTCGCCGCCATTCCCGCTGAAGAACGCGACGGCAGCTTCCATCATGCGGCCCTCTGGAAACGTGCGCTAATCGTGGCCGCGGGACCAGTAACCAATCTTGTCGTTGCTGTTGCGATCTTTGCCGCGTTCAACATGGCCTACGGTCGGATTGAGGCCCCGCCGGTCGTCGATCACTTCGCCGAAAGTTCAGTCGCGCAGGCTGCCGGCATGGCGGAAGGAGACCGTGTCATTGCGCTCGACGGTTCGCCGGTCGAAGATTTCATGGCGATCAAGCAGGAAGTCGCCCTCTACCCCGGTAAGCGCATCGTCCTCACCGTGGATCGCGACGGGTCGCGCCGCGATATCCCGGTGACGCTGGGATCGACGACGGTGACCGACCGCTTCGGCAATGAATCGCGAATCGGACTGCTGGGCATCTACGCCGTCGAGCCGAAAGTCGTGCCGATGGGGCCGGGGGAGGCGGTCGCCCAAGCTTTCGTCCAAAGCGGCCAGGTCGTCGACATGATGGTGGTCGGCGTTGGCCAGATAGTCACCGGTCAGCGTTCGGTCGAGGAACTGGGCGGCCCTATCAAGATCGCCAAGTATTCGGGCGAGCAATTGAGCCTGGGGCCGCAGGCGTTCCTGTGGTTCGCCGCGATGATCTCGCTTAATTTGGCATTCATCAACTTGTTGCCAATCCCTGCGCTCGACGGTGGGCACCTGGCTTTCTACGCGGCCGAAGCGGTCCGCCGGAAACCGATAGGCGCTCGCGGTCAGGAATTGGCGTTCCGTGCCGGCGTGGCCGTAATCCTCGCGCTGATGCTGTTCGTCACGGTCAACGACCTTGTCTCTCTGCCCGTCTTCGGGCGGTAGCGGGAGCGGCATTGATTAGGCCGAGGGATCGAACGCGCAAAGGTTAGCTTCGCAGGGCACAAGAGGCCTTCCACAGCTTGATTGGAGACGGGCTATCGGGCAAGGGCGGCGCACTCGCGCGCCCGCCCGCCGCCGCCGCAGGCGAAACGGAGCTTACCTGAGCGCTATGGATTGGTTTTTGGACGGGAGTCCCACTTCGATGAAGGCATGCGAAACAGCCGGTAATTTTAACCGGCCAGGTCTGGCGAAGCTGGGCCTGTCGCTCCTGTGCGGAACGATGCTCGCCGGAATGCCGGCGGTCGCAATGGCGCAGGACGCGCCGGCAGCGCCGTCGCCGGAGGCTTCGGCAGACGTACAGCCACAAAACGATGTGATCCGTTCGATCGCGGTGGCCGGGGCCGAGCGTCTCGAGCCGCAGACGATCGTTTCGTATATCCGCCTGCGCGTGGGACAGACCTACACCCAGGCTGCTGCGGACCAGGCGCTCAAGGATCTCTACGCGACCGAGCTGTTTGCCAGTGCCAGCATCGTGAACAACGACGGCAACGTCGTGATCACGGTGGCGGAAAACCCGGTGATCAACCGCATCGTTCTTGAAGGCAACAAGCGGATCAAGGACGACAAGATCCTGCCCGAGATCAAGCTTGCCCCGCGGCAGATATTCACCCGCTCGAAGGTCCGCGCCGACGTTGCCCGCATCATCGAACTCTACAAGCGGCAGGGCCGCTTCGCCGCGACGGTCGAGCCCAAGATGGTCGAGTTGTCGCAGAACCGCGTCGACGTGGTATTCGAGATCAACGAGGGCCCCAAGTCGAAGGTCCGCCAGATCAACATCATCGGCAACGAGGCCTTTTCGGACGGCGAACTGCGCGGGGAAATGCTGACCAAGCAGGCGCGCCTGACCAGTTTCCTGTCCTCGCGTACCAGCTACGATCCCGACCGCCTTGCATTCGACCAGCAGAAGCTGCGTCAGTTCTATCTGACTCAGGGCTATGCGGACTTCCGCGTCGTTTCCGCCGTTGCCGAGCTTACCCCGGACAAGCGTGATTTCATCATCACCTACGTTGTCGAGGAGGGGCCCCGCTACAAGTTCGGCGATGTCTCGGTTCAGAGCGAATTGCGCGATTTCTCGAGCGATGCTCTGACCAAGAATCTGCCGATGCATGAAGGTGACTGGTACAACGCCAAGTTGGTGGAGGATACGTCCGACCAATTCAAGGACCTCGCCGGCACGTTCGGCTACGCCTTCGCCGAGGTCGAGCCGCAGTTCCGCCGGAACAAGGACGACCTGACGATGGACGTCACTTTCGTTCTGCGCGAAGCGCCGCGCGTCTATGTCGAGCGGGTCGACGTCAACGGCAACACGCTGACTCAGGACAAGGTCATCCGCCGCGAATTCCGGATCATCGAGGGCGATGCGTTCAACACCCTGCAGGTGAAGCGCACCGAAAACCGGATCAAGTCGCTCGGCTTCTTCCAAGAAAACTTCGAGATTACGCAGAAGGAAGGCACCACACCCGACCGGATCGCCCTCGAGGCGAATGTGGAGGAACAGGCGACCGGCCAGCTCCAGCTTTCGGCCGGCTTCTCTTCGATCGAAAGTTTCATCCTTGCCGCTTCGATCCAGCAGCGGAATTTCCGCGGCCGCGGCCAGACCGTAGGCGCCGGCGTGAACTATTCACGCTATTCGAAGAGCGCGAACCTGAGCTTTTCGGAACCCTACCTGTTCGACCGCAATATCTCTGCCGGCGTCGACATCTACCGGCGCGACCTCAACAGCTTCAATTACCTCAACAGCAACCGCAACACGACCTTCCAGCAGACCACCACGGGCGCGCAGCTGCGCCTGGGCGTGCCGCTGACCGAGTACACGTCGCTGATCGGCAGCTACACTCTGAATTTCGATTCGGTGACACTCGACCGGAACCAGTTCTTTTCGACGCGTCTCGATCCCCCGAACCTGACGTGCGATCCCCTGCTGGCGGGACGCTACCTGTGTGAGGCGGTCGGTGACCGGACGAGTTCGATCCTTGGCCTCACGGTCGCTTACAATTCCCTCGATAGTCGTCTTCACGCCACGCGGGGCCGGGCGCTGTCGCTCACCGGCGAGTTCGCCGGCCTCGGCGGATCGGTAAAATACGTCCGCCTGCGTGCCAAGGCCGCCCAGTACTACCCTGTCGGGAAGGGGTTCATCTTCTCGGTGAAAGCCGAGGGCGGCGCAATCGAGGCCCTGGGCGGGGGCACCGTCCAGCTGACCGACCGTTTTTTCCTTGGCGAACCGCAGATGCGCGGATTCGACATTCGCGGAGTGGGCCCGCGCGTGATTCGCCAACCGATCATTGCCGATCCAGCCAGCGCTGATCCCACAAATCCCGATCCTCTTGTGATCACCGATCGCAACCGCGTCACGGACGACGCGCTGGGTGGCAAGTTCTACTACCTTGGCCGCGCAGAGCTGGAAATTCCGCTGGGTAGCGGGGTCAAGGAACTGGGCCTTCGTCCGTCGATCTTCATGGACGTTGGCGCGCTCTGGGGAAGCAATTTTCGCGATCCCCAGGACCTGACTACTTGTCCCTTCAATCCCGCGGGGGCCAACCCGTGCGAATTCGCACAACGCGATTCCAGCGGGAATCCGCTCTACACGCAGACCGTCATCAATCCCGATGGCACGACCTCGACAACTCTGGTCACCACTCCATTCGCCCCCGATGGCTCGGCCAACACGGCGCTGGTAAACACGATCGCCCCGTTCCAGGAAATCTTCCGGGGTGACAGCCCCAGTCCGCGTGTGTCGGTGGGCATCGGGGTGAACTGGAATTCACCGTTCGGTCCGTTCAGGATCGATTTTGCCCAAGTCCTGTTGAAGCAGCCCGGTGATGACACCAAGCGCTTCACGTTCAACGTAGGAACACAATTTTGATGACCAACTTCACGAAGAGCCTGCTTGCCGCGGGCGTCGCCTTCGCCACCCTTTCGCCGATCGCCGCCGCGCCCGCGGCCGCGCAGATCGTCAAGGGCATCGGCGTCGTCAGCCTGCCGGCGGTCGTCGCCAATTCGAATGCATACAAGGTCGCCGAGCAGCAACGCCCGGTTACCTACAAGCCGCAGATCGACCAGGCCGAAGCGCGCCGCGCCGCGATCAGCGCGCAACTCCAGCCGCTGGTCGACAAGTTCAACAAGGATCGTCAGGCCAACCCTAACAATCCGGCACTCCAGCAACAGGCGGCGGCAATTCAGCAGATCCAGCAGTCGGGCCAGCAGGAACTGCAGCAGCTCGTCCAGCCGGTCGCGCTGAGCCAGGCTTATGTCACCGAGCAGATCGAGGACAAGCTCGACGCCGCGGTGCAGGCTGCCGCGAAGAAGAAGAACGTCCAGCTGATCCTCGATCCCACGCAGGGCGCGGTGCTCTATGCCGACGCGGCCTACAACATGACGCAGGACGTTCTGAACGAACTCAACACCATGTTGCCAAGCGCGCAGCTCGTTCCGCCGCAGGGCTGGGTCCCGCGCCAGGTACGTGAGCAGCAGCAGGCGCAAGCCGCGGCGCAGGGCCAGACCCAGGCGACCGTTCCGCCCGCCACCAACGGCCGTTGATTGGCCGATAAGGGGCAGGGCCGATGAGCGAGGACAACGGGAGCGTACCGGCGACGGGTGCGTACGATATCCTGAAGGTGCTCAAGGCCCTGCCGCACCGCTATCCGATGCTGCTGGTCGATCGCGTCAAGTCGATCGATCTCGGCCAGCGGATTCATGCAGTGAAGGCAGTCTCGTTCAACGAGCAGTTCTTCCAGGGTCACTTCCCGGGCCGTCCGATCATGCCGGGCGTCCTGCAGATCGAGGCATTGGCACAGGCCGCCGGGGTGCTCGGCATCGAGAGCTTCGAGCTTGCCGGTTCTGGCAAGCTTGTGATCTTCATGGCGATCGAGAACGCCAAGTTCCGCGCCCCCGTGGAGCCTGGCTGCCTGCTCGACCTGGAGGTGGAATTCACCCGCAAGTCGAGTCGGGTGTGCAAGTTCAAGGGCCGCGCGAGCGTGGATGGGAATACGACCTGCGAGGTCGAATTCACCGCCATGATCGCCGACCCGCCAAAGGATTGACGCAAATCCTTGCTTATTCGCGCTGCCGTCGCTAGGGGCGCGCCTTTCCCACCACAGCTGGACCGGTCGGAACCGTTCCGAGGCTACGGAGATACGCAATGAAGACCGAAGGTCACCCCGATTACCACACGATCACCGTCAAGATGACCGACGGTACCGAGTTCCAGACCCGTTCGACCTGGGGCGCTGAGGGCGACGTGCTCGCGCTCGATATCGACCCCACGACGCACCCGGCGTGGACCGGCGGCAAGCAGCAGGTCGCAGAGGGCGGCCGCGTTGCGAAGTTCAACCAGCGCTTCGGTGGGCTCACGCTCAAGAAGTAAGCCGGTCCCGGTTTCTGAACCAGAAGGGCGGTCCCGCGGGGCCGCCCTTTCTCGTTTCAGCCCCAAGGCATCTCGCGGTACCATTTTGTAATCACGTATTTCACGCCTTTGCGCACCTTCATCCCGTGGTGGAGCGTGTTGGGATTCGGCCGTCCGTCCGGTCGGCGGTTGTTCCATGCGATCAGTTTGCCCACTTCGGGTTGGATGATCTTCTTCGGCACTCCGAAGCGCGTTCCGCCGCCACTTTCGACATCGTTGAGGTAGATCATGAACGTCCAGGTGCGTTGCCCGGCGACCGAGCAATAGCGCTCGTAGTCGGCTCCTCCGGGCTCGAAATAGTCGGTGTGCGCCTTGAACTCCTGCCCCACGGCATAGCGTTGCCCCTGCACCGGCTCGCCATGTGCGGGATCGATGCGGTTGAGCGCCAGCAGGCGCGCCTCGAGTTCGTGGACGGCGGGTTCGTCGGGGTCGAGATCGCAGGTCTCGCTCGTGCGGAAGTAATGGTCGCCATTGGGGTCGGCGATCGTTGATGGGCGGCGGTTGGCATCGATCAGCTCTATCAGATCTTCGCACAAGGCCGGCGGCAGGAACCCGCGCAGTTGGAATAGATCGAGCTTGGGGAAGGGCGCACGCTGGATCGCGGGGGTTTGGAGAAGGATTTCGGCCGAGGATTCGCCAGGTAGAATCATTTGGTCCGGGATATGCGAAACAGGGGCGCGAAACAATATTACGCGACGGGCGACCGCGCGCAGTTTTCGCTTCCAAAAGACAGAGCCTTGTGCAACAGGCCCTCGCCCGCGCTGGAACCGCCTTGACGGTGCCCCGCGCGGCTTTCATGGCCCCCCTGCACGGCATGCCGGGGCATGTGGCGATCGTAGCTCAGTTGGTTAGAGCGCCGGTTTGTGGTACCGGAGGTCGGGGGTTCGAGACCCCTCGATCGCCCCATTTTCCCCCTTCTTTGCCGAGAGATTCCAGCGCGATATCCCGCGCAAAGTGGGGACGATCATGACGGCTTTCTGGACCCAGGCGGATTACGACGATCACGAACTCGTGCAACTCGTCCGCGATCGCAGCTCGGGGCTTACCGCGATAATCGCGGTGCATTCGAGCCATCTCGGACCGGGCGCTGGCGGAACCCGCTTCTGGCATTATTCCGAGCCATCGGCCGCGATGCGCGACGCGCTCAGACTTAGCCGCGGAATGAGCTACAAGAACGCGATGGCCGGTCTGCCGATGGGCGGCGGCAAGGCTGTGATCCTGGCGGACAAGAACCGGACCAAGACCCCCGAATTGCTCGCCGCTTTCGGCGATGCGGTCGAGGCGCTGGGCGGCAAGTACGTTACTGCCGAGGACGTGGGCATCAACGAAGCGGACATGGTCGCAGTCTCGCAGCGCACCCAGTATGTGTCCGGTCTGCCGGTCGGCGAGGGCAAGGCTGGCGGCGATCCGGGCCCGTTCACCGCGATGGGCATTTATCACGGTATCAGGGCCGCGGTCGCGCACAAGCTCGGCAAGGACAGCCTCGACGGTGTCTGCGTCGCTCTGCAGGGAACGGGTAGCGTCGGTGGCGGGGTCGCCCGCCTGCTGGCCAAGGACGGGGCTCGGCTGATCGTGGCCGATGTCGATGAGGCGCGGGCGAGAGCGCTCGCCAAGGAAGTCGAAGGTGAGGCGGTCTGTCCCGACCAGATTATGTCCGTCTCGTGCGACGTGTTCAGCCCGAACGCTTTGGGCGCGATCCTCGATGAGGAAGGTATCGCACGGCTCGACTGTGCGATCGTCGCTGGCGGGGCCAACAATCAACTGGCGCGCGGCGAACACGGGAAGCTTCTTGCTGACCGCGACATTCTCTATGCGCCCGATTACGTCATCAACGCGGGCGGAATCATCTCGGTAACGCTTGAGTACCTTGCGCGTATCAATGGCGAATCGTGCGACATCAACGAGGTGCGCAAACGCATCGCGCAGATCCCCGATCGGCTGACCGCGATCTGGGAGGAAAGCGACCGCACCGGCGTTTCGTCGGACGAAGTGTCCGATCGTATGGCCCAGAAGTTAATTGGTCGCTGACAGTCCGCAGGTGAATAGCCGCTGCGGGCTCTTGCCGCAGCGAGCGGGGACTGCCAAAGCGGCGCCGACGGTTATCCGATGCATGGCTTCGCCAATCCCACCCGCTTTTTAGGCATTGCTCGCCCGCTGACGCCCTGGTTGTTGGGCCTTGGCTTGTTGTTCGCGGGCGGCGCTCTAGCGTGGGGACTGGCCTGGGCTCCCGCCGAGCGCTTGCAGGGCGAGACCGTGCGCATTCTCTTCATCCACGTACCCAGCGCATGGCTCGGCATGGCCGGATGGACGGCGATTGCGGGCGCGAGTCTCGCCGAGATTGTCTGGCGCCATCCGCTCGCTGCAATCGCCGGACGCGCCGCAGCACTTCCGGGCGCCGTGTTTACCGCTCTGTGCCTGCTTACCGGCTCGCTCTGGGGCCGCCCGGCATGGGGTACTTGGTGGGAATGGGACGGGCGGCTGACCAGTATGCTGGTTCTGCTGTTCCTCTATTTCGGCTACATGGCGCTCGCCGGCGCTACCGCCCGGGACGGTGCGCCGTCGCGCATTCCGGCGATTTTCGGAATTGTCGGAGTGATCAACGTGCCGGTGATCCATTATTCGGTGCTGTGGTGGTCCTCGATTCACCAGCCGCCAAGCATCACCGCAGGCGGTTCGGCAATGGCGCCGGCGTTCCTCTGGCCGCTGCTCGTCGCCACGCTCGGGTTCACCCTATTGTTCGCAGCGATCGTCCTGATGCGCATGCGCGCCCTGCTCGCAGAGGCGCAAGTCGAGGCGCGCCTCCGCCGCCGGGCCCGCGAGGGCTGACATGCGCGAAGCACTCGACCCTTGGCCCTTCGTGATAGCGGCCTATACGCTGGGCATCGGTGCGACGCTGCTGCTTCTCGGGTGGAGCTGGCTGGCCATGCGCCGCGCCGAACGGCGACGCGAGGAGTTGCGCAAGTGAGCGAGGAAACGAGCCGGCGGCCCAAGGCAAAGCACCAGCGCCTCGCGCTTGTGGTCCTCGCGATTGTCGCGCTCGTCGCCGCGGCGGTGATTGCAACCTGGGCCCTGCGCAGCCAGGCGAGCTATTTCTATGTCCCCAGCCAGATAGTGAAGGATCACCCGGCACCCGGCCGCGCGGTGCGTCTCGGCGGGATGGTCGAGGAAGGCTCGATCGTTACGCAGAGCGATGGGGTGACGATCGACTTCGTGGTGGGCGACGGAAAGGCGCGGGTGCCGGTCCGCTATGCCGGGATCGTGCCGGACCTGTTCGTCGAAGGATCGGGCGTGGTTGCCGAAGGACGAATGCAGGCGAATGGCACGTTCATTGCCGACAAGCTGCTCGCCAAGCACGACGAGAACTACGTCCCGCGCGAGCTTGAGGATATGACCGCGGCACAGAAAAAAGCCGCGGTAGCAGAAACCAGCCAATGATCGCCGAACTCGGTCTGGCGGCCCTGTGGATGGCCGCAGCGCTGGCCGCGCTGCAACTCGTCACCGGGTTCCTGGCGGCACGGCAAAGCGACTCCGGAGTCGCGTCGCTGGTGCGCCCGGCGGCGGTTCTGCAGGGAGTGCTCTGCGCGTTTGCGTTTGGCATGTTGGTCTGGCTGTTCGCCCGGACCGACCTTTCGGTCAAACTCGTGGCGCTCAACTCGCATTCCGAAAAACCTCTGATCTTCAAGATCGCCGGGGCGTGGGGGAACCACGAAGGTTCGATGCTGTTGTGGGTCACGGTCATGAGCGCGGCGGGCGCGCTCATCGCGCTGATCGAAAAGCGCCTGCCCGAGCGCACGATGCAGGCGACTCTCGCCGCGCAAGGTTTCGTTGCGCTGGGTTTCTACGCCTTCCTGCTGTTCAGCTCGAATCCGTTCGAGCGCCTGCCGATCCCGGCGATAGAGGGTAACGGGCTCAACCCGTTGTTGCAGGATATCGGGCTCGCGTTCCATCCGCCAACACTCTATCTCGGCTATGTCGGTTTGTCGGTCGCCTTCAGTTTCGCGGTCGGTGCGCTGCTCACGCGGCAGGTTACGCCCGATTTCGCACGCGCGATGCGCCCCTGGGTGCTCGGCGCCTGGATATTCCTGACTGTCGGCATCACCGCGGGATCATATTGGGCATATTACGAGCTTGGGTGGGGCGGCTGGTGGTTCTGGGACCCGGTCGAGAACGCCAGTCTGATGCCGTGGCTCGCGGCGACCGCGCTGCTTCATTCGGTAGGCGTTCTGGCTGCGCGCGACGCCTTGCGCGCGTGGACGATCATGCTCGGCGTGGTCGCCTTCTCGATGAGCATGATCGGCACGTTCCTCGTGCGATCGGGCATTCTCACCAGCGTTCACGCCTTCGCGGTCGATCCCGAGCGCGGCTCGTTCATCCTTGCCTTGCTGGCGATCTATATCGGCGGCGCGCTCGCGGTATTCGGCTTGCGCGCCGGCTCGGTCGCCGAGGGTGAGAAGTTCCGGGCGGTCAGCCGTGAGGGCGCGCTGGTAATCAACAACGTGCTCCTCTCGGCCACCTTGGGGGTGGTCCTGCTGGGTACGCTCTATCCCCTGCTCACGGAAGCGATGGGCGTGCGAGTTTCGGTCGGGCCGCCGTATTTCGATCCGGTGAGCGCGATCTTCGTCGTGCCCATGCTCCTCGTCATGCTGGTCGGTCCGCTGCTTCGCTGGCGGCAGGATCGCCTTGTGCGGGTCAGCCGGAGCGCCATCGTGGCGGGTGTCGGAGTGCTCGCTGGGCTGGCACTGGCAATCGCGCTCGGGGCCGGACTGCTGCCGACGCTGGGCCTGGCGCTCGGCATCGGGCTTGCAGTCGCGAGTGTAATGCCGCTGAAGGGCCGCCGGCTCCGCCGCGTGCCGCTGGCGACGTTCGGGATGGTGACAGCGCATCTGGGCATCGCCGTCGCGCTGCTTGGGATGGCGAGCGAGAGCGCGTTCAGCGAGGAGCGGCTGGCCGCAATCAAGGTTGGTGAGCAGGCATCGGTTGGCCCATGGCAGGTCACGCTCGCAGCGGTCGATCCGGTCGCGGGCCCCAACTGGACCGCACTCGAAGGAGTCATGCGGGCCAGCTACAGAGGCGGTGCGCCGGTCGAACTGCATCCGCAGGCGCGCAGCTTCTGGTCGCCGCCGCAGGAGACTACCGAGAGCGCACTGGCTACCCGCTGGAACGGGCAGCTTTACGCCGTGCTCGGCAAGGCGGCCGATGGCGAACGGTGGCAGGTCCGGCTGTGGTGGAAGCCGTTCGTCACGCTGATCTGGTTCGGCGGCCTGATGGTCGCGCTCGGCGGCGTGCTCGCGCTATTGGGCCGGGTGCGCGACGACCTGCGGCGACGGTACGTCGCGCGCAAGGCGGCGGAACGCCGAGCGGACGCGCTCGCATGAAGGGTTGGCGCTTCTTTCTTCCGCTTGGGGTATTCGCGCTGTTCATCGGCGTCGCCGGCTACCAGCTGACCCAGCCGAAGGACGACTTCGTCCACTCTGCGATGATCGGCAAGCCGATGCCGCAATTCGCGATGCGGCCGGCCAGCCCAGACCGCCCCGGTTTGGCCCTGGCGGACCTGAAGGATGGCACGCCCAAGCTGCTCAACATCTGGGCGAGTTGGTGCATTCCTTGCGCGGCCGAGGCGCCGCAGCTCGCCAGGCTCAAAGCGCTGGGCGCCCCGATCGTCGGCGTGGCCATTCGCGACCGGCCGGAGGATGTGCGCGCCTTCCTCGACCGTTATGGTAACCCCTTCGAACGGATTGGTGCCGACGACCTCAGCGAATTGCAGGTCGCGATCGGCAGTTCGGGCGTACCGGAGACTTTCGTCGTCGATGGCAAGGGCATAATCCGCTACCAGCACATCGGCGATATCCGCGAAAATGACGTTCCGATGATCATCGAGAAGCTCCGGGAGGCGGGATCGTGAGGCTTGTTCTCGCCCTGCTACTGGCATTTTCCGCGCTGCCGGTCGCTGCGCAGGATTCGATGCCGCCCGCACCCTACGCCTACAAGCAGCTGGAGGACCCGGCGCTCGAGGCGCGTGCGCAGGGCCTGATGGAAACGCTGCGCTGTCTCAAGTGCCAGAGCCAGTCGATTGCCGACAGCGACGCGCCGATGGCGGGTGACATGCGAAGCCAGGTACGCATGCGCATCGCGGCGGGTGAGGATCCCGAACACATCCGCGAATGGATGATGGAGCGGTACGGGGACTATGTCAGCTATGCGCCCGTGGTCAGTCGCACGACCTGGCCGCTGTTCGCCGGCCCGCTGGTGCTGTTGGCAATTGCTATCCTGCTTATCTGGCGCCGGTTCCGGAGGACGCCGTGACGTTCATTCCCATACTCCTGCTCGCGGCGGCGGCGTTTGCGTTCGCGGTCGTTGCCCTGCGCTTGCCGCGATCCGCTTGGGCGCTGATGGGCGCGGCGCTGTTGTTTGGGCTCACCGGCTATGCCCTGCAGGGCTCTCCAGGCCAGGCCGGATCGCCCAAGATCGCGACGAGCGATCTCGCCAGCGAAGCCGAGGAACTCGTCGAGGCGCGCCGAGCGATCTACGGCCCGGCACCGCCAAGCCGCTTCGTTACCGTTGCCGACGGTTTCGCCCGTCGCGGTCAATTCGCCGATGCGGCCGGTATCCTGCGCGCCTCTGTCGACAAGAACCCGAACGATCCCGAGGCGTGGCTGGCGCTGGCCAACGCGCTGGTCGAGCAGGCCGATGGTCAGATCACTCCTGCAGCTGCGTTCGCCTATGATCGCGCCGAGCGTGCCGATCCCGGCCAACCGGGTCCGGGTTTCTTCCTGGGCGTCGCCCTGATTCGCAGCGGAAGACTGATGCAGGCGCGCGCGCTGTGGGCCGATATGCTGGACAAGGCGCCCGCCGGTGCCGCGTGGCGCGACGGCCTCAAGGAACGGCTGGACCGGCTCGACGTTCTCATTGCGCAAGCCGGCAACCAGTAAAGGGGGCACGATGCGCGCGATTGCGGGGGCGAAAAGGCGGTGCTAAGCGCCGCGTCCTTCATGACATGGACCGTTTCACGATGAGCCAGTCGGCTATGCACGGGGCGGGCGGTGAAAAGACCGCCAGCGCCAAGGCGAAGCTTGCCGTCGGCGCGATCGGCATCGTTTTCGGCGATATCGGGACCAGTCCGATATACGCTTTTCGCGAAACTTTCGTCGGGCATCATCCGCTAACGCTGGACACCTTGCACCTGATGGGTGTCGTCAGCCTCATCTTCTGGGCGATGACGATCATCGTCTCGCTGCAATACGTCACCATCCTGATGCGTGCCGATAACAAGGGGCAGGGCGGCACGCTCGCGCTCGTCGCGCTGATTCAGCAGAAGATCGGCGGGACCAATCGCGGATGGATCGCGGTCATGCTCGGCGTGTTCGCGACTTCGCTGTTCTACGGCGACAGCATGATCACGCCCGCAGTGTCGGTGCTGTCGGCCGTCGAAGGCCTGACGACCGTCGAGAAGGGCCTGGGGCCGTTCGTCATCCCAATCGCGCTTACGCTGCTCATCGCGCTGTTCCTGCTGCAGAAGAGAGGAACCGGTACCATCGGCAAACTCTTCGCGCCGATCATGGTGGTCTATTTCACCACGCTGGCAGTGCTGGGGATCATCCACATCTTCGACAACCCCGGCGTGCTGGCGGCGCTCAATCCGTGGTACGCGGTGCAGTTCTTCCTGACCGACAAGCTGCTGGGTTTCCTTGCGCTCGGTTCGGTGGTCCTAGCGGTCACTGGCGCGGAGGCGCTTTACACCGACATGGGCCACTTCGGGCGCGGACCTCTGCGGCTGAGCTGGTTCGGATTCGTGATGCCGTGTCTGTTGCTCAATTACTTCGGTCAGGCGGCGATGATCCTCAACCTCGGCGATGCGGCCGCGGCGGAAGCGATCCAGAATCCGTTCTTCGTGATGGCGAGCGAGACGTTCCGCCTGCCGCTCGTGCTCCTCGCCACGTGTGCTACCTTTATCGCCAGCCAGGCGGTTATCTCGGGCGCGTTCTCAGTCACCCAGCAGGCAATTCAGCTTGGCTTCGTGCCGCGCCTATCAATTCTTCACACCAGCGAGACCGAGCACGGCCAGATCTACATCCCGTTCGTCAACTGGGTGCTGATGATCGCTGTGATCCTTCTCGTGCTGACGTTCCGCAATTCGTCGAACCTGGCGAGTGCCTATGGCATCGCGGTGACCGGCGCGATGCTGATCGACACCTGCTTGATGGCGGTGCTGCTGATCGCGGTTTGGCGCTGGAAAATGTGGATGGCGCTGCCGGTGGCGGGCGTGTTCTTCCTCGTCGACGGAGCCTTCTTCGGCGCGAATATTCCCAAGGTTCCTGCCGGCGGCTGGTTCCCGCTCATGGTGGGCGCGATTGCGTTTACACTGCTCACCACCTGGGCGCGAGGTCGCAAGCTCATGCGCGACCGGATGAGCGAGGTCGCGCTGCCGATCGCGATCTTCGCCAAGAGCGCGCGCAATTCGGCTACCCGGGTGCCGGGCACCGCGATCTTCATGGCTTCGACCAGCGGCGGCGTGCCGAGCGCGCTGCTGCACAACATCAAGCATAACAAGGTGCTGCACGAGCGGGTGGTAATCCTCACGGTCCAGATCGCCGACGTGCCCTACGTCGATGCGGAGGAACGGGTCGAAATCCACGAGGTCGGCGATGGGCTGTTCCGCGTGGTCCTGCATTATGGCTTCATGGAGGAAACCGACGTTCCCGCTGCGCTCAAGGGCATGGGCGAATGCGGCGGGATGTTCGACATGATGCAGACCAGCTTCTTCCTAAGTCGCCAGACGCTGATTGCGGGCAAGCGCCCGGCCATGACCCCGTGGCGCGAGAAACTGTTCGCATGGATGCTGCGAAATTCGGCGACCGCGATGCAGTTCTTCCGCCTGCCGACAAATCGCGTGGTCGAACTCGGCAGCCAGGTCGAACTGTAGGGGCTAACCCGTCGGGGGCGGGTTTTTTTCCTCTTCCTGAAGCCCTTCGTTGGCGAGTCCGTGGCGCATCAGCATCGGGATCTGTGCGAAGGTGAACAGGAACGACAACGGCATGAACACCCACAGCTTAGCCCAGAGCCAGTCGCCGAAGTTGAGCTGGGCGCGCAGCACTTCGTTGAGGACGGCGAGGAATACAAAGAAGAAGCCCCAGTTTCGGCTGAGCTTGAGCCAGCCCTCACGGTCTAGCCCTTCGAACGCAGCCTCGAGCAGGACCTGCAGCAAGGCCTTGCCGCGCAGCCACCCGCCGATCAGCAACACCGCGAAGAGCGTGTAGATCGCGGTGGGCTTGATCTGGATGAAGCGTTCGTCGCGCAGCCAGATGGTCAGCGCGCCGAACCCGACGATGAGTGCGGTCGACAGCATCAGCATCGGGGACACGCGACCAAGTTTCCACTTCGAGATGGCCAGCGCGGCGATCGCAGCGACGATGAAGGCGCCAGTGCTCTGGACGACCGCGAGGATTTCCGCCGCGGGCGAGCTTTCGTCGGGCTTCGACCAACGATAGACGAGGAAGAAAATCAGGATCGGCCCATAGTCGATCGCGACGTTGAGCCAGCCAGAGGGCTTTTTTCGCGGTGCGTCGGTCATCAAGCCACTCCCGCAATGACGCGCGCGACAAGGTCCGGATCGAACGGTCTCAGGTCATCGAGTTTCTCGCCGACCCCAATCGCGTGGATCGGCAGGCCAAACTGCTCGGCTGCGGCCACCAGCACCCCGCCGCGCGCCGTTCCGTCGAGCTTGGTCATCACTAGTCCGGTGACCCCGGCGACTTCCTTGAATATCTCGATCTGGCTCAGTGCGTTCTGGCCGTTCGTCGCATCGAGCACGAGGATGACGTCGTGTGGCGCCTCGGGGTTTAGCCGGCCCAGTACCCGGCGGATCTTCGCGAGTTCGTCCATCAGCTCGCGCTTATTCTGCAGCCGTCCCGCGGTGTCCACTACGAGCGCATCGATCCCGGTAGCAGTCGCCTCCTTGACCGCATCGAACACGATCGATGCCGGATCGCCCCCTTCGGGGCCCTTGACGATCGGTACGCCGACCCGCTCCGCCCAGGTCGCGAGCTGGCCGATCGCGGCGGCGCGGAAGGTGTCGCCAGCGGCGAGCATGACTCCGTAGTCTTCCTCGGTCAGCCAATGCGCGAGCTTGGCGATCGTGGTCGTCTTGCCGCTGCCGTTGACCCCGATGACGAGGATGACCTGTGGGCGAGGGAAGGCGGTGATTTCCAGCGGCCTCGCGACCGGGCGCAGGATTGCCGCGATCTCCTCGGCGACCGCTTCCTTGAGTTCGCGCTCGGTTACATTCAGGCCGAATCGTTTCTCGGCGAGCTTGTCGCGGATGCGCCGCGCGGCGGCCGGTCCCAGATCGGAGACGATAAGCGCGTCCTCGACGTCGTCGAGCGTGGCATCGTCGAGCTTTGCGGTCCCGACCACGCCGGTCAGGTTCTCGCTCAGCCGTTCGGAGGTCTTGCGGAAGCCGCCGAACAACCGCTCGGTCCAGCTGCGATCCTGCGTGTCGCTCATGCGAGCAGGCCTTCCTTTATAGATGTGGGAGTGATGGTCGCGATTTCACCCGGTTGAACGTCCTCCGGCAGGCGCACCCGCGCGAAGTCGGGCGCGTGACCGGTGCCGTCGCGCTCAGCCAGCACGGCGAGGGGCGAGCCGATGTGCGTCTCGAGCCACGCCGAGCGGACCTCGGCAACGGTGGCGCGCAGTTCGGCGGCGCGTGCACGGATCACGGCGCGGTCGATTTGCGGCATCCGCGAAGCGGGAGTGCCGGGACGGGGCGAGTAGGGGAATACATGTCCATGAACGATCCCAAGCTCGCGAACGATCGACAGGTTTGCGGCGTGGTGTTCGTCGCTCTCGGTCGGAAAGCCTGCAATCAGGTCCGCCCCGATCGCGATCGCGGGACGTCGCGCGCGCAATCGCTCGACGAGGGTCACCGCGTCGCCGCGCAGGTGGCGTCGCTTCATGCGCTTGAGGATCAAGTCGTGTCCGTGCTGGAGGGAGAGGTGCAGGTGAGGCATCACGCGGGGTTCCTCGGCGATCATCTCCTCGAGCAGCGGATCGATCTCGACCCCGTCGACTGACGACAGCCGCAACCGCCCAAGCGCGGGAAACGCATCGAGGATCGCCGATACCAGCGTCCCCAGCGGCGGGGCGTCGGGGAGGTCGGCCCCCCAGCTCGTCAGGTCGATGCCGGTCAGCACCACCTCGCCAGCCCCGCGCGCGAGGTCCGTCTCGACCGCGTGCAGCACTTCGCCCACGCTCAGCGAACGGCTCGGCCCGCGCCCTTGTGGGATCACGCAGAAGGTGCACGCGTGGTCGCACCCCTGCTGGACGGCGATGAACGCGCGCGAGTGGTTTGCGGCGCCGGGGAAGGGGACGGGTGGCACGTTCCAGGCTCGTGGATCGAGCTTCGCGGCGTTGGCGACGACACCGTCCACCTCCGGCATCGCGGTGATGGCATCCCGCTCGATTTCGGCAGCGCATCCGGTTACGAGGAGCCGCGCTTCGGGCCGCTCACGGCGTGCGCGGCGGATCGCCTGGCGGGTCTGGCGCACCGCCTCGGTAGTGACCGCGCACGAATTGACCACGACGACGTCGCGCTCGTCGGCCAACAGCGCTTGAATGCGCTCGCTTTCGGCGAGGTTCATCCGGCAGCCGAGCGTAACGACCTGAGCAGTCAAGCGAAGTCGCCCCAGTCGAAGGTCCCGCGAAAAGATTCGGCAGCAGGGCCGGTCATCAGGACCTGGCCGCTTGCATCCCATTCGATCTCGAGCGGGCCGCCGGGCAACTGCACGGTGGCCGCGCGGCCAGCGATCAGTCCGCGGCGGATTGCAGCCACGGTTGTCGCGCAGGCCCCGGTGCCGCACGCGCGAGTCAGGCCTGCGCCGCGCTCCCAAACGCGAAGGTCGATCGAGGCAGGGCCGGTGATCTGGGCCACGTTGACGTTGACGCGATCGGGAAACAACGGGTCACGCTCGATCTCCGGGCCGAGGCGGTCGAGCGGGACGCCTTGTGCATCGGGGACGAAGAAGACGACGTGTGGGTTCCCGACGTTGACCGCCGCCGGTGCTTCCAGCCCGTCCCAGCCGACCGGCATGGAAAGAGTGTCCATCGCGTAGGCGAGCGGAAGCTGGTCCCACTCGAAGCGCGGCGCGCCCATGTCGATCCGGGCACCTTGTCCGGTCGGTTCGACCGAGATCGTGCCGCCGGCGGTCTCGACACGTGCGGGTTTGCCGTGGAGCAGGGCGACCGCGCGGCTGGCGTTGCCGCATGCCTCCACCTCGCTGCCATCAGCGTTGAAGATGCGCATGCGGAAGTCGGCCGTGTCGGCGGGCTCGAGCAGGATAAGCTGGTCGCAACCGATCCCGGTGCGGCGTTCGGCGAGGGCGGCGACGGTCGCCGGGCCGATCGGCGGCAACGCCTCCGTCCGCGCGTCGAGCACTACGAAGTCGTTGCCGAGGCCGTGCATCTTGATGAAGGGAACCCGCATCTCGGGTCGGGCTCTATGCGGGGGCGGGCCGCGCGTCCAGTGGCGCGCTGCTGTCAGCCGATCTTGCGCTCGTCCACGTCGGCATTCGCGTCTGGCGTCGGCAACGTACCGATCAGCGATAGCCGACCGGCACTCGCGAGCCGGGATCTCACCGCCTCGATGCTCTCGGGCCTACCGTAGTGGTAACCCTGTCCCTTGAGACGGCCCATCGTACGTAGCTTATCGAGAATAGCGTCGTCCTCGATCCCTTCGGCGGTGATCGGCATATCGAGTCCGTCGCCGAGCGAGACGATCGCGCGCACAAGCTTGTCGCTATGCTCCTCCGTCGCCAGTTCGGCGACGAAGCTGCGATCGATCTTCAGCCGATCGAACGGCAGCGTGCGAAGCTGTGCGAGGCTGGAGAACCCCGTGCCGAAATCATCGAGGCTGATCGTGACGCCCTGGTTCTTGAGGCTGGTGATGATCGATCGGACAACGCCGATGTTTTCGTGCAGGCAGCTCTCGGTGATCTCGATATCGAGCCGGTTGGGTGGGAAATTGTGCTTGACCAGCAGTTTGAGGATTTTCTGCGCGAACCATGGATCGCGTAGCTGGATCGGCGAGATGTTGACCGACAGCGTCAGCCGGGGATCCCAGTCACGTGCGTGGGCCAGCGCCTGATCGATCAGGGTTTCGCTGAGTTGGGCGATAACCCCGATTTCCTCGGCTACCGGAATGAACACTTCCGGCCCCACGAGGCCCAGCGTGGGCGACTCCCACCGAGCCAGCATCTCGAAGCCGGCGAGCTCGCCCGTCTCCAGCTCGATCTGCTGTTCGTAGTATGGGACGAACTCGCCGCGCGGTATGCCGCGACGAATGCCGGTTTCCAGTTCGCTGCGGAAACGCAGTTCGCTCTCCATCGCGTCCTCGAACCAGAAGAAGCGGTTCTTGCCCTGCTTTTTCGCGTGGTACATTGCCATGTCCGCGCGGTGGATCAGCGCCAGGACGTCGGCGGTTCCGATCCTCGAGTTGGCGGAATCCAGGCTGCTCGCAATTCCGACCGAGACGGTGATTTCAAGCGAAATGCCATCGTGATCCATCGGTTCGCCGACACGCTCGATGAGGTTGGTGGCGAACTGGTCGACGCGGTCGGGAAAGCGGGGATCGTAGGGCACGATGCAGGCAAATTCATCGCCACCCAGTCGTCCGAGCAGCGAATGGCGGGGCAGGATAGTGCGAATCCGGTCGGCGATGCTGCGCAGCAGTGCGTCACCCGCCTGGTGGCCGTTCAGGTCGTTGATCGCCTTGAAATTGTCCAGATCGACCATGACGAAGGCGACAGCGCCTCCCTCGGCCCGGACGCGATCGAGCAGCGCTTCTGCCGCCGGGCCGATGCTGCGCCGGTTCAGGCTGCCCGTCAGCGGATCGGTTTCAGCCAGCTGTCGCGCAAGCTCTTCGGCGTGCCGACGGACCGCAATCTCCTTGGTCAGCTCCGCATAGCGGCGCCAACCGAAGATCACGAGCGCGATGTTGAGCAGGAGGACGCTGACGAGGGTCGGATCGGGTGCGACGCCGAGGCCCATCCACGAACGGATGACCTGCGGCAGCACCATCCCGCCGGTGCCGACGAACAGCAGGATCGCAGCAATCGCGATCCCCAGCGCGACCAGGTCGCGCTCGGCTCGGCCCAATGCGGGGTCCCCGGCGATGCTCACGCTATGTTCCACGTCGCCGCTTGGCAACTTTGCCCCCCGCTGTTGCGATGCAGCCCCTATCGCCTATGAGCCTGAAAATCGGGTTAAGGCGAGGTTGAGTGTCCTTGCTGGCAACGGAGGAACGAACGACGTGCGGTACTGGCTGATGAAATCGGAACCCGACGCGTATGGCTGGGACGATCTCGTGGCCGAAGGAGAGGGAATCTGGGACGGTGTCCGTAACTATCGGGCGCGCAACAACCTGCGTGCGATGGAGGTGGGCGACAGGGCGTTCTTTTATCACTCCAACATAGGCAAGGAGATTGTCGGAATCGTCGAAATCAGCGCCGCCGGGCTGGAAGATCCGGGCGACGAGACGGGCAAGTGGGCGGCGGTCAAGGTGCGGCCGGTGGAGCGATTGAAACGCCCGGTCACACTGGCGGAGATAAAGGCGGACAAAACGCTCGAAGAGATTGAATTGATCCGTCAATCGCGCCTGTCCGTGGCAGAAATTCGACCGGACGAGTGGAAAAAAATCCTTTCACTTGCAAGTAGTTAAAGGGAACGGGCCGGGTGCGTCGAGCGTTGAATGGATGAAGCAGGCGGCAGATGCGCCGCCGCCCTCTGACAAGGAGACGCACCATGGGTGAACTCAAGGATAAAACGAAGGGTGTCGGCAACGAGATCGCCGGCAATGCCAAGCAGATGACCGGCGAGGCGACCGACGACGAGTCGCTGGAAGCCGAAGGACATGCTCAGGAACGCAAGGGAGAAGCGCAGAATCTCTCCGGCGAAATCAAGGGCAAGCTCGGCGACGAGGTCTGATCCCTCGATTTTGAACCGAGATAACATCTTGGGAGGCCGTCCGTTCGGGCGGCCTCTTTTCTTTGCGCGCAGGGGATGTCGGTCGTCGTAACCAAACACCCTTAATGTCCCTTTGCGCTACAGCACGGAAAACTGCGGAGCGCGATGGTTTCCGGCGCGTTAACACTTCACCATGCGACGCTCACTTGTTCTCACCGACGAAACGGCTCGGCATCCATTCCGCGCCTCTCTCCCACCACACGTATGCAAGGGCGGGCGAGTCGTCATAGATCGTCCGACATGGGCGCTCTCCCGTGACGACGTCATGGGTTTCGCCGGCGCCTACTTCGCGTGCCTGGTCGGCATCGCCGTCTTCATCGTCTAGCCAAGCGCGTCGCGCTCGGCGCGAAGCAGAAGCAGCGCAAGCCAGGCCGAAAACAGGCACATCGCCGCGCTGAGCAGCAGGTGGTGAACGATGTCCAGCCCCACCGCCGACAGCCCCGTCGCGAGCAGCGATCCGATCACCATCGCTCCGGAATTGACGATGTTGTTCGCTGCGATCGTCCGGGCCGTCTGCGTCTTGGGCACGAAGGTCGTCAGGAACGCATAGAGCGGTACTACGAACATGCCGCCCGAGATGGCGATGCCGAGCAGGCAAACCAGCAGCGGGAGCGCCATCGGGTGGGCGATGAACTCCGCGACGTTCAGCAGCGTTCCTTCTGGTTCTGGCAGCCAGGCCCTGCAGACGAAATAGAACGCCAGCACGAACACGCCCATGGCGATGACCGAGACGGGCGAATAACGGGCAGAGACGGTGCCCTTGAGCAATGCGTTTACAGACACCGAGCCGATCGCCACGCCGACCGAGAAGATCACCAGAAACAGGCTGGCGACTTCCTTCGAAGCGGTGAGGACGTTCTTGGCGAGCGGCGGAAACTGGATGAACAGCACCGCGCCGATGGTCCAGAAAAAGCTGATCGCCATGATCGCCAGGAACACGCGGCGGTCATGGCTGGTGTTGCGGACCAGCGCGACCGAGCTGCGAACGAAATGGAAATCGAGCGGTTCGACCTCGCCTTGTGCAGGGGCTTCGGGAACCTGGCGTGCGACGAAGTAGCCGATCATTGCCGTCACCACGACGCCCGCAGCGGCCGCCTCTACCGGTATCCAGCCGGCCAGAATCGTGCCGAACAGGATCGCAATATATGTGCCCGCCTCCACAAGTCCGGTTCCCGCCAGCACTTCGTCCTCGCGCAGGTGCTGGGGCAGGATCGCGTACTTGATCGGGCCGAAGAAGGTCGAATGCACGCCCATTGCGAACAGGGCGAGCATCAGCAGGGGGATCGCGACCACGTGAACGGCGATTCCCTTCCACGCAAGGACGAGTCCGGCCGCGCCAACGCTCATGATGCCGATTTCCGCTGCCTTGATGATGCGGATGATCCGCGCCTTGTCGCGCATGTCGGCAAGTTGCCCGGCGAGCGCCGAGAGAAGGAAGAACGGCAGGATGAAGACCCCGCTGGCGACCGCGCTGAAAGTCCCCTCGGCGGCCTCGGAATTATAGACGCTGTACACGACGAACAGCACCATCGCGGTCTTGTAGAGGTTGTCGTTGAAGGCGTTGAGCAACTGGGTGACGAACAGCGGCAGGAATCGCCGGCGGCGCAGCATGTGCGTGGAAACGGTCATGCAGGTCCTTGCCGGTTGCCTCTCACCGGCGCGGGTCTAGCGGCTGGGACGGTGGGAACAAGAGCCAAGGTGCTTTTGCAAGGGGAAGGGGTGCGCTAGGGCGAACTTCGATGCTGACGCTGCCAAACCTCCTTACGCTCAGCCGAATCTTCGCAGTTCCGTTGCTGGCGTTTCTGCTGTGGTGGCCCGAGTGGCGCTTTGGCTATGCGATCGGCTTCGTGCTCTACTGCGTGATCGGTTTCACCGACTACCTCGACGGGTACCTGGCGCGCGCGCAGGGCACGGTCAGCAAGCTTGGGCAGTTCCTCGATCCGATCGCCGACAAGATCATGGTCGCCGCGGTTATTCTCGTGCTCGCGGCGCAGGGATACATGCGCGGCCCCTACGTGGGGGATCTTCACGTCATCGCCGGGCTCGTCATTCTCATACGCGAGATCGCCGTTTCGGGCCTTCGCGAATATCTCGGCCCGCTGCAGGTGTCGGTTCCGGTCTCCAAGCTCGCCAAGTGGAAGACGACGTTTCAGTTGGTGAGCCTTGGGGCCCTGATCCTCGGCGGCGCGATCAACGGCCCCCCGTGCCATTCGATCTACGAGGATTGCGGTACGCTCGAGCAGAACTGGATCCACCTCGTCGGCCTCGCAACGCTCTGGGGCGCGGCAGCGATGACACTGATCACCGGATGGGATTACCTGCGGGTCGGCCTCAAGCACATAGACTGATTCGCGCTTTCTTTCGCACTTGCACAATAATCCGTGCTTTTGTGCGCCGGAGCCGCTATGGGGCCGGATGCCTTTTCCCACATTGCCGGATTTTCTGGCTGGCGCGCTCGCCGAGCGCGGCTATGCCGAGCCCACTCCCGTCCAGTCCGCCGTCCTCCAGCCCGAAGCCGCCGGACGCGACCTGCTCGTGTCCGCCCAGACCGGTTCGGGCAAGACCGTCGCGTTCGGACTGGCGATGGCTACCGAACTTATCGAGGACGGGCGCAGCGCGCTTCCGGTCGAGGCGCCACTTGCGCTCGTCGTCGCGCCGACTCGCGAGCTCGCGCTACAGGTCAGCCGCGAACTCGTCTGGCTATACGGCCCCGCCGGAATCCGCATCGCGAGTTGTGTCGGCGGCATGGACCCGTCGAAGGAGCGCCGCGCGCTGCGCGCCGGTCCGCAGGTGGTGGTCGGCACTCCCGGTCGCCTGCGGGACCATCTCGAGCGCGGCGCGCTGGACCTTTCGGCGATCCGCTGCGTCGTCCTCGATGAAGCAGACGAAATGCTCGACATGGGGTTTCGCGAAGACCTCGAGGAACTGCTCGACGCGACCCCCGAAGGTCGCCGGACTCTGTTGTTCTCGGCGACTATCCCCGGCGCGATCGCGGCGATGGCGAAGCGGTACCAGCGCGATGCGCTGCGCATCTCGACCGTCGGCAACGAGCGCGGCCACGGCGACATCGCTTACGAAGCGGTCACGGTAAGCCCGTCCGAGATCGAGCACGCGGTGGTGAACCTGCTGCGCTTTCACGAGGCGGAAACCGCGATGCTGTTCTGCGCCACGCGTGAGAACGTGCGGCGGCTTCACGCAACCTTGCAGGAGCGCGGCTTCGCCGTTGTGGCGCTGTCGGGCGAACATTCGCAGTCCGAGCGCAATCAGGCGCTGCAGGCGCTGCGCGACCGCAGGGCTCGCGTTTGCGTGGCGACCGACGTGGCGGCGCGGGGGATCGACCTTCCCGCCTTGAGTCTTGTGGTCCATGTGGAGATTCCGCGGGATGCGGAAACGCTTCAGCACCGCTCGGGCCGAACGGGGCGTGCGGGCAAGAAGGGCACCGCGGTGCTCATCGTGCCCTATCCCAAGCGGCGCAGGGTCGAATCGATGCTGCGCGGGGCGAAGATCGAGGCGGACTGGATTTCGGCTCCAACGGCCTCCGACATTCGTCAGAACGACCGCAAGCGGCTCCTCGATGCCTTACTCGAACCGCAGGAATTCGACGACGACGATCGGGAGCTTGCCGCCGAGTTGCTCGAACAACGCAGCGCCGAAGACATTGCGGCGACGCTCGTCCGGATGCACCGGGCTGCCCTGCCGCAGGTCGAGGAGTTGATCGCCAACACGCCCGAGGCGCGTCAGGCCGACAAGCAGGACCGTCATCGACCCGGATTCGAGGATGTGATCTGGTTCCGCATGAATGTCGGCCGCCGCCAGAACGCCGACCCGCGCTGGATATTGCCGCTGCTTTGCCGCCGCGGCCACATCACCCGCAACGAGATCGGCGCGATCCGTATCGGTCCGGCGGAGACGTTTTTCCAGGTCCCGCGCGCGATCGCCGACCGCTTTGCCGATGCGGTCGCGCGGACAGCCGGTTCGGAAGACGGCGGCGACATACTGATAGAAGTGTCGGCCGAAAGCCCCCGGGACATGGCCCGCGGAAATCGCAAGTCCGGTGGTCCCGGCGGGAAGCCACCATTCAAGCGGCGCGACGATCGCAATGGTCCTCCGCGCGGCAAGTCGCGAACGCCGAACGAAGCCAGACCTGCGGGCAAACAGCAGGGAAAGTTCAAGGGAAAGCCGCATCGCAAGGGGCCGAAACCCGGCCGCTCATAGCCGGCTCAGCCTGCGCGCAGTTCTTCTGCCAGCAGCCTGAACTCGTCACCTCGCGGCGAATTCTTTCGCCAGATCAGCGCGATCTCGCGGCTGGCCGCAGTGCCCTTCAGGGGGCGGGCGACGACATCGGTCTCGTGCAGGATACCTGCCTCGATCGCCATTTCGGGCAGCATCGTCAGGCCCAGGCCATTGTCGACCATCTGCACCAGCGTGTGGAGCGAGGTGCCGATCATGGTCGCCGATGCGCGCAATTCGGGCCGGTTGCACGCGGCAAGCGCATGTTCCTTGAGACAATGCCCGTCCTCGAGCAGGAGCAGGCGACCCTCATCGATCATCGAGGCGGGAATTTCTGCCGGAGGATCGCGCGGGTCGTTTTTGGGAAAGGCGACGAACAGGCGGTCGTCGGCGATATGCGCGCTCTCTACTTCGCCCGTTGCGAAGGGGAGGGCAAGCAGCACGCAGTCGGCGCGGCCGTGGTGCAGGCTCTCGAGCGCGTGGTCGCTGGTTTCCTCGCGCAGGAACAGCTTCAGGTTCGGCCGCTCCCTTCGCAGCCGGGGAAGGATGCGCGGCAGCATGAACGGCGCGATGGTCGGAATGACGCTCATGCGCAATTCGCCCGACAGGGGCTTTCCGCTCGCCTGGACGAGGTCGGAGAGTTCTTCCGCTTCGCGCAAAAGCCGGTGCGCCTTGGCGACTACCTGCTCGCCCAGCGGCGTGAACCGGACAACGCGGCGACTGCGCTCGACGAGCGTCACGCCGAGCAGCGATTCGAGTTCGCGGATGCCGGCGGAGAGAGTGGACTGAGACACGAAGCTGGCCTCCGCGGCACGGCCGAAGTGGCCGTGCTCGTGGAGGGCCACGAGGTACTGGAGTTGTTTGATCGTGGGCAGGTAGGTGCTCACTCCGCCGCCTGCGCCTCGGCCTCCGGTTCCTCGATGCGGGTCATCTTGAGGCGTCCCTTCTCGACGCCGAAACCGAGCCGTCCCTCGACCAGCTCGAGCGCGTCCTTGCCGAACACCTCGTAACGCCACCCCTGGAGCACCTGGAGATCGCGCACACCCGCCGCGAGCGCCTCCATCTCGTCGCTGCGGGTCAGCAGACGGGCGGCAACGTCGATCTCGCGGCTGCGGATCTTGAGCAGGAGCTTGAGCAGATCCGCGACCAGTGCGCCTTCCTTGCCCAGCGGCGCGCCGCGCTTCGGCTTGTCGGGCATCTCGCTCGCGGGCAGCGGCTCGGCCTTTTCGAGCACCTTTATCAGGCGCTTGCCGATATCGTTGTCCTTCCAGGCGGCGGAAAGCCCGCGCACCTTGACGAGGTCCGACTGCTGCTTGGGCGGATGGCTTGCGAGATCGGCCAGCGTCTCGTCGCGCATGATCCGGCCGCGCGGGATGTTCTTGTGCTGCGCTTCCTGCTCGCGCCAGGCGGCGAGCGCCTTCAGCCGGCCGAGCACGGTCGCGTTGCGGCTGGGCGCGCGGATGCGCTGCCAGGCCTGACTCGCGTCGTTCGCGTAGTTCGCCGGATCGGCGAGCTTGTCCATTTCCGCATTCAGCCAGACACCGCGGCCGGTCTTGAACAGCTTCTTGAGGATCTTGGGGAAGATTTCCGACAGGTGCGTCACGTCGCCGATCGCATATTCGATCTGGCGATCGGTCAGCGGGCGGCGGCTCCAGTCGGTAAAGCGCGCGCCCTTGTCCACCGTGAACCCGAGCCACGATTCGACGAGGTTGGCATAGCCGATCTGTTCAGACTGGCTGATCGCCATCATCGCGATCTGGGTGTCGAAGATCGGATGCGGGGTCTTGCCGGTGAGGTTGTAGACGATCTCCACGTCCTGACCGCCGGCGTGGAAGACCTTGAGCACGTCTTCGTTTTCGCACAGCAGGTCGAGCAGGGGGGTGAGGTCGATCCCGTCGGCCAGCGGGTCGATCGCGGCCGCTTCATCGGTATTGGCGATCTGCACCAGGCAAAGTTCGGGCCAGTAGGTGTTCTCGCGCATGAACTCGGTGTCGACCGTGACGAAATCGGATTTCGCAAGCCGCTCGCACAAGTCGGTGAGCGCGTCGGTCGTGGTAATCAGGTCATGTATTTTCATCGTGTCTTTTCGTTTCCTGCGGGCGGAGTGCCGCCCCCGGGATTGCCGCCAGCTTGACAAAGCCGGAGCGTTCCCCTGTTAGCGCGCGCGATTTCCGCTATGGGAACAACGCGCGCCGCGCCCCTAGCGCCATACCCGCCAAATTGGAAAGATTTTAGATGCACGCCTATCGTACCCACAACTGCGGTGCCCTGACCAAGGGCGACGTCGGAGAGACCGTTCGACTGTCGGGATGGGTGCATAACAAGCGCGACCACGGCGGCGTGTTGTTCGTCGACTTGCGCGATCATTACGGGATCACCCAGGTCGTCGCCGACAGCGACAGCCCGGCGCTCCCCGTGCTCGAGAAGCTGAAGCTCGAATCGGTCGTCACGATCGACGGCACGGTGAAGGCGCGCGCCGACGTTGCGGTTAACCCCAACCTGCCCACCGGCGAGATCGAGGTGTTCGCGCGCGACGTCACCGTGCAGAGCCGGGCCGAAGACCTGCCGCTGATCGTCAACTCGGCGGAGGACTATCCGGAGGAAACGCGCCTCAAGTACCGCTTCGTCGACCTGCGGCGCGAGCGCGTGCACGCGAACATCATGCTGCGTTCGAACGTCATCGCCAGTCTCCGCCGGCGGATGATCGATCAGGGCTTCACCGAGTTCCAGACCCCGATCCTCGGCGCTTCCAGCCCCGAAGGCGCGCGCGACTATCTTGTGCCCAGCCGCCTCCACCCGGGCCGCTTCTACGCGCTCCCGCAGGCGCCGCAGATGTTCAAGCAGCTGCTGATGGTCGCCGGGTTCGACCGCTACTTCCAGATCGCACCCTGCTTTCGCGACGAGGACCTGCGCGCCGACCGTTCCCGGAATTCTACCAGCTCGACTTCGAGATGAGCTTCGTCACGCAGGAAGACGTGTTCCAGGCGATCGAGCCGGTGCTCGCGGGCGTGTTCGAGGAATTTTCGGGCGGCAAGAGCGTGACCCCCGCAGGCAGCTTTCCGCGCATCCCCTATCGCGAGGCGATGCTAAAGTATGGCACCGACAAACCAGACCTGCGCAACCCGCTGATCATTTCCGACGTGTCGGAGCATTTCACGCAGAGCGGCTTCGGCCTGTTCGAGAAGATCGTCGGCACCGGCGGCGTGGTTCGCGCGATTCCCGCGCCGAACACCCACGAGAAGAGCCGCAAGTTCTTCGACGAGATGAACGACTGGGCCCGCCGCGAAGGCTTCGCGGGCCTCGGCTACGTCACGCGCAAGGGCGGGGAATTCGGCGGCCCGATCGCCAAGAACCACGGCACCGAGGGCATGGAGAAGCTCTATGCCGAGCTGGGCCTTGGCGAGAACGATGGCCTGTTCTTCGCCGCAGGCAAGGAAAAGGACGCCGTTCGCCTCGCCGGTGCCGCCCGCACTCGCGTGGGCGAGGAACTGGGTCTGATACCCGACGACCGCTTCGAATTCTGCTGGATCGTCGATTTCCCGATGTTCGAATACGACGAGGACGCGAAGAAGGTCGATTTCAGCCACAACCCCTTCTCGATGCCGCAGGGCGAGATGGAGGCGCTGGAGAGCAAGGACCCGCTCGATATCCTGGCCTGGCAGTACGACATCGTCTGCAACGGCTACGAGCTGTCGTCGCGGCGCGATCCGGAACCATCGCCCGGACATCATGTACAAGGCGTTCGAGATCGCCGGCTACTCGCGCGAGGACGTCGACGCGAACTTCTCGGGCATGATCGAGGCGTT
This sequence comes from uncultured Alphaproteobacteria bacterium, assembly GCA_963740025.1. Lineage (GTDB taxonomy): Bacteria > Pseudomonadota > Alphaproteobacteria > Sphingomonadales > Sphingomonadaceae > Tsuneonella. The sequence continues at coordinate 127,659 of CAVUCI010000005.1, forward strand.
CAAGCTGGGCGCTCCGCCGCACGGTGGCTCGGCCCCCGGCATCGACCGCATCGTGATGCTGCTGGCCGACGAGCCGAACATCCGCGAGGTCATCGCCTTCCCGCTCAACCAGCGGGCGCAGGACCTGATGATGGGCGCGCCCAGCCAGGTCTCCACACGTCAGCTACGGGATGTGCACATTCGGCTGATGGACCCGCCGAAGGGCGATGCTCCGGCCAATCCCGACACCCTTGTCGATCCCAAGGCGGGGTGACCGATCGGCGGCGGTCCATTGGGACCGCCGCCGATGACATGGGCAATATTCAGTTCGCCTGCGGAGCGGCCGCCGACGCGTCGTCGGGCAGCCCGCCGAGTTGGGTGACGAGCTTGGTGTAAGCGTCGAGATAGGCGAGCACGATGACCTGCCCGATCTCCGTATTCTGGTAGCCGCTGCCGCCGGCGGCGCCGAAGCCTCCCCACCAGCCGCCGCCTGCCGCGCCGCCGAAACCGATGTCCGACTTGCGCGCATATCCTTCGACCAGCGCCTCTTCGACCGTCGTCCGCGCGTTCACGACCGAGAGGGTGACGTTCGCTTCCTTCTTCTTGATGTTCAGCCCGCCGGCAATTCCGCCCAGGAACTTGCGGCCGAGCAGGCCGCCAGCCAGCGCGCCGATACCGCCCCCGCCGCTGTTCGAATTGCTGGTGACGATGTCGGGTTGCAGGAAATAGTCGGCCGCCTTCACCTGGCCTTTGCCGATGTTCGAACCGTCCTGCAGCTCGCCATTGTCTGCAAGAGCGCGCTCCATCGCCCGGTTCTGCAGGCTGCGTCCCCGGTTGACGAGCGTGAAGCAGCCGGACTGCTGGACGAAAACGCGCAGGATCGCTTCCGGGCTGCCGAGGCTCAGTTCACGCCACCACTGGTTGTCGGGTTCGACGATCGCGACCGTACCCAGGCTTCGGGTGCAGTGCGGGATTTCGGCCGTGCCTTTCGACTGCGCTTTGCGCGCCGACGATTCGTCTTTCGCGCTCGCCGTGCCGGAGACGAGCAAACCCAGCGCCGCCACGGCGCCGAAAACAGACCTTGCAAACATGATACCCCCTACAAATCGAACAGAGAGCCTCGCTCTTGCGATTGGCGGACATTCGACCCTGCGCTTCGTTTCCGCAAGTGGCGCATGAATCCATCCGTGGACCATCGCCCGATTGCGATTTCCACGGCACTTGCGCAGTCCTGCCGCGTTCATTAGGGCGACAGGCAATTCGAAAACCCCAGCCTACAGAGGGAACACTCATGAGCGATACCGCCGACCGCGTGCAGAAGATCGTCGTCGAACATCTCGGCGTCGAAGCCGACAAGGTAACCCAGGACGCGAGCTTCATCGACGATCTCGGCGCGGACAGCCTCGACATCGTCGAGCTGGTCATGGCCTTCGAAGAGGAATTCGGCGTCGAAATCCCCGACGATGCGGCCGAGAAGATCGCCACGGTCGGCGACGCGACCAAGTACATCGAAGAGCACAAGGGCTGATTGCCCATCCCGCCGTGCTCGCCTGACGGCAGTCGGCGGGGCAACGACAGGCTCGGCCCTTCGCAGGGTTCGAGCCTGTTGCGTTTACGGAGAGTAGCATGCGTCGAGTGGTCGTAACCGGACTGGGCCTCGTCACCCCGCTTGGGGCGGACGTCGAGACGACGTGGTCGAACCTGATCGCGGGCAAGAGCGGGATCGGCCCGATCACCCGCTTCGACGTCAGCGATCAGAAAGCCAAGATCGCGGGCGAGGTGAAGCCGGCCGACCATCCTTGGGGCTTCGACCCGAACAAGCGCGTCGATCACAAGGTCCAGCGCCAGGTCGATCCGTTCATCATCTATGCCATCGACGCCGCCGGCCAGGCGATCGAGGATGCCGGACTCGAGAACATGACCGACGAGGAAAAGGAGCGCGCGGGCGTTTCGATCGGCTCGGGGATCGGCGGGTTGCCCGGAATCGAGAGCGAATCGCTCGTGCTGGCCGAAAAGGGCCCTGGCCGCGTATCGCCGCATTTCGTCCACGGGCGGCTGATCAATCTCACCAGCGGGCAGGTTTCGATCAAGTACGGCCTGATGGGGCCGAACCACTCGGTGGTGACGGCGTGCAGCACCGGCGCCCACTCGATCGGCGACGCGGCACGCATGATCAAGGACGGCGATGCGGACGTCATGCTCGCGGGCGGGGCGGAAAGCACGATCAACCCGATCGGCATCGCCGGCTTCGCGCAGGCCAAGGCGCTCAACATGAGCATGAACGACCAGCCCGAGAAGGCGAGCCGACCCTACGACAAGGGCCGCGACGGCTTCGTGATGGGCGAGGGTGCCGGCGTCATGGTGCTTGAGGAATACGAGCACGCCAAGGCGCGCGGCGCAAAGATCTACGCCGAGGTGGTCGGCTACGGCCTTTCCGGCGATGCCTATCACGTCACCGCGCCGCATCCGGAAGGCAAGGGCGCCGAACTCGCCATGAAAATGGCGCTGCGCAAGGCCGGGATGGAGCCGAGCGATATCGATTACATCAACGCGCACGGCACCTCGACGATGGCCGATACGATCGAACTCGCCGCTGCGAAGCGCGTGCTGGGCGACGACCTGTCGGGCGCATCGATGTCTTCGACCAAGAGTGCGATCGGGCACCTTCTCGGCGGCGCGGGTGCGGTCGAAGCGATCTTCTGCGTGCTGGCAATCCGTGACCAGATCGTGCCGCCCACGCTCAATCTCGACGATCCCGACGAGGGGACCGAGGGGGTCGATCTCGTGCCGCACCATGCCAGGAAGCGCAAAGTCGAGGCGGTACTCTCGAACAGCTTCGGCTTCGGCGGCACCAACGCGAGCGTGATCTTCAAGAAGGTCGACTGAGGTGAAACGCCTCCTCGTCGCCGCCGCGGTTGTCGGCGCGCTGGCGTTCGCCTGGTTCGCGTTCGGCTGGTACGGGTCTAGCAGCGTCGAAAAGGACACCGCGTTCACCGTTCCCGAGGGCGCGACGCTGACCAGCGTGGCGCGCAAGCTCGAAGACGATGGTCTGATCGGTTCGGCGGACGGTTTCCTGCTGCGTGCGAAAATCCTCGGCAGCGGCGATCCCGTTCAGCGCGGCGAGTTCGAACTGCCCGCGGGCGCCAGCGCTGCGACGATCCTCGATACGTTGCAGCACGGGCAGGCGATCCGGCGCTTCGTGACGGTCCCCGAAGGGCTGCCTTCGATCATAGTCTACGATCGGTTGATGGCCGAGCCGCTGCTTACGGGTCCGATTCCGGTGCCGGAGGAAGGATCGGTGCTGCCGGACACCTACGACTTCGAACGGGGCGATGCCCGTACGAAAGTGCTCGCGCGAATGCAGGCGGCGATGAAGAACTACCTCGCCGAAGCATGGGCGAAGCGTAAGCCCGGAATCGCGGTATCGACGCCGGAAGAAGCGGTCACGCTTGCCTCGATCGTGGAGAAGGAAACCGGCGTCGCGAGCGAGCGGCGGATGGTAGCGGGGCTCTATTCCAACCGCCTCAGGCAAGGGATGCCGCTGCAGGCCGACCCGACGATCATCTACCCGATAACCAAGGGCAAGCCGCTCGGCCGGCGTATCCGCCAATCGGAAATCGCCGCGGTCAACGGCTACAACACCTACACCATGAGCGGGCTGCCCGATGGGCCGATCACCAACCCGGGGCGCGAAAGCATCGCCGCGGTGCTGAACCCTGCGAAGACCGACGCGCTCTATATGGTCGCGAACGGAAAGGGCGGGCACGTCTTCGCCAGCACGCTTGCCGAGCATAACGCGAACGTGCGCGAGTGGTTCGCCATCCGCAAGGCGCGCGGAGAGCTGCGACTGATCGATCCTGCGCCGCTGATCGTAACGGCCGAGCTGCCGGAGGCATTGCAATCGCGTGCCGACCAGTTGCGCGCCGCACACTTTCCGCCCGAGCGCAATTTCCTGAAGGCGCACGTCACGCTGTTCCACGCCTTGCCGCCGATGGTGGAGGACGAACTGCGAGATGCGCTCGCCGCCGAGGCAAAGGCACCACCCGTACCCGCACGGCTCGAGGGACTGATGAACCTCGGCCGCGGCACAGCGCTTCGGCTGTCGAGCCCTGCGATGCTCGATTTGCGAGAGCGGCTGGCAGACCGCTTTCACGGCCTGCTTACCGTCCAGGACCAGCAGGCGCCGCGCCTGCACGTCACGATCCAGAACAAGGTCGCGCCATCCGAAGCAAAGGCTCTTCAGGCCGCGCTCGCGCCGTCGATCGATCGCCGCGATTTCGCCTTCACCGGCCTCGCGCTGCACCGCTATCGCGGCGGACCCTGGGAGCATGTAAAACGCTGGCCGTTTCGCGGTTGACCGCGCGCCGACCCGGCCCTAAATGCGCCGCCTGCCTCGCGCCCCTCGGCGCCGGGCCTGCCCTTGGGGCGGAGTAGCTCAGCCGGTTAGAGCAGCGGAATCATAATCCGCGTGTCGGGGGTTCGAGTCCCTCC
>CAVUCI010000006.1:0-229049 GCA_963740025.1 uncultured Alphaproteobacteria bacterium
CCCGAAGCGGACCCGGTGCCAGCGGCCCGATATCGCGAACTCTTGCTAGGGGATCCCGTACTTAGGGAAATGAAGTTAGCACGATTTGGTAATCGTTGGGCGCGACGAGAATTCAGCCTTAAGGTCAAATACGCTGATCGGGAGCGACTACCCCGCGCCAAAGGTCAGGGCTTTATCCCATAGGCGGCATAGATGCGCGCAAAACTCGGCCTCATGTGCAAGGCCAATTTGATGTCATCGCGCCCGCCCTTATCTCCCTGTGCGAGTCGCACCACGCCGCGCATGAAGCGCGATTCGGCTATCTGGGGAGACTTCGACACCACCGCATCGAGGTCGGTGCGCGCTTCGCTCAGGCGTCCGAGCCGGAAATATGCCATGGCCCGGCTGTCAAGCGCGGCCGAGGACCAGTCGGACTTCTCGACCGCGCGTGTGCAGATGTCGAGCATCGCGTTGTCGATTTTGGCCCAGATGCCGGCTTCCCAACACTGCGCATTGAGTAGTTCGCCGTCCCCAGGGCGGAGCCCCGCTTCCTTCGCTAGAACCGCCAACGCCTCGGTGAAGTTGCCGTCCCACATAAGCGCAGTGGCCATGAGTTGGCTGGCATCCTTTCCGGATTCGGCGATCGGCGCGTACTCCCTGGCCAGCTCCACGCCTTCCTCCGCGCGGCCGAGCAGTCCGAGAAGCTCGATCTGGGAGGCGTAGCTGTTGCCCTTCGCCTCGAGTGCCTCCGCAGTTCGGAGGTCGCCGAGGCTACCTTCAAGGTCGCCAAGCTCGGTTAGCACCGCCGCGCGCTGATAATATAGCCCAACCGAGGCTTCGCGCTCTATTGCCTCGTCGAGGTCCGACTTCGCTGCTGAGAAATCAAACGTGCCGGCGCGAAACGCAGCGCGGTTTGCATAGGCTTGTGCGATCTCGTCCGCGGCCGCCTTCTCGATGAGCTGCGAGAACGCCTTTTCCAGCGGCGCGAGTAGCTCGCGATCGGCTCCTTCGTAGTCCCAGCGAGCGCGTGCATCGTCCGGTGCGCGTAATTGCGGCAGTTGCCGCTGGAGACGCGCCAAGTCACGCTGCGCGATCGCAATTTCAGCGGTCGGGAGTTCTCCCCCGGCGCTCACGACCGACTGCGTGAGAGTAAAATGGCGCTGCTTGAGGTCGGCCGCGGAGCGAATTGCTGTGCCGGCGAGCGTTTCGTCGATCACCGCTCCGTCGATGATGGAAAATCCGCGCCCGCCGTCTGGCAGGACGACGCTCAGCTCGAGGTGCTGGCTCGAAGGCCCTTCGAGCCGGAGCGGGACGTCGCGCCATGCAGCCCGCGCCCGATCAGCAGCGAAACTAATGTCCGCAACCGGCTGCCCAGGAGGCTGGAGCCGGTAAACCTCCTGCTCTCGCCGCCACGGGGTGGTCATGACCCCGCTCGCGGTGACGTTCCCCACGCCCCTCGCCTCGTCCCACGAGAGGTTGTAAGTCAGCAGCTGCGTATCGCCCAGCGCCGCTCTCACGATCGCGGACACCATCTGCTCGAGCAGTTGTCCTTCGATTTGACCGGCCATTGCGCGGACGGGCGCCGCCGAGGCGCCGGTCAACTCGATGTCAATCTTGTACATAGCGGGCACCGAAATGCCCGCGCTGCTGTCAATCACCAGCTTTAGCTTGTCACCAGCTCCTGTTGGCCGCCGCGGAGTGAGCGCGATCAACTCGGCGCCTTCGGCACGCAGGGGCAGGCCATAATGGAACGGCGGAACCACAGCGATATTGTCGAGTCGCGCGCCGGCACTGGTTCCATCGAGCCAATAGTCGGTGCCGTCGATCACCGCATGAACGATGACGTGATCGAAGCCACCGGGCATCGGTAACATCTCCGGCAGCGCATCTCCCGCACTCGATCGCACGAGCAGCGGCTCAGCCTCGATGCCCATCGCCCGCAGCAGTGCGGCGAGAAGCACGCTCTTGGCCTTGCAGTCCCCGTAGCGCTGCTCCCACGTCTCCGCCGGCGCCTGCGGAATGTAGTTACCCCCGTCCATTCCGTTGGCGAGATAACTGATCTCGTCCTGCACCAACTGGGTGGCGAGCGCGACGCGGGTCAGCGAGTCCGTACTTGCCGTTTCTATCCGTTCGACCTGCCGCGCAAGGTCAGTGCCAGCGGCGATTTCCAGAACCTGCAGATAATGCGGGGCCATGACTGCAGAAACCTCGGACCAGCTGGCGAAGCTGCTGACTCTCACGGTCGGCGGCATCAGGTACGGAGTGGAGCGTCGCTGGGCATTTCCGATTGCTTATCGATCGGCAAGTCGAATGATAGATAGCGATATCCACTTCGCTCGACCGGTTCGGGGCCGGCGGTGACCGCCTTTGCGCGCCAGCGGATGTCCTCGCTTGCTGGCCAGGAAACTGTGATGTTGCCGCGGTCGAGCGGCACCGGCTTCGCCAGCAGCATGCCTTGCCATTGCATCTCGTCGCCGAGCGCCTGGTCGCGCGTGCTCACCGAGTAGGACAGCCGCACGACGTCGCCCACACGCGCGCCAGGCAGCGCCAATGTCGCAGTCTGTAGGCCGTCGACGATACGCTGCTCGAGCTGACGCTCGCGGCGCAAAACGTCGAACCGCGCCCCTTCCTTGGGCGATCACGTCAACCGTATTGCCCTCGCGGAGCAGCTCGACCCGATGGATCACGAGATCGCCCTTGTCCGGCATCCACTGAGCGGTCAGCGTACCCGCCTGCGTGAGCGCTTCCGGCGAACTCAGTCGAATGGCCATGTCGTTGTAGTTGGTGACCGTGCCCCCTTCGAGGCGGACCTGCTGTTCGAGAAGCACGAGTGGTGCGCCTTTGCCATCGGCGTTGGCGAGTGGCTTGACCTCGACCCATTTAGGAGCCGGCGCGTAGAGAATTTCCTCGCCTGCGATTGCCAGCGAATGCGGAAGTGCGGCAACCGCCGAAAACGACAGTAGCAAACGCAGTGATTTCATTTGGCGCCCCCCAAAGTTGTGCGGCCGCATCGCATGAAGCGAAAACTCGCAGCCTTCTTCACGTGATAACCAGTAAGGCGCTCCAATTCAAAAGATAAAAGCCACTCCGAAGTCGCCGACAGCGCCGCCTATAGAACCACGTCCGACCCAGTGATTGCCTTGTCCAGCCTGTACCAATTACCGCCTTCAGACACAGTATTCATATCGGGACTGCGGGGGGAGCGAAGAGGTGAGGCTGAATGTCCACCTTCCACCCATCTCGCCGCTAGTTCTTTTTCGCAGCTACTCGCTTTGTACGCAAAGTCCGCTTCCCACCCCATTGCTAGACGTTCGCGGCAAAAGGGCAGCGGCCCGATAGCGGACCGACAGCTAACCGCCTCATTGTCCCAAAAGCCGCCAGTCTGTTAACGACCCCAAAGCGGAGATCGCTCGCATCATCGCGGAGCATATTTGCTGGCCGCCACTATTGCCGCTGGATCGACGGGATCGAGAAGCTGTTCGAGGGCTGTATGAGGCTCGTGCGCGGCAGCCACGTAGTGCGCCGCGATCTGCATGCCCACCCAATAGCCCAGCTCGCTTGGCCAACCGGCTGGCGGTTGCCCGGCATTGGCAAACCATCGTTTGAATGCGGTCATCGCTTCCGGGCTCCAATCGCCCTTCTCGTCCGTTCCTGCGCGCACGATCGCCGCATCGGCTCGGAATTGCTGCCACACCCATGGCTCTCTGGCGCGCGCCCATTGGTCCCGGTCCTGATCCGGAACCTGTCCTGTCACGAGGCTGGCGACGTAGTCGGGAACACCCTCGACGATTGCCTGGGCAAAGAGGCCTTCGCGCCGCGCCTTGGGCGATAGCTCGCCCTGAAACGTATGCACTGTCTCGTGCGTAAAAAACTCACGCATGCGAGTCTCGAAGGCCTCGCGGGTCGGAGAGAGCCTACAGATGACTTCAAGGCCGATAACCTGGATTCCTTGTGCCGCGGTCCCGCCACTGTTGTTGGCGCCGACCACTACCGCGATCTGGGGAAGTTGATGGTTTGGGAAGAGCCCCTTGAGGCCGAGATCGGCAGAGCGAAGCTGGCGATTGGTTTCGCTCACCCACGGAAGGCAGCGCTCAACCGCGTCACGGTAGACGTCCGGCTCGCTGGCAATTGTGGCGGCAAGATTTTCGGCGTTGACGATGCGGTTCGGTGTAAAGACTTCGACGCCGCGCCCGCCCTTGCTCAGATAGGCTGTCTCGAGTTGTGACGCCGTCGGCTTTCCCCCAGTCGATCGCCACACCTCGGCGAAGAGCTGCGCTGCGCCTTCGTCCACTCTCGCCGCCAGAGGGTCCACGCCCTGCCCTGGCGCAACAGAGGCAAGAGCTGCGGCAGCTAATGTTGCGATCGAAGTGAATGCCATATCCCACCCTGATGACTCATGCCCACTTCAAGTTCAGTTGGCTCTAGCCCGTCATGTAGGCTTCGAGTGATTTGCGAACTTTCCGGGCTTCTACTTTTCCAATTCTGCCAGCAAATTCCAACTCGGCCTGCCTGCTGGCATGGATCAATGCTTCGACCAGTCGCATGCCGCGGTTTTTAAACTGGACAAGTCGAGCCCGCCCATCATCTGGATCCGGGACGATTTCCACGTAGCCGAGGGAAGCCATGTCCTGCACGAGGTAGCTTAGACTTTGCTTTGTGAGCCCTGACATTTTTGCAATGTCGGCAACTCTGGCTCCTTCCGGCGGCAAATGCCGCAAGACGGACGAGTGTGCAGGTCGAATGTCCCCGAACCCTTGTTCGGAGATGAGCTGATACACTCTCGCCTGAAGCTTTTCGTAGGTTCCACGCAAAAGCGAGCCGAGGGTTTGGTTCAAGGCTGGATAGCCTGCCGACATATTTGGACTTGGTGCATCCAAGGGAAAGAGCCTGCATTGACTTTCGGACAGAGGTCCTGTCTATATTGGACAGAATATCTGTCTTTTTGACCTTTGTCCACCTTGCTCCGGAGTCGTGTCATGCCATTTGCAAAATCGAGCGAAATCGCGCCAATTGGCGTGCTTTCGGATCAAATCCGCATTCTGCTCAAATCGAGGAATTCTTCGTCCCGAATGAGCGCCATGGTTGTTGACGTGCCGCCTGGAGGGTTTGTCCCGCCTCACAGCCATGCACTGGAGGAAGAGGGCTACTTTGTCCTCGAAGGCGCGCTTGATCTTACCGTCGGCGATCGTGTCGAAACCCTTCCAAGCGGTGGATTTGGTCATGTTCCTCCGGGGACATTGCACGCCTACGCCAATCGAACGTCTGAACCTGTGCGATTTCTTGCGTGGACGGTCGGCGGTCCCATTGACGAATTCTTCGAAGCCATGAGTCGCTCTGTCAAAGAGATGCCTCGGGATGCAGCGGTAATGGAAGAAATAGCCACGCGCTTCGGTGTAACCATGGCGGGGCCGCCGAACTAGCGCTTTTCCAATAGATTGTCGCAGCTACTCGCCAGGAGGACTGATCATTGAACGCCCAACTGCACCTTGTTTCCGGGTCAACCGGAGCCGGAAAGACGACCTACTCCATAGCGCTCGCTGAGCGAGAGCATGCCTTGCATCTCTCGATTGACGACTGGATGACAACGTTGTTCTCCCCCGACCAACCTGCCCATTCGGACTTCAAGTGGATGGTGGAACGGGTTGACCGTTGCGAGCGGCAGATGTGGTCGGTCGCACGGCAAGCTTGCGCGCTTGGTATATCAGTGGTGGCGGATTGCGGCTTTACGCGCTCCGAGCGCCGCGCAACCTGGCGCAAATGGGCGGCAGAAATCCATGTTCCAGTTCGACTTCATCATCTGGACGTAAGCGCGGAGGAACGCTGGCGTCGGGTCGAGCAGCGAAACCGCGAACGTGGTGAAACTTTCCGGCTGGAGGTTACCCGGTCAATGTTCGATTTTGTCGAGAAGATGTGGCAGCCGCCGACGCCCGGCGAAATGGCTGCGATGAACGGAACGCAGCCTTGACCGCTTTCCACCCTAAGAATCAGACGCCTTTGCCGTCCGGCGAGGACGTTAAAAGGGGAGAGGCGGCTTGCATCCTTCCTGGCCCAAAAGCGGACCAGCCGGTAACGACCCCATTGCGGACGTTACCCTAATCGATCAATTTCGGTGCGTGAAAAGGTGGAGAGTTAGAGCGGCCTTGACGGCACTAGCCCTTTGGGAGGGCTATTGGCTTTACATATACCTGACCGCTACCGTCCCCGACGAAAAGATGGCGATGCCTGCTGCCATCCTATTTGGGGTCATTGCCCCCGTCATACTCGTCAGCGCCAGTGCATCGGCCATTTGGCTTGGCAGAAAAGTGTTCAAAGAGCGGTGGTAGGGTCCGTTTTCCACCCCAATCGCTGTCGTTTAATCTATCCGTATCCGCCATCCTGAGTGGACGTTTCGAACAAGTATCAGCGTCCCGCTCACGGCACCTCTTCGGCTTCCCCCCGCTCGCCAGCTGAGCTAGGCGCGCGCCATGCAAGTTTGGGCAGGCCTCGGAAACCCCGGTCCGCAATACGCGATGCACCGCCACAACGTCGGCTTCATGGCGCTCGACGCCATTGCCGAGGTGCACGATTTCGCGCCGGTGCAGAAGAAGTTCTCCGGCTGGGTGCAGGAAGGACGCATCGGCACCGAGAAGATCCTGCTGCTCAAGCCCGCGACCTTCATGAACGAAAGCGGCCGCGCTGTGAGCGAGGCCTTGCGGTTCTACAAGCTGTCGCCCGCAGACCTAACGGTGTTCCACGATGAGCTCGACCTCGCTCCCTTCAAGGTCAAGGCGCGCGTCGGCGGCGGGCTTGCCGGCCACAATGGGCTGCGCTCGATCGACAAGCACCTGGGACCCGAGTTCCGCCGCGTCCGCATAGGCATCGGCCATCCGGGCAGCAAGGACCGGGTCACCGGCCACGTTCTCGGCAACTACGCCAAAAGCGAGATCGATGACCTTGCCGCCATGCTCGGCGCGATCGCTGCCGAGGCCGAATGGCTCGCGAAGGGGGACGATGCCCGCTTCATGAGCGACGTCGCACTGCGACAACAAGGCTGACGGTGGAACGCCGCGAGCTACCGGACGGCAGTCTCGTCCTGCTTATGGGCATGCAGGCGGCGTTTTTTACGCTGATCGGCCTGCTCGCGTGGTCCACCTCTGGACGCGCTATCGGCCGGTTCGTGGAGATTACGCCCAGGCGATCCTGTGCGGCATCGCTCTTGGCGGCGCGCTGGTTTTACTCGGTGTTTTCATCGAGCGGCTGTTCCCACTGCTTTACGAGAGGACCGCGCGGCTCCAGCAGAAATCCGCAAAGCTTCTCGGATCGAGACACAACTGGGCGATGTTCGTGTGGATTTCGGTCTGCGCGGGAATGGGCGAGGAAGCGCTATTTCGCGGCGGCATCCAGACGGTCCTCGCCGATCACCTCGGCAACGTCGCGGCCGTGTTGATCGGTTCACTTGCCTTCGCGCTCGTCCACTTGGCCAAGCCGGTGATCGCCGTCGTCATTTTCGTGCTGGGGGCGCTGTTTGGATCGGTTTATGCGGTCACCGGTAGCCTGGTGACGGTCATTATCGGTCACGCCATCTATGACATCTGGGCTACGCGCACCCTTCACCGCACTCTCAAGCGTCTTGACCTGCGCCCGCAGGACTAGAGGTTGATCGAAGCGCCCGACTTTGGCGCCCAGCCGAGCGCCTTCATGCAGCCAACGAAGAACTCGCGGCGGGCGTCGTTATCGGAAATGGTGTCGAGCAGGTCGGTACAGCTGTTCTCGGCCTGTCCGAACGGAGTTGCCGCGCCCCCGACCCAAGCGTCCGAATTGGTCGTCTCGCAGGCGCTGAGCGCGAGCGGAAGCATCAGGATCGACAGGGTGCGACGCATTGCCACTCACTGAACCGCAATCCAGCACCTTGCAAGTGGGGTGGCGCGGATCCGCCGCGAAGGCTAAGGCGCGCGCCGTCACCTTCACGAGGAAGAAATCACGATGGGATTCCGCTGCGGAATCGTCGGACTGCCCAATGTCGGCAAGTCGACCCTGTTCAATGCCCTTACCGAAACGCAGGCTGCTCAGGCGGCGAACTATCCGTTCTGCACGATCGAGCCGAACGTCGGCCAGGTCGCCGTGCCGGACGAGCGGCTCGACGACATCGCCCGCATCGCCAAGTCGGCGAAGATCGTCCCGACGCAGCTCGCCTTCGTCGATATTGCGGGACTGGTGAAGGGCGCGAGCAAGGGCGAAGGCCTCGGCAACCAGTTCCTCGGCAATATCCGCGAGGTCGATGCGATCGTGCACGTCCTGCGCTGCTTCGAGGACGACGATATCCAGCACGTCGCGAACAAGGTCGATCCGATCGCCGATGCCGAGGTGGTCGAAACCGAATTGATGCTCGCCGACCTCGAAAGCCTGGAGAAGCGCGTTCCCGCCGCGCAGAAAAAGGCGACCGGCGGCGACAAGGAAGCGAAGGTGATGGCAAGCGTGCTGGGCCAGGCGCTCGAGCTTCTGCGAGAAGGCAAGCCCGCCCGTCTCACCGAGCCCAACGGCGACGACGAGGAGAAAGTCTTTGCACAAGCCCAACTGCTGACAGCTAAGCCAGTACTATACGTCTGCAACGTTGCCGAGGAAGACGCTGCCGAAGGCAACGCGCTGTCTGCGCAAGTATTCGAAAAGGCAAAGGCTGAAGGAGCCGAAGCAGTCGTGGTCTCGGCCGCGATAGAGAGCGAGCTCGTCGCAATGCCTGCCGAGGACCGGGCGGAATACCTCGAGGCGCTGGGGTTGATCGAGAGCGGGCTCAGCCGCGTGATCCGTGCGGGCTACAAGCTGCTTGGCCTAAAGACCTTCTTCACCGCGGGACCAAAGGAAGCGCGGGCCTGGACTTTCCCGGCAGGAGCGAAGGCCCCGCAGGCCGCGGGCGAGATTCACACCGACTTCGAACGCGGCTTCATCCGGGCCGAGACGATCGCCTTCGATGATTACGTGTCGCTCGGCGGTGAAGCCGGAGCCAAGGAAGCCGGCAAGCTGCGTCAAGAGGGCAAGGAGTACGTCGTTCAGGACGGCGACGTGATGATGTTCAAGTTCAACGTCTGATTGCCCGGACCCATTCCCGCTTTCCGCCGTTCATATCCGAAACGGGGAGAATGCACGCAATGGTCGACAAGTCCGAGAAGTTCAACTGGCTGGTCCGCCTCGGCTACGCCGCGCGCGGGTTGGTGTATGTCCTGCTCGGCTACATCGCGCTGTCGACTGCCGGCAAGGCAGAGGATGGCCAGGCGGCGGCGTTCGACATGGTTCAGGACGTCCCTCTCGGCAATGTAATGCTATACATAATTGCGGTTGGCCTGCTTGGATACGTCGCGTTCAAGGCGATCGATGCGCTGACCGATCTCGAGAACCATGGGGACGACGCCAAGGGTAAGGCGAAGCGCATCGGCTCGGCCGCTAGCGCGGTGGGCTATGCCTCGCTCGCATTGACCGCGTGGCAATTCGCCACGGGCGAAAAGCAGCAATCGGCTGGAGCGTCGGGAGGAACCCAGGAGAAGGTTGGTACACTATTGAGTTGGGACATCGGGCCCATCGTGCTCGGCATCGTCGGCCTCGGTTTCGTCGCCGCCGCCGTGATGCAGGCAAAAAAGGCAATGGATGCCCACTTCATGAAGCACGTAAGCGGACGCGCTCCGACTTACGTGGAACCGCTCGGTCGTGCCGGCTACGCCGCCCGCGCGGTCGTCTTTCTGCTGATCGGATGGTCGATGGTAAAAGGTGCCTGGCTCGATTCCTCGACTCAGGTCAAAGGGCTTGGCGACGCCATCGTTTCGCTCAGCGATATGGGCGTGCTTTACACGCTCGTCGCGATTGGCCTTATCCTATTCGGCGTTTTCACCCTGATCGTGTCCCGTTACCGGATCATTCCCGACATCGGTCATGATGATCTGAAGCCGAAATCCTGACCCGTCGCGCCAAGGGGCATTACTCAAATCCTTCGATCGGCTACACGCCCAAACCTGAGTCGGTCAGCCTGGGGACAAAAAACGCGTGCACTATTTCGAGGATATCGAGCCGGGGCGTACTGCCCGCTTCGGCCATTACGACGTCACCCGCGAAGAGGTGATCGAGTTCGCATCGAAATACGATCCCCAGCCGTTCCACCTCGACGACGCGGCCGCTGCGGCGACCCATTTCGGGCGCCTGTCTGCTAGCGGGTGGCACACCTGCGCGATGACCATGTCGATGCTGGTCGAGAATCTCAAGGCGAACCGGCAGGCCGGGCTCGGTTCGCCGGGCATCGACCAGTTGCGCTGGATAAAGCCGGTGTTTCCAGGCGACACCCTGCGCTGCGAGAGCACGGTGATCGAGAAGCGCCGCAGCAAGTCGCGCCCCGAGATGGGCATCTTCAAGTCGAGCCTGACCGTGTTCAACCAGCACGACGAGCCCGTCATGAGCATGATCTCGAACGGGTTGATCGCGGTGCGCAATCCCGACGTGCCGATTGAGGATTAACGCGCTAGCTGCGCCGTTTCAGCTCCCGCACTGGGCAACACCCTTGCTCTCATAGACCACTTGGTCGCGGTCATTGCGCAGCACGAAATGGGCAGGGAAATTCACCGTCTCGATCCCGTTCTGCTCCCCCTCGCCCTCGCCGATGTCGAGCATGAAGGACCACGCACCGGCGGTGTACTTCCCCTTGGTCCCGAGCGGCAGATCGAGACTGCCCATATCGGGCGCAAAGGGCACCAGCTTGCCGTCTATCTTCATGTAGCCATGTCCTGGCTGCGCCAAAGCGATCGCGCCCATGCTGCCTTGGGGCGCAAAATTGCAGCCCGCGCCGAATAGATCGTACTTCTCGATATCGGGGTATAGGATTTGGTCGGGCGTTACCGGCGCCGGCGGCGGCTCCTGCGCCGCTTTGACTGCCTCGACATCGGCTTGGTCGCGCAGAGCCTGCTCGCGCGGGCTCGGCCCGTCATCGCTACACGCCGCCGCGGCGACGACCAGCGGCAAAACCCAGAACGCTCGCATCAATGCCTCCCGAAGAGCTTCTCGACGTCTTCCATCCTGAGCTTAACCCACGTGGGCCGCCCATGGTTGCATTGACCCGAGCGCGGAGTGCACTCCATCTCGCGCAGCAATGCGTTCATTTCGGCCACCGTCAGCGTGCGACCTGCGCGGACAGAGCCGTGACAAGCCATCGTCGCCAACACCAGATCGAGTTTTTCGCCCAGCAAGAGCGCCTCGCCATGATGCGCAAGGTCGTCAGCGATATCGCGGAGCAGCTTTCCCGATTCGGCCTTGGACAGCGCATGCGGCAGGCTGCGCACAAGCATCGCGCCGGGTCCGAACCGCTCGATCTGAAGACCCATCTCCGCAAGCTTGTCGGCCGCGCCCTCGAGCCGGTCGCAATCGATCTCGTCCATCTCCACCACGTCCGGGATCAGCAGCGCCTGCGGCCGCGCGGTTGCTTTTCCCGCACCTGCCGCCTTGAGCCTCTCCAGCACGAGGCGTTCGTGGGCGGCGTGCTGATCGACGATCACGAGGCCGTCCGAGGCTTCGGCGACGATGTAGGTCTGAGCCACCTGCCCCCGCGCGACTCCGAGCGGATACTCCTCGGGTACCTCGGGAAGCGGAGCGGCCTCTTCTGCCCTCCCCTGCGGGCGGTCCATCACTTCGCCCCGATAGGAAGGCGGGGCCTCTCGGACGGATGTCGAAGCCTGCGTCCAGTCGCGCCCAGCGAAGATAGAGGCGAGCGCGGGTGCGGGCTCCTGCTGCACAGGTTCACTTATCCACCGCCCCATCGCTGCGCCATTGGGAGCTTGCGCGCTGCGCCGGTCTCCGCAGGCGAACGATTGTCGTAAGCCCGAAACGATGAATCCGCGAACTGCCGCCGCGTCGCGGAAGCGGACCTCTGTTTTCGCGGGGTGGACGTTGACGTCCACCTCTTCCGGCGGAAGCGTGAGGAACAACGCCAGCACCGCGTGTCGGTCCCTCGCAAGCATGTCCGAATAGGCTCCCCGTACTGCGCCGACGAGCAGCCTATCCTTCACCGGGCGCCCGTTCACGAACAGGTACTGGTGGTCGGCGACACCGCGGTTGTAGGTCGGCAGACCCGCGATCCCGGTGAGACGCATCGTGCCCTCGCCGCTCGGACGCTCGAGGTCGATCGCGACACCGTTGTCCTTGAGCTCGCGCGCCACGACTTGCGCGACTCGGTCAACCAGCGCCTGTCCGGGCTGGAGCGAAAGTATCGTCCGGTCGCCATGGGCAAGCGTGAAGCCGATTTCCGGCCGTGCCATAGCCAGGCGCTTAACCACGTCGGCGCACGCGGCGTATTCGCTGCGCGCGGTACGCAGGAACTTGCGGCGCGCGGGCACTTTGCCGAACAGGTTCTCGACGCGCACGCGCGTGCCCGGTGGCAGCGCGGCGGGACCTTCGTCGACGACCGCGCCATGATCAACCACCCGACGCCAACCCTGCTCGGTGCCGCGGACCCGGCTCTCGAGCGTGAATTTGGCGACGCTCGCAATGCTCGGCAGCGCCTCACCGCGAAAGCCAAGAGTGGCGACAAGCTCAATGCTCTCATCGGGTAATTTGGACGTCGCGTGGCGTTCGAGCGCGAGGACCATTTCGTCCGGGCTCATTCCGCAGCCGTCGTCAGTCACCTCGATCCGCTCGAGTCCCCCCTCGACAAGGGATATGACGATGCGGGTCGCTCCGGCGTCGATCGCGTTCTCGACGATTTCCTTCAGCGCGGCGGCCGGCCGTTCGACTACCTCGCCCGCAGCAATGCGGTTGACGAGGCTTTCCGGCAGGCGACGGATTGCGCGACGGTTCTGGGCCATTAACCGCGCCTAGCGACCAAACGTCATAATTTCGAGGCGATCTGTTCAGATAGCGGTGGATCGCGCGAGAATAATTTTGGCGTTTTCGGGCATGTTTCGATAAGGGACGCCCATTCCCCGTCACACCCGGGTCGCGACTGTCGCAGGTCCTGCGACAAGGGCCTGAAACTTTTATGGAACGCGCACCGCAATGGGCTTTTTCTCGAACCTCCTGAAATTTGGCTCGCAGAACATGGCGATCGACCTCGGTACAGCGAATACGCTGGTTTATGTCGAGGGCCAGGGCATCATCCTCAATGAGCCCTCGGTGGTCGCGATCGAGACACTGAACGGCATCAAGCGGGTGAAGGCCGTCGGCGAAGATGCGAAAATGATGATGGGTAAGACGCCCGACAGCATCGAGGCGATCCGCCCGCTTCGCGACGGCGTGATCGCTGACATCGAGATCGCGGAGGAGATGATCAAGCACTTCATCCGCAAGGTACACGGCAAGAAGAGCCTGCTGCGCTATCCGGAAATCGTAATCTGCGTGCCCTCGGGCTCGACCTCGGTCGAGCGCCGCGCGATCCGCGACGCGGCGTCGAATGCGGGCGCTTCGCAGGTATACCTTATCCTGGAGCCGATGGCTGCGGCGATCGGCGCCGACATGCCGGTGACCGAACCCGTCGGCAGCATGGTCGTCGACATCGGTGGCGGCACTACCGAGGTGGCCGTGTTGTCACTGCGCGGTCTCGCCTACACGACGTCGGTTCGCACCGGCGGTGACAAGATGGACGAGGCGATCGTCAGCTACGTCCGCCGCCACCATAACCTGCTGATCGGCGAAGCGACCGCGGAACGGATCAAGAAGGATTACGGCATCGCCCGACCGCCGGAAGACGGCGTAGGCGAAACGATCACGATCAAGGGACGCGACTTGGTCAATGGCGTTCCCAAGGAAATCCAGATCAACCAGGGTCATATCGCCGAAGCGCTTTCCGAACCTATCGGCGCGATCGTCGAAGGCGTGCGCATTGCCCTCGAGAACACCGCGCCGGAACTCGCGGCCGACATTGTCGACCAAGGCATAGTACTCACCGGTGGTGGCGCGCTCATCAGCGGGCTCGACGACCATTTGCGCGAGGAAACCGGTCTTCCGGTTTCGATCGCCGAAGACCCCCTGTCGTGCGTCGCGATCGGCACCGGTCGGGCGATGGAAGACCCGGTCTATCGCGGCGTGCTGATGACCGCCTGATCTGAAGGACCATTGAAATGGCGCCGCCTTCCTCACGGCGCTCCGGGCATTCGCGCAGGGCGCAATACGGACAATTCACGGGCTACGTGCTCGCCGCGATCGGCGCTGCGCTGGGCGCGGTGCTGCTCGGCATTTCGCTTTGGCGTCCCACATCGTTCAACGGCGTGCGTGAAGCTGCCGCCGATACAGTCGTCCCGGCGGGCGAAGCGGGTGCGGTCGTGCGCACGGAGGGTCAGAGTCTCTTCGACAAGATCTCCGGCTATCTCGCCGCCGGCGCGCAGAACGACGAACTGAAGAAAGAGGTCGAACTCGCCCGAATTCGCCTGAAGGAAGCCGCTGCAGTGCGCGAGGAGAACGCACGACTCAAGGCGTTGCTGGGATTTCGCGAGTCCGACGTGAAGCCGGTCGCCGTCGCGCGGCTAGTCGGTTCGACCGCAACCAGCACCCGTCGGTTCGCCTATCTCGGCGCGGGGGCGGACCAAGGTGTGACCATCGGGATGCCGGTGCGGTCGCCGCGTGGCGTGGTCGGCCGCGTGCTGGAAGTGGGCGCCGATAGTTCGCGTGTGCTGCTGCTTGGCGACAGCGAAAGCGTGATCCCGGTGCGTCGAGCCAAGGACGAAGTGGTCGCCTTCGCTGAAGGGCGCGGCGACGGACGGCTTCGCATCCGTTTGATCAACCTCGGCATCAACCCGCTCAAGAAGGGCGACGTCTTCGTGACCAGCGGTGCCGGCGGTTACTATCGACCGGGCATTGCGGTCGCGATCGTGCAGGAGGTGACGCCGGACGGTGCGGTTGCGGCAGTGGTCAGTGATCCGGCGGCGACCGATTTTGTATCAGTCGAACCGATCTGGCAGCCGCGAGCGGTGGAGGCCGCCAAGACTCCGCCCGGCCAGGAAGTCGGCGGGTCGGACAGCCCATGATCGGCGAACTGTCCAGCCGTGCGCGCCGAGATCGCTACGGATCGAAGATCAATCGCACTCATTCGCCGATCCGCGCCTATTTCGTTCCGTGGGCATCCATCATGCTCGGATCGCTCATCCCCTTGTTCGCCATCGCGAGCGCAGTTCCCCTGATCCCGCCGCTCGGGTTCCTCATGCTGCTATCATGGCGGCTAGTGCGGCCGGGGCTGCTTCCGGTCTGGGCCGGATTCCCGCTCGGCCTGTTCGACGACATGTTCAGCGGTCAGCCATTCGGCAGCGCTATCCTATTGTGGTCACTCACCATGATCGCACTTGAAATCATCGAGACCCGGTTTCCCTGGCGGGGATTCTTCCAGGACTGGGCAGTCTCGGGCCTGCTCGCGCTGTGCTACCTTGTGGCCGCGGCCGTGGTTTCGGGCGGCGAAGTGGGGACGACCATGCTGCTCGTGCTGGTCCCCCAGGCGTTGCTAACCCTCGCGCTCATCCCTGTGCTCTCGCGTTTCGTGGCCGGTCTCGACAGGTTTCGCCTTGCCCGCGTGCGAGGGGTCGACTGATGGCGCTGCGTCGCAAGCGCCGGGCGCGCCGCGCCAAACCGATCACGAGCCCCGCTACGCTCTCCGCCAGCTTCGAACGGCGCAGTTTCGTCGTCGGGGCAATCCAGGGCGGTATCGGCCTGCTTTTGGCCAGTCGGATGACTTATCTCTCGGTTTTCGAGAACGAGAAGTACAAGCTCGAATCGGAGAGCAATCGGGTCAACCTGTCGCTGATTCCGCCCCGTCGCGGCTGGATCCTCGATCGTCACGGCGCCCCGCTCGCTTCGAACAAGGCCGACTTCCGGGTCGATGTCATTCCCGAGCGAATGCGCGATCCGGGCGCCGAGATCGATCAGATTGCGCCGCTGCTCGGCCTCGATGAGCAGAAAGTGGCCGACATCAAGGAAAAGATCGGTGCAGCACGAGGCTACCAGCCGGTCGAAGTGGCGAGCGGCCTCGATTACGACAAGTTCGCGGCGATCAGCGTGCGGCTACCGGATTTGCCCGGAGTCGTCCCGCAACGTGGGTTCACCCGGTATTATCCGACCGGACCTGCTGTGGGCCAGCTTATAGGATACGTGGGCTCAGCCTCTGCCGAGGAATACGAAAAGGATCACAATCCGCTTCTCATCACACCCGGCTACAAGGTGGGCAAGGACGGCCTTGAAAAGGACTTTGAAAAACGTCTGCGCGGGGTACCCGGGGCTCGCCGGGTAGAGGTTACGGCTTCGGGACGCATCGTCCGCGACCTCGAGACGCGTGAGGACATCCAGGGGGCCCCCGTCAAGCTAACCATCGACGGCCCTCTACAGGACTTCGCTTCACGCCGGATCGGGCTTGAATCGGGCGCTTGCGTCGTCATCGACTGCGAGACAGGCGGCATCCTCGCTCTGACCTCGATGCCTTCATTCGATCCCAACAGCTTCGTCGGCGGGATTGGAGCGAAGCGGTGGGCGATGCTGAACGACGACGATCACATCCCGCTGTTGAACAAGGCGGTTCGGGGACTCTACCCGCCCGGATCGACGGTCAAGCCGATGGGAACGCTCGCGCTCCAGCAACTCGGCGTCGAGCCTGAGGAGCGGGTGCATTGCCCCGGCGGCTATCGCCTGGGCAACCGCTTCTTTCGCTGTGACGCGGTTCACGGCTCGGTCGACATGTGGACGGCAATCGAAAAGAGTTGCAATACCTACTTCTGGTCGATGGCGCACCGCGTCGGTTACGGGGCGATCGCACCGTTCGCGAAGTCGCTCGGCCTCGGCCAGGAGTTCGACTTACCCGGCACCTCGCAGCGTTATGGGACGGTTCCAGATCCCGAATGGAAGTTGCGCCGATTCGACCAGGAGTGGCGGGAGGCCGATTCGCTTAATGCTGTGATCGGCCAGGGCTATGTCCTTGCATCGCCTCTTCAGCTGGCGGTGATGACCTCACGCATAGCAAGCGGCAAGGCTCTGCGTCCGTCACTCTTGTACGGGAAGCCGAAGCCCCTTGGCGCGCCGCTCCCCTTCACGCCGGAACAGCTGGCGGTCACCCGCGAGGGGATGAGGCGGGTCGTCAACGAGGCCGGAACCGCGCGTGGCGCAAAAATCGACATCGACGGCGTCCAGATGGCGGGCAAGACCGGCACCGCGCAAGTGCGGCGGATGATCAGCCGCGGGCACGTCGCCGATTGGGCGAGTCGCGATCATTCGCTGTTCGTCTGCTATGCTCCCGCTGACAAGCCGCGGTATGCGATGGCGACTGTCATCGAGCACGGCGGGTTCGGTGCAAGCGCGGCCGCGCCGATTGCCAAGGACGTGATGACCTATCTGTTCGATCCGGCGACCGCTCTCGAAAACCTGCACGCCAAGGAAAAGCAGTGGGGAGGCGACGCGACCCAGCGCATCGCGGCCAAGTACGCCGCCTATGTCGGCGAAACCGTTGCACCGCCCGACGAGCCGGTTGAGACGCTGCGTTCTGCTCGGGTCGACGCCGAGGCACGCTTGCCGGAAGCGCCTGTCGCCAGCCCGACCGACGGCGCGACGCCGCAGGCCGCGCCATCCGGAAACGCCAAGCGATGAGTACCTTCATCCCCTCGCCCATCGCACGGCAACCGTGGGCGATGCTCTTGCCACTGATTCTCCTGACATGCTTTGGCGCCGCGGTGCTGTTCTCTGCTGCGGGGGGGAGCTTGCACCCCTTCGCGCTGTCGCACCTCGTGCGCTTCGTCGTATTCCTGGGCGTCGCTTCGGTGATGACGCTGTTCAACAAGGATTTCGTACGACTGTTCGCCTACCCCGCGTACGGCGTCATACTGCTCCTCTTACTCGCGGTAGAACTTCTCGGGTTCGTCGGCGGTGGCAGCCAGCGTTGGATCAACCTTGGGCCCATCGTCCTGCAACCGTCCGAGCTGATGAAGCCGGCGATAGTGCTGGTCCTTGCACGGTTCTACGGAGACCTTCCGTCCGGCATGGTGCCGACCTGGCGCTCGCTCGTGCCAGCAGGCGTATTGATCGGGATGCCGATGGCGCTCGTACTTGCGCAGCCAGACCTTGGTACCGCGCTGGCAATCGGATTCGGCGGGGCGGTCGTAATGTTTCTCGCGGGTCTGCCGCTGAAGTGGTTCGGCGGCGCCGCGGCGGCCGGGGCCGCGCTCGCCCCCGTGGCGTTTTTCTTCGGCCTCAAGCCCTACCAACAAAAGCGCGTGTTCACGTTTCTCGACCCCGAAAACGATCCTCTCGGCGATGGGTACCACATCCTGCAGTCGAAGATCGCGATCGGTTCTGGCGGGATTACCGGCAAGGGCTTCAACGAGGGGTCGCAGAGTCACCTGAACTACTTGCCCGAACCGCACACCGACTTCGTCTTTGCAACTATGTCCGAAGAATGGGGATTGCTCGGCGGCCTTTTCGTGCTGCTCGCCTTTTTCCTGATATTGCGCTGGGGGTGGAAGGTGGCCCTGGCGTCGGAAGACCGCTTCTGCCGGCTACTTGCCGGCGGCATGGTAGCGACGGTCTTCTTTTACGTCGCAATCAACCTGATGATGGTAATGGGCCTCGCTCCGGTGGTCGGCATCCCGCTACCTTTCATGAGCCACGGCGGCAGTTCCATGATGACCAACATGATTTGCCTTGGCACGCTGATGATGATCAACCGGTGGAACGTGCGCAGCGGTCGGCGGGGACTTTCCTGAACGCGCCGGATTGGCCCTTGGCATCTCGCGGAGGGGCGCTATATGCGCCTCTCCCGACGATTCGGGGGCAGCGGAAACGCCGCCTCGAGGATGCCGGAACGGACGCATAGCTCAGTTGGTAGAGCAGCTGACTCTTAATCAGCGGGTCCTAGGTTCGAGCCCTAGTGCGTCCACCATCCTCCCTTTTTCAGAAAAGCTTCGATCGCATAAAATCGAGCGTGCCGTCGTCGCTGGTTAGCAACGAGCGGCCGAGCACGGTCGACCACGCGGTCTCGCTGCCGCGGTCCAGCCGCCAGGCGTGCAAGCGCCGGGTATAAAGCTGCAGGTCGTACTCGTCGCTGATGCCGATCGCGCCGTGAACGGCATGAGCGGTGTTGGCCACCAGCGGGGCGTAAGTGGCGGCGACAGTCTTTGCGAGTGCGGCGAGCTCCTTGGGGGGCCAGTCGCAATCTGCCGCAAGCTGCACCGCCATGCGGATCGCAAGAACCTGCTCGACCATCAGCGCAAGCTGCTGCTGAATCGCCTGCTGTCGGCCAATGGGCTTGCCGAACTGGATGCGCTGACCGGCATAGGCGACCGTCATTTCCAGAACACGGTCTGCCGCGCCCGCGATCGCCGAGGCGAGGAGGACGGTGTGCGCCGTCTCGGTCGTACGGCCCGACCGATCGATCATCGCCTCGCCGATCGCCAGGGGCGCCGCACGGTAGCCCATTGCCCGCCATAGCGAAGCGACCTCGCCGAACGGCAGAGCCATGTCCGGTGTCAGCGCGTCGAGGAAGCCCGATTGCTCGATCTCGGCATACTCGGCAGACCATTGAGCCCCCGCACCGATCGCCCGCACTTTTTCCGCAGGAAACAGCTTGTCCAGCATCGCTTCGAAAGGGGCGAGGATCTCGCTCATCTCAATCCCATCCCACGCGCGATTATGCCGCGCAGGATCTCGCGGGTGCCGCCCCTGAGCGAGAAACTGGGCGCGACCAGAGTGAGATAACGCAGCGCCGCGATCAGATCCGGATCGGGATCCTCATTGGGGTGAGCTGCCAGATCGTCGGCTATCGCAAGAGGCAACTCCTGCTCGAACGCCGTGCCGAGGTCCTTGACCAGAGATGCCTCGACCACCGGGCTTTCGCCCGCTGCGAGCCGCGCGGTGCAGGCGATCGACATCGCCCGCAGGGTGGCCAAGCGTGCTATGAAGCTGCCGGCGAGTGCCGCGGTCGCGTCGTCGCAGCGGCCCGTGGCGCGCAAGTGGGTGATCCAGGCGTCGAGCACGACCTGGCTCGAGTAAATACGCTCGGGCCCGCTGCGTTCGAAGGCGAGTTCGGCGGTCACCTGCGTCCATCCATGCCCCTCCTCACCGATCAGGGCGTCTTCAGGCAGGTCGACATCCTCGAAGAACACCTCGTTGAAATGCTCGTCGTGGGCGAGATCGCGGATCGGACGCACCCGTACCCCGGGCGTCCGAAGCGGCACGATCAGCTGCGACAGGCCTGCGTGACGCTCGTCCAGTTCGCTGGAGGTCCGGACGAGTGCAATCATGTAATCGACGTGATGCGCGCCGGTGTTCCACAGCTTCTGGCCGTTGAGCCGCCAGCCACTTTGCGTACGCTCGGCGCGAGTGCGGACGGCGGCCAGGTCCGAACCTGCTCCGGGCTCGCTCATTCCGATACAGAACAGCGCCTCGCCCCGGCATATGCGCGGCAGATAGTCCCGGCGCTGCGCCTCGGTACCGTAATTCAGGATCAGCGGCGCGCTTTGCCGGTCGGCGATCCAGTGTGCACCAACCGGTGCCCCAGCGGCCAGCAGTTCCTCGACCACCACGAAACGCGCAAATGGCCCACGTCCCCCACCGCCGTATTCGGTGGGCAGCGTCAAGCCGAGCAGGCCCGCTTCGCCCAGCCGGCGGCTAAAAGTGGGATCGAACCCCATCCACGAACGCGCCCGATGTTCGAGCGTCATCCCTGCCAGAACTTCGCCGGCAAGCGTACGCACCTGCGCGCGCAACGCTTCGTCTTCCGGCGGGATCTCCGCGAGGGTCAGGTTATCGAACACGCAAACGACTGTGTGCGGCAGAGCGCTGCCAATCGCAATCCCGCGCATTGCGACGTCGGGGCTCGCGGCCTAGAGCCAGACACATGGATAACTTCCTAAAGACAGAACGCGACGGCCCGGTCTTTACCGTGACGATGGATCGTCCTGCGGACCGCAATGCCATCACCGATCCAGAGCAAAGCGCCGAGTTCGTTGCGCTCGCGGAAGAACTCGCCCGTGATCGCTCTATCCGTGCAATGGTGCTGACCGGGGCGGGCAAATCGTTCTGCGCAGGCGGCAACGTGAAATCGATGCACGAGAAGACCGGCCTGTTCGCCGGCTCTCCGTTCGATCAGCGCACGCACTACCGGACCACCGTGCAGACCATCGGCAGAGCGCTATGGGAGCTCGAGGTGCCGGTCGTCGCCGCGATCAACGGACATGCGATGGGTCTCGGTCTCGACATCACGCTGATGTGCGACGTGCGTGTCATGGCCGAGGATGCGCTCGTTGCAGAAAGCTACGTAAAGCTCGGCATCATCCCCGGAGGTGGCGGCGCGTGGCTGCTGCCGCGCGTCGTCGGTCTGTCGAACGCGAGCCGGATGACACTGACCGGCGAGACCATCGATGCCGCGACCGCGCTGCGGTACGGCCTTGCGACCGAGGTCGTGCCTACCGCCCAGGTTCTACCGAAGGCACAGGAAATGGCTCACGCTATTGCCGCCAATCCGGGTCACGCCACTCGCATGGCCAAACGCCTCATGCGAGAGGGAATGGACCAAAAGCTGCCGACGCACCTGGAACTGGCTGCCGCATATCAGGCGCTGTCCCATCACACCGAAGATCACGCCGAGGCAATTGACGCGTTTCTGGGCAAACGCGCCCCGGAGTTTCGCAACAAGTGACGGGTGCGCTTGAGGGTATTCGCGTACTCGATCTCTCGCGCGTGCTCGCGGGCCCGTGGAGTGCTCAGGTGCTTGGCGATCTCGGCGCCGACGTAATCAAGGTCGAGCAACCCGGCGCGGGCGACGATACCAGGGCATGGGGGCCGCCGTTCCTTCCGGGTTCGCAGGACTCGGCGTATTTCTCGTGCGCCAATCGCAACAAGCGATCGATCGCGATCGACATCGCATCGACCGACGGTGCCGAGCTTGTCCGTAAGCTTGCCGCCCGGTCGGATGTCGTCATTGAGAATTTCCGGGTTGGGGGACTCGCAAAGTATGAACTCGACTACGACGACCTAAGGACGGTCAAGCCCGATCTCGTTTGGTGTTCGGTCACCGGGTTTGGACAGACCGGGCCGGAAAAGGACCGCGGCGGGTACGACTTTTTGGTTCAGGGAATGAGCGGGCTGATGAGCGTCACGGGAGCCGCCGACGGACCGCCGACGAAGGTGGGCATTCCGATTAGCGACCTTACCACCGG
This sequence comes from uncultured Alphaproteobacteria bacterium, assembly GCA_963740025.1. Taxonomy (GTDB): domain Bacteria; phylum Pseudomonadota; class Alphaproteobacteria; order Sphingomonadales; family Sphingomonadaceae; genus Tsuneonella. The sequence goes on from CAVUCI010000006.1 coordinate 22,101, forward strand.
CCTCTATGCCGCGATCTCGATCCTGGCCGCGCTGCGCCACCGCGACCGCACTGGTGAGGGGCAGCGCATCGACCTCGCCCTACTCGATGCGCAGGTCGCGCTGATGAGTAACCAGGCTGCTAATTGGCTAAACGGCGGACCCGAGCCGCGGAGGCTCGGCAATCAGCATCCCAACATCGTGCCCTACCAGGTCTTCGCTTGCGCCGATGGCGACATCCTGATCGCGACCGCAAATGACCGGCAATACAGCAAACTGTGCCGGGTGCTCGGCCTCGCGGAACTGTCCGACGATCCCAGCTTCGCGACGATGAGCGCGCGAGGAGCAAACCGTTCGGAACTGCTCGCGATCATCGAGCCGGTGATCGCGGGCTGGCAGTCCGACGAACTGGTCGCCGCGCTCAACGAAGCGGGCGTACCGAGCGGGCGAGTAAATACCGTGCCCGAAGTGCTGGCACACCCGCAAATCAGAGCGCGCGAACTTGTCGGATCGCTTGAGCGCAGCGACGGCAGTGAAGTGCGTTTCCTGGGATTCCCGGCAAAGCTGTCGGGGACACCGGCAACCTACCGCGCCGCACCACCCAGGGCAGGTGAGGACGGGGCCGAGGTGCTACAGGACATTCTTTCGCTCGATGATGCTGCGATCGCCCGGCTGCGCAAGATCGGCGCGATTCGCTAAGAGAGCGGTTCCTGATCCGGAATCCGAACCGCGCGATCGAGCATGTCGGGCCGCGTCCGGCCTGTGGCCCGGCGATCGCGTTGCGGGCTGATGAAACGGTCGGAGTAGTGATGCCAGATCACTTCACCCATCTGCGGGCGCTCTTCCAGTTCGTATTCCATCGGTAGCGACTCCTCTCGGCACAAGAATGCCGGTAGGATCGCCACGTTCCGCGAATTTGCGACGAATTGCAGGGACTTGCGACGAACTGCGTGCCCTATATGTGCAGCGCCCGGCCATACGCGGCCAGCACGCTTTCGTGCATCGATTCGCTGATCGTCGGATGCGGGAAAATCGAGTTCATCAGCTCCGCCTCAGTCGTCTCGAGCGTCTTGCCGATCACATATCCCTGGATCATCTCCGTCACCTCGGCGCCGACCATGTGTGCGCCCAGTAGCTCACCGGTCTTGGCGTCGAACACTGTCTTGACGAAGCCTTCCGCCTCTCCGAGCGCGATGGCCTTGCCATTGCCGATGAACGGGAAGGTGCCCGCCTTGACCTCGTAGCCGGCTTCCTTCGCCTTCGCTTCGGTCATGCCCACGCTGGCGATCTGCGGATGGCAGTAGGTGCAGCCCGGGATGTTGTTGCGGTCGAGAGGGTGCGGGTGAACGTCCTTGTTTCCGAGCTCCTTGGCGATCGCCTCGGCAGCGGTGACGCCTTCGTGGCTCGCCTTGTGCGCCAGCCACGGCCCCGGCGTGCAGTCGCCGATAGCCCACAGGCCCTTCGACTTCGTGCGACCGTAGGGGTCGATCTGGATGAAGCCGCGGTCGAGGTCGGCGAGCTTTTCGATGCCAATGTTCTCGGTGTTCGGCACGATGCCCACGGCGACGATGCAGTGCGTGAAGTCGGACTCGGCGACCTTGCCCGCCTTGTCCTTGATCTTCGCCTTCACGCCGCTGGCGGATACCTTGATGTTCTCCACGCCCGCGCCGGTCATGATCGTCATGCCCTGCTTGGTGAGGCTCTTCTCGAGGAAGGCGGAGACGTCCTTGTCTTCGACCGGCACGATCCGGTCGAGCATTTCGACAACGGTCACTTCGCAGCCCATGTCGTTGTAGAAGCTGGCGAACTCGATTCCGATCGCGCCGCTGCCGATCACCAGCAGTTTCTTGGGCATCTCGGGCGGGGTCATCGCGTGGCGGTAGGTCCACACACGCTTACCGTCGGCCGTGGCGAACGGCAGGTCGCGCGCGCGGGCGCCGGTGGCGACGATCACGTGCTTGGCAGAAAGCTTCTCCTCGCCCTTCTCGCCCTTCACGGTAAGCGCAGTCGGGCCGGTCAGCGTGCCCTCCCCCATGTGCACCGCGATCTTGTTCTTCTTCATCAGGTGCGTGACGCCCTGGTTCAGTTGCTTCGCGACGCCGCGGCTGCGCTTCACGACCGCTTCCAGGTCCGCCTCGATCGCGCCGGCGATCTTGAGGCCGTAGTCCTTGGCGTGCTGGGCGTAGTGCAGGATTTCCGCGCTCCGGAGCAGAGCCTTGGTCGGGATACATCCCCAGTTGAGGCAGATCCCGCCGAGCAGTTCCCGCTCCACGATCGCGGTCTTGAGGCCCAGCTGCGCGCAGCGGATCGCCGCGACGTAGCCGCCGGGTCCGCTGCCGAGGACGATGACGTCGTATTGGGTGTCAGCCATGATCAATCCTGTTTTGTCGAGGGCATGTCACACATGTCACACGGTCCTGAAGAGAAACTCCGGCGCCATCAAAAGCGTGCCCGAATGATGGATCGGACTGGAGGGGGCGTCGCATCACTCCGCCTCCTTGGCACAGTCGATAAGGTGTAGGAAAACGCTCACTATTCGTGCGCCGAAAGTGCGGCTTCGTTGACAGCGCGCGGGCGGTCGTCTTCGTCAAGCAACACGAACTTGAACGTTCCACCGCAGACCTTCGTTGTCGCCTCGCCGTTGCGCTCCCGCGCGATGCCCTCGGCGGCAATGGTGAGCGAAGTGGTGCCGGTCGCTGCGACCTCGCAATAGATGCTAAGTTCGTCGCCGACCTCCATCGCGCCCGGGAAGGCGAAGTCGTTCGCTGAGACGACCACCGCCTTGCCCCGCCCGACCCGGCTTGCCAGCGCCCCCGCGCCAAGCGCCATCTGGCTCATCAGCCACCCGCCGAAGACTCCGCCGTAAGGGTTTGTATCCGCAGGCATCGCGGTGACGCGGATGAGGGGTGCACGATCCATCAGCCGCTTACGCCACCAGCCCCAGGGGTGCCTCCACCAGCGCCTTGAACGCCTGCATCAACTCCGCACCGGTCGCGCCGTCGATGGCGCGGTGGTCGAAGCTGCCGGTGGCGGTCATGACGGTGGCGACGGCGAGCGCGTCGTCCACGATGTAGGGCCGCTTCTCGCCCGCACCGACGGCCATGATCATCGCGTGCGGCGGGTTGATCACCGCCTGGAACTGCTTGATCCCGTACATGCCGAGGTTCGACAGGCTGGCGGTGCCGCCCTGGTATTCCTGCGGCTGCAGCTTGCCCTCGCGCGCCTTGTCGACGAGCACCTTGAACTCGGACGCGATGGCGCTGATCGACTTGCCGCCGGCGTCGGTGACGATCGGCGTGATCAGCCCGCTCGGAGCGGCGACCGCGACCGAGATGTCGGCGCGCTGAATAGCGGCGCAGCGTGTCGCCGGCGAAGGCAACATTGCAGTCGGGCACCTGCAGCAGCGCCTTGGCCAGCGCCTTGATCAGCAGGTCGTTGACGCTGAGCTTGATCCCTTGCGCTTCGAGCGCCTTGTTGAGTTCGCCGCGCAATTTGAGCAGCGCATCGAGCCGCACGTCGATCGCAAGGTAATAGTGCGGAACGGTCTGCTTCGCCTCGGTGAGGCGACGCGCGATGACCTTGCGCACGTTCGAAGCTTCTCGTCCTCGTGCGGGATTCCGAAATCGGGCAGCGCGGTGGGCGCCGACGGCGGCAGTGCCCGCCGCGGCAACCGCGGGTGCCGGCGTCGCTGCGCCGCTGGCGGGAGCGGCGGCGCCGGGCTGCGCTCCTTCGACGTCGGCTTTCACGATGCGGCCGTTGGGGCCGGAACCCTTCACACCGGACAGGTCGATGCCCTTCTGTTCGGCGATGCGCTTCGCCAGTGGCGAGGCGATGATGCGGTCGCCCGACGGCTTCGGCGCGCCGGTCTGCGCGGGCGTGGGAGCGGGTTCGCTGCGCTTCTGCTGCTCCCCAACCGCCTCCTCGCGGTCTTTGGTCGGGGCCTGCTCCTGCGCCGGAGCGGGTGCCGGGCGTCGGCGCCGGCGCAGCATCGGCAGCCTCGCCTACATCCTCACCCTCGCCCGCGAGCATCGCGATAACCGTGCCGACCTTCACGCCTTCGGTACCTTCGGCCACCTCGATCTTCGCGATCGTGCCTTCATCGACGGCCTCGAACTCCATCGTGGCCTTGTCGGTCTCGATCTCGGCCATGATGTCGCCCGCGTGGACTTCGTCGCCTTCCTTGACGAGCCACTTCGCGAGAGTGCCCTCTTCCATGGTCGGCGAAAGGGCGGGCATCTTGATCGGCGTCGGCATGGCAGTCCTTCACTGGGGAGTGATCGCGCCCGCTTTGGCAAAGCCGTAGCGTCACGGCAAGCGGCTTGCCCTGAATACGTTTTCCGCCGATATCGCAGGCCGAGAGGGGGCGGGCCGCCATGCGTGTCTATCTGGTGATAATGGACGAAACCGACGAGGCGCTGCGCGCGCTGCGCTTCGCCAGCCGCCGCGCGATGAAGACCGGCGGATCGGTCCACATCCTCGCCCTCGTCCAGCGCGAGAACTTCAACGCTTTCGGCGGAATCCAGGCGACGATCGAGCAGGAAGCCCGCGACCGCGCGGAAATGGTCGCCAGCAGCGCGGCCGGTTCTATCTTTGCCGAAAGCGGCAAGATGCCGGTCATCTCGGTCCGCACCGGGGGTGCTCAGGAGGTCATCAAGCAATACCTCGACGAACATCCCGAGGTCGCCGCGCTGGTGCTGGGAGCTGCGGCGGAGGGCGGACCGGGCCCGCTCGTGGCGCACTTCAGCGCCGCCGCGGGACACCTGCCCTGCCCCTTATTCGTCGTCCCGGGAGGCTTGACCGACGAGGACATCGACCGGCTCAGCTAGGCGAGAGCTGCCGGTTCCGCCCGAAGCGTCTTCATCCCGCGCCATTCGAGCAGGATGAAAAGTTGTACCGCGATCGCCTGTGCGATCACGACCGCGTGACCGAGCGCCGTCAGACTTCCGAACTTGTTCACCCATACGGCGATGCTCGCCACGACCCAGCCCGCGTTCATGGCCGCGAGGAGGCCGACGAGCGCGCGCGCGGGGCTGGATGCGGCGACCGCGAGCAGGACCGCGGCGGGAAGGCAGATCCACCCCGCAGCGGCGACTATCGCAGGCGATAGCCCGGTGACCTCGGCGGCCGATGCGGTCGCTCCGATGCCCAGGGCGAAGAAGAGAGCGCAGCTTGCGGCATCGAGCGCCAGCACTTGGCGGAGGGTCGGAAACGTCATCGGTCGTACTCCCTTGCTTGATTGCAAGGACGAAGGTTCGGCGTCGCGGCGGGTGAAGTCGATTACTCCGCAGGTAATGGAACCGGCGCTCCGCTGAGGTTAGGATGGACGGCGAAGGAGACTTGCCGATGGCCGTTGCACCGATCGGAGACCAGCTGCGCCAGTGGCGCACCCGCCGGCGGATGAGCCAGATGAATCTTGCTCTCGACAGCGAAATATCGACACGTCACCTGAGCTTCATCGAAACCGGCCGCGCGAAGCCGAGCGTCGAGATGATCGAGCGCCTCGCCGAAACCTTGCAGGTGCCGCATCGCGCCCGGAACGCGCTGCTGCTCGCGGCCGGATACGCTCCCGAATACCGCGAGCGCGGCTTTGCCGACGATGACATGGCGGCGATGCGAACGATCGTCGACCACGTGCTCGCCGGGCACGAGCCCTACCCGGCGCTGGCGGTGGATCGGCAATGGAACATGCTCGCGGCCAATGCGTCGGTGGCGATCCTGACCGAGCAGGTCTCGCCCAGGCTGTTGGAATCGCCCGCCAACGCGCTGCGCATCGCGCTCCACCCCGACGGGCTGGCGCCGCAGATCGTCAACTACGGCGAATGGCGCGCGCATATCCTCCGCCGGCTCGACCTTCAGATCGAAGCCAGCGCCGATCCCGAGCTTGCCGCCCTGCGCGACGAGCTCGCAGCCTATGACCGCCAGGCGAACGACAACGAGACCGTCGGCCCGAGCGCGATCGCGGTACCGCTGGTGCTCGATACGACGGTTGGACGAATATCTTTCGTCTCTACAGTGACGATCTTCGGCACGCCGGTCGATATTACGCTGAGCGAGCTGGCGATCGAGGCGTTCTACCCCGCCGACCGCGAATCGGCGGAGCTTCTGCGCAAGATCGACCGCTAGCGCTTGCGGCCCTGGTGGCGGATGTTTCCAGGACGTCCGCGCTTCCCTTGCGCATGTTTCGTCTTGGGCTTGCCGGAGGGTTTGCCCTTCGCCTGCGGACGATTGCCGCGCGGTTCGATCTCGCCTTCCTGCTCCGGTAACTCGAACTTGAGCGCGCCGGTCAGCGGGTTTGCCTCCGCCAGCCGCAGGTCGAGCTTGTCGCCCGGCGCGTAGGTCGTGCCGCTGTCCTTTCCGACGAGGCGCTGGGCGGCTTCGTCGTAAGTGAAGTATTCGCTGCCGAGGGTCGAAACCGGGATCAGCCCATCACCGCCCAGAGCCCACGATCGTAGCGAAGAAGCCGAACGACTGAACGCCGGTAATGCGAGTCGGGAAAACCTCGCCAACGCGGCCCGCGAGCCAGGCGGCGACATAGCGGTCAATCGTGTCCCGCTCTGCCTCCATCGCGCGGCGCTCGGCCTTGCTGATGGCTTCCGAGACTTTCGACAGATCAGCCTTGTCGCGGTCGCTGAGGCCGCTGGTTTCGGGGACTCCGCTTGGCGGCTTGGGCTGTTCGAGCTTGTAGGCATCGACCAGCGCGCGGTGCACCAGCAAGTCCGCATAGCGCCGGATCGGCGAGGTGAAGTGCGCGTAGGAGCCGAGCGCGAGGCCGAAGTGGCCGGCGTTGGCGGGCCCGTAATAGGCCTGCGTCTGGCTTCGAAGCACGGCTTCCATGACCTGTGCCTTCTCGCTCTCGTCGCCGATGTCTTTAAGCATGCGGTTGAAAAGCGAGGGAGTGACAACCTGCCCCAGCGCCAGATTGTGACCGAAAGTCTTCATGTAGTCGCGCAGCGTCACCAGCTTCTCGCGCCCCGGCGCTTCGTGGACGCGGTAGACCACCGGCGCCGTCTTCGCTTCGAGCGCCTTGGCCGCGGCAACGTTTGCGGCAATCATGAAGTCCTCGACGACCCGGTGCGCGTCGAGCCGCTCGCGCACGGCGATCTCTGAGATCTTGCCCTGCTCGTCGAGCTTCACCTGTCGTTCGGGAAGTTCAAGTTCCAGGGGATCGCGTTCGGCCCGAGCGGCGGCGAGCAGCTTCCATGCGCCCCATAGATGCTGCAGATGTTCGGGCGCACTGCCGTCGTCGATCTGCGCCTGGGCGTCCTCGTAGGCGACGTTATGCGCGATGCGGACCAGTGCGCGGGTGAAGCGCCACTTGGTCACCTTCCCCTGCGGCGAGATGCGCAGGTGGCAGGCCATCGCCGCGCGGTCTTCGTTTTCCTTCAGGCTGCAAACGTCGGCACTCAGCACCTCGGGGAGCATCGGAACGACGCGGTCGGGGAAGTAGACCGAGTTGCCGCGCTTGCGCGCTTCGCGGTCGACTGCGCCGCCGGGCCGCACGTAAAATGACACGTCGGCGATCGCGACGAGCGCATTGTAGCCGCCCTCGCCGTCTGGCTCCGCCCAGATCGCGTCGTCGTGATCGCGCGCGTCGGCGGGGTCGATCGCGACGATCGGCAGCCCGGTCAGGTCTTCGCGGTTCTCCTTCGAAAGTGGCAGCTTCGCAACCCGCTCGGCCTCGGCAAGTACTTCGTCGGAAAAGACGTGGGGGATGCCGTGCTTGGCGATGGCGATCAGGCTGAACGACCTGGGCTCCAGCGGATCGCCGTATATCTCGACCACCTTCACGCCCGAGCGCGGGCTCTTGCCAGCCGGCTCGGCGAGCACGAGCTGGCCTTCCTCCGCTCCGCCGAGGTCGGCGATCGGCGCGGAGCTGCGGACCTTCTTGTCGACCGGCGCGAGCCAGCCCTTGCCGCTGCGGTCGATCTCGACGACGCCCATCAGTCCGTCCTCGCGCGCTGGCAGCTTCTTCATCGGGTGCGCGCGCCATCCACGCCCGGTTTCCTCGGTGCGCGCGAGGATACGGTCACCCACCTTGAGCGCGGGAATCTTGGCATTTCCCCGCCCCTTCTTGTTCTGGCCCTTCTTCCCCTCGATCACTCGCAGCCGCGGCGGCGGCGCGCCGTCATCCGGCGACCAGGAGTCGGGAATGGCATAAGGCTCTCCGTCGTCGATTTCGGCGACGCGCAGAACGGTGACCTTGGGCACCCCGCCCATGCGGTGATAAGCGGTTTTCTTGCCGTCGATCAGACCTTCCTCGGCCATGTCCTTGAGCAGCGCCTTGAGAGCGATCTTCTCCTGCCCCTTGAGGCCGAACGCCTTGGCAATCTCGCGCTTGCCGGCGATCTTGTCGCTCGACTGGAGGAATTCGAGGATTTGCGGCTTGCTGGGCAAGCCCTGCTTCTGGTGCGGCTTGCGGTTCGGCTTGCGCCCGCCGCCTTGATCCTGTCTCGGGCCGGGCTTGCGGCCCGTGTTCTGTTTCGTGTTCATGTCCGCCCGATATGGGGTCGCGGCTACTTCTTGTCACCCTCCGACCGGGCAAGCGGCACGAACGCCCCGCCAGGAACGGCACTGGCCACGGGGCTGCAGGCTCCGTCGGCCGCGCAAGCGCTTACGCCGAAGATCCAGTCGTCACCGCGCAGCTTCGCCACGTAGGAGAATTTGCGCTCGCGCTCCGGAGTGACCGGTGCTGCCGAGGACGAGGTCTCCGAGGTCGCCAGCGCAATCGGCTTCCCCCAATCCGCGGCGTCGGTACGGCGCGCAAGAACCTGATAGAGTCGCGCGCCGGGGACGCCGGTCCATGAAATCAGCGTGTCGGTCCGTACCGCCGCATCGGCCCTCGGTGCCGGCGGCATCGGTGCGCGGGCCAGCTGATCGAGCGTGCGCACGTTGAGCGCGGTGACCTTTGCGAGATACGGGAAGTCCATCGCATCGACCGTGTCGCCGTATTTGACGCCGTTCTCGGTCCGCAGGTCCTGGTGCTGCTTGTCGTAGTTTTCGACCGCTACCGAAACGCGGATCGCCGGGTAGCCCTTGGCAAGAAACGGGAGATGATCGCCACCCCGGCCCATGCGGTCGGCGCGCCAGATCGGGCGAACCTGGAGGGCATCGCCGTCCAGCCCATCGATGAAACGGGAAAGATTGCGGCTGGGGCTGTCGTTCTCGCCCCCGTCGCGCCGCTGCGCGGCGCGCGCCTTGTCGTCGAGATCGGCGCGCGGACCTTCGGAGAACACGCGCACGTGCGTGTCGTCGCAGTACCCGTCGCTGCCGCAAGAGTTACCGACGATGTCGTTGTTGAGCACCGCCTTGACCGTCCATCCCTGCGCCTCGGCATAGTTTGCGAGGAGCTGCCCGCCATAAAGTCCCTGCTCCTCGCCCGAGAGCAGCGCGTAGACGATTGTGGTGGGATACTTGCGCTGCGAGAGAACGCGCGCAGCCTCCAGCACCAGCGCGCTGCCGCTGCCATCGTCGTTCGCACCGGGCGCGTCGGACGTGAAATCCATCACGTCGCTTACCCGACTGTCGATGTGGCCCTGCACGATCACGACCTCTTCGGGCCTCTCGGTGCCGCGCTGGATAGCGACCACATCCACGATCTTCGTAGGGGTGGACAGTCGTCCGCCCTCTTCGACGCGTTCAGGGAGAACGATCTCGAGGCAACCACCGCAGGCTTTGCCCGCTTTGCGGAACTCCGCCTCGCCCCACCGCCGCGCGGCGCCGATGCCGCGCTTCTTGCCGTCGGGATCGGACATGGTGTGCCGCGTGCCGAATCCGACCAAGCTTTCCACGTTCGACTTCAGCCGCGCCTCCGATACGTTCGCTGCCGGATCGTCGGCAGCGGCAAGCGGGGTGGCGACGAGGAGGGCTGAAGCGGCAAAAAGTCGTGCAAGCATGGGACCTTGTCGGGCAGCTCCGCGGGCTTGGCAAGTTGTCAAAAGCGGACGGGCTCCGCGCCGAAGCGGTTGGGCTCCGGATCGGACTTTAGCAAGGCGAAGCCGATCACGATCGCAATCGGGACATATCCGAGCAAGCTCTGCCAGGCCATCTTCGACTGCACGGCGAGCGCTGTCGCCGGATCCTTGGCAGCGGCCACCTGCTGCATCAGCGCCGCGGCGTCGCCCGCGCGTGCCCAGGCAAGGTAGAGGGAGGCGGCGTAGATGGCGCCCGCGACCGCCGCCCACACGCCCGACTTGCCGCTGTCGTGCAGGCGGCGAACGAACGCCGCGGCGATCATCGCGATGTTGAATACGCCAAGCGCGATCCCTATCCCGATCAACGAGGTCATGTGCTCGCCCATGCGCTGGGTGATCATTGCCTCGGCCGCTTCCGGATGACCGGTTTGTGCGGCCTGGAAGCCGATCGTCATCGCGTCGACCATCATCGGCACCGTGCCGATGAACGAAATCGCGATGTTCGCGATGAAAAGGAACAGGAACCAGAACCAGAACGTCTGGCGCGCGTCGCGGCCGCCAAAATCGGCAAGGTGCCGGAAATGGTACTTCAATGCGCCGAGCATCGCCTGTCCCCTCAATAGGCCTTGGCGACAAGTACCCTTTCAACAGCCGGTTCGCCAGTAAACACACAGGCCCCGTTTGCTGGAGCAGCGTCAACCGGCACGTTGCGCAGCGTGAGCTTCAGCGCCTTCAGCTTTTCGACTACCGCGTCGAGCGCGGCGCCCGTCGGCTTCGACCACTGCACCTCCAGCCAGCCGGGGTTCTTCACGCCTTCCGCGAAAAACGCTTCCACGCCCGCGAAATCGCTGACCGACCTGTCGATCCGCTTGTCGCGCGCGGCTGCTGCGTCGGAAAGCAGGCCGGCCTGAATCGCCTCGAGAGTACCTGGGATCGACGCGGCCGCATCGTCGAGCGTGGGGAAGTCGAACGCTGGCTTGCCGTTCTCGGCCCATAGCCGATCGCGCCGAAGCACGCTGACCTTGCCACCCTCCATATCGCGCCCGCCGACTTCGACGATGACGGGCGCACCCTTGCGGACCCAGTCCCAGCGCTTGGCCGCGGCCTTGCCCGGCTTGGTATCGAGCAGCACGCGCACCGGCTCTCCAAGTGCGGTTGCAGCCGCAAGCTTCGCGCGAAGGCCCTCGCAGTAAGCGATCAGCGCGGCGTCGCCGTCGTCCTCGCGCAGCATGGGGACGATCACGACCTGCCACGGCGCGATCGCCGGTGGGACCTTGAGGCCGTCGTCGTCGCCATGGACCATGATCACGCCGCCGATCATGCGGGTGGAGACGCCCCAGCTCGTCGTGTGGGCAAGCTGCTGGCCGCCGTCACGGTCCTGGAAACGGATTCCGCTCGCTTCGGCGAAGTTGGTGCCGAGGTAGTGGCTGGTGCCCGCCTGCAGCGCCTTGCCATCCTGCATCATCGCCTCGATCGACCAGGTCTCGACCGCGCCAGGGAAGCGTTCGTTTTCGGGCTTCTCCCCCGCGATCACCGGCAGCGCGAGGTCTTCTTCGGCGCAGGCGCGATAGACCTCCAGCATGCGAAGCGTGTGCTCCTTCGCCTCCTCGGCAGTCTCGTGGGCGGTGTGGCCTTCCTGCCAGAGGAATTCGCTCGTGCGCAGGAACATGCGGGTGCGCATTTCCCAGCGCATCACGTTGGCCCACTGGTTGAGCTTGAGCGGCAGGTCGCGCCACGATTGCACCCAGCGCGCCATCGCGTCGCCGATGATTGTCTCGCTGGTCGGCCGGATCACCAACGGCTCTTCCAGCTTCGCTTCGGGATCGGGCATCAGCCCGCCTTTGCCGTCGGCAATCAGCCGGTGATGGGTGACGACCGCCATCTCCTTGGCGAACCCCTCTACGTGCTCGGCCTCCCGCTCGAAGTTCTTGAGCGGAATGAGCAGCGGGAAATAGGCATTGTCATGCCCCGTCGCCTTGATCCGGTCGTCGAGCAGGCGCTGGATCCGCTCCCAGATGCCGTAGCCCCACGGCTTGATCACCATGCATCCGCGCACGCCCGATTCCTCGGCCATGTCGGCTGCGGAGATCACCTCCTGATACCATGCGGCAAAATCGTCGGCGCGCTTGACCGAAAGGGCGTGGCGGATCTGGGACAAGGGTATTCTTTCTGGGAAGGGAGTTTGGCGCGGGTCCGTGGACCTACTGGCCCATCTCGTCGAGCTTCTTTTGCATCGCCGCCATCTGCGCGCGCAGTTCGGCGATCTCGTCGGTGTTGGTCGAGGCAGATGGCGAGGGGGTCGGCGTCGGCTTGTCGCCGCGCTTGGGCATCAGCGCGTCGGAAGCTGCGCGCATCATCGCCATGTTGGTCTCGGCGATTTTCGCGAAAGGCGTACCCTGGGCGCGGGCCATGAAGCTTTCGTGGAGCTTGGCCTGGTTTGCGCGGAAGTTGTCCATCATCGCATCGAGATAGGCCGGCATCATCGATTGCATCGAATTACCGTACATCGAGATCAGCTGGCGCAGAAACCCGATCGGCAGCATCTGCTCGCCGCCGCTCGATTCCTCTTCCATGATGATCTGCGTCAGGATGGTATGGGTGATGTCCTCGCCCGTCTTGGCGTCGAGCACCTTGAAGTCGATCCCGTCGCGGGTCATCTTCGCGAGGTCGTCGAGCGTGATGTAGCTCGAGGTACCGGTGTTGTAGAGCCGCCGGTTGGCATATTTCTTGATGACGATCGCGCCATTTTCGTCGGTTGTCCGCTTGGCCATGTGCTGGGACCCTGTGTGATTGCCTGGCCGTCTTAGCATTTGCAGCATTTGCAGTGCAACAAATGCTGCACGGTTGTGCGCAGCATCGCTCAACCGCGAAGACGGGATCCGATCGTGGTAAGCAGCTCGTACTGCGAGAGGCCCGAATGCGCAGCCTCTGCCGGAAGGTCGAACGGGATCTCGGTCCAATCGCCCTCGCCGATGTCCGGCGCAGAGGCGAGATCGACCACGATCATGTCCATAGATACCTTGCCCAATACCGGCAGTATGCGTCCGTCGTGCCGCAGAGCATTTCCCGGGCCCCGGCTGCGCAAAAAGCCGTCGGCGTAGCCGAGCGAGACGATGCCAACCCGCATCGCTTCCTTCGCGCGAAAGGTGGCATTGTAGCCCACGCCTTCGCCGGAAGCGACTGAACGCACTTGCATGATCGCCGCCTTCGGTCGCGCGACCTGTTGGATGACGCCCGCGAACTCGCCGCGCGGAACACCGCCATAGAGAGCCACGCCCGGACGTGTCACATCGAACGCGTAATCGGATCCGAGCGCTATTCCAGCACTGTTGGCGAGGCTGTGCCGTTTCGCCGGGATAGCCGCGATTGCCTGTCGGAATCGTGCAAGCTGTTCCTCGTTCTGCTGCACGTCCTCGTCGGCGCTCGCGAGGTGCGACATCAGCGTTTCCACCTCGAGCCCTTCGAGTACGGGGTCCCCGATCGACGCCATCGGCAGGCCAAGCCGGTTGATCCCGGTGTCGACCATCAGGTCGCAGGGGCCACCGCCGCTCGCATGCCACCGCGCGACCTGGTCGAGGCTGTTGAGCACCGGTCGCACGCCGGCCTGCTTGGCGTACGCGCAGTCGGCCTGGCCCAGCGGGCCGTGAAGGACCGAAACCTGTGCAGGCGGAACGTGGGCGATTACTCCCGGCACTTCGTTCCAGTGGGCCACGAAGAAGTCTCGCACGCCCGTTTCCACGAGTACGGGGACAACGTTCGCTACCCCTAGACCGTAGGCGTCTGCCTTCACCGCCGCGCCAGTACGCGCCGTGCCCGACATGCGGTCGAGCGCGCGCCAGTTCCCTGCAAGCGCATCCTTGTCCAGATCGAGCCGCAGCGCCGGCGGCGGAAGGTCCGTCATGGTGTCGCGGGCGAGACCGGCGGTGCGTCGTGACTGTCCTCGAAATCGCGCGGCGGTCCCCCGCGGATGCCCCACCAGGCGACAAGCAACCCGAATGCGACCACGCCCCAAGTGTACCAAAGCCCGGCATAGGCGTTGCCCGTCGTCGCGACGATGTAGCCCGCGATGAGCGGCAAAAATCCGCCTAGGTAGCCGGCGCCGATATGGTACGGGATCGACATCGAGGAATAGCGGATCTGAGGCGGGAACATCTCCGCCAGCAAGGCCGCGACCGAGCCGTAAGTTAGCGCCGAGAGCATGCCCAGCGCGCAGACTAGGGCGACGATGCCGACCGAATTCGCGATGGGCGGATGCTGCGGCGAGAAGTCGTAACCTTTCGCTTCAAGCGCCGCCTGGAATGCGGCCTTGCCGCTCGCGCCTTCAAGGATGTCGACAGAAAGAACGTCGGACCCGGCAGTGACCACGGTTGCGCCCTCGCCCGTTGCCACGTCGTACGCGACTCCGAGCGCGGTTAGGTCGGACAGTACTCGTCCGCATTCGGTCGCCTGGACGCTGGCGAAGGGATCGTAGGTGCAACCGTCGCCCGAAACGATTACCGGCTCGTCCTTCGCGCTAGCGGCGAGGCCGGGGTTGGCCAGCGCGCCGATGCCCCAGAAGATCGGAAACAGCAGGATCAGCGCCAGGGCCGCACCGACCACGATCGGCAGCTTGCGTCCGACCCTGTCCGACCACTTGCCGACGATGAGGTAGAACCCCATCGATATGCCGCCCGCGACCAGCATGACCCACTCGGCGGTTGCCGCGTCGACCCGCATCGGTCCCTTGAGGAAGCTGAGACCCGAAAAGAACGCGGTGTACCAGATCGTCGTCAGAACGCCGGTAATACCGAACAGCGCGACAAATATGCGCCTCTTGTTCCCAGGGTAAGTGAAGCTCTCGACGAAGGGATTACCCGACATCTCGCCCGCTTCCTTCATCGCCTTGAAAACCGGACTTTCGCTGAGCTTCAGCCGCATCCACAGGCTGATTGCGAGGAGTATCAGGCTGAGCAGGAATGGCACCCGCCAGCCCCATGCGTCGAATGCTTCTGCCGGTATGAATGCGCGGCAGGCGATCACGACGATGATCGACAGTACGAACCCGCCCACCACGCTTGCCTGGATGAACGACGTATAGAAACCGCGCTTCTCCGGCGGAGCGTGTTCCGCGACGTAAATCGCCGCTCCTCCGTACTCTCCCCCCAGAGCGAGGCCTTGCAGGATTCGCAGCAGGATTACGATCGCGGGAGCGAGCAGCCCGATGGTGGCCGCGCCCGGCACCAACCCTACGCCTGCGGTGGCGATACCCATCAGCGTCACCGTGACAAGAAAGGTGTACTTCCTCCCGAGCTTGTCGCCGAGGAATCCGAACAGGATCGCTCCGAGCGGGCGGAAGCCGAAGCCGACCGCGAAGCCGGCCCAGACGAGCAGCAGTTGAAGCGTCTCGTTATCTGCCGGGAAGAAGGCCCTGCCGATCAGCGCGGCAAGCGTGCCGTAAATGAAGAAATCGTACCATTCGAAGATCGTCCCCGCGCTCGATGCGGCGATGACGAGGCGAATGTCCTTCGCGCTTGGCTCAAGATGCGTCGGCTGGGCTCCCGGCGCGGCGACAGTGGCGCTCATGGCGATGCAGCTCCCCTTCCTTTTCGGCGGAAAGCTCTAGCGGGGCGCTTCTGCCTTGGAAAGCGCAGCCAGCGCGGCATCCCACGCGAGCAGGATCGCTCCATGGCGCCCCGGATGCGCGCGTGCCGGTTCGAGTGCGGAGAAGCCTCGCCAATCCGGCAACGGACCATCGTCCGAAAGCCATGCCGCAATGCCAGCGCGCGCGTCAGCGATGTCCCCCACGCCGCGCCCGGCTGCACCCTGCGCAAACAGGGCGACTGCCGCCTGGCCGACTGCGCAGGCACTGGCCCTCACCCCGACACGTTGGATCCGACCTTCGTCATCACAAGCGAGCGACATGGCGAGCGTACTGCCGCAAGTGCGCGAACGAGCCTCGCCGACAAAGGGCATCGACGGGTCGAAAGGCACCGGGCCGAGTGAAACGGCGAGAGCGAGCAGGTCGGGGGTGTAAAGCGATACGCCCCGGTGGGACGAATCGCGTCATTTGCGGATCGGGATTTTCGCTTGGGCCGCGCGGCGTTGCTCTTCCCGGCTGTCGATCAGTTGGACCATCGCATCGGCGCTGGCGTTGACCAACGGATACGTGCGCGCCTGCTTGATCCAGTCGGGACGACCGGCGATGCCCCAGACCGAATCATAACCCAGAACCAAAAGGGCAAAGCCGCAGACGACGACAATGGCACCCTTGAAGGCACCGAACCCGAAGCCCAGCACACGGTCGATCGGCCCGAGCATCGAGGTGCGTGTCGTTTCGCCGAGTCGCCCGGAAATCAGTTTCATCCCTGCATAGGGGATCAGCAGGAGCATAGCGAAAGCGAGGGAAGCTGCTGCGGCCGGGTTGCCGATCTTCGGCAAGAGAAAGTCGTAGAGCGGCGTGTGAAGATTGTGGATGGCCAGGATCGCGACGCCCCACGCGACGAGCGACAGCACCTCCTGCACGAAACCGCGCATGAAACCACCAACCGCCGCCGCTCCGACGACGAGGAGTACAATGATGTCGAAACCCGTCATTCGCGATCTCGGCCCTGTTATGCCGCTGCCATTACCCGGTCAACGAGATTGGCGAGCCGGCTTAGGCCGCGATAGTTAAGTCCGGATGAATTGCCGTCTGCGTCGGCCGGGCCGTGGCCACTGCCGAATCCGAGTTTCGCCGCCTCGCGAAGGCGGAGCCCCGCGTGTGCGACGGGTCGAATCTCTCCTGCGAGCGAGACCTCGCCGAACCACACCCCGCGCGTCTCCAGCGGCTTGTCGGCAAGCGCCGAAATCAGCGCGGCTGCAACTGCAACGTCGGCGGCGGGGTCGGACAGGCGATAACCACCCGCGACATTCAGATAGACTTCCGCCGAAGAGAAATTCAGCCCGCAGCGCGATTCGAGCACCGCGAGCAGCATCGCTAGACGGCCGCTGTCCCAACCAACCACCGCCCGGCGCGGTGTAGCACCGGACTGTAGCTTCACGATAAGCGCCTGAATCTCGACCAGCACCGGCCGCGTGCCTTCCAGTGCAGGGAAGACCGCGCTGCCCGCGAGCGGCTCGTCACGGCCGGAAAGGAACAGCATGGAGGGGTTGCCGACTTCGGCGAGGCCAGCCCCTTCCATTGCGAAAACTCCGATCTCGTCGACCGCGCCGAAGCGGTTCTTGAGTGCGCGCAGTATGCGGTACTGGTGGCTGCGCTCCCCCTCGAAGCTCATTACCACGTCGACCATGTGTTCGAGCACGCGCGGACCAGCGATAGTTCCGTCCTTCGTGACGTGCCCGACCAGGACGAGCGCCACGCCATTTTCCTTGGCGTAGCGAATCAACTCGAACGCGCAGCCCCGCACCTGGCTCACTGTGCCAGGCGCCCCCTCGATCGTGTCGGAATGCATTGTCTGGATCGAATCGACGACAAGCAGCGAAGGCGGGTCCATGGCGCCGAGCGTCGTCAACAAATCACGCACGCTGGTCGAACTGGCCAGCTTGATCGGGGCGTCGGCGAGCCCGAGCCTCCCCGCTCGCATTCGGACCTGACCTGCTGCTTCTTCGCCGCTCAGGTAGACGACCGACAGTCCGCGCTTCGCCACCGCGCCCGCGCTCTGTAGCAGCAGGGTCGACTTGCCGATGCCGGGATCGCCGCCCATCAGCACCGCGGAGCCGGGCACTAGTCCGCCGCCTAGCGCACGATCGAATTCGGCGAGCCCGGTCGGCAGCCGGACCAGCGGCTCGCCCGGCGCATCGAGCGCCTCGAACTCAAGCCGCCGACCACCACTGGAAAGGTCGTGCTTCAATGAGAACACCGTTGCAGGGGCGTCCTCGACCAGAGTGTTCCACTCAGAGCAATCGGCGCACTGGCCTTGCCAGCGGCTGCTCACTGAACCGCAGTTTTGACATACATAGCGGCGTTTCGTCTTGGCCATCTACCGCCGCGTAAACGGAACATTGGTGGAACGCAATTGCGCTTCTGCCTTTTGCCCGCCACAAGCATAACCGATGCGGCAAAAGGAACTTCGGATCGCGCTGGTCTGCTATGGCGGGGTCAGCCTGGCGGTCTATATGCATGGGGTAACCAAGGAGCTCTGGCATCTAGCCAGAGCGAGCCGAGACCATGTGGGCGAGAATGCGCCTACCCGGGGCGTGCGCGCAGTATATCGCGATCTGCTAGCCAGGATCGAGCGCGAGCATGGGCTCCGCTTGCGAGTCTTGCCCGACATCGTCACCGGCGCCAGCGCGGGCGGAATCAATGCGATCTTTCTTGCCGAAGCCATCCATTCCGGGGCGAGTATCGAGCCACTGACCGAGCTGTGGCTTGAAACTGCCGACGTCGACCGGCTGCTTGATCCCGAGGCGCGGCCATGGTCGCGTGCAGCCAAGTTCTGGGCGATGCCGCTTGTCTGGTGGCTGCTTCGCCGTCCCGGCAACGCCGTCAGCGAAAGCGTTGCGCCCGAAACCCGTACGGAGGTCCGCCGCAAAGTGTCTCATCTGATTCGTGGACGCTGGTTCGAGCCGCCGTTTTCGGGCCTCAATTTTTCCAAGCTTCTCTACGATGGGCTGATGGCAATGGCAGCGGACAAATCCGAAGAGCCGTTACTGCCGCCGGGCCACCCGCTCGATTTGCTTGTCACCGCGACCGACTTTCGTGGGCACCTGTCTATCCTGCAACTGAACAGTCCGCCCACGGTCGAAGAAAGCGAACATCGAACCTCGATCGGTTTTCGCAGCAAGGTCCCCGCCCGGGGCGGCGAGCCGCTCGCCGATCCACTTGAGCTTACGCTCGCGGCGCGGGCGACCGCGAGCTTTCCCGGCGCCTTTCCCCCACTCCAACTCGGCGAAATCGACGAGCTTGCGCTCGAGCGCGGGCGCGAATGGCCTACACGCAGCCAGTTCGTGGAACGCGTCCTCCCGGTCCACGCGCGGCAGGGGAACGAAGAGCATGTCTCGCTGATCGACGGATCGGTGCTGATCAACGCGCCTTTCGCCGCCGCGCGTGCCGCCCTGCCCTCTCGCCCGGCGCAGCGCGAGGTCGATCGGCGCTTCGTGTATATCGATCCGACCCCCGACCGTTTCGGCGCGCTGGGCGAACGGATCGATAAACCCGTGGGATTTTTCTCGGCAATCGTCGGATCGATCTCCGCTATCCCGCGCGAGCAGCCGATACGCGACAATCTCGAAGCGCTCGAGTCGCAGACGCGCGAGGCAATCAAGCTGCAACGCATCGTCGCCGCGCTCCGTCCTCAGGTCGAAGATTCGGTCCAGCGGTTGTTCGGTCTCACGCTGTTTCTCGACAAGCCCACAACCAAGCGTCTCGCCGCTTGGCGTAACAAGGCGCAGACCGCGGCGGCCGAGAAGGCCGGTTATGCGTTTCATCCATATGCGCAGGCCAAAGTCGCTGGGATCGTCGATACACTGGCCCATACTGTCCTCGAGGCGGCCCCCGCCCTGAAACTGACCGACGCCGAACCGATCGTGCTCCGCCTGCGCGAGGAACTCGACGCGCGCGGACTCGCCTCACTGGTCGAGCCCTCGGGGGTCGCCACGGCCGAAGCGATCGCTTTCCTCCGAGCCCACGACCTTGCCTTCCGCATCCGCCGTCTGCGTCTGATCGCGCGCCGGCTGTCGCGGGAGTGGGAGGCCGACCCGGACATCCCCGACGACGCTCTCGAGGCGGCTCGCGCAGCGATCTATCGCATCCTCGCACTCTACTTTGCGCGTGAGGGGACCAACCATCTGGGCGACGACTTCGCGGCAATAGCAGCGAACGCGATTAGCGATCCGGGCGCGGTACTAGACGCCCTCGCCAAAAGGCGCCTACTTCCGGAAATCGATGCCGAGGCCGAGCAGCTGCTTGCAGACGCGCTGGACGCGATGCCGAAGGAGCTGCGCCGCCGCGTGCTGCTCGCATATCTCGGTTTTCCGTATTACGATGTCGCCACCCTACCCCTCTTGCAGAACGAGGGCCTGACCGAATTCGACGCGGTCAAGGTCGACCGGATCAGCCCGGATGACGCGCGCTCGATCCGTCCCGGCGGCACCGCGGCGACGCTGCGGGGAACCGAGTTCTATAATTTCGGCGCATTCTTCAGCCGCGCCTATCGCGAGAACGACTACCTTTGGGGTCGGCTGCATGGCGCCGAGCGAATGATCGACCTCGTGTGCTCCACGCACGAAAGCTTCGACGAGGGTGAATGCGCCGAGTTCAAACGGCGCGCGTTCCTGGCCATCCTGGACGAAGAGGAGGAGCGGTTGACGGCCGACCCAAGGCTGGTACCCGGCATTCGCGGCGAGGTATTGGCGAAGGTCTCCTGACCGCGCAGGCGCGTGAATAAGGCCTGCGCCATAGTCCACACGACCTCCCACGTATGCGCGAAAAGTTCCTCACCGGCGGCATCAGCAGGCAGCAAACGACGCCGGAGGGATCGAATTACGTGGTGCGTTCACCCCCCGAAGGCAGTCTTCAACCGTTCGAAGAAGCCACGGCTCTCCGGGCACTCGTCGCCGGTCTCGGTCTCCCGGAACTGCTGAAGGATTTCGCGCTGCGCCTTTGAGAGCTTGGTGGGGGTTTCGACTGTGATTTCGACCACCATG
This sequence comes from uncultured Alphaproteobacteria bacterium, assembly GCA_963740025.1. GTDB lineage: Bacteria > Pseudomonadota > Alphaproteobacteria > Sphingomonadales > Sphingomonadaceae > Tsuneonella. The sequence goes on from CAVUCI010000006.1 coordinate 42,612, forward strand.
TCGCCACGCCCGCGGCCTTGGAGCACCGGCATCCCCCCGCCGCGCACGCGCAATTGCTTGCCGCTCTGGATGCCCGCCGGGATCGCAACCAAGTGGCTGTCGCCGCCGAGGTCGGGAATTTCGATGCTATCACCGAGCGCAGCGGTCGTGAAACTGACGGGGACGCGGGTGAGCAGGGTCGTACCCTCGCGCTCGAACACGGAGTGCGGCTTGACGTGGACGAAGATGTACAGGTCGCCCGGAGGCGCGCCACGCGGTCCTGCCTCGCCTTTCCCCGACAGGCGGATGCGCGTGCCGGTATCGACGCCCGGCGGTATCTCGACGTCGAGCACCTGCGGCCGATCTACCGAACCCTCGCCGCGGCAGTCGCGACATGGGCTCTCGATCACCTCGCCGCGGCCATGGCAGTTAGGGCAGGCGCGCTCGACCACGAAGAAGCCCTGCTTCGCGCGGACCTTGCCCATGCCACCGCACAGGTTGCAGCGCCGCGCCGAGGTGCCGGGTGTCGCGCCCGAACCGTCGCACGTGTCGCAGGTCTGGCTGACCTCGATCTCGATCTGGCGGTCCTTGCCATGGAATGCCTCGTCGAGGGTGATTTCCATGTCGTAGCGCAAGTCCGCGCCGCGACGCGGCTGCTGACGGGCGCCGCCCCCGAAAGCGCTGCCGAAAATGGTTTCGAAGATATCGCCGATATCGCCGAAGTCCTGCTGGCCGTGGAAGCCGCCCGGGCCGCCGCCGCCCTGGAAGGCGGCATGGCCATAACGGTCATAAGCCGCGCGCTTTTGAGGATCCTTGAGGCACTCGTAAGCGGCGGAGACCGCCTTGAACTTGTCCTCGTTCTCCTTGCACCCGGCGTTGCGGTCCGGGTGATACTGCATCGCTAGCTTGCGATAGGCGCTCTTGATCGTCGCCCCGTCCGCATCGCGGGCGACGCCGAGTACTTCGTAGAAATCGATTTCGCTGGTCGACATTGTTTGCCCCGCCCTAAACCGTTCCGCCACCGATGCGTCCAGGCACCGGTGGCGGTTCGGTTTCCATTCGGGCTATCAGCCCTTGGCGTCTTCGTCGACTTCGGAGAATTCGGCGTCGACCACCTCTTCTTCCGATCCGCCCTCGGACCCGGCCGCAGCGCCATCGGTCGGAGCTTCTGCCGAAGCCTGCTCTTGGCTGTAAATCTGCTGGCCCATCTTCATGGCCACGTCGGTCAGCGCCTGCGCCTTCGCGTTGATCGCGTCGACGTCGTCGCTTTCCAGCGCAGTCTTTGCCTCGGCGATCGCGGTTTCGACCTGTCCCTTGAGCTCGGCATCGATCTTGTCGCCGTGTTCGGAGAGCTGCTTCTCGGTCGCATGGACGAGGCTGTCGGCCTGATTGCGCGCCTCGGCCGAAGCACGCCGCTTCTTGTCCTCTTCGGCGAACTTCTCGGCATCCTGAACCATCTGGTCGATGTCGGAATCCGACAGGCCACCAGACGCCTGGATGCGAATCTGCTGCTCCTTGCCGGTACCCTTGTCCTTGGCCGAGACGTTGACGATGCCGTTTGCGTCGATGTCGAAAGTGACCTCGATCTGCGGCACGCCGCGCGGCGCGGGAGGAATTCCGACGAGATCGAACTGACCCAGAAGCTTGTTGTCCTGCGCCATCTCGCGCTCGCCCTGGAAGACGCGAATGGTCACCGCGTTCTGGTTGTCTTCGGCGGTGGAGTAGGTCTGGCTCTTCTTGGTCGGGATCGTCGTGTTGCGGTCGATCATCTTGGTCATGATGCCGCCCAGCGTCTCGATCCCCAGCGACAGCGGGGTCACATCGAGCAGTAGCACGTCCTTGACGTCGCCCTGCAGCACGCCGGCCTGAATAGCCGCACCCATGGCGACGACTTCGTCAGGGTTCACGCCGGTGTGCGGTTCCTTACCGAAGAATTCCTTCACGAACTCGCGCACGCGCGGCATGCGGGTCATGCCGCCGACGAGCACGACGTCGTCGATGTCGCCGGCCTTCAGACCAGCGTCCTCAAGGGCCTTCTTCATCGGCGCCTTAGTGCGTTCGATCAGACCGCCCACCATCTTTTCGAGGTCCGAACGGCTGATCGTCTCGACGAGGTGGAGCGGCGTGGTGCTCCCGCCTTCCATGCGGGCGGTGATGAAGGGCAGGTTGATTTCGGTGGTCTGCGCGCTCGACAATTCGATCTTGGCCTTTTCGGCGGCTTCCTTGAGCCGCTGAAGGGCGAGCTTGTCGGTCTTCAGGTCCATGTTTTCCTTGGACTTGAAGCGGTCCGCGAGCCACTCGACGATCGCGGCATCGAAGTCCTCGCCGCCAAGGAAGGTGTCGCCGTTGGTCGACTTCACCTCGAACACTCCGTCACCGATCTCGAGGATCGAGACGTCGAAGGTGCCGCCGCCAAGGTCATAGACCGCAATGGTCTTGCCGTCGCTCTTCTCAAGGCCATAGGCAAGCGCGGCCGCGGTCGGCTCGTTGATGATGCGCAGCACTTCGAGGCCGGCAATCTGGCCGGCGTCCTTGGTCGCCTGCCGCTGCGCATCGTTGAAGTACGCGGGAACGGTGATGACCGCCTGGGTGACGTTTTCACCAAGGTAGCTTTCAGCGGTTTCCTTCATCTTCTGAAGGATGAACGCGCTGACTTCAGACGGCGACAGGTCCTTGCCGCCGGCCTGGACCCAGGCGTCGCCGTTCTTGCCCTTCACGATCGTGTAGGGAACCAGCTCGGTGTCCTTCTTGGTCACCGGGTCGTCGAAGCGGCGGCCGATGAGGCGCTTGACCGCGAAGACGGTGTTGTCGGGGTTCGTAACCGCCTGACGCTTCGCCGGCTGGCCGATCAGGCGCTCGCCGTCCTTGGTAAAGGCGACGATCGACGGCGTGGTCCGCGCGCCTTCCGAATTCTCGATTACCTTCGGTTTGCCGCCGTCCATGACAGCGACGCACGAGTTCGTGGTGCCGAGGTCGATACCGATAACTTTGGCCATGGTTTCCCTATTCGTCTATTACGTTGTTGGACACCGCCCTTCGGGCCTCCCGCGGCTGCGGCAAGACCCTCTCGGCGGCTCGGATTGCGTGGGCGATATAGGTGCGGAAATTCTTGGCACAAGGGAGTGCGGGCGCTACCTGATCGACCTGTTTCATAGGGGGAAAAGATGATCTCAAGGTCGCTCATGGCTCTGGCGCTCGGCTGCGCCACACTCTCGCTGGCCGGTTGCGGGGATTCCGCGCCGGAGGCTCCGGCCACGGAGGCCGGCATTCCCGGAATGACGATAACCAACGCGCGCATGGTCTTGCCGCCGGTCGCGGGCAATCCGGCAGCGGTCTATTTCGACTTGGACTATGAAGGCGACCGCAACGTCGCGCTGAACCGCGCAGAGGTGAAGGGCGCCAAGAGCGCGACCTTTCACGATTACGGCGAATACGACATGAAAATGCAGATGATGGACATGCTGCCCCTACCCCTGAAAAAGGGTGATAGGGTCAGCTTCGAGCCGGGCGGAAAGCACATCATGGCCATGGAGCCCGACGATTCGCTCAAGCCGGGTGGCACCGCCGAAGTCACCATCGTCGTCTCGGGCGGCAAGAGCCAGACCTTCGACGCACCGATCAAGGCGGCCGGGGACGAACGCTGACGCAATCGGTCGACAGCCTCGGCATCTATACCCATGACGAGCCTGCCGCCCCCTCTTGCCCAGCTGGCGGCGAGCGCGCACTGACACCTGGTGAGGTCGCGCTCGCCCGGTCTGTGTTCGGCACCGCGATCGACTATGCGAAAGTCACGATCCGGCGGCGCAAGTTCTTTCCGTTTCAGCCGCAAAACACCACGATGGCGCCGCGCGGCCACCTTCACTTCCACCCCGCCGCCACTGCCTATTGCGACGACTTCGCCAGCGCCGCGAAGATTGCGCAGGGGCTCTTCATCCACGAGATGACTCACGTATGGCAGACCCAGACACTGGGCGACTGGTACCTGCTTCTCCACCGCCACCCGTTCTGCCGCTACGACTACGCGCTGAAGCCCGGCTGGAGCCTCGAGAGATATGGCATCGAGCAGCAGGCGCAGATCGTGAAGCACGCGTTCTGGCTTAGGAACGGGGTGGCCGTTGCGGGCGTGTCCGATGTCGGCGCCTACGACCTGCTGGTGCGATTTCCGGGGGCTGGATAGCGGCTACGGTTATCCACCGGTCCGGCTTGAGCCATCCGGTTACACTTGATACCAACTGAAGCATCGATCCGGGCGGCCCAACCCGCGCCCGGCAAGCGGTGCAATCCAATGGAGCTTTCCGATTACGGCATGTCGCGCGAGCGCGGCTTCCTTTCGCATTACGAGATCGACGCAATCGCCCTTCCCTCGATGTTTGATGAAGTCGTCGAGGCTGCCGGCAACCTCTCCAGTCTCCTATCCACCGGCCGCGTGCGGCACTGGCTCGACCAGCTCGGCGACCCCGGTCTCGAAGGCTGGGCGCGCGATGCGGCAGAGGAAGAGGTCCGCACAGCGATGGTGCACTACAGCTTTCTCGTGCAAGCCTACGTCTGGGGGGAGCCGCTGCCGCCCGAGCACCTTCCGGCCAACCTTGCTCGCCCGATGGTCGCGATCGCCGACCGACTGGGCCAGGCTCCGTTACTGCCCTATTCCGCCTATGTGCTCGACAACTGGTACCGGCTCGACAAGGCGGGTTCCATCACGCTCGAGAACATGGCGATGTACCAGAACTTCCTTGGCGGCGCCGATGAAAACTGGTTCGTGATGATCCACGTCGCGATCGAGGCCGAGGCCGGCGTTCTGCTCGACAACGCGGCGAAGCTGGTCGAAGTCGCGCGGCAAGGAGACGAGGCTAAGACCGAACATCTGCTGGTCGAGATGGATGCTGCATGGGAGCGCATCTACGGCCACTTTGCGCGGATGCCGGAGAGGTGCGACCCTTACATCTACTTCCACCGCGTGCGCCCCTACATCCACGGCTGGGCGAACAACCCCGCACTCACCGGTGGCGGGCTGATTTACGACGGAGTCGGCCGGTTGGCGGGCAAACCACAGGCTTATCGCGGTCAGACCGGCAGCCAGTCGAGCATCGTTCCGGCGATGGATGCCTTGTTTCAGGTTGGTCACTCGGACGATCCTCTCAAGAGTTTCCTCGACGAACTTCACCAGTATCGCCCCGTGCCTCATCGCCGTTTCATCGAGGATCTGGCGGCGCAATCGACGTTGCGAAACTTCGTCGCAGGGTCCAATTCGCAATCGCTCAAGGATGCGTTCAACGCGTGCCTCGAGCAATCCGCCCGCTTCCGTACCCGTCACCTCGAATACGCGGCGAGCTACATCAACAAGCAGGCAGGCAGCATCGCCGGAAACGATCCCGATGTCGGAACCGGCGGCACGCCGTTCATGAAATATCTCAAGAAACACCGCGACGAGAACAGGGCGCAATTGGTATCGTAGGTTGATTTACGACAAATTCATCCGGCTCTGAAATAAGGGTCGGATGGATTTGTCACCTGTTGCTATATGCTCTTTGAAAAGCGATCAGTCCCGCATCGACGCGGCGACATTGGAAATCGTTCGCGAGATGGCAGAGCTCGACTACCAGATGGAGCTTTGGCTGATCGAGTGTGGCGACCCGGGACCGAACAAGTCCTGCGGCCAGCGAATCAAGGCTCTGGCAATGGCTGCCCCACGGCTTGAAGCAACTGCGAACCAGCGCAAGCTGATTGCTTCATTGGAGCAAACTCTTGCCGCCGCGCTGTGCATAAGAAATGCCATCGCGCATGGAAGGCTGGAGCTCGGGAGCATTTGCGACGAACCACACGTATTCGCCCAGAAGTTGAGCCAAATAAACGAAGGCGAATATGCGCGCCATTGTTTCAGCTTTGAAACAATCGACAAAGCTATTGGAACTATTCGCAGAGCTAGCAGCAGCTTTCGCACTTTTCGAAGCCAGCGAGGCAATTCAAATGCAAGTCCCAGCGTAGCCGGTTGCACCAAACCCGAGTAATTGCCGGACCCTCTCGCGTTCCCGCGCATTGGGAAAACATGGCTTCAGGCAGCAAGTTCGTCATCTACGCTGCACTCGCCGGCAATTTCGCGATCGCGACGACCAAATTCATCGCCGCCGCTATTGCCGGCAGTTCGTCGATGCTCACCGAAGGCATCCACTCGTTGGTCGATACAGGCAATGAGGCGCTGATGCTGTTCGGAGAGCACCGGGCCGAGAAGCCGCCCGACGAGCTGCATCCCCTCGGGCATGGGCGTGAACTCTACTTCTGGTCGTTTGTCGTCGCTCTGTTGATCTTCACCGCCGGCGCGGGCGTGTCGATTTACGAAGGCATCCTACACATTCGAAACCCGGAGCCGATATCACGCCCGCTCATCAACTACGCGGTGCTCGCGATTGCCTTTCTGTTCGAAAGTGCCTCGCTGTACTTCGCATACCGGGCGTTCGATCAGGCGAAGAAACCGGGCGAAGGATACTGGGAAAGCTTTCGCAACAGCAAGGACCCAGCCGTGTTCGTCGTCCTTATGGAAGACAGCGCGGCGCTGACTGGCATCGTCATCGCAGCCGTCGCGATTTGCCTCGCGGTGGTGACGGGCAATCCGATTTACGACGGACTTGGCTCGATTGCGATTGGCCTGCTGCTCGGCACTGTTGCAGTCATTCTTGCCCGTGAGACAAAGCGCCTCCTCATCGGCGAGCGTGCCGATCCAGAACTCATCGAACATCTGCGTTCGGTCGCTGAAAGGACTTCGGGAGTTTGCGCTGTGAACGAGGTTATCGCGGTACAGATGGCGCCGGATCAGGTCATCGCCACGATCAGCCTCGACTTCGATCACGATATGGACGTGGCCCAGGTAGAGAATGCCGCCAACGCGATCGAAGAGGCGGTGAACGAGCAATTTTCGTCGGTCCGCCGCCTGTTCATCCGGCCGCAGTCGCGCAACTCTTCCGAGGCGGAAAAGCGCGCGCTGCAGCAAAAACCCGCCGACGACTAGCGCCGCGGGTCGTAAGGGTAACCTGCAGTCCCGAAGCAATCGTCGTCAAGATAACCGTTTCGGTCGTATCCGTCGCAATTGCCGTTCTTGTCGACGAAATAACCGGCGAGCGCGCCTGCCGCTGCGCCCGCGAGCGCATAGGTTTTGATGTCCGCTCCGGTCACGGCTGCAAGGCCGGCACCGGCTGCTGCCCCGGCAAGGCCGCCTTCCCCTGCGTAATTCTGGGCGCAGGCTCCCAGCGACATGGTGCTCAGCGCCAGAGCGGGAGCAAGCAAGATACGGGCTTTCATGGCAATTCTCCTCTGCCCCCTCGGATAGGAGACTTACGGAGAAGGTCCCACTATGTTCCCGTCAGGGCTTCTTCGCGACTCCGACCATGGCCGGGCGCAAAAGCCGATCCTTGATCATCCATCCGCTCTGCATTTCCTGCACCACTGTTCCAGGCTCGTGGTCCTCCGAGGGCACTTCGAGCATGGCCTGATGCTGGTTAGGATCGAGCGGCAGGCCCTTGGCCGCAACGCGGGTGATGCCATGTGAGGCGAAGACCCTCTCCACCTCGCGCTGGGTCGCCTCGACGCCGGTGACGAGGGCCTTCAACCGCGGATCGTCGTGGAGTTCGGACGGGATCGCCTCGATCGCGCGGACGAGGTTGTCGTAAACGGACAGGATATCACGCGCGAAGCCCGTCGCCGCATAGGCACGAGCATCGGCGATGTCCTTTTCCATCCTGCGGCGCACATTCTGCGTCTCCGCGCGGGCGTAGAGGACGTCCTGCGAAGCCTTCTCGAGATCGTCCTTCAGCGCCTTGAGCGCGTCGGAAAGGCCGTCGCTCGCCTCGGTCTCTTCGGCCTCATCAATCATGTCGGCGGGAACGCCATCGAGTTCTTTCGCCACGGCCCCGTCGGCCGACTGCTTGTCATCTTCGATCATTGTTTTTTCGTCGTTATCCGATCAGTTTGCCCAGTGAGCGGGCCGTAAAATCCACCATGGGGACGACCCGCGCGTAATTCAACCGCGTCGGCCCGATCACCCCGAGCACGCCTACCACCTTCCCGTCGCGGTCGCGATAGGGACTGGCGATCACCGACGATCCCGACAATGCGAACAGCCGGTTCTCGCTGCCGATGAAGATTCGGGTCGATTCCGCGTTTCTTGCCGACTCGAGCAGCTCTGCCACCGCTTGTTTGTCTTCGAGGTCGTCAAGCAGCCGACGCACGCGCTCGATGTCGCTGAGTGCCGTCTCATCAAGGAGATTTGCAGCTCCGCGCACGATCAGCACCGGGCGCCGCGCCGCGTCCTCGCTCCACACCGCCAGCCCTCGTTCGACCAGGTCGCGGCTCGCATCGTCGAGCTGCGAGCGGCCAGCCGATAGTTCGCGGCGGATGGCGGCAACCGCTTCGGCCAAGGTGCGGCCAGCCAGCCGCCCCGTTATATAATTGCCCGCCGCTTCCAGGGTCGACGCGCTCGTCGGACCACCAAGATCCAGCACGCGGTTCTCGATGGCCCCATCTTCTCCCACCAGCACCGCGAGCGCACGGGCCGGCGCAAGCGGAACGAGGGTAAGCTGCACCAGCCGCGGTTCGCGGCGCGGGACCATGACCATCCCCGCCGCTCCGGAAATGTCGGACAGAAGCGCACTCGTGGCCTCGAGCGCAGCTTCGATCGGGCCCGGTGCGGCAAGGCGATGCTCGATCACGCGGCGCTCCTCGGCGGAAGGCTCCGCTACCTGCATCATTCCATCGACGAACAACCGCAGCCCCGTATCGGTCGGCATCCGCCCTGCGCTCGTATGCGGAGCGGCGAGGAGGCCGAGGCTCTCCAGCTCGGCGAGGACCGATCGGATCGAGGCGGGCGAAAGATTCAGTCCTCCTTCGCCGGCCAGGGTTTTGGAACCCACCGGCTGACCACTCGCAAGGTAACCTTCCACTACCAGGCGGAAGATGGTCCGCGCGCGGGTACTCAATTCGGAGACGGGAGGACTGACCATCGTGGTTCAATCTAGAGCGCGCACTTGCCGCGGCAAGGCCCAAGCGCCTAGGCCGCTCGCGACGACTCATAAAGGAACTCCCATGCGACCTTCCGGCCGCGCGCCCGACGAGATGCGCGCCATTTCGATCGACACAGGTTTCACCAAGCATGCCGAAGGCTCTTGCCTCGTGAGCTTCGGCGACACCCGTGTCCTCGTCACCGCCTCGGTTGAAGAGCGCATCCCCCCATGGCTGCGCGGCAAGGGCGAAGGGTGGGTGACCGCAGAGTACTCGATGCTCCCGCGCGCCACGCACACCCGCGGCCAGCGCGAGGCTGCAAAGGGCAAGCAAAGCGGCCGCACCCAGGAAATCCAGCGACTGATCGGGCGCTCGTTGCGTGCGGTGGTCGACCTCAAGAAGCTCGGCGAGCGGCAGATCGTGCTCGACTGCGACGTGATCCAGGCCGACGGCGGCACGCGCACCGCGGCGATCAGCGGCGCTTGGGTTGCTCTGCGCCTTGCGGTGGACAAGCTGATGGCGGCGGGCGCGGTCGCCGAAGATCCTATCGTTGCCAAGGTCGCCGCGATCTCGTGCGGCATTCACAAGGGTACGCCGGTGCTCGACCTCGACTACAACGAGGATAGCTCGGCCGATGCCGACGCGAACTTCGTCCTCATCGAGGGCGGCCAGATCGCCGAGGTCCAGGCCACTGCCGAGGGCGCGACTTACGACGAAGAGGGCCTGCTGCGGCTGCTCCGTCTAGCCCAGATCGGGTGCGCACAGGTGTTCAGGGCGCAGGAAGAAGCGACCCGCGCATGACACGCCGGATCGGGTCCGGCACGCTCGTCATCGCAACGCACAACGCGGGCAAGCTCAAAGAGATCGGCGCGCTGCTCGAACCTTACGGGGTCAAGTGCATCAGCGCCGGATCGCTCGGCCTGCCCGAGCCCAAAGAGACTGGCACCACGTTCGTCCAGAACGCGCTGCTCAAGGCGCATGCGGCGGCCGAAGCCTCGGGCCTCGCCGCACTCGCTGACGACAGCGGCCTGTCGGTTGCTGCGCTAGACGGACGTCCGGGCGTTTACACCGCCGACTGGGCCGAACGGCAGTGGTTCGAGGGCGACCCGGGGCGCGACTGGTACATGGCGATGGGCAAAGTCGAGGGAATGCTTCAGGCCAAAGGCTCTGAAACACCGCGAGATGCGTGGTTCTCCTGCGTCCTCGCGATTGCGTGGCCCGAAGGTGAAAGCGCGGTCTACGAAGGGCGTGTCGACGGCGCGCTTACATGGCCGCCGCGCGGGACGATGGGCTTCGGCTACGACCCCGTGTTCGTGCCATCGGGCCGATCCGTGACCTTCGCGGAGCTCGATCCCGACGAAAAGCACCGCATCAGCCACCGCGCCGATGCTTTCGCCAAACTCGTCGCCGAGCAATTCGGCTGAGGCTCGGCTTCAGCCGACCTTCTGCCCGAACGTATTTCCCGGCGGATTATAGCGGCACACGAGAAAGTCGTTGATCGTTCCCTTGGCTACCGCGCAGCCGACTTCCGTCGTCGTCGGCCAGATGATCTGCGTGTAGTGCCCCACGTCCGACCAGTTGCCGGTTCGGCTGACCTGGGGGAACGTACCCGGGCGGAATTTCGTGCGCTCCGACAGGAAACCATCGACCATCGTCTCGGCGCTGTAATAGCCCGCAGCGCCCATCCACAGGTTCTCGCCCATGTTGCGACGCTGGGCGTTGCTGGCGTGCTCGAGCGTGCCTTTCTTCGACAGTGTTACGGCCCAGGTTTGCGCCTCCTGGGCGAGCCGGCTCGACCATGCGAGCCGCGGCAGGCCCGCGCGGTCGCGCTCGGTGTTGTGCGCCGCGAGCAGGCGATAGGCAAAGCTGCTTTCCACTCCGCGCGGCTGCGCGGCGGCACCCGAAGTCCCGACAACTGCAAATGCCGCCAGCAGCGGCGCGAACTTGCGACCCATCCCGATCCCCATCGTTGATGCGAATGGGCTATAGCGGCCTCGCTTAACCGATTCTGAAAGCTTCGAGGTAAATGGCGCGCGCACTTTATATCCACTGGCCGTTCTGCCTGAAGAAGTGCCCTTACTGCGACTTCAACTCGCACGTGCGCGACGACGTCGAAGTCGCAGCCTGGCAGCGCGCACTGATCGCAGACATGCGGCACGAGGCGGACCGGGCGGCGGGCGAGCGCCTCGAATCGATCTTTTTTGGCGGCGGCACGCCAAGCCTGATGTCCCCTGCTCTTGTCCAATCCTTGCTGGGCGAAGCGGAGCGTCTGTGGGGCTTTGCGGACGAGATCGAAATCACGCTCGAGGCCAATCCTTCTTCCGTCGAGGCAGCAGCTTTCGCCGGACTGGCTGCGGCGGGCGTCAACCGCGTCTCGCTAGGCCTGCAGTCGCTCGATGACCATGCGCTGCGATTCCTGGGCCGGCTACATGACGCGGACGAAGGCTTGCGCGCGCTCGAAACCGCGCAGTGCGCGTTCGAGAGGGTCAACGCCGATTTCATCTATGCCCGCCCTGGCCAGGGCGAGGCCGACTGGCAGAGCGAACTCGCTCGTGCGCTGGCGCTGGGTACCGACCATCTCTCGCTCTACCAACTCACCATCGAGCCAGGCACGCGCTTTGCAACCGACGTCCGGCGCGGCATCTTCGATCCGCTGGGCGATGATCCCGCGGCCGACCTGTTCGCGCTGACCCGCGAATTGACCGCTGCAGCGGGTCTGCCTGCCTACGAGGTGTCGAACCATGCGCGGCCCGGGCAGGAGAGCCGCCACAACCTTACCTACTGGCGCTACCGCGATTACGTCGGCATCGGTCCCGGTGCTCACGGCCGGCGCGGCGGCGCGGCGACGGTGCGCCACAAGAAGCCGGAAAACTGGCTTGCCGCGGTTGCAGCGCACGGGCACGGAATTGCCGAGGAACGCATACTCTTCAGGCGCGAGCAGGCGTCGGAGGCATTGCTGATGGGTCTCCGCCTTGGCGAGGGAGTTGATCTCGCCGAGCTCGGAGCTCGCTTCCGCATCGCGAGCGACCAGCTCATCGACCGCGACCAGCTTGCACTGCATCGATCGCTCGGCCTCGTCTCGCTCGAAGGGCAGCGGGTGCTTGTCACCGAAGCCGGGATGCCGTTGCTCGACGCGCTGCTCGGCGAGCTGGTGCCTGCATCCCTGGTCGAGGCATGAGCAAAGCCGGCCTCCTCATCGCGTGGGCCGACCACTTGCGCGACGGAAGGCGGCGCTCGCCGCACACGGTGCGCGCCTACGTCGCCGCGGCCGACCGACTGCTCGATGCGTGCGGTGTTCAAGATTGGGCCGCCCTTGCCGCCCTCGACGGCCAGTCGCTTCGCCGCCAGCTTGCGCGGCGACGCGCCGACGGCTTGGGCAACGCCTCCGCCGCGCGCGAGCTTTCAGCATTGAAGGGCTTCGTCGCCTTTGCCCGTTCGCAAGTCGGCGGCGAACCCGTCGCCCCGCGCGTCCGCGGTCCGCGACTTAAGAAAGGGCTGCCCCGGCCCGTCACCCCCGACGAGGCGGTCAACCTCGCCGAACTCGTTTCTCAGAGCGCCGCCGAGGACTGGATCGGCGCTCGCGATCGCGCAGTGCTGCTGCTGATGTACGGCGGCGGTCTGCGTATCGCCGAGGCCTTATCGCTCACCGGCGGCGATCTACCTCTGGGCGAAACGCTGAAAGTCACCGGCAAGGGCGGCAAGCAGCGCGTGGTCCCCTTGCTTCCTATCGTGCGTGAGGCGGTTGCCGAGTATGCCGCAAAGTGTCCCTGGCCATTGGTGACGAGCGAGCCGCTCTTCCGCGGCGCGAAAGGCGGCCCGCTCGGCCAGGGCATGGTGCAGAAGGCGATGGCGAGCGCCCGCATCGCGCTAGGTCTGCCAGCCACCGCGACCCCGCACGCACTACGTCATAGCTTCGCGACTCACCTGCTCGGTGCGGGGGCAGATTTGAGGAGCCTGCAGGAATTGCTCGGCCATGCGAGTCTTGGCTCGACGCAGATCTACACGAAAGTCGATGCGGCGACGTTGCTCGACACCTATCGCAAGGCGCACCCTCGCTCCTAAACGCGCTCGGTCACGCCTTCGTCCGGATCGTCGCGGCTTTCCCGCGGCGTCCAGGTCATCACCCGCCACGCGTAGCCGATTGCCGTCAGAACGATCAGGCCCAGAATGGCCCAGCCCATCACCGCTTCGTACTCGCTCAGCCATCGCGCGAGGACGGTGCCGCCGAGGATCAGCAGTGCGTTCCAGATCGCCGAGCCGAGCGTCGTGAATATGAGAAACCGCCACAGGCTCATGTGCGCGAGGCCCGCAGGGAGCGAGATCATCGTACGCATGAACGGACTGAAGCGGAGGAAGAACACGACCCACTGGCCGTGCTTGCGGAAGAACCGGCTGGCGCTTTCGACGTGCTCCCAGTCGACAGTCAGCCATCGACACCAGCGGTCGATGAAAGGCTTGGTCCGCTCGTAACCCCAGTGGTCCCCGATCCAGTACCAGGCATAGTTCCCCGCGACCGTGCCGCCCGTTCCCCAGACGAGCAGCGGCCAGAACGTCATGTCGCCACGCGCCACCAGGACGCCGCCGACCCCCATGATCACCTCGCTTGGGATCGGCGGAAAAATGTTTTCGAGCGCCATCAGGACGAAAATCCCGAAGTATCCGCCCTTTGCGATCATTTCGATGATGAGGCCGTGCATATCGGGTCAACGGACGGAAAGCAGAAAGGGTTCTCCCTTTGCCTCGCGGGTCGAGCGCGCTATCGGCCCTCGATGGAATTGGTCGAAACAATTCTCAAGTCCCTTACGGAATATTACGAACGCGCGGTCGAGACGCTGCGAGCGGACATCATTGCCTATGCCCGCGAGCGCACACTGCCGCCCGCCTCGAAACGGCTCGACGGCAGCTATGCATATCCGGAGCTGGTCGTGCGCTATGGCGGCGAGCCGCCGGCGAGTTCTCGCGGGCTCGCCTATGGTCGGCTGAACGAGGCCGGCACTTACGCGACCACCGTCACACGTCCGCACCTCTTCGCCGACTACCTCGCCGAGCAGCTCGAACTGATCGCGGAGGATTACGATGTCGAGGTCGAGGTGCGGCCCTCCCGTCAGGAAATCCCATTCCCTTACGTCCTCGACGGCGCCGCTGGCGCGGAGCTGGCGGGGATAGAGCCGCACGTCCTTGCCCGCCACTTCCCGGCGACCGAACTCGCGCTGATCGGAGACGAACTGGCGGACGGCATCGAGCTCGGAGGTCCCGAAGACACGATCCCGCTGTCACTGTTCGATGGTCTGCGAACCGATTTCAGCCTCGCCCGTCTGGCGCACTACACGGGAACCAGTCCAGAGCATTTCCAGCGCTTCGTGCTCTTCACGAACTACCACCGCTACGTCGATGAGTTCGTCGACTGGGCGGCCGAACAGCTTGGCCAGAACGGCTGCACCGCGCTTGCCGGAGCGGGCGGACTGATGCTTACCGAAAAGCGGCGAAACGCACGGCTGCAGCTGTCCGATACCGCCTGGCGACGTCACCAGATGCCGGCCTACCACCTGATCGGCGAGGACCGCAGCGGCATCACGCTGGTGAACATCGGCGTTGGGCCATCCAACGCAAAGACCATCACCGACCACCTCGCGGTGCTGCGTCCGGAGGCATGGCTGATGATCGGTCATTGCGGAGGACTTCGCCCAAGCCAGAAGATCGGCGACTACGTACTCGCCCACGCATACCTGCGCGACGATCACGTCCTGGACCAGGTTCTCCCGCCGGAAATTCCCTTGCCTGCCATCGCCGAGGTCCAGCAGGCGCTCTACGGCGCAGCGGAAGAGGTGTCCGGCGCGCAAGGGGCGGATCTCAAGCACCGGATGCGCACCGGCACTGTCGTCACTACCGACGACCGCAACTGGGAGCTCCAGTATACCAAGTCGGCGCACCGCATGTCGCTGTCTCGAGCCGTCGGTGTGGACATGGAAAGCGCCACGATCGCGGGTCAGGGTTATCGGTTCCGCGTGCCCTACGGTACCTTGCTGTGCGTAAGCGACAAGCCGCTGCACGGCGAGATCAAGCTGCCTGGTCAGGCCAACCGGTTCTACGAGGAAGCGATCGCGGCGCACCTCCAGATCGGAGTCGCGGCCTGTCGCCGTCTTCGCGAGGAAGGAGACCGCCTTCACAGCCGCAAATTGCGGGCGTTCAACGAGCCGCCCTTCCGGTAATCTGTGCGCCCCGATCAGCGCGAAAGGAAATCGACGAGCGCTTCGCCCAGCGCCGCCTCGGTCACCGAGCTCATGTGCGTGCCGGGGACTTCGACTTGCTCAGCGTCGGGCAGGGCCTCGGTCAGCCGAACCGGATCGCCATTGTCGCGATCCTTCGCGCCGCACAGGACGAGTGTCGGCATGTCGATCTTCTCCAAGTCGGCGGGGTCGGTGTCGGTAATCGATTCGATCAATAGCCGCGCGGCCACGCGGTCGACCTTTTGGGTCTTCATGAAGGCGACCGCCATAAAGGCCGGGTCACCGTGCTTCACCTCTTCGAACCGTGTGATAGCGTCGAGGAAAAAGGCCGAGCGGTGATTCCAACCCGCCAGACCCTCGAGGCCCATACCCGCGAGCACCAGTCGGCGGGGCTTCAGTCCCGCAATTACCCCTCGCGCTGCGGTACGCGAGCCGAGCGAGAAACCGGCGAGGTCAAAATCCGTGAGGCCCAGTTCATCGATCACCGCAAATGTATCGCGCACCAGCACATCGGGCGGATAGGCGGCCTTCTCGTGCGGCTTCGCGCTTTCACCGTGGGCGCGGAAGTCGGGCATGATTGCCTCGAACCCCGCGTCGGCGAGTCGCTGCGCATGGCCGTACTTGATCCAGTTCGTCGCTGCGTCGGAAAACAGACCGTGGAGTAGCAACACCGGTCGGCCTTCACCTATCCGGTGCACCGCCAAAGGCGCTCCGTCGAAACCGGGGTACGTTTCCGTGCCAAGCTCGCTCATTCGGGCACCTCAAGGCCGGCGGCCCGCCAACGGTTGGCTACGCTTGCGGTTTCGTCGCTACGCTGGCGAGGAAGGGCACCGGTATCGATCCAGGCGTCGTGCAAGCTCTCGACACCGGCATGAACGACAGGCACGAAACCGGATGGATCGTCGAAGCTGCCGAAAGTCAGATCCATCTTGTCGGAATCATCGAACTTGAAGCCAAGCGGCGAGCCGCACTTTGAGCAGAACGGTCGCTTCGCGATCGGCGAACTGGCGTACCAATCGGGCTCGTGTTCCCACTCGACCGCGGCGACAGGCAGAAACACGAAGGTCGCCGCAAACCCGCCAGTGGCCTTTTGGCACATCCGGCAATGGCAGAGGTATGCCTCGGCCTGCGAGACGTCGGCGGTGTAGCGCAAGCGTCCGCATTGGCAGCCGCCTGGTTTGTGGGTGTCCTCGCTCATCGTCTCGTCAGCCCCTTCTGCTCCATCCGCCACTTCGCCATGGCGATACGATCCTGCCCAAAGAACGGCTCGCCATCGAAAACGAGGGTCGGCACGCCCCAGTGCCCTGCATCCTCGAGCGCTTGTTGATTGGCGCCAATTTCTTCGTCGAGCGATGCAGCCTCGACGGTCGCCTCGCGATCGAGTTCGGCAAGGTTTAGCCCCGCCCGCTCGGCAGCGCCGGCAAGGTGATCGCCCTCGTGCCAGTCCTCCGCACCTCCCCAGATCAGGCGCCCAGCCTCGGCGGCGAAGGCGAGGCCTTTGCCGCGCCGTGCCGCCGCCTGGCCTAGGCGCGTGGTCCGGCGAATGTACGGTTGGTCCGGGGCGATCGTCCGGGTCGCGACATCCTGCGCGATCGGATCGGGTCGCGGCGGGCCGAACGGAATGCCTTCCATCTGGCTTACGCGGAACATGTCGAGCATCGTGTATCGCAGCCAGTTCGGGTGATTACGCTCGAAGAAGTCAGGTTGGCGGATCGCCAGCGGATAAACCGGGCGCAGCGCGATATCGAGCGCGTAGTCCTCGGTCATCTGTCGGTAACGTCCCACCGCAAGATAGCTGTAGGGACTCCGGAAGCTGAAGTAGAGATCGGCCGTCAGCATCGGTTCGCATCCTTAACGGAAGAAGCAGTTCACCCCCGCATAGAGGCTTTCGATCGTCGCGTCGCGACCCGTCCCGGTGGCGAACCCGCCAATCTTGTGCCCATCGGCGGCCAGATAATCGAATTCTCCCTCGAGCGTGCTCCCCTCGACGGAGCGTGCGCTGCGAGCGACTTCAAGATCGCGCAGCAGCTTTCCGGGCATGATGCCGTCGGTGGTGACGACCGCCGGATCAGGTTTTGCGAGCCAGCCGACAAGCTTGTCGTCCTGCCAATTAAGCGTCAGGCCGGCGTAGCGCGTAAATTCCATCGGCCCAGCGCCGCACTCTTCATTCGCTGATCGCTCTCCGGCCCCGAGCCATGCATCGCCCGCCTTCTCAACCACTGCTCGGGGAGTACCGAATTCGAAGTGTCGCGCCGTGCCCGGGTTGCGCCCGATCGACAGCCCCCCCGCGTCGAGTATCGCATGGCGTACCTGCGACGGCGGGATAGGGGCTACGGCGGCGGAAGTCGACGCCGAGGTCGGTGTGACGGTTGGCGTCGTCTGAGCGTTTGCGGTCGCGCTCGGCGAACCGTCTTCGCGCTGCTGCTGGCAGCTCACCAGCGACAATGCGACCACCGCGACCGTGAGTGCCCGCACGGGCTCAGCCCTTCTTGAGGCAGCGGCGCCCGAGCAGCTCGGCGATCTGCACTGCGTTGAGCGCCGCACCTTTGCGCAGGTTGTCGCTGACGCACCAGATATTGAGGCCGTTTTCGAGAGTAGGATCCTCGCGGACCCGGCTGATGAAAGTCGCTCCGTCGCCAACGCATTCGATCGGGGTGACGTATCCGCCGTCCTCACGCTTGTCGACGAGCATCACGCCAGGCGCTTCGCGCAGGATATCCATTGCCCTTTCGGCCGACAACTCGCGTTCGAATTCCAGATTGATTGCTTCGGAATGGCCGACGAACACAGGCACGCGTACGCAGGTGGCAGTGACCTTGATCTTGGGGTCGAGGATCTTCTTGGTTTCGACCACCATCTTCCACTCTTCCTTGGTCGACCCGTCGTCGAGAAAGCTGTCGATGTGCGGGATCACGTTGAACGCAATCTGCTTGGTGAATTTCTGGCTCTCGACCTGGTCGCCGACAAAGATTGCGCGGCTTTGCTGAAACAGTTCATCCATGCCCTGCTTTCCAGCGCCGGACACAGATTGATAGGTGCTGACGACTACGCGCTTGATACCGGCCGCATCGTGCAGGGGCTTCAACGCCACGACCATCTGGGCGGTCGAGCAGTTAGGGTTGGCGATGATGTTCTTCTTCGAATAACCCTCGATCGCATCGGGATTTACCTCAGGAACGATCAGCGGCACATCGGGGTCCATGCGGTAGAACGAGCTATTGTCGATCACTACGCAGCCCGCCGCCGCGGCCTTGGGCGCGTATTCCTTCGCCGGCCCGCTGCCGGCAGAGAAAAGTGCGATGTCGTAGCCTGCGAAATCGAAGTGTTCGATGTTCTTGCACTTGAGCATCTTGCCGGTGTCGCCGAACTCGACATCGGTACCGGTCGAGCGGCCGCTCGCCACGGCGGCGACCTCGTCGCACGGGAACTCGCGCTCGGCGAGGACGGCGAGCATCTCACGGCCCACGTTGCCGGTCGCTCCGACCACGGCTACCCGATAACCCACGGCATTGACTCCTTCGCACTTGCGCAAAAATTCGGGACGGCCCCCTTACGCTTCCTCGTCAAAAGCGCAACGCCACGTGGACCAATGCGTGCCATGCGAAAGCTTCGCCGTAGTTAAATTCGGGTTGACCGGATTTGTTGCGATTTGCCTAACAGGCGCGAAGCCATTGCGATGTCCCGCCTTTCGAGCGGGAGGAGGCAATAGACGGCGGTGGCGCCGCAGCAGGTCTCCAGAAAGTTGAAACCCATAACTGGCGGGACGACTCCACTGGCCCCCCGGCGTCGCCCCGCCCTTCTTTCAGGCCTTCCCGGCCAGGTGCAGGACGAGCATCATCGCGCCCGCGGCCGATCCGGCGAGTCCGATGAAGGCGGCCCAACGGTGCGGCACGCGGCGCTCGATAGCGATCCAGTTGACCAGGGCGAATATAGCGAGGAACACGAAGCTGGCCCCCTCGACCAGAACTTCAATGCCACCGATCAGGGTCATCGCCATCGCCGCAACCGATATCAGCACAGTACCTGCCCACGGCGCTCCCTCGCGGTCTCGACGAGCAAATGCGGCGGGCATCTCGCCATCGTCGGCCGCCTGAAGCGCCAGCCGGGCAGTACCGAAAATAGTCGCATTGATTGCCGATGCGGCAGAAAATGTCGCTGCGAGCGAAACCGCCAGGAATCCAAAGGTGCCCAGTGCCTCGCGCCCGGCGATCGCCAGCGCAACTTCCTCGTGCGTGACGATCTCCCTCGCACCCGCGAGCATCGCCGCACCGACGGCCACGACGATGTAAGTCGCGGTCGTGGCCAGGATCGCCAGCGGCATCGCACGTCTAATCGTGCGGTCCGCATCCTGCATTTCCTCGTAGTCGTAGCTCAGGAGTTGGAAACCCTCATAAGCCATGAACACGACGCCCATGCCGACGAGTGCGCCTGACAGACCGATCGGCGCGCCGGTATCGAGCAACATCCGCTCGGGCGCCCAGTGCCACAGGCCGATACCGGCAAGCCCAAGAAGGATCGCCAGCTTGCCCCAGACGGCCACCTTCTCGAGCGTGTTGGCCTCCGAAGCTCCGGCCAGATTCACGCCCGCGAGCAATACGATCGCGCCCAGCGCCGCGACCGAGCGCACCCACAGCGGGGCGGAAAAGGCGTTCGCTGCGTAAGCTCCGAAAGTCACGGCATAGACCGAGACGGTCAGCGTATAGCCGACGACCAGGATCCATACGACGACACGCGCCAGCTTCTCACGGCCCATCGCGCGCAGATAGGCGTAGGAACCCCCGGCCTCACCCACCTGGCGGGTCAGTTCGGAATAGCTGTGCCCGGTCGCGAGCGCGATGACACCGCCCATCAGGAAGCTGAGCCACGCCCACTCGCCAGCGACCGAGATCACCACCCCGAGCGTCGAGAATATTCCGCCGCCAATCATGCCGCCCACCGCCATCGCCCAAGCGCCGCTTACGCCGAGGACGTGCTCGTGATCGGGAGTCTCGTCGCCCCGGTCAGCCGGTTCCCGTTCGCTCATCTAATCGCCTCGATCAGCGACCACCGCCGGCCACTCCGTTGCGCGCGAGGAAGCCCATGATCGTATTCCAAACGTGCGGGCCGATGTGTGGTCCTGATACGCGGTGGGTGTAGCCGGGGTAGAGCATCATCTCGAACGGAACCTCCCCCTCCTGCATTTTCGCGATCAGCGCGCTCGAGTTCTCGAACACGACGTTGTCGTCGCTCAATCCATGTATCAGCAAGAGCGGGTCGGCAATCTTGCCAGCTTCATGCATCGCGTCGGCACGACGGTAAACATCCGCCCCGTCACCGGTCGGCAGACCCATGTATCGTTCGGTATAGGCCGTGTCGTAGAGCTCCCACTTGGTCACCGGCGCTCCGGCGATGCCGGCGGCATAGAAACCCTGATCCGCCTCGAGCATCTTCAGGGTCATGTATCCGCCGTACGACCAGCCGTAGATTGCGATGCGATCCGGATCGACGAAATCGAGCGTATTCAGATATTCCGCCCCGGCCTTCTGGTCCGCGACCTCTACCGAGCCCATCGCGTGGAGAATCTGCCTCTCGAACTCGATGCCCCTGTTGGGGCTGCCTCTATTATCGATCTCGAAGTAGATGTAACCCTGGTCGACGATCGCCTGCTCGAGTGCGCCGCCCCAGCCGCGAGTGACGGTTTGCGAGTGCGGTCCGCCGTAGTGGCTGAAGAACACCGGGTAGCGCTTACCAGCCTCAAGCGGCGGCGTGATCATTTTCCAGTAGAGCGCGCTGCCGTCGGGACCCGTGATAGTGCCGAATTTCGGCTCCCGGTGGCTGGCGAGGTACGGTGCGTAAGGATGAGATGCATCGATCCTGTTCTCGTTGATCCATACCAGCCGCTTGCCTGAGGTGTCGGCCAGAAAGCTTTGCGATGGCTGATCGGGGTTCGACCGCTTGACGATCAGGGAGCGGCCCGCTTCGTCCATCTGCGCTTCGTTGCTGTACGTCGGATCGCTCAGGCGCTCTACGCGCGAGGGCGACTTCAGGTTCAGCGCATAGATCTGCGGCGCGAGCACATCGTCCCTGGTGCCGGTGAAGACGACGCGGCCGGTTTCCTGGTCCACGCCCGACAACCCGGTGACCGCCCATTCGCCCCTGGTCAACTGCGTCCAGCGACTATCGGCAAAGCGGTAGAGATGACCGTAACCGCTGCGCTCCGACCACCAGATGAGGCTGCCGTCGTCGAGCCACTTGTAATAGTTCGTCAGATTGATCCAGTGTCCGCGCGCTGCCTTCTCGGTGAACAGCACCCTGGACGTGCCCGTCGCCGGATCGACGGAGAGCATGTCGAGCCTGGTTTGCAGGCGATCGAGCCGCTGGACATATAGCGTGCGTCCGTCCTTGGCCCAGTCGACCCGGGCGAGATACATATCCGTATTGGTGCCGAGATCCACTTGCACCCGATTGCCACCGTCCGGATCCATCACGAACAACGACACATCAGCGTTGGGTGTGCCGGCCGCCGGGTAGCGCTGATCGAATGTCCTGGTACCCTCTGCCCCGATCGCAGCGCGGGTGACCACGCCCACTGGCGCTTCGTCGAACCGCTCGACCGCGATCCGCGCATCGTTTGGCGACCACCAGTACCCCGTATCCCGATCGAGCTCTTCCTGCGCTACGAACTCCGCCTCGCCCCAATGAACGAGGTTGCTTGCTTCGGCAGGGGTGATCGCTCGCGGGATACCTTGCGTCGGGCCGACGAATAACCCTCCATCGCGCACGAATGACAGATAACGTCCGGTCTCGCTCAGCGCCGGATTGAGCGGGTCCTTGCCTGTTTCGAGCTTGGCCACCGTCCGGTCGAGCCGTGCGAGGTAAAGCGCTCCGTCCAATGGAACGAGAATGGACTTGCCATCCTTCGCCCAGCCGTAGGCCACGATTCCCTTAAACCCCGCAATGCGCTGGCGCTCGCGCTGCATTTTCTCGGCTTCGGACAATTCCTCACCGCTGCCGAGCTTCAGCGAATCGACGATCATCGACCATTGTCCGGTCTCGCGGTCGAAGGCCCAAAGATCGTACCGCTCGCGATCGTCGGCGCGGTTGCGCAACACAGTGAGATAGCGTCCGTCGGGCGAAAGCTTCACCCCGCGTGGCGAACTGCCGTCGAGCGACGGGCTTCCGAAGACTCGCCGGAAACTCAGATCACTTGCGCTTTGGGTCTGCTCGATCACTCCGAAATTCTCCTGTGCATGTACTGATGGCGACAGGGTTGCCACCGCGACGGCGGTGAGCAGACTTGGCAAACGCATAAGGGAGGAACTCCAAAGAACTCGCAAGCAAAAGGGGCGACCCGGAAACCCGGATCGCCCCTTTCTGCTAGCGCCTGTTCCGCTTAGAAAACAATACTTAGGCGTTCTCGCGGCGCTCGGCGATGCGGGCGCGCTTGCCGGTGCGGCCGCGCAGGTAATACAGCTTGGCCCGGCGCACCACGCCGCGGCGGACCACGGTGATGCTTTCGATGTTGGGCGAGTACAGCGGGAAGACACGCTCGACGCCCTCGCCGAAGCTGATCTTGCGAACCGTGAAGTTCGAACCCATGCCACGGTTCGAACGCGCGATGCACACGCCCTCGAAGTTCTGGGTACGGGTGCGAGTGCCTTCGACGACGCGCACGCCGACGCGCACGGTGTCGCCCGCACGGAATTCGGGAATGTCCTTGCCCTGGGTCAGGGCCTCGGCCGCTTCGGCCTCGAGTTGCTGGATCAGGTTCACTGGTCCTAGTCCTTCGTTTCGCGCTGCGCACCAGAGGCAGGTCGGGCCCGAGCGCCACTGTAGCGCTCCCAAAGGTCCGGCCTGCGTAGCCGTGTGTCGTTCTCGCTCATGGCTTTGCGCCATGCCGCGATCTTCGCATGATCCCCCGATCGCAGCACTTCGGGGATCGTGCGCCCTTCCCATTCCTGAGGTCGGGTATACTGCGGATACTCGAGCAGCCCTTCTTCGAAGGATTCCTCGGCTCCGCTAAGCGGGGCGCCCATTACGCCGGGAAGCAGGCGAATGCAAGCGTCGAGGATGGCCAGCGCGGCGGGCTCTCCCCCTGACAACACGATGTCCCCGAGGGACACCTGCTCGATCTCTGGACGCCCCTCGAAGATGCGCTCGTCGAAACCCTCAAAGCGCCCGCACAGGACGATGACGCCCGGTCCGTTCGCCAGTTCGCGCACCCGCGCCTGGTCGATGGGCCGACCGCGCGGGGTCATTGCCAGGACAGGTCGCCCGTCGCCAACGCTATCCAGCGCGGCGGCCAGCACGTCCGGCTTGAGTACCATCCCCGCCCCGCCTCCCGCGGGTGTGTCGTCCACCGTGCGATGCCTGTCGCTCGCGAAGGCGCGCAGTTGCACCGCCTCAAGGCTCCAGTCCCCGCGTTCGAGCGCCCGTCCGGCGAGCGAAACCCCGAGTGGACCGGGAAACATCTCCGGGTAAAGCGTTATGACGGTGGCGGCGAAGGTCATCCCTCGCCCATGCGCAAGGCGGAAGGGCAAGGCAAGAAATGAGCGACGATGACCAATCGGAACCCGACGACTGCATCATCATCGGCGCAGGCCCGGCGGGACTGACCGCTGCTATCTACCTCGCCCGATACCATCTCTCGATCCGTCTGTTCGACAGCGGCGAGAGCCGTGCCGCATGGATCCCTTGCACACACAACCATGCGGGATTTCCCGAGGGGATAGCGGGCAAGGATCTGCTCGCCCGCATGCGTGAGCAGGCGCGCAAATACGGTGCGATGCGCGAGGAGAAGCGGGTCGAGCACCTCGCGAAGACAGGCGACCGGTTTACGGTGGGCACCGACTCCGGCACCTACACCGCGCGCAGCGTCCTCCTGGCGACCGGGGTGGTCAATCGCCGTCCCGATTCGCTGGACGACGATCTCCACGACGAGTCGCTCGCAAGGGGCTTGCTGCGCTACTGCCCGGTCTGCGATGGTTACGAAGTCACCGACAAGCGCGTCGCGGTCATCGGCACCAGCAAGCACGGCACTGCCGAGGCGCTGTTCCTCCGCGGCTTCACTCCGGACCTGACGCTGATCAGCCCCCACGGCAAGCACGATCTCGACGAGGAATGCTCCAAAAAGCTCGCGGATGCCGGCATTGCGCAGGCCGCTGGCCCCTGCGGCGGCTGGGCGATCGAGGGCGATCGGATTGCGCTCGACACCGCCGACGAAAGAATGGCGTTCGACAGCGTCTATCCGGCGCTCGGCAGCCACGTGCGGTCCGAACTTGCCGAGATGGCGGGCGCGAAGACCGCCGCAGGCGGAAGCGTCGAGACCGACGACCATTTGGAGACCTCGGTCCCCGGCCTGTTCGCCGCGGGGGACGTGGTCATCGGGCTCGATCAGATCAGCCACGCGATGGGCCAGGCGGGAGTCGCGGCGACCACGATCCGCAACCACCTCGCCGCCGAAGACCCCTTCAGGCGCTAGGAGGAGAACAGGCGATGATTTGCCTCGCCAGACCCTTTGGGCGCCGGAAGATGCTGGAATTGCGGGACGATAATCGTGCGGACGACCAGATCAGCCGCACTTCAGGAAAACCACTCCGTCGCCGACGATACGATGTCCGGCGATCGTGACCGTCTTTCCTGCCTTGGCGGGCATAACCGCGAGCCCGTCGGGACCTCGCGTTTCGATCGGCAGCGCTGGTAGCGGTTCGTCCCAGTGAAGCGCGGGCGTCGAGCCGACGTCGACGACGCCGGTTTCGGGGACTCCGTTTACGCGAGTCTCGATGAGGCTCATCCCATTCAAATTCTTCCGAACTGCGAAGTCGGGTTTCGCGCAATCTGCATCGACACCCTTTGCAACCCAGTTTCCCTGAACGTATTCGGTCGTCACCGCGATACCGCCGGCCCGGGCCGGGTCGCGGTCGCGAGCGGGTGGATCGGTCGGATCTATGCGCGAAGGCTCGATGGTGCCTTTGCCTTGCTGGCAGAAGCCCGCTTCGGCACGCTTGCCGGTTACCCGGACATAGTCGCCGGGGCCGAAGTCCGCCCCGCCCAGCGCGAGCGCCCAGATTTCGCCGTCAGGCGTGTGAAGCACGGGGCATTCGGTCCCAGCCTCGATGCGCCCTTCCTTGACCAGCGTATCGGAGGACTTCTCCGACATGTCCTTGCGATTGTCCGCACTACCGGTCGCAGTGGGATTGGAGGTCGAGGTCGGGGGCGGCTCCTGTTGCGTTTCGGGCGAATTGGAATTGCACGCCATAAGCAGGAGCGCGGCCGATAACGGTGCCATCAATTTGATACGAGTCATGCAGAACCAGCGACGCACACGCTCTGATGTTCCGAGATTCCGCTAGACCACGAACTCCTCGGCGATCACGACCTGTTCATCGTTCCAACCCGGTACGGCATCGATAGTCATCGGAACCATGAATCGCTTGCCGTCGGGCTTCTCGATCTCAAGGATGTCGCCTGCACCGAAGTTCTCTATGGCAACGACAGTGCCAAGCGGCTTCCCGGTCTCGGTCACCGCGGAAAGACCGAGGAGGTCTGCGTGGTAATACTCGCCCTCCGCGAGCGGCGGCATCGTCGAGCGAGGGACGGTGAGCGCGGTGCCGCGCAGCTTTTCAGCGGCGGTGCGGTCGGGGACTTCAGCGAAGCGCGCAATCGCTCCACCCTTGCCGTCGTCGCGCAACTTCTTCAGCGTGAGCGCACCGTCGTTGAAGCTCTTGTAGCGCGTCATCGCCTCGACGCCCTCGCCGAAGAGCTTCAGGCGGACCTCGCCCGTCACCCCGTGCGCACCGGCGACGGCCGCGAGGGTAACGGGCTTGTCCATACGGGGCTCTTAGCCCTCGGTCTTCTCTTCCGAACCTTCGGCCGGCGTGTCGGAGGTCGACTCGATTGCCGCCTCGTCGCCGGTCGCCGGGGTCTCACTACCCTCGGCGGGCTCATCGGTGGTCGGCGCATCGGCCTCGGCGGTCACCTCTTCGGCGGCCGGGGTCTCTTCGACTTCGGGCTCCGGAGCGGCGGCAGCCTCGGCGGCAGCGGCCTTGGCGGCCTCTTCCTTCTCTACCTTCTCCTCGGCGCGGGTCTTCGCGTTCTCGCCCGGCTCGCCCTTCTTGGGGTTGTTGCGGGCCGCGCGCTCACGGACGCCGGCGGCGTCGAGGAAGCGGGCCACGCGGTCCGATGGCTGTGCGCCAACCGACAGCCAGTGCTTCGCACGGTCGGAGTCGATCTTCACGCGGTTCTCGTCGTCCTTGGCGAGCAGCGGGTTGTAGGTCCCGATCTGCTCGAGGTATTTGCCGTCACGCGCCGAGCGGCTGTCCGACACGACGATGCGGTAATAAGGGCGCTTCTTCGCGCCACCGCGCGAGAGACGGATTGCAACTGCCATTTCACTTCACCTTTCTAGAATACAAAACTGAAATCACTTCTTTTTCATCAAATCGTTGAGGTTGGAGGGCATCGCACCCCCGCTGAGCCCGGGAAGCGACGGCGGCGCGCCAGCGCCACCCGCGCCGCCCATGCCCATGCCCCCGAGCGCACCGCCCAGTCCGCCCTTGCCAAATGCGGCGGCGAGCCCCTTGAGGCCGCCCATCTTGCGGATCTGCTTCATCGCGCGGGCCATTTCCTGATGCATCTTGAGCAGCTTGTTGACATCCTGAACCTCAAGGCCGGCACCGGCTGCGACGCGCTTCTTGCGCTTGGCATTCATCAGCTCCGGCCGGGCGCGCTCCTTGGCGGTCATAGAGCCGATGACCGCATCCATGTGGACGAGCACCTTGTCGTCCATTCCGGACTGGGCCATCGCCTGTTTTGCCTTCTTCATGCCCGGCATCATGCCCGCCAGCATCCCGAGGCCGCCCATGTTCTGCATCTGCTTGAGTTGCATGCGCAGGTCGTTGAGGTCGAACTGTCCCTTCGCCATGCGCTTGGCGAGCGCCTCGGCATCCTCCTCCTTGATCGTCGCCGCCGCCTTTTCGACGAGGCTGACGACATCGCCCATGCCGAGAATACGGTCGGCGACCCGGCCGGGGTGGAAGGCTTCGAGTGCGTCGAGCTTCTCGCCGGTGCCGGCAAACTTGATCGGCTTGCCGGTGACGTGGCGCATCGAGAGCGCCGCACCGCCGCGCGCATCGCCGTCCATGCGAGTGAGCACGACGCCGGTGAGCGGCACTTCGCCGCTGAACGACTGCGCTACGTTCACCGCGTCCTGGCCGGTCAGCGAATCGACGACCAGCAGCACTTCGGTGGGGGTCGAGACGCTGGCGACCGCCTTCATCTCGTTCATCAGCGCCTGGTCGACGTGCAGCCGCCCAGCGGTGTCGAGCATGAGGACATCGACGTTCTGCAGCCTCGCCAACTCGAGCGCGCGGCGGGCGATGTCGACCGGCTGCTGGCCCTTGATGATGGGCAGCGTCGCAACGTCGACCTGCTCGCCGAGCACCGCCAACTGCTCCTGCGCCGCGGGCCGCGCAACGTCCAGCGACGCCATCAACGCCTTCTTGCCGTGCTTCTCGCGGATCCACTTGGCGAGCTTGGCAGTCGTGGTCGTCTTGCCCGAGCCCTGCAGACCGACCATCATCACGACGACCGGCGGCTTCGCGGCGAGGTTTAATGGTTCGGCTTGCGCCCCACCCTCGCCGCCGAGCATCTCGACGAGCTCGTCGTGGACGATCTTGACGACTTGCTGACCCGGCGTGACCGAACGAAGCACGTCTGCCCCAATGGCCTTTTCGGTAACCGCGTCGATGAATCGGCGCGCGACCGGCAAAGCCACGTCGGCCTCGAGCAGCGCCACACGCACCTCGCGCATTGCATCGCGCACGTCCTGTTCGCTCAGCGCGCCGCGGCCGCGCAGGCGGTCGAAGACGTTGCCAAGACGATCGGACAAATTGTCGAACATGCGCTACCTCAACTCACCCGAACCACGAACCGTCCGGTAAATGCCAAAAACGCCGGCGGACGAAACCTCGTCGGCCAGCGTGCGGAGTCCGAAAGGAACCCGACTTTTTCTGTTTCGATGGTGGAGCCTAGCGGGATCGAACCGCTGACCTCCTGCATGCCATGCAGGCGCTCTCCCAGCTGAGCTAAGGCCCCGTACCATCAATTTTTGCCGAACCGAGGTCCGGCGGGCCGCCCCTTTATGGAGACGGCCCCCGATTGGCAAGCCCGAAATCGGGCCGCCGCGTCACTCGTCGTTGTCGTCGTCGTCTCCGGCGGTCTTCACGCCAAGATCGTCGTCGCCGCCGAGGTCGACGTCGTTATCCGGCGAATCGTCGTCGTCATCGACGTCGAGATCCTCCAGATCATCGTCATCGGACAGGTCGCTGTCGGCTTCCTTGTCCTTCTTCTTCTCTTCCTCGAACGGAATCGGCTGCTTCGACTTGAGCACCGGCTCAGGGAACCACTTTTCGCCGCACTCGATGCACTCGACGGGTTCGTC
The DNA here is from genome assembly GCA_963740025.1 of uncultured Alphaproteobacteria bacterium. Classification (GTDB taxonomy): domain Bacteria; phylum Pseudomonadota; class Alphaproteobacteria; order Sphingomonadales; family Sphingomonadaceae; genus Tsuneonella. Next base: position 71,223 of record CAVUCI010000006.1, read on the forward strand.
TTTCGTCAGGTCGTAAAAGCGCTCACCGCACTTGGGGCACTGACGCTTTGTGCCCCACTCTGGCTTGACCATTGTATGTCCTCGATGCTGCCTGTCTTCCGGAAGACAGGACGGTAATTTCACGAAACTTGATGGGTAACCGGCGCACCGGAATCAAGAGCGGGCGCGCCTTGCCACAGGGCATAGGCGCTGTCAAAGAGCCGCCGCCGTGATCGAAACCGACCAGCCCTCTCACAACACCTTCCGTCCTACTGGGCCGTTGCGCGGACGCATTCGCGTGCCGGGCGACAAATCGATCAGCCACCGCTCGATGATGCTCGGGGCGCTGGCTGTCGGCGAGACGCACGTCACCGGACTGCTCGAGGGCGAGGACGTGATGGCGACCGCCGCCGCCATGCGCGCTATGGGCGCGACTGTCGAGAAGATCGGCGAGGAATGGCGCATCCACGGCGTCGGGGTTGGCGGGCTACTGCAACCGGCAGCCGCGCTCGACATGGGCAACTCGGGAACCTCGACCCGGTTGCTCATGGGACTTGTCGCGAGCCACTACATCACCGCCACCTTCACAGGCGACGCAAGCCTGTCGAAGCGACCGATGCGACGCGTGATCGAGCCGTTAAGTCGCATCGGCGCGCAATTCACCCCGTCACCTGGTGGCACCCTGCCGCTGATGATGACGGGCGCGCGGGTACCGGTACCGATCGAATACCGGCTGCCCGTCGCAAGCGCGCAGGTAAAGAGTGCCGTCCTGCTCGCCGGACTGAACACCGCCGGGATTACCACCGTGATCGAGCCGGTGCCGACCCGCGACCATTCCGAACGAATGCTGCGAGGCTTCGGCGCCGAGCTGCAGGTGGAGGAAGTCGGCGACGACCGCGTCATCGCGATCCGTGGGGAAGCCGAGCTGAAGGCGCAGACGATCGAAGTACCCGGCGACCCCTCTTCCGCAGCGTTCTTTATAGTTGCCGCAAGCATCGTGCCGGGGAGCGATCTGGTGATTGAGAACGTCGGCCTCAACCCGACCCGTGCCGGCCTCGTCGAAGTGCTGCGCCTGATGGGCGCAAACATTGAAAAGCTGGACCCGCGCGAAGTCGGCGGCGAACCAGTTGCCGATCTTCGGGTACGCCATGCCGCGCTGTCCGGGATCGAAGTCGATCCCGCATTCGCACCCAGCATGATCGACGAATTCCCGGCACTGTTCGTCGCAGCCACCGTCGCGCAAGGGCGTACGGTGACCCGCGGAACTCGACGAATTGCAAGTCAAGGAGAGCGACCGACTTACCGCAATGGCCGCCGGCCTCAGCGCTGCAGGCGCATGTGTCGAAGAGATCGAGGATGGCTTGATCATCGACGGGACCGGCGGCGAGCCGCTTCGCGGCACATTGAGCGACCGCGTGAAGACGCATCTCGATCACCGCATCGCGATGGCGATGGCGATCGCCGGCCTTCGTTCAAAGAACGGAGTCGATATCGACGACACCCGCCCGATCGCGACCAGTTTCCCGTCGTTCGAAGCCTTGCTGTACAACGCGTCGGAAGGGGCGAGCGAATGACCGACATTTACACGCTCGTGGGCTTCATAGGCATGGCCTGCATCATCGGAGCCTATGCCTACCTGACGTGGAGCGCCGCACCGAACCCGTTCGTGCTTCACGGTACGAACCTGGCAGGAGCGGCGTTCCTTACTGTTTCCCTACTGGTCCACACCAACTGGCCGAGCCTTGTGCTCGAGGGATTCTGGGCCGCGATCGCGATCTACGGTCTCGCCAAGGCCTTCGCCGCGCGGGGTAAACCGGCATGATCATTGCCGTCGATGGCCCGACCGCCTCGGGCAAGGGAACCCTCGCCCGGAAGCTCGCCGAACACTACGGCGTACCGTATCTCGACACCGGCCTGCTCTATCGCGCTGTCGGTTGGCAGGTATTCCTGGATGGCGGCGACCCCGACGATGGTGGCGACGCGCTGGCGGCGACGACCTTTCCGGTAGCGCTTCTGGACAATTCGCACCTGCGCAGCGAGGAAGCCGGCGGCTACGCGAGCCGAGTGTCGGTCCATCCCTCCGTGCGCCAGGCCTTGTTCGAGCGGCAGCGACGGTTCGCGGAGCAGCCCGGCGGCGCGGTCCTCGATGGACGAGATATCGGTACCGTCATTGTCCCCGACGCCGACGTGAAGCTATTCATCACCGCTAGTGTCGAAGCGCGTGCCGAGCGGCGATGGAAGGAGATGCGTGAGCGCGGGATCGACGCAGTGCTCACCGAAATCGGCGACGACATCCGCCGCCGTGACGAGCGCGACACCTCTCGTGCAGTCGCGCCGTTGCAGATAGCACCGGATGCTGTGGTGATAGACACCACCAGCCTCACGCGAGACGAGGTATTGGCGGAGGCAATATCCGCGATCGACAGGCTTCCAAATTCGGTTGACTAAGCCCCGTTAGCTTTCCTGGGCGATGTCCGTCGGGATTGCCTTTAGTCGCTCAAGCTAGCGAAATTTTTTTGGAACGAGCCCTTTTCGCATCCATTGGTCGTGTGGAGACACATTCATCCACCCGAAAGGACCCACCCATGAAAAGACTAGTTCTTCTCGCTCTCGCCGGAAGTCTTGCGGCTTGTTCCCAGCAACCGACGCAGGACGCCTCCGGCACCGACACGGCGGCGGCAGACACGAACGCCGACACCGGAACCTACGAGAATAACCCGAGCATCGACGCGAAGGTCATGTCTGCGCTCGAAACCTGCAAGAATGTCGAGCCGACGTGTGCTGACGGCAATCCCGCCGGCTATATCGTCTTTCCCGACGTGACCTCGGTCGCGCTGGGCGTCGGCGGTGCGGGAGGCGAAGGCGCCCTCGTACAGGACGGCCAGATAAAGGGCTATTACAAGATGGGCGAAGGCAGCATCGGCCTAGAAGCTGGCGTTTCGGCCGCGTCGTTCGTGCTAAAGGTGGCTGATCCCGCAACCCTCAAGCAGTATCAGTCTGACGGCAAGTGGAGCATCGGCGCCGACGCCGATGTGACCGTTGTCCAGGCAGGGGCCACCGCGCAGGGGCAGACGACCGGCGACAAGACGATGCTCTACGTGTTCAATTCCGAAGGCCTCATGGGCGACATTTCGGTCAACGGCATGAAGATCTGGCCGTGGAACGACGCGAACGCCAATTCGACGACGTAATCTCGCTTACCTGAACACAATCGGCGATCCGCCGCGATGTCCGACTGGGCGTCGCGGCGGTCGTGCATTTGCTTGCGTTCGTGGGTTCATCCGCCTATGTGCGCGCCCGTCCCGACAGCATCAGCTCGACCGGACCTTCGCGTGGCATGCGGCCTTGCGGAGACCACGGCCCTCTTGCCCCGTTGGCCCCGCAATCCCGCGGGAGACGGTTAAAGACCCCGGTAAAACCGGTGGCCGGTAGCAAACAGTGAATAGGATACCCTGAGATTATGGCAACCACTGCCAACCCCACTCGCGCCGATTTTGAAGCGCTTCTCAACGAACAGCTCGGCGGCGCCGGCGACGAAGGCTTCGAGGGCCGCGTCGTAAAGGGCACCGTGACCGCGATCGAAAACGGAATGGCCGTGATCGACGTTGGCCTGAAGAGCGAGGGCCGCGTCGCCCTCAAGGAATTCGAACGCGGCGGCGAGGAAGAGGGCACGCACGGCCTGTCGGTCGGTAGCGAGGTCGAAGTCTATGTCGACCGCGTCGAGAATGCCGACGGCGAAGCGATGCTGTCGCGCGACCGCGCACGCCGTGAAGCCGCGTGGGACAAGCTGGAAAGTGAATTCGGCGAAGGCAAGCGAGTCGACGGCCGCATCTTCGGCCGCGTGAAGGGCGGCTTCACCGTCGACCTCGACGGCGCAGTGGCCTTCCTCCCCGGCAGCCAGGTGGACATTCGCCCGGTGCGCGACGTCGGCCCGCTGATGGACATGCCGCAGCCGTTCCAGATCCTGAAGATGGACCGCCGTCGCGGTAACATCGTCGTCAGCCGCCGTGCGGTGCTCGAGGAAACTCGCGCCGAACAGCGCAGCGAGCTGATCGACAAACTGGCCGAGGGCCAGGTCATCGATGGCGTGGTCAAGAACATCACCGACTACGGCGCCTTCGTGGACCTGGGCGGAATCGACGGCCTGCTCCACGTCACCGACATGAGCTACAAGCGGGTCAATCACCCGAGCGAAGTGATCAACATCGGCGACACCGTCACCGTGCAGATCATCCGCATCAACCCCGAGACCCAGCGCATCAGCCTCGGCATGAAGCAGCTCGAGAGCGATCCGTGGGACGGCGTCGGGGCAAAGTATCCAGTCGGCATGAAGATGACCGGTACGGTGACGAACATTACCGAATACGGTGCGTTCGTCGAGATCGAACCGGGCATCGAAGGCCTTGTCCACGTTTCGGAGATGAGCTGGACGAAGAAGAACGTGCACCCGGGCAAGATTGTCTCGACCTCGCAGGAAGTCGAAGTGATGGTGCTCGAGGTCGACAGCGAAAAGCGCCGCATCTCGCTCGGCCTCAAGCAGGCCCAGCGCAACCCCTGGGAAGAGTTCGCGGATGCGCACCCGGTCGGCTCGAAGGTCGAGGGCGAAGTCAAGAACGCGACCGAGTTCGGCCTGTTCATCGGCCTGCCCGGCGACGTCGACGGCATGGTCCACATGTCGGACATCGCATGGGGCATCTCGGGCGAAGACGCGCTTGCGCTGCACCGCAAGGGTGAGCAGGTCGAAGCCGTCGTTCTCGACGTCGATGTCGAGAAGGAGCGTATCAGCCTTGGCATGAAGCAGCTCGAAAAGGGTGCGCCGGCTGCCGGCGTCGCCGCTGCGGGCGGTGCTCTGAAGCGCAACGACGTCGTCACCGTGACCGTCCTCGAAGTCCGCGATGGCGGCCTGGAGGTTCAGGTAGGCGACGATGGTGCGACCGGCTTCGTCAAGCGCAGCGACCTTGGCCGCGATCGCGACGAACAGCGTCCCGATCGTTTCCAGGTAGGCCAGAAGCTCGACGCGATGGTCATCGGCTTCGATCGTTCGAAGAAGCCGAACTTCTCGGTCAAGGCGCGTCAGATCGCTGAAGAAAAGGAAGCCGTGGCGCAGTTCGGTTCATCCGACTCGGGGGCCTCGCTCGGCGACATCCTCGGCGAAGCGCTGAAGAAGCAGGGCGAGTAATCGTGGCCTGACAGGAATGGAGAGGCCCGCCGGCTCACTCGAGCAGGCGGGCCTTTCTTATATCCGATACCGGGCGTAAGATCGTCCGATGCCGCTCGAAATCCACCAATTCCCCTGCCTGTCCGACAACTATGGGTTCCTCCTTCACGATCCAGTCAGTGAAGAAACTACCTGCGTAGATACGCCAGACGGCGATGCCTGTTTGCGCGAGGCGGCCGCGAAAGGCTGGCAGATTACCCAGATCTGGAACACCCATTGGCACCCCGACCACGCGGGCGGTAACGCAGTGATCAAGGCGGCGACCGGCTGCACTATCGTTGCGCCCGCCGAGGTCGAGCGAATCTCCGAAATCGACCGTGTAGTGAAGCAGGGCGACACTGTGACACTTGGTGACCACGAGGCTGCGATCATCGATGTCGGCGGCCACACCAACGGGCACATCGCGTATTACCTGGATGAAGACGAGATCGCATTTGTCGGCGACAGCGTGTTTGCGCTGGGCTGTGGGCGAATGTTCGAAGGTGACCCGAAGCAGTTCTGGGCCAGCCTGGAACGGATCAAAGCCCTGCCACCCGAGACGATGCTCTACTGCGCGCACGAGTACACCCAGGCCAACGCGAAATTCGCGCTGCACGCCGACCCGGACAATCTCGACCTTCAATTATACGCGAAGGACATCGCCGCGCGCCGAGAGCGACAGCAGCCCACCGTGCCAACCAAGCTCGAACGGGAGCTGCTGACCAATCCTTTCCTGCGGGCCGATCGCGAGGATATCCGCAACCGCTGGGGCGGGGGAAGTCCCGCCGAGACTTTCGCCAAGCTGCGCGCAGCCAAGGATCACTTCTGACAGTGGCGGTCCGCGGCTTTCACGCTCACATCTACTTCGACGCGGACGAGCTCGACGCGGCCCGCGCATTCGCCGAGGCGGCGAAAAACGAGCTGAACTGCCCAGTCGGGCATTTCCACACACCCCCCGTCGGCCCACATCCGAGAGGTTCAGTCCAGCTCTCACTTCGGCCGGAACAGTTCGCCCGCTTTGCCACGTGGGCACCTGGGGCGCGCGGTGACCTCACCGTGTTCGCCCACGGTCTCAGCGGAGACGACCTCGCCGACCATACACGCTACGTCGTTTGGTTCGGCCCATCCGAGCCGCTCGACATGACAGTGTTCGACTGACGTGAAGGCAGTGCTGGTCGAAGGGCTGTCTGACGACTTGTCACGCGTGTCGCTGGCCGACGTACCGGCCCCCGTTCGGCGGCCAGGCGAAGTGCTCGTGGCAGTACGCGCGGCCTCGCTCAACTATCCCGACCTGCTGATGTCCAGGGGCGCATACCAATTCAAACCCGAACCTCCGTTTATCAGCGGGATGGAAATGGCCGGCGAGGTGATCGAGGCAGATCCGGACAGCGGGTTGTCCGCCGGCGATCTCGTTATGGGCGGAGCAAAAACCGGCGCCTTCGCCGAGTCCGTGAGCCTGCCGGCAGCGAAGCTGAGGCGGGTGCCCACCGGTCTCGACTTTGCGGCTGCAGCTTCGCTTGGAGCGGCCTACGTGACGGCCTACACCGCGCTCGTTGAGATCGGCGGCCTGCGCAAGGGCCAATGCGTCCTCATCCATGGAGCGAGTGGCGGAGTGGGGCTTGCTGCGTGCGACCTCGCTCTCGCGATGGGCGCGAGAGTGATCGCAGCGACACACGATCCGGCCAAAGTCGAGGCTATTCGTGCGGCGGTTCGCCACACTGCCGTTATCGTCAACGCTGGTCGCTTTCGCGATGAGGTGATCGGTCTGACCGGAGGTGCGCTCTGCGACCTCGTTTTCGATCCCATCGGCGGTGATGTTTTCGACGAAAGCACGCGCTGCGTTGCTTTCGGCGGCAAGCTGCTAGTAATCGGCTTCGTCTCCGGGCGCATCCCCGAAATCGCGGCGAACATCCCGCTCATCAAGGGTTTCTCGGTCGTGGGTGTGCGGGCAGGCGAATACGCCCGACGCTTTCCAGAGCGCAGCGCGGTTATCGCCACCGAAGTGGCGCGACTTGCCCGAGAGAACTCCATAAAGCCGATAATCGACCGCGTGCTGCCGTTGGAAAGCTGGCATGACGGGTTCTCCGCCATGGCGCGTGGCGAACTGGTCGGGAAAGTCGTATTCGAAGTCTAGGGGTCAGGCCGGACCCGGGTATTCGTCACCCTTGAGTAGCCGAACGAGGTGCGCAGCGTTGCTCGCCTGCATGGCCGCCGTTTGTGTAACCTTGTCCGGCGTTTTTTCAAGCTCCTTGAAATCGGTCGAGTGCATGGCCTCTCCGACCCAATAGCACGCCGCATTTGCCGGGATCGTCCAACCGACATCGTTTAGCGCCTGGAAAAGCTCTGCCGACACGTTGTGTGCGCCGTCCTCGTTGCCGACGATGGCGGCGATCGCCACCTTTCCGAAACTCGGCATGCGTCCCTTGTCGTCGGTCTCGCCCAGAAACGCGTCCATCCGCTCCAGCACGCGCTTGCCGATAGAGCATAACTGACCCATCCAGATCGGCGTGCCGAAGATCAGGATGTCATGCGCGAGGATCTTTTCGCGTAGCTGGGGCCAATCGTCACTCTCACCTTCATCGGACGAGACGCCGGGAAGAATGTTGTAATCCGCCATCCGCAAGGGTGCGCTCACTTCGACGCCGGACGATCCGAAGTGTTTCGCCACCACGGCGATCATCTGGTCGGTGGAGCTTTTCTCGCCGCTGCTTTTTTTGAGGCTGCAGTTGATGGGCAATGCTGAAAGGGCCACGCGCTTCTCCTGTCTTTACAGGAACGAAGCGCGCGGCCCCTTGAAAGAGTTCCGAGCCGGCAGTTGCGGAAAAATGCCGCTATCAGATGCCCGAGATGATCTCGTCTGCAAGTTTTCGGTCGGCGTCTTCGCCCAGCTTGTCAGCGATCAGCTGGCGCGCCGCAACGGCGGCGGCAGCGGCAGCCTTGTTGCGCAGCTCGGTCACCGCATTGCGCTCGGCCTGGGCGATCTTCTCTGCGCTGGCGGCCTTGTGGCGAGCGATCATCGCGGCAGCATCGGCCTTGGCCTTCTCGACTATCTCGGCCGCATTGCGCTCGGCCGACGCCCTCATCGCCTCGATGTCCTTCTCGGCTTCGGCGGCCTTCCTGGCGTACTCGTCGCGAAGCGCCTGCGCTTCGGCACGCAGTTGCTTAGCCTCCTCGAGTTGGGTGCGAATACCCGCAATCCGCGCGTCGAGGATGCGAGCGATTATACCCGGCACACCCGCGAACAGCATGATCGCGAACACAACCAGCATGGCGATCGCCACGAAGGTACCGGGCGACAGCCAGTGAATGCCAAAGGCAGCGGCCTCAGCATGTTCCTCCGCCCCGTGTGCGGCAGCGGCGAGCAGATCAAACACTCTTAAACGCTCCTGCGACGGCCTTGCGAGCGGCCGCATCGGTGACGGTCGAACCAGTCAACTTGGCGACGATATCGCGCGCGGCTTCGGCGGCGACACCCTCGAGCTCCGCGAGCGCGCTCGTACGCGCCGCATCGAGTTCGGCCTCCGCCGCTGCAGTCTTCTGGGCGAGGTCGGCATTGGCCTTTGCGATGCGCTTATCGGCATCGGCTGTGGCTCTGTCCTTCGCGGCGGCCGCCTGCGCGGCAGCAGCAGCGTGAACCTCGTTCATCTTCGTGCGCCAACCCTCTTCGTCCGCATCGGCCTCCGCCCGCAGGCGCTCGGCCGCAGCGAGGTCGGCGGCAATCTGCGCATCACGCGCATCGACGGTTTCTTCGACCTTGGGCACGATGCCGCGACCCGCGATGAAGTAGATCGCAGCGAGCGTCAGCAGCAGCCAGAACAGCTGCGACTGGAGGACGAGACCGAGTTGGGCGAGTTGTGGCATCGGATTACCTTACACGAAAACCTGGTCGGCGGCCCGGCGGCGCGAACCGCCGGGCGAACCGAAATCAGCGCGCGTAGAGGATGATCATCGCCACGGCGAACGCCATCAGGCCGAGCAGTTCGGCGGCGGCGAAGCCGATGTACAGGGTGCCGGTCTGGCCACCTGCGGCAGCGGGGTTGCGCAGCGCGCCCTGAAGGAACGAGCCGAACACGAAGCCCACGCCGGCAGCGGCCGCGCCGACGCCGATCGCCGCGATACCGGCACCGATAACCTGAGCAGAAGCGAGTTCCATTGTCTTAACTCCGATTGGTAATTGCTTGAAAGATCAGTGAAGATTGACAGCGTCGTTGATATACAGCGCCGTCAGGAGAGCGAACACGAAAGCCTGGATCGCGCCGACCAGCAACTCAAGCGCGTTCACGAAAACGACGAAAACGAAAGCGAGCAGCGAGATACCGTAGCCCATCGGACCACCCGCGTTCAAACCCTGCACCACAAAATTGCCGAACACCTCGAGCAGGATGTGGCCAGCGAACATGGCGATGAACGGCCGCAAGCCCAGGCTGAACGGGCGCACCAGGAACGAGACGAACTCGATCGGCGCGACGATGAATTTCAGCGGCAGCGGCGTCCCGTGGGGGACGAACAGGCTGAAGAAATGCAGCCCATGCTTCCAGAAGCCTACGCCCAGAACGATGGCAAAGCTGATAATGCTCATCGTCCCGGTGACGGTGAACTGGCTCGTAACCGTGAACGGGTGCGCGCCCGGGACGATCGCGAAGGGCATCGCACCGATCCAGTTGGCGGCAAGGATGAAGACGAAAGCGGTGAAGACCCAGGGCAGGTACTTGCGCCCCTCGGGCCCAATGTTCTGCCGCGTCACGTTATCGAGAAAGCCTGTCAGCATTTCAACGGCGGCCTGCCAGCGACCGGGGATCAGCTCGCGCCTCGTGCCGCCCCACATGAACACCAGGATCGCCACGAGGACGATGATCATCCACAGCGCCGAGTTGGTGAATTGGAACGGGGTAGCGGCCAGTTGATCGCTGCCGATGGGCGCGATCATGAACTGGTGCATCGGATCGATCTTGGCGGGGGCTGCCACAGTCAGGTCCTAATCTCAGCGGTTCTTGGACATACGCGCGACGTGCATCAGCGCGCCGGCGAAGGCGAGGAACATCAGCCCGATGGTAATCCACGGCAGCGTGTCGAACACGTTGTCGAGGACGAGGCCCACAAGGATACCGCCCAGCGGATAGCCGAGCATCGTCGAGGCGATCTGGATGCCCGCGTTGCGCCCGTCGCGCATCGGCGCATGCTCCTTGGCGATCCGCTCGTCTTCCGTATGGCGCGCACGCGCGATGCGGTCCTCGAGCGAATCGAGCTTGGGGTCCTCGCCGAGAGGTGCGTTTTCAGGATCGTTCGCCACGAAGAGCGTCAGCCTCGCACGGAGTTGATAGAAAAACGCGGCCAGCAAGGCCGGCCGCAGACGCGCCGCCCTTAGGTGGGCCCCACGCGCAAGTCAACCGGCGCCGGGCCCTCGATAGCGCTCTTTCACGGGTTGCAAGCGTCGCACGCTTCGTTGAGGACTTCGCTATGCAGTCACAACGTTCTCCGCTCGAGCTCGCAGTCGCCCCGGTGCGCGCCCTTTTCGTTTCGGATTCACGCGAAGGCGTTCTGCTGATCGCTGTCGCGCTCGCCGCGATGGCCATCGCCAACTCCCCGCTGTCGGAAGGCTATTACGAGTTCTTCCACGGAACACTGCCGTGGTCTCCGATCCCGAAACTGGCGAACCTGCACCTGTGGATCAATGATGCGCTCATGGCGGTGTTCTTCTTCGTCGTCGGTCTGGAAGTGAAACGTGAACTGGTCGAAGGAGACCTTGCCGATCCGGAGGCGCGGCGCCTTCCCATAATTGCGGCTTTCGCCGGGATGGCAATCCCGGCGATGCTGTTCGTCGCACTGGTCGGAGACGACCCCCGCCTCGACCGCGGATGGGCCATTCCCGCGGCAACCGATATCGCCTTTGCAATGGGTGTCGTCGGGCTGCTGGGAAACCGGGTGCCCGCCTCGCTCCGACTGTTTCTGCTGACCGTGGCAATCGTCGATGATATCGGAGCGGTCGTCGTCATCGCACTGTTCTATACCGTCCAGGTCAAAGCCCTGTGGCTCATCGCCGCGGTAGCTGTCGCATCGATCATGGCGGTGATGAACCTGCGCCGCATCGACCGCACTTGGCTGTATGTCGCAGGGTCCGTGTTGCTGTGGATTTGCGTGCTCCATTCAGGAATTCACGCGACAATCGCCGGGGTCGTCGCGGCGCTGGCGATTCCGATGCGGCGAAAGGACGGCAACGCTTTCCTCGAAACTATCGAACACGGGCTGGCGCCATGGAACGCCTATCTCGTCGTGCCGGTGTTCGCACTTGCCAACGCCGGGGTGGACCTGCGGGGACTGGGTTTCGACGGACTGATCGCACCCCTCCCGCTTGCGATCGCCGCTGGGCTGTTCGTCGGAAAACAGGTCGGCATCCTCGGCGCGGTCGCCGGGGCCCGCTGGTTGGGCTTGGCCAACCCGCCCGAAGAAGCGAGTTGGTTCCAGCTGTGGGGCATCGCGGTCTTGTGCGGGATCGGGTTCACAATGAGCCTGTTCATCGGCACCATGGCGTTCGCCGACGCACCCGAGTTATACGAGCAGGCGAAGATCGGCGTGCTCGCGGGCACGTTCGCCTCGCTCCTTTTCGGTTATGCAATCCTGCGCGTTTCGTCGCGACCCAGCTGACGGGTCAGACCAGCGCGGCGTGGCGGAGGACTTCCTCCTGCAAGATGTACACCCCAGCGCCGGCAACATAGCCGATCAGGGCAAGCACGCTGAACCGCTTCAGGTACCAGATGAAGTCGATCTTCTCGATGCCCATCGCCGCGACGCCCGCGGCCGATCCGATGATCAGGATCGAACCTCCGGTGCCTGCGCAATAAGCCAGGAATTCCCAGAGGAAACTATCTGTGGGATGGACATCGAGCCCGTACATCCCGATCGCGCCCGCGACCATTGGCACGTTGTCGACGACCGCGCTCACCAAGCCGATAACAAGCACAATCAGATCAAGTCGGCCGAGCGCATTGTCGAGGAAAGTCGCGAGCCCAGCCAGAACACCGGCGTGCTGCAATGTCGCAACCGCCAGCAGAATACCTATGAAAAAGGTAATCGCGCTCATGTCGATCCGCGCAAGTGCGTGCGCAATTGTGACGCGCTTGCGGTCCTCGTACGGCTTCTCCCGGTGGACGCGGTCCGCAATCACCCACAAGACACCCAGCCCGAAGAGAACGCCAAGGAACGGCGGCAGGTGAGTCAATGCCTTGAACAGCGGCACTGACACGAGCGCGGCCAGGCCTGCACCGAAGATCAGATTGCGCTCGAACGGCGTGGTAATGCGCCATTCTGCATCCGGCTCGACCGCTTCCGGCGAAGCGATCGGCTTTCCGCGCAGGCTCCACGCGACGATCGCCAGCGGAACCATCATGTTGGCAAGCGATGGCACGATCAGCTTGGTCACGATCGCCCCGGCGGTTACCTGCCCGCCGATCCACAGCATCGTCGTGGTAACGTCGCCCATCGGCGACCACGCACCGCCCGCATTGGCGGCAATCACGACCATGCCCGCGAACAACAGCCGGTCGGCCTTCTCGGCCAGCAACCGGCGGCAGAGCGAGATCATGACGATGGTGGTGGTCAGGTTATCGAGGATCGCGCTCAAAAAGAAAGTTACCCCGCAGATAAACAGAAGCAGGGTCGCCAGTGTTTTCGCATGGAGGCGACTGGTGATGACGTCGAATCCGTCGTGCGCGTCGATGACCTCGACGATGGTCATCGCACCAAGCAGGAAAAACGCGATCTGCGCCGTCTCTACCAGCGATTCGTTGAGCTGTTCGTCGACCATCTCCGGATGACCGATGGAGACCGCATAGATCACCCACAGCAATCCAGCGCCTACGAGTGCGGCAGCGGACTTGTTGGTCCGCAGCGGCTCCTCGAGCGCGATGGCAGCGTAGGCGAGGACGAAAACGATGATGAGCGCGGCTGTCATGCCCGCCCTCAAGCAAATCCGCGCGGCGATGGCCAGTCAAACCGGACCGGATCGCGCGCTTTCGTCACCAGCTTCCGGTGTTCTCCATGCTCGCCCAGGGTTCTTTCGGCGGCAGATTGCCCTCTTGCAGCAATTCGACCGAGATTCCATCCGGCGACTTGACGAAGGCCATGTGGCCGTCGCGCGGCGGACGATGGATTGTGTGTCCAGCGGCCTGCAATCGTTCGCAGGTCTCGTAAATGTCGTCGACTCGATAGGCGAGGTGCCCAAAGTTCCGGCCTCCGTCGTATTGCTCCGGCGCGCTTCCGTCCTCGGGGGGCCAGTTGTAAGTCAGTTCGACTTCGGCGATGCCCTCCTGTCCCGGCGCGGCCAGGAAAATGAGGGTGAAACGCCCTTGCTCCACCTCGAAACGACGGACCTCCTTGAGGCCGATAAGCTCGAAGAACGACACGGTCGCCTTCGGATCGGTAACTCGGATCATCGAGTGCAGATATTTCGCCATCGAAGGGGGCTCCATTCGGGAACTATCGAGCGGTCGAATTGCGCTGTTCGTTCAACAGGCGTGCCGCGGTCGGGCGGACCCTAGCGGTGACCGACGTCGGCGAGCAACCCCAGAGCTCACGAGTGTCGGGATTCAGACGGCATTTTGAAAGTAAACGGCGGGAGCAGCGCTGTGCCGCCCCCGCCTTTTTGCCTGCCCCGATCAGAAGCTGGCGCCGACCGAGAATACTACGGTGTCATCGGTGAAACCATCGATCGACGGGCCTTCGACGCCAACGTAGGAAACGCCGAGCGAAAGGCTGCCTAACACGGTTGCGCTGGCTCCTATCGACCAGTCGAAGCCCGACATGTCGGTAGTACCCGCAAGGAACGGCGGCGCAAGAACCCCGTCGGTATAGCCGAGATGGGCCGACAGACTGAGCGGGGTGTTCGGGATCGAGGTGCCGAGCTCAGTGTGAATGTAGAGGTTGTCGTCTCCGCCAAGCGAATCCTGATCCCACGCGTAGTTCACGCCGAGCTTTGCTTCGACCGGCCCCATCTGACCCGAGATCGTAGCGTAGGGCTCCCAATACTGCGCCTTCACTCCAGGCGAATTGGTCGGGTAGGCGTAGAGCAGGATACCGACGTCGAGGCCGACACCTTCGGCAACGTCGCCGCTCCAGCCGCCGAATAAGTCGAGTTCCATGTCGCCGTACGCAGTGACGCCATTGACGTCCTCGGGCGAACTGATCGAGCTACCCCAGGTGCCGACATAGAAGCCATTGTCGTGGGTGACGGTGATGCCGCCTTGCACGGCCGGGTCGCCGCCCGAGAGTGACACGCCGCGGAAGCGGTAGTCGGAGACCATCGTGACACTGCCCGAAACGGACAGGCCCGAAGGGTCAGCTTCCTGAGCGAAGGCCGGGACCGCGACAAACGCGGAGGCGGAAATAACCGATGCGGCAACGATGCCGCGGATGGACGTGAGCATGGCAAACTCCTTTGGGTTTGTGCCTCGTCCCACCTGCGCAGACGCCGGGGATCCGTCGTTAACGCAGATCTCCTTCGGCAGTTGCGCAACTTTCTTGCCTCCCAATGCTGCAATGCACAAGATAAAAAACGCGTTATGGGCAATGGCTCGGCTGAGTGTTGATTTTGTGCACCAGCAACAGTTCACCGTCCGCTCATGGATTGCCGCCTATTTGCCGCTCGCCTATGCGGCCTCACAATCCCTGAAATATAGACGGCAACCCACACATCAGCATGTTCGAACCTTTGCGCCAGATCTTCCGCCCTCGCCCATTACCGGTCCGAGCCAAGGTGCCGGCAGGTGAGCGATTCTACGCGATCGGCGATATCCATGGGCGGAGCGACCTGTTTGCCGCGCTGATCGATGGAATCGAGCGTGACGACTGCGGCGGCGGGCAAATTCAAAGCACTGTGGTGCTATTGGGCGATCTCGTCGATCGCGGCCCGGACAGCGCCGGCGTGATCGAACTTGCAATGCAGTGGCAAGCCGGACGAGCCGTCGAATTGCTCGTTGGCAATCATGAGGAGATGTTCCTCGATTCATTCGATGACGAAGCCGTGCTGCGCCACTTTCTGCGTCACGGCGGACGCGAGACCGTGCTTAGCTATGGCGTCGATCCGCGGGCATACGAGGAAGCGACCCTGGCGGAGTTGCAGTCGCTGATGCGCGAAGCGGTGCCGGAAGCCCATCAGAAGTATCTGGCCTCGGGCAAGGATCACCTGGTCGCGGGGGACTACCTGTTCGTACACGCCGGTATCGCACCGGGCGTGCCGCTGTGCGACCAGAAGCAACACCATCTTCGCTGGATTCGTGAACCGTTCCTTGATCATGCGGAACCGCACGGCCACTTCGTAGTGCACGGCCACACAATTACCGAAGGCGTCGACATCCGCACCAACCGGCTTGGCATCGACACCGGCGCCTATCGCACGGGACGGTTGACGGCGCTCGTGCTCGAAGGCGAAGAGCGACGCCTCATCCAGGCGGTTGAGACGGACGGCGGCATCGCCATCGAAACGGGGATTTGCGAGCAATGAAGATTGCGATGGTCGGCTCGGGCTACGTGGGCTTGGTATCCGGTGCGTGCTTCGCCGACTTCGGTCACGAGGTTGTATGCATCGACAAGGATCAATCGAAGATCGACCGGCTGAAAGAAGGCGTCATGCCAATCTACGAGCCGGGGCTCGACGCGCTCGTCGAAAGCAATGTTGCGGCCGATCGCCTCTCTTTCACCACCGACCTTGCCGAGGGTATTGAGGGCGCCGCGGCAATCTTCATCGCAGTTGGCACCCCGAGCCGCCGCGGCGACGGACATGCGGATCTGTCGTATGTCCATGCCGTGGCGCGCGAGGTAGGCGAAAGCCTGTCGAACGACGCCGTAGTGGTCACGAAGTCAACCGTGCCGGTCGGTACCGGAGACGAAGTCGAACGGATCATCAGCGCCAGCGGATGCACGCACAAAGTGTCGGTGGTGTCGAATCCCGAGTTCCTGCGCGAGGGCGCCGCGATCGGCGATTTCAAGCGTCCCGACCGCATCGTCATAGGGGCCGAAGACGATTTCGGACGTGAGGTCATGCGCGAGGTCTACCGCCCGCTCTTCCTCAACGAATCGCCCATTCTGTTCACGGGAAGGCGCACCAGCGAACTCATCAAGTATGCCGCCAACGCGTTTCTCGCGACCAAGATTACCTTCATTAACGAGATGGCCGACTTGTGCGAGAAGGTCGGCGCGGACGTACAGGACGTTGCGCGCGGAATCGGGATGGATGGGCGCATCGGTGCCAAGTTCCTCCACGCCGGCCCGGGCTATGGCGGGAGCTGTTTTCCCAAGGACACCCTGGCGTTGCTGAAGACGGCCGAGGATTACGACAGCCCGACGCGGATCGTGGAGGCGGTGGTCAACGTAAATGACAGCCGGAAGCGCGCGATGGGCCGCAAGGTGATCGACGCACTGGGCGGTGCGGACCTAGCGCGCGGCAAGAGGGTCGCGCTGCTCGGCCTGACGTTCAAGCCGAACACCGACGATATGCGCGATTCGCCTGCGATCGCGATCGCGCAGGCGCTCATTGACGGGGGCGTTTCCGTTTCCGCATACGACCCGGAAGGGATGGAGCTTGCCGCACCGCTGATGCCGGACGTGAAAATGTGCGAAAGCAGCGACGCCGCAATCGATGGCGCGGACGCAGCGGTAATCGTGACCGAGTGGGACGCCTTTCGGGCGCTCGACCTAATTAAGATGAAGGGGCTGATGAATGCCCCTGTCCTTGTCGACCTCAGGAACATCTACCGACCCGAGGACGTACGCGCGGCCGGATTTTCCTATTCGAGCATCGGGCGGAGCTGAGGCTCCGCCCTTGCCCATTTTGCCGCCGGCTACTTGCTGGCCAACTCCTTCGCCAATGCCGGTGACGGGTAGATCCTCTCGATTGCTTCCTGCACAGCGTCTGTCGACACTGCGACCGTGCGGTTGATCGAGCCCTCGTAGCCGTAGTTACCCCCGAGTGAGTGGATGTTGCCATCGAACGCGGCGCCGATCACGGTGCCGGCGCGGTCGATCACCGGCGAACCGCTGTTGCCGCCGATAATGTCGTTCGTTGTCACGAAATCGTATGTCGTGCTGCCGGCGATTTTCGCCTTGTTGGCATTGAATGCGGGCGCGACATCGTAGGGCGGATTGCCGGTCACCCGGTCGAACGTACCGCCCATCGTGGTCTGGAACGGGACCTGGGCTCCGCGCTCGGTCCACCCCGCGACCTTGCCGTAACTTATTCTGAGGGTGAATGTCGCATCGGGATAAAGAGTATCGCCGTAAGCCGCGAACCGGGCGTCGGCCAGTTCGCTGCCAGCGCGCGCGAGCGGCCCGGAATAAACGGTGTCGATCTTCTGCTTGAGTTCGCGGTTGCGATCGGCAAGCCGCAGGGCATAGACGATCATCGGGTCGTCCGACGCGCGAATTGCCTTCATCCCGCCTTCCCAAAGAGCCTGCCGCACCCGCGGATCGGCGAGTTTCGTACCAGACACGAGCGATTGCGCGAGCCCCTCGGGGCTCGCCTTGCCGAGCAAAAGCTTGGTGTCCGGATCGTCGGCACCGAGGTATTCACGCGCCTTCGAAAGGCTCCACTCGAGCATCAGCTGGTCGAGCCATGGGTAGACCGGGCGTTCGTCGAGCAGGCGCTTCTTGGTAAGGGGCAACGCGCTGTCGGTATAGCCGGGGAGTCGCTCCGCGTTCGGCTTGGCGCGTTCCTGCGCTGCGAACACCAGGGTATGGGCGTAGTCGTAAAGATCGCTCGACGGATTGATGAACCGCGCGGGCAGGTAAAGGCTGCGGTATTCTGAAACGGCATTGCCAATTGCCGTCCATGGATCGCCGATCTCGGCATTGTCGGCGCTCTTGGCCTTCAATGCGGCCTCATCCGCGGCAAGCTTGCTTGTGAATGCGGGATCGTTCAGCGCCTTCTGCCGGCCGATGTAAACCTTGAGGCTGTTTTCAATGCCGTTGAGGGTATCGAGCCCCTCGCGCTTATGCTCGGGGCTTTCCTCCATCGCACGGATCAGGCGGCCACGTAGCTCCGAATAAGTCGTGACGGTGATCGGCAACCTCACCTCACGCTCGAAGGCAAGCTGGCTGCTCGTGTAAAGACGGCTCGTCGAGCCGGGATTGCCGACAACGAACGTGACCTCGCCTTCCTTGGGGGGACGCGGATTCCACTTTAGATGCTGCGGGGTCGTGACAGGCTTGCCGTTTTCATAGGCTCGCAGGAAGCTCGCATCGAGCGAGTACCGGGGGAAGTTGAAGTTGTCCGGGTCCCCACCGAACGTCGCAGCTCGGTCTTCCGGTGCCCAGACCAGACGCACGTCGGAGTACTTGCGGTAGGTATAGAGCTTGTACTGCCCGCCACCGAACAGGGTGACGACCTGGCAACGCGTGGTTTCGGTGTCGGGGCAGCCGGCGCTCTCGATCGCAGCGATCTTCGCGTCACGTGCCTTGGTCAGGGCTTCCCCGGAAAGGTTGCCGAAGACGCCCTTCACGTCGTCAGTCACATCGGTGATCCTGGTCACGACCTCGGCTTGCTGACCGGGACACTTGAGCTCGAGGTCACGGCGGTCGGCGATGTATCCGTTCTCGAGATAATCGGACTGCCCCGTCGAATTGTCGAACAGGCAGCTCGCAACGCAGTGGTGATTGGTAAGGATCAAGCCCGAGCCCGACACGAAGCTTGCAGAACAGCCGCCGGTGAGGCGCACGGCCGCATTCCGGACCTTGTCCAGCCATGCCTGGTCGGGCGCCCAGCCATACTCCGCCTTCATCTTGGCGGCGGGGAAATTGTCGAACGTCCACATACCCTCATCGGCAGCGACGGGTGCGGCGATCAGTGCCGAGACGGCAGCTGAGAGGGACAGTGCGAGCAGGCGATTGGTCATAGATTTTCCTCTCCCGAAGAAGAATGGCGTAGCGAATTGATCCGGGAGAATTCCCGCGACCCAGACTGCGGGAACGCGCAAAGTCGCGAAAAGTGCCAGGGGGCCTGTAAGCCGGGTTCTGTCCGGCGGGCGGTATCGTTTCCGACCCACGCCGCCGGGGCAGCCATTCGTCTCGGCGACGGATCGCTCCGTGCGCTCAAGCAGCCAACCCGGACCTCTCGGGACGAAACGTCCCTGCTCGGATAAGTCCGGGATCGAGGCCCCTATTTGGCCTTGCTCCGGGTGGGGTTTGCCGTGCGAGCCCTGTTACCAGGACCCCGGTGCGCTCTTACCGCACCCTTTCAGCCTTACCTCTCGTGAGAGGCGGTCTACTCTCTGTGGCACTGTCCCTGAAGTCACCTTCGGCGGGCGTTACCCGCCACCCGTGTTTCGTGGAGCCCGGACTTTCCTCGAACATCATTCGATGCACGCGGCTGCCCGGCCCCCTGGCAGCCGGTTATCTAGTCCGTCCGCGGTCACGATCCAAGAGCAAGCTGAACAGGATCGCACGGACCTGCCCATCGATTTCGCCATTGATCTTTTCGGGCCGCCAGCGCCGTTGGAATGCCTCGACCGCCTTGTGCCCCTCGCTCACGTCGTAGCCGAACCGCTCGAGCGCGAGATAGAACGAAGCGTCGTTGTCGAACGGGTCGCCCGCGTCCAGCTTGTCCGGGCGTGGCAGGCATAGCTTGTATTCGGCGAGCCGATGCCACGGGAACAACTCACCGGGGTCGATCTTGCGCGCCGGCGCGATGTCCGAATGGCCAACGACATTCGCCCGCGGGATCTCGTATTCGTCAACGATCCGCGCGAGCAGCGGCACGAGCGCGTCGAACTGCGCATCGGAAAATTCGCGATAGCCAAGTGCGTGGCCGGGATGATCGAGCTCGATTCCGATGCTCGCGGAATTGACGTCGCGGTGGCCCCGCCAGAAGCTGACTCCGGCGTGCCAGGCACGCTTGTCCTCATCGACCAGCCGGGTCACTTCGCCCGCCTCGCTGATCAGATAGTGCGCGCTCACCTTGGACTCGGGGTCGGTCAGCCGGTCGAGCGCGACTTCCGCGCTCGACATCTCGGTGTAGTGCAGCACGACCATCGAGATCGGCAGCTTGCGTTCGTCCCAGTTCGGCGAAGGGACAGTGCGGTGGACGAGCTCGTCCATCGCTCAGCCTTCGGGCAGCACCGCGCCGAGAACCAGCGCTTCTTCGGAGAGCATGAACTGCAGGCCGCCCCCGGCCTGTTTGGCTAGCAGGGCCAGCATGTGCGCGGCAGCCGTACGAACTCGTCAGTTCACCGGAGGCGAGCCGGTTCTCGAGCGCGCGGCCGATCGTCTCGTCGAAAGCGATCCGCGGACCGGACGCGCGGACGACGATCTCGCTCGCCCCGCCCCGGCTTTCCGCTCCGACATCGAGCGTGCCGCCGCGAACCAGCGCGTCGAGACCGATCTGCGCGAAATTGAGCAGCACCTTGACCGCGCCCTTGGGCAGGCGATCGGCGGAGAGGCTCCAGTTGAGCTCCACCCGGCGCGCATCGCCGACCAGAGCTTCGGTCACTTTCCGCGCCTCGTCGACCGGTACGGTCTCACCGAACCCGCCCGCAGCGCCGAACGCGAGGCGGAAGAACTTGAGCTTGTCGGTACTAGTCTTAGCACTCTGCTCGAGCAGTTCGAGGCACTTCTGCCGCATCTCCGGATCGCGCTCGTCTGCGAGCAGTTCGAGACCATTCGTCAGTGCGCCTACCGGAGACAGCAAGTCGTGGCACAGGCGCGAACAGAGCATCGCGGCAAGGTCGAGTTCGGAAGTTTCGTTCATTTAGCGGAAGCAGTTCCTGAATCGTGTCACACTGTCACAGTGTTCCGGAGAAGAAATCCGACCCGTCTTTGTCCCCTCGAGAGATGATCGGCGACAGGGTTTCGGACAGGCATGCGGGTCGTCCTAGCGAGCCTTCGCGCGGTAGGAAAGCGGCACGAAGCCCACTTCGCTATCGCGGTACCAGCCAACCCTCTCTTCGCCGACGATCGCCCACACCCTGTCGTCCCGCGTGGCATGGCTGCGGTCGGTGGCGGAAGGCTCTGGCGGTCCGGAGGGGTGGGAATGCCAATAGCCGAGCACCTGGACATCCCCCCCGCGCGCCGCGCGGTGCGCGTCGACCAGCGCCTGGGGGTCGATTTCGAAATGCGTCTCGGGCGCCGGGTGGACGTTGGTGCAGCGCGTCGCGGTTTCTATGCAAGTTCGTCCCAGCAAGAGCCCGCACGCCTCTTGCGGAAACGCCGCGCGCGCTTCCGCCAACATCGTTTCGACCACGCCGCTTGAGACTTCGACTTCCATCGCCCATCTGCCTTAGCAATGGGGGACGCCGAAATCATCACGGGGACGATTCCCGCCGCGGGCCGCCTGGACAAGGTGCTGGCAGAGGCGACGGGGCTGTCGCGCGAGCGGGTCAAGACACTGATCGCCAATGGCGCTGTGGAGGTCGCCGGATCACCGGCGAGGAGCACGTCGAGCAAGGTGTCCGGAGAGGAGACCTACCGTATCGCCCTGCCTCCGCCCGCCCCGCTCGATACGCCTGCGCAGGACATCCCGCTCGACGTGGTGTTCGAGGACGATCACCTCATCGTCGTGAACAAGCCCGCCGGGCTTGTCGTTCACCCGGCGGCCGGCAATATCGACGGAACGCTCGTCAATGCGCTCCTCCACCATTGCGCGGGACGCTTGTCGGGCATCAACGGCACTTTGCGACCGGGGATCGTCCACCGGATCGACAAGGATACGTCGGGCCTGCTGGTCGTTGCGAAGAGCGATGCCGCGCATGAAGGTCTGGCGAGGCAGTTTGCCGACCATTCGATCGAGCGGACCTATCTCGCGGTCACCGCCGGTCAGCCAAGGCCATCTTCGGGGCGGATCGAGGGGCGGATCGGCCGTTCGGACGCCAATCGCAAGAAGATGGCGGTGCTGCCGGACACTTCCACGCGCGGCAAGCACGCGGTGACCCATTATCGCACGCTTCGCGCTCTCGACCACGCCGCGCTGGTCGAATGTCGCCTGGAAACCGGCCGCACGCACCAGGTTCGCGTTCACCTTGCATCAATCGGCCATGCGCTATTGGGAGACCCTGTGTACGGCCGAACGCCCGCACCATTGCGCCCCATCCTCGCGGACCTCGGTTTCCGCCGCCAGGCGCTTCATGCGGCCAGTCTCGGCTTCATTCATCCGGTTACCGGTTCGACCCACCGTTTCGAGGCGGAAATTCCCGCCGACATAGCGGAACTAATCGACCGAGTAGCTCATTGAAATCGACGAAAAGCACTCAACACGGCAGAGTGCCATCACTATATATGGTTGAGCGTGCCCCATCCGAAGGATGCCCATCAGGGGTCCCGATAACGAGGGCGACGCGAGAAAGGTCAGGGTAGAAGTGAGCAATTCCAAGACACTATCGGTCCCGGCGCTGGGCGGTGAGCAGAGTCTCAACCGCTATCTTGCCGAGATCAAGAAATTCCCGATCCTCACGCCCGAGCAGGAATACATGCTCGCGAAGCGGTACGAGGAGCACGAGGATTCCGAAGCGGCGGCGCAGCTGGTCACCAGCCACCTGCGGCTCGTTGCCAAGATCGCCATGGGTTACCGCGGCTACGGCCTGCCGGTCAGCGACCTCATTTCCGAAGGCAACGTCGGCCTGATGCAGGGCGTGAAGAAGTTCGAAGCCGATCGCGGCTTCCGCCTCGCGACTTATGCGATGTGGTGGATCAAGGCCTCCATCCAGGAGTTCATCCTCCGCAGCTGGTCGCTCGTGAAAATGGGCACCACCGCGGCGCAGAAGAAGCTGTTTTTCAACCTGCGGCGGATGAAGAAGGAACTCGAAGCCTACGAGGATTCCGACCTCCATCCGGACGACGTCACGAAAATCGCGACCGATCTCGGCGTGCCCGAGCAGGAAGTGATCAACATGAACCGCCGGATGATGATGGGCGGCGATGGATCGCTCAACGTCTCGATGCGCGGGGTCGAGGAAAGCTCGGGCGAGTGGCAGGACTGGCTGCAGGACGAGCGTCCGCTCCAAGACGAGACCACGGCCGAGGCCGAAGAGGCGCAGGTCCGCCACGAAATGCTGGTGGAGGCCATGGAAAGCCTGAATGAGCGCGAAAAGCACATCCTCACCGAGCGCCGGCTGACCGACAACCCGCAGACGCTCGAAGAGCTTAGCCAGGTCTACGACGTCAGCCGGGAACGTATCCGCCAGATCGAGGTGCGTGCGTTCGAGAAGCTCCAGAAGGCAATGCAGCGCATCGCCGGCGAGCGACTGGCCCCTGCCGGGAGCCTCGCGGCGCTCGCCGCGGGCTGACGACTCACAGTCAAGCGAATGGCCGGGCAGGGACAATTCCCTTGCCCGGCTTTTTCGTGTCGTTAATCCTGCGCCCCGGCGCCCATTGCGCCGGGAGCGACTCGCTTGACCCTACACGCCGAAGCCGGGCCCGCCATCGACGAGGCCCATGCCAGCACCGGTCGCATTCGCCATCCGTTCGTCTTTGCACCCTTATTCGTGCCTTTCGGGCTTTCGAGCGGTTACGTAACCGTCACTCTCGCCTTTCAGCTGCGTGCCGGACAAATTCCGGTCGCCATGATCGCCACGATCATCGCGCTGTCGGTCTGGCCGCAGACCGTGAAGATGCTGTGGGCGCCGATCATCGATACCGTCGGTCGACCGAAGATCTGGTACGGAGTCGGGACGATCGGGGTCGGTCTATCGATCCTGTTGATGAGCGTGCTGCCCAAGACGCCGGCCGAAGTTCCGATCTACGTCGCTCTCATCGTGGGATCTTCCGTCGTATCGACGTTCATTTCGATGTCGACAGAGATATTCATGGCGAACCAGGTCCCGCCGGAGTTGCGCGGGCGCGCGAGCGGGTGGTCGCAGGCCGGCAACCTCGGTGGCGCGGGGATCGGCGGAGGGCTCGGGCTACTGCTGGCGGAAAACCTGTCTCAGCAATGGATTTCCGGCGCCGTGCTCGCGGCGATCTGCTTCGCCTGCTGGGGCGCCACGCTGTTCCTGCCCAGGCTGATCGTGCTCAAGACCGAGGGGTTGAACTACCTTGCGACCCTGCGGGAAGTCGCGGTCAACGTCTGGGAAGTGGCTCGCTCACGGCTCGGCTACCTGGCGTTGATCGTGATGATCCTGCCCATCGGCTCCGGCGGTGTGCCGTGGTCGGCCATCGCCGACGAATGGCACGCCGGGGGCAATCTGGTGGCGCTAGTCAACGGCATTTCGGGCGGTGTGGCCTCGATCGCAGGGGCGCTCATCGCGGGCTTCGTGTGCGACCGGCTGAACGTGAAAAAGGCCTATTCGATCTTCGGTATCCTCGTCGGAGTGGTCGCGGTGGCGCTCATCGCCCTGCCGCGTACTCCGGCAGTCTTCGTCGGCGGCGTGCTCGCCTACCAAGGCATGGTCGGCATGGCCTATACCGGCTACGCAGCGATCGTGCTCGAGGCGATCGGGACCAAGAGCGCAGCCACGAACTGGAACCTGCTCGCGGCGCTGTCGAACATTCCGGTAGCCGCGATGTCGACGATCGACGGGGCAATTCACGATTCCTACGGCACCAACGCGATGCTGCTGGGCGAACTCGCCTTCCCGGCAGCCGCGATCGCCATGTTCTGGCTGTTCGTGCTGGCAACGAGGCCGCGAAGGGCTGCTGACTGACGCCTATTCCGCTGTCGTCGGATCGATCACGTTGCGGACCTGCGAGATGCTGTTCGCCGGGAAGCCGGCCTTGTCGGCATGCTGCTTGATCAGGTCTTCGCTCGGCGCACGGTAGATGCAGTAGATCTTGTCGTCGGTCACGTAGCTGTGGACCCACTGAATTTCCGCACCAAGGTCCTTGAGCACGGTGCATGACTGCTGCGAGGCGCCCTGCAGCTCGTCCGATCCGAGCGAGCCGACGCCGGGCATGTTACGTTCGATTACGAATTGGGGCATGGCGATTCTCCCGCGCGACCCGTGTTCCATATTCTGCGCCGCTTGCCCTGCCGAGTCGATAGCCCTAGCAACCGTCGCCGATGCTGTGGTTCGCGAAGCTCCTCGCCAAGCTGTTCGTCGGTTTCGTGGTGCTCAGCATCCTGCTGGTGCTGTTGTTCCGCTTCGTCCCCGTGCCGGTTACGGCGACGATGCTGATGGACGAGAACGGCATTACAAAGGATTGGGAGCCGCTCTCCAACATCGACCGCAACCTTGTGGACGCGGCGATCGCGGGCGAGGACGGCAAGTTCTGTCAGCACGACGGCTTCGACCGCGAGGCGATCGAGAATGCCATCGAGCGAAACGCCAAAGGTGGCCGTATTCGCGGCGGATCGACGATCAGCCAGCAGACGGCCAAGAACGTATTCCTCTGGCAAGACGGCGGCTATGTCCGAAAGGGATTTGAGGCGTGGTTCACCTTCCTGATTGAAAAGCTGTGGGGCAAGCGGCGGATCATGGAGGTTTACCTCAACGTCGCCGAGACGGGGATCGGGACTTACGGCGCAGAAGCCGGCGCGCAGCGGTATTTCAAGCATTCCGCGGCGCGCCTGTCGCGGCTGGAGGCAGCACGCATGGCGGCGGCGCTACCGCTACCGAAAAAGCGATCGGTGGTGAACCCGACCGGCTTTACCCGGCGCCACGGCAACACGATCGCAGCGCGGATCGGCGTCGTGAGGCGTGACGGCCTCGATTCCTGCGTCTACGAGTAAGTCCATGGGCGCAGGACATTCTCACGATCATTCCCACGGGCAACCGCCGCGCGATTTCGGGGCGGCATTCGCCTGGGGCGTCGTCCTCAACCTTGCCTTCGTCGGGGTCGAGGCCGTTTATGGGTTCATCTCCGGCTCGATGGCGCTGGTGGCGGACGCGGGGCACAACCTGTCGGACGTGCTGAGCCTTGCGCTCGCCTGGGGCGCGAGCGTGCTTGCCAGGCGACCGCCGGGCGGACGCTATACTTACGGTTTCAAGAGCTCGACGATCCTCGCCGCACTCGCAAACGCGGCACTGTTGCTGGTGGCGATCGGCGGCATCGCGTTCGAGACGTTCAACCGGATAGGCGAACCGCCTGCGGTCGAGGGCCGCACAATGATGATCGTCGCCGGGATCGGCATCCTGGTGAACGCCGGAACCGCCTTGCTCTTCGCTCGCGGGCGGAAGAACGATATCAACATCCGCGGCGCATTCCTGCACATGGCCGCCGATGCGCTGGTGAGCCTGGGCGTGGTCCTCGCTGGCGCGCTGATCCTGTGGACCGGTGCGCGGTGGATCGATCCGGTGACAAGTCTCGCCATCGTGATCGTGATCGCATGGGGCACGTGGGGCCTGCTCAAGGACAGCGTTAAGCTGGGTCTCAACGCGGTCCCGGAACACATCGACGAGGACGCGGTGCGCGCCCACCTCGAGAAACTCCCGGGCGTCTCGGCCGTCCACGACCTTCACATCTGGCCGATGAGCACCACCGAGGCTGCGCTCACGGCGCACCTCGTGATGCCCGATGGTCATCCGGGCGACGCCTTTCTGAAGAGCCTGGCGCACGACCTCGAGCACGAGCACGAGATCGGGCATGCGACGGTGCAGATCGAGATCACGCGACTCGATTGCGAAACGGGCTGCTAGTTTCAGGGAACGAAGCGGCCGATCAGGCCGCTTCTTCCTTGTCCTTCTTGCCGTCGACCACGCGGACCGGGTCCTTGCGGCCCTCGACCACGTCCTTGTCGACGACGATCTCGGTCACGCCGTCCATGTCGGGCAGGTCGAACATCGTATCGAGAAGGATGCCCTCGACGATCGAACGCAGGCCGCGCGCGCCGGTCTTTCGCTCGATCGCCTTTTCGGCGACCGCCTTGAGCGCGTCCTCGGTGAACGTGAGCTCCACGTCCTCGAGTTCGAACAGCTTGCAGTACTGCTTGACCAGCGCATTCTTCGGCTCGGTCAGGATCATGACCAGCGCCTCGACATCGAGGTCGGTCAGCGTGGCGATGACCGGCAAGCGGCCGACGAATTCGGGGATCAAGCCGAACTTCAGCAGATCCTCCGGCTCGCACTTCTGCAGCAGTTCGCCCACCCGGCGCTTGTCGGGATCGGCGACATGGGCGCCGAATCCGATCGAGCGCTTCTGCAGGCGGTCTGCGATAATCTTTTCGAGGCCCGCGAACGCGCCGCCGCAGATGAACAGGATGTTCGTCGTATCGACCTGCAGGAATTCCTGCTGGGGATGCTTGCGGCCACCCTGGGGCGGGACAGAGGCGGTCGTGCCCTCCATCAGCTTCAGCAGCGCCTGCTGCACGCCCTCACCCGAAACGTCGCGGGTGATCGAGGGGTTTTCCGCCTTCCGCGTGATCTTGTCGATCTCGTCGATGTAGACGATGCCGTGCTGCGCCTTGTCGACGTTGTAGTCGCTCGCCTGCAACAGCTTGAGAATGATGTTCTCGACGTCCTCGCCGACGTAGCCGGCTTCGGTCAGCGTCGTCGCGTCGGCCATCGTGAACGGCACGTCGAATGTGCGCGCCAGCGTCTGCGCGAGCAGCGTCTTGCCCGAGCCCGTGGGGCCGACGAGCAGGATGTTCGACTTCGCAAGTTCGACCTCACCCGATTTGCCCGAGTGCTTGAGCCGCTTGTAGTGGTTGTGCACCGCGACCGACAGCACCCGCTTCGCGCGGTCCTGGCCGATCACGTAGTCGTTCAACGTCGTGAAGATATCGAGCGGCGTCGGAACGTCGCCTTCCTTCCGCCCGGCGATGCCGGCCTTGGTTTCTTCACGGATAATGTCGTTGCACAGCTCGACGCATTCGTCGCAGATGAACACCGTGGGGCCCGCGATGAGCTTGCGCACCTCGTGCTGCGACTTACCGCAGAAGCTGCAGTAGAGGGTGCTTTTGCTGTCGGTTCCGCTCAACTTTGTCATATCCTGGCTTTCGAAACCCCGATCCGAGTCATCGAGCCGGGGGATTCGCCGACCCTAAGGCCGTAATTTCGATAATCAACTCATAGCGCCTAGCAGCAATGCCCTTGCGGCAAGCTGAAGCGGCAGGGTTGCCGAATTGCTACGACCCGCGCTGCGCGATGAGCCGTATGATGTGGGCGCCGTTATTCGGGCGCGCCACCCGACCCTTCCGGCTCTGCACCTTCATCGCCTTCGGGACGGGTTGCAAACACCTTGTCGACGATGCCGAAGGCCATCGCCTCGTCAGCCTCGAGGAAGGTATCGCGATCCATCGCCTTCTCGATCTCGGTCAACGCCTTGCCGGTGTACTTGGCATAGAGGTCGTTCATCCGGGTGCGCATCCGCAGGATCTCGCGTGCCTGGATTTCGATGTCCGAAGCCATGCCGCGGGCGCCGCCCGAAGGCTGGTGTACCATGATGCGCGCGTTGGGCAGCGCGATGCGCATGCCCGGCTCGCCTGCGGCCAGCAGGAAGCTGCCCATCGAAGCAGCCTGTCCGACGCATACGGTCGAAACGCGCGGCTTGATGTACTGCATGGTGTCGTGGATCGCCATGCCGGCGGTCACCACCCCGCCGGGCGAGTTGATGTACATGCTGATCGGCTTCGAGGGATTCTCGCTCTCGAGGAAGAGCAACTGGGCAACGATCAGCGAGGCCATGTTATCCTCGATCTGATCGGTCACGAAAACGATCCGCTCGCGCAGCAGGCGACTGAAGATGTCGAAACTGCGCTCGCCCCGGCTGGTCTGTTCGACAACCACCGGCACCAGAGCACCGGTCACCGGATCGCGGGTGAAACGCCCCTGGCTGCCATAGACATCGTGCGATCCGCCGAAGACGTCGATCATGTAATTTTCCGTCCTTTGTGTAACTCGTCGAGCGCCTATGTCGCGAGTGCTCGCCCCATGTTCAAGGGCATTAACCCAGTCCATCCCACAGCTTGTCGATTACACTTGTCGTTGATCGGTCGATCAACGCCATTGGTCGAACCGGCGATGACGCACCGTATGATATGAGCAACACACCTCTTAGTAAAAAAAGAGGGACGCTTGTGAATTCTCGAACTCGAATCATGACCTTGGGTGCCGCTCTCGTGTGCGGCACCGCTCTCCCCGTCTACGCAAAGGACAGCGCGGCAGCAGCCCCTGTCGTCCCCACGGATGGCGCGGGCCAGGTCTATGCACGCGCCTACTTCGACCGGTTCGCCCCCAAGTCCGCACTCGACATGTTGTCCCAGGTGCCGGGTTTCGCCATTCGCGAGGACGATCAAGGTCGCGGGCTCGGCCAGGCGAATACCAATGTCATCATCAACGGTCAGCGCATCGCGCTGAAGTCCGAGAGCATCGGCGACCGGCTGCAACGCATTTCGGCCGACAAGGTCGAACGGATCGAGATCGTCGATGGCGCGTCTCTCGACATCCCCGGCTTGTCCGGACAGGTAGCCAACGTCGTAACCAGCATTGGCGGAGTCAGCGGCCAGTTCACGTGGCAAACCCGCTTCCGGCCCGGATACGTCGAGCCAGAGTGGTTCGGGGGAAACGTCTCGGTCAACGGCTCCACGAAAACGCTCGAGTATTCGCTCGCGCTTAGCAACGACAACGGGCGCGGCGCGGCCAAGGGGCCGACCACGCTCTATGATGCAGCGGGCACCGTCATCGAAACGCGCGATGGGCACATCGCCAATGTATCGGACATGCCTAAACTGGCGGGATCGCTCAAGTGGACCGGCCCTGGGGGATCGGTCGCCAATTTCAACGCATCTTATCAGCGCCAGTACTACGACGGCATATCTGACGAGGACCGGTTTCCGGTGGGCGGCGTGATGCGCCATCGCGATTACGACCAGTTCGACCGCGACTGGCATTACGAAATCGGGGGCGACTTCGAATTCAAACTCGGTCCCGGAAGGCTCAAGCTGATCGGGCTCGAACGCTACGACCACGACAACTATCGCGAAGACGTGACCTTCATTCGCGCCGATGGATCGCCTTCCACGGGGGGGCGGTATGTCAATCGCAATGAAAGCGGCGAACACATTGGCCGCGGCGAATATAGTTGGAAGATGCTCGGAGGGGATTTCCAGCTGGCGGCGGAAGCGGCGTTCAACCGCTACAATGGTGTGGCCAGCATCTACGATCTGGAACCCGATGGTTCCTACACCGAAATCCCGTTCCCTGCAGGTACCGGCGGCGTGACAGAAGACCGATACGAGGTAGTCCTGACGCATGGTCGCCAACTTGCGAGCAATCTCTCGCTTCAGCTGGGAATCGGGGGCGAATACTCCAAGCTTTCGCAGACGGGTGCGAACGGACTGACTCGCTCGTTTCGACGTCCGAAGGGTTCGCTCGCGCTGGCTTGGGCACCGGCAAAGAATCTCGACGTGTCGCTCAAGGTCGCGCGGGTCGTGGGCCAGCTTTCGTTCGGCGACTTCCTCGCCCGGGTCGATCTCGACCAGGGGCAGGACAACGCCGGAAACGTCGAACTGGTCCCGCCGCAGCGGTGGAATATCGATTTCGAGGTAAAAAAGGGCCTCGGCCGCTGGGGCACCACCGACCTCACCCTGTTTTACAGCGGGATCGACGATTACATCGACGTGATCCCGCTCGGCGGAGGCCTGGAATCGACCGGAAACATCCCACACGCCTATCGCTACGGCCTAAACTGGACCTCGACGTTCAACCTCGATCCGATCGGCCTCAAGGGCGCGAAGATCGACAGCAGCCTGCAACTGGAGAAATCGCGGGTCGATGATCCCGTCGGCGGCTTCGCGCGCTATTTCAGCAATTATCAGGACCGCCACGCCGAGATTAATTTCCGGCACGATATTCCGCGCAGCAGTTGGGCCTACGGGATGGGCGCCCAATACGACCATCGGCGTCCCTATTGGCGCCTCTACGAGGTCGGCTTTAATTACGAAGGCCCGATCTACACTTACGCCTTCGTCGAGAACAAGGACGTCTTCGGCCTCACTGTTCGCGCTCAGCTGTTCAACATCACCAACGGTCACCGCTATTTCAGCCGGACCGTATATGCCGGTCCGCGTGATACTGCGCCGGTGCTGTTCTTCGGGGACACCCGTCAGCGGGTCGGCCCGATTTTCGACTTTTCGATCAGCGGAAAATTCTGAGGGGGCTTGATTCAGGGGCGGCCCGTGGCAGTTTGCCACGCGATGAAGAAACTCGTGTCCGCAAGCGCACTGCTTGCCCTCGCCGCCCCCCTTCACGCTGCCGGACCCGCGGAGGACGCGGAGGCTTACGCCAAGCGCATCGCCGCCGTCGACGATGCCGGGCCGCAGCTCAATTCCGTCATCGTGTACGAGAAAAACCCGGGGAAGCTCGCTTCCGAGCAGGCGAAGGCAGGGCCGCTGAATGGGCGCACGGTACTCGTCAAGGACAACATCGAAACCCGTGAATGGCCGACTACCGCAGGCAGCCTCGCGCTCGCGGCGAACGCCACGGGGCGGGACGCCCCTCTGATCGCAAGAATGCGCGCGGCTGGCGGAATCGTGCTCGGCAAGACGAACCTCAGCGAATGGGCGAACATCCGCAGTTCCAACTCGACCAGCGGGTGGAGCGCCGTCGGCGGGCTTACCAGGAACCCGCACGCGACCGACCGCAACACCTGCGGCAGTTCATCGGGCAGCGGGGCCGCGGTCGCCGCAGGACTCGCGTGGGGCGCCATCGGCACCGAGACCGACGGTTCGATCACCTGCCCTGCCAGCATCAATGGGGTCGTCGGCTTCAAGCCGACGGTCGGAATGGTGAGCCGCACCTACGTCGTGCCGATCTCCTTCAGCCAGGATACCGCGGGGCCGATGACGCGGACCGTCCGCGACGCCGCGTTGCTGCTCACCGCAATTGCGGGAAGCGATCCGGCCGATCAAGGCGACCCTTGCGGCCGATCGGCACAAGACCGACTTCGTGCAGGGGCTGGATACTTCCTCGCTCAAAGGTGTGCGAATAGGCGTGCTCCGCAAACAGGTCGGTGACAGCCCCGATGTCACCGCGCTGTTCGATCGTGCGGTGGCGGATATGAAGGCCGCCGGGGCGGAAGTAGTCGAAATCGACTATGACATGCCCGACAAGATGGGCGCCGACGAGTTCATGGTTCTGCTGTACGAACTGCGCGAAACCATGGGCGACTACCTCGCGGGTTCGCCAGCCGACATCCCGGTGCGGTCTCTCGCCGACGTGGTCGCATTCGACAAGACACACGCGAGCGAGGAACTGCGCTGGTTCGGCCAGGATATCTTCGAAAAGGCGCTCGAAACGACGGACAAGGCCGCTTACGAACAGGCCCGCGCAAACAGTCTCGATCTCGCCGGAGCCAAGGGCATCGACAAGTTACTGGCCGATAACAAGGTCCAGTTCCTGATCGCACCCACCGTAGGCCCTGCCTGGACGAGCGACCTGATCAACGGGGATCACTACAACGGCAGCATCGGCGCCGGCAGCCTCGCGGCAAACGCGGGGTATCCCCATCTGACCGTGCCGATGGGCGCGGTTGAGGGACTGCCGATCGGGCTCAGCTTCATCGGCGCCAAGTGGACCGATCACGATGTGCTGAAAGCGGGCGCCGCGTTCGAGCGGGCGCGAACCGCCGAACTGCCGAAGCCCACGTTCAAACCATGGGTCGCGCCGAAGGATTGATCGCGGCGGCTCGCATCAGCGAGCGACCACCTCGACCGCCAGCCGGATGACGGAAGTGATGTTGTCGAGCGGCCTTTGAGGAACACGGGAACCGGCGCGAACCTGCGCCGGTTCCACGTGATTCTACTTCTTGGCAGCGGCCTTCTTGGCAGGTGCCTTCTTGGCAGTCGGCTTCTCGGCGTCGTCCTTCTTGGCGGCGGCCTTCTTGGCCGGCGCTTTCTTGGCGGCGGGCTTGTCGTCCGTGCTGTCCGACTTGGTAGTCGCCTTCTTGGCCGGTGCCTTCTTGGCAGTCTTCGTCTCCGAGTCGCCGGACTTCTTGTCGTCCGACTTGGCAGCGGATTTCTTGGCGGGCGCCTTCTTCTTGGCGGGAGCCGGAGCGGCTTCCTCGGCCTCGATCGCCGCCTGGAGTTCGTCGCGCGTCACTTCACGCTCGGTGACGTCGGCCTTGTCGAACAGGAAGTCGACGACCTTGTCTTCGTAGAGCGGCGCGCGCAGCTGGGCGGCGGCCATATCGTTCGTGCGGATGATCTCCATGAACCGGTCGCGGTCTTCCGGACGATACTGCTGGGCAGCCTGCTGGATCAGCATGGACATTTCCTGCTGGGTCACCTGCACGCCGTTTGCCTGGCCGATTTCCGACAGAAGCAGGCCGAGGCGCACGCGGCGCTCGGCGATCTGGCGATAGTCGTCCTTCTCGCTTTCGATTTCCTTGAGCGCGCCGGCCGGATCCTCGTCCTGCGCGGCTTCCTGCTGGAGCTGCGCCCAAATCTGCTCGAACTCCGCATCGACCATGCTCTGCGGCACGGAGAAGTCGTGGCCCGACGCGAGGGTATCGAGCAACTGGCGCTTCATCGCCGTGCGAGTGAGGCCGGCGAGCTCCTGCTCGAGCTGGCCCTTGAGCAGGCCCCGCAGCTGTTCGAGACTCTCGAGGCCGAGGTTCTTGGCAAAATCCTCATCAATCGTGGTTTCATCCTCGACCTGCACCTTGTGCACGTGAATCGCGAACTGCGCGTCCTTGCCGGCAAGCTCCTTGGCCGGATAATCGTCCGGGAAGGTGACGGTGATGGTCTTCTCGTCGCCGGCCTTCACTCCGGCCAACTGTTCCTCGAAACCGGGGATGAAGCGGCCCGCACCAAGCTGGAGCGGGGCTTCCTCGGCCTTGCCGCCTTCGAATTCGACACCGTCGATCGAACCGGCGAAATCGATGATGATCTGGTCGCCGTCGGCGGCCTTCTTGGTCTTGGGAGCGTCCTTCCAGCTCTTCTGCTGGCCAGCGATGTTCTGCACCGCCTCGTCGACTTCCGCGTCGGACACGGGGACGGTCAGCTTTTCCAGCTTGAGGTCGTCGGTCGAAGGCGCCTCGATCTCCGGCAGCACCTCGAGATCTACGGTGAGGGTAGCGTCCTTGCCCTGCTCGTAGCCTTCACCCATTTCCACGCGCGGCTGCATCGCGGGACGAAGCTTCTTGTCCTTCATCAGCGAATCGACGGCGTTTGAGATCTGCTCGTTGACCACCTGGCCGTGGATCGCTTCGCCATGCATTTTCTTGACGAGGTTGGCGGGCACCTTGCCCGGGCGGAAGCCGGGCATGCGCACCTGCGGCGCGATCTTCTTGATCTCGGCTGAGACCGCGGCGTCGATCTCCTTTGCCGGGATCGTCAGCTTGTAGGCGCGGTGCAGGCCCTCGTTGGTGGTCTCTTCGATCTTCATGGGAGGTCAAAAGCCTTTTAAAACAGAATTCTCATGATCGTCTCGAGACCGGGGCGGCGGTTGGTGCGGGCGAAGGGACTCGAACCCCCACATCTTTCGATACTGGTACCTAAAACCAGCGCGTCTACCAATTCCGCCACGCCCGCAAACCCGAACGAAGCCGCGCGGGCGGGCAGGCCCGCTCGCGAACAGGGGTGCGCCGTTACAGTGGGTGCGCGCAAAGGGCAAGCCAAGGAACAATCAAAGGGAACGCGTTTGCCGCCCCAGTCGTTTTCGGGTCGAACGCAAAGGAACACTCAATGGCCACGCAGCCTCCCGAAAAGCCCGACACGATCGAACCGGCCTCCCCTCCCGAAACCCCGGCAACGCCGGAACCGGCAGAGGAACCCGTCCGCCAGCCCGACGAGATCACCCCGCCCGAGCCAGATGTCACCTCTCCGAACCAGCCACCGGCGGAAATTCCCGCTCCGCTCGGCAAATGAACGGCCCGCAAATCCGGCGAGACAAGGAACCGGACGACGGTTCATTGATCGAAACTGGTCCGAGCGAGATCGAGATCGAACGCAGGCAAGCCGGGGTCGAGGAAGACGAGGATGGGGAAACTGCCATCCCGCCCGAAGCCGAGATGCCGCCGGATTGAGATGCTTGCCCGCCGCATTCCTCGCGACTAATGGCCCCACACCATGAGCGACGAGAAAGCCCAAACCCCGCCCGACCGCCTCTCGGTCAATCCGCGCAGCCCGCATTTCGATCAGGAAGCGCTTGAGCGCGGCGTCGGCATCCGGTTCAAGGATCGCGTGCGCACCGATGTCGAGGAATACTGCATGTCCGAGGGCTGGATTCGCGTGCAGGCGGGCAAGACGGTCGACCGCAAGGGGCAGCCGCTGACCCTGAAGCTCAATGGACCGGTCGAAGCCTGGTTTGAAGATCTCGGCGACCAGAGGCCGAACGACAACGTCGACTAATCAGCTACCGTAGCGCGCGATTGCCGCGTCGATCGGGTCGCGCGGCTTGGATCGTGCATTCATTGCCACACGATTGCGCGAAGATGCTTCCCGCACACTGTTGGTCTTAGGTTCACCGATACCTGAGAAGGCGTCGCTGAAGGCTTTCGACGGAGCGGGCGAGTAATCCGCGCGAACGAGCACTCGGTCACCGCCAAGCGGAGCGTCGTCCCCGGCGGGTTCGTTGTAGATGAAGCCCTCCACCGGCCACGCGGTCGTCCCGACATCGCCGAGAGGCGCGTACCAAACGCGCACCTCGCTCCAGTCGTTGGCGGGCGAGACGTCGATTGCCTTCACATTGCGCTCGATCTGGCCGCGGCGCCCGTCGATCGGGGACCAGTTTGCATGGTCGAGTAGCA
The DNA here is from genome assembly GCA_963740025.1 of uncultured Alphaproteobacteria bacterium. Taxonomy (GTDB): domain Bacteria; phylum Pseudomonadota; class Alphaproteobacteria; order Sphingomonadales; family Sphingomonadaceae; genus Tsuneonella. The sequence goes on from CAVUCI010000006.1 coordinate 106,996, forward strand.
CGGTGCGGCTGTCGATTACCCGGGAAACTGCTGCGACGTGACCCAGCGTCATTCCGCCGTACGGACGAAATGTCATCACCGCGCCGGGCTTGGGCCGGTGCCCGCGCCGATAGCGTCCTTCGGCCTGATCCCACCACGTCCGTGCGTCGCCGTAGATTTGCACGCCCGAGCGTTGGCGCGCATAGGGCACGCACTGCAAGTACGGGGCAAGTTCGCCGTCACTCGCCTGCATCCCTGTCGAATCCGCAAGAGCGACGCCCGGACAGGCGAACGCAAGCGCGGCGAAAACTGGAAACAAGCCCCTCATGGTGACGAGGGCTAATACAACAAGGTTAGCAGCGGGTTACCGCCGAGCTTGCGTTTGGCCGTGCAAGCGACCACTTGCGCGCCTGAGACGAGACGCATCATGAAACCGACAGTCATCATCATCGGAAGACCCAACGTGGGCAAATCGACGCTGTTCAACCGGCTCGTCGGCAAGAAGCTCGCACTGGTCGACGACCAGCCAGGCGTCACGCGCGACCGCCGTTTCGGTGAGGCGACGATCGCCGGCCTCGAATTCACGATCGTCGATACCGCCGGTTGGGAAGACGAAGATGCCGAGACCCTGCCGGGCCGGATGCGCAAGCAGACCGAGGTCAGCGTCGAGGGTGCCGATGCCGCGCTGTTCGTGATCGATTCGCGGGTTGGGCTGACGCCGCTTGACGAGGAGATCGCCCGCTGGCTGCGCACGCAGGAAATCCCGGTCGTCGCCGTCGCCAACAAGGCCGAAGGTTCGGCCGGCGACGCGGGCCTGTTCGAAGCGTTCTCGCTCGGTTTCGGCGAACCGGTCGCGCTGTCGGCCGAGCACGGCGAAGGCGTCGCCGACCTGTTCGACGCGTTGTGGCCGATCATCGGTGCTTCCGAAGACGAGCGCGAAGCCGCCGAACGCGCTGGCGAAGTGTCCGAAGAGGACGAGGAGCTTGGCCCGCTCAAGCTCGCAATCGTCGGGCGCCCCAACGCGGGCAAGTCGACGCTCATCAATCGGTTGCTCGGCGAGGATCGTCTGCTCACCGGCCCGGAAGCCGGGATTACCCGCGATTCGATTGCGGTGGATTGGAAATGGACCGATCCCGATGGAGAGGTGCGCGACATCCGCCTGATCGACACCGCCGGAATGCGCAAGCGCTCGAACGTCGTCGAAAAGCTCGAAAAGCTTTCGGTGGCCGATGCCAAGCGTGCGATCGATTTCGCGGAAGTCGTCGTCCTGCTGCTCGATGCTACGCGCGGACTCGAGCACCAGGACCTCAAGATCGCGTCGCACGTGCTCGAGGAAGGCCGTGCGCTGATGATCGCGATCAACAAGTGGGACATGGCCGGCAGCGAGCAGGTCGGCGACGCCAGCCGGCTGTTCAACGGCATCAAGGGGGCTCTCGACGAAGGATTGGCCCAAGTGCGCGGCCTCCCCGTGTTCGCGGTGAGCGCGAAGACCGGCAAAGGCCTCGACGCCATGCTCAAGGCGGCGTTCGAAATACGCGAGGCGTGGTCGAAGCGCGTGCCGACTGCGGCGCTCAACCGCTGGTTCGACGACGCGCTCGAAGCCAATCCGCCGCCAGCTCCAAAAGGCAAGCGGATCAAGCTGCGCTACATCACTCAGGCTGGCACCCGCCCTCCTCGTTTCGTGGTGTTCGGAACGCGGCTCGACATGTTGCCCAAGAGCTACGAGCGCTATCTCGTCAACGGGATTCGCAAGGAGCTCGGCTTCGACGCGGTCCCGGTGCGGGTGGTGCTGAAGGCCCCCAAGAATCCCTATGCGAAGAGCTAGCGCTTCAGCGCCAACAGCCGTCGGTACGTGAGGCAGCGCCAGAGCCATTCGAGCGGGCCGAAGCGGTAGCGCTCCAGCCAGGGCTTCGACCACGCCAGCATGAGAACGCAGCCGCCCATCGCGACCAGATAAAGCTCCTCGCGCGAAAGGATTGCGAACCACCCGAGCGCCCAGCCCTGGAACGCGAACAACATCACCAGCGATGTGCCGATATAGTTGGTGAACGCGGCCCGTCCGGCAGCGATAACTCGGCTTGAGAACCATCCGGCGGGATTGCGACCCGACAGACCCAGCAGGGCGGCGAGGCCGATAATCATCGGCAGTCGCGTAAGCCCCATCGGGCCGAGCTGGGCGAACAGCGTGCCGGTGTACGTGAAACCGCCGAAATAGACCCACAGGCCGAGCGGCAGAGTCAGCAGGATGCCCGCGAGTGTTCCGATCCACCCCCACTTCATTTGTGCGCGCCGGTCCAGCCGTCCGTCGAACAGCCCCATCCGGTAGAGGGCCATCCCCATCAGCATTAGCGGCAAGGCTTCAGTCGAGTACGAAATGATCTGGTCGTACCACTCCCACGGGTGAGCGGCGGCGGCATGATTTACGTAATCCAGCCAGTTCCCATCCGATGCGATCGCCGCCTCGCGCAAGGCATCGCTGTGCCCGCTTCTGATCATAGCCTGTGTCGCTTCGATCGCTTCGGCATGCTCAAGCATTTGGCTCTGCCCGGTCTCGTTGGCCAGCCAGAGCGATGCGAATGCAACCGTGTTCCAGATCATCCCTGCAACGTACGCGGTTACTCCCGCCGCGAGCTGCTGCGGCCAGTCCAAGTCAATCGCAACGAGCGCGATCACTCCACAGATTGCGTAGAGCGTCAGAATGTCGCCGCGCCATAGCAAATAGTAATGGAGCAGGCCGAACACGAAGAGCCAGAACAGCCGCACGAGCGCGATGCCGAGCCAGCCCCCCTTCGCCCGCGCGCGATCGGTGAACAGCATCAGGCCGGCGCCGAAAAGGAGGGTGAACAAGCCGCGCATCTTGCCGTCGATAAGCACGAACTGGACGACCCATAGCGCGTCCGCGAGCCGATCGTGCGGGCTCAGGAACCCGCCCGGCCAGGAATAGGCCTGAAAGGGCTGGCCCATGCCGATTATGTTCGCGAACAGGATGCCCATTACCGCGATGCCGCGGGTGAAATCGAGGCTAGTAAGCCTCTCGCTGTTCGTCACCGGTCCGCTGGGGGAGGTCGTCACGGCTGCTCACCGGCGGATAGGGCCACGCTTAACGCTCAGCGCGTTACGAGGCAGGTGTGACCGCCCGCCTTGAGCGCAGCGCACGCCGACTGCGCGGCCGCGCGGTTCGGCCACCCGGCAGCCAGAAGTCTCGTCAGTCGTCCCTCTGAGGCGATTTGCTTAACCTTCCCGGCAAGCACGGTGCTTCGCGAGACCTAAATCCACGCCCGGTCGACATTGGAGGGCACGGCGAAAGCACCGAGTTGCAGTTTCCACGGGCCGCTCTCGCGGCCACTGGCCTTCTCGTCTCGCGAAGAGACAGCGGCGGATCGTGTACCCGCATCGGAGGTTGGCGCGAATGCGACGGGCGCGGTGGCGGAACTCTCGTCGAGATCCTCGGCCGCCATCTGGGCTGTGCGCCGAGCATCAGCCTGGCTGCGCATTTTCGCTGCCAGGGCCTGAGCTTCCTGGCGCTGCGCCAGAGGAACGAACTCGTCCATCTCCTTGATGGTGGCCGCGGCCTGCGGAAGCCTGGCGCCGTTCGCGAGAGTCAGCAGCGCGTAGGAACGTACCCAATCCTTTGCGGCGAAATCGCCATTGAAGTGCGCGACACCGAGCAGATACTGCGCGCGCGGATCGCCGCGGTCCGCGGCCGCTGCAATATACGGCATCGCGTCTTCGCGACGACCCTCCTGAAACAACAACAGGCCATAGTTGTCGGCCGCCTTGAGATGGCCGCCAGCCGCCGCTTGCGCGTACAAGGTTTCGGCCTGCTTGATGTCAACCGGTACGCCGCGGCCCAGCCGGTACGCCTGTGCGAGGTTGAATAGAGCGTCAGGATCGCCCTTGGCCGCAGGATCGCGCCATTCGGCAACTGCCTTCGCAAAGTCGCCCGCACTCCACGCATCGACGCCGTCCTTGACGTCTGCGTGCGCCGCATTCGAGAAAGCAAGCAGGACCGCACAGGCCGTTCCGGCTGCGGCTGCGAATGCGGGCTTCCAACGGATCATCGCGTGCTTGACCCCACGTCCAATGCACCCCTGTTTTTCGGGTGCCGAGCAAACTGACATAGTGAACGGACCGTTAGCAAAGCGTTTCTTTTCGCTGCGTTTCCGCGTTGTCCGCTGCGTGCTGCATGCGGCTCTTCTTTAACCCAATATTAGGGCAATGCTGCGATCTGGGTTCGGCGCGGAGTGCATAGGTGCACTTGACCGCAAAGGATTTAATGGGGGATCAGCCTTGCGCGTATTGGCATTGGCTTCGCAAAAGGGCGGTTCGGGAAAGACCACCCTGTCCGGGCATCTCGCGGTGCAGGCGCAACGCGCCGGAGCTGGACCGGTCGTCCTGATCGACATCGACCCGCAGGGGTCGCTCGCCGACTGGTGGAACGAGCGTGAGGCCGAGTATCCTGCCTTCGCCCAAACAACCGTTGCCCGGCTTGCAAGCGACCTTCAGGTCCTTCGACAGCAGGGCTTCAAGCTGGCCGTCATCGATACGCCTCCGGCGATCACGATGGCTATTCAGTCGGTCATCGGCGTGGCCGAATTGATCGTCGTGCCAACCCGCCCCTCGCCACACGACCTTCGCGCCGTGGGCGCCACTGTCGACTTGTGCGAGCGTGCCGGCAAGCCGCTGATCTTCGTGGTCAACGCCGCCACGCCGAAGGCCAAAATTACCTCCGAAGCCGCCGTCGCGCTGAGCCAGCACGGCACCGTCGCGCCGATCACACTTCACCACCGCACCGATTTCGCCGCTTCGATGATCGACGGGCGCACTGTGATGGAGGTCGACCCCGAAGGACGCTCGGCTGCCGAAATGGCCGCGCTTTGGAATTACATTTCCGACCGGCTGGAAAAGAACTTCCGGCGCACCGTGTTCGCCGCCCCGGGTGCCGTGCACCAGCAAGTGCCGGGCGCAGCCTATCGTCCCCAAGGCGGCTTCGGCCGCCGCGTTGCGCAGTAAGCGCGGCAGAGCAGGAAGGGCCGACCGCAGATGGCCGAAGCGTCTTTCGCCTCGCTGAGCCCAACGCTCCTGGCCCGCAAGGGCGGCGCCAAGCCGGCCATGCGCCCGCAGCATGCCGCGCTCGCCACGATGCCCGCTACAGGCTCCGCTCCCGATCCCGAAAAACTCGAGGATCTCGGCTGGAACGACATGGGCGAGAACGACGATCAGCCCGAGAGCGTGCAGTCCACGGCCGAAGTCGTATCGCTGACCCCGCTAGCGCGTGCTGCCGAACCTCTCGTCGAAGGCGAACCGGTGCGCGAGCCCGAAATTCTGCGCCAGCGCAACTCGATCACCGGGCGCATTGCCCCGGCTGCGGAATCGTACAAGGCAAAGCCGGCGTCGAAGTCCGCTCGCAGCGGCAATCGCGCCGCTTTCACGCTGCGGCTCGACACCGATCGCCATCTCAAGTTGCGCCTCGCCTGCACGGTGCGTGACTGCAGCGCCCAAGCGCTGGTGACCGAGGCGCTGGACGCCTTGTTGGGCGAAATGCCCGAACTCGAAGCGCTCGCCGCGCAGGTAAAACGGCGTTGAAGTACCGGATCGACAGGGGGAAATGACCATGAGCCGCTCCGCCAGGACCAATCGCATGCTGACGCTTGCCGCGGGCACCGCGCTCGCTTCGGCCATGCTGGGAGGCTGCGCCACGCAGTCGGGGCCGCTTGCCGAGGTATCGGCCAACCGCGCTGAAGTCGCGATGAAAAAGGGCAAGGTCTCCGACGCGATCGCGCACGCCGAAGCAGCGGTGATGGCCGATCCGCGCAATGCGGCGTACCGCGCCACGCTGGGCGCCGCCTACATGGAAGCGGGACGCTTCCTGTCGGCACGGACCAGCTTCGACGACGCGATGACCCTGGGCGACGAGAGCCCACGCACCGCGCTCGGGTTCGCGCTCGCCGCAATCGCTTCGGGCGATAGAGGCGCCGCAATCGAAGTGTTGGAAGATTGGCAGGACGACATCCCGGCAGGCGATCTGGGCCTTGCTCTCGCGCTCGCCGGCGACACCGCCCGCGGCGTGCAAGTACTTTCCAATGCGGTGCGCGGCGGCGATGATTCGCCCAAGACGCGCCAGAATTTGGCCTACGCTCTCGCGCTGAACGGAAATTGGGCCGGCGCACGCATTATGGCTGCGCAGGACGTGTCCGCCGACCAACTCGACGCGCGTATCTCGCAGTGGGCCGCAATGGCCCGCCCCGAGGAATCGCAGAACCGCGTGGCCGCGCTCCTCGGTACCCGCCCGGTCGCCGACGACGGACAGCCAGCGGCGCTCGCGCTCGCCAACACCCCTTCGACCGAACAACTCGCTGCCGAAGCCGCCTCGCTCGCTGTTCCGGCCTCGGAGGTACCCGCCGCCATCACTTTCGCGGATGCTGGCGGTGAACTTCCCGCTTTGGCGGCCGCAGACGATGCACCCGCCCAGACAACCCCGACGAGCGTTCGGGAAGGTGATACAACCGACTTCCAGGCCGCTTTCGTCGAATCTGCCCCTACCGCCGCCACACCGGCCGGGATGATGAAAGCTGCGATCGATTTCGTCTCGAAGCCCGTAATCCAGTCGACACCTGCGCGCGTGGCCACCGCTAAGCCCGCGCCCGCTGCGCGTAAGATTGGCGGCGAGTCCGACCGTATGCTCGCCACTGGCGACCATCTCGTGCAGCTCGGATCTTTTTCGAGCGAAGCAGCAGCACAGCGCGCATGGACGATTTACGCCAAGCGCTTCCCCCAGCTCTCGCAGTTTGAAAAGGTGATCACGAAGGCAGTCGTTCGTGGCAAAACCTATTACCGCGTTTCGGCCGGCGGCCTCGCCCGGGCCGATGCTGGCTCATTCTGCTCGAACGCCAAGCGCCAGGGCCAGGGATGCTTTGCCTGGACCCAAGGCAGCCCGATGCCAGGCGCCATCGACACCGGAATGCGCATGGCCAGCCGCTAAAACTCTTGTACGAGCCATCGAGGAAGGCCTTTCTCGTCCGCGAGAGGGGCCTTTTTCGTATCAACCGCCGTAGAGCATTCCCGGTGCCACGGAGTGCCACCACGGAGTCATCCCACAGTAGGTTGATGACGATACCGCTGGGAACCATGAACGCTGCCCAGAGCCAGTAGGCGCGATGGATCTTGCGCATACGGAAAACGTCCCAGGCGAACATCGGAGCGATCGCCAGCAGCGGCCACAAGTCTGCGGTCAAGGGCGATGCCGGCAAGGTGCTGGGCAAAAACGCCATGCGGTCGAATGCCGCGGGCATCGGCACCGTGGTCGCGAGGATCATCAGCCGCTTGTGCAGCCCGCTGTCGCGCCTGCGCGCCCGCAAGCCGAGCACGACGAGCCCCAGGAAGCAAACCGCGATCCGAATCTGGATCAGCGCGATATTGGTCATCACGTGAAGGTAGCCCTGCACGCCCTGCTGGACTTCGGGTGATGCGCCCGCACCGAATGCGACCCAGATGCGCAGGTTCGTCGGAACGAAAAACAGCCCGGTCAGAACTATCAACGGTGCCAGGATTGCCCCGAGAATGCCCAGTTGCATGTGCATCGACCGCCGCCCGATAGCCATCAGCGTTGTCTGGGCAAGCAGCAAGATCAGCCAAGACCCCATCGATACCGCGTGCATGTGCATCAGAAGTGGGATCGGTGGGCGCTCTCCAGCCGCAACGCCCGCGAGCAATCTCTGGGAGTCAGGCAGAAAACCCGCCAGGACGACAACAATTAACATCGCCGCCATGAAGACGTAGATCCACCGGTCGATCGCCCCGGCAATCGAGCCGACATCGGCGACGGGTGAAACATCGATCGGTTCGGAAACATTCGCAGTAGTCGCCATCGCAGGACCCCTCCCCGCAAGCGCGACCGCGGCGTGACCCTACTCCGATTTATTGGTTTTGGAAGACCGCCTCAAAGTGCGGCGCCGGCGATCGAAGACAGTGCGATCGCGGGGAGAACGCCTATCGCGGTCGCGAGGGCGTATCTGCGCGTACCGACAGAGGCGAGCGCGCAGATTGCGGTGACGGCGAGATGCGGCAGGCCCGCCAATCGCAAGCCGATGATCGGCAGTATCCCGCCACGCTTCGCCAATCCCTCGAGCCGCTCGAGGTGCTTGCCGAATTTCGCCTCTATCGCTCCACGCGACCCGCGCTCGAAGAGTTTGTACAGAACGACCGAGCCGATCAGCGCGCCGACGCCGACAGCGATCATTCCCAACGCGCCGCCGAGCAGAGCCCCTGAGGAGAACGAAATCGGTAGCAGGGTGCCCGGAATGCCGGAGGCATAAACCGACGCCGTCAGCGTCAGAAAGCCGAGCGCGACCCACACCTCGCCGAACGGCGTCGAGAGCATCGCCTGGACCAAATCCAGGGGCAACCAATCGAGGATCGTGCTTCCCATGTGGGGAACTATCGCGCGAGACGCTCGGGAGTTCCCCGGAATTCAAGGCAGGAGAGGCAGGCCGCCTTTGTAGAGCGCCACGACGCGACCCTGGGTCGGTTGGCGGTCGAACGGCGTGTTGCCGGCGCTGGCTTTCATTTTGGAAGCGTCGACCACCCAGGGCCGCTCGAGATCAATGATCGCGACGTCGGCTTCGCACCCTTCGACGAGGCGGCCGGCTTCGAAGCCGAGGAGCCGCGCGGGATTGCGCGCGAGCAGATCGAACGCACGCGGCAGATCGATCAATCCGTCGCGCACCAGCGTCAGCGTCATCGCGAGGAGAGTTTCCGCTCCGGCCATCCCGGGAGCGGCATCGGCGAAGGGCAGGCGCTTGTCCTCTGGGCCGCGAGGATCGTGGCCACTGGCGATTACATCGATCGTACCGTCGGCGATCGCTTCGCGCACGGCCTGCCGGTCGGCTTCACTCCGCAGCGGGGGAGACAGCCGGGCAAAGGTGCGGAATTCCATCGTCGCGAGATCAGAAAGCATGAAGTGGGCAGGGGTCACTCCTGCGGTGACCGCAACGCCCCGCGCCTTTGCTGCACGAACGAGGTCGAGCGCTGATCGCGTCGTGACCTGGCGCAGATGAAGCCGTGCGCCGCTCATCTCCGCCAGCGCGATATCGCGCGCGGTCGCCAGCGCCTCGGCCTCGGCAGGCGCGCTGGGCAGTCCCAACCTGGTCGCCATCTCGCCCGCGGTCGCCACCGCATCGCCGGCAAGACCTCGATCCTCTGCATGGCTGACGACGACCAGGTCGAGCATAGCGGCGTACTGCAGCAATCGCAGCACTACTCCCGAATCGGCGATCCAGCGCCGCCCGGTAGCAACGCCCCGTGCACCGGCTTCTTTCATCAGCGCGATCTCGGCGAGTTGCTCGCCAGCGAGGCCAACCGTCGCGGCGGCGAGGGGGTGAAGCCAGAGATCGGGCTTGCCACTCTTGGCGATGAAGTTGACGCGCGCCGGATAATCGAGCGGCGGCATCTGATCCGGCATCAGCGCGGCGCGCGTTATGCCACCGAAGCGGAACGCAGGCTTGTCGACGGCGAATACACCGAGATCAACCAGCCCCGGCGCCACGAGCCTTCCCTTGGCATCGACGACCTCGTCGTCGTTCTCAGGGTCGGAGAGCCCCGCGATGTGGCCGTTCGCCAGCCGTATAGTGGTTTCGCGCACGCCATCCGGTGTGACGACCTTGCCGCCCACGATAGCTATCGAACGCGGGGTCATGCGCCCTCCCCCCAGCCGTCGACACCGCGGCGACGGCGGGTGAGCACATCGAGGCAAGCCATTCGGATCGCCACACCCATCTCGACCTGGCGAGTGATGATCGAGCGGTCGATCAGATCGGCTACGTCGCTGTCGATCTCGACGCCACGGTTCATAGGCCCGGGATGCATAACGATGGCATCGGGCGCTGCCCTTGCGAGGCGCGCGGCTGTCAATCCGTAGAGGTAGTGATATTCGCGCGGGGACGGCACGAATTGGCCGCTCATCCGTTCCGTCTGCAGGCGAAGCATCATCACGACGTCCGCGCCATGGAGAGCCGCGTCGAAATCGGTGTAGGCAGCGACCCCCATCGCTTCCACGTGGCTGGGCAAAAGCGCGGGCGGTGAACAGACCCGCACGCTCGCGCCGAGCGCCTGCAGACACAGCACGTTGGATCGCGCGACGCGGCTGTGAAGCACATCGCCACAGATCGTGACGGTCAGCCCGGTAAAGTCTTCCGCCCCGTGGCCTCGCCCCCGCAGGGCATGGCGCAGCGCGAGGGCATCAAGCAGCGCCTGCGTGGGATGTTCGTGTTGGCCATCGCCCGCGTTGAGCACCGGGCAATCAACCTTGTCGGCGATCAGCGCGGTGGCTCCGCTCGATCCGTGGCGAATGACAATCGCGTCGGGGCGCATGGCGTTGAGCGTGATTGCCGTGTCGATGAGCGTTTCGCCCTTCTTCACCGAACTCTGCGCGGCGTGCATGTTGACTACATCCGCACCCAGCCGCTTGCCGGCGATCTCGAAACTCAAAAGGGTCCGGGTCGAGTTTTCGAAGAAAGCATTGATGACTGTCAGCCCGGCGAGCAGGTCGACGTGCTTTGCCGCGCGCCGGTTCATCTCTACCCATTGTTCGGCCTCGTCGAGCAGGAACAGTATCTCGTGCCGCTGGAGCTGGCCGATGGCGACCAGATCGCGGTGCGGGAACGCGCGCGCGCCCGCTGGATAGCGGCCGACAGCAGCATGATTTTCCGGCGATGTCATTGAAGCCATGCCCTTGGTCGAACCCCGTATGTCGGTCAAGTGCAATCAGGTGGCAATGTGGAACCGCACCCACTAGATCAGCGACGACGGGAAATTTCCAGGGGTCACCTCTCAATGTCGTTCGCTCGCAAGATCTGGCACCTTATCGTCGCCGTGAAAGACGGGCTCAGCCTGGTTTTCCTGCTCCTGTTCTTCTTCGCGCTCTATTCGCTGCTGACCGCTCGCCCAAACTCGGCGGCGGTTCGCGACGGGGCGCTTCTGCTGAAGCTGGATGGCGTCGTGGTCGAGGAAAAGAGCCGCGTCGATCCGATCTCATTGCTATTGTCCGGCGCGGCGCCGACCGGCGAATTCGACGTGCAGGATCTCGTCCGTGCGATCGACGCGGCGGCGACCGACGACCGGATCAAGGCCGTGGTCCTCGACATGAGCGGTTTCCTTGGCGGCGGACAGGTTCATCTGGAAGATATCGGCGCGGCGCTCGACCGGGTGCGGGCCGTCAAGAAGCCGGTATTAAGCTGGGCGATTGCCTACACCGACGATTCGCTCCTGCTGGCCAGTCATTCGAGCGAGGTCTGGGTGGATTCGCTCGGAGGCGCGATGGTCCTCGGCCCGGGCGGCAATCACCTCTACTATGGCGACTTGCTCACGAAGCTCGATGTCAACGCACGCGTCTACAAGGTCGGCACTTACAAGAGCGCAGTCGAACCCTACGTCCGTAATTCGATGTCGGATCCGGCGCGCGAGAACTATCAGCAGCTTTACGGCTCCCTATGGTCGGAATGGCAGGCCAACGTCGAGAAAGCGCGGCCGCAGGTGAAGCTCACCCAAGTGAGCCAGCAGCCAGCCGAGTGGTTCGCGGCAGCTGGCGGCGATGCTGCCACGGCCGCGAAATCGGCAAAACTCGTCGATCGGCTCGGTGATCGCGTCGAATTCGGCAAACGCGTTGCCGAGCTGGCCGGCGAAGATCGCTGGGACGAAAAGCCGGGGGCATTCGCATATACTGAACTCGATCCCTGGCTGGCGGACAACCCGCTGCCGGACGATGGGGATGCAATCGGGATTGTGACTATTGCAGGCGAGATCGTGGATGGCGATGCCGGGCCGGGCACCGCCGGGGGCGATCGGATCGCCGAAATCCTCGACAACGCCTTGAACGACGACCTTAAGGGCTTGGTCGTCCGAGTGGATTCACCGGGCGGGTCGGTCATGGCCAGCGAGGAAATTCGCCGGGCGATCCTGCGGCACAAAGCGCGCAAGATCCCCGTCGCGGTATCCATGGCGAACCTTGCGGCGAGCGGTGGTTACTGGGTATCGACCCCTGGCGACCGCATCTTCGCAGAGCCCGATACGATTACCGGGTCGATCGGCATCTTCGCGGTGATCCCGACTTTCGAAAATGCCGCAGCCAAGTGGGGGGTCAGCACCGACGGGGTGAAGACCACCCCGCTTTCAGGCCAGCCGGACCTCATCGGCGGACTTCCGCCCGAGGCCGACGCAATCATGCAGTCCTATATCGAGAACGGGTACGGCGATTTCATCGAGCGCGTGGCTCAGTCGCGCAAGATGACTCGCGCCCGCGTCGATGAGATCGGCCAAGGTCGAGTGTGGGACGGCGGCACCGCGCGCCAGATCGGGCTTGTCGACCAGTACGGCGGCCTAGACGACGCACTTGCCTGGGTCGCCAAAAAGGCGAGGCTCGACGACGGCAAATGGCACGCGAAATACCTCGGCGAGGAGGCCGGGACGGGCGATGCGCTGGTTCGGCGGCTTTTGCTGGGAGACGACGCGGATACCTCGACCGGCAAGGATCTGGCCGGCCTATTCGCGCTGCGCCAGCAAGCCACCGTCGCGCAGTTGTCTGATGACCTTGATCGCTTGCTCGGAGTAAAAGGAATGCAGGCCTACTGCCTTGAGTGCGCACCGGTCGCGCCACGCGCCGCGCAGCGCCGCTCCGGCAGCTTGCTGGGGAAGCTGTTGCAGTTCTTGTCGTGAGTCGCGGTATCGCGCTTGCCAAGCGCCCGGCGCAATGGCAAAGGCGCGCCCCTGTCCGCCCGAAAGGGGGCCGGGACGGGCGCGTAGCTCAGCGGTAGAGCACACCCTTCACACGGGTGGGGTCACAGGTTCAATCCCTGTCGCGCCCACCATCTTCGCCAATCGCGAGGATGTCGAGGCGTATTCGCCCATTGATTTTTATACTTTTCTTCGACTGCTCGTGTTGACACGGACATAATGGAGGAGTCATAGGGGCTCGCGACGGGAGGGCATGGTCGAGAGGAGGCCAGCCCGAGAGATGCCCTATTGCGGTGCCCCACCCTTGCCCGACAGCCTTTGGCTTCGGTGGAACCTCGATCCTGTTCTCATACTTGCACTTCTGGTGCTGTCAGGACTGCACTGGCGGTTCTGCGCGCCCTCCAGGCGCTCGCTAGCGATGACCGGTTGGGCGGTTACCGCCCTCGCCCTGATCTCTCCGCTCTGCGCGCTTTCGGTATCGCTGTTCGCTGCGCGCGTCGGCCAGCACATGATCATGATCCTGATCGGCGCTCCGATGATTGCCGCCGCCCTCCCGCAAGCGCGCGACTCGCGTTGGCTGTGGCCTGCGACGGCGGCATTCACTGCGTTTCTGTGGACTTGGCACATGCCCTCGCCATACGACGCGACGCTTCACTCGGATGCGATTTACTGGGCGATGCATACTACGCTGTTTTTCAGCGCGGTCGCGCTGTGGCGCGAGTTGTTGCCGCTGGGTGAGCGACCCATGGCGCTCGTCGCGGCAGGAACCGCTGCGTCGATGCAGATGGCGTTCCTCGGCGCGGTGCTGACGCTGGCCGGACATCCGCTGTTCGTCTGGCACTTCGCAACGACGGCAGCGTGGGGTTTCACGCCGCTGGCGGATCAACAACTCGGCGGTACGCTCATGTGGGTTCCTGGCGGCGCGCTATTCCTCTGGCTGGCTTTGCGCACCACGGCGCACTTGCTGCGCGGACGGGAGGGACTGGCCGCGTGAACTCGCCGCCGCTCGGATTTCTCGACAGCAGCGGCTCGCGGGCTGACGCAACCCTGCCGCTGACCTGGTTTCTGGTCCTGCTCTCTGCGGCGGTGTGCCTCGTTATCGCATACATGTTGTGGCGGTCGGTGCGTCGCGGCGCGCCCGCCTCGGCAGGCATGGCTTCGGTCGTGCGACGCAGTGACGGAAGCCGTCTCATTTTCCTCGGTCTGGCGATAACCGCGCCCTTCCTGCTCGTCGCGCTAGGGTGGACGATGGTAGCGCTGGCGCAAGTTGCGCACATGCCCCGCCGACCGGACGTGGAAATCGACGTGACTGCGCATCAATGGTGGTGGCAGGCCGATTACCATGGCTCGATCCCGAGCGAGGGGTTCACCACTGCGAACGAGATCCACGTTCCAGTCGGCGCGAAGGTGTTGATCCGGCTACACAGCAGTGACGTGATCCACAGCTTCTGGGTGCCCAAGCTGACCGGGAAGACGGATCTAATACCCGGACAGGTCAACTTGACCTGGCTCGAGGCCGACAAACCCGGAATCTTCCGCGGACAGTGCAGCGAATACTGCGGGCTTGAACACGCGAAGATGGCCTTCCACGTGGTCGCCGACAGTCCACGCGCCTTCGCCGAATGGCGCCGCGCACAACTGCAGACGGCGCCGCCACCGGTCACTTCGGAGCAGGCGGAGGGCCTCGCTCTAGTCGAATACAGGTGCGCGTTGTGCCATACCGTCAGGGGCACGAGCGCAGGGTCCAACCTTGGACCCGACCTGACCCACCTGATGAGCCGCAGGCACATTGCCGCAGGCGTCCTTCCCAACAATCGCGCCAGTCTCGCCGGGTGGATCGAAGATCCTCAAGGCATGAAGCCAGGCGCCAAGATGCCACCCCAACATTTGTCCGGGCCACAGTTGCAGGCCGTGGTCGCCTACCTGGAGACGCTGAAATGAGCGCTTCGGACGCCGCCGCCGTTCGTCCCGGCCCCGTGGCCGACACCGACACGCGCCTCTCGCGCACTCCGCGTGTAGCGGTCGCCGACGATGCCCTGCGGCAACGCTTGCAGACCATCTGGGAAACCAAGCCGGGCCTTTTCGGCTGGTTCGGGACCGTCGACCACAAGGAAATCGGCAAGCGCTATCTCGTGACCGCGTTCATCATGCTGGCGATTGGCGGGATCGAGGCCCTGCTGCTTCGGCTCCAGCTCGCCGGACCCAACGAGCACGTACTAACACCCGAACAGTACAACGAGCTGTTCTCGACGCACGGGATGACGATGATCTTCCTCTACGCGGGACCGGTCCTGTCGGGATTCTCCAATTACTTCTTCCCGCTCTGGCTGGGTGCACGCGACATGGCGTTCCCCCGGATGAACGCGCTGAGCTACTGGATATACCTTGCTGCCGCGCTGTTCCTCTATGCCGGACCGCTGATCGGAGCCGGCCCCAACGACGGCTGGTTCAATTACGTTCCGTACGCAGAGCGGGCGTTCAATCCGGGCATCAATCAGGACATCTATGCGCTGGGAATGGTGTTCCTGGGCATCTCGACGAGCGTCGGGGCGGCCAATTTCCTGGTCACCGTCGGGCGGTGCCGTGCGCCGGGCATGTCCATCAACCGGCTGCCGATCATGGTCTGGGGCACGCTGACGGCGAGCGCCGCAAACCTGGTCGTCATTCCCTCGGTCAGTCTCGCGTTCTTCCTGCTATGGATGGACCGCAATTTCGGGACGAATTTCTTCACCACTGCCGGCGGCGGCGAGCCGCTGTTGTGGCAGCATCTATTCTGGTTGTTCGGCCACCCGTGGGTCTACGCGATCGTCCTGCCGGCAATGGGGATCGTGTCCGACGGCCTTCCCACGTTCACCCGCACGCCGCTCGTCGGCTACACACTGGTTGCGCTTTCGACCGTGGCAACGATGCTGCTTGGCTTCGGGGTCTGGGTGCATCACATGTTCGCGACCGGTCTGCCGGGTCTGGGACTGGCGTTCTTCTCCGGCGCGTCGATCGTCATAACGATTCCCAGCGCGATCGCGGTATTCGCATGGCTGGCGACGATCTGGCTCGGCAAACCGGTGTTCACGACCGCGTTCAAATTCTTCGCGAGCATGATCCTGCTGTTCGTGATCGGCGGGGTCTCAGGCTTCATGACCGCTAGCGTGCCGGCCGACTGGCAGCTGACCGATACCTACTTCGTGGTCGCGCATATCCACTACGTCCTCATCGGCATCAACGTGTTTCCGGTCTGCGGAGCGGTTTACATGTGGTTTCCCAAAATGACCGGGCGTCTGATGGACGAGCGGCTGGGCTGGTGGAACTTCTGGACCATGTTCGTCGGTTTCAACCTGGCGTTCCTGCCGATGCACCTGACCGGCCTCTTCGGCATGCCGAGGCGGATCTATACCTACGACGCGGGCATGGGCCTTTCGGCACTGAACATGATCACGACGATCGGCAGCTTCGTGTTCGCCGCGGGCGTGCTGCTGTTCTTCGTGAACGTGCTCAAGTCACGGCACTCGGGCGAGCCGGCGGGGCCGGATCCCTGGCGTGGTCCCAGCCTGGAATGGACAATCACTTCCCCGCCCCCACCCTACAATTTCGCGGTCATCCCGACCGTCGCGAGCCGCCACCCGCTTTGGGAAGACGCACTCGATGAGAACGAACATCGGTCCAGTTTCGACGAAGGCATGACCCTCGACGACGGCAAGGAGGCACTCGCGGTTTCGATCCTCGATGCGGAGCCCGAGCGCATCCTCAAGATGCCGGAGGATACTACGGCACCATTCTGGCTGACGGTGGGAACGACCGTCCTCTTCCTCGGCCTGCTCCTGCGACAGTGGTGGCTGGTGGCGATCGGTGCAGTTCTCGTCGTGGCGGCGCTCGCGTTTTGGAACCGGCCGCGCACCAACCTGCTGGAGCGCGAGCCAGCCGGACATACGAACCGCGAAGGGAGGCGCACCGATGGCTGAACGGATCGTCTCGCGTCCGGAAGCCCTACCTCTCGGCCCGATAGGGGGACGCGGGATAGGTTGGAACGGCATGGTTATGCTGATCGTCGCCGAGGCGGCGCTGTTCGGTTACCTGCTGTTTTCATACTATTACCTAGCGGTCTCGAACCCGCCCGGCTGGGTGATCGAGCCGCACCCGAGCCTCAAGCTGGCGCTGCCCAACACGATCCTGCTTCTGCTCTCGAGTGTCGCGGCGTGGTGGGGTGAACGCGGGATACACAAAGAGGACCGGCGTCAGACCTTGCTGGGCATCGGCCTCGCGATAGCGATGGGTACGATCTTCGCGGGCGTCCAGTTCTTCGAGTGGAAGAGCAAGAGCTACGGCATCGGCAGCGGGAGCTACGGCGGGCTTTATTTCGTCACGACCGGCTTTCACATGGCGCACGTCGTTGTCGGGCTGATCGTGCTCGGCGCGCTGTGGTTCTGGGCCTGGCGCGGTTACTTCTCGCCGCTTCGAATGATCCCGGTCGCGAACGGCGTCATCTACTGGCACTTCGTCGATGCCGTCTGGCTGGCGGTATTCTCGACCTATTACCTGTCGCCTTACCTGGGGATCGGCCGATGACCCGCGACCAGGACGAAAGCCCCCATCCCGCACCCCATCGCGGGCGCGTCGACACGCTGGAGGGCCTCTTTGCGGTGTGGGCATCCCCGCTTGCGTGGATGATCCAGGTAAGCGCCATCTACGCCTTCTCGACAGCGCCATGCTTCGATTTCGGAGCCCGGCTCTTCACTCACCCGGGCGTCCAGCCGTGGCCGCTCATCATCGCCTGCGCGATGCTGCTGTTCGGTATAGCAGCGCTATTGCTGAGCCTTGTGCTCCTTCGACGCACTCGCAACGAGACCGGCGGCGGCAAGCACCACCTGTTCGACACGGGGCAAGGCCGGACCCGCTTCATGGCGCTGTGGGGTGTCGCGTTTTCATCGGTCTTCGTCACGCTGATGGTGGTCAACATCGTGCTGCTGATTGGGATGCGCGTATGCGAAAGCTGATTGTCCTTTCCCTGCTTTCGCTCGGCGCATGCGGTGATGCGCCCGACGGGCACGACCTCGCCAAGGCCGAAATCGGCGAGCATTGCGGCGCGTGCCACACAGTGCCGGGCGTGCGAACCGCCCGGGGGCAGGTCGGCCCGAACCTGGCAGGCATCGGCGAGCAGCAAGTCATCGCCGGAAAGCTTCCCAACAGCCGCCCCAACATGATCCGCTGGATCACGCACGCACAGTCGATCACGCCAGGATCCGCCATGCCGGACATCCCGATGTCGCAGGAAGAGGCCGGAGCGATCGCCGATTATCTTTATTCGCTGGATTGATGCCATGAAGACCAAGACCATCCTCCTTGCCACTCTGGGCGCTGCCGCGGTTGCGGCGATTCCAGTGTTCGCGGCGCAGAATTCGCTGTTCCCG
Source organism: uncultured Alphaproteobacteria bacterium (assembly GCA_963740025.1). Classification (GTDB taxonomy): domain Bacteria; phylum Pseudomonadota; class Alphaproteobacteria; order Sphingomonadales; family Sphingomonadaceae; genus Tsuneonella. The sequence goes on from CAVUCI010000006.1 coordinate 125,103, forward strand.
GAACGCCAGGGCGCGGATCCGCCGCTTCCGAGTCCGGTGCCCGCCAGCGACGTCTTCACACGCGAACAGATCGGTCGCGCCCTTCTGCCGCCGACTCCCGGCGCAGGCCGCACCGTGGCCGACGAAAGCGCCGCGCCGAAGGATGACGGGCAATGGGTCATGCCGGCGAAGAACTACGCCGCGACCCGCTACACCGGGCTGTCCGAGATCAACCCGACCAACGTGCGTAACCTGCGGGAGGAGTTCAGTTTCTCGCTGGGGGTCGACAAGGGTCAGGAGGCAGCGCCGATCGTTGTCAACAACACGATGTACGTCGTCAGCGCCTTTCCCAACCATGTGTATGCATTGGACCTGACCAAGGAGGGAGCGCCACTCAAGTGGAGCTACAACCCCAAACCCGTCCCGGCCGCCGCGGGGGTCGCCTGCTGCGACGTGGTCAACCGGGGCGGCTCCTATGCCGAGGGCAAGTTCGTGTTCAACACGCTCGACGGCGCGACGATCGCGCTTGATGCGAACACCGGTAAGGAAGTCTGGCGCACGCAGCTGGGCGACATCAACAAGGGCGAGAGCATCACGATGGCCCCGCTGATCGCCGGCGGAAAGGTTCTCGTCGGCAATTCGGGCGGCGAGTTCGGGGTGCACGGGTGGCTGACCGCGCTCGATCTCGGCAGCGGCAAGATCGCCTGGCGCGCCTACCATACCGGTCCGGACGAACAGGCTCTGATCGGCAAGGACTTTCACCCTTTCTACGCGATGGACCGGGGTAAGGACCTCGGAGTGAAGACATGGCCAGCCGACGCCTGGAAAATCGGCGGCGGCAGTATGTGGGGCTGGATCGCATACGACCCCGAGACCCAGACGATTTTCTACGGCACCGGCAACCCGGGCCCTTGGAACCAGCTGCAACGTCCGGGCGATAACAAGTGGACCACCGGTCTATTCGCGCGCGACGTGAACACGGGGCAGGCCAAGTGGTTCTACCAGATGAATCCGCACGATGAGCACGACTACGACGGTATCAACGAGCAATTACTGCTCGACATGCCGTTCGGGGGGAAGATGCGACAGGTGCTGCTCCACCCCGATCGGAACGGTTATGTCTACGTGGTGGACCGCAAAACCGGGCAGGTTCTTTCCGCCGACCCGTTCGGGCCGGTAAATTCGTCGAAGGGCGTCGATCTCAAGACCGGTCGGCTGATCGTGAATCCGGCGAAACAGACCCATCTTGGCCAGGTCGTGCACGACATCTGTCCGACGGCAAGCGGGGCGAAGGACTGGAACCCATCAAGTTTCTCGCCGCGCACCGGCCTCGTCTACATCCCGCACGAGAATCTGTGCATGGACTGGACGAACCTGGAGGTGAACTACATCTCGGGCACGCCCTACGTGGGTGCTGAGGTAAAGATGAAGCCTGGGCCCGGCGGTCATCGCGGCGAGCTGACTGCGTGGGACCCGGTGCTTCGCAAGCCTAGGTGGGTTATACGCGAGGACTTGCCGGTGTGGTCCGGCACGGTCGCGACCGGTGGCGACCTCGTGTTCTACGGAACGATGGACGGGTGGTTCAAGGCGGTCGATGCCCGCAACGGCAAGCTCGTCTGGAAGAAGAAGCTTCCGAGCGGGATCATCGGCCAACCGATCAGCTATCGCGGACCCGACGGTCACCAATATGTCGCGGTTCTGTCAGGCGTAGGGGGATGGTCCGGGAGCCATCGTTTCCGGACCGCTCGACCCGCGAGACGGATCGTCCGCGCTCGGCTTCGTCAACACGATGACCGATTTGCCCAATCGCACCACAGCAGGAGGGACGCTTCATGTCTTCGCACTTCCGCATTGAGGTTGCCGCCGCGCTGTCTCTCGCGCTCGCTCTGGCGATCAGCGGCTGCGACCGCGACGCGGACGAGGATCGCGTTTCCGCTCCCGCCGGCCCGGGCGCCCCGCCCCAGCGAGATGTCGCGCTGATCCCTGCCGGGGGAGCCCTGGTCACTTCCCCTGACCCGCGTGCCTTCTCTTATTACGGCAATGCGGCGGCTGTGACCGAGGGCATGCAGCTCTACAACCAGATGAATTGCGTCGGCTGCCACTTCAACGGCGGCGGCGGGATCGGACCGCCCCTGATGGACACTAGCTGGACCTATGGTGGCCGGCTCGACCAGATCTACGACACGATTTACTTCGGCCGAGCGAATGGAATGCCGGCGTGGGGCGGGAAGCTGACCGACGATCAAATATGGAAGATTGCGACCTATGTCCGATCGATGTCGTTACCCGAGACGATCGCGCACAACGGTAGCGGAACGCCTTCACAGCATCCCGCTCCGGTTCCGAAAGCATCGGACGCGTTCGACGGTTGGCACGTGCCCAAGACCAAGGGTGACTAAGGCTGCTTGGGTCCTGACCGGTTTCGCCATCGCATCGGCCCTGTCGGGGTGTTCGGACCCGCCGCATGGACCCGATCATGTCTTCGTTTCGGACGAGGATGCCAATGTCGTCCACGTGCTCGACGGGGCGAGCGGCGCGGTAGAGGGTGCGCTGAAGACCGGTGACAGACCGCGCGGGCTCGCCTTGTCGCCCGATGGCAACACGCTCTACGTCGCGGCGAGCAATTCCAATCGGATCGAGGCGTGGAATGCTCATACGCTTTCGAAAATCCGCGACATCGGCTCGGGCAGCGACCCAGAGCGTATCGCGGTAAGCCCAGACGGGCGCACGATCTTCGCTGCCAACGAAGATGAAAGCGCGGTCTCGTTCATCGACGTCGCGACAGGCAAAGTGCACTCCGAGGTTAAGGTCGCACCCGAACCCGAGGGCATCGGCATCTCCCCTGATGGCAAGCTGCTGATCGCGACGAGCGAAGTCGCCAGCGTCGCGCATTTCATCGATGTGGCGAGCGCAAGGGTGATGGACAACATGCCGGTCGGTAGCCGCCCGCGAGAAGTGCTGTTCGTCGATGGCGGTCGCGAAGCTTGGGTAAGCTCGGAGCAACGCGGCACTATCCAAGTCGTCGACACCGCGACACATCGGGAAAAGCGGACGATCGACCTCGCACGCGAATTCCCTGACCTCGAAAAACCGCAAGCCGTCGAGCTCGAACTGACACCAGACGGGCGGCGCGCGTTCGTTGCGATGGGCCGGGGTGACCATGTGGCCGAAATCGATCCCAAGACCTACCGCGTGGTGCGCGCTTTCCCCACGGGGCATCGCACCTGGGGAATATCTCTCTCGCCCGACGCCTCGCGACTCTATGCTGCCTCCGGCCTTTCGGGCACTGTTACGATCATCGACCTCAGGGCGAACCGGGTATCGGAGACGGTGCACCTCGGAGGGAAGCCGTGGACCACCGAGGCGGCGCTTCGGTGAGGCGGTTGTTCCTGGTGGCGGCCCTGTTTCTCGCTGCCTGTGCGCCCAAGCCACTCAAGGTTTGCGCCGATCCCAACAACTTGCCGTTCTCCAACCGGGCAGGCGAGGGATTGGAAAACAAGTTGGCTGAGATGATCGCCCACGACCTCGATCGTCCGATCGAATACACGTGGTGGGCGCAGCGGCGTGGTTTCGTCCGAAATACTGCCGGAAAGGGCGCGTGCGATATCTGGCCCGGGGTCGCTTCGGGGCTTGAGCGCCTGGATACGACCCGGCCCTATTACCGCGCCAGTTATGCCTTCGTGACCCGCAAGGCCGATGCCATCGAAAAGCTCACGCTAAACGACCCGCGGCTGCGCAAGTTGACGGTGGGTGTACAACTGGTCGGAGACGATGGCGGGAACACACCGCCTGCCCACGCACTGGCGCGCCGCGGCATTATCGACAACGTACGCGGATTTATGCTCTACGGGGATTACACCCGGCCCAATCCTCCCGCCGCTATTGTCCGTGCGGTCGAGAATGGTCGCATCGACGTTGGGCTCGTGTGGGGCCCTCTCGCGGGTTACTTCGCGAAGCGCAGCAGGGTTCCCCTACGTCTGGAGCCGGTGACTCCGTGGCTCGACGACAACCAGTGGCCGATGGCTTACGATATTTCGGTCGGCGTGCGAAAGGATGCGCCTGAACTTCGCGATCGTATCGATCGCATCTTGCGAAACAGGCAATCCGACATCGCACGCCTTCTCAATCAATACGGCATCGATCCGAACGCGACCGGATAGGCAGCACTCTCCGCCGCAAGGCCCGGCCGATCGCAGGCGGGGACGGAGGGGTCAATGCCCGCCGATCGCATTGACCGACTCTCATGAATCCAACCTGCAACCATCAACGACGGTTCAGCCACCGGGTGACCGAAACCACCTTGCTGGGGTCAATACCGGGCCAACAGATTGCATCGCGCCCAAATTGGCGAAATATGCTGTCCACAAGGGGAGGCGGGCGTGCTCACGACGTCGTTTCAGAACCGCATCGCGCGCGTGATCGCCGCGCTCCGCCTCGTGCTCGCGGTGGTGTTCCTGCTCGCCCTCGCGGTCGATCCCAGCCAACCCACTCGCTATGTGACGTCCGGCTACGCACTGCTCATAGGCTACGTAGTAACCTCGACGATATTCCTGCGGATCGCATGGGTAAGCTGGTGGTACGATTTCCGCTTGTCCGGGTTCGCATTCGCGCTCGACATCGTCGTCTTTTCGCTTGCCGTCTGGTTCACGGAAAACTCCGCACTCAACTTCAACAGCCCATTCACCGCGTTCTTCTTCTTCCTGATGTACGCCGCCACGCTACGGTGGAACTGGAAGGTCACGACACTTGCCGCGGGCGTGACAGCCGTGGCCTATCTGCTGACGGGAACCGCGCTTCTGCTCGAGGGGCAGGACATCGACGTGAACGTCTTTTTGCGTCGGCTGACCTACATGGGCGTGATCGCGGTCGCTTTGATTCTTTTCGGGATGCAATCGCGATCCGGTCGGCGCGAAGCACCACCCGCTGACCTTGTGCGGTTCGCGCCACTCGAGGCCGCCGTTCGATACACGGCGAGACTGCTCGGCGCACGAACGGTAGCGATCATCTGGGAAGCGGGTGACGAGCCAGCAAGCGCGGTAATCTTGTCCGATGGATACTTGGAAAAGCACCGCATGAGCTCGCTGCCGGTTTCCTACGGGCCGGAAGTGCAGATGTTTTCCCAAACGCACGGCCGCTGCCTCGCACTGGTGTCGGAGGAAGGACGCATATCTACCTGCGATCCGCCTTCCCGAAATGGGCTGATCGCGCTCGCGGATCTCGATGAGGGCCTCTTCGCGACGATGCGATCAGGACAGGGATCTCGCGGACAGCTGATCGCCGGCGACATGGACGATCTGGCCATAGATGACCTGTCCCGATTTCGCGAGATCGCTCGCGAGGTGGTCGCCCTGATTGAGGAACGTGCGCTGGCCGAATTCGAGCGAAACCGGGCCGTTATCCAGACCCGCGAGGCTCTGGCACGCGATGTTCACGACAGCGTTGCCCAGGCCCTTGCCGGTGCTACTTTCGGATTAGAAGCCCTTCGCCTGACGATTCCCGATGAGGCGACCGAATCGCGGCAACTGGCGAGCGAGCTCAAGGCGGCGCTGCGTAACGAACAGATGCACGTGCGGGCGGTAATCGAGCGCCTCCGTTCGGCGCCATCCGACGAACCCTTCGCTGACCTTGAAGAAGAGCTGGTGCGAGCGGTCGAGGAGTGCCGTGCCCGTTGGGGGATCGACTTGTCGCTCGCCAATGGTGGAAAGTCGGTCATAAGCGCGCCGCTGGCCTTCGAATGTCGTCAAATTGTCCGCGAAGCTGTTTCTAATGCTGTACGGCACGGTGGCGCGCGCAGTGTCGAAATCAGCGCAACAACCGCCGACGACCGCCTGTCGCTTTCGATCGCGAACGACGGCGCGCCGTTTGGAGATGGCGCCGGACGCGCCGAACCCAGGACCATCCGTGAACGCGTAGAACGTTTGCGAGGGCTCATGACGGTCGAAGACGGAATACGCCCTCGCCTTCACATAGAACTCCCACTAGGGAAAACCTGAAATGAAAATTCTGATTGCGGATGATCACCCGTTGATCCGATCTGGTGTCGCCAGTGTTCTTTCGCTGGGAGGATACCCCGATGTGGTGTCGGCGGCCGACGGCGATGAAGCGCTTGCCGCGATCGACGAGCATCAGCCTGACATCGCGATCCTCGACGTGCGTATGCCTAAGGCAACCGGTATCGACGTGCTCCGTACGCTTCACGAGCGGGGCAGTTCAGTCCGGGTCATCGTCCTCACCGCGGATATCTTAGACGACCAACTTCTGGATGCCTTCCGTTACGGAGTTCGCGGAATTCTTTTCAAGGACGGTGCAGAAGATCGCCTCCTGGATTGTATTCGGCAGGTGTGCAAAGGCGAGCAGTATATCGACAACGAACTGACCGAGCGCGCGCTGGCTGCATCGATGCGTCCGAAAAAGGACGCCTTGGCGACCCTCACTCCACGTGAGCGTGAGCTTGCGCTGCTCGTAGCGACCGGAATGCGCAACCGTGAGATTGCCGAACGCATGGCCGTGACCGAAGGTACGGTGAAGGTTTATCTCAACACGGTCTATACCAAGCTGGGGCTCGTTAATCGCACGGCGTTGGCGCTTCTGGTGACCGCACAATCGTAACTGTTTTCGGACGAGTTCACGTACCGTCCGGTAACCGCGTCGTTAACCGTGTTTCGAGACCGGGCCCTTACGCGCTCCCCGTATTCGGGGTGGCATGCGAAAGGGATTATTCCTCCGCTTCCCAGCCAGCCCCCGCGTCCTCGCGGGAGTGTCAGCGATCGCACTCCTCAGTATCGCAGCGCCGGCGCAGGCCGCAATCCCGACCATGGTCTTACCGAGCCTGGTAGAAAGCTTGGCGGCCTGCGGTTCGGGTGCGCGATCGCTTTCACCGGCATCAGCGCCGGCTGCGTCTCTGACGAAGACAGCGGCGCTTCTTGGCGGCGCAACAAGCGCGCTCGATCTCATTAGAACGCAGCAAGCGGCATCGGTCCAGTCCGCCACCCCGGTTCCAACTCAGCTTGCCGATGCGACCGCCAGGTTGCCGACGCTGACGCCAGGAATCGACGCGTCGCTCACGCCTTCTCCCATTTGCACGGGATTCGCCTCCAGCCGGGTTTCCCCAAGCCCGGGAGCAATGCAGCCGCGGGTCGGCTACAGTCCGGAAGATTTCCTGGCTAGCAAGCGAATCCGAATTGCCCACACCAACTTCGACCGCGACTGGAGAAGGGTTCGCTCCGAAACAGTCTCTCCGGGGCAGTTCAGGCGCTATTTAGGCGCTCCCCCCGCGTCGCCCACCAACTCTCTCGCGGCGGTGAATCGCTGGGTCAACCACCACATCGCATACGAAGAAGACCGCGACCAATACGGCGTCGCCGACTTCTGGGCAGGCGCGCGCAGAACCTTGAAAGCGGGCCGGGGCGATTGCGAGGACATCGCGCTGACCAAAATGCAGCTTCTCGCCGCCGCGGGAGTCTCGCGCGACGACATGATCCTGACAATCGCGCGAGACTTGGTACGGAACGCCGACCACGCGGTTTTAATCGTGCGCACCGATGCCGGATATCGCCTGCTCGACAATGCAAGCGACGAGGTGCTCGATGCGGCGCCGAGCCAGGATTACCGCGCAATACTAAGCTTCGGAAACCACACAAGCTGGCTCCACGGGATCTGAGTCCGGCGGCCGCGCCATTCAGCGCTCGGTGAGCGCCATGTCGAAGGCCTTTTCGATCGGCTTCAGCAGGTAGGTCAGGATGCTTCGGTGTCCGGTGATGATTTCGACGTCGCAAATCATGCCAGGCACGATCGGCAGTTGCTGCCCGCCCTTGGTGATGTACGACTTGTCGGTCTCGATCAGCACCGTGTAATAGGCTTGCCGTTCCGCCTCGTCGAAAATGCTATCGGCGCTGACCTGCCGGACCACGCCGCGCAGCCCGCCAAAAATCGAGAAATCGTAGGCGGTGACCTTGACGTTGGCGATGTCGCCGACCTTGATGAAAGCGATGTCGCTGGGCGCAATGCGCGCCTCGACCAGCAGCTTGTCGCCCACCGGGATGATCTGCATGATCTTCTCGCCCGCGTTGACGAACCCGCCGACGGTGGTGATCTGCACGTCGTTGACGATCCCGTCGCTTGGTGCTCGCAACTCGTTGCGCTCCTGCCGCGCGGCCGCGCCCCGGATGGTCTGTTCGTTGACTGCGATCTTCGTCTGGACGTCACTGCGTTCGTTCAGCGCCTGCTGGCGAAAGTCGAGCCGTGCGGCGTTGAGATCCGCCTGCGCCTGGCTGATCCCCGCTGAAGCACGCGCCGCGGCCTGCCGCGCTGCCGAAAGCCGGCCTTGCGTGTCGACGAGATCGCGCTGAGCCTGCAGCAAGTCGGTTTGCGGGACGATTCCCTTGGCAGCCAGCGGGGTCAGCATGTCGACCTGCTGGCGGGCGAGGCGAACACTATCCTGGAGCGAATTCGCCGTCGCTTGCGCTTCGCTGAGATCGCGGCGGCGCTGCTCGACTGCGGCCGCGAGAGCATTCTGGCGGGACTGCTGAGTCGCAATGCGCGCCTGCTGCAGCCGGCGTTCATCGGCGCAATCGGCGCTGTCGGCGTCATTTTCACACCCCAGGCCAGCACCGCCAGCTTCGCCGGCGAGTCGATCTGCGCGAATGGCCAGTCGCTCGGTTTCGGCCTTGAGCTGGCCGAGCTCCGACTCCGACTGCGCATCATCGAGGCGGACGAGGAGCTGCCCCTTCTTCACCGATTGCCCCCCCCGCACCAGGATGTCCTTGATGACGGCCGGTGCAGCAGGTTGAACGAGTTGAGCTTTGCTGGACGGGATCACCTTACCCATCCCGCGCGTGACCTGGTCGACCTGGGCGAATGCGGCCCACAATATCAAAAGAAGCAGGCCGACGGCCGAAATGAAGATCAGCCGCCGGCTGGCGTCCCAATTCGCGTAACGTTCACGGAATGTCACGCGGGCGGATCCTTTTCCGTCGCAGTTTCGGCGACACCCACGCCCGCGGCGCGAGGGGCATCCGTTTGGCTCGAAATGGCAGACTTGTACGAATTACTTAGCTGCGCGGGATCGGGTATGGACATCCGCCACGCGGTGGTTGTGTCGAGGCGGCCGCCGACGTCGATCGGCGCATGGCGATCCCTTTCGTCGAAAGTTACCGTCAGGCCGGGAACGAAGGCCGCTTGCGGCTCGTCCTCCACCCCTTCTACTCGTGCTACGAGCGCCGCGCGCAGCCGCCCGTAATCTAGTGCAGGAATGCGCTCCACCCCCGCCCAGTGGTCGCCGAACGCGCTCGCGCTGCCGACGCGGCCTGGCAGTCGGTAAAAGATGTGTCGCCCGATTTGCGCCAGCTTGCCAAGGGTGAACGCCCAGCGCGGCACGACGTAGTCGGCGTGATAATTTGTCGCGGTGCCTACTTCAGGCTCGACGCTGCCGGCCAGAGCCGCGGCGGCGATCCGGCGGGATTCGCTCCATTGGCGAGCCATCGGTGCGCGCAGCAGCGATCCGTCGCAGGTAAAACTGAACTGGCATACCGGCGCGTTGGCGCCCTCGTAGACCACGCCGCAAACCGAATTGGGATACGCTGGGTGCCGCAATCGGTTGATCACCACCTGCGCCACCGCCCGCTTGCCCGATTCCGGTTCGTTCGCGGCTTCGTAGTAAATCGCCTGCGTCATGCACTTGAGTGCATTCGCATAGCCCGCCGAATCCTTCGCGATCTCTGTAAAGCCGGGCAGGCGCCCTACCGGAAGAGAACTGGTCGGGATAAGGGCGTTGCGCTCGACGGCACTATCGCCGCTGACGACGATCGCCTGATCCGCGCCGGTCGACATGATCGCGATCTGCCGGCGAACCGTATCGCTGACCGGCACTGCGGCAGTTGCCGCGCGTTCGGGCGGAACGAACGATGATGCGCCCAATGCACCCGCGACGACGATCGCAGCGAGCGGGATGCGAAGCAACCGCGCGCGCGTCTGCCCATCCGCTTTCGGCCCAGCAGTCGTATCGATAGTGAGCGCGGTCATGCCGTCTTCCCTGCAACGCCCGATTGGGCGATCACGTCCTGGATCGGACCGTCGGCAACGACGCGGCCGTTGTCGAGTACGATCAGGCGCTGGCAGATCGCAAAAAGCGCCGGACGGTGGGTCGAAATGACCAGGGTCTGACCTTCCGTCATGGAATGGGACAAGCGGTCGACGAAAAGTTGCTCGGTTTGGGCGTCCATCGCGCCGGTCGGCTCGTCGAGGAACAAAAGTTCGCAAGGGCTGACGAGCGCGCGAGCAAGCGAGAGGAACGATCGCTGCCCGCCGGAAAGGCGCCGTCCGTTTTCACCTACGGGACGGTCGAATCCACTCGCGTCGCGCGAAAGGAAATGGTCAGCGCCAGTCGATTTCAGGGCTGCGAGAAGCTGTTCGTCAGTGACTTCGCGTCGGCCAAGCGACAGATTTTCCTTGATCGATCCGGTGAATAGCGCCGCATCCTGCCCGACGAATCGAAAGGCCTCGCGTAATTGCTGCGGTCGGTACTGGCGGCTGTCGATTCCATCGATCAACATCGCCCCTTCGGTAGGCGCGTAAAGACCGCAGAGAACGCGTCCGAGGGTCGATTTGCCCGACGCAACCCGGCCGACGACCGCGATCTTCTCACCAGGCTCAATCGTGAGGTCGAGCCCGTCGAGCGCGGATCGTTCGGTATCGGGATAACGAAACGAGAGGTTCTCCAACCGGATCGTTGGCCGGGCAATCCGGCCAAGGTTCAGCGTTCCTGCACGGCGCCGCTCGTCCTCTCCGTCGAACAGCCGCTCGATGCTGTCGAGCGTCTCGTGAGCTTGCCGCCCGCGCGTGAGCAGGAACGCAATCTGGCCCGCGGGGGCGAGCGAGCGCGATGCCAACATCACTACCGCGATGATCGCACCCATCGTGATCTTGCCCGCTGCGAACAGGTAATAACCGCCGATTACCAAAGACACGGTCGAGACCTGTTGAAACGTTTGCGCGAGTCCGATCGCAAGCGAGTTTATGTGCTTGAGCCGCTGTTGCGAGTGGACGCCAACTTCGGCCAGGCGTCGCCAGCGACCGATCATGCCGCCCTCGCCGCCCAGGCTCTTGAGCGTCTCCATTCCAGTCAGCGATTCGACCAGCAGAGTCTGTTGCAGCCCGGCGTCGGCCTGGGCATCCTGCGCGGCGGCAGTGACCCGCTTCTGAAGCACCCAGCCGGCGACCGCCATGGCGCAGATGATCAACAACGGCACAAGCGCCAGCCACCCGGCGATGATCGCGATCACCCCGACGAACACGAACAGGAAGAACACATCGACTAGGAGGACTATCGTCGTCGAGGCGAAGAAGTCGCGCACGGTGGCATATTCGGAAACCCGCGCAGCGAGAGCGCCGGTGTGTCCCTTGCGGCTATCCAGCGGCGAGGCGAGCAGACGGGAGAATATTTTCTGCGACAGCTTGAGGTCGAGCCGCCGTGAGACTTCGTCGATCACCTCGGTCCGCGCGCGGCGCAGCATGAATTCGAGCCCGAAGGCGATGACCACGCCGAGCGCCAGGACCCACAACGTTGCCTGGGCGCGGTTCGGGATCACCCGGTCGTAGACGTTCATCGAGAACAGGGGCAGCGCCACAGCGAGCAGGTTGATCACCGTCGAGGCGACGAAGACCGGAGTGAACGCGGGAAATTCCTTGCGCAGTTCACCCCAGAACCAGTGACCGCGGCCCTTGGCATGCCACGGCGCTTCGTCCTCGCGCTGCTTGTCGGGATTGCCGTAAACCGAGATGAAGCGGTTGATCGGCGCCGACATCAGGTCTGCGCGGGCCTCCCACCTCTCACCGGTATAAGGACGCCAGACGAGCACGTCGCCTTCGCGCACATCCAGTGCAACCGCGAACTCGCCCGGGGCGAACTCGACAAGCGCGGGGTACTCCGATGCGAGCGCTGGCAGGCGTCGCCGCAGGTGCGGCTCGAACCCCAGATCTGCGACCTCGAGCGCGGCTTCGGCCTGGTGGCCCGGCAGCCGCCCCGCGAGGTCGCGCGGCAGGTAATCGAGCCGCGTCGCATCGAGCGCTGGCCCCAGCCTGCGCGCGAGTTCGAGCACGCACTCCACCAAGGGGTCCGCAGTGGCGCCCTCGATCGGTTCGCCGTCGATCATAATCCCATTGCCCGTGCGACCAGCTCCGCGTCTAATTCGGATAGACGCGGCGCTGCAGTTCGGCCGGCGCCTCCGGACCATAGTCGAAGCGTTCGCGCTCTTCCATTCCCGCACCGGCGCCGGGCGCGATGCTTAGCGCGTCCAATAGCTGATTGGTCGCCGCAAGTGTCTGGTACTGCGCAAATAACTGGGAGAAGCGCGACGTCTCAAGGCGCACCTGCGTATTGTAGCGCGTGTTCTGCGCGTCGAGCACGTCGAGCAGAGAGCGCCGACCGACGTTGAACTGGCTGCGATACGAAAGCAGCAGATCGTCGCTGACCTGGCTCTGGCGCTCGACCTTATTCACGATGTCCGTCTGCGTGTTCATCGTCGTCCACGCAGTACGGACATCGGCTTCCGCATCGCGCTGCATCTCGTGGAGGCGGTAGCGGTTCTGGCTCGCGCGGCGGACCATCTCCTGCACCTTGGCGCGGTTGATACCGCCATCGAAGATGTTCCAGCGCATTACGGCCCGCGCCTGCAGATCGTTCGTCTCACCCTTGAACCCGTCGATGTCGTCACCATACCGGCCGCGCAGTTCGACGCCGATCGTGGGATAGAGATCACCTTCCGCCGACTTGACCATCGCGGTCGCGGCATCGACATCGGCCATTGCCTCGCGAACTTTCGGGTGCCGCGTACGAGCCAGGCCGACAGCCTGATCGAGACTTGTCGGCAGCGCGGACGCCAGGTTAGGCGGCAGTACCACTTGCGTTATGTCGAGGCCGGTCAGCCGCTGCAGGTTGATCATCGCATTCTGCAGGTCCTGCTGCGCCTCTGTCTGCTGGACGAGCGCGGCCTGCAGCCGCTCTTCAGCCTGCTGCCGGTCCGCAATACTGATCGAACCCTGTTCGACCCCCTTGCCCAAGTCGCTCACGAGCATCTGGTGGAAGGTGACGTTGTCCGCCGAAGCGGCCGCAACACGCTGCTGCAACAAAACGTCGAAGTATTGACGGGCGATCTGCAGGGCGACGAACTCGGACCGCTCCACGACGCGCAGCGATGCCCCGTCGACCCGCGCCGCTTGCCGCAGCAGTTCGCCCCGGCGCCGCCCGAAGTCGACCACCGTCCAGTCGACGACCCCGCCCACTTCGAGCGGATAAAGCTCCTGGTTGGCGATGCCGAGGTTGCGACGTGTCGCATTCTCAAGCCGGCGAACACCGGCCGACGCCTCGAGATCGAACTCGTGGCGCGTAAAGCCCTTGCGCCTGCTTGCGCTCGAACTGAATGGCCTCGGTATTCATCTGGGCCTGAATGATCTCAGGGTTGGCCTTCATCGCGACGGCGACGGCCTCCTGAAGTGTCGTCGGCCCGGCTTCCTGGGCAAGCGCGGCGGGAGCCGCCGACGCCAGCAGGATCGCGGTTGCGATCGATAGTGTAACTTTGCGCATAGTAACCCCTCGAATGTTACCGAACGCCGATTTCAACGCGGCGGTTTTGCGGATTGCGGACCCCGTCTTCAGTGGGGACTCGCGGTTCTTCTTCGCCGCGGGCTGCGGTGGAGATCTCGGATTGCGGGATACCCATCGAAGCCATCATCGCAGCGACGGCCTCGGCGCGCCGCTGGGACAGGCCCATGTTGTAGGCGTCACTGCCCGCACGGTCAGTGTGTCCGACGACGTCGAATGCAGTCCAGTTGCACGTCGCCGCGTTCTTCGAGACGAACTCGATCGTCTGGTTCGCGTCGGCGGGCGGCGTGGCGGAGTCGAATTCGAAGAACACGATTCCCGGCAGCTTCTGACTGCAGATCTCGGGCGGCGGAGCCGCGACCACCGGGGGCGCGACCGGCGTCATTGGCGTCGGGATACGATTCATCAGGCGCGCTGCCAGTTCGCACTTGCCGATGCTAGTCTCATCACGGGTCGAGGACTTGAGAAAGCCCAGGGCGATCGCGCACTGCGTCTTCGCTTCGTTCGCCCAGACGAATCGCGGGTTGTCTGCCGACACGATCGACGGATCAGTCGAAAGGGCCAAGGCCGCATCGTAGCGCTGCTGGATCTCGGATCGCAGCGTCGGCAGGTCGAGCCCGGACAGCGAACCGTCCTGGGCTTGGCCCGATGTTGCGATTGCCGCGACGGATATCGCCGCCGCCGATACAAGCGTCTTTCTCATTGGTACCCCCGTTCCTCGAAGTTCAGGCCTGCGCCGCCGCGAGCATGCTAGCGTCGTCGTGGGCATCGGGTAGATGGATCATTGCGGCGAATTCGGCACCGGCCCCGCCGATGCCCTGCATGAGCATGAACGGAGTGGGCTCGAGATGAGCGGCGTCCGTCGTCACTGCGCCGTCGGCTCCATGCCCGACATCGGCAGCGAAGTGCTCGATAATCGTGTTGACCATCGTTTCGCCTTTGAAGTCGGACATCGCATTGGCGATCGCCGCCTGTGCCGCCGCGGTCGGCGAACACTCTGTCGACGACGCTTCCGGCGCAAGCGACAGCAATGCCTGCATCGTTCCCTGAGCACCGGCATCGGTGAACAGGTCGGCCGAAACCTGGGCGATCTTCGGTCCGGATTCCGCGTCGATCGAGGCCGACGCCTGGGCGACGTGATCGAACGCGCTATCATTGGCTATAAAGCGCGCATCGCTCGTCTCGCCGCTGATATGCTGGGCTGCCTCCGGTTGAGGTGAGTTCTCGTAGGAGTCGGCATCGACCAATGCGGGCCGGTCGTGTTCCGGTTCGCTCGGCATAACCACCGGCCAGATTTTCGAATCCTCGATCGGCTGGAACGGCACCTGAGCAGAGTTGTGTTCGAGCGCCGGCGCAGCCGGCTGTGCGGCGACCGGCATCGCGTTGACCGCCACTCCGGCCAAAGCGACCGTCGTGAGGATTTCCGCCGTTCGCTGGACGGACTTGACCTCGGTAGCGAACGCGGCGTCGGCGACCGTTCCCGTGGAACCATCGAGACGGGTGAAAGTCGTCGACCCGGCTACACTGACGTCGCCTCCTGCGGCGATGTAGGACTGGTTGTCGCTGGTAAGTGCGATACTGACGATCCCGAGTTCGGACAGCGAATGGAACTCGCCCGAATCCGCCACGCCGTTGCTGTTGGCATCTTGCCAGACGCCGAACTTGGCGAATTCGGAGTCCCTCGCATCGAGCACACCGTCATGGTTGCTGTCGAATTGCGCAGCCAGTCCCTCGAGATCGGTCAGGCCGTTGCCGCCAAACACGAATTCGCTCGAATTGTCAGCGGAACCGCTGCCATTGGCATCGTGAACGAGGATGCCATCGCCCGGATCAACCCAGGCTGTGACCGCATTGCCATCCCCGTAGTCGTAGGCAACGCCGGCCGAAGTGGCCAGGAACTGCGCGCCGTCTCCGTTCAGATCGAGCACGATCGGCGGAGTTTCTGGGTTGATGAGAATGTGCGTGGCCGCTGTCTGATCGCCATCGGCGTCGGTGACGACGACGGAGAAATCGAGGTGCAACGTCTGCGTCGAGGTAGTCTGACGCACCACGCCGACGTCGACGATCTTGATGACGTCGTTGTCGGTCAGCGACGCAAATTCACCCGCCGTGATGGCGGTCGGGGTCGTGGATGTCCCGATTGCCCCATCGAAATTATAGTAGGTGCCGGTAATTCCTTCGACGGATGTAACGATCTGCAAACCTACGAGCTCGGACCCCGCCGGGACCAACCCCGCGTAATCCCCCTGTTCCACAACGAGGAGCAATTGATTTCCCGTTAGCGTCACGTCGCTGTACGCCGCCGGCTTGGTCGCCGCGGTGAACAAGTCGTTGTAATTCAATACGATAGGCGTCGTCGTATACGTTCCGGGAATGATTGCTCCGTTCGAATCGACCTGCGCAGTCTTGAGTACGACGACGAGGTCCTCGCTCGAAATCATCTGGTCGATGATCACGTAAGCTCCCGTCGCGGCCGCGGTGCCGGGTTGGTTCGTCGTCGTTCCCGGGTTGGTGGCGTAGAAATTAAAGTCCATCACATTCTTGTTCTGTAGCGAATTGCCGCCTGCCGCGATGTCCGTGCTGCTGATCGAAACCCA
The DNA here is from genome assembly GCA_963740025.1 of uncultured Alphaproteobacteria bacterium. GTDB lineage: Bacteria > Pseudomonadota > Alphaproteobacteria > Sphingomonadales > Sphingomonadaceae > Tsuneonella. Next base: position 141,276 of record CAVUCI010000006.1, read on the forward strand.
GCTGTCTGCGCCAACGAAGATGTCTCCTGACGCGAAGGTTCCCGTCGTGCCGTCTCCCTCGGTCTGGAAAGGCTTGGTATTGTTGCCGACGTCTCCGGTAAGTTGGATGTAGAAATTGTCGGCAATCATGACATTGGCACTGTCGTACTGCGACGCGCCGCCACTTCCGCCGTTGAAGGTATAGGCACTCGGACCCGCGCCCTGAACTGAGTCGGTCGAATAGGATTGGATCGGCTGATCGAGAACGAGTTCGTAGCTGCCGGCTGTATGGGTTCCGTCGGCCACCTTGTAGAAGGTCAGCGTGCCCGTCTCATGCGTCAGGGGGTTGGTGCTGCTCAGCGGATCCTTGTCGTAGTCGAATTCGACGTGGAAAACCTCGGTCGAACTCGATGCCGAGATAATAGTGGCTACTGTACTCGTGATCGCGCTCGATCCGACGCTGCCACTGAAGGAAACCGTGAGGTCGTGATTACCAGTGCCGGTATTCAGCGCTTCGTGGACGTCGCCCCCGATGCCGTAGCTGAATGTTCCCGAAGCGGTCGGCGTCGTCGTACCAGACAAAGTCGCGTTGGTGCTCGAAATGATCCGCGGAGAATCGTCTTCGACAACGATCGTGAGGGTCCCACTATTGGATGCCGTGCCGTCACTGACATTGAGCGTCAGGTTGAATGCGGTCGTATCTTCGCCCCCGCCCAAGGCGCCGCTCGGCGTGATTCCCTGGTACGGATGGTCGATGGCATGGCTGAGCGTAACGGAGTAATTCCCTGAATTGTCGATGACTATCGACATCACGGGGATCACGACCGAGTTGATCGTCACGGTGCCGGTCAGGGTGTTGGTGCCGACGCCGGACCAATCTACCGCCACGCCGTCCACGGTCATGCCCGAAGGGGCATTACCGAAAGTGACAGTGACGGAAGGCGAATCCGGATCCGTTACGGTAACCTGGCCGGTCGCGGTCTTTGAGGAAGATTGATCGTCCGAGTTCGAAGGATATCCGAGACCGTCCTGGATACCAGTCAGCTGCGCCTCGTCGGTGACCCGGGCGGTTGCACTGCCGATGGTCGGGGCATCGTCGCTGCCCGTGATCGTGATCGTCAGCGTCGCCGGCGAGGTGTCGCCGTCCGCATCGGTCATCGTGTAGTCGAGCGTATAGGTCTTCAGGTCACCCGACGTCAGCGCCTGCGTCGCCGCACGGCTGTTGTCGAGCACGTAGCTCCAGCTGCCGTCCCCGTTCAGCGACAGCGTCCCGTAAACCCCGAGATCCGCAACCTCCGCCGCGTTCCCCGCAGACCACCCATCGAACGCCTTGGGCGTATCCGCACCCGACGCATCGTTCGCCAGAACGTCCCCCGAGATCGTGCTCGTACCGTCCTCGACAACACCGTACGGCCCATCGTCCACCGCCGTCGGAACGTCGTCGACGATCCGCACCACGAGATCGTCGCTCGCGCTCGTCCCCCCGAGGCCCGCCACCGCGATCGTCACGCTGTCGTCGAACGCGGTCCCGGTCGCACCCGCCTTGCTGTCGTTGTCGATCGTCGCCTTCAGCGCATAGCTGTAGCTCACCGTGCCGCCGAACGCGTCGCCCGTGTACCCGGTCAGCGTCAGCGTGCCCTCGCCCGTGTCGATCACCCCGTTGGTGGTCGCGAACGCCTGCACCTGCGCCAGCGTGTACACCTGGCCGCCGATCGTCACCGTCGCGATCCCGTCGGTCGCCGACACCGTGAACGTCCCGCTGTCGCTCGCGCTGCCGTCGCCCGCCGACGAACCGTCGGGCACCAGACCCGCCTCGTACACCGTGTTGTCCGGACCCGTCGCCGCCGCCGTCGTCACGCTCGCGCCGTCGTCGCTGCCCGTGATCGTGATCGTCAGCGTCGCCGGCGAGGTGTCGCCGTCCGCATCGGTCATCGTGTAGTCGAGCGTATAGGTCTTCAGGTCACCCGACGTCAGCGCCTGCGTCGCCGCACGGCTGTTGTCGAGCACGTAGCTCCAGCTGCCGTCCCCGTTCAGCGACAGCGTCCCGTAAACCCCGAGATCCGCAACCTCCGCCGCGTTCCCCGCAGACCACCCATCGAACGCCTTGGGCGTATCCGCACCCGACGCATCGTTCGCCAGAACGTCCCCCGAGATCGTGCTCGTACCGTCCTCGACAACACCGTACGGCCCATCGTCCACCGCCGTCGGAACGTCGTCGACGATCCGCACCACGAGATCGTCGCTCGCGCTCGTCCCCCCGAGGCCCGCCACCGCGATCGTCACGCTGTCGTCGAACGCGGTCCCGGTCGCACCCGCCTTGCTGTCGTTGTCGATCGTCGCCTTCAGCGCATAGCTGTAGCTCACCGTGCCGCCGAACGCGTCGCCCGTGTACCCGGTCAGCGTCAGCGTGCCCTCGCCCGTGTCGATCACCCCGTTGGTGGTCGCGAACGCCTGCACCTGCGCCAGCGTGTACACCTGGCCGCCGATCGTCACCGTCGCGATCCCGTCGGTCGCCGACACCGTGAACGTCCCGCTGTCGCTCGCGCTGCCGTCGCCCGCCGACGAACCGTCGGGCACCAGACCCGCCTCGTACACCGTGTTGTCCGGACCCGTCGCCGCCGCCGTCGTCACGCTCGCGCCGTCGTCGCTGCCCGTGATCGTGATCGTCAGCGTCGCCGGCGAGGTGTCGCCGTCCGCATCGGTCATCGTGTAGTCGAGCGTATAGGTCTTCAGGTCACCCGACGTCAGCGCCTGCGTCGCCGCACGGCTGTTGTCGAGCACGTAGCTCCAGCTGCCGTCCCCGTTCAGCGACAGCGTCCCGTAAACCCCGAGATCCGCAACCTCCGCCGCGTTCCCCGCAGACCACCCATCGAACGCCTTGGGCGTATCCGCACCCGACGCATCGTTCGCCAGAACGTCCCCCGAGATCGTGCTCGTACCGTCCTCGACAACACCGTACGGCCCATCGTCCACCGCCGTCGGAACGTCGTCGACGATCCGCACCACGAGATCGTCGCTCGCGCTCGTCCCCCCGAGGCCCGCCACCGCGATCGTCACGCTGTCGTCGAACGCGGTCCCGGTCGCACCCGCCTTGCTGTCGTTGTCGATCGTCGCCTTCAGCGCATAGCTGTAGCTCACCGTGCCGCCGAACGCGTCGCCCGTGTACCCGGTCAGCGTCAGCGTGCCCTCGCCCGTGTCGATCACCCCGTTGGTGGTCGCGAACGCCTGCACCTGCGCCAGCGTGTACACCTGGCCGCCGATCGTCACCGTCGCGATCCCGTCGGTCGCCGACACCGTGAACGTCCCGCTGTCGCTCGCGCTGCCGTCGCCCGCCGACGAACCGTCGGGCACCAGACCCGCCTCGTACACCGTGTTGTCCGGACCCGTCGCCGCCGCCGTCGTCACGCTCGCGCCGTCGTCGCTGCCCGTGATCGTGATCGTCAGCGTCGCCGGCGAGGTGTCGCCGTCCGCATCGGTCATCGTGTAGTCGAGCGTATAGGTCTTCAGGTCACCCGACGTCAGCGCCTGCGTCGCCGCACGGCTGTTGTCGAGCACGTAGCTCCAGCTGCCGTCCCCGTTCAGCGACAGCGTCCCGTAAACCCCGAGATCCGCAACCTCCGCCGCGTTCCCCGCAGACCACCCATCGAACGCCTTGGGCGTATCCGCACCCGACGCATCGTTCGCCAGAACGTCCCCCGAGATCGTGCTCGTACCGTCCTCGACAACACCGTACGGCCCATCGTCCACCGCCGTCGGAACGTCGTCGACGATCCGCACCACGAGATCGTCGCTCGCGCTCGTCCCCCCGAGGCCCGCCACCGCGATCGTCACGCTGTCGTCGAACGCGGTCCCGGTCGCACCCGCCTTGCTGTCGTTGTCGATCGTCGCCTTCAGCGCATAGCTGTAGCTCACCGTGCCGCCGAACGCGTCGCCCGTGTACCCGGTCAGCGTCAGCGTGCCCTCGCCCGTGTCGATCACCCCGTTGGTGGTCGCGAACGCCTGCACCTGCGCCAGCGTGTACACCTGGCCGCCGATCGTCACCGTCGCGATCCCGTCGGTCGCCGACACCGTGAACGTCCCGCTGTCGCTCGCGCTGCCGTCGCCCGCCGACGAACCGTCGGGCACCAGACCCGCCTCGTACACCGTGTTGTCCGGACCCGTCGCCGCCGCCGTCGTCACGCTCGCGCCGTCGTCGCTGCCCGTGATCGTGATCGTCAGCGTCGCCGGCGAGGTGTCGCCGTCCGCATCGGTCATCGTGTAGTCGAGCGTATAGGTCTTCAGGTCACCCGACGTCAGCGCCTGCGTCGCCGCACGGCTGTTGTCGAGCACGTAGCTCCAGCTGCCGTCCCCGTTCAGCGACAGCGTCCCGTAAACCCCGAGATCCGCAACCTCCGCCGCGTTCCCCGCAGACCACCCATCGAACGCCTTGGGCGTATCCGCACCCGACGCATCGTTCGCCAGAACGTCCCCCGAGATCGTGCTCGTACCGTCCTCGACAACACCGTACGGCCCATCGTCCACCGCCGTCGGAACGTCGTCGACGATCCGCACCACGAGATCGTCGCTCGCGCTCGTCCCCCCGAGGCCCGCCACCGCGATCGTCACGCTGTCGTCGAACGCGGTCCCGGTCGCACCCGCCTTGCTGTCGTTGTCGATCGTCGCCTTCAGCGCATAGCTGTAGCTCACCGTGCCGCCGAACGCGTCGCCCGTGTACCCGGTCAGCGTCAGCGTGCCCTCGCCCGTGTCGATCACCCCGTTGGTGGTCGCGAACGCCTGCACCTGCGCCAGCGTGTACACCTGGCCGCCGATCGTCACCGTCGCGATCCCGTCGGTCGCCGACACCGTGAACGTCCCGCTGTCGCTCGCGCTGCCGTCGCCCGCCGACGAACCGTCGGGCACCAGACCCGCCTCGTACACCGTGTTGTCCGGACCCGTCGCCGCCGCCGTCGTCACGCTCGCGCCGTCGTCGCTGCCCGTGATCGTGATCGTCAGCGTCGCCGGCGAGGTGTCGCCGTCCGCATCGGTCATCGTGTAGTCGAGCGTATAGGTCTTCAGGTCACCCGACGTCAGCGCCTGCGTCGCCGCACGGCTGTTGTCGAGCACGTAGCTCCAGCTGCCGTCCCCGTTCAGCGACAGCGTCCCGTAAACCCCGAGATCCGCAACCTCCGCCGCGTTCCCCGCAGACCACCCATCGAACGCCTTGGGCGTATCAGCACCCGACGCATCGTTCGCCAGAACGTCCCCCGAGATCGTGCTCGTACCGTCCTCGACAACACCGTACGGCCCATCGTCCACCGCCGTCGGAACGTCGTCGAGAACCGAAACCGAGAAGTTGCCGGACGCCGTGTCCCCGTCGAGGTCGGTGACCTGGAATGTCACGCCGCTCAGGGTGGCCAAATCCTCGATGCCGGTCGTCGCGTGCTGAAGCGGCTGCGAGAGCTGGGTGGCGTAAGTGTAGACGACTTCGCCCGGGTTCGAGCCCGCGACAGCGCCGGTCACCGTGACGCGGATCACTTCCGCCCCGCCGCTATCGCGGCCGACGAGTGCGCCGCTCTCGACGGCGAAGGTTACCGGATTGCCATCGAGTGTCTTGAGCTGGCCGTCGTAGGCCGGATTGTCGAGCAGCACGATCGAGGCGGCGAGATCGGTCGGAACGTCACCTCCGAAGTTCACGGTGACGCTGCCGCTGTCGGTCAGGCTATTCGTGCCTGTCACTTCCGTCGGATTCGTCTGTCCATCGTCCGCGTTCGCATAGGCGAACCCGTCCTCGTCGACGAAAAGGTTCTGCCCGTCGCCCACCCTGGGCGTTGAATCGGCGATCAGCGCAATTGTGACCGTTGCGGTCGAGGAATCGCCGTCCCCGTCGGTGATCGAGTAGTCGAACGTGACCGGTCCGTTTTCGCCCGGCCCGGGCGTATAGGTGAAGGTGCCATCGCCGTTATTGACGAGCGTTCCCGTCCCACTGAGAGTGCCGTCGACAAGTTGCACCGTTGAGGGCTGGACGCTGTCGGCGCCCTGGATGTCGTTGGCCAGTACATCGACGCTCACGGGCGCATTCTCGACCGTCTGCGTCGCCGTGTCGTCGATGGCCTGCGGAGCGTCGTCCTGAATCGCGATCACGAACGTGCCGGGGGCTGAATCGCCGTCGACGTCGGTGACGACAACATCGAAAGTAGCACTTGTGTTGTCGCCAGACGTATTATCGGCAAGGGTGAACGTATACGTCAGTTCGCCGGTCGTGGGGTCGAAGGTCTCGACAACAAGCGTACCGACGCCCGGAACGGTCACGATTGCGCCGGGCGCTACCGGAACGCCGTTGATCGTCGCCGTGACCGGTCCGTCACCGCCCGCGAATGTCACCTTGCCGCTCGTGCTCTCGCTCGGCGCAGGCTCGTTTGTGCCGGGTGCTTCACCTGGACGACCGGGAAGGCCCGATTCGTAGACGAGTGTTCCAGCGTCGAAATCACCCGTCGGCGGAACCGAAGTGATTACGGGGGTCGCATCGCCGATTTCGATCGTCAGCGTCGCGGTCGAAGCCGAACCATCGCCATCGACCAGAGTATAGGTAAAGGCGTCGGAAACACCGCCGGGCGTGCCCGCGGCGCGCGTGTAGGTGTAGCTGCCGTCGGCCTTGATCAGCAGCGTACCGTACTGACCCGCCACCTCAAGGTTGCCCGCCGAGTCAAACGAGGTGTCGGTGTTGGCCGGGACGTTGTTGCTGGCGATCTTCGACACCTCGGCGCCATCTGCACCCAGTGTATCGGCTCCCGCCGGACTGCTCGTTGTTCCCGCAGCGGTGATCACGTTACCCGATTCGGGCCCGTAGGTTCCCGCCGCTACCGAGTCGGTATCCGCCCGCGCGGTCGGGGAATCGTCGATGATCGCGATGCGCAAATCCGCCGCAGCCTTGTCGCCATCGGTATCTGTGACGACAACTGCAAAGACATCAGCCGGAGTGCCCACCGCATTGGTGTTGTCGAACAGCGTGTAGCTGTATCCGTAAGCACCCGGGGCCATGCTCGTGATGGTGAGCTCACCGTATGGCGTGGTGAATTTTTGCCCGACCCCGGTAATTTCCACGCCATTGAGCGTGATCGAGGCGAGCCCGTCCGGCGACGTGAACGCGATCGTCCCCGTCGTCGTTTCGCTGTCGGATGACGCGTTAGAGCCCGGCGATTCGCTGTTGCCGTTCAGACGGTCGCCAGGCAGGCCGGCCTCGCTCACGGAAGCGCTCGCATCGACCGCGCCCGCGGGGTTGTCGGGGGTGATAATGACCGTCGTAGGCTCGCGATCGATCAGACCTGGAATAATCTCCCGCTGTTCGGGCTGAGGGAAGTTAAGCTCGGTATATGGGAGGAGGTTGCCCAGGCCGTATGCGGGTTGAATCGGACCGACGGGACTCGCGAAATCACCGCCCGAGCTTTGTGGGTTGCCCGCCGCAGGCTGAGGCTCATTCCCGATCAGAAGTGCAGCGAGGTTGAGCGGCGGAATAGCGACGTCGCCGATGACGATCTGCGGCACGATGATGGCGCCATCGGGAATGACGTAGCGAACGCCGTCTTCGCCGATGACGATCAGGTCGCGTCCGTCCACCTGAATGTCGCCAAGCTCGGTGCCGGCAGGCAGAACCACAACGCCGGCTGCATCAGCCGTCAGAACGCGCGTCACGCCGCTGCCGGCCGCCGGGGCGGTATCAGCTCCACTCTGCAGAGCGGCGGAATTGTCTTCACCGAACTTTTCCGGTCCGTTGTCGTGCAGTTCCATTTCGTACCAACCTCGCATTGCGGGCATTCGTGAGACACGCAGCAAGACTGGTCAGCCGAAGCGGTTCGGACGTGAAGCGCACGCGCTCCCGTTCCAAGTTTTCCAGTCTTGCGGCCCTGTTTTTCGTCGCGTGAGGCGCGTTTAACTGCCTCAAGATCGCGACGAGTTGTTCGTTAGCTGAAACAGAACAGGAATCTAACGCCCTTTCAAGGAAATTAACCATCTACCTCGCTACCACCTCATCTAACTGTTTCCCCATCGAAATTTGCCGGCCAATCCCGTTTTGGGACAGCGATTTGTGGCCGTCGGCATAGGGAAAGCGTGACCCAAACAAGCTCTTGCGTCGGGAGCAGGATTGACGGACCTTCGCTTGGCGAAAGGGGATCCCCTTCGCGGCTAGAAGGACCTTGGCTTGGAAGCGTCCAGGATATCCGTAACGGCTCGGGTCGCAGCCATCGCAGGGATCGCTGCGATCGTGGCCGTGTGGGGAGTTTACGAAGGCGGGCTGGCCGGTTGGAGTGAATCCGGATCGGGGGTGCATCGCATTTCGATGCAGAGTCCAACCGAGCACCCCTACCCGCTTCGAAACGCGCTACCGCCTGCAATGCCTGTCGAAAGCACGGAAGATGCGGAGCCAACGCAACCCCCGTCGGCGTTACAGCGCGAAGGACCAGCCCCGCCCGAACCGGCAGTTGCAGCTGCGACCCGGGCTTCCGAGGTCGCTCCCGAACAGCCCGCGCAAGCGACGATTTTGCCTGCGGAAACAAAAAGGCCCGAGGTGTTCGACATCCGCCAATTCGGAAGCGGCGGTACACTCGATGCGAAGGACGTAATTTTAGCGACCAAACCCGTGATCCTCGGGAGAGACCGATTGGGGTCAGTCGAACTCGCCGTGGGGAAAGGCGCCTCCGTGTCGATCGACCGCCGCGAGCTAGCGAGATTGCTTGGCGACCGGGCTCCCTCGCTTTCGGCCTCACTCGAGCGAGAAACCGGAGCTCGCGTTCCGCTCAGTGCATTGCGGACGCGCGAAGTGGCGATCCGATATGATCCCATTGCCGACGCGGTGGTGATTGAAGCCAACCAGTAACTTCCTGGAAGCTCATGCTCTTTTCTCGAAGCGCTGGAGTTCGGCTGTCTCTTGCTCTACGGGAACGTCGAACCGCGCGATGTACCCGCTCAGACGTTCACGCACTGCATCGCCTTCCAGCCCGAACTCGCTCAGGCTGTACCGGTGCGGCCTGCGCTTCAAGGCCCGGCTGCGCTGGACAAACCGCTCCATCCCGGGGAGCGCAGTCTCCATCTCGAGACCGAGAAAGCGATAGACGCGCGCCATGGTCGTTAGCCAGTCACGATCCATCTCGTCGTATTGTACGTCAATCATTCGTTCCGCGGGTATCGCCTTACGAGCATCCATCATACGAGAGGTCATCAAATCGGTCTTGAGGAGCCACTCTCGGCCGATCTCTTCTGGCTTGGCATGATCGGAATAGATGATTGTCTGGTTCCATGCGAGCGAGGCGGCGCTCCCGACGACCTTGCACGGATCGCGATGGGTGAAGATCAGCCGGGCGTCTGGAAACACCTTCAGTAACGCTGGTAAATCAAGCATATGCTGCGGGGTCTTGAGGATCCATGGCCGCAGCGAACTTTCCTGCTGCGACCATCCCGCAAGCCGCAAGAGGTTGGCCATGTGACGGTAGGCAGGCGTTGCGTCTTCCTGCTCGCACCAGCGGCCGTAGCTGGGTACGGTCCACTGTGCATCATGCTTCATGCCCCACATGCTCGCGACGAGCAGGCCAAGTTCCTCTTCGGGCTCGTAGGGACCGGTGGGGTGTATCGAGAGCGTCCGTGGATTGGCTAAACGCGCGACTTTGAGGATTCGGCGCGCAAGTTTGGGTCGAAAGTCTTCCGCGCGCCCGGCGAGTACCTCCTCGAACTCGGGCCGCGGGACCGGGCTGATCGTCTCGAAGCTGCGAAGGTGAGCGAAACGTCGGTCGGCCGCGAGCAAGCGATGCAACCTCGTCGTCCCCGAACGCATAGGCCCGACGATCACCACCGGATGGGGAATCGGCCGCGCGAGAATCTCGGGATGTCGTTCGAACCACATCTGCGTGTAGAGCCTGTCCCGCAGCACGTGGTGGAACTGCTTTTCCGCTGCGAGAGTGCCGGAATCGTTAAGGCGGGCCTCCCCGCGGACCGCATCGAGAAGGACGTCCATCGGCCGTTCGAACCACGGGTCGCCGAAATCGTCGAGACCGGTGGCCTTTCGTGCCTGGTCGAACAATTCGGCCTTCGTCAACCTGGGCGGAGAAATCGCGCCGACGCGTCGCCCGAAGTGGAGCGCCCTGTCGAGAATGCCGATGAACGGCGTGCGCCGCGGCGGGAGGATGTCGATCTGTTCCAGTTTCGGCCCCTGTTTTTCGCCGTGCGGCGGTTCCCATGGTTACCACCGGGGCCAACGCAGGTTCCCGCATTGCTCTCATCCCGACGCTCGGGCATAGGCCGCGCCCATGCACGACATACGGCTTATCCGTGACGATCCCGCGGCTTTCGACGCGGCTCTCGCCCAGCGCGGTGTGGAGCCGATGGCAGGGAGAATTCTAGCTCTCGATGAGACGCGTCGGTCGGCCGCGACCCGCGGCGCAGGACATGCTTGCCAGGCGCAACGAGGCATCGAAGGCGATCGGTGCCGCAATGGGCCGGGGCGACAAGGACGCGGCCGAAGGGCTGAAGGCCGAAGTCGCCCGGATCAAGGCCGAGTTGCCCGCGGTCGAAGAGCGAAGAGCGCGCGGCGGAAATTGCGCGAAACGAACTTCTCGCAGCTCTGCCCAACCGCCCCGCCGCCGACGTGCCCCAAGGCGAGGACGAGGCGGGCAATGTCGAGGTAGCGATATGGGGCAATCGCCGCGATTTCGCCTTCGACCCGCGGGAACATGCCGACCTCGGCCCCGCTCTTGGCCTCGACTTCGAGACGGGGGCAGCCATAGCCGGCGCTCGATTCACGTTTCTGCGCGGCCAGATGGCCCGCCTCCAGCGCGCGATCGCGCAAATGATGCTCGACGTGCAAACCGGGGAGCAAGGTTATACGGAGTGCGCCACCCCGCTTCTCGTGCGCGAAGAGGCGATGTACGGCACCGGCCAACTCCCGAAGTTCGCCGAGGATTCGTTCGCGACCACCGACGGTCGATGGCTGATCCCCACGAGCGAGGTCAGCCTAACCAATTCGGTGCGCGAGCAGATCGTTGACCTCGAAGTCCCGCTGCGGCTGACCGCACTGACGCCGTGCTTTCGTTCCGAGGCCGGGTCGGCAGGGCGCGACACGCGCGGCTACATTCGCCAGCACCAGTTCGACAAGGTCGAGCTCGTGTCGATCTGCCGCCCTGCGGATGCCGAGGCCGAACACGCGCACATGCTACGCAGCGCGCAAATGATCCTCGAGCGGCTCGAACTGCCTTATCGCACGATGTTGCTGTGCGCCGGCGACATGGGCTTCGGTGCCAAGAAGACCTTCGACCTCGAAGTCTGGCTGCCTGGTCAGGCTGCCTATCGCGAGATCAGTTCGGTCAGCTGGTGCGGCGACTTCCAGGCGCGGCGGATGAACGCGCGCTATCGCGACGAGAATGGCAAGCCCGCCTTCCTCCACACGCTTAACGGATCCGGTCTCGCGGTCGGTCGGACGCTGGTTGCGGTACTCGAGAACTACCAGCGTGAGGACGGCTCGGTGCTGGTACCCGAGGCGCTCAAACCTTGGGCCGGAGGTCTCGAAAAACTGGAGCCCGTCGCCTGATGCGCATTCTGCTGACCAACGACGATGGCGTGCACGCGCCCGGGCTCGAGGTGCTTGAGGCTATCGCGCGCGAACTCAGCGACGACATCTGGATTTGCGCGCCGAGCGAGGAGCAGTCGGGCGCCGGGCACTCGCTCACACTCACTCGACCGGTGCGGCTACGCAAGCACGGCGAACGACGCTATTCGGTTACCGGGACGCCCACCGATGCCGTCACTCTCGGCCTGCGCAAGGTAATGGACTGCCCACCGGACGTAATCCTGTCGGGCGTAAACCGCGGCGCAAATCTGGGCGACGACGTGACCTACTCCGGGACCGTGTCTGCTGCGGTCGAGGGCGCGCTGGCTGGCATCCGCTCGATCGCGCTGAGCCAGGTGTATGCAACCGAGGGAATGGGCGATGCCGTGCCTTTTGACGCTGCCCGCGCATGGGGCGCGAAAGTGCTCCGTCCGCTGCTCGATGCACCCCTCCCCAGGCGCACGCTCGTCAATGTCAATTTCCCGGCCCTCGCCGCTACGAAAGTCAAAGGAATTCGCGTCGTACGACAGGGATTTCACGACTATTCTAGGGGCAGCGTTGTCGAAGGACGCGACCCGCGCGGCTACCCCTATTATTGGTTCGGGCTTGAAGCGATTGAACACACGCTCGATCACGGCACCGACCTCGAGGCGATCAACGACGGTTACGTCGCCGTGACTCCACTCCAGCTCGACCTGACACACCATTCCTCGCTCGGCGCGCTCGCGGAAAGATTCGGCTGATGCGGCGGCGGGTTACTCTCCTGCTCCCGGCGCTCCTTCTCGCGACCGGCGCGGCCAACCCGGAAACCGAAACCAGGCACGTCGTCGCCGAGGGCGAGACACTTTCCGGCATCGCCGAGCGCGCCGGGGTACCGGCATCCGTGATCGCCGAAGCGAATGGTCTGCCCGAGCCATACGATGTCCGCTCGGGCCAGTCGCTCGTCGTTCCTCGACAGCACACGCATACGGTGAACTCCGGGGAGACGGGTTATGCTATCGCCCGGCGCTACGGCGTACCGTTCGACCGGATCGCGATAGCCAATGGGCTCGACGCCAACGGCACGATCAGGACAGGGCAAAAGCTGATCATCCCCGCCGTCGTCGATATGCCCGACTCTGGCGCGCTGCCGGAAGCTCGGTCCCGGCCCTATTTCCGCCGCCCGCACGACGGAAAGGTGCTGCTCGGCTTCACCCTTCGCGACGACGGCAAGGGGCATGACGGGGTTGATTACGCCGCCAATCCGCTCGACATGGTGCGCGCTGCGGCAAGCGGGACAGTCAGCGGGATTTCGCACCACGATCCGCGCTTCGGCCGGCTCGTGACCGTCGACCACGGGAACGGCTGGAAGAGCGCTTATGGCCACCTCGCCAGAATAACTGTCGAGATGGGCGAAGTCGTCAAGACCGGCGAACGCATCGGTCTCGCGGGCCATTCGGGCGACGCAACCGGGACAGAGGTCCACTTCACAGTTCGCCACGACGGCAAACCGATCGACCCCATGGGCGTCACAAAGCGGTGAGTGAAAAAGCCAAACGCTCCCGCCGTACCTACGTTGGGCCGCGCTTTCAGCCCTTGCGCCGCGCACTCAAGATGCCCGTCTGGGCCGATCTCGGCATTCGGTTGGGGCTGGCGCTCGGCCTCGTCTTCATGGTCGTGATGATCCACTGGTGGGACCGCGAGGGTCTCGTCGACAATCTCGATGGGCACATCACTTTTCTCGACGTCGTCTATTTCACGATGATCTCGATCACGACCACCGGGTTTGGCGACATCGCGCCAATATCCGACCGCGCGCGGCTGGTGGAGGCGGTAATCGTTACCCCGATCCGCTTTGCCGTGTTGTTCATCTTCGTGGGCGCCGCCTACGATTTCGTCATCCGCAGAAGCTGGGAGAAGTGGCGCATGGCGCGCATTCAGGAACGCCTTCAGGACCATATCGTGGTCCTCGGTTTCGGCATTTCCGGCTCAGAGGCTGTGCACGAACTCATCGAGCGCGGAACCGACCCTTCGTGCATCGTCGTGATGGATCCCTCCGCCGAACGGCTTGCCGAAGCCGAAGCACTCGGGTGCAACGTGATAGAGGCCGACGCCACGCGCGACGAGAACCTCGTGGCGGTGCGCATCGCCGAGGCCTCGACCGTGCTTGTTTCGGCCGGGAGAGACGACAGCTCGATCCTGATCGTCCTTACGGTGCGCCACCTCGCGCCCAGAGTCCCCATAAGTGTCGTCGTGAGGGCCGCTGACAACGAACTGCTGGCGCGGCAGGCGGGTGCCGACAACGTGATCAATCCGGTCCGCTTCACCGGCCTGCTGTTGGCCGGCAGTGCACAAGGAAGTCATATCGCCGACTACATGGCCGACCTCGCCTCGTTCGGCGGACGCGTGCAACTTGTCGAGCGTCCGGTCACGCCCGAAGAGTTCGGCAAGTCCATCGACGAGTTGGCCGGAGGCGGCCGAGGCCTTAGGGTCTACCGCGGCGAAACAGCCTGCGGCTACTGGGAGTGCGGGCCGTTGCAGGAGGGAGATGTGGTCGTCGAAATCGTCCCGACAGCGGCGACGGAGACCTAGCTCATCAGGAAAAACACCAGCCCCATCGCAAGGTAAGCGGTGAGCCAATATCCTGCGTCGATCAGCGCCACCCGCGTCGGCACGCGGATATGGCTGAAGCTGATCCACAGCGCGGGTATGACGAAAGCAACCGCAAGCCCGCCGCTCATCATGAAAAAGAGCCAGGGTTTTGCCGCCAGAGTCGCCGCGCCGACCCGGGCGAACATGTGACCGAGCATCGTCGATGTGATCAGAAGCAAGACCGCCGTGAGGGCGACGAGGCGCTCGGGCCGAGCGGGGACCATCACCCGGTTACCGGCAACCTTGCGCTTCTTTTCGTGCCCGAACAGCGGTCCGAACCAGGCGACCGCGAGCCCTCCTGCGACGAGCGCGGCGACCAACACGCCTATCCAGTTGACCGGTCCCACCCACGACCCCTTCATTGCCATTCGTTATCTTCCTGCGGTGTAGCGCAATCGATCAAGGAGGTGTAGGGGCGCGCCCGCCATGACTTCCTCCACCACAACGACGATCCCCGACCAGAAGAAGGTCGGCATGGTCAGCCTCGGCTGTCCCAAGGCGCTCGTCGATTCCGAACGAATCCTCACCTCGCTCCGCGCCGACGGCTACGCCATGAGCCCCGACTACGCCGGTGCCGACGTCGTGCTGGTGAACACCTGCGGCTTCCTCGACAGCGCCAAGGAGGAAAGCCTCGAGGCGATCGGAGAGGCGATCGCCGAAAATGGTCGCGTGATCGTGACCGGGTGCATGGGCGAGGAAGCCGACGTCATTCGCGCGCGCTTTCCGCAAGTCCTGGCCGTGACCGGCGCCCAGCAATACGAGGCGGTGGTCGAGGCGGTTCGCGAGGCCGCTCCGCCAAGTCAGGGGCCGTTCGTCGACTTGATTCCGCAACCCGATGTGAAGCTGACGCCGCGGCACTACAGCTACCTGAAGATTTCCGAAGGTTGCAATCACTCGTGCGCGTTCTGCATCATCCCGCAATTGCGAGGAAAGCTCGCCAGCCGCCGGATCGACGCGGTGCTGCGCGAAGCGGAAAGGCTCATTGCCGCGGGGACGAAAGAGCTACTGGTCATCAGCCAGGACACCAGCGCCTACGGCGTGGACATCCGGCACGAGCCGCGCCAGTTCCACGGCCACGAGGTGCGCGCTCACATGACCGACCTCGCCCGCGAACTCGGCCAGCTCCGCACCCCCGAAGACGACACGCCGTGGGTGCGACTGCACTACGTCTATCCCTACCCGCACGTCGACGCGGTGATCCCGCTGATGGCCGAGGGGCTTCTCACGCCCTATCTCGACATTCCTTTCCAGCACGCGAGTCCGAAGGTGCTTAGAGCCATGAAGCGCCCCGCGAACGAGGCCAAGGTGCTCGAACGCGTGAAAGCCTGGCGCGCCATCGCGCCCGACCTTACTATCCGGTCGAGTTTCGTAGTCGGCTTCCCCGGCGAGACCGAGGAGGACTTCGAGTACCTGCTCGACTGGCTCGAGGAAGCGCAGCTCGATCGCGTCGGCGGCTTCCGCTTCGAACCGGTGGCGGGTGCGCAGGCGAACGACTTGCCCGATCCCGTGCCGGAGGCGATCAAGGAGGAACGTTACGCACGCCTCATGGAAGTCACCGAGCGGATCAGCGCAGCGAAGCTAGCAGCCAAGGTCGGACACACGCTGCGCGTAATCGTCGACGAGGTCGGCGAACCGGACGAGGACGGCGACATTGGCGCCACCGCCCGCAGCCAGGCCGACGCGCCCGAGATCGACGGGCAGGTTTTCTTGCGGAATGTCCCAGCCTCGTTGAAGCAGGGCGACTTTGCTCGGGTCCTCGTCGAGGAAGCTGACGCGCACGACCTCTACGGCGTGATCGCCGACTAGGCGCGCATTGTCCGCAAGGTCACGCTGCGCCGGGTTGCATCCATGGGCACGATCGAGTGCTCCCAGCCGTCGCGTACCTCGCCGCTAAGGAGATAGAGGGAGCGGCGCGGCAGTTCGACCTGACGGCGCTCGAACCCTCCGGCCGGCGATCTGCGACGCAGGCGAAAGAACGCAGGCGCCGAGAGTGAAAGACCCATGACTTCCCCATACTGGGGCCGGTCGCGGTGCCAGCCGATCCCCGCACCCGGATCGTAGCGAATAAGCAGACCCTGGACGAAGAGCGCCGGATCGCAACCGATCAGGGGTGCGAGGCGGGCGCGGAGGTCATCGAGCCATCGCGGAAATGGTTCGGCCGGGATCGGGTGACCGCGCTGGTAATCGTAGGCCGAGCCGTAGTTTGCGGTCAGGCGTTTGCCTTCCCATTGCCCGAACTGAAAGGGTGCAAGCGGCGCGGCGTCGATTTGCACCTCGACCGCGCGCTCCTCCTCCTCGACTATCGCATTCTCGACGAAGACGAGGCCGGGCACTACCGGCGGCGTGGCAAACAGGCTGGGTTGCGCGACCATGGGTGTCGCATATGGGGCGTGTGGCCGCCGTTGCCAGCGGCGAACGGATTACGCCGGGTCGGCGTTCTCCGCTGGACCCGGCTGTTCGATCAGGCGTCCTTCCCCGTCGCGCAGGCGGCGAGGTTCGCGCACCGCGGTCGTCTCGATCAAGTCGAGCGCCCGCTGCGCCCGTTCATAACGCCGCGCGTCGGCGAGCCACTGCTTGGCATTATCCGCCCCGGGCAACTGCTCAACCTCGCCGATGGCCTTGTCGACGCGACCGGTCTCGAGAAACATGCGCGCGCGCTCGAGCCGGCGGGCCGGTCTGGGCGAAGGCGTCGTCTCGCGGCGGATAACGAACAAACTGGCGAGCTCGTTTTTCAGCCGGGCGAAAGTCGGCTGCTTGCTTGTCGCCTTCAGCTCCGGGCCCAAGCCATCGAGCCGGGCGAGCAAGACATCGAGCGTCACCGGGTCGCGGGCAAAGTCGATCACAGTCTGCACCGAATTGGGCTGCGCATCCGCAAATCGGAGACGCAACTGGTCTCCGAGGTAGCCGAGCTCCGCCCCGCGTTCTATCGCACGACGGGTGGCAAACGCGATCAGCAAGCCCTCCGCCCGCGCGGCATTGCCGGCGGCCGCCTGCGCTTGCAGGTCGAGCCGGGCGATACGCTGCTCTGCAGCCGCGAGGCGCTGATCGATCCCACCCTGGGTCTGTTCCACGCGCTCGACGGCAGCGGCTGCCTTTGCGGATTCGCTAGCGCTCGGCGTCGGGTTCGGACTGGGTTCGGGCGTTGCCTTTTCGAGCGCCACCGGTCGTGTATCGAAATCGATCTCGGCCGGCTCGCTCCGCGCGAAATAGCCATTCCACGATAGGTACCCGACGACCGAAGCGCCCAGCAGAAACGACGCCAGGACCGCAAACAACACCGGTTTGACAGAAGGGCTGCTACGCCCGCTGGACATACTATCGACCATTCGTATCCCGTTTTCGAACCGGTTTTCCGGTGCGCCCCGTCCGATCAATGGCACATGTCGTCGAGCATGGCCAGAAGGGCCGGATCGCTGGTTTCACCCGCCACGCGGACGCTTTGCCAGCCTGCACCTGCAGCGTCAGCGACGCGCGGACCGAGCGCGGCGATCGAGACCGCGGCGCGCGGGATCGAGAGGCGGTCGCACTCGTCGGCGAAGTGGCGCGCGGCCTCCGCCGAGTGCAGTGCCGCAACGCCTCCCCGGCGGAGGACACTGACCGCCGTCTCGCTCAGTGAACGGGGAGCCGCGCGATAGACGATCCGCTGTACGATGGTCACGCCGGCTGGCGGATCGAGTGCGAGGTGGGCTTCGCCCGTCAGCCGCAGAAACCTGGTAGGCGCAGCGACCTTCTCGATCAACTTTTGCAGACCCCCGCATCCGGTTCGCTCGACTCCGAAGCCGAAATCTCGCGCCACCGCGGCGGTGCGCTTGCCGACGGCCCAAACCGGCAAAGCGCGCAATACTCGGAGCCCTTCCCCGCCGTGACGAAAAGCGTTCGCGCTGCCGATCAGGAGCGCGTCGACCGCGGCTGCATCGTGCAGTGTCCAATCGACCGGTTCGATCTCGAACAAAGAAGCGCCAATGGCTTCGAGGCCGCGTTTCCGCGCAGCGACCAGAGTTTCGGAACAACCCGGCTCGGGCCGCAAGATGACGAGCGGACGGCTCATTCGCTCCCGGCGAACAGCGCGGCGATGCCTGGCGTAGAGCGCGCGAGCAGGTCGGTAGCAAGCATAGCCGGCCCGTCCGCATCTCCTGGCGTAAAGGTTACCGTTCCTTCGACCTTCTCGGCCCCGTCTGCGCTGTAGAGCGCGGCGGTCAGCGCGATCGCAGGGCCCTGGCTGCGGGTGAGCACCGCAATCGGCGAATGGCAGTTTCCGCCAAGGGCGGCGAGGAGCGCGCGCTCTGCCTCCACCGCTTCACGGGTAGGTTGATGATTCAGCGCCGCGAGCAGGCTGCGCGCACGCTCGTCGTCGGCCCGGCACTCGATCGCGATCGCGCCCTGCGAGGGCGCGGGAAGCCACTCGTCGACCTCCAGCGGAGTACCGACGCCGGTTTCTTCCAGCCGCTCCAGCCCAGCAGCGGCGAGCAGGGTGACGTCGGCCTCGCCCGCAGCGAGCTTCGAAATCCGGGTGGCGACATTGCCGCGGAACGATACGATCGTAACGTCTGGCCGGCGGCTGAGCATCTGCGCCGCTCGACGCGGTGCGCTTGTCCCAACCCGAGCGCCTTCGGGAATGGCAGCAATGCTTGATGCCCCTATCAGTACATCGCGCACGTCGGCGCGGGGCAGCACCGCTGCGATCGTCAGGAAATCGGGACGCAGCGTTTCGACGTCCTTAAGCGAGTGGACCGCCGCATCGATTTTCCGTTGGTACAGCCAGACGTCGAGCTCCTTGGTCCAGAGCGCCTTGCCGCCGATCTCCGCGAGCGGGCGGTCCTGGACCTTGTCGCCGGTCGTCTCCACCCGCACCAATTCTACCTCGGGTTCGGTCCAGCCATGCGCTGCACACAAGCGCGTCCGCGCCTCCTCCGCCTGCGCCATGGCAAGTGGCGAACGACGGGTTCCGAGGCGAAATTTGGGGGAGTCCTTCATCGTGCTACGCTTGCCGTAGCCAAGCAAAGGCTTAAGGGAAAGCGCAATGGGCGTGGTCCTGGGCATTGAATCGAGCTGCGACGAAACCGCGGCCGCGCTCGTCGCGGACGATCGGACGATTCTCGCCCAGCGCATAGCCAGCCAGGACGAGGCGCATGCGCCCTATGGAGGGGTTGTGCCCGAGATTGCCGCCCGCGCCCATGCCGAGCGCATCGCCCCGATGGTGGGCGCGGTACTGGATGATGCCGGGCTGTCCCTCGCCGACCTTAGCGCGGTGGCCGCGACGGCCGGCCCCGGCCTGATTGGCGGAGTCATGGTCGGGCTCGTCAGCGCGAAAGCACTGGCGATGGCTGGCAAGGTGCCGCTGCTCGCGATCAATCACCTCGAAGGACACGCGCTGTCGCCGCGCCTGGCCGACCCGGCGCTCGAGTTTCCCTACGCGCTGCTCCTGGTATCGGGCGGACACTGCCAGATCCTGCGAGTCGAGGCCGTGGGACGGTACCGCCGCTTAGCAACTACGATCGATGACGCGCTGGGAGAGGCGTTCGACAAGACCGCCAAGATACTCGGCCTGGGCTTCCCAGGCGGCCCCGCGGTCGAGCGACTGGCGAGTGAAGGAGACCCCAGCGCCGTCCCTTTGCCCCGCCCGCTTCTTGGCAGCGCCGAGCCGCATTTCAGCTTCGCGGGCCTCAAGAGCGCCGTCCTGCGCGCGCACGACAGCGGGCAATACGCTCCCGCCCACATCGCGGCGAGTTTCCAGCAGGCAGCGATCGACTGCATCGTCGATCGGCTCGTCCGCGCACTCGACAAAATGGAGCCGGTGGGTGCGCTCGTCGTCGCAGGCGGAGTCGCGGCAAATACTTCGGTCCGTGGTGCGCTCGAACGCGTCGCGACGGACCGCGGACTGAGGTTCTCGGCCCCGCCGGCCGCGCTCTGCACCGATAACGCCGCGATGATCGCATGGGCTGGGCAGGAGCGACTTGCCGAAGGCTTCCCGGACGATCCGCTCGACATCGCCGCCCGCCCGCGCTGGCCGCTCGATCCTGGGGCCGAACCCGTGCGCGGCGCAGGAATCAAGGCGTGAAGATCGGCGTCCTCGGCGCAGGCGCGTGGGGTACCGCGCTCGCGCAGATGCTCGCCTCCGACGGTCGTGAGGTCCTGCTGTGGGCGCGCGAACCCGAACTGGTCGGAGAGGTAAATACCCGGCACACCAACAGCCTGTTTCTTCCATCGGGGACCCTGGCCCGGACGATCCGCGCAACCGGCGACCTTGCCGAAATGGCACCCCTCGATGCGCTGCTGGTTGTAACCCCCGCGCAGCACATGGCCGCCGTGCTCGGAGCGATGCCTGCCCACCCGCTGGACCTGGTACTCTGTTCGAAGGGGATCGAGGCAGGCACCGGCCGGCTGATGAACGACGTTGCGCGGGAAGCTGCTGCGGCGTCTCAGATTGCCGTCCTCTCGGGCCCGACTTTCGCGCACGAGGTGGCTGACGGCCTGCCGACAGCGGTGACGCTCGCTTGTGGCGGCGCCGAGGCGCAGTGGGATCGGTTGTCGAGCGAAATCGCCCGCCCCGCCTTCCGTCCCTATTATTCCGAGGACGTGACCGGCGCCGAGATCGGCGGCGCAGTCAAGAACGTGCTCGCGATCGCCTGTGGCGTCGTCGAGGGTCTCGGCCTCGGGCAAAACGCGCGCGCCGCGCTTATCGCGCGCGGATATGCCGAGATGCTTCGCTTCGGCGAGGCGCTGGGGGCCGAGCGCGACACCCTCTCCGGTCTGTGCGGGCTCGGCGATCTCGTGCTGACCTGTTCCTCGACCTCGAGCCGCAATTTCAGTCTCGGCAAGGCACTTGGCGAAGGCGCCGATCCCTCCAGGCTGATGGCCGACCGACGCACCGTCGCCGAAGGGGCGTACACCGCGCCCGTGTTGACCGAGCTTGCCGCCCGCCACGGCGTCGCGATGCCGATCGTCACCGCAGTGTACCGCCTGCTACAGGGCGCTCCGGCGCGTGAGATAGTCGCCGAACTGCTCGCACGCCCGCTCGCAGCGGAGACGGATGCGTGAACGGGGCGCACGCCTCGCCCGATGCGGGGCAGACCGACATCGCCGCACTCGCGAAGGGCGGGCGTACGAACTTCGTAGGTTTCGTGATCCGGCTTGCCGGGATGCTGCCGTTCCTGTTCATCGCCGGTCGGCTTTATGGCGCGGCTGCGCTCGGGCGCTACGCTTCGGCGCTGGTGGTGGTCGAGGTGACTGGCCTCGTCTGCTCGATGGGCGAGAAGCGCGGACTGGCTCAGCGGCTGACCGAAGGCGACGACGACAAGGCCTCGAACCTTGTGTTCGATGGGATGCTCGTCGCGGCTCTCGCCGGGTTCGCTGCGGCGGCCTTCTTCTGGATCGTCCCCGCGCCGATGTTTCCCAGCGGCGACTACACGGTCTTCGATCAACTGATCGTGCTGGCGATCCCAGGCTATGCATTGACCGAGATCGTGCTCGCCGCACAGGCCTATCGTTTCGACATTGCGACGACCGTCCGCGCACGCTCGGTAGTGTTGCCGTGGACACTTTCGATCCTGGCCGGTGCCTTGTGGTTCGTCACACCCGAATCGGGCTTGGCGCTTGCCTATCTCGCGTCGATATACGCGGGATTGGCGACGGGACTTTGGTCGTTCCTGCGAACCTATGGGTTGCCCAAGGCCTGGCGTCCGCACCCGCGTGAGATGGCACAACTCACCGCGCGCGCCCTGCCACTCGCCACCGCCGATGCAATCGAATGGGGCACTCGGCGGCTCGACATCTTCATCCTTGGCTTGTTCGCCGCGCCGACCGCGGTGGGCGTCTACTATGTCGCGCAACAGGTCGCCTCGTTGCCGCAGAAGCTCAAGAGCAGTTTCGAGCCGATCCTGGGCCCGGTGATCACGCGCAACCTCAAGGCGAAGAATTATCCGGCTATCGCCAAGCAGGTGTGTCAGGTGGGTTTCTGGATCGTTGCCGCGCAGGCCGGTATCGCCCTCGCGCTCGGAATTCCAGGAGAGGGTGTCATGGGGCTTGTCGGCCCCAACTTCGTAGGCGGCACGGGTGCGCTCGCGTTTCTACTCGCGGCCGAGGTCGTGGCGGCCACGGCGGTCGTGTCGGAAGCGGCGCTGATATATGTTGCGCGAGTAAAGAACCTGATTATTTCCGTCGCCACGATCGCCTTGCAAGCCGCGCTCACCGTGGGTGCGATGATAGCGATCGAGCGGCTGAACCTGGGCGGCAACTACAAGGCAGCCGCGGCCGCCGGAGCGCTCATGGTAGCACTCGGCACCGCTTCATTGGTGAAGTCGCGCCTGCTTTCGCACATACTCGGCGAAAGCATCAACAACTGGCGCTGGGCACTGGTCTGGGCCGCAGCGCCGGCGATAATAGTGGGCTGGATCGCGGTTCGCCTGCCCGAATGGGCGGAACTTGCTTTCGGCATCCCCACGATCCTGCTCGCTTACGGTGCGGTGATCTGGCGGTACGGTTTCGGACCCGAGGACCGCGTGCTGTTTCGCCGCAACCTCGAGCATCCACCCGAGGCCGCTCTCACCCCTGCAACAGTCACCGATCCCGCAACCACTCAGGGAGAACTCCGCTCATGAACGACTTCGTCTCCACCAATTGGCCGCTGCTAGTGATCGGCGCGCTGATCGCGCTCGTCGTGCTGTGGTGGGTGATCATGGCGACGCGGCGAACCCGCGTCTCAGTCGACCGGCGCGACACGCTCGACGAGGGAGCCGAGCGCGCGGCCCGAAACCAGGCACTGATCGATGCTGCACCCGCGGCAAGAGCCTCCAGCGCTCCGGTCCCGCCGGCGACGCCCGACGCGATAGGCGGAGCGGGAGTTGCCGTCTCGACGGGCGCGGAAGATGCGCAGATCGAAAGTCTCGCAAGGCATGATCTCGCCGGCGACGACCTCACCCGAATCAAGGGCCTTGGCCCAAAACTCGCCGCCACCCTGGTCGGTCTCGGAGTGACCCGGTTCGATCAAATCGCAGCATGGACGGACGCCGACATCGATCGGATCGATGCGCTGCTGGGCCGCTTCCAAGGCCGTATTCGCCGCGACTCATGGGTGGACCAGGCTCGATACCTAGCCGATGGCGACATCGAGGGCTTCCAGCAGCGTTTCGGAGCGCAGTAACCGGAACCATTCCCGGCCCGAAAGGTTAATCCCGGTCGAGTCGTATCCAACCGGAGGTAAATCCATGTCCCAGTGCGTCCTTGTTGCCGAAGACGAGCTGATCATCGGATTCGACCTGTGTGACACCGTGCAGGAAGCCGGCTTCGAAGTTGAGGGCCCCTATGACACGGCCGAGTCGGCAAGCAGGGCGGTCGACCGCCGCAGGCCCGATTTGGCGATCCTCGACATCAAGCTCGACGATGGCGAAGTCTACCCCCTCGCAGAGAGGCTGATGGCTGCGAATGTGCCGGTCATCTTCCACTCGGGCAATGTCGGCCAGAAAGAGGTGTCCGAGCGATTTCCTCAGGCGCATGCACTCGCGAAGCCCTGCCCCCCCGATCAGGTCATCGCAACGATGCACGAAGCGCTGCACGACTCGCTCACCGAGGCCTGAACGCGCTCCACGCCGGGCTTGCGCGGCGCGTGCAGCCCTGCAAAAGCGGCGTGCATGACATCATTCTACTGGCAGGATCCGTTCGCCCTCGATTCCGAACTCACCGAGGACGAGCGGATGATCCGCGACGCGGCGCACGCGTTTGCGCAAGGCGAACTCCAACCGCGGGTGATCGAGGCGTTCGCCGAGGAAATCGACGCGCCGGAACTGTTCCCGTTGATGGGTCGCGCTGGCCTGCTGGGAGCGACGATCCCCGAAGAGTACGGCGGCGCCGGCGCTAATTACGTTTCCTACGGCCTCATCGCTCGCGAGATCGAACGGGTGGACAGCGGCTACCGCTCGATGGCGAGCGTGCAGTCGAGCCTCGTGATGTATCCGATCCACGCCTACGGGTCGGAGGAGCAGCGCAAGCAATACCTGCCCGGCCTCGCAAGCGGCGAGCTCATCGGATGCTTCGGTTTGACAGAGCCGGACGCCGGCTCCGACCCTGGCTCGATGCGCACCTACGCGAAGAAGGACGGCGACGGCTATTCGATCTCGGGCAGCAAGACCTGGATCAGCAACTCGCCGTTCGCCGATGTCTTCGTCGTCTGGGCCAAGAGCGAGGCCCACGGCGGCGCGATCCGCGGGTTCGTCCTTGAAAAAGGCATGGAAGGTCTCTCCGCGCCCAAGATCGACAACAAGCTCTCGCTGCGCGCCAGCACGACCGGCATGATCGTGATGGACGAGGTGAAGCTGCCTGCCGACGCGTTGCTGCCCGAAGTACAGGGGCTGAAGGGCCCATTCGGTTGTCTCAATCGCGCACGTTACGGCATCTCGTGGGGTGCGATGGGAGCGGCCGAGTTCTGCCTCGACGCCGCGCGCCAGTACGGCCTCGACCGCGAGCAGTTCGGCGTGCCGCTCGCTTCGAAGCAGCTCTACCAGCTGAAGCTCGCCGACATGATGAGCGAGATCGCGCTCGGGCTACAGGCCAGTTTGCGGGTCGGTCGCCTGATGGATAGTCACGAGTTCGCGCCCGAGATGATCTCGATCGTCAAACGAAACAACGTCGGCAAGGCGCTCGATATAGCCCGCAAGGCGCGTGACATGCACGGCGGCAACGGGATTTCCGGCGAATACCAGGTGATCCGCCACATGGTGAACCTGGAAACGGTCAACACCTACGAAGGCACGCACGACGTCCACGCGCTCATCCTCGGACGCGCGATTACGGGCATCCCTGCCTTCTGACGGAACAGGGCCGCCTGCGCGGGGTTGGTTTCAGAAGCAACCGGCCATAGGGAGAGGCCATGCGGCTCCATGCCTATTTTCGCAGTTCGACCAGCTACCGGCTGCGCATTGCGCTGAATTTGAAGGGCCTCGATTACGAGATCGAGTCCGTCGACCTCGTCAAGTCCGAGCAGAAGTGCGCGGGCTACCTCGAACACAATCCGTTCGGCTCGGTCCCCCTTCTGGAGGCCGACGGGCGCGAGCGGGCGCAATCGATGGCGCAGCTCGAATGGCTCGATGAGGCCTACCCCGAGCCGCCCTTGCTGCCGCGCGACATCGAAGAACGGTTCACCGTGCGCGAACTCGCTTACGCAATCGCGACCGAGACCCACGCGGTGAACAATCTGCCGGTGCTCAAGTACCTGACCGCCGAGTTCGGCGCGACGCAGGAGCAGGTCGGCAAGTGGTATCGCCACTGGCTCGACCGTACGTTCGCGCCGGTCGAAGCGCGGCTCGAACAGCTAGGCGCTGGCGACCTCCTGATGCAGGCGCCCGGCCTGTTCGAGGTGGTGCTGCTACCGCAAGTCTACAACGCGCGCCGCTTCGACCTCGACATGGCTCGCTATCCCCGCATCGAGCGCATCGAGGCAGCCTGCCTCGCCATGCCCGCCTTTAACCGCGCTCATCCCGACAACCAGCCTGACTCTCCTGAAAGGAGCTGACCCACTCATGAAACTCGCCAGCCTGAAGCACGGCCGCGACGGAAAGCTCGTCGTCGTATCCAAGGACCTCACGCGCTATTGTGCAGCCGACAATATCGCTCCCACGATGCAAGCCGCCCTCGACGACTGGGACCGCGTGGCGCCTTACCTCGAAGCGCTGTATCGGGATGTAGAGCACTGGAGTGTGCCGTGCGGCCGGTTTCACGAGCACGACGCGGCTTCCCCCCTGCCCCGCGCCTACCAATGGGCCGACGGATCGGCTTACATCAACCACGTCGAACTGGTGCGGAAGGCGCGCGGAGCCGAGGTTCCGGACAGCTTCTACCACGACCCGCTGATGTACCAGGGCGGCAGCGACGGCTTCCTCTCTCCGCGCGACCCGATCCCGTTGAAGGACACCGCCTGGGGCTGCGACATGGAAGGCGAGATCGCCTGCATCGTGGACGACGTGCCGATGGGCGTTTCCAGCGAGGATGCGGCCGGGCACATAAAGCTGCTGATGCTGGTCAACGACGTCAGTCTGCGCGGTCTGATCCCGGGCGAACTCGCCAAGGGGTTCGGATTTTTCCAGTCGAAACCGGCGAGCGCCTTCTCCCCCGTCGCGGTGACCCCCGACGAGCTGGGCGAGGCGTGGTCGAACAGCCTGATCCACCTGCCGCTGATAGTCGATTACAACGGAGAGCCATTCGGCCGCGCGAATGCCGCGCAGGAGGCGACCTTCACCCTCGCCGACCTCGTCGCTCATGCCGCAAGGACGCGCGACCTGTGCGCGGGCACGATCATCGGATCGGGCACGGTCAGCAACAAGGGGGCGGACGGAGGGCCCGGCAAACCCGTCAGCGATGGTGGCGCGGGATATTCGTGCATCGCCGAAATCCGCATGATCGAAACGATCGCGGACGGAGAGGCGAAGACCCGCTTCATGCAAGCGGGCGATACCGTTTCGGTCGAGATGCGCGATGCAGAGGGTCACTCGGTCTTCGGCAAGATCGAACAGGAAGTCGTCGCCGCCTGACTCCCCGGTCCGCGCTCTTGCATCGGTGCGTTTTCGAACACATGGTATCTCCCGACCAGAGGGAGAGAAGCCATGACCGACCCATTTGATCTGACCGGCAAGGTTGCCGTCATCACCGGTTCGTCGCGCGGCATCGGCCGCGCGATCGCGGAGCATCTCGCGCGGCGCGGCGCCAAGGTGGTGATTTCCAGCCGCAAACAGGACGCCTGCGACGAGGTAGCACAGGCGATAAACGGCGAATGCGGCGATGGAACCGCGGTCGCAATCGCTGCCAGCATTTCGTCGAAGGACGCGCTCCAGGCCCTCGTCGACCGGACACACGGAGCATTCGGACCGATCGACATCCTGATATGCAACGCGGCGTCGAACCCGCACTATGGCTCGCTGGACACGATCGAGGACGGGATGTTCGAGAAGACGCTCTCGAACAACATCCTCTCCAACCACTGGCTGATCCAGATGGTCCTGCCCGACATGCGCGCGAAGAAGGACGGGGCAATCGTGGTCGTCAGCTCGATCGGCGGCCTGCGCGGGTCTTCGGTGCTCGGTGCCTACACGATCACCAAGGCGGCCGATATCCAGCTCGTGCGCAACTATGCGGTGGAGAACGGCAAGCACGGCATCCGGGTCAACGGCATCGCGCCCGGCCTTGTCAAAACCGATTTCGCCAAGGCGCTCTACGAGAACCCCGCGATCGCCGAAAAGCGAATTGCCGAAACGCCGATGGGGCGCCTGGGCGAACCCGACGACATCGCGGGCCTTGCGGTTTTCCTGTCGTCTCCTGCAGCCAGCTGGATGACCGGGCAGACCGTCGTCGTCGACGGCGGCGTCACCGTCTGAGTCTTGCCGCCTTTCCAAAATCGGGTATGCTCGATTCTCGGCAGGCGCATCAAAGCGCCGCTGCGGGAGAGACATGAATGGCGTGGGATTTCGAAACCGATCCCGACTTCCAGGAAAAACTCGACTGGATGGCGGAGTTCATCGACGAAAAGGTCGAGCCGCTCGGCTACCTTGGAATCCATCCATACGATGTGAAGAACCCGCGGCGAAACGAGCTGGTGCGCCCCCTTCAGCAAGAGGTGAAGGACAAGGGGCTATGGGCTTGCCACCTCGGCCCTGAACTCGGCGGGCAAGGCTATGGGCAGGTCAAGCTCGGGTTGATGAACGAACTGATCGGCGGCGCCACGTTCGCCCCCATCGTGTTCGGCTGTCAGGCGCCCGATACCGGCAATGCCGAGATCATCGCGCACTATGGCACGCCGGAGCAGAAGGAACAGTATCTCCAGCCGCTGCTCGACAACACGATCGTCAGCGCCTTCTCGATGACCGAGCCGCAAGGCGGATCCGATCCGACGAATTTCGTCACCAGGGCCGAGCAGGACGGCAACCACTGGAAGATCAATGGCGAAAAGTGGTTCTCGACCAACGGCAAGTGGGCCGACTTCCTGATCGTCATGGCGGTAACCGATCCCGACGCGGCACGGCACGAGCGGATGAGCATGTTCATCGTCCCGGTCGACACGCCCGGCGTCGAGATCGTGCGCAACGTGGGCGTCTACGGCCAGCAGGACGGCAGCGAGAGCTATGTCCGCTACACCGACGTACGCGTTCCTGCCGATCATCTGCTGGGCGAGCGCGGCGGCGCCTTCGCGATTTCGCAGACCCGTCTCGGCGGAGGCCGCGTTCACCACGCCATGCGAACGGTAGGCAACTGCCGCAAGCTGCTCGACAAGATGAGCCGCCGGGCGGTCAGCCGCACCACGCGCACCGGCACCCTTGCCGATTTCCAGGCGGTGCAGTTCGATATCGCCGACAGCTACATCGAGCTTGAGCAGTTCAAGCTGTTCGTGCTCAAGACCGCATGGGCGATCGACAAGTACAACGACTATCGCAAGGTGCGAAAGGACATCGCGGCGATCAAGGCGCTGATGCCGAAGGTCTATCACGACATCGCCAAACGGTGCATCCATGTCCACGGTTCGCTCGGCGTGTCGAACGAGATGCCCTTCGTCGGCAGCCTGATCGCATCGATGGTAATGGGCATCGCCGACGGGCCGACCGAAGTGCACAAAGTGACGGTCGCAAAGCAGCACCTGCGCGCCTACCGCGACGTGCACGACCCGGTGTTTCCCGAATACTCGTTGCTCAACCGACGCGCGCTGGCGCAGGAACTCTATCCGGACCCGATCGGCGAAATTGCCGACGCGGCGGAGGAAATGGCGTGAGATCGCCGGTCGAGCTCGCCCCGCCCCTAAGGCTCGGCACGCGCCTCGCTTATGGTACCGGCGCGATCGCCGACGGGATCAAGAACGCTGCTTTCTCCACCTACCTGCTGCTTTATTTCAACCAGGTGCTCGGAGTGTCCGCGGCGGTCGTTTCCACCGCGATCGCGCTGACGCTGGCGGTCGATGCGATCGGCGATCCGCTGATCGGGCGGCTATCCGATATAACCCGTTCGCGCCTGGGGCGGCGCCATCCGTACATCTTCGGCGCCGCCATCCCGACGGCAATCTTCTTCGCGCTGACCTGGTTTCCCCCTGGCGGCCTCAGCGACCTGCAGATGGGCGTGTGGATCTTCGTCTTCGCCTCTCTCGCGCGCGCTGCGATGAGCACGTACCAGGTTCCCGCGAACGCGTTGGGGACCGAGTTGACGCAGGACTACGCCGACCGCACCAAGCTTTACGGACTGCGTTACTGGTTCGGATACGCCGGCACGTTCGCGTTCGCCGCGTTCTCGCTCGCGGTTTTCTTTCGCGCGACGCCCGAGTATCCGCGCGGCCAGCTCAACCCGGCAGGCTACGGCCCGTTCGCCTTGACCGCCGCCGGGATCATCCTGATAACTATCCTGATCTGCGCATGGGGCACTCGCAGCCGCATTCCATACTTGCGGCAAGCCGAGGTGCGCGAGCCAGGCGGCGGGGGATTGTGGACGCACCTCAGGGAAATGGGCACCGCGTTCCGCAACCGGGCCTTCCTGACGGTGTTCGGCTTTTCGCTCTTCAAATGGACCGCGATCGGCCTTTACGGTGCGACCTCGCTCTACTTCGGCACTTACGTCTACAAGCTCACCTCGGCCGAGCTTGCGCTACTGACGCTCGACGGGTTCCTCGCGGTGTGCATCGCCCTTCCGCTGGCGCCGATCTGCACCCGCTGGTGGGGAAAGCGTAACACCGCACTGTGGATGGCAATCGTCGGCGTTACACTGGGGACCAGCCCGCTGTGGCTCACCTACCTGCGCCTGTTTTTCCCGCCCGGACACCCGATGCTGCTACCCACGCTGCTGCTGATCGGTGCCAGTTACGGCGCGATGGTCGCCATCTCGCTGATGACGGCGTCGTCGATGCTCGCCGACGTGGTCGAGGACGACGCGGTTACCTCCGGGCGGCACAACGCCGGCATCTATTTCTCCGCCGCCAGCTTTTCGGCACAGTGCGCGGCGGGCCTCGGCATACTGGCCGCGGGCATTGTGCTTGAAACCTCGCACTTTCCCGCAGGCGTCGATCCGGCGCTGGTGACCACCGCGATGACCGACAGCCTGATCGCGCACTACGTTCCGATGGTGATGGGTCTTTGGATAGTGGGCTGCGCGATCATCTGGTTCTATCCGATCACCGAGGCTAAGCACCTTGCGAACGTGGAGCGTTTGCGCGCACGGGAACTCGAAGCCAAGAACCGCGAAATGCAGGATGCGCCGCTCGGCGCTCCCGCCCGATAACGAGGAGAGAGACGATGGCGACGCTCGCCGAACCAAAGGACGTCAGCACGGACGACGCATTCCGCGAGGAAGTGCGCACGTTCCTCGCCGAAAACTTCCCGCCCGAGCTGAAGGGCAAGGGTAACGCACTCGCCAGCGTCGAAGGTCCGACCGCGGAAACCGAACCGCAGAAGAAATGGCGCGAGGCGATGGGCGCGCGTGGCTGGGGCACGCCCACCTGGCCCAAGGAATACGGCGGCGGCGGGCTGACCAAGAAGCAGGCGCGCATCCTTCAGGAGGAAATGGCCAAGGCCGGTGCCTACAACCCGATTGGCGGCATGGGCGTCATGATGTTTGGCCCTACCCTGCTGGAATACGGCAGCGAGGAGCAGAAGAAGGAACACATTCCGCCGATCACGCGCGGTGAAATTCGCTGGTGCCAAGGCTATTCGGAGCCGAACGCCGGGTCCGATCTCGCCAACCTGCAGACTTTCGCGGAGGACAAGGGCGACCATTACCTCGTCAATGGACAGAAGACCTGGACCAGCGGCGGCCAGTGGGCGGACAAGTGCTTCGCGATCGTCCGCACCGACAAGAGCGACAAGCACAACGGCATCAGCTTCATGCTGATCGATATGGACTCGCCCGGCGTCGAAGTCCGCCCGATCCAGATGATCAGCGGGATGAGCCCGTTCTGCGAGACCTTTTTCACCGACGTGAAGGTCCCGAAGAAGAACCTCGTCGGCGAGGAAGGCCAGGGCTGGACCATCGGCAAGCGGCTGCTCCAGCACGAGCGGACAAACCTGTCGGGCGGCGGAGGCCTTGCCTCGATGATGGGATCGAGCCTCGCCGACATGGCGAAGAAATACGTCGAGACCGATAGCGACGGCCGGATCGTCGATGCCGTGCTGCGCGACAAGATCGCCGACTTCGAGATCCGCTGGCAGTCGTTCCTGCTCACCGCGCGCCGCGCGGTCGAGGAGAGCAAGGCGGCGGGCGGCGTCAGCGAAATCAGTTCGGTGCTCAAGAAGCTCGGCACCAAGCTTGGCCAGGAACGTGCCGAATTGTCGATCGAGATCATGGGACTGCAGGGCCTCGGCTGGGAAGGAGAAGGATTCACCGACGCCGAACTCGCCGGCGTGCGCGCGTGGCTCTTCGGCAAGGCGACCACGATCTACGGCGGATCGACCGAGATCCAGAACAACATCATCGCCAAGCGCGTGCTCGGCATGCTGGACCACCAGTAAGGCCGACGGGACAAGGAACGAGAAACATGGCTGTCCTCAACGAAGAACAGGAAATGCTGCGCGACATGGCGCGCGACTGGGCGAGTGACGAAAGCCCGGTCACCGCATGGCGCAAGGTCCGCGCCGATAAGCCCGCAGAGGGCTATTCAGCCGATGCCTTCCAGACGATGGCGCAGATGGGCTGGGCCGGGATCGTCATCCCGGAAGAATTCGGCGGCAGCGATTTCGGCTGGATGAGCGCGGGGCTCGTGGTGGAGGAGCTCGGCAAGACGCTCACCGCGAGTCCGCTGGTGGCGACGACGCTGGCGGCAAGCGCGATCGTGCTCGGCGGATCTGACGAACAGAAGAACAAGTGGCTGCCGAAGTTTGCGAGCGGCGAGGTCGTCGGCACGCTGGCGATCGACGAATCCGCGCGCCACGACGGCAAGATTTCGGCCAGGGCCGAAGGCGGCAAACTCAGCGGCACCAAAGCCTTCGTCCACGAAGCCCACGGCGCCTCGCTGTTCGTGGTCGCCGCGAGCGACGGGCTCTACCTCGTCGAGAAGGGTGACGGCGTGTCGCTCTCCGACCGTCGATTGACCGACCAGCGCAGCCACGCCGAGGTGACCTTCGACGGCGCGGCGGCAGACAAACTTGCTGGCGGCGGGGACGACCTGCTCGACAAGGTGCTCGACCGGGCGCGCATCCTGACTGCGGCCGAAATGCTCGGCATGGCGCAACAGGTGTTCGACGTGACGCTCGATTACCTGAAGCAGCGCGTGCAGTTCAACCAGGTGCTCGCCAGCTTCCAGGCGTTGCAGCACCGCATGGCCGACCTGTTCGGCGACCTCGCGATGATGCGCAGCGCAGTCGAGGGCGGGTTGGACGCGCTCGATAGCGGGTTCGGTGTCCCGCGCGCCGCATGCATCGCCAAGGCCGAAGCCAACCGGGTGCTCCATACGATGAGCCGCGAGGGCATCCAGCTTCACGGCGGTATCGGCATGACCGACGAATACGACGTCGGCTTCTACCTCAAGCGCGCCCGCGTGCTCGAGGCGAGCTGGGGATCGAGCGGCTACCTCAAGGACCGCTTCGCCACGTTGGCCGGATACTGAATTCGGTAGAGCCCATCCAGGACGACGCCCTCGCCGATCCCGGCGAGGGCGACTCCTTCGCGCGCCACGCGCGCTTCGTGCAGGAGAACCTGCGCGGCAACTACACGGCGAACTTCGTTCACGGCGTACTGGGGATGACCGGTTTTCGGTTGATCTACGCGCCAACGATAATTCCCGCCTACCTGTTGGCCATAACCGGGAGTGCAGCCGCCGTCGGCCTCGGCACCGCCCTGCTCCAGCTCGGCGCGACGATCTCGCCGATCCTGAGCGGCGCCCGGATCGAGCATCGCAGCCACATCCTTCCCTATTCGATCCGGGTCGGCTCGATGATGCGGGTCGCCATTCTGGGTATGGCGATCGCCGGCTGGACGCTGACCGGCAGCGCACTTGTGTGGGTGACGCTCGGGCTCTTCCTGTTCCTCGGATTCTTCAACGGCGCGCAGCGCGTCGCTTTCCAGATGCTGATGGCCAAGGTCATCCCGATCGACCGACGCGGACGGCTGCAGGGCTATCGCAACCTTGCAGGCGGGCTGATCGCGGCGGTCCTCGCCTGGGTTGCCGGGCATTACTTCATCGAAGGCAACTGGCTCGGCAACGGCTATTCGACCACGTTTCTGTTCGCCTTCGTGCTGACGAGCGCCGGGCTGCTGGTGCTGCAAACGATGATCCGCGAGCCGGCCGCGCCCGCTTCGCGTCCGGTCATTCCGCTGCGCGAACGTATCCGGCAATTCCCGCAGCTGCTCGACGACAAGGACTTCGCGCGCTTCATCGGCACGCAGGCGCTGGCAACCGCGATCCGCATCGGAGGGCCGTTCTGGACGGTTTATGCCGGCCAGCGGCTCGGGCTCAGCGGCGCCCTGATCGGGGGGCTCAGCCTTGCCTTCCTCGGCGCAGATACGGTCTCCAATCTGCTGTGGGGCGGCATGGGCGACCGGTTCGGCTTCCGCATCGTCTACATCCTTTCGCTCGCATCGGTGATCGCCGGGGTCGGACTGCTCATCGTCTCCGCGACCGCGTTGCCCATCTATTTCGCGTTCGTCCTGCTCGGCGCTGGCGGATCGGGCTGGATGCTGGCAGCGACCACCATGGTGCTCGAATTCGGCGCGCACGAGGACATTCCGATGCGCCTCGCTTTCGTCACCACGGCAGAAGGGTTCGTCGCCGCGGTCGGGCCGGTTCTTGCCGGCCTGCTGGTGGCCGCCGCAGGCTTCACCCCGCTGTTCGTGCTGGTGCTGCTCGCCCTCGTCGCAGCCTTGGGCATGATGATGTTCGCGGTGCGCGAGCCCAGGACCCGCTCGCACTCCGGTTAGGGAGTCGCGGTTTGGTCGTTGCACAAAACCAACAGAGGAAGATTATTGCCAGATTCCCTAGGGAAAACGACCGGATTCGCTTGACAGGCGGGCCAGCTTGTCATTGAATTTCGAGAAATGGGTATCCGCGTAAAAACGCGGCAAACGAACGAGCAGTTCGCCAAGGGAGAGGAACCGATGATCAAGACAGCTTTGCGCCACACTTGCGCCTGCCTCGCGCTCACCGCGGGAATGTGTGGGAGCGCGGCCTTCGCACAAGACGCCGATCCGGGCGACGATGCCGGCACCGCCCCGCCCGCGCGCGAGATCGTGGTCACCGGCACCCTGATCAGGGGCACGCCGGAAGACGCCGCCCTGCCGGTCGACTCGTTCTCCTCAGAGGATCTCGCCGAAAAGGGTGTCACCTCTCCACTGGAATTCATCAAGGAGCTACCTTCTGTCGGCTCGGTCCTTGGCGATACCAATCAGTTTTCGACCGCCGCGCAGGGATTCCAGGGCAACGGCTCGATCAACCTTCGCGGCCTGGGATTCACCCGCACGCTCGTGCTGCTTAACGGCAAGCGGACGATCCAGGCTCCGGGCGACGGCTTTGCGGACACCAACCTGATCCCGCTCTTCGCCCTTCAGCGGGTCGAGATTCTGAAGGATGGCGCGGCCGCAACTTACGGTTCCGATGCCATCGCGGGCGTTGCCAACTTCATTACCCGCGACCGGTTCGAAGGTGTCGAAGTCGGCGGCGACTGGACCTTTATCAAGGGATCAGACGGCAACTACAACGTCAGCGGCCTGATCGGTAAGAACTTTGGCGCGACCAACGTGATGATCGGCGCCGGCTGGCAGCATCGTTCGGAGCTGCCCACTACTGCACGCGACTACACCCAGCAGTCCTATGAAGTTAACGCATCGGGGTATTCGGCGCTCGCCACGCCGGGCCTGTTCGCAGTGACCTACCTTAACCCCGGCCCAACCACCATCGTCCGGCCTGACATGGGTTGCACCGAACTAGGCGGTTACTTCACCAGCCCCGTCTGCCGGTTTACCTATATTCCGTTCGACAACATCACCGAGGAGGAGGACCGCTACCAGGTCTACGGACAGATTACCTCCGATCTAAGCGATTCGACCCGCTGGCATGCCAGCGCGTTGTGGGCGAAGACCGACCTCGAAAGCCTGAATTACTCCCCGTCATTCCCGCCGACGCAGGGACCGAACGGATCGGGTTTCGTCAGCGCCTTCACTACTTCGCCGAACAATCCCGGCGTAGCGGCATTTCTTGCGCAGCAGGGACTCCCGCCCTCGGGCGGGGCCAACGGAACGCTGTTCCGGATTACCAACGTCTACTACCGACCGCTCGGCTTCCTTGGAAACCCTCTCGATCCGGGCCGCGGCGGGGGTGACGGGTTCGCGAAGAACAACGCCTGGCGCGTGAATACCGGGTTCGAATTCGATCTTTCACCGAGCCTCTCGCTCGCGATCGACGGCACTTATTGGCGTTCTTCGCGCAGCTTCGCTGCGCCGGACATCGTCGGTTCCCGCCTGCAAAACGCGCTCAACGGCCTTGGCGGCCCGAACTGCACGGGTACTACGCCCGGAGCCAATGGCTGCTTGTGGTTCAATCCGTTCGTTAACGCCGGGCCGGAAAATCCGACCCTCGGAATTTCCAACCCATATTACGTGCCCGGAGCCGAAAACAGCCCCGAGCTTGTCGCCTGGCTGCAGCCCAAGGTGGGCACGTTCCAGCGTGAAGAGCAGTTCGTCCTCGACGCCGTCATTTCGGGTGACACGGGATGGGCCCTGCCCGGCGGCGAGGTAGCCTTCGCGATCGGCGCCCAGTACCGGAAGAACAACTTTTCGAGCCGGCCACTGAGCGACATCGCAAACCTCGACAAGAACCCCTGCTTCAAGGAAGGGGATCTGAGCTGTGTCGGCACGACTTCCGAAGGTGTGGGACCCTTCATTTTCCTCGGCGGTTCGCGACCGATCAAGCTTAACCAGGACGTTCGCGCTCTGTTTGCGGAAGTCCAGTTGCCGGTGCTCGATACGCTCGAACTGTCGGGCGCCATCCGGTACGAGGATTACGGCAGCCCGATCGGCTCGACGATCAATCCGAAGGCTTCGTTCCGTTTCGAGGCGACGCCGTGGCTAACGCTGCGTGGATCGATCGGCACCACCTTCCGCGGTCCGCTTGCAAGCAACGTCGATCCGAACTTCGTCACCGTACTCGCGGGCCTGACTGCGACCGGGGGCAACTACAAGTCGGTCGACCTCTACGGCAACCCGGACCTCAACCCCGAAACCGCGCTGACCTATAACGTCGGTGCGATCGTCAAGACCGGCGGACTGACGGCGAGCGTCGACTTCTGGAGCTTCGACTTCAAGGACCAGATCGTCACCAACCCGGCCGATGCGATCGCCAGTTCGGTCGCCACCGGCGCGCTGCAAAGCAACGGCACACGGCTGATCAACTGTTCGGCGGAACTGATCGACCAGATCACCTTCTCGGGCAACACTTGCGTCCAGGGTACGACCACGGGCCTCGACATTGCCCGTGTCCGCACCCAGTGGGTCAACGGTCCGAAGGTGAAGGTGCAGGGCCTCGACTTCGCGCTCAACTACGACTTCGACGCGGGCTTCGGAGTGATATCGGTCGGTGGCAACGCGACCTACAACCTGAAGTACCGGACCGACGACTTCTACGTCGGTTCGATCCTGGTAACGCCATCGTACGACGCGGTCGGCTATGGCAACTACTTCCGCGATCCGGGCACTCTGCCCGAATGGCGCGCCAACGGGTACGTGAACCTCAATACCGGAGGCCTGAACCTGCGGTATTCAGTGAACTACATCTCGAGCGTGTTCGACGAGCGGTGTGCAAATGCCACCGGTCTCTGCCAGCCGATCGCCGGAACGCCGAGCGGTGGCAGCGACTTCGGCAAGAACAGCGGCTCGTACGTCCAGCACGATCTCGTCGCGAACTACACCTTGCCGCTGAATTTCGCGGACGTTCAACTCACCGCAGCGGTCCGCAACATCTTCGATCGGGCACCGGCGGACGCGTACCTGCCGCTGGGTTACAACCCGTTCATCGGCAACGCGATCGGTCGCAACTTCACCCTGGGTGCCAAGGTCAAGTTCTGATCGAGACAACGATACGAAAGGGGCCGGGCGAGAGATCGCCCGGCCCCTTCATTTTGTCCGGTTGTGTGCGAGTGAATTGCGCTAGAGGCCCGGCGGGTCGGTGAACACTCCAGCGCAGAGCGTCCACGCATAAAGCCGCACGGCACTCTCCGCGTCGGGCTGGCGTGCCGCCCAGCCCCGCGCCTCGTACGCCCCATTGAGCGCCGGCATGATCATCTGGCTTGCAACCATCGGGTCGACGGCGCGCACGCTGCCTTCGGCTATGCCGTCTGCAATCATGCCGGCGAAGCGATTTGCCAGGCGGTTCGATCGCACGACCACGCTGCCGCGTTCGTCGCTCGGCAGGGCCTGGAGTGCGGCCGTGCGCAACAGGGGCATCGGGTCGTTGAACTGGAGATCGATCAGCTCGGCCAGCGCGCTGGCGATCTGCGTCCATCCGCTCGCGTCGAGGTCACGCGCCGCGATCTGGGCTGCGGACAGTCGATCGTAACTCTTCTGGAAACACTCGAAGACCAGGTCGTCCTTGGCGTTGTGATGGTGATAGAAGCTGCCCTTGGTCACGTTCAATGCCGCGGCGATCCGATTGACCGAGGCGCCGCGATAGCCGCGCTGGTTGATCATCACCGTTGCCGAGCGCAAAAAGGCGTCCCCGATCTCGGCGTCGCCCGCCCCGTCGCTGCGCCAGGCTTCGTTGTCGAGCGTCAGCGGCGACCAGTCCCCGGGCTGCGCGGCAAGACCGTTCGCGAAAATATCGAACATCCGCTCTTCGAGCCGCTCGAAATCGCTGATCGAATAGCGCAGCGACCAGATCGGCCACCAGAACATGGTTTCGAGCAGGATATGCGCCCGCGCGGTATCGAGAGCTCGTCCGGCACCGGTCCGCGAATCGCCGAAAAAGCCGCGGACGCAATCGACTATCCGGCCGTACTGCGCCAGCAGCGGCTCCTGCGCATCTTCGTCGAGAGTGCGGATCTCGCTCAATGCCGTGATCAGGCCCTTTCTCGCCAAGTCGGATACGGCGCCGCAGCTCGACGTGGGCGGCGATGAAGGCTCGCAGACGGTCGGCTGGTTCGGCCTGTTCCGCGGCAGCATTCGCCGCTTCCTCGAGCCAATCCAGCGTCGCGGCAAAGACGGCGACGACGAGCTTGTCCTTGCGATCGAAGTAATAGGTGATGCTGGTCGCGTTGAGTCCCACCGAGCGTGCGAGTTCGGCAAAGGTCGTACCCTTCACGCCCAGCTCGTTGATCAGCGCGGACGCCGCGTGGATCACGTCCTCGCGCCGCCGCCCGAACCGCGCGGTCTCGTTGCCCTTGATCATTTTGCCCCCGCCCATTCGCGGAAAACCCTATTCAGCCGCGACTGGATTGTCGAACAAAGCCTTGAGGTCCTTTTTCAGGATCTTGCCGTTCGCATTGCGCGGAAGCGTTTCTTCGCTGAACAGGATGCGCACCGGCACCTTGAACTTTGCGAGCCGCTCGGCAACCCAGCCCTGCAGCTCGGCCTCCGTCGCGTGTGTGCCGGGCGCGAGATGAACGATGGCAGCCGGCTCTTCACCCAGCGTGTGGTGGGGAATGCCGACGAGCGCGGCATCGGTTACCGCAGGATGGTCGTAGAGGACGTTTTCGACTTCGGAGGAGTAGATGTTCTCCCCTCCCCGCAGGATCATGTCCTTGGCCCGGTCGACGATGTAGCAGTACCCCTCCTCGTCGAGACGGGCGAGGTCCCCGGTGCGGACCCAGCCGTCGACGAAAGTCTCGGCGGTCGCTTCCGGCTTGTTCCAGTAGCCCTTCACCACCATCGGCCCACGCGCCCACAGCTCGCCGACTTCTCCCTGAGGCATTTCACGCGTGCCGTCTTCGTTCATGATCTTCAGGTCGGCGACCGCGACCGGCGGGCCGCAACTCGTCGGGCGGTTGAGATAATCCTCGCTCGAATGGCTGGTGACCGTCGCCATCGTCTCCGTCATGCCCCAGCCATTGCCCGGCAGGGCGCCAAACACTTCGCGGATCTTTCGCACGAGCTCGGGAGCGGACGGCGCACCACCATAGGCGATCGCCTCGAGGCTAGAAAGATCGTACTTGTCGCGGTCGGGATGTTCGATCAGTTGCCACGCTATCGTCGGTACGCCGCCGGTCATGTTTACCCTCTCGCGTTCGATGATCTCGAACGCCCGCACCGGGTCCCAGCGGTGCATGAAGATCGCCGTGTTGCCGGCTGCGACCATGCCCATCAGCCCGGCGGAACAGGCGGTGACGTGAAAAAGCGGGATCACGGTCAGCGAAGTCTTGTGCGTCGGCTCGGGGGGAGCCTCTCCCCGGCGCAGCGCAGCGACGCTGCCGCTGTAACCGCTCGAGAAAATGTTGGTGACGAGATTGCGGTGAGTGCCCAGTGCCCCCTTCGGATGGCCGGTGGTGCCGCTGGTGTAAAAGATCGTCGCATCGTCGTCGGGTGCGATATCTTCTTCGGGGATTTCCGCATCGGGCAGCCCCGCCCAGGTCTGCGGGGCACCGATCACACGCTCGAGATACTCGGCAGGTCCGGAAAGCTCGCCCGATGCCCGTGACACGAACGCGTGTCGAAGCGAGGGTATGTCTGCAAGGTGCGGGGCGATGCGGTCCCAACGCTCTTCGTCGCAGATCAGCAGCTTCGTTCCCGAATCGGCCAGACCATAGGCGAGTTCGTTCCCGGTCCACCACGCGTTGAGAGGCACGCATATCGCGCCGATCGTGACCGCGGCGAAGAAGGCGACGGGCCATTCGGGCAGGTTGCGCATGGCAAGCGCCACCCGGTCCCCTTTCTCCACGCCCCGATCGCGCAGTTCGTGGGCGAGCTTTGCCACGGCGCGATGGAACGCCGCGTACGTCACCCGCTCGTCCTCGTAGATGAACGCCTCTCGCTCGCCATGCATCCGCGCCAGCATCATGAGCGCGCGCAGGTTCGGCGGGGCGTTCTTCCACACCCGCGTGGGCACGCCGCGGATATCGATCGTTTCCATCTCGAAGCGCTCGCCCGGAGACGTCAATTTCGCGCGCGCTTCTTCGCGAGTCATGGCGGGCCATCCGGCCGGCGGCGTCCAGCCGATCGCGTCGGCCAGGTTCGCATCACCCATTGCAGTTCCTCGTCCCAATTTGTTTTTTCGAACCGCAGTCTAGGCGAACACGGCCCACGCGCAAGCGCCGTTTCGGGAAACTGGTATGGTCGCCATCCCATGTTGACGGTTGCCGTTCGCGGAAAGGCAGGTATGGCAGGGGAAGACTGCACAGGCGACCTTGGGAGAGAATCGCGCCATGCTCGATACCACGCAATCCGCCGCGCTCGGCTTCGACGCCGATCAACTCGCCCGCATCGAACCGTTCCTGCGCCAAGCCTATGTCGACGGCGGGCGCCTGCCGATGGCGCAGTTGATCGTCGCACGTGACGGCACGCCGGTCTATTCGATGCGCTGCGGAAAGATGGGCGAAGGGCGCGAGGACGTTCGCGAAGACGCGCTTTACCGAATTGCCAGCATGACCAAGCCGGTCACCTCGATCGCGTTCATGCAGCTCGTCGAACAGTGCAAGGTCGCGCTCGAAGAGCCGGTGACGAAGGTGTTTCCCGAGTTCGCGAAGCTGTCGATCTTCGCGGGTGGCGGTAGCGGGCAGGTTCCGTTCTATCCCGGGCAGCAGGCTGGGCCGATGCGTTTCGTCGATTTGCTCACGCACATGTCCGGGCTGACCTACGGGCTGCAGAACCGCACCAATGTCGATGCCGCATACCGCGAAAGCAACTTCGATTTCGCCCGCGCACATCTCGATTCCGACGAATTCATCACCCGGCTGTCGAAACTTCCGCTGGAATTCCATCCGGGTGAACGATGGAACTATTCGGTATCGACCGACGTCCTCGGCGTCGCGGTCGAGCGGATCAGCGGAATGCGCCTCGGCGAATACTTCAAGCAACACATCTTCGAGCCGCTCGGCATGGGCGACACAGCGTTCGGCGTCGCCGAGGGCCAAGCGGAGCGACTGGTCGACGCCTACCAGTACATTCCCGGCAAGGCGGCAAAGATGATCGACGCCGGCCCGACCAGCAAGCTCGCCCTGCCCGGCAAGTTCGACAGCGGCGGCGGCGGTCTCGTTTCGACGGCGGCCGACTACCAGAAGTTCGTAACGATGCTGGTCAATGGCGGCGAGCTCGACGGCGCGCGGATCATCGCGCCCAAGACGCTGCACCTGATGACCGCCAACCACCTGCCCGGTGGACAGGACCTGACCCAGCTGTCGCAGAGCCTGTTTTCCGAAAGCCAGAACGCCGGCGTCGGCTTTGGCCTCGGCTTCGCCACCGTGATCGATCCGGCCAGGACGCTGATGCCCGCAAGCAAGGGCGAATTCTACTGGGGCGGCGCCTATTCCACCGCCTTCTTCGTCGATCCGGTCGAGGCAATCACGATGGTGTTCATGACGCAGGTCTATCCGTCGAGCGCCTATCCGATCCGACGCCAGCTCAAGACCCTGATCTATTCCGCGCTGACCGACAGCCGCGCCTGAGGAGCCTTACATGACCGATCCCA
The DNA here is from genome assembly GCA_963740025.1 of uncultured Alphaproteobacteria bacterium. Lineage (GTDB taxonomy): Bacteria > Pseudomonadota > Alphaproteobacteria > Sphingomonadales > Sphingomonadaceae > Tsuneonella. The sequence goes on from CAVUCI010000006.1 coordinate 183,005, forward strand.
TCTCATCCCACCGCGACGGCGAAGTCCTGGTCATCGTTTCGAACAACCCGCCGGTCAACGCGCTCGGCCAGGCGGTGCGCGCCGGCCTCAAGCGAGAGATAGAAGCGGGCCTCGCCGACGACGGTGTGAAAGCCATGGTCATCCGTTGCGACGGACGCACGTTCTTCGCCGGTGCCGACATCACCGAATTCGGCAAGCCGCCGGTCGGCCCGAGCCTGCCCGAGACGCTCGACGCGATGGAGGCGAGCGACAAGCCCGTCGTCGCCGCGATTCACGGCACGGCGCTGGGCGGCGGGTGCGAGGTTGCGCTTGCCTGCCATTACCGCGTCGCGGTGCCGAGTGCGAAAATGGGCCTGCCAGAAGTCAAGCTCGGCCTGATACCCGGCGCCGCGGGCACTCAGCGCCTGCCGCGCCTCGTCGGCGCCGAAGCCGCGCTGCCGATGGTCGTCGGCGGCGATCCGATCTCCGCCAAGAAGGCGAAAGGTATCGGCCTCGTCGACGAGATAGTCGGGGAGGACAGCCTGGAGGCCGACGCGATCGCGTTCGCGCGCAGCAAGATTGGCCAGCCGGTCCCGCGTGCCAGCGAGGGCACGGCGAACGAGGACGGGGTGAAGAACCCTGCCCTCTTCGACGAGTTCCGCCACAAGATGGCGCGCAAGATCCGCGGCTTCGACGCGCCCAACGCGGGGATCGAGGCGGTCAAGGCGGCGGGCGAGTTGTCCTATGCCGAAGGCGTGAAGAAAGAACGTGAGTTGTTCATGAAGCTCATGACCGGCACCCAGTCGGCCGCGATGCGCCACTACTTCTTCGCGGAACGCGCGGCGAACAAGATCGACGACGTCCCCGCCGACACTCCGCTGATTCCGATCAAGAAGGTCGGCGTGATCGGCGCCGGGACGATGGGCGGCGGCATCTCGATGAACTTCCTCAGCGCCGGCATTCCGGTGACTATCCTCGAGATGCAGCAGGACGCGCTCGACCGCGGCACCGGCACGATGCGCAAGAACTATGAGAACACCGCGAAGCGCGGCCGGATGACCGAGGAACAGGTGGAACAGGCCATGGGCCTGCTCACCCCCACGCTCGAATACGACGATCTCGCCGACTGCGACCTCGTGATCGAGGCGGTGTACGAGAACATGGACGTCAAGAAGCAGGTCTTCGCCAAGCTTGACGAAGTGGTGAAGCAGGGCGCGATCCTCGCCTCCAACACCAGCTACCTCAATGTCGACGAGATCGCGACCGCGACCAAGCGGCCCGGTTACGTGATTGGTCTGCACTTCTTCTCGCCGGCCAACGTGATGAAATTGCTTGAGATCGTGCGCGGCGAAAAGACCCGCGACGATGTGCTTGCGACCTCGATGAAGCTCGCCAAGAAGATCGGCAAGGTCGCTGTCGTATCGGGCGTGTGCCCGGGCTTCATCGGCAACCGCATGCTGAGCCCGCGCCAGCAGCAGGCCAACGCGCTGCTCATGGAGGGCGCGAACTACTGGGAAATCGACGACGTCCTGCTCGAATTCGGCTTTCCGATGGGGCCGTTCCAGATGGGCGACCTCGCGGGCACCGACATCGGCTGGCACCGCGACCCGTCGAAGATCGAGACGATCCGCGATGCGCTCTGCGCTGCCGGGCGCTTCGGACAGAAGGCCGGCAAGGGGTATTACGACTACGACGCCTCGCGCAATCGCACCCCGTCCGAAGAAACCAAGAAGATCATCGCCGACTTCGCCGCGAAGGAAGGCAAGCCCCAGCGCGAGATATCGAAGGACGAAATCCGCGAGCGCCTGCTCTACCCGATGGTCAACGAAGGCGCGAAGATCCTCGACGAGAAGATGGCCCAGCGCGCGAGCGACATCGATGTCGTGTGGATCAACGGGTATGGTTGGCCGCTCTACACGGGCGGCCCGATGTTCTGGGCCGATACCGTCGGCCTCGGCACGGTGGTGGCCGGCCTCGAGAAGCACGGCCTGCCGGTGAGCGATTACCTGCGCAGGAAGGCCGAGGCGGGCGAGAAGTTCAACGGCTGACGGCGCGCTTTCCTACATACGGGCGGTCGTGCAATGGAGGGCTAATGAACGCCTCCCTTCAGGCCGCCCGTAATTGCTTCAGGAACCGTTCGCTCGGGACTGAACGAGTTTCCACTCTGGACTGTGTGACAGGTGTGACATGCCCTCGGTGAACACCCCGGTAATCGTCGGCGTCGGACAAGTCGTCGAACGTATCGGCGAGCCGGGTTACGAAGCGCGCAGCGCCGCCGACCTCGCCGCATGGGCCGCCGGGACGGCTCTCGCCGATGCGGATGCCGAGACGGACCTCAAACCGCTGATCGAAACTGTCAGCGCGATCCGGACATTCGAGGATTCGGGTGCGGCACCCTTCCCCTTCGGCAAGCCGGACAAGTTCCCGCTCGCGGTCGCACGGCGTGTGGGCCTGGCACCGAAGCACGCGATCCTCGAGGCGGTCGGCGGGCAGTCGCCGGTCACCGCGCTGGTCGAAATGGCCGAGCGCGTGGCGCGCGGGGACATTGCCGCGGGCATCGTCTTCGGCGCCGAGGCGATTTCGACCACGCGCCACCTCGCCGGCATTGGCCAGTCCCGCGACTGGTCGGAACACGACGAGGGCGAGATGAAGGATCGCGGCTCGGCGCGTATGTTGACGCGGCAGGGCATCGCCCACGGCATCGTCAGCGCGCCGATCGCCTATGCCTTGCAGGAGAACGCCCGCCGCAGCCGCCTTGGCCTCGGACGCGAGGAATACAGGCAGGCGATGGGCGAGCTGTTCGCGCCATTCAGCGCGGTCGCAGCGAGCAATCCGTACTCCTGCACGGCCAGCGAACCATTGAGCGCCGACGAGATCGCGACGATTACCCCGAAGAACCGCATGATCGCCGACCCCTTTCCGCTGAAGGTTGTTGCCCGCGACCAGGTCAACATGGGTGCCGCGCTGCTGGTCATGTCCGAACGAGCCGCGCGCGATGCCGGCGTGCCGGAGGCGAAGTGGGTGTACATGCACGGCGCGGCCCAGGCGGCCGAGCCGGATATTCTCGAGCGCGCCGATCCCGGGGCCTACCCGGCTGCCGCCGCGGCGCTCGATGCCGCGCTCGACAGTGCGGGAAAGTCGATCGCCGATATGGCCGCGCTCGATTTCTACTCGTGCTTCCCGATCGCAGTGTTTTCGACCGCCATCGACCATTTCGGTCTGTCGCCGGATGACCCGCGCGGCCTGACGGTGACCGGGGGCCTGCCCTATTTCGGCGGTGCCGGTAACGGCTATTCAAGTCACGCAATCGCCAGCATGGTCGAGCGGCTGCGCGCCGCGCCCGGCACATTCGGCCTCGTGGGCGCGAACGGCGGGTTCCAGAGCAAGTACGCAGCGCTCGTACTCTCGACCGAGCCCACGCAGTTCCAAGGTTGGAGCGAGGCGGTGCGCCCCGACGACGGCGCACCGGAGGTCGCCGGGCTCGTCGAGGGATCGGGCACGCTTGAGACGTACACCGTCGTGTATGGCCGCGAAGGACCAAACTACGCCATCGCCATCGGCGACCTGCCGGACGGACGTCGCTTCATCGCCCGCACCGACGATGCCGAGACGCTTACCGTCATGGTCGCAAAAGATCCGCTTGGTGCGCGGGTCGAACTCGGCAACGATGGCGAACGCAACACGTTCACACTCGCACGGTGAGGCGCTAGGCTGCGCCGTCAAAGGAGACAGACATGAGCGACACCGTCGCGCATCCCCATGACGTCGAACGGGTACGCCGCCCCGCTAATGCCGCCGAGGGCACCAACTGCACCAGCGAGCAGTACGAGGCAATGTATGCGCGCAGCATCGAAGATAGCGACGAGTTCTGGCTCGAGCAGGCCAAGCGCCTGGAATGGTCGAAAAAGCCGACCAAGGCCGGAGACTGGAGCTTCGATCCAGTCGACATCAAGTGGTTCGACGACGGCACGCTCAACGTCTGCCACAACGCCGTCGACCGCCATGTCGCGGCCGGCAACGGCGACCGCCTGGCGCTGATCTTCGAGCCCGACGATCCAAAGGGCGAGGTTCGCCGCATCACTTACGCCGACCTCCAGGCCGAAGTGATCCGCATGGCGAACACGCTGAAGAAAATGGGCGTCGCCAAGGGCGACCGCGTTACGATCTACATGCCGATGGTGCCCGAAGGCGCCTTCGCGATGCTCGCCTGCGCGCGGATCGGGGCTGTGCACTCGGTGATTTTCGGCGGCTTCAGTCCCGAAGCGATCGCGGGCCGGATCGAGGACTGCGCGAGCGACTGGGTCATCTGTGCCGACGAAGGCTGGCGGGGCGGCAAGACGATCCCGCTGAAGGCCAACGTCGATGCGGCGCTCGAAAAAGTGAGCGTGAAATCCGTGCTTGTCATTCGCCACACAGGCGGCGACGTCGCGATGACCGAGGATCGCGACCACTGGTATCACGAATTGCGCGAAGGCGTTCCTGCCGATTGCCCGTGCGAGCCGATGGCCGCCGAGGATCCGCTGTTCATCCTCTACACCAGCGGATCGACCGGCAAGCCCAAGGGCGTGCTCCACACCACCGGCGGCTATTCGGTGTGGACCGAGACCACGTTCCGCTACGTCTTCGATTACCGCCCGGGCGAGGTGTTCTGGTGCACCGCCGACATCGGCTGGGTCACCGGGCACAGCTACGTCGTCTACGGACCGCTGCAGAATGGCGCGACCGCTCTGATGTTCGAGGGCGTGCCGAATTGGCCCGATCACGACCGTTTCTGGGCGACGGTCGAGAAGCACAAGGTCGCCATCTTCTACACCGCCCCGACCGCAATTCGGGCACTGATGCGCGAGGGCAAGGCGCCCGTCGAGCGACACGACCTGTCCTCGCTCCGCCTGCTCGGCACCGTCGGCGAGCCGATCAATCCGGAGGCGTGGCGCTGGTATTCCGACACCGTTGGCAAGGGTCGAATCCCGGTGGTCGACACCTGGTGGCAGACCGAAACGGGCGGCGTGATGATCACCACCCTGCCCGGCGCCCACGACATGAAGCCGGGCAGCGCGGGCAAGCCGTTCTTCGGCGTGTGTCCGCAATTGGTCGACGGTGAAGGCGATGTGCTGGACGGCGCGGCAGAAGGCAACTTGTGCATCACGCGCTCATGGCCCGGGCAGGCGCGCACCGTCTATGGCGACCACGACCGCTTCGTGCAGACCTATTTCAGCACCTACAAGGGCAAGTACTTCACAGGTGACGGATGCCGCCGCGATGCGGACGGGTACTACTGGATCACCGGCCGCGTGGACGACGTGATCAACGTGTCCGGTCACCGCATGGGGACCGCGGAGGTCGAAAGCGCGCTGGTGCTCCACGACATGGTCGCGGAGGCCGCGGTCGTCGGATTCCCGCACGACATCAAGGGCCAGGGCATCTACTGCTACGTCACGCTGATGGAGGGCGAGGAACCTTCGGACGACCTGACGACCGAGCTGCGCCAACAGGTGCGCAAGGAGATCGGCCCGATCGCCACGCCAGACCACCTGCACTTTACCCCCGCCCTGCCCAAGACACGCTCGGGCAAGATCATGCGCCGCATCCTGCGCAAGATCGCCGAGAACGAGACGAACTCGCTGGGCGATACCTCGACCCTGGCCGATCCGTCGGTTGTCGACACGCTGATCGATGGGCGGCTGAACCGCTAGGGAGCCGGATGCGCCTTGAGCCAGCGCGCGAGGTCGCCGATCACGGCATCCTTCTCGGGCTCGTTGTAGATCTCGTGGTAAAGGCCGGGATAGGTAATCACGGACTTGTCCGACGAACCTATGGCCGCGACGACGGGCTGCACGTCGCTCCACTTGACCAGCGCGTCCGCTTCGCCGTGCTGGACCAGTAGCGGAACCTTCATTTGCGGTGCCCTGTCGCGATATCCGGCGACTGAGGTGAACATCTCGTGCGCCGTGCGCGCGGCAACCTTGCCCGTCGTGACCAGCGGATCGTCAATGTAAGCCTCAACCACGGCAGGATCGCGACTGACCGCCTCTGGCGGCAAGGCGATCATCCCGGTATTCGGTGCAACCGTCGACAACAACGAAAGGATCGCTCGCTGGACGCCCGGAACAAGTCCGCCGATCAGCGGTCCCGAAAGTACAAGGCCTGACAAGTCTTCCGGCCAGCGGAGCGCATAGCCAAACGCCACGTTCCCGCCCATCGAATGACCCAGCAGCTTGATCCGCTGCCCGTCATGCCTTTGCCGTACCTCGCCGACGAAGCCGTGAAAGTCCTCGATGACTCGGTCCATCCGGTCGACCAGCGCGCGGGTGCCGCCCGACCTGCCGTGCCCACGATGATCCTGCGCGTAGAGCGCGTAACCGGCAGGAACGAGCCGTTCGACGAGGTTCATGTACCGACCGCCGTGCTCGGCATAACCATGCGCGATGGCGATCACGTCGCGCACCTCGCCGTCGGGCAGCCAGCCCTGCGCCTGAAGCGAAAGACCGCCTTGGCCGGTGCGGGTCCATTCGACATGCTTCATCGCCCTCTCCCTCAGGTTACCGCGGTGCGAACCTTGAATTCCGGTCGGTCCCACGCGCCCTCGTCCATCACTGCGGCAATCGCATCGACAGCCTCGGCTACCTCTCCGAACGAAGTGTACAACGGCGTCAATCCAAAGCGCAGGACATCCGGTGCACGAAAATCGCCCACCACTCCTCGCGCGATGAGCGCCCGGACGATCGGATACGCCTCGGGATGCGCATAAGAGATCTGGCTGCCGCGCGCTTCGGGGTCTTCAGGGCTGACAAGCGCGAACCCGTGCCGATCGCACAGCGGCTCCATGCGCGAGACGAACAGGCGGCCCATCGCGATCGACTTGGCGCGCAGTTCCGCCATGTCGGCCTCGAGCATCAGATCCACACCCATCTCGAGCGACGCGAGGCCGAGGATCGGGGGCGTTCCGACGAGAAAGCGGCCGATGCCGGGCGCCGGCTCATAGGCATCGACGAAATCGAACGGCCGCGCATGTCCGAACCAGCCCGATAGTGCGGGCATGGCGGCGGCGTGATGGCGCTTTGCGGCGAATATGTAGCCCGGCGCGCCCGGTCCCCCATTGATGAACTTGTAGCCGCAACCCACCGAAAAATCCGCGTTCGCGGCGTTCAGGTCGACCGGAATAGCCCCCGCGCTGTGACTGAGGTCCCAGATCGCCAGAGCGCCCTTCGCCTGGATGGCACGGGTCGTCGCAGCCATGTCCCGCACCCGGCCGGTGCGGTAATGCACCTGAGTCAAAAGGACGGCAGCGGTATCGCCGTCGATCGCCTCCAGGACGTCGTCGCCTTCGACCAGCTTCGCAGTCACCCGTCGGTTCGAGAGCGCTTCCAGCCCCTGCATCATGTAGACATCGGTCGGAAAGTTGCCGCGTTCGGACAGGATCGTCCCCCGGCCCGCATTGCATGAAAGCGCCGCGCAGAGCGCCTTGAACACGTTGATCGAAGTCGAGTCGCAGGCAACCACTTCGCCTTCGTCCGCTGCCAACAAGCGCCCGATCTTATCGCCGATCCGCTGCGGCGCTTCGACCCAACCGGCGGAGTTCCACGAACCGATGAGATTCTGCCCCCACTCTTCTCTCAACAGTTCGGTGAGCCGGGGGGGTGTCGCTTTCGGCAGACAGCCAAGCGAATTGCCGTCGAGGTAGATGGTCCCATCGGGAAGTGCGAAGCGAGCGCGGAACACCCGCAGCGGGTCGGCAGCGTCGAGCGCAACCGGATCTGCCGCGGCGTCCATCAGTAAAGCTTCACCTCGATCAGGCGCGGCCCGGCCTCGCCGTTTGCGTCGAGCAGCGCTTTGGTCAGCCCCTCAGCGGTGTCGACCTGCACGCCGGGGACACCCATCGACTTGCCCATTGCCAGCCAGTCGATCGTGGGACGGTCGATGTCGATCATCGTCAACGCTTCCGCACTCGGTCTGTCGCCTGCGCCCATGTTCGAGTATTCGGCCTTGAGGATGTTGTAGGTGTTGTTGGCAAATACGACCGTCGTGACCGGCAATTGCTCGCGCGCCTGCGTCCACAGTGCCTGGATGGTGTACATCGCGCTGCCGTCACCGACGAGACAGATCGTTCGCCTGTCGGAGCACGCCAGCGCGGCCCCGGTCGCTACCGGCGGCGAATAACCGATCGATCCGCCAAGGTTGTTGATCATGTCGTGCGGCGCGGCGCCGAGCGTGTAACTCATCGATTCGCGCCCGCTGGTCAGGCTTTCGTCGACGACGATGCCGTTTTCCGGGATGCCCGTGCACAGCGCGTGCGCGATCGAGATCGGATCGAGCTTCCCGCTCGGTACGACCTTTTCCGCCGCTTGCTGATGCACCGCCTGCGCGTTGCCGAGGCCCAGTTCCTCGATCAGCATTTCAAGCGCCAGCGTCGAATCCTCGTCCGCTTCGCTCAGCGCGTGAACCTGCGTACCGGGCTCCTTGAGCAGGCTCGGCAGACCGGGGTAACTGAAGAATGCGACCGGCTCCTTCGTCTCGAGGGTCACGATGTGTTTCGTTCCCGTGAGGAACTTGAGCGCCGGAGCGACGGAGTAGGGAATTCGCTCGAGCGGCACGCGCCCTGCGCCGCGCTCGATCCGATTGGTGAAGAACTGGCTTGCGAGTTCGGCAGCCTGTGCCCGCCGCTACTTTTCCGGCAAGCTCGAGCGGTTCTACGCGGCACGCCTTGTTGGCGAGGATCAGCATCGTCGGCTCGCCCGAGCGGAGGACATCGGCGACTTCCCTGATCCGCTCGATATCGGGCGCCTTGCGCGCCGACGGGGTGGCCGGTGATACGATCGCGTCGCCTGCATCCTGCCATGCGGTGTCGCCCGGCAGGATCAAGGTTGCGATCTTGCCCGGGTGTTCGCTCGCCTTGGCGATGGCAGCGGCGGTGTCCCATGCGATCGTCTCCGCGCTATCGCCCCGGCGAACCCAGTGCGACAGCGGGCGCGCGAGCCCCTCGATGTCGCTTGTGAGCGGGGCGTCGTACTTAAGGTGCTTGGTCGCGTGCTCGCCCACGACGTTGACCATGCCCGACGACGCGCGGCGCGCGTTGTGAATGTTTGCGAGTCCGTTCGACAGGCCCGGCCCGAGGTGAAGCAGCGTCGCCGCGGGTTTGTCGGCCATGCGATAATAGCCGTCGGCAGCTCCCGTGCACACGCCCTCGAACAGGCAGAGGATCCCGCGCATCCGCGGATCGCCGAGCGCGGCGAGAAAGTGCATCTCCGACGTGCCTGGATTGGCGAAACAGACGTCGACTCCGTGGCCGACGAGGGTGGTAACTAGGCTCTGCGCGCCGTTCATGGACAGTATTCGCTCCTCTCGGATTTTGCCGATGCGCCTAGCGGCCCCGCCAGCCAAAGCGAAGGGTTAATCCGGCAATTCCCCGATCCCGACGCGGCGCTGGTCGCGATCTACCATCAAACCAGGATGGATTGAGCCGTCCGGTGGGCGATAGGCAAAACCGGGCGTGCCCGGATAATTCCAAGCGCCTTCGTCCATTGGCCCGCCGTCCAGTCGCAGCCATGCACCACCCTTGGGAAAGCGCGCGAAACGCTTTCCGCGCTTGCGGGAGAGTTCCGCTACGTAGTCCTCCAGGTCGGAATCGCGCGCCGCCCAGTCGACCCAGCCGATCTCGTTGTCCTGGCAGTAGGCATTGTTATTCCCACGCTGGGTGCGTCCGAACTCGTCGCCTGAGGTAAGCATGATCGTGCCGGTCGAAGCGAACAGCGAGCCGAGCATCGCGCGCATCGTCGCCCCCCGCGCTTCGATGATCGCGGGGTCGTCGGTCGCGCCTTCGGCCCCGTGGTTATTCGAATAGTTGGTTCCGTGACCGTCGCGATTATCTTCACCGTTCGCCTCGTTGTGGCGTTCGTTGTACATCACGCTATCGGCGAGCGTGAAGCCATCGTGCGCGGCGACGAAATTGACGCTGCGACAATCGTCGCCGAATAGGTCTTCCGATCCGGCGAGCCGGTGCGCGAGAGCGCTGTGAGTGCCATCCCAATTCCAGTACTGGCGCACGTCGTCGCGGAAGCGGTCGTTCCACTCGAGCCAGTTGTCGGGGAAGTTGCCGAGTTGGTAGCCGCCTGGACCGATGTCCCACGGCTCGGCGATGAACACCCGGTCGTGCAGCCATTCGTCTGCGGCCATCGCGCCGAAGATCGGCGCTTCGGGGTCGAACATCGGTGAGCGTGCCATGATCGGCGCGAGGTCGAACCGGAATCCGTCGATCCCGCACCGCGCGACGAAATGCCGCATCGTGTCGAGCGCGAGTTCGCGAATCCACGCCTGCCCGAAATCGACCGTGTTGCCGCAGCCGCTGTCGTTGAGCAGCGCGCCGTCCTCGGTTCGCGCGTAGGCGCTGTCGTCGAGCCCGCGCAGGCATATCACGTTGCCGCCCGCGTCGCCCTCGCCCGTATGATTGAACACCAGGTCGAGCAGGACGCCGATACCCGCGCCGTGCAGCGTTTCGACCGTACGGCGCAATTCGCGCACTCCGCCCGGGCAAATCCCCGGGTCGAGCGCCATTGGCGTGATCGGGTTATAGCCCCATGAATTGACTAGCCTGAGCGGGCCGAGATGCGGTTCGTTCATCCACGCGATCACCGGCATCAACTCGATTGCGGTGACGCCGATTTTTTTCAGGTGCGCGACGACCGCCGGGTGGCCGAGCGCAGCGACAGTGCCGCGAACGTTTTCAGGCACGTCAGGGTGCTGCATCGTGAAGCCGCGGACGTTGAGTTCGTAAATCAGTCCGCCTTTCCGGAAGAGAGGAGCCTGCTTGGGAAACTTCTCGTACTCGCGCATCACCACCGCCCGCGGGACGAGATGTGCGGTGTCGGCGCCGTGTTCGGTAAGCGCCTTGTCTGCAGTAAAGCGCCGGTCGAGCTGGGTGGCGTGCGGATCGACCAGCAGCTTGGCCTCGTCGAACCAAAGCCCTTCGGCCGGGCTCCACCGGCCGCTAACACGGTAGCCATAGGAGCGCCCTGCGAGATCTTCCGGGTACTCCACGACCCAATGTTCCGCGCCGTCGCGCTTCATGGAAATACGCTCTTCGGCACCCTGCGCGTCGAACAGGCACAGGAATACCCCATCGGCGCGCGGGGAGCGGACCTTGAAACGAGTTCTGCCGTCATAAACGACGGCGCCCATGTCGGCGCTCAAGTCACGACGTCCGGCGCATTGCGTCCGGTGATCGTGGCGATCCCGGTGATGTCCTCGGCGCCGGCGGCAAGCTCTGCGAGCATCTCGGTGTTGTCCCCGGTGAGCAGACCGTCCGCCGGCTCATAGCGCTCGAGGTAAAGCCGGATCGTCGCCCCTTCGGTCCCCGTGCCTGAGAGTCGCAGCACCAGCCGCGACCCGCCCTGGAATACGATACGAAGCCCCTGATCCCGACTTACCGAGCCGTCGACCGGGTCCTTGTATGAAAAGCTGTCTGCGCTGGCGACGCGCATGCCCCGAACGTCGGTGCCCGGCAGGCTTTCGAGCCTACCTTCGACCCGGCTCATCACGGCCTTGGCCTTGTCAGCTTCGACGCCTTCGTAATCGTGTCGTGCATAGTAGTTTCGCCCGAACCGCGCCCAGTGCTCGTTCGCGATCTGCTGTACGCTCTTGCCCGTCGCGGCCAGGATGTTGAGCCACAGCAGCACCGCCCACAGGCCGTCCTTTTCGCGCACGTGGTCGCTGCCGGTGCCCGCGCTCTCCTCACCGCAGATCGTCGCGAGACCCGCGTCGAGCAAAGTGCCGAAGAACTTCCATCCTGTCGGCGTCTCCCACGCGGGCACACCGAGCGCTTCGGCTACCCTGTCCGCCGCCGCGCTCGTCGGCATCGATCGGGCAATGCCCTTAAGGCCGGCCGCGTAGCCGGGGGCGAGATGGGCGTTCGCCGCGAGCATCGCCAGCGAGTTGGAAGGCGTGACGAAAATGCCCGGCCCGATGATCAGGTTGCGGTCGCCATCGCCATCGCTCGCCGCGCCAAGGTCGGGTGCTCCCTCGCCCATCATCGTGTCGTAGAGCGCCCTCGCATGGACCAGGTTGGGATCGGGATGGTGCCCGCCGAAATCTTCGAGCGGTTCGCCATTGCGCACGGTGCCCGCCGGGAAGCCCAGCCGATTCTCGAGTATTTCGCGCGCGTATGGCCCTGTCACGGCGTGCATTGCGTCAAACGCCATGGTCATTCCGCCTGCCACCCTTTTGCGGATCAGGTCGAAGTCGAACAGCGTCTCCATCAGGTCGGCGTAGTCGGCGACCGGATCGATCACCGCGACCGCCATATCGCCCACCGCAGTTTCGCCGATGGAGTCGAGATCGATGTCGGGCGTTTCAACAGACAGCCACCGCCCGATTTCCTTTGTGCGAACGTAGATCGCCTCGGTCACCGCTTCAGGCGCCGGGCCGCCATTCGCGATGTTGTACTTGATGCCGAAGTCCTCGTCCGGACCGCCGGGATTGTGGCTTGCAGAGAGGATCAGTCCGCCGCTTGCGCCGTACTTGCGGATCACGTGGCTCGCGGCCGGCGTCGAGAGTATTCCGCCCCGCCCGACGAGCACGCGGCCGTAACCGTTAGCGGCGGCGATGCGTAACGCTTGCTGGATTACGGTGCGATTGTGATATCGCCCGTCCCCTCCGATCACGAGGGTCGCGTGCTCCGGCCGCTCGGCGACGTCGAACACGCTCTGCACGAAGTTTTCCGCATAATTCGGCTGCGCGAATAGCCGGACCTTCTTCCGTAACCCCGAGGTGCCGGGCTTTTGCCCTTCGAACGGTGTGGTCGGATGGCTGGTGATGGTCATTCGGTGGTCCCGGTCAGCTGTCGGTAGAGCGAAGCGTACGCGGCCCCGCTCGCGGCCCATGAGAAGTCGGCTTTCATCCCGTTTTTCTGCAGTCGCCGCCACTCAGCAGGCCGTGAATAGAGATCGACCGTGCGACTGATCGTGTCGGCAAGCTCAGGCGCGTCCACTCTGTTCATCTGAATACCCGTTGCAACCCCGGCGGCGATCGCGGCAGGATTTGCGTCGATCACAGTGTCGGCCAACCCACCGGTGCGAGACACGATCGGCACGCAGCCGTAGCGGAGGCCATAAAGCTGGGTGAGCCCGCATGGCTCGAACCGGCTCGGGACGAGGATCGCATCGCCCCCGCCCTGCATCCGGTGCGCCAGCGGCTCGTCGTAGCCGATACGCACGCCGACGCGGCACGGGTAACGTAAGGCGGCCTCGTGGAGACCAGCCTCGATTTCCTTGTCCCCCGACCCAAGCAGCGCGAGCCGTCCGCCAATCCCTATGAGGTGGTCGATCACATCGAGCAGAACATCCATGCCCTTCTGCCAAGTCAACCGGCTGACGACGATGAACAGCGGGCCGTCGTCGCGCTCGAGCCCGAACTCCTTTTCAAGCGCGCGCTTGTTGCGCTTGCGACGCGTTAGCTGGCCTGCGGTATAGGTCTGCGAGAGGTGCACGTCGGTCCCCGACGACCATTCACGCTCGTCGATACCATTGAGGATCCCAAACACGCGGTCCGAACGTGCGAGTATGACGCCTTCCAGCCCCATCCCGAATTCCGGCGAGCGGATTTCTCGTGCGTAAGTCGGGCTGACGGTGGTGATCGCGTCGGCGGTCTGCATCCCGGCCTTGAGAAATCCCACTCCGCCGTAGCTCTCGACTCCGTCGATTGACCACGCCGCCTGGGGGAGACCGAGCCTAGGAAACACGTCCGCCGGGTAAGATCCCTGAAACGCCATGTTGTGAATGGTGAGCAGGTTCGGCACATCGCGGGCGTCATTCGCCGGAGCGAAGCGCAAATACGCGGGCGTCATGCCCGTCTGCCAATCGTGTGCATGGACGAGGTCGAACCCGCGCGCCTTGATCACGCCGCCGCCGACGTCGGCCGCGGCCCGCGACAGCGCAGCAAAGCGGCGCCAGTTGTCGTCCCAATCATGTCCCTCGGCGTCGGCATAGGGCCCGCCGGGCCGTTGGAAAAAAGCCGGCGCATCCAGCACGAGGAGTGGAAAGTCACCGATCCCGCCCGCCAGCAGTCGCGCTGGTTCGCCAAGCAACGATGTCCATTGATGGACCGCCTGTGCCTTCCCGATCCGCTCGATGACCGCCGGATAACCGGGGATCATGGTAGTCACCTCGAAACCGTGCGGCGCGAGGGCAGCAGGAAGCGCCCCGACGACGTCGGCGAGGCCGCCGGTCTTGACCAGCGGTACCGCTTCGGATGCGACCGAGAGAACGCGCAGCGTCAAGTCAGGCGCGCTATCATGTCTCTGGTGACAAGCACCACACCCGCCCTCGCTCACCCGAAAGCGGCGCGCGTCGATCTCGGGGTCCTCGCCGATAACGATGCCTTCGGGAATGCGAACGCCGGAATCGACGATCACACGATTCAAGCGCGCACCGCGGCCGATATTGCAGTAAGGCAGGATCACCACTTCGCGTGCGCTCGAATAGCTGCCCATCTTCACGCCGGTGAACAAGAGGCTGCGGTGGACCTCGGCACCCGAGACAATGCAGTCGCCCGACACGAGCGAAGCAATCGCGTGGCCGCGCCGCCCCTCCTCGTCGTGAACGAATTTTGCGGGCGCGGCGACCACCGCGTCGGTCCAGATCGGCCATTCGCGATCGTACATGTTAAGCTTGGGCACCGTGTCGGTGAGGTCGATATTGGCGTCGAAATAGGCGTCGACCGTGCCGACGTCGCGCCAGTATTCCTCGATTTCCTCCGCCGCGCGAATGCAGCTGTCCGTAAAGCGATGCGCGACCGCTTTGCCGTGCTTGACGATGTAGGGGATCAGGTCGCCGCCGAAGTCGTGCTTAGAGCTCTGGTCGTCGGCGTCGCGGCGGAGCTGCTCGAACAGGAATTCGGTTTCGAAAACGTAAATCCCCATGCTCGCGAGCGCCATGTCCTCCTGTCCGGGAATACCGGGCGGGTCCTTGGGTTTTTCGACGAAAGCGGTGATATTATCGTTATGGTCGACGTGCATCACGCCGAAGCCGGTCGCATCCATTCTCGGCACGACAAGGCACCCGACGGTGACGTCCGCCCCCGAGTTGACGTGCTGTTGCAACATCAGCTCGTAATCCATCTTGTAGATGTGGTCGCCCGCCAGGATTACCATGTATTTCGGCGCGTGCGCTTCGATGATGTCGATATTCTGGAATACCGCGTCGGCAGTGCCTTCGTACCACTGGCTTTCCGAAACGCGCTGGCTGGCGGGGAGGATGTCGAAGCTCTCGTTCCGTTCGGGCCGCATGAAATTCCACGCGCGTTGCATGTGGCGGATCAGGCTGTGCGCCTTGTACTGGGTCGCTACGCCAATCCGACGGATGCCCGAGTTGATCGCATTGGACAGCGCGAAGTCGATAATTCTGCTCTTGCCCCCGAAATAGACCGCGGGTTTGGCGCGCCTGTCCGTCAGTTCCATCAACCGGCTGCCGCGTCCGCCCGCGAGCACATATGCCATCGCATCGCGCGCGAGGGGGCGGGTCGTCTGTCTCTCCTGCATCGCCTCTCTCCTGTTCTCTTTATGCGTCGAACTGCAGCCAGACCGTCGCGAGCGGCGGCAAGCTGATGTGCGCCGCGCCGCTTTCGACCTTGACGCTGCCGAGGTTGCCTTTGCCGCTCCCTCCGTATGCCTGCGCGTCGCTGTTCAGAACCTCGATCCAGCGGCCGTCGTGCGGAAGTGGCACGCGGTAGTCGGAACGTGGGATTGGTGTCATGTTTGCGACCATCGCGACCGGCTTCGCACCGGGCGCCTTGCGCAGCCATGCGAAGACCGAATTCGCGCTATCGTCGCCGATCAACCACTCGAACCCATCCTCCTCGCAGTCTCTCGCATGCAGTGCCGGTTCCGATCGGTAAAGCCGGTTGAGATCGCAGACCAATCGCCTCACCCCGGCATGAGCGGGCGAGTCGCATAGCTCCCAATCCAGCGCACGGCTCTCGCTCCATTCGCGTCGCTGGGCGAACTCCTGGCCCATGAACAGCAGCTTCTTGCCCGGATGCGCCCACATCAGCCCATAGTAAGCGCGCAACGAGGCGAATTTCTGCCACTCATCGCCACTCATCTTGGTAAGAAGACTGCCTTTGCCGTGAACGACCTCGTCGTGGCTCAGCGGCAGGACGAAGTTCTCGCTGAATGCGTATTGTAGCCCGAACGCAATCTCGCCGTGATGGTGGGCGCGGTGGATCGGGTCGCGGCTCATGTACTCCAGAGTGTCGTGCATGAAGCCCATGTTCCATTTGAAGCCAAAGCCGAGCGCCGTGCGCGGGGCATCGTCGTAGGCGGGTGCGGTAACTCCGGGCCAGGCGGTCGATTCCTCGGCGATGGTCATTACCCCGTCGTGCCCTTCGTAGAGCGCGCGGTTCGTCGACCGCAGGAATTCGGCCGCCTCCCAGTTCTCACGTCCGCCTTCGTGATTGGGAATCCACTCGCCCTGCTTGCGGCTGTAATCGCGGTAAAGCATCGAAGCGACGGCATCGACCCGTAAGCCGTCGACATGATATTTCTCGGCCCAGAACAACGCATTGTTGATCAGGAAGCTCCTCACTTCGCGCCGACCGAAATTGTAGATTGCGGTATTCCAGTCGGGGTGGAAGCCCAGCCGCGGGTCCTCGTGCTCGTAGAGCGCGGTCCCGTCGAATCGGGCGAGGCCGTGCTGATCGACGGGAAAGTGTGCAGGCACCCAGTCGATCAGAACGCCTACCCCCGCCTGATGCGCTCCATCGACGAGGCGGGCAAAACCTTCGACATCGCCGAACCGGGCCGATGGGGCGTAAAGCCCGGTCGCCTGGTACCCCCAACTGGGGTCGTACGGATGCTCACTGACTGGCAGGAACTCGATGTGGGTAAAGCCCATTTCGACTACGTAGGGAATCAATCGCGCGGCCATTTCGTCCCAGCTCAGGAACCAGCCGTTACCGTCGCGCTGCCATGACCCGGGATGGACCTCGTAGATGGAGATCGGCTCGCGCCGCGGATCGACCGAGGACCAATGTGCGCGGTGGTGGGCATCGCCCCACCCTGCCTTGCCCGGGTGCGCGACGATCGACGCCGTTGCCGGTCGCAGTTCAGAGGCGAAGGCATAGGGATCGGCCTTCAGCGGCTGGACCGCCCCGTCGGGTCCGACGATGCGATACTTGTAAGCACGGCCGACGCCGATGTCGGGAATGAAAATCTCCCACACGCCGGTGTCGCGGCGCAGACGCATCGGGTGGCGCGCGCCGTCCCAATCATTGAAATCGCCGACGAGGCTCACCTGCGTTGCATTGGGCGCCCAGACCGCGAAATGTACCCCGGCGCAGCCCTCGTGCTCGATCGGGTGCGCGCCCATCTTGTCGAATAGGCGAAAGTGCGTACCCTCGGAAACGAGCAGGTCGTCGAGTGGACCGAGAACCGGTCCGAAGCTGTAGGGATCGGTGACCCACCATTCGTGATCGTCCACCGTGCAGCGGTATTTCACCGTCCTCGGCTTGCCCCGCAGCTTGCCCTCGAACAGTCCACGCGGATCAACCCGCTTCATCGCGCCGAGTTTTTCCCCATTGAGGGAGTAAGCGGCCGCGCACTCGGCTCCGGGCAGCAAGGCACGCGTGAAGGTCCCGGCGGGTCCCTCGTGCGGGCCAAGTATCGCGAAGGGATCGGCGTGCTCGCCAGCAATAAGAGCCTCGATCGCTTCGGGCGACGGGGTCAAGTTATGTTCCAGATGTCTCGGGCATATTCGGCAATGGTCCTGTCGGAAGAGAACCAGCCGACGTTGGCGATGTTCCGGATCGCACTCTCCCGCCACGCAGCACGGTCACGCCATCGAACGTCAACCCGGCGCTGCGCGGCGGCGTAAGCATCAAAATCGGCCGCGAGCATGAACCAGTCGGAAGTCAGCAAGCCGTCCATGAGGCCTGCGAACCTGCCCGGATCATCTGGGCTGAACACTCCGCTCGCGATAGAATGAACCGCCTGGCTGAGCTCGCGCGATCCCTCGATGAAGGCGCGCGGGTCGTAACCCGATTCACGCTGCGCGGCGACTTGTTCGGCAGTCAGCCCGAAAATGAACATGTTCTCGTCGCCGACCCGCTCGAGAATTTCGATGTTCGCCCCGTCAAGCGTTCCGATTGTCAGCGCACCATTAAGCGCAAACTTCATGTTGCCGGTGCCCGAAGCTTCCATGCCGGCGGTGCTGATCTGCTCCGACAGGTCGGCTGCGGGAATAATCCGTTCGGCCTGGCTGACGTTGTAATTTGGCACGAAAACGATCTTGAGCAGATCGCTGACTGCCGGATCGCCGTTAACTCGACGTGCGATGTCGTTGGCGAGCTTGATGATCAGCTTGGCATTGTGATAGCTCGATGCCGCTTTCCCGCCGAAAATCTTCACCCGCGGCACCCAGTTGCGTTCTGGATGACCGCGCATTTCATCGTAGAGCGCAACCGTTTCGAGCAGGTTTAGCAGCTGGCGCTTGTATTCGTGGATGCGCTTAACCTGCACGTCGAACATCGCGTCCGGATTCAGGGTGATGCCCATCAGGTTCTTGAGATAGTTCGCAAGGTCGACCTTGTTCGCGCGCTTCACCGCGTCGATCTTCTCTCCCAGCGCAGCGTCGCCCGCGTGGGCGTTGAGTGCCTCGAGCCTTTCGGCATCGTCGAGGAATCCGTCGCCGATCGTTTCGCGGATCAGCCCGGCGAGGCGTGGGTTGCACTGCTGCAGCCACCGGCGCGGGGTGACACCATTGGTCTTGTTGTTGATCCGATCCGGATAGAGCGCGTGGAGGTCCTTGAAGACGGTTTCCTTCATCAACTCGGTATGGAGCGCGGCGACGCCGTTGATCGAGTGCGAGCCAGCGAAGGCGAGATTCGCCATCCGAACACGGCGTTCGCCGTGTTCATCGATCAGAGAGATCGCAGAAATCGCGTCCGGCGAAAGCCCCGCCTCGCGCGCTTCCTTAAGGACAATGCCGTTGATCGCGTAGACAATCTGCATGTGGCGCGGCAGCATCCGCTCGAACAGCGGCTGCGGCCAGCTTTCCAGGGCTTCGGGCAGCAGCGTATGGTTGGTGTAGCTGACGGTGCGCTTCGTGATATCCCACGCCTCGGCGAAGGGCAGGCCATGCTCGTCCGTCAGTAGCCGGACCAGTTCGGCAACCGCGACCGAGGGGTGCGTGTCGTTCAACTGGATCGCAGCCTTGTCGGGCAACGTGCGCACGTCGCCGTGGTACTGCGCATGGCGGCGGACGATGTCCTGGATCGAGGCGGAGGAGAAGAAGAACTCCTGCCGCAGGCGCAACTCCTGCCCGGCGGGCGATCCATCTGCCGGATAGAGGACGCGCACCAGGCTATCAGCGCGGGTCTGGGCTGCGAGCGCTCCCATATGATCGCCGGCGTTGAATGCATCCAGCCTGATCGGGTCGATCGCATTGGCGGTCCACAGCCTCAATGTATTGACCCGTTTGCCGCGCCAGCCGACGACCGGCGTGTCGACCGCGTTCGCTTCGATCACCTCGCCCGGATTCCAAACGCTGGTATCTCCCTTGCTTACCACTTCTCCCCCGAAGCCGACTTCATAGGCGCTCTCAGGCCGGTCGAACTCCCACGGATTGCCATGCGCTAGCCAGGTCTCGGGTAGTTCGACCTGCCAGCCGTCGTCGATGCGCTGGCGGAACATTCCATTCACATAGCGGATACCGTAGCCGTATGCCGGTATGTCGAGCGTAGCGAGGCTTTCCATGAAGCAGGCTGCGAGCCGCCCGAGGCCGCCGTTGCCGAGCGCCGCGTCGGGCTCGAGCTCCTCGATCGCGGCGAGGTCGAGCCCGTGGGCGTCGAGCGCCTCAGCCATCTCTTCGGTCAGGTCGAGGTTCGACATCGCATCGCGCAGCAGGCGGCCGATGAGGAATTCTAGGCTCAGGTAATAGACCCGCTTGCCCTTCGCATCGTGCGTGCGGGTCGTCGATTCGATCCAGGCATCGATCACGTCGTCACGAAGTGTGTAGACCGCCGCGTTGAACCAGTCATGCGGCTTGGCCGCGTGTTCGTTCTTGCCGACGCGGTGCTTGAGAACACTGACGATCCGGTCTTCCATGCCTGTTGGGAGCCCCTTCATTCTGACAGCTCGACATACCGGGTGGCCGGACGCCGCTACAAAGTCGAGTCACATACGACTGCATTCATGTTGCACTGCATCAAAAAGAGTTGCCAGCGCCGTTTCGACGTAGGAATGGATATTTCCCGCAATTTCCGAGGCCGCCATCAACTCCCTCCACGAACGCGCCGCCGCCAACGGCATCGCCCGGCACTGGCGCGACGTCGATGGTCACGCAATGATCGTGCCCAACTCGACGCTCGAGGCGGTTCTCGCGGGACTCAGCGAAGATGGCGCGCGCACCGACGATCCAGTTCTTCCGCCAATGATCGTGGCCGATGCCGGTGAGCCCCTTGCGCTAACCAGCGCGTTTAGCGAGGCAGAGGCGACCGGCGAGGACGGGCGAACCGTGCGTCTCGATGCCGACGACCACGCAATTTTCGCGCCGAGCGCACCGGGATATTACGATCTCGCCGTCGCGGGACAGACGACGCGGCTCGCCGTCGCGCCCGCACGGGCGCCAAGTGTCGAATCCGGCGCCCGTTACTGGGGCGCGGCCGTCCAGATCCCCGCTCTTAGGGGACCGTCGGAATTCGGGACGTTCGGAGAACTGGCAAAGGCTTGCACGGCCCTGGCAAAACGCGGTGCAGCGGCGATCGCGATCAATCCGGTGCACGCCCTGTTTCCCGGCGAGGGTCGCGATTTCAGTCCCTACTCGCCTTCGAGCCGGCTATTCCTCAATGGCGCGATGGCCGATCCAACGCTCGCAAACCTTCCGTCCGTTCCCCCCGCCGAAGGCCCGCCGTTGATCGACTGGGAAAGGGCAATGCCCAACCGCCTCGCCCAGCTACGCGAAGTGTTCGACGCATTGGACGCACGCACGCGTGCGCATATTGCGAGCGATCCGGCGTTGGCCGAGCCCAAGCTCATCCGCCACGCAACCTTCGACACACTCTACTGCCGGCTCGAACCGACAGGTGCGCGTGGCTGGCAGGACTGGCCTTCGGCTTATCACGATCCCGGGGGACCGGAAGTGGCGCTTTTCGCCCGCGAGAGTTCCGAGGAGATCGCATTCCATCTCTTCGTCCAATGGCTCGCGCGCGAGGGGCTCACCGCGAGCCAGCGCGCCGCACGCGGGGCGGGGATGGATATCGGCCTGATTGCCGACCTCGCGGTAGGGGTCAGCACGATGGGCAGCGACTGCTGGAGCCTGCGCGACGTGATGCTAGGCGGACTTACTATCGGCGCACCGCCCGACCCACTCGGGCCGCAAGGGCAGAACTGGCATCTCTCCACGTTCTCGCCCGCGGGCCTGCGCGAGACCGGGTACGAGCCATTCATCGCCATGCTGCGATCGGGCTTCGCAGCCGGCGGGGGCCTGCGCATCGACCACGCCTTCGGGCTCGAGCGGCTCTGGGTCATACCCAAGGGAGCGAATGCGGCGGAAGGAACATACCTTTCGTATCCCTTCCGCGATCTCCTGCGCTTGCTTACGCTCGAGGCGCACCGTGCAGGAGCCATTGCGATTGCGGAGAATCTAGGGACGAGCCCGGATGGCTTTGTCGAGGCGATTTCGGAGCGCGGTCTGCTTGGAATGGAGGTCTTGTGGTTTGCCCGCGCGGCCGACCACGGTTTTCGCGGCGCCAAAGACTACCGATCAACCAGTGTCGCGATGACGGGCACACACGACACCCCGACGGTCGCAGGGTGGTGGGCCGGACGGGATCTCGACTGGGCTGAGCGTTGCGGCCGCTTCGGTCCAGGCAGGTCGCGCGCCGAGGCCGACTCGGTCCGCGATTGGGACCGCGGGATGTTGTGGTCGACAATCGGCGGCGGCGCGCCGCGTCCTGCCGCGGATGAGCCGGAGGCGGCGGTCGATGCGGCGATCAAGCATATCGCGCGGTGCCCCTCTCCGCTGGCGATAGTGCCGCTTGAGGACCTGGTCGGAGAGCGGGAGCAGCCCAACTTGCCCGGGACGACCGATACGCATCCGAATTGGCGAAGACGCAACCACGCTCCACTCGATGCAATGCTCGCAGCACCCGACGTGGCCCAGCGGGTCGAAATTCTCGCGCAGCGAGACGGCTAGAACGCCAGCGCGTTTACAATTGTCCCACCGGCAAGCTTGTCTTGACGCGGAGGACATCGAATGAGCCAGTCCGCGCGCGCGAGCGGACCTTGCGCTCCGCTATCCTGGTTGTCGAGCGGGACGAGTCCTTCGTCCTTCCAGCGCGCGCGGGCGAACGTCTCGCGCTCGCCAGTCACCGGAAGAGGAGCGGCGAGCGCCAGCTTGCGCCAGGCGAGGCGCGCCGGTGCTCCCTGGAGCCGCGCCAGCACCGGCTTCAAAAACAGGGTTGCGGTGACCATCGCCGAGGTTGGATTGCCTGGTAGGCCGAGCACTACCGTGTCTCCAACCAGCCCCAGCCAGACCGGTTTACCCGGCTTGATCGCCACCTTCGAAAAAACGAGTTCCAGCCCGTGGCGCTCGAACATCGACTTGGCGAAATCGCGCTCGCCGACAGAGGCGCCTCCGGCGACGACGACGAGATCGGACCGATCCAGCGCTTTATCTGCCCGCTCGGTGAGCGCTGTGAAATCGTCGGCTAACGTAACGCGCGAGACTACGGTGCCACCCTCGTCAGCTACCATTGCGGCGACGCCTAGCGTCACGCTTTCGGGGACGGCATCGGGTGTCAGGTGCGCACTGCCCGGCGCGGCCAGCTCGTCACCTGTGCCGAGCACGCTAACGCGCGGACGCAAGGCTGCGACGAGTTCCGACCGATCTGCAGCGGCGGCGGTAACCAGCGCGCGCGGATCAAGCCGACGTCCCGCTGCTAGAAGAATATCCCCAGCGCGAAAGTCGCTGGCCGCGGGTCGGATGTATAGCGCTTGGCCATAGCCCTTGGTGAAACGGACCATGTTCCCATTACGCTGGGCGTGCTCCTGAATGATGACGCGGTCGGCACCCTGGGGAAGCCGGGCGCCGGTAAATATCCGCACCGCGCTTCCGGGCTCGAGCACCCCATCGAAGCCTTTGCCGGCGACAGATTCACCTACTATTTCAAGTGCTTCTCCTGGCCGGACCGTGGAGTCTACTACCGCGTAACCGTCCATCGTAGATACCGGGTGTCGGGGAGCATCGCCACGCGCGTGGAGATCTTGCGCAAGGGTGCGACCGGCACTCTCGGCCAGCGGCACCACTTCGCTTCCAAGAGGCACGATGTGACGCTCGACAAGCGCAAATGCCTCGTCGAAAGATATCACGCCCAGCGTTCCGCATCGGCGCGGTCGCCCTCTGTAGGCTCTATCCAGCGGCTGCCGCCGGGTCCCTCTTCGCGCTTCCAAAACACCGCTTCGGTTTTTAGCCGGTCCATCAGGTAATCGGCAGCCTCGAACGCCGCACGGCGGTGGCGCGAAGCAGTGGCGACAAAGACGATCGCCTCGCCCGGTTTGATCGTCCCGTCTCGGTGGACCACCCGGCAGCGCGTGATGTCGAAGCGCGACAGCGCCTCGGCGGCTATGTCCTGCATCGAGCGCAAAGTCGCTCCGCGATAGCTTTGCAACACTAGTTCGGCGACCGCCTCACCTTCGCGGCTCCGACGTCGCGCCAGGCCGATGAAACTTACTACGGCGCCCGCGTCATCGGCGTCGCGGGTGAACGCGGCGAGTAGTTCTGCACCATTGAAGGACTGTTGGACGAGATCGACCGCGGCGCTCATCCGCCCGACACCGGAGGGAACAATGCCAGCTCATCCCCGGGCGCGACGGAAGCCCCCTCGGAAACCACCGTCTCGTTAACGCAGACCCTGACGCGTCCGTCCGCAATCAGGGAAGACAGGCCGGGAAAGGCTTCTGCGGCGCGCGCGAGCAGAATGCCCGCTGTGCACCCGTCGAGGGGGATGGAAAGCTCTACGGGTGAGCCGTGGAGGTCTGCGAGCCTGCCGCACAGTTCGACCTCGACAGTGCCGGCGTCGGGGACCTCGGTCGCCATGATCAGCCTCCAATCGAGGCAAGGTGGGGGGTGGCCCCGCTGTCGCCATCGTGCAGGCGGTGCGAGGGGGCCTTGGTCGCGGTCAGCGCCCGGATTTGCGCAACGAGCTCATCGCGCTGGCTGTCGTCCTGCAACAGGGGACGAAGATCGAAGCCCCCGTCTCCAAACAAGCAAAGGTGCAGCCGCCCGTCCGAGCTCAACCGCAGCCGGTTGCAGGTGCTGCAAAAGTCCTTGGAATATGGCGCGATAATGCCGATCCGGCCCTTCGCTCGCGGATGTCCGTACTCGACCGCGGGGCCTGCGCCCGGCGCGCGGGGCAGGCGGTTCCACCCGCCCGCTTCGAGCCGATCGGTCACGGTTTCTCCGGCGAGGTGACGCTTCGCGAAAAAAGCCGGGCTGTCGTTGGTGCGCATGACCTCGATGAAACGAAGCGAGACGTCTCGCGAACGGACGAAATCGATCATCGCTTCGAGTTCGTCGTCATTGACCCCGCGCATCAGTACGGCGTTGATCTTGACGCTGTCGAACCCGGCCTCACGCGCCGCGTCGATCCCGGCGACCACCGATGTCAGCCGGTCGTGCCCCGTGACTGCCGCGAACTTCGCCGGATCGAGCGAATCGACGCTGACGTTGACCGCGCTCAATCCTGCCTCACGCCAGGCTCGCGCGTTCTCCGCAAGACGCCAGCCGTTGGTAGTCATCGCCACGCGGCGAACACCTGGCACTGCGGCGACCGCCCGGACGATCAGGTCGAAATCCTTGCGCACGGTCGGCTCGCCGCCAGTCAGCCGCACTTTCCAAAGCCCGAGCGAGGCGAATGCGCGAACCGCCCGCTCGATTTCGGAGAGTGTGAGTTCGCTCGGTCGACCAGGGCGCTTGATGTAGCCGTCCGGCAGGCAGTAGGAGCAGCGAAAGTTGCAAACTTCGGTCAGCGACAACCGCAAGTAGGCGAACCGCCGACCGAGTCCGTCGGTCAGCCCCGCTGGCGCGCTGGGTCGGAGAGTGTCAGACCTCATGGCCCCAGCGACCCGTTCACCCGCCCCAAGTCAAGCCTTTCCCGCGGGAATCGGAAAATTCGCTGACGATCGCCCCGCGTCAGTCGCGAAAGACAAGCTTATGGAGAGCCATTCCGACGAGCATCGCGGCCACGAACCAAACTCCCTTCGCCGGGGCGAGCGCGAGGGAGGCGAGGCCCGGGCCTGGACACAATCCGGCAATGCCCCAGCCCATACCGAAGATAGCCGAGCCACCCACCAGCGGCATGGTCACGTCCGATCGCTCGGGTAACGCGAACGCATCGGCGAATAACGGATGACCGAGGCGTTTCCGGATGCCGCCAGGCGACCGCCATGACCATTACCGCGCCGGCCATGACGAAAGCCAGCGTTGGGTCCCAGTCGCCGAACAGGTCGAGAAAGCTGCGCACCCGAGCGGGATCGGTCATGCCGCCAAGCGCAAGGCCGGATCCGAAAAGGGTTCCCCCCGCGAGCGGAAGGCCGATTCGCGCAATCACGGCAGGAGTCCCGGGAACAGGGCGTTGGACAGCGCGACTGTGGCGATGCCGCTCGCCATGAAAACCGCTGTCGCGACGAGCGAACGCTGCGACCAGCGGCTGACACCGCAAACGCCGTGCCCGCTCGTGCACCCGCTCCCCAGCCGGGTGCCGACGCCGACGAGCAACCCGGCGATCACCAGCGGGACGGGCCCGGGGTACGATTCGAGGCCCTGTCCGGTCGCCACCGTGCCGATGGCCGCGCCGAGCGGCAGACCTAGCACGAACGCCCACGCCGAGGACCGCTTCAGCGTACCTTCGGAGAGACCGACGGCGCGACCGAGCATTCCCGATACACCCGTGATACGACCAATCCCGAGCAGTATCAGTGCAGCGGCAAGCCCGATGAGCACGCCACCGAGAAGCCCCGCGACGGGGGACGCTTGTGGAAAACCGGGCAGCATTAGGAGATTCGGGTCCGCAGGTGCGAGCAGCAAGGGATTGGGAAATAGAGCATATAAGCGTTATCTAATACATGCTGGCGTAAGGTCAACCCTCGCGTGCTTTTAGCATGAGCGTTCTACTCACCGCGTCTTTCCACGCGTCGCGCATTCTGGATCGGCAATCCGCAGCCATCGAGGGCGAGAACCGCCGACCCGATCGCCAGGTCGCGTTCAGCGCATCGAGATCGGCCCAGAATCCCGTCGCCAGCCCGGCTAGAAACGCGGCGCCGAGCGCGGTCGTTTCGATATTTGCCGGCCGCTCGACTGCGACGCCCAGGACGTCGGCGATGAACTGGCAGAGCCAGTCGTTCACGGCCATTCCCCCGTCAATTCGGATCGCCCCGAGCGCGTCGGCCCCGTCGGCAATCATCGCCTCGACGAGATCCATCGTCTGGAAAGCGACCGATTCGAGCGCTGCCCGAGCGAGGTGTGCCTTCCCGGTGTCGAGCGTAAGGCCGAAAATGGCGCCACGTGCGTCCGGATCCCAGTAGGGCGCACCGAGGCCGACGAAAGCGGGCACCATGGTCACGCCGTGATCGTCGGCCACGCCCGCGGCAAGCCGGGAGGTGTCGCTCGCCGCGTCGATTGCGCCTATTTCGTCGCGCAGCCACTTGATGGCTGCCCCGGCGACGAAGATGGAACCCTCGACGGCATAGGTCATCCGTCCGCCCAACCGGTAGGCAGGGGTCGTCAGTAGCCGGTTCCGAGAGGCGACCGCTTCCGCACCGGTGTTGAGCAGCATGAAGCATCCGGTGCCATAGGTCGATTTGGCCATCCCCCGCTCGAAGCAGGCCTGTCCGAACAGCGCCGCCTGCTGATCCCCGGCCATTCCTGCGATCGGGATGGGGGTTTCGAGCAGACCAATTTCGGTCATCCCGAACAGGTGACTGTTGTCGTGCACGTCGGGCAGCAGCGCCATCGGCACGCGGAACAAGGCGCACAGTTCCTCGTCCCAACGCTGGGCGTGGATGTCGTAGAGCAAGGTGCGGCCAGCGTTCGTGACGTCCGTCGCGTGAGCGCCGCCGCCGGTCAGTCGCCACAGAAGGAAGCTGTCGACGGTCCCGAACGCCAGTTCGCCAGCCTCGGCACGCTCCCGCGCATTCGCCACGTTATCGAGGATCCAGGCGATCTTCGTGGCGGAAAAATAGGGATCGAGCAGCAGACCCGTCCGCGCGCTGACGAACGGCTCGTGACCGGCTGCCTTGAGCTCGGCGCAAAGTTGCGCGGTGCGGCGATCCTGCCATACGATCGCGCGATGCACCGGCTCTCCGGTCGCGCGATCCCATACGACGACCGTTTCGCGCTGATTGGTGATGCCGATCGCGGCGAAGCTGTCTGCCGCGACCCCGCTATCGGCGATCGCCTCGCGCATGGTTGCGAGGGTGTCGCGCCAGATATCCTCCGGGTCGTGCTCGACCCAACCACTTTGCGGATAGTGCTGCGCGAATTCGCGTTGTGCAGTCGCTACTGGGCGTGCCTGTGCGTCGAACACGATCGTCCGGGTCGACGTGGTGCCCTGATCGATTGCAATAATATGCGTAGGCTGCGCCAATCCGTCCGCCTCCCCAGTCGTGGCTTACTAGTCGGTATAGCGTTTGGGCCGGCGCATCAGAAAGATCATCGGCAGGGCCGCCGCGCTCACCCACATCATCAGGTAAAAATCGTCGATGTAGGCAATCATAGCTGCTTGCCGGTTGATTTCCATATCGAGCACCCCGAGCACGCTTGACCCGAGCTGCTGGAAACGATCGACAGTCGACACGTCGACAACCGCGGTCGAGCTCGCGGTGACGTGGCTGGCGAGGTCGCTATGGCTCGCCTGGATGTTGCGCGCGAGGAAGGTGGTCGTCACCGAAATTCCGATCGAGGCGCCCAGCGAACGCAAAAGGATCAGCAGGCTCGACCCTTCGGTGCGCAGCTCGGGCGCGAGCGTCGCAAACGCGGCGTTGTTGAGCGAGATGAACACCAAACCCATCCCCAGACCCTGAACGAATCCGGTGACGACGATCGCGTGCTGATCGATCCCTAGCGACCACCCCGACATCTGCCAGAACGACAGCGTCGTCAAAACGAACCCGCTGAATATGAGCATTCGGGGATCGAAGCCGCGCCGGGTCAGGTAACCCGCAACCTGCATGCTTATCAGCGTTCCAACCCCCCGCGGCATCAGGACCCAGCCGGTATCGAGCACCGAGTAGCCGAACAAGCGCTGGAGCATCGGTGGCAGCAGCGCCATCGTGGCGAACACCGCAACGCCGATCGCGCCCATGAACAGCAGCGCGACCACGTAATTGCGGTCCGCGAAGAGCGCGGGATTGAACAGAGCTCCCTCGCGCTTCGTCGCTAGGTGAACGATGCCGATCCAGCCGCAACACGCAATGGCCACGGCATAGAGCCAGATCTCGGGCGACTGGAACCAGTCCTCCTGGCCGCCGCGATCGAGCATCATCTGCAATGCGGCGATCGCGATTGCGATCATCGAGAACCCGAACAGGTCGAAACGCCGATTCCTGATCTCGCGCGAGGGGAGCTCCGCGAGCAGGATCGCAAGTGCGATCGCGCCAATTGGCACGTTGACGTAGAAGACCCAGCGCCAGTTCCAGTTCTCGGTCAGCCATCCTCCGATCAGGGGGCCGAGGATCGGGCCGACCATGATGCCCATCGCCCACACGCCCATCATCTGCGCCTGTTTGGATGGTTTGTTGACGTCCAGCATCGCCGCCTGGCTGAGCGGGCCGATGAAGGCCCCCGTCACCCCCTGAAAGGCGCGGAAGAGGACCATCTCGGTGATGTTCTGCGCCAATCCGCACATCATCGACGCGAGTACGAACCCGGCCGCCGAGAGAATGAAAAGCCGGCGCGAGCCGACGCGGTCGGCAAGCCAGCCGGTGATCGGCATCGCGACAGCGCTGGCGACGATATAGCTCGTCAGCACCCAGCTGACCTCGTCCGGCGTGGCGCCCAGCGCCGCCTGCATATGCGGGATCGCAACGTTGGCGATCGTCGTATCGAGGATTTGCAGCAGCGAGGCGGTCATGATTCCGAAAACGACCAGCCACGTGTTCTCGACCGGCAGAGCCGCGACGTCCGCCTCGGGAGCAATGGCGGGTGCGCCGCCCGAAGCGGCGCGGCGGGGTGCTGCGGTCGCCAAAGCGGAGCCTTAGTGTTTCTTGCCGTCGGTGAAGACGGTAACGTTGGTCGACAAACCGGCGATCAGCGGACGCGGGCTCTTGCCGTCGATGACGATCTTGACCGGCACTC
Source organism: uncultured Alphaproteobacteria bacterium (assembly GCA_963740025.1). GTDB lineage: Bacteria > Pseudomonadota > Alphaproteobacteria > Sphingomonadales > Sphingomonadaceae > Tsuneonella. The sequence goes on from CAVUCI010000006.1 coordinate 212,320, forward strand.
GCTGCGTCACCTTGACCCAGTTTCCGGTCGCATTCTGCGCCGGCAGGACCGAAAACTCGCTCCCCGTCCCCGCGCCGATGGCATCTACATGACCCTTGAGCTTGATGTCGGGATAGGCATCGAAAGTAATCTCCGCCGGTTGCCCGATGGCCATATGCGCAAGCTGCGTTTCCTTGAAATTCGCCTCGATATAGCTCGTGCTACTCGCGACGATGGTCGCCACGGGCACGCCGCTGATAACCTGCTGGCCCTTTTGCAGGCGGTCCGCCTGGGTGACCGTGCCGGAAATCGGAGCCCGGACTTCGGTGCGCGAAAGGTTGAGCTCGGCGGCCTTGCGCTGGGCCCTGGCCGAGGCGATCGCCGGCAGCTCGCCGGGCACCTGCGCGCCCGTCGCCAGTTTTGCAGCAGCTTCCGCCTTTTTGGCCTGCGCCATGCGCAGTTCCTCGCGCGCCTGGGCGACCTGGTGCTGCGCAGCTTCGTAGTCGGCCTTGGTCGTGAAGCCGCGCTTCCACAGCGCTGCCTGACGCTCGTAGTTGGCTTGCGCGAAACCAATGTCCTCGCGCGCCGCAGCGATATCGGCGCCCGACAGGGCCGAGGAGTTCTGGAGTGCGATTTCGTTCGCCTGCGCGGTGGCGATCGCGGCGTCGGCCTGTGCAATTTGAATTCGATAAGGGGCCGGATCGATACGGAATAGGAGGTCGCCCGCCTTCACCTGTTCGTCGTCGTCGACCGCGACATCGACGATCTGGCCCGCGACTTCGGCGCTCACCGAAACCTTGTCCTGCCGGACATAAGCATTGTCGGTGGAAACCTTGCCTTGCAGGCTGAGCCAGTAGCCGCCGGCGCCCAGGATCACGAGCAGCGGCACCGCGCCCATCAGCGCGAAGCGCTTCCAGCGACTCGTCTTGGGGGACTGCTCGGCCTCGACCGGCGCTGCAGCCGGTGCGTCTGCGGGCACCGCTTCGTCAATCTGAATTTCCGGGTCGCGATCAGCCATTTGCCGCAACTCCCTCGCTCGCGGGCCGAGAAAGGTTCGTGCGAATCCGTTCGAGAATATCACGCAACCTGGCGCGATCGGCGTCATCTACACCATCGAGCGCATCCTCGATCAACTCATCCGCGAGCGGGCGCAACTGACCGAGCAGTCCGTGAGCTCGATCCGTCAGGAACAGGCGCCAGCTCCGGCGGTCGGCCGGATCGGGGCGACGCTCGACAAGGCCCGCCTCCTGAAGCCGGTCGATCATGCGACATACCGTAATCGGCTCGACATCGAGACGCTCCGCGAGGCCACCTTGATGGATGCCTTCGTGGCGCGCGAGGTTGACCAGCACGAGCCATTGCTGGCGAGTCACTCCAATGTCGCGCGCGCGCGTATCGAAGCTGCGACGCATCAGGCGCGACGTATCGGCGAGAATGGAAGCGATGTTGTCCATGAGGGTGGCATTTATGACTATGCTTATGATTGTCAACCACCGCACTGCAGCATTTTTTCCGGAGGGCACATCAGTTGCATTTGCGCACCGGCTCGCTCAAACCGGCGTAACGAAAATCTGGGAGATCAAGTGACATGAGCGAATTCGAGACGATCAGGGTGTCGCGCGACGGGGCCGTGATGACGATAACGCTCGACCGGCCCGATCGGCTCAACGCCTGTCCTCCCCAGATGGCCGACGAAATTTTCACGGCCATCCGCTCGCTCGGCGAGGCCCGCGCGGTGCTGATGCGTGGCGAGGGTCGCGCATTCTGCTCGGGGGCCGACCTGGCGGCAAACTCCGGCGTCTCGATGCCCGGCGGCGACCGCGCCTTTGCGTCGCTGAGCCAGCACTACAACCCGCTGATCCAAGCCATGGCGAGCCTTCCGGTACCGGTCGTCTGTGCTGTCCAGGGACCGGCGGCAGGGGTCGGCTGCTCGATCGCGCTCGCTGCCGATTTCGTCATTGCCGGCAAGAGCGGCTATTTCCTGCAGGCCTTCGTGAATATCGGCCTTGTGCCCGACGGCGGGTCGAGCTGGCTGCTGCCGCGCCTCGTCGGGACCGCGCAAGCCACCCGGATGATGATGCTCGGCGAGAAAATCCACGCCGAGGAGGCTGAGCGGATCGGTCTTATATACAAGTGCGTCGAGGACGACGCGCTGGCGAGTGAGGCGGAAGCGCTTGCCGCGCGGTTGGCCGCGGGTCCCACGGTCGCGCTCGGCCTCATGAAGCAGACCCTGCGCGATGGGCTTCAGTCCGACCTCGCGACGGTGCTGGCCGCAGAAGCGCGGACCCAGCGGATCGCCGGCGGAACGCGCGATGCCGGCGAAGGCGCCGCGGCATTCCTGACCAAGCGCAAGGCGGAGTTTACCGGCAGCTGACCCGAAGTCAGGCAAGCGCCAGAACGCCGGTGAGGATATGGCGGACGAGGTCGACTTGCCCCCGGGCGCCGGTCTTGGCGTAGATCTTTTTCGAATAGTTGCGCGCGGTTTCCACCGTCAGTCCGCACGCTGCCGCACCTTCGGCGATCGACATCCCCTGCGACAGCGCCCAGGCCAATCGCGCTTCCGAAGGCGTGAGACCGAACAGGTCCACAAGTTGGTCCTGGCGGTCGGCGCGCGATGATCGGTCCCCGCGCAGATAGACCACCGCTACCGCGTTGGCGCTCCCGCCAAGGGTATCTAGCCGCAGCGGCGCGATAAGGATGTCGATCCACGGGTCGCGGTCGAGATTGATCGCGCGCGGGCCGAGTTTCGGGTTGGCGGCGCAGTCGCGAACATAAGCGGTCATGGCCCGGTCCACTTCTGCCGCCGAAGGAGTGAGGCGGTCGTAGGCCGCGCGCCGCAGCGCGCCCGAGCGCTGGAGGAACCGCTCGGCCTGGACGTCACAGTCCACGATCCGGCACCGGGCGTCGAGTGTAATCCACCCGAAATTCATCCGCGAAATGGCCTCGGCGTTTACCTCCGACCGGGCACGTTCACGTTCGAGCGCGGCGAACGTCCGCTGCGCGACCCTGAGGTGTGGAGATAGCGCGACAAGGAGATTGGCGACATCGGGACCGATCCGTTTGCCCCCGGCAAGCAGAACGGTCATCTCGATGCTCCCGGAGTCGGTGAGCCGCATTGCGGCTGTCTCGCTTGCGCCGAGGTCCACCCCCTGCGCGATCTCGGCGAGCGAATAGACCCGCCCTTCGCGCATCGCGGATAGCAGCCGCCCTTTACCGCCCGGCCAGTCCGAAAGGGTGGTCGCGATTTCCTCAGGAAGGGATCCGCTCGACAATACCAGCCGGGTTGCATCTTCCGCGAGCTTCGAATGTAGCATGATCGCGGCGTAGTCGGCCCCGGAAACCTTTCGCAGGCGGATGAGGAAGGTTTGCCACATCGGCTGTTCGAATACACCGTCGTGCAGCGGGACGAGCAAGTCGGTCTCACCGAGATTGGGAATGCGCATGGCACCGTATACCACTCCCATTTGGGAGGTCCAATCGGCTGCCAAACGGCTACGCCGCCGCGCCATGAGCGATCGAGCGACCCTGACTCACCTCCAGCGCCTCGAGGCGGAGGCCATCCACATCATGCGCGAGGTGGTCGCCGAGGCAGAACGGCCGGTGATGCTCTACTCGGTAGGCAAGGACAGCGCGGTGATGCTGCACATCGCGCGCAAGGCCTTTTTCCCCTCACCTCCCCCCTTCCCGCTGCTCCACGTCGACACGACCTGGAAATTCCAGGCCATGTACGAACTGCGCGATCGTGCGGCCGAGGAGGCGGGGATGGAGCTTCTTGTCCACCGCAATCCCGAAGCCGAAGAGCGCGGGATCAACCCGTTCGACCATGGCCCGCTCCACACCGACATGTGGAAGACCGAGGGGCTGAAGCAGGCGCTGGACCAGTACGGCTTCGACGCGGCCTTCGGCGGCGCGCGGCGCGACGAGGAGAAGAGCCGGGCCAAGGAGCGCATCTTCAGCTTCCGCACCGCGAGCCACGGGTGGGACCCGAAGAACCAGCGGCCCGAGCTGTGGAACCTCTACAACGCGCGCAAGCGCAAGGGGGAGAGCATCCGCGTGTTCCCGCTGTCGAACTGGACCGAGCTCGACATCTGGCAGTACATCATGGCCGAGGGCATCGAGATCGTCCCGCTGTACTTCGCCGCGCCACGTCCGACTTTCGAGCACGAGGGGCTGCTGCTCATGGCCGACGATATCGACCGGCTCGAACGCGTGCTCGGCTACCGCCCCGAGACGACGGTGAAATCGGTGCGCTTCCGGACGCTCGGGTGCTTCCCGCTAACGGGCGCCGTGGAGAGCGAAGCCACCACCTTGAGCGAAGTCGTACAGGAAACTCTGCTCACCACCACCAGCGAGCGGCAGGGCCGCGCGATCGACAAGGATGCCGGCGGCACGGGCATGGAAGTCAAGAAGCAGCAGGGGTATTTCTGATGACGAAACAACCCCTTGGTGCCGCATATGAAACGGAAGCCCTCATCGCCGAGGACATCGACGCCTATCTCGACGCGCACCAGCACAAGACGATGCTGCGGTTCATCACCTGCGGCAGCGTCGACGACGGCAAGTCCACGCTGATCGGGCGGCTGCTATACGACAGCAAGATGATCTTCGAGGATCAGCTCGCCGCGCTGGAAAGCGACAGCAAGCGGCTGGGCACGCAAGGACAAGACATTGATTTCGCACTGCTTGTCGACGGTCTCGCAGCCGAGCGCGAACAGGGCATAACGATCGACGTCGCCTATCGCTTCTTCTCGACCGAGAAACGCAAGTTCATCGTCGCCGACTGCCCGGGGCACGAGCAGTACACGCGCAACATGGTCACCGGGGCGAGCACCGCGGACCTTGCGGTAATTCTCGTCGATGCGCGCAAGGGCGTGCTCGTGCAGACCCGCCGGCATAGCTACCTGTGCCACCTGCTCGGCATCCGCAACGTCGTGCTGGCGGTCAACAAGATGGATCTCATCAGCTACTGCCGTGATGAATTCGACAGCGATCGTCGCTGAATATCGCGATTTCGCCTCCAGCATCGGCATCGATGACTTCACCGCCGATCCCGATCTCGGGGTTCAAGGGCGACAACATCACCCGCCGCGCCGAGTTCCAACACGCCGTGGTACACCGGTCCCAGCCTTATCGAGCATCTCGAAACGGTCGAAGTGTCGTCGTCGGCGGACGCGGAAAAGCCGTTCCGGATGCCGGTGCAATGGGTGAACCGCCCCAACCTCGATTTCCGGGGTTTCTCCGGCCTCATCGCGTCGGGCGCGATCGCGCCGGGCGACGCGGTGCGCGTGCTGCCGTCGGGCCGGACGAGCACCGTCGCCTCGATCGCGACGTTCGATGGCGATCTCGATAGCGCGGTCGCCGGCCAGTCGGTCACGCTGACCCTGGCGGACGAGATCGACTGCTCGCGCGGCGACGTCCTGTCCGCCGCCGACGATCCGCCGCAAGTCGCCGACCAGTTCGAGGCGACCGTCGTCTGGCTCGCCGACGAGGACCTGCGCGTCGGGCGCGGCTACTGGCTCAAGCTCGGCACCCAGACGGTATCGGCGACGGTGCAGGAGCCGAAGTACCGGATCGACGTCAACACGGTGGGCGGTTCGGGCGACCGCCTTGCCGCCAAGACGCTGTCGCTGAACGACATCGGCGTGGCCGAAGTGCTCGCCGACAAGCCGCTGGTGTTCGAACCCTACACCTCCAACCGCACGCTCGGCGGGTTCATCCTGGTGGACAAGGCGACCAACGCCACCGTTGCCGCGGGGATGCTGAACTTCAGTCTGCGCCGCAGCCAGAACGTGCATTGGCAGGCCACCGACATCACCCGCGAGCATCACGCCGCGATGAAGAACCAGACCCCGCGCGTGCTGTGGTTCACCGGCCTCTCGGGATCGGGCAAGTCGACCATCGCGAACGAGGTCGAAAAGCAGCTCGCGCTGATGAACCGGCACACTTTCCTGCTCGATGGCGACAACGTGCGCCACGGGCTGAACAAGGACCTGGGCTTTACCGAGGCCGACCGGATCGAGAACATCCGCCGCATCGGCGAGGTCGCAAAGCTGATGACCGACGCGGGCCTGATCGTGCTTACCGCCTTCATCAGCCCGTTCCGCGCCGAGCGGCGGATGGTGCGCGACATGCTGGCCGAGCACGAGTTCATCGAGATTTTCGTCGACACTCCGCTCGAAGTCGCCGAAGCACGCGATGTGAAAGGCCTCTACAGGAAGGCGCGGGAGGGCAAGCTGAAGAACTTCACCGGCATCGACAGTCCTTACGAACCGCCGGAGAATCCGGACATCGTGGTCAACACGGTCGACATGACGCCGGAGGAAGCGGCGCAGTACATCATCCGCCAGATCCTGCCGCTCAAGTGAGCATGACCGACGACGAACTCGCCGCGCACCTCGCGTATGTCGCGGGTCGCATCCTGCTGGAAATCCGCGCATCGGGAATGTTCGCCGGCAAGGCGCTGGGCAAGGCGGGCGACGAGACCGCGAACCAGTTCCTCGTCCACGCGCTGCGCCAGCAGCGGCCCGACGACGGCCTGCTGTCGGAAGAGAGCAAGGACACCGCCGAACGCTTGTCGAAGTCGCGCGTCTGGATCGTCGACCCGGTCGACGGCACCCGCGAATACGGCGAGGAGCGGACCGACTGGGCCGTCCACGTCGGGCTGGCGATCGACGGCACCGCGAGCGTCGGCGCGGTGGCGCTACCGGGAATGGACCTGGTGCTGCACGGCGGATCGCCGGTCCCCGTCCCCGCCCCGCCCGAACGGCTGCGCATGGTCGTCAGCCGCACCCGCCCCGCCGCCGAAGCGACCGCGGTCGCCGCGCGGATCGGGGCCGAGCTGATCCCGATGGGTAGCGCCGGCGCCAAGGCGATGGCGGTCGTGCGGGGCGAGGCCGACATCTACCTCCACTCGGGCGGGCAATACGAATGGGACAACTGCGCCCCGGTCGCGGTGGCACAGGCGCACGGCCTCCACTGCTCCCGCATCGATGGCTCGCCGCTCGTCTACAACCGGGCCGATACCTATGTGCCCGACCTGCTCATCTGCCACCCCCAGCACGCCGAGATGCTGCTCGGTGAGATCGCGGCGCTGGGCTAGGTGGCGGGGCCGGTCGCTCGATCATCACGCGAAAGCTGTCGGTCCACTAATCGAGCAAGCGAGACAAAAGCGGACTGTCTGCAAACGACCCCATTTCAGCCGTTCAATCGGTTCGCGTTTCTTCCCGATACGCGACCTGATCAAGGTGCGGATAGAGCTCATTAGACCCTGATAAATCCCGCAAGCGCTCCCAGCGGGGAGGCGAGGACAGCGTTTATTGCGAACGATCAGCCCTTCTTCCGCGAGCGGCTTCAGCGTTCGATTGACATGTACCACGGTGAGCCACGTCGCATCGGCCAACTGCTCTTGGCGTCATCGGTATTCATAGCCTTCCGTGTCTGCCCATCTCGGCAAGTTCCAGCCGGCGCGCGAATTCGCACAGAAGATGACCGATAGGCTGCTTCGCCGCGCGATCTCCCGGCGTTCATCACCCACTCGCGGTAGATCGATGCGTCGATAACGTGTTTCACCCATCGCTGCGCGATGCGGGTCTTGCCGACAAGCGAGATGATCAGAAGCCTGCGATATCGTGGCGACCTTCGCTCGGGCAATCGCCTGAACACGTGATCGGCAGTCTTAAGCAGCAGAACCTTCAAGGTCTACGAGTGCAGGCACGTGAAAGCTACGATCTGCCGATCTCCGTCCGCCGAATGTGACGAACCGCGACCGGAAACCGAAGCGTGCTCTCGACAAGCGTTATCCCCCTCGCGACGAGATGCGGCTCACGATCTTGGTGTGAAACGGCTAGAGATAGAGGCGTCGCGGTAGATCCGCTGTCGTCGAGCAGGCCCCTGCGGGCGAACTTCCGCGCCATTCTTTCAAGTGTGTGAGAGAGTTCCAACGAAACGCTACCTCGCTACATCGGGCGAGAGCACGTACAAATGCTGACCGGTCGCCTAACGGCCCAGTTAGTGGTGCAGACATTGGGCAAATAGTCGAACCCCTTCAAGAGGTGCCCAATATGCGTTTGAAATGGTGGTTCTGCTTGCTGGTTTGCTTTTGTCCCTTAGACGTGCGGGAACGCCGAATCTAACGACAACTTGATTTGCCAAGTGAGAGGCTTGCGGCTCGAGACAATCCCGAGGCCATTTACCATTTCGGAATGGCCTACCAAACGGGTGCAGACGTAAGCGAGGATGTGACCAAAGCATTTCCGAGTTTCAGCGGGCGGCCGCGCTTGGTGACCCACTTGCTGCATACGAAGTGGGTTGCATTTGCGAAGGTCAGGGACTGGGCTCGTTCCGAGAGACCGAACCTGAGCCATGAAATATAAGTTGGTTGCGACTGAATCCCTTTTCGCGCTCTCCAAATAAGACTGTTGCATCGCTGTTCACCGATAAAAGGTGCTTATACGACATCGCTATCTTGGCTTGAGAAGACCGCCAATCAAGGCTGGACCGATGCGATCACTTCTGGATCACTGCCGGTGAGAATGCACAACTGGGATTACTTTATCCGAGCCTGTGAGAACTGCGGCCTGTGTCGATAATGTGGTTCGAACGAATCTGAGGGCATGCCGCTTCGCAGAATGAACTGCAGCTGGCAGATTTCGAACGTCAATTATCATCTCTCGACAAGCTTCCTCACGCCCGATAAGTTGTCACGGTCTTATCGTGGCTGAGCGCATCTCCGCTTAAGAGCGGGAGCGCGCTTCAGTCTCTCAGTCGCGAGTGCCCGTGGCTAGCCTCGCGATGGATCGACTCTAGACTACTTTGGGCGGCGTGTCACACGGCAGCTTTCCACCCCAAAAGCAGACACCCGCTCCCTTTAGCGGGCAACCCAAGAGCAGACCGACTGCTACCGCAAGAACCTGCCCGAAAGCCGACCAGCCGCTAACGACCCCTTTCGGACATTCGCTTGTCGCCTTGCCATCCGGTTCGTTACAGTTCGTGGGCGCGTCGCGGGAGCTTGTATTCTGCGCCGGACACACCATCTACAAAGCATCGAAGCGGCTATCTTTCCTGTGAGCGCCCTCGACTGAGAGACCTAGGGCTCCCGCTTGCAGCAAGGGAGCAGTTCGATGTCTCACCCTCAACCGAATTCCGTCCCGCCCATAGCCGAGTCCTGGGAGAACGAGGGAGGGAGCACTGCGCCGGAACAGAGTGCAGAGTCCCTCGGAATAGTTCGCCACCTCACAGAGACTTACTCGGTAGGCGGCTTTAAATACACGAACCTTACCGACGCCATCGCGCAAGCTCGCCGGATGGCCAAGCTTGAGCGTGCGCTTCTATGAGCGCGCGCGAGAACTTCGGGCCAGACTACATCGGCGTGTTGCTGCCGCTCGCGGCGCTCGCGCTATTGCTGTTCTGGCTGATCGGCTGACGGGATTTCCCACTTTTCGAAGGGTTCTAATTGCATGGCCGAAGAAAAGACCAGCGCACCCGCGTCTCACTGGCGCAGACGCGCCAAATCCTCCCCCATCCCGCGCGATCAGGCCGCGCGGCAGGGAGACATCACTCACCTTGCGTTCTTATCGCTCGGCAAGGATGCCGCGATCGCTTTCCTGAACACCGAATTGCCCGAACTGGGCGGCCGTCCGCTTACCATCGCAACCGCCAGCCAAGCTGGCGAAGCGAAAGTGAGAACGATGTTGGCAAACTTGGCTGCCGATCAGGCCACAGGAGCGCGAGATGGACCTCAATGAACTGCTTTACGCCCATCAGCTCGAAGTGATGAAAGCCGGCGCCTGTGGGGACGCGAACCACATGGGGCGGATCGCCGAATACGCAGAGCGCATCCGGCAACTCAGGAAGGTCTCGCGATCGACGCCGATCGCGCAGGATCCCTTCGCACCGCCCACGATCATTTATGGCAGCTACGCCGGACCTTCTGCGACAGCAGAGGGTGAGGCTCAGTCTCTGCGTGATTCCGACCCTGCGCATCGTCCACTAAGCGAAAACCCGGATCGGGGACGAGCGGACACCTGAATTGCGCCAGCCAAGAGCGAAAGATCGCTCCCGGCTCGATTATCGACAGATACGACCACAGGAGAAACGCCATGGCGAAGGGCCAAAGAAAATCGAACCGGGAAGTCCGCAAACCGAAGGCGGAGAAGCCCAAGACGAACGCGTCACAACCGACTCAGAAACCGGGATCGGTGAAGGGGCTCGAGAATATGAAGAACAGCTAGGGTCATCTTCGCGACACGAGGACTGCCCCCCGCAGGTGAAAAAATGGCTATTCGAACGACCCGATCCCAGCTGACTTTCCGTAATCCATTCACTTTGCCAGAAGTGAACGGTCCACTTGCCGCGGGAACCTATGACATCGACACCGACGAGGAGGTAATCGAGGGCAACGAGCGCACGGTCTATGTCCGGACGGCGACGCTGCTCCACATCCGGAGTCCCGGCATGACCCGGACAGTGACGGTCGATCCCCACAGCCTCGCGGCTGCCTTGCAAAAGGATGCTGTGCAGAGCGGGTAGGGGCACCGATTGCAGACGCTGAGACCAAACTTCGAAAGCCCCGATAGCGGACGCTCCATCAGCGACAGGTTCGGCGGCGCGCGCTAAGCCTTCAGCCGCTGCGCGTGCCAGGCGAAGTGATCGGCCATGAAGGTCGAAATGAAGTAGTACGAGTGGTCGTACCCTTCCTGCATCCGGATGGTCGCGGGGATGCCGGCTTCCTCGCACGCCTTGGCGAGCAAGTGCGGCTTGAGCTGGTCCTCGAGGAAATCGTCCGCCGTCCCCTGATCAACCAGCAGGTCGGGCAGGCAGGCGCCGTCCTCTATCAGCGCGCAGGCGTCGTATTCGCGCCAATTGGTGCGGTCTTCGCCGAGATAGCCCGACAGCGCCTTTTCGCCCCACGGGCAGTTCAGCGGACTGACGATCGGCGCGAAGGCGCTGACCGAGCGGAAGCGGTCGGGATTCCGCAGGGCGATCGTCAGCGCGCCGTGGCCGCCCATCGAATGGCCGGTGATGCCCTGCCGCGCCATGTCGGCCATCGGGAACTCCGCCTCGATCAGCGCCGGAAGCTCGCGCTCGATGTAGCTGCGCATCCGGTAGTTCGCCGCCCACGGTTCCCGCGTTGCATCGACGTAGAACCCCGCGCCCTTGCCGAAGTCGTATGCCTCGTCGTCCGGCACGTCGTCGCCGCGCGGGCTGGTGTCGGGCGCGATGAAGATCACCCCATGCTCGGCGCAGGCGGCGCGGTATTCGCCCTTTTCGGTCACGTTGGCGTGGGTGCAGGTGAGGCCCGAGAGGTACCACAGCACCGGCAGCTTCGCGCCCGGCGCATGGTCCGGCACGAAGACCGAGAAGGTCATCGGCGTGCCGGTTTCTTCGGACGCATGAGTATAGACGCCCTGCGTGCCGCCGTGGCTTCGGTTGGCCGAAACCTGCTCCATCAATAGACCACGACGCTGCGGATGCTCTCGCCCGCGTGCATCAGGTCGAAGCCCTTGTTGATCTCCTCGAGGGTGAGAACGTGGGTGATCATCGGGTCGATCGCGATCTGGCCATCCATGTACATGTCGACGATCTTGGGCACGTCGGTACGGCCCTTGGCCCCGCCGAACGCGGTGCCGCGCCAGTTGCGGCCCGTGACGAGCTGGAACGGGCGCGGTCGAGATTTCCTTGCCCGCCTCGGCAACGCCGATGATGATCGAGGTGCCCCAGCCGCGGTGGCAGCATTCGAGCGCGGTGCGCATGACCTCGACATTGCCGGTCGCATCGAAGCTGTAGTCGGCGCCGCCGTCGGTAATCTCGACGATCTTCGCGATCGTCTCTTCGCGGCTGAGACCTTTGGTGTTGAGGAAGTCGGTCATGCCGAACTGGCGCCCCCATTCCTCGCGCTCGGGGTTGATGTCGATGCCGACGATCTTGCCGGCGCCCGCCAGCTTCGCGCCCTGGATCACGTTGAGGCCGATCCCGCCGAGGCCGAACACGACCACGTTGTCGCCCTTTTCAACCTTCGCGGTGTTGAGCACCGCGCCGACGCCGGTGGTTACCCCGCAGCCGATGTAGCAGCTGGTCTGAAACGGCGCGTCCTCACGGATCTTCGCGACCGCGATTTCGGGCAGGACGGTGAAGTTCGAGAATGTCGAGCAGCCCATGTAGTGGTAGATCGGCTGGCCTTTGTAGCTGAACCGCGTGGTTCCGTCGGGCATCAGCCCCTTGCCCTGCGTCGCGCGGATCGCGGTGCACAGGTTCGACTTGCCCGACAGGCAGGTTTTGCACTTGCCGCATTCGGGCGTGTAGAGCGGGATCACATGGTCGCCCGGCTTGACCGAGGTCACCCCGGCCCCGACCTCGCGCACGATTCCGGCACCTTCGTGGCCGAGCACGCTGGGGAAGATCCCCTCGCTGTCGAACCCGTCGAGCGTGTAGGCGTCGGTGTGACAGATGCCGGTCGCCATGATCTCGACCAGCACCTCGCCCTCCTTCGGGCCTTCGAGGTCCAGCTCGACGATCTCGAGCGGCTTCTTCGCTTCGAAGGCGACGGCGGCGCGGGTCTTCATCGGGTAACTCCTGGCGTGTGAGGTGGGCTGCCCTGCCCCTTAAGGCATGGGCGGGCGCTGTCCAAAGGCTTCGCGCGCGAACCCTATTCGAGGGTGCGGATGATCCCGCTGAAGTCCACGTCCGCGTTGCCCGCGCTGACGTAATCCTCGTAAAGCGCCCGCGCGCGCTGGGCGAGCGGGACGGCGGCGTCGATGTCCTCGGCCGCATCCATCGCGAGGCGCAGGTCCTTGAGCATCAACCCGGCCGCGAAGCCGCCCTTGTAGTCGTTGTCGGACGGGGATCGCGGGCCGACGCCGGGAACCGGGCAATAGCTCGTCATCGACCAGCACTGCCCGCTCGACACGCTCGAGATGTCGTAGAAGGTCTGCGGGTCGAGCCCCAGTTTCTCGGCCATCGCGAAGGCCTCGCAGGTGCCGATCATGTGAATGCCGAGCAGCATGTTGTTGCAGATCTTCGCCGCCTGCCCGTTGCCCGCGGCGCCTGCGTGGATCACCGCCTTGCCCATCCCCTCGAGGACCGGCTTCGCGCGCTCGAACGCCGTGTCCGATCCGCCGACCATGAAAGTCAGCGTCCCGCCGTTCGCCGCCGCGATGCCGCCGCTGACGGGCGCATCGACCATGTCGTAGCCGGCATCCTCTGCCGCCGCGATCACCTCGCGCGCGGTGGCGACATCGATCGTCGAGCAGTCGAGCAGCACCGCGCCCTTGGGCGCGTGGCCGATCACGCTGTCGGTGTAGACCGATTTCACGATCCCGCCATTCGGCAGCATCGTCACGACCGCATCGACGCCCTCGCACGCGGCGGCGGCATCGGTGAACGTCGTGCAGCCGTGCTCCTTCGCCGCGGACAGCGCGTCTTCCGACAAGTCGAACGCGTTCACCGCGTGTCCTGCCTTGACGAGGTTCGCGGCCATCCCGCCGCCCATGTTGCCGAGGCCGATGAATGCGATTTTCATGTGCATTCATTCTCCCCTCAGCCCATCGTCGGGATGACGAACGCGTTCGATCCGTCGCCGCCGCCATCGGGCCAGCGCTGGGTCACGGTCTTGACCTTCGTCCAGAACTTGAGCCCCTCGGTGCCGTACTGGTTGGTGTCGCCGAACGCGCTGCGCTTCCACCCGCCGAACGAGTGATAGGCGACCGGCACCGGGATCGGCACATTGATGCCGACCATGCCCACGTTGACCCGGCTGGCAAACTCGCGCGCGGCGTGGCCGTTGCGGGTGAAGATCGCGACGCCGTTGCCGTACTGGTGCTCGCTGGGAAGGCGCACCGCCTCCTCGAAGTCCTTCGCGCGCACGATCTGGAGCACGGGGCCGAAAATCTCTTCCTTGTAGCTTTCCATGTCGGTGGTGACGCGATCGAGCAGCGTAGGGCCGACGAAAAAGCCGTCCTCGTGCCCCTGCAGGCTGTATCCGCGTCCATCGATCACAACTTCCGCGCCTTCCTTTTCCGCGGTGTCGATCCATTGCTCGACCCGCGCCTTGTGCTCCGGCGTGACGACCGGGCCATAATGTGCGTCCCTGTCGGTGGAGACGCCGACGCGCAGCGCCTCGATAGCGGGAATCAGCTTTTCGCGCAGGCGGTCCGCGGTATCCTCGCCCACCGGCACGACGACCGGAAGCGCCATGCAGCGTTCGCCGGCGGAACCGAACGCCGCTCCGGCAAGGTCGTTCACCACCATGTCGAGATCGGCGTCGGGCATCACGATGCCGTGGTTCTTCGCCCCGCCCATCGCCTGCACGCGCTTCCCGTTCGCGACGCCGCGCTTGTAGACGTAGTGCGCGATGTCGCTCGAGCCGACGAAGCTGACGCCCGCGATGTCGGGATGGTCGAGGATCGCATCGACCATCTCCTTGTCGCCATGGACGACCTGGAGCAGCCCTTCAGGTGCGCCGGCCTCCAGGAACAACTCGGCAAGCCGCACCGGCACGCTGGGATCGCGCTCGCTGGGCTTCAGGATGAAGGCATTGCCCGCCGCGATCGCCATGCCGAACATCCACATCGGGATCATCGCGGGGAAGTTGAACGGGGTGATACCGGCCCCGATGCCGAGCGGCTGGCGCATCGAATAGACATCGATGCCCGGGCCGGCGCCGAGGGTATATTCGCCCTTCAGGACCTGCGGAATGCCGCAGGCGTACTCGATCACCTCCAGACCGCGCTGCACGTCGCCGTGGGCATCGTCGATCACCTTGCCGTGCTCGCTCGACAGCAGGCGGGCGAGCTCGTCCTTGTTCGCCTCCACCAGTTCCTTGAAAGCGAACATGATCCGCGCGCGGCGCTGCGGGTTGGTTGCCGCCCATTCGGGCTGGACCTTCTTCGCTGCCTCGACCGCCTTGTCGAGCAGCGCGGCATCGCCCAGCGGAACTTCGGCCTGAACCTCGCCGGTCGATGGATTCCAGATTTTGTGGCTGCGGTCCGCCGAGCCGCCGGTTCCGCCGACGATGAAGTGATCGACCTGGCGCATCAGATAATTCTCCCAAACTTGTCGGGGGCCCCTTTGGGCCCGCTAATTCGTGCAAACAACAGTCAATCCTGCAGATAGGACCTCCATCCACGCCTGCAACGGCTGGCGCGGCGCGCTGGTTTCTGCCGCCGTCGCGCCGAGCGACCGGTTCGCCCATCCCGGAGCTGCGACGCCGACCCGCCCGGCAGCGGTCGAGCGCGAATCCGGCGTCCCGGGGCCCGATCCCGGGCCAGCACACCGGGGTTTCGAGATCGCGTGCGGAAAGCCTTTGCGTGGAGAATCCGCGCCTTGCGTCTGCGGGCTTGACTACCCTCTGGAATGCCTGTCCGCTTCGGTTCGGGGGGCGATGGATGCAGCAGAGGAAGCGACCACCTCGCGTAGTCGGCAAGGCCGGCGCAGCGTTGATGAGCATCAACGGGATGATCGGCGCAGGCATCTTCGCCCTGCCCGCATTGCTTCACGCACAGGTCGGCAGTTTCGCGCCCTGGCTGTTCCTGATTTTCGGACTTCTCTTCGCCTGCGGCACGCTGATTTCCGCGCGGCTGTCGAACATGTTCAGGCTGTCCGGAGGGCCGCAACTGTACATCCAGGTCGCATTCGGCCCTTTCGTCGGCTTCCAGGCAGGCTGGGTCATTCTGCTTGCGATGGCGGCAGGTCGCGCCGCCACACTCTACGTCCTTGTTTCATACCTGGCAGTGATCTTCCCGATTTTCGGAGACCCGTCCGCCAAGGCAGCCGCGCTGCTCTTCCTGCTTGTCGCGCTTACCTGGGTCACGATCTCGGGAATGAAGAACAGCATCGGCGGCCTTGCCGTCGGCACCGCGCTGAAACTCACTCCCATCCTCCTGCTCTGCCTTGTCGCCTTCGCATCGGGCGGGATCGCCCCGTCGTTCGACCTTCCGGACTTCGGCAGCGTTCAAAGCGTCGCCCTGCTGGTGTTCTTCGCCTTCTCGGGAGCGAACAGTTCGAGTTACTCGGCGGGCGAACTGAAAAACCCGCGGCGGGACCTTCCGGTGACGATGCTCGGCTCTCTCGCCCTGATCATCGCGTTCTACATGGCGGTTCAATGGGCCTTCGTCGCCGCCGGGGCACCGCAGAGCACGCGGGACGCAACTCCCCTCGCAGCCGCCGCGAAGATCGTGATGGGAGAGCCAGGCGCGCTGATGATCAGTCTCGCGGCGATCTTCTCCGTGGCGACCAACTCGCTGAATTTCTACGTCGCCGGAGCGCGCCTCGCCTATGGCATGGCGGACCGCGGGTTGCTGCCCGAAACATTCGCCCACATCTCGCCGCGCTTCGAGACTCCGGATCGCGCCATCGTGCTGTTTTCGGCCATCGTCGCGATCATGTTGGCCAGCGGGGCATTCGCGTTCCTCGCTTCGGTTACCTCGATGGGGAGCCAGTTGGCCGCACTCGTCATGTTCGCAGCCTTCGTGCTGCTCATGCGTGGGACGGACCACGGGCACGACGGTCGCCTCTCGATCTGCTGGTGGCCGATAATCGCCGTCGCCGCCTTCTTTGCCCTCTTCACCATCGCGCAGGCTCCGCCGACCGCCTTCGCGCTGATTTTCGTCCTGCTCGCATTGGGAACGGGCCTGTATTTCGTGGCGAGAAGGGAAACAGTCCTGTCGCCCGAACCGGAATTCGACTGACGCGCCACACGGGCAGCCCTTCGGCATCGCCAGCTCGCTACAGATTTTTTCAGAAAAATTGGTAGCGGA
>CAVUCI010000007.1:0-147918 GCA_963740025.1 uncultured Alphaproteobacteria bacterium
ATCCGCGGTATAAGGATCATCAGAACTCCCGCCATCACGATCATCGCGAGAAGCGGGAACCAGAGGCTGAACATTCCAGCCGCACCCGACTTGGTTCTTAACTTTTTGCAACTCAACCAAGCCCAAATCATGCTGGCGAGATAAATCCAGGCAGCAGCACCACCATCAGGTAGGTCACTTTTTGCCAGAACCGCGAGCCTTCGCCTGAGTATTCCAGGCCGAGAGCCCTTGCGGTGACGCCGTTGCGCAATTGCAGATTTTCACCGAAGCCAATTCCGCTGTTTGAGTTCACCAGCACAACCACGCCTTTGTGCTGTGCAGGAGCAAGGGTGGCGAGCGTTTCTGTTCCGGGCACAAGACCGCTGTGATAGGCGGTTCGAGCTTCGTCATCGATGAACCAGCCAAGGCCATAGAAAGGCGAAGCCTCGCTCGCTGGACGCAGCATCGCAGATTTGCTGGCCGCGCTGATAATGTCGTCTTTCCCATTCACCATCATGGCGAGGTAGAGCGCGAGGTCGTTGGCGCTCGCAAATATGCCGCCGGCGGGCGCATTCGCGCGCTCTGTCCGGCCCGTTTCATAAGCGCGATTGCCACCGAACCACGGGCGATGACCGACGGCGATTTTTCCTGGCTCCCGGCCATCGGAGACGAAACTGTTGCTCATGCCGAGCGGGGTGAGGATGTTGTCCTGCACGTAACTGGCGTAATCCTGACCGCTCATCGCTTCGATCACTGCACCCAGGATCTTATAATTCGCATTGGAATATTCCCACCGTTCGCCCGGAAGGTAAGCCGGTCCCCACTCGGCAACGCGTGCGACATGCTCGGCAAGCTCTCGCTCGCTCGACGTTTCATCATCGTGCATGCTGTTGCCCTGCACAGTGGAATAACCGCTTGTGTGGCTGAGCAATTGGCGAACAGTAATCGCTCCCGAAGGACGCCCCCGAAAGACATCGAGATAGGTCGCCACACCGGCATCGAGGTCGACCTTGCCTGCTTCGGCCAGTTGCATAATCGAAAGGGCAGTGAAGCTCTTTGAAATCGAGCCGATCAGGAAGGGCGTGTCGGGCGTGACCGCCTGATCACCTCCTGCAATGGTTTGGCCACGAGCGCCGGAGCGGATTTCGCCATTATCTACGATCGCATAGGCGACTCCCGGAGCCCCGGACGCAGGCAATTCCTGCTTGATGAACGCATCGATTGAAGATCCTGGCGCGGTAGCCTGCAAGCCGGATGTCGAAAAAAGCGCGAATAGTGCGAGCAATAACCGCATTCCAAAGTCCCCCATGTCTGTCGGCAACCAACAGACTTGTCCCGGCCACAAAATCGCATCGGTTCGATCGCTCGTAGCCGTGAGGCTGGCCTTTGGACCGCGTCTCCATCCGGGGGCGCGGTAACGACAGTTGCTTACCGGTCTCGATGAGCCGGTGTGAGCGATTATCTCAACGACCGCAAAGGGGTCGCTAGCCGACAGTCCGCTTTAGGATCGGGAAGCGCGAAAGCTGCCTGTCGGTTTTTGGGAGCGCGACGCCCAGTGCGAGCGTCTGATTACCGGGTGAAAGGCGGACGGAGGGCTAAAGCCGCGTTCCGATCTGTATAATCACGCGGAAGTGGTTGTCGGGGTGTGACGCCCCGATGTCCTGCCAGATCGGCACGCCAGCCGAGAGGGCGCCGGACCAACCTTTCGGCGAAGCAATACGCACACCCGGCGAAAGCCACACCCCCATTGCGCCGGTATCGTCCTCGATGCTGCCAGCAATGCGCTCTTTGCCTTCGCGCTCGTAGCTCGTCTCCAGCATCAGACCCCATGTAAGCTTGTCGTGGTGATGATGCTCCATCGTCGCGCTGGTGTGCGCAGCGTGTTCCGCCGAGAAGGTGTGAACCACGGCAGTGCTCAAGCTCAAACGATCGCCGAGTTCGGTCGCTTGCGATCCCTTCGTCGAAACTTGATACAAGGCGCTGCCATGAAGCGCCCACGGGCCCCAGCGTTTCGATGCCGCCAGGCCTACCAGGGGGTCCCACGAACCCGTTCCCGGCTGATGCTCGGTCTCTAAGCGCTCACCATCAAGAGCGGCCTAACTCGTGTCGCCTGTCGGAACTTTGAGCCCACCGATAGCAGACACAAACCAGCCCGCTTTATGGTCGTGGGCGAACACATACTCGCCGAGCAGCGAAAGATCACCAATGCCCGAGACCGATCCCAGTTGCTCCACTGTGTTTGACGCCGTGCCGCCGGAGTGACTGTGTTCGCCGGCGCGGAGGTCATGTCTGACGACGATCGGCAAGCTGGCCGAAATAGTGAAGTGCCCCGTGACTCCGTAGGCCAGGGAAGCCGAAGCGGTCGCGTTGTAGTCGGTCGTGTGCGCGTGAACATGCTGGGAAGCGAGTGCGATTAGCTCGGCGTCAGCGTAAGCGACGGGCTTCGTGTAATGGACCGACAGCCCGCCAATGAGTGAGCCTGCGGGGACGGTCTGTGCGTCGATCGTAACTACCGGACCGCTCTGCGACACCCCTCCGCCCGCTATGGTATGATCAGCAAGCGCTGGCGCGCTGCTGCAAAAGGCAAGGGCGCCAAAGACAAGTGAGCGGTTCACGGAAAACCTCTTGGTGAATGACGCGCTGCCCCTACGCGCTTGCTTCTGCGGGTCAAGCAGAGGGGGCAGCGAACGTCTACAATGGGGTCGGAAGGAGACCTAGCTGCAGGATTTGCCCAATAGCTCCATCCGACGTCAAATTACTGCCGAGTGGAGGTTTGGCTTAGCGGTCGAACGGTCAAATCGGGTCGGACGACAATGGCTCGCGAGTCAAATTAACCTGATTTGCGCGCCCAACGGCGGAAGGGGACGGCCAAAGTTATCTCGCAACGCTTTATCTTCCTGCGAATTCTCGATCTCGGGCTCCACCAGTCGTCTCAAGGCTTCCTCGCTAAGCTCCTCGTGGAACTTCACACCAGCTCGGCTGCCATCCTTCCAAACTACCTGCCCGGCGATTTCATCCACTTCGGACAACTCTAGCAACACGGTCCGTCCTGGTTGGATTAAAGACCTTTCCGTTTCGATGAGGCACCCCGAAGTCGACAGGTCGAGAACGACGGCTTTGAGAGGAGTGGCGGGAACACGCCCTACCACCTCTCGCTCGGTGGGAAAACGAGCGCTGCTTCTCCGTTCCATCGTGTTCTTCGCGTTGGGGAGACTCTATTTAACCTATGTTAGTAACTTTTGATAGTCACCGTCTCGGGCCGAAGCGTCCAAGTGAGTCCGCAATAAGTCGTTTGCGGCTGGTCAGCTTTCGGGATGCGCAACAGTCAGCGTCTATGTCGCGAGCTGGGGTGGGAAACCGACGTTCAACCCATCCTGTTCGTTTGTCGTCGCTGACGGCGTGGGGCCCGGCCTCAACTGACGATGATGGTGCCCTTCATGCCCAGCAGGGCATGGCCCGGATGAGTGCACACTAGCTTGTAGGTTCCGGCGATGGGCACGAGGTGCACGGTCGCAGAATCGCCACCCTTTAGTTCGACTTGGCCGTCCCGAACGAGAGCCACATCATCGGGGGCGACGCGGGCAGAGCCGAAGAACTCGGGCGCAGTGAAATCATGCCCTCCGGAGGCATCATCAACGATATGAAGCGCGTAAGGGACGCCGGCCTTGAGGTAAATCTCCGATGGGGTGAAATCGAAGTTCGAGAGCTTCACTTCCACCGTCTCGGCTCCTGCAAAATTCGTAGCAGAAGCGACTTCGGGATCGATTGCGTGGGTTGAAGCACAAGCCGACAGTGCGGCAGCGAGCAGAAGCAGGGTGAGAGGCGTTTTCATCATGCGTCTCCGTATTGTGCTTCCCGCCGGGTGCGAAGCTACCACTGGCAGAGCGCTTCCCCAAGGAGTTGTTACCTCGCCTGCCTCGCTCTAACAGCTTGGCAAGCCCAGAAGACCCATAGGACGTTGTGATGCATTCCCACCAGATCGAGCACCTGTCGCACGACCACGTCTTCCTGGGCGATTCCCACGATGCACATGCGAGCCGCACGCGGTGGGTCGTTGCTTTGACCGCGGCGATGATGGTGATCGAGGTCGTAGCGGGCCTGATGACAGGCTCGATGGCTCTGCTTGCCGATGGCATCCACATGGCGACGCACGCGGGCGCGTTGGGTGTCGCAGCCTTCGCTTACAGTTTCGCCCGAAAGCACGCAAGCAACCCACGCTACACGTTCGGGACTGGCAAGGTGGGCGAGCTCGCAGGCTTCGCCAGCGCTTTGCTGCTGGCCGTGTTTGCTCTCGGGATTGCAGTGCAGTCGGTCGAAAGATTCTTTCAGCCGACCTCGATTGCCTACAGCGAGGCGATAGTAATCGCAGTGCTGGGCCTGCTGGTGAACATCGCGAGCGCGTGGCTCCTCGGCGCTGATCACCGCCACGGCCATGGGCACGATCATGACCATGGCCACAGCCACGGACACTCTCACGATCACGGCAGTTCGCACGGACACGCGGACAACAACCTTCGCTCCGCCTACGTTCACGTTCTGGCGGATGCCCTTACCTCTGTTCTCGCGATCGGCGCTCTGCTCGCCGGCCAATTCCTGGGCTGGGTGTGGATGGATGCTGCCATGGGTCTTGTTGGAGCGGTGGTGATCGCTCGCTGGTCCTGGAGCCTCATGCGCGACACCGGTGCGGTGCTGGTGGATGCGACCTCCACGGTCGCGCTGGAAAAGGAGGTCCGCGAGGCCATCGAGGACGGCGATGCACGGATCGCCGATCTACACGTCTGGCAGGTCGGGCCCGGCAAGTTCGCCGCCATCGTATCCCTGGTTGCCGAAGATCCCCTTTCGCCCAAGACCTACGCCGACCGCGCACGCATCCATGACGAGCTGGTCCACATAACCGTGGAAACGCACCGCTGCCCCGGTGCGCATCCCAATTTGCGGGTTGCCTGACCCAAGTCAGATCCAGCCGGCGGTTTGCGCCAGCAGCCAGAGGCCGATCGCCAGGAACAGAAGTGCGGCGATCGCGCGAACGACGCTGAGCGGCACCCGCTTGATCAATTCGTTGCCGAGGAAAACCGCAGGGACATTAGCGAGCATCATCCCGAGGGTCGTTCCCGCGGTAACCCAGACGACGCTCTCGAAGCGGGCACCAAGCGCGACAGTCGCAAGCTGCGTCTTGTCGCCCATCTCGACAAGGAAGAATGCGATGAGGGTGGTGACGAAGGCGCCGAAGCGGGCCGGCTTGGGGTTTTCGTCATCGAACTTATCCGGAATAAGCGTCCAACCCGCCATGAGGATGAAGGAGGCCACTACAAGATAGCGGAACCAGGTCCCGTCAAGAAATGCTGCGGCCTGCTGACCGAGCAGCGCAGCCAACGCATGATTGGCCAGGGTCGCCACGAGGATACCAGCGATAATCGGGACCGGCTTTTTGAAGCGGGTGGCGAGAACGATCGCAAGGAGCTGGGTCTTGTCACCGATCTCGGCGAGCGCGACCACGGCTGTGGATGTGAGCAGGGCTTCCATTGAGTTCTCCGGCGCCGGGCGGACGATGAACCAAGGACACCGATCCTCCCGCCCGGCAGAGTGGAGGTTCGATGTCATTGGTCTCGCCTCGACGGTGACCCGTCCTCTTCGCACCATGACCTCTCAGCCAAGTATGTTGATGCGAAGCTCCGCACGAGTGCGGCGGCTACTCCCCAGATGACGCGGAGCGCCTAGTGCCATCGGTCACGTCAAGCAAGCTAATCGATCGTCGTCCACCTCGGGGGCGCAATGCCCGCAACAGGGGTCGTTTGCAGACGGTTTGCTTTCACCGGCGCTGATAGATTGTCCCGATGTAGCGTAAGTGCGCGTTTTACTTGCTTTAGCTGCCCACGGCCCCGGTGGTGCTCAACCGTCGCTATTCCGCGGGCTCGGCGAGTTCCACGGGTGCGGCTGATCCTCAGCTACCTTCGCGATGTGGCGCTCGTCGGAGTCAAGCATTGTGCAGGCGCGCTGATCTTGTGCGCCCGTAGCTGTCAAGGGAGCTGTCAAGAAGTCAGGGACTCTAGAATGTAAGTATCTGATATAATACGATAATAGAAAGTTGGTCGGGGAGAGAGGATTCGAACCTCCGGCCCCTGCCTCCCGAAGACAGTGCTCTACCAGGCTGAGCTACTCCCCGACCGGCGCCTTCCGGAACTGGTCCGGGGCGAGGCAGAGGCGGCCCTATAGGGAGGGGATCGCGGGGTGGCAAGCGACCATTTCGCACGCTAGGGACGACCCATGCTCGCCTCCTCCCCGCATCCTGAAACACAGTATCTCGACCTAATGCGGCGCATCTGGAGCGAAGGGTCCAAACGGATCGACCGGACGGGGATCGGCACCCGATCGGTCTTCGGCGCGACGCTACGATTCGATCTGGCCGGTGGCGTGATGCCCCTCATCACAAGCAAGCGAGTCTATTGGAAGACCGCCACGCGCGAATTGCTGTGGTTCCTCACCGGTGAGACCAATATCCGCCCGCTGGTTCTTCAAGGCGTCGGCATCTGGAACGAATGGCCGCACGCGAATTACGTTCGCGAGACAGGCGATGACATCTCGCTCGATGATTTCGTCAATCGCATCGCCGACGACGAAGCCTTCGCCGCGAACTGGGGCGATCTCGGCCCGGTCTACGGCAAGCAGTGGGTTGACTGGCCGACGTATCGTTACCGGCCCGATGGACTTTATGAAGCTGGGGACGGCATCAACCAGATCGCCGAAGTCGTGCGATCCTTGCGGGAGAACCCCGGTAGCCGGCGACACATCGTCGAAGGGTGGAACGTGGCAGAGCTGGATCGCATGGCCTTGCCGCCCTGCCACAAGACGTACCAGTTCCACGTGGCGGACGGGAAACTTAACGGTCTCCTCTACCAGCGCAGCTGTGACGTAGCGCTCGGTCTGCCGTTCAACCTGTGGTCGGCGGCGCTTCTCCAGCGGATGCTCGCGCAGCAGACCGATCTCGAACCGGGCGAGTTTGTCTGGTTGGGCGGCGACGTCCATCTCTACCTTAACCACGAGGACCTGATCGAGGAACAGCTCGCCCGGGAACCGCAAGGTCGCCCACGGCTTGAGTTCGTGCGGCGTCCAGACAGCATTTTCGACTATCGAATCGAAGATTTCGAAGTGCTGGACTATACGCCGCTCGGCGCACTCAAGGCGCCGGTCGCCGTGTGACGGGAGCTTCCTTGACTCCCGGACCTGCTTTGAAATAAAATAACGCGGTCTTAAAAGATTGCGTCTGGAGAGCCAAATGGCCGATACGCCGAACGGGAGAGGCAAGGCGGGGCACAACCGGCCTCAGCTGCGCTTTCACGTTCCCGAACCCAAGTTCCGGCCCGGAGACGCGGTCGACTTTTCGCACATCAAGGTCGGCGAGCCTGGCGCGCAGGCGCGGCCCGACGAGATGTGCGAGCCGATCGAAACCCAAGACCTGGCGAACGATCTCGTCAGAGTGCTTGGGAACGACAACAAGGCGCACGGTCCGTGGGACCCGAAACTCGATCCGGATACGTTGCGCAAGATGCTCGAGACGATGGCGCTCACGCGTGCGTTCGACGAGCGGATGTATCGCGGACAGCGGCAGGGCAAGACCAGTTTCTATATGAAGTGCACCGGCGAGGAGGCGACCAGCGTCGCCCCGGCGATGGCGCTGGCGGCCGACGATATGGTCTTTCCCAGCTATCGTCAGCAGGGCATCCTGATCGCGCGCGGCTATCCGCTGGTCGAGATGGTCAACCAGATCTACTCGAACCGTGGCGACAAGCTGAAGGGCCGCCAGCTGCCGATCATGTATTCTTCGAAGCCGCACAGCTTCTTCACGATCAGCGGCAACCTGGCCACTCAAACCCCGCAGGCGGTGGGCTGGGCGATGGGGAGCGCGATGCGCGGCGACAGCCGGATCGCGGCGACGTGGGTGGGCGAGGGCAGCACCGCAGAAGGCGACTTCCACGCGGCCTGCCTGTTCGCCGCGGTCTACAACGCGCCGGTGATCCTCAACGTCGTCAACAACCAGTGGGCGATCAGCAGCTTTTCGGGCTTTGCCGGCGGCGAGCGGGCGACCTTTGCCGCGCGCGGCCTGGGTTACGGCATCGCCTCGATCCGGGTCGACGGGAACGACGCGCTGGCGGTTTATGCAGCGACCCAATGGGCCGCAGATCGCGCACGCGCCAACGGCGGGCCGACGCTGATCGAGCACTTCAGCTATCGCGCCGAGGGTCACTCGACGTCGGACGACCCGAGCCAGTACCGCAGCGCCGAGGAGCGCAGCGAGTGGCCGCTTGGCGATCCGATCAAGCGGCTGAAGGATCACCTCATCGAAATCGGCGAGTGGGACGAGGAACGTCAGCAGGCGCTCGATCTCGCGTGCGCCGAAAAGGTCAAGACCGCGACCAAGGAAGCCGAAAAGAACGGCGTGCTTGGTCACGGCATGCACCATCCGTTTCACACGATGTTCGAAGACGTATTCGAGGATCTGCCCTGGCACCTCGAGGAACAGGCCGCGCAGGCGATCCGCGAAAGGAAGATCAAGTGGCCACAAGCCTGATCAACGACAATTCCCCCGTGGGGCTCGCCGACGCGCCTGCACGCAACATGAACATGATCGAGGCGATCAACGACGCGCTCGACATCATGCTCAGCCACGATCCCTCCGTCGTCATCATGGGCGAGGACGTGGGCTATTTCGGCGGCGTGTTCCGCGCGACCGCTCACTTGCAGGAAAAGCACGGCAAGAACCGCGTGTTCGACACGCCGATCTCCGAATGCGGGATCATCGGTGCGGCGGTCGGCATGGGTGCATACGGATTGCGTCCGGTGCCCGAAATCCAGTTCGCCGATTACATCTATCCGGGCCTCGATCAGCTCATCAGCGAGGCGGCGCGGTTGCGCTATCGCTCGGCGGGCGAGTTCATTGCGCCGATGACCGTCCGCAGCCCGTTCGGCGGCGGCATCTTCGGCGGCCAGACTCACAGCCAGAGCCCAGAGGCGATCTTTACCCACGTTTCGGGTCTCAAGACCGTGATCCCGTCGACGCCATACGACGCCAAGGGCCTGCTGATCGCCTCTATCGAGGATAACGATCCGGTGATCTTCTTCGAGCCGAAGCGGATCTACAACGGCCCGTTCAGCGGCTATTACGACCGCCCGGTAGAGCCGTGGAAGAACCACCCGGACAGCAAGGTGCCCGGAGGGCTATTACGCGATTCCGCTCGGAAAGGCGCGCACCGTGCGCGAGGGCGAGGCGCTTACGATCCTGACCTACGGCACGATGGTCCACGTGAGCGCAGCGGTGGCCAAGGAGAAGGGCGTCGATGCCGAGATTATCGACCTGCGCACGCTCGTTCCGCTCGATATCGAAGCAATCGAGGAATCGGTCGCCAAGACGGGACGCTGCCTCATCGTGCATGAAGCGACGCGCACCAGCGGGTTCGGCGCGGAGCTAAGCGCGCTGGTGCAGGAGCGCTGCTTCTATCATCTCGAAGCCCCGGTCGAGCGCGTGACCGGGTTCGACACGCCGTATCCGCACAGCCTCGAATGGGCCTATTTCCCCGGTCCCGTCCGCATTGGCGAGGCTATCGACAAGATCCTGGAGGCCTGATGGCTCGCTTTACCTTCAACCTGCCCGACATCGGCGAGGGCATCGCCGAGGCCGAGATCGTGGCGATGCACGTGAAGCCCGGCGATCGTGTCGAGGAAGATCAGCAGATCGCCGACATGATGACCGACAAAGCGACGGTAGAGATGGAAAGCCCGGTTTCGGGCAAGGT
Source organism: uncultured Alphaproteobacteria bacterium (assembly GCA_963740025.1). GTDB lineage: Bacteria > Pseudomonadota > Alphaproteobacteria > Sphingomonadales > Sphingomonadaceae > Tsuneonella. The sequence goes on from CAVUCI010000007.1 coordinate 9,768, forward strand.
GCTCGAGGTTGCCGGCGAGGCGGGGGACGTCATCGCGATCGGTTCGATGCTCGTGGTCATCGAAACCGAGGGTGAGGTGCCCGACGAGGTGATCGAGGCCAATGAGGCGGTGGCTGACGATTCGCCCGCCGAGGCGCCAGCCCCGAAATCGAACACGGTCGAGAAGCGGATCGAGGTCGAGACGCCCGATCCTTCGGACGTCACGGATGCTGCCGAAGCGGTCGAGGACAAGGCAGCGCCGGCGCCCCCGCCCGAGCCGAAGGCGAAGCCGGCTCCGGCTTCGAAAGCCGCTCCGACACCGGTTGCGAAATCCTCGAGCTCCAAGGTTCTCGCCACCCCGGCGGTGCGCAAGCGCGCGGCCGATCTCGCAATCGACCTCGCCGATGTGCGCCCCAGCGCCGAGGGACGCATTCGGCACGCCGATCTCGACGCGTACATCTCCTATGGCGCGAAGTCGGGTCATGCCCCCGCTGGGCCCACTCGCGCGGACGAGACGATCAAGGTCATCGGCCTGCGCCGACGGATCGCCGAGAACATGGCTGCCGCCAAGCGCAATATCCCGCACTTCACCTATGTCGAGGAGTGCGACGTTACCGAGCTTGAGCGACTGCGCGCGCAGCTCAATGATGCACGCGGCGACAAGCCGAAGCTGACCATGTTGCCGCTGACTGATCGCGGCGATCTGCAAGACCATCCCCGATTTCCCGATGATCAACGCGCGCTACGACGACGAGGCGAACGTGGTCACCCGGTCCGGTGCGGTGCATCTCGGCATGGCGGCGCAAACCGACGCCGGGCTCATGGTCCCCGTCATCCGCGACGCACAGGCAAAGAACCTCTGGCAGCTAGCGGGCGAAATCCGACGCCTCGCCGAAGCTGCACGCGACGGCTCGGCGAAACCGAACGAACTCAGCGGATCGACCGTGACGGTCACGTCGCTGGGGCCACTCGGCGGGGTCGCGACCACGCCCGTTATCAATCGGCCCGAAGTGGCGATCATCGGTCCCAACCGCATCGTCGAACGCCCGATGTTCGTTCCCGATGGAATGGGCGGAGAGCGGATCGAGAAACGCAAGCTGATGAACATCTCGATCAGTTGCGATCACCGGGTGGTCGACGGCTACGATGCCGCAAGCTTCATTCAAGAGGTGAAGAAGCTGATCGAAACCCCGGCGCTTTTGCTGGTCGACTGATCGGAGTAGCATGGCTTCTTCGAATGGGAGGCCGCTATGACCACCGATCCGCGCATCGACGCCTATATCGCCAACGCGGCGCCGTTCGCGCGACCGATCCTGTCGCACCTGCGAGCACTCGTGCATCGCACCCTTCCAGGCGTCGGGGAGACGATCAAGTGGGGGATGCCGCACTTCACGCTGGGCGGTAAGAACGTCTGCGGCATGGCGGCGTTCAAGGCCCACTGCGCACTGACAATTCATGGCGAGGGACGGGGTGGCACCGAAGGGATGGGCCAGCACGGGAAGCTGACCTCGCTCGACGACATGCCGCCCGATGATCTCCTCGCCGAGAAGCTGCACGATGCCGCCCGCCGCATCGCGGAGCAGGGAAGCGCAGCCGCAAGACGAGGGAATACGGCTGAAAAGGCAGAGATCGCCATGCCGGACGATTTTGCGCAGGCGATCGCTATCGATCCTCAGGCGTCGGCAACGTTTGCAGCTTTTCCGCCCAGCGCGCGGCGCGAATACCTGGAATGGGTCACTGAAGCGAAGCGCCAAGAAACCCGGACGAGGCGGATCGCGCAGGCGGTGGAGTGGCTTGCCGAAGGCAAGAAGCGAAACTGGAAATACGAGAAATGTTGAACGTCAGCGCACGACCGCGCTGAAGGTCATACGGCCGCGTCTTTCGCCGGCGACGCGCAGTCGAAGATGCGTGACATCCTCCGCAGACGCCAGCCTCGAGCCAACCATGAGACTGCCGAGCTCGCCCCAGTTTCGACCTCCGTCGGTCGAGACTTCGACCGAATCGTCGCCGGCGCGCTGGAATGCGAGGTCGCGCGGGACGGCACTTTGCACTGTAAAGGGGCGACCAGGCGCCGAGGCGCGCCATTCGACGACGAGCACGACCTTGTCGCCCGCCCGGAGGGCGTTCGCAGGCTCGAGCTCGCGAACTCCGTCTCGCGTCCGTTCCACATATACGGAGCGCCCGATGTCGACGGCGCTATGCGCGAATGCACCACCCGCCCAAAGGCATACGATGGCGACGAAGCCGAGCCCGAAACGCATAGTGTCAAATCCCCCCAGGCCCCCATTGCGGGGCCGGGCAAGAATGCCGCGACATGGTTAATTTTCGCTTGAGAAAAAACCGGCGCGATGGGGTGCTCGGGGCGGTTGACAGGCCTCCGGCCACGCCCTAGTGGCGCGGCTCCCAAGTGGCTGCGCGGGTGTAGCTCAGTTGGTTAGAGTGTCGGCCTGTCACGCCGAAGGTCGCGGGTTCGAGCCCCGTCACTCGCGCCACTTGGGAAATTTGCTTCAGCCCCAGTTGCCGGTTTCCATCCAGATGATGAACCGCCTGAGTGGCAACAGCCAGACCACCCCTAGGACAAGATAGATCAGCGCCTGCGCCAGCGTGGGCCAGTCGCCGATCAGGTTGGGTGCATAGTTTGCAATCACACCGACATAGACGGCGAGTGCCGCCAGCAGTGCCAGGATGCCAAGCGGGATCCGCAGGGTGGGCTCGGTCCTCATGTAAAAGGTCCGATGAAGCGCGTGGGGGTGACCACGGCGGATAGGCGCCGGTCATGCCGCTCGTGCGGGATCGTGGGGACTTCTTGGATGTCCCACGCAAGGCCGATCGTTTTCACATCCGGATGCGCCTCCAGCCAGCGGTCATAGTGCCCGCCGCCCTGACCCAGGCGGTGTCCCTCGGGAGTGAATGCCACGACGGGAACGAATGCCACGTCAGGCGTAATGGCTTCGCAATCGTCCGCAGGCTGGATGCCGAAAGGCCCTTCGTCTAGATCCCCCTCTCCGAACGGGTCGGTAAAGGCGCGAAACGCCATCGCGGCCGCGCGATCGGCGAACCAGGGGAGTGCGAGCCGATGTCCCTGCTCGGCAAAGAATCGCGCATAGCCGCCCGCCGGTGCCTCGCCCGGCATTGCGTGATACAGTCCGATGACGGCACCCTCGGGCACCAGTTCCAGGACGGGTCGGGGCGGCCGGTGAAAGATCAACGCGCGAACTTCTTCCGGCAGAGCCGCGGCGTACGCGATGCGCTCGGCGCGTAGGCGTCCGCGTAATTGAGCTTTGGTTTCGGTGTCTGCACTCATGCAGTGTGCGCTAGCCGCAAAGTGGGTGTGGCGGAACCACCATGGGTCGGTTGCCCCAGAAATCCTCCGACGCCTCAACGTCAGGTGGGAACCATGTATCCCGAATTCCGGGACGAACCCGGGCATCAGGACAGGGACAGCTCCCTTGGATTGCTTATAGCCCCGGGGATTATGATGTGGCTCGTGCCGGGCAGTCCCGCCGCGCACTATCTAGGATGCCACACGCCCGCGCTCAAGCTTGTCCGCGCATTCCTCGAGCAATTGCGCAAAATGTTCCAGCGCCGGGGCAAGCGCGGAGAGGTCGGCTGTCCCCCCGGCGGGCAACGGCGTAACGGCGCGCGCCTTGGCCTCCTGTTCGAGTTCGGCGATGCGCGAGCGCAGGGACGCGACATCGCTATCGTGGCTCATGATGGCCTTGGTGAGTTCGTCCTCACGCGCTCGGCCGCGTTCCAGTTCGTCAGATGCAGAAATGGCCGAATCGCGTGCGCTCGCCAGTTCGGCTTCAAGGGCGGCGATTTTCGCTTCGAATTGCTGACGCTCTTCCGCCACGCGCTCGGCGTCACCGGGAGAAGTATTGCTGCCATCCGGATCAGCGCGCGATTCGCGGCTCTCCTGCGCCTCATCGGCAAGGATCAGGGCAGCGAACAACAGGTTCTGAGCGTCGGTCCCACCGGTACTGCCGAGCGATGCTACCTTGTCGGAGATCGTCGCACCGAGCCGGGTCACGCGTTCTTCCTCGCCCGCCGCGCAAGAAACGCGATATGTGCGGCCGCCTATCTTCAGCGCGACTTCGCTCATTCATCGAGCTCCGCAATCACCGCGTCGAGTTGCTCGATGGTGCGGGTCACGGTTTCGCGCAGCGCCTCGTGCTTGTCCTCGAGCGCCTGGACACTTGCGGAAGACGTCGGAATCGGGACCCCGTCCGCAGCGCGAGCTATACGTGCCAAGGCGGCTTCGATCCGCTGAACTGCCGCTTCGCTTCGATCCCCCGTCATGGCGACCGATTTACCGTCATTCCGCCGTGCGCGCAAAGGGTTGGCGCGACCTGTTGATAACTGCCCTTTAGCACCTGCGCGGGGAACTACGTCCGGCCTCGCCTTGACCTTGCCGAAGCGCTCCGCGAAGGCGAGCGCGCGCCCCGAATCGCCGCATACAGGAGCCCCGACGAGATGACGCTCGACACTGCCCGCCTGGCGCCGATGGCCAATGCCATCCGCGCGCTTTCGATGGACGCGGTGCAGGCGGCCAACAGCGGCCACCCGGGAATGCCGATGGGCATGGCCGACGTGGCCACGGTCCTGTTTTCCAAATACCTCAAGTTCGATCCGAAGGCTCCCCACTGGCCTGACCGCGACCGCTTCGTCCTGTCCGCCGGCCACGGTTCGATGCTGATCTACAGCCTGCTGTACCTTAGCGGTTACGAGCAGCCGACGATCGAGGATATCGCCAACTTCCGGCAACTCGGCAGCCCCTGTGCGGGTCATCCCGAGAATTTCCTCCTTCCCGGAATCGAGTGCACTACCGGCCCCCTCGGCCAGGGCCTTGCGATGGCGATCGGGATGGCAATCGCCGAGCGGCACCTCAATGCGGTTCACGGTGGCGATGTGGTCGACCACCACACGTGGACGATCGCGGGCGACGGCTGCCTGATGGAAGGCGTCAACCACGAAGCGATCGGGCTCGCAGGGCATCTCGGCCTCGGCAAGCTGAAAGTGCTGTGGGATTCGAACCGAATCACGATCGACGGATCGACAGCGCTGTCGACCTGTGAGGACATTCCCGCCCGTTATCGCGCCGCCGGATGGCACACGCTGGTCTGCGACGGTCACGATTACGCCGATATCGATCGCGCGCTCGGAGAAGCTGCAAGGCTCGACGACAAACCGGTCCTGGTGGAGTGTCGGACCGTCATCGGTTGGGGGGCGCCAAACAAGCAAGGCACCAGCGGGGTTCACGGTGCCGCGCTGGGAGCTGAGGAAGTCGCCGCCGCGCGTAAGGAGATGGGCTGGACCGCGGAGCCTTTCCTGGTGCCGGACGACATTCTCGCCGACTGGCGCCAGACCGGTGAGCGCGGGACACGGGCGCGTGCCGAGTGGGAGACGCGTGGGTCGAACAAAGACCTAGGCGTGGTGAACGTGCCCGAGAGCGTTCTGGACGATTACATTGCAAAGCTGCTGGCCGAGCCAAAGAAGGTCGCAACCCGCAAAGCGAGCGAAATGGCGCTCGAGGTGCTGACCGCGGCGGTGCCGGAAATGATCGGCGGGTCAGCCGACCTGACCGGATCGAACAACACAAAGACCAGCGCAACCGGGCCGCTTACGGCCGAAGACTACGCTGGGCGCTACATCTACTACGGCATTCGCGAATTCGGGATGGCCTGCGCGATGAACGGCATGGCCCTTCACGGCGGGGTCATCCCGTACGGCGGCACGTTCCTGATCTTCAGTGACTATTGCCGCAACGCGGTGCGCCTGTCGGCGTTGCAGCAGACCCGGGCTATCTACGTTTTCACTCACGACAGCATAGGGCTGGGCGAGGACGGACCGACGCACCAACCGGTCGAACAGATCATGAGCTTGCGGCTTATTCCCAATCTCAACGTGTTTCGCCCGTGCGACACGATCGAGACCGCCGAGTGCTGGGCACTTGCTCTGGCCGATACCGACACCCCGTCGGTCCTCGCGTTGAGCCGCCAGAACCTGCCTCAGTTGCGGACAGAGGGTGGCAATCTCAGCGCGAAGGGCGCCTATCGCCTGCGTGCCGCGCAGTCTTCGCGCAAGGTGATCCTGATTGCGACCGGTTCCGAGGTCGAGGTTGCATGCGCGACCGCCGACACGCTGGAGGCGGACGGCATCGGCGCGGACGTGATTTCAATGCCTTGCATGGAACTGTTCGAAGCGCAGCCGCAGTCCTACAAGGACGAACTGCTGCCGAACGTCCCGCCCGAAGAACTGCTGCGCGTCTCGATTGAGGCCGGCAGCACGATGGGCTGGGATCGCTATACTATGGCGAACGGGCTGCAGATCGGCATCAACCGTTTCGGCGCGTCGGCACCGGCGACAGAATTGTTTGCCAAGTTCGGCTTCACCGCAGAAGTCATTGTTCCGAAAATCAAAGCCAAACTAGGTATTTAGCAGGAGTTCTTCCCATGGCGACCAAGGTTGCGATCAACGGTTTCGGGCGTATCGGCCGGCTAGTGGCGCGCGCCATTCTCGAGCGCGACGACCACGACCTCGAACTCGTGTCGATCAATGATCTTGCCGATACCCAGTCGAACGCGCTGCTGTTCGGCTTCGACAGTACCCACGGACGCTTTCCGGGCACCGTGGCGACCGACGGCAACGACCTCGTCGTCAACGGCAAGCACATTCACGTGACCGCCGAGAAGGATCCGGGCAAGCTTCCGCACAAGGCGAATGGCATCGACATCGTGCTCGAGTGCACGGGATTCTTCCAGTCGGACGAGGCGGCGCGGCCGCACATCGAGGCCGGCGCCAAGCGGGTGCTCATTTCGGCGCCGGCAACGGGCGTGTCGAAGACGATCGTGTTTGGCGTCAACCAGGACAGCCTGACCGCCGAGGACGACATCGTTTCGAACGCCAGCTGCACAACGAACTGCCTCGCGCCCGTCGCCAAGGTGCTCAACGACAGTTTCGGGATCGAGCGCGGGTTCATGACCACGATCCACAGCTATACCAACGATCAGCGCATGCTGGACCAGATTCACAAGGATCTGCGCCGTGCGCGCGGCGGGGCGCAGAACATGATCCCGACCACGACCGGGGCCGCGCGCGCGGTGGGTCTGGTTCTGCCCGAACTGAAAGGGAAGCTGGACGGCAGCTCGGTTCGCGTACCGACCCCGAACGTATCGATGGTCGACCTCGTCTTCGTGCCCGGTCGCGATACCTCCAAGGAGGAACTCAACGAGGCGCTGAAGGCGGCCGCGAATGGACCGATGAAAGGCGTGCTCGACTATACCGATCAACCTCTGGTTTCGAGCGATTTCAACCACTACCCGGCCTCTTCTACCGTCGATTCGCTGGAAACCGCCGTGCTCGAATCGAAACTCGCGCGGGTGGTCAGTTGGTACGATAACGAATGGGGTTTTTCGAACCGCATGATCGATACCGCCGGAGTGATGGCCGGGCTGCTCTGATGCCCGCGTTCAAGACCCTCGACGACCTTCCCTCGGATCTCACTGGAAAGGTCGCGCTCGTCCGGGTCGACCTGAACCTGCCGATGCACGAGGGGCGCGCGAGCGATGTGACGCGGGTCGAGGCGAGCGCGCCGACGATCCTCGAACTCGCCGACGCCGGGGCCAAGGTACTGCTTCTGGCACACTTCGGCCGGCCAAAGGGTCAGCGGTTCTCGACGATGAGTACCAGCATGGTCCAGGGCGACGTGGAGCGCGTACTCGGGCGTGAGATCATGTTCATCCCCGAGGTAATGGGCCCGGTCGTCGAACAGTCGATCGGCATCCTGCGTCCTGGCGATATCGGGCTGCTGGACAACGTCCGCTTTTGGCCTGGGGAAGAAGCGAACGATCCGGAATTTGCGCGCGGGATTGCGGCCAACGGCGATTTCTACGTCAATGACGCCTTCTCCGCGGCGCACCGCGCACACGCCTCGACCGAGGGCTTGGCGCACCTGCTGCCGGCTTATGCCGGGCGCGCGATGGAGCGGGAACTCAAGGCCCTCGACGCGGCGCTCGGCAATCCAGAAGCGCCGGTCGCGGCGGTCGTGGGCGGGGCCAAGGTTTCTACCAAGCTGGCTGTGCTGGAAAACCTTGTTGGGCGCGTGCAGCACCTGATCATCGGCGGCGGGATGGCCAACACGTTTCTGGCCGCGCGCGGTGTCGATGTCGGCAAGTCGTTGTGCGAGCACGATCTTGCTGCGACCGCAAATGCGATCATGGACAAGGCCGACCACGCGGGATGCACGGTGCACCTTCCTTATGACGTCGTGGTCGCGAAGGAATTCGCTGCCAATCCGCCCAGCTTGCGCACCTGCAACGTCCACGAGGTCGCGTCGGACGAGATGATCCTCGACATTGGCCCCGCGGCGGTCGAGGCGCTTGCCGACGTGCTCAAGACCTGTCGCACGCTCGTCTGGAACGGACCCCTCGGTGCCTTCGAGACGTCGCCGTTTGACGAGGCCACCGTGGTGCTCGCGAAAACTGCCGCGGCGTTGACTGAGGACGGCAGCCTGATTTCGGTCGCAGGCGGCGGCGATACCGTGGCGGCACTCAACCACGCTGGGGTGGCGGCCGATTTCACGTACGTCTCCACCGCGGGCGGCGCATTCCTCGAATGGATGGAAGGGCGCGAGTTGCCGGGTGTAAAGGCGCTGGACACGAGTGCCCGGGCATGAGCGAGCAGGTTCCCGAATCGCAGACTGGCCGCGTAGCGCAGACCGAAGGCGAGTTCGCGGGCTGGACCTACTGGCGCGGCGATCCCTTCGAGGATCGCGCAGGCCCGTTCTACGAAAAGCAGCTTGAGGATGGCAGTGCTCTCGTCGCTTTCCGCGCTGAACAGCGGCACATGAACGGTGGCGGATTCATGCACGGCGGCTGCCTGATGACCTTCGCCGATGGCGCCCTGTTCTCGATCGCGCGCAAAGAACTCGATGGGTACCACGCGGTCACCATGCATCTGACCGGCGATTTCCTCGCCCAGGTAAAGGTGGGACAGCTAGTCGAAGCCCGCGGCGAGGTCGTGCGCGGCGGCGGCAAGACGATCTTCGTCGCCGGCGTGGTCACTGCCGACGGCGTGCCCGCGCTGCGGTTCGACGGGATCATCCGCAAGCTTCAGAAACGCGTCTGACGCGCTCCTTGCGATGCAGCGAAAGCAAAGTTAGGAGCGCCGTCGCGCATACCTATGCATAGACTTGAGGACGGACGATGAACCACCAGCAAATGACCGATCGCATCGCCACTGGCGAGGGCTTCATCGCGGCTCTCGACCAGTCGGGCGGGTCGACGCCGAACGCGCTCAAGGGCTATGGCGTCGACGACGGGGCCTGGAACACCGAGGACGAGATGTTCGCCCTGATCCACCAGATGCGCAGCCGCATCATCGAGGCGCCGTGCTTCGGTAACGGCAAGGTCATCGGCGCGATCCTGTTCGAAAAGACGATGGATGGCACGAGCGGCGGGAAGTCGGTGCCGGAACGCCTTGCCGAGCGCGGGATCGTCCCGTTCCTGAAGGTCGACAAGGGTCTTGAGGACGAGACCCACGGCGTCCAGTTGATGAAGCCGATGCCCGATCTCGAGGCGTTGCTTGCCCGAGCGAAGGCGAAGGGGGTGTTTGGCACAAAGATGCGCTCGGTGATCAAACGCAACGACACCGCGGGTATCAAGGAGATCGTGCATCAGCAGTTCGCCGAAGGCGCGCGCATCCTCGCAGCCGGACTCGTACCGATTCTAGAGCCTGAATACGACATCAAGGCTGCCGACCGTGCCGAGGGCGAAAAAGTCCTGCGCGACGCGATCCTCGAAGGGCTGAACGCGCTGCCGAACGGGCAGCAGGTCATGCTCAAGCTGTCGATCCCCGTCGAAGCGAACCTCTACAAACCGCTGATCGCGCATCCGAACGTCCTCCGCGTCGTTGCGTTGTCTGGCGGCTATTCGACCGACGAGGCGTGTGAGCTCTTGAAGAGGAACGAAGGCATGATTGCCAGCTTCAGCCGCGGTTTGCTTCAGGATTTGCGGCACCACCAGTCCGACAACGAGTTCGACGCTACGCTGGGCGGCGCAATCGACCAGATTCAGGCCGCCTCGATCACCTGATCAGCGCGTCTCGTAGACGAAGCGGTACTGGCGCGGTTCGATCGCAACCTGCGTGGTGCGCTCGGGCCGCACGCTAGCGAGTGCGAAGACCTCGCCGTGGGTGCCGTAAGGCTCGCCAAGCGTAAGGTCTTTCGTCTCGCGCCAGCCCGCCCCGTCGATCCGTGTGGTAACCACCACTCGGCCGGCCCAGACGCAGCGCGCATTCATTGGACAGCGACTGTCTTCGACCACCTTCTTGGGCGTGAGGACGAGATCGCCGACGCGCACCGGGACATCGAGCGGGACGGCGTATCCGACCGGCTGCGGCGTACCTTCGACAATGGGGGCGTTGGGAACAACCGCGCAGCCTGGGGCAAGCGAGGCGGCGAGAGCAACGGGGGCGAAGCGTACGGTGAGCTTGATCATGACTGGCGAATAACGCGTGGTCGGATTTCGGATACCTGAATATCGACGAACGGCCTTCACGTGCCTACCTAGCCGGACGATGACGACCAGCCAGCTATATCTGATCTCTCCGCTCGATGTCGGCGGGGACTTTCCCGACCGATTGACTAACGCTCTTGGGGCTGGGGAGGTTGCCGCCTTCCAGTTTCGCGTAAAAGGCGTGGACCAGCGCGAGGCGGCGCGGCTTGCGGAGCCCTTGCAGGCGATTTGCGCGGCGTACGACTGCGCATTCGTCGTCAACGACAACGTGTCGCTCGCAAAACGCCTCGGTGCCGACGGCGTTCATCTCGGCCAAGGCGATGGCGACGTTCGCGAAGCGCGCGAGGTCCTCGGCCGCGAAATGCAGATCGGGGTGACCTGTCACGCGAGCCGCCACCTCGCCATGGAAGCGGGCGAGGCGGGCGCCGACTACGTAGCATTCGGCGCATTCTTCCCCAGCGCGACAAAGCAAATCGAACACCGGCCAGAAGCCGATTTGCTCGCCTGGTGGCAGGAACTGTTCGAAATTCCCTGCGTCGCGATCGGCGGAATCACGCCTGCTAATTGCGGACCGCTGGTAAAGGCCGGGGCCGATTTTCTCGCGGTCTCGGCCGCGGTGTGGAACGGAGATCCGGCGGCGAACGTCGCAGACTTCCACGATGCGATTGTCCGGGCATCCGCCGACTGAAAGAAACGACTTGCCGGGCAAGGCGGATATTTTTGTGGGTTCGCCCGTTGCCTTACCGAGGGACGGGTCGCGTCCCGTTTCAGGGGACTACCATTGCGCAAGATCATTGCCACCGCATCGCTGTTTGCGCTCGCTGCATGCGGGCTGAATGGAACAGACCGCAACAAGGACGACGTGGATTCCGCCGCGGCGGACCGATCGACGAACACAACCACTGAAAGCTTAGCCGATTCGATGGCCTCGCGTGACGGGGCCGATAGGGCGTCGGACGTTCCGGAAATTCCTGACCCGGAGGAGCGTCCCGTGATGCAGGCCCAAGTAGTGCTCGACCGGCAGGGCTTTGGCCCGGGCGTGATCGACGGCAAGATGGGAATGTCGACCGAAAATGCGCTTGAGGGTTTCCAGGAAGCCAGCGGGCTGGACGTCACCGGCAAGCTCGACGAGGCGACCAAAGCGAAGCTCAAGCAGTGGAACACGATCCCTGCCACCCGCGTCGTACGCATCCCGCAGGAGTGGGGTACTCTCGATTACGCGCGGACGCCGGACAAGCCGGCCGAGCAGGCCAAGCTCGAGCGCCTCGGTTACCAGAGCCTCGACGAGAAGCTGGCTGAGCGGTTCCACACGACGGTCGAGACCCTGAAGGCGCTCAATCCCGGTGGCCGGCCGGCCGGCATCGACAAGACTGCCATGCAGGGTCCGGTCGGAGGTGCCGCGACACCCGCCCCGACTCCGGGTTCCAGCCCAACACCGACACCGACACCTACATCGAGCCCCTCGGATAAATCGAACCTCCAGCCCAAACAGTCCACATTTTCTGCAGGGCAGCTTATTCGTGTGCCGAATATCGGCGCCGACCGGATAGCGCCGGGCGCGGTTGACGATCCGACTTGGCAGCAAACGCTCCAGAGCCTGGGCGTCGGGACCGACCAGCCGCAACTCGAGAAGATTGTCGTCAGCAAGAGCGAGGACACCCTCAAGGGTTACGACAGCGCAGGCAAGCTGGTCGTCGAATTCACGGTGACTTCGGGTTCGACACACGACCCGCTGCCCCTAGGCGATTGGAAGGTCAACGGTGTTTCCCACAATCCGCCTTTCTCCTATGACCCCGACTTGTTCTGGGACGTGCCCGACAGCGAGGCGAAACAGCAGCTGCCGCCTGGACCCAACGGACCGGTCGGCGTTGTCTGGATCGACCTCAGCAAGGAGCACTACGGCATTCACGGCACCTCCGCCCCCGAAACCATCGGTCGGGTAACCAGTCATGGTTGCGTGCGGCTGACCAACTGGGACGCCGCACGGCTCGCTCAGATGGTCAAGCCTGGCACCAAGGTTGAATTCGTATCCTGACATGGCACTGAAAGCCGCCGACCGTATCCTGACGATCGTCGTCACCGCTACGCTAACGAGCGCAGCGTGGATCGTGTTCGGCGGCACATTGATGGAGCGCGCGCGCGGGGTGAGCCAGGTGGAAAAGACCCGCCCCGCCGAAGCCGCGCCCAGCCCCACGCCGACGGCGAGCGAGCGAACCGCCGCCCCGCCTTCGCTGGATATGGCCGATCAATCGGTTCCGCCACAGGGGAAGCTAGGCTCTCTGATGCTCCCTGTTCTTGGCGTTCGACCTGGCGACCTGACCGACACCTTCACCGACGAGCGCGGGGGAGGGGAGCGCTTGCATTCCGCTCTCGATATCATGGCGCCAGAGGGAACAACGGTACTGGCGGCAGCGCCGGGATCGGTCGAGAAGCTGTTCCTGTCCGATGCTGGAGGCAAGACGATTTACGTTCGTTCCTCAGACGGACGGACGATTTACTACTACGCCCACCTCAAGGACTACGCTCAAGGACTGAAAGAAGGGCAGACTATCCGCCGCGGCCAACGGCTCGGCTCCGTAGGCCACACCGGCAACGCCAGTGCCGAAGCGCCGCATCTGCACTTCGCGATCATGCGCACGACACCCGACGCCAAGTGGTGGGAACCGGCAACCGCGATCAATCCCTATCCGATCTTGACGAAACCCACGTCCTAGTCCGCTGCGCCGCGCCCGCTGCGCACACAGCGCATCTTCGCCAATTCGCCGGTCAGGCCCACTGCCTTGAGCGTTCGCGCACCGGTGCGAATGAATTTCATCCCCTTGAGCGGCCCGCGCGTGAAAATCACGGTGTTGCCCGTCAGCAAATATGTCCCGCGGCCCTCTGCTCCCGAATAGCTCGATGCATTGACGATATCGAACCATGCCTCCTGTATCGGAATTGAGGCGAGGCCCCCCGCATCTCCGGGCAGTTCACAAAGATAGCGGCCGGGCTCGAGCGTGCCCAGCCGACCTTCGGCATGCGCCGCACCTCCCAATGTGGCAAAGGCGAGGGCGACGAGGAAGGCGACACGGGCGATCATGGGCGTCGCCATAGCAAAGCGTCTGGCGGCCTGCCACCGTCCAGCTTGCCGCGACGCGGTCGAGCGGCTAAGGCGCGCCGCGCAGTGCGCCCGCTCTCGCGGCAGCGCGTGGACCATCCGAAACGAAAGCACCCACCCATGAAGATTTCCGGCGTGGACATCCGTCCCGGCAACATCCTCGAATACGAGGGCGGCATCTGGAAGGTCGCCAAGATCCAGCACACCCAGCCGGGCAAGGGCGGCGCTTACATGCAGGTCGAGATGAAGAACCTCATCGACGGCCGCAAGACCAATGTCCGCTTCCGCAGCGCCGACACGATCGAGAAGGTCCGCCTCGACACGAAGGACTACCAGTTCCTCTACGAAGACGGCGACATGCTCGTGTTCATGGACAAGGACACTTACGAGCAAATCAACCTGCCATCGGACCTGCTCGGAGATGCTCGCCCGTTCCTGCAGGACGGGATGGAGGTCATGCTCGAGCTTTGGGACGAACGCCCCATCAGCGTGGAGCTGCCGCAGCAGGTCGAGGCGACGATTGTAGAGGCCGATGCGGTGGTGAAGGGCCAGACCGCTTCGTCCAGCTACAAGCCGGCAATGCTCGATAACGGCGTGCGGATCATGGTCCCGCCACACATCGAGAGCGGCACGCGGATCGTGGTTGACGTCTACGAGCAGAGCTACGTCGGAAAGGCGGGCTGACAACTCATGGCTGCGATTTCCGGCCTTATCCGCGTGATGGAAAAAGCCGCGCGCAAAGCAGGCGGCAAGTTGCGCCGCGATTTCGGCGAGGTCGAGCACCTGCAGGTCAGCCGCAAGGGGCCTTCCGACTTCGTATCGAAGGCCGACCGTATCGCCGAGCGCACCATCTGGGACGAACTCAAGGTGGCGCGTCCTGGTTGGGGCTTTCTGATGGAAGAAGGGGGCGAGATAGCCGGAGATGACGGCCAACCCCGTTTCATCGTCGATCCACTTGATGGAACCAGCAACTTCCTCCACGGCATCCCCCACTTCGCCATCTCCATCGCAGTGCAGGAACCCAGCCTCGATGGCAGCGGCTGGGGTGAAGTGACCGCTGCGGTCGTTTATCAGCCGATCACCGACGAGACCTTCTGGGCCGAGAAGAGCCGCGGCGCGTGGCTCCACGACGGGCGCCTGCGAGTGTCGAGCCGGGCGCGCATGTCCGACGCTTTGATCGCCACCGGGATCCCCTATGGCGGGCATGGCGATTTTGGCGAGTGGACGAAGGTCCTAGCCGCCATCGGACCGCAGGTTGCCGGTATCCGCCGCTTCGGTGCCGCTTCGCTGGACCTCGCGTGGGTTGCCGCAGGCCGCTTCGACGGATTCTGGGAAAGCGACCTTGCGCCGTGGGATACCGCCGCAGGCTGTCTGCTCGTGCGCGAGGCGGGCGGGTTCGTGACCGATTATCGTGGTCGTTCGCAGCCGATCTGCGACCGACAGGTGCTTGCCGCCAACGATGGATTGCACTCGAAGCTGCACAAAGCGCTGGCTGCTTCGATCAAGGTCTAGTTTCTGAGCGCGTGCCTCGCTAAGGCACGGCGCGCTTCGGGTTGCCCCTGTGGCGGAATGGTAGACGCGAACGACTCAAAATCGTTTGTCTTCGGACGTGCCCGTTCGAGTTGGGCCAGGGGCACCAGAATCTTGCGTTCGCTTGTCGCAGGCGCCGATAATCGCTTGTAATACCCTGCGCCGTCTGGGATTCACGCGACCAGATGCTCGAACTTCCAAGCTACCACGCGATCGGCGCCATGGTCGTGACGATCGCGATGTTCATCGGTTTTGCTCGGGGACGTCTCAGTACCGAGATTGTGTCGTTGCTGACGATTGCCGTGATCGCGGTCGGGCTCTACTTCTTCCCCCTTCCGCATACGCAGCCAACCGATGGGCTCGCGCTCGCCTTCTCGGGATTCGGGCACTACGCGCTCATCACCATTTGCGCCCTGATGATCATGGGCCGCGGTCTTGTAGTGACCGGCGCGCTCGAGCCGTTCGCGCGTGTCCTCGAGCGCGTATTCAAATTCAATCAGACGATCGGCCTGCTGGTCTCGCTGGCGATGGCCTTCCTGTTGTCGATGGCGGTAAACGATACGCCGGTTCTCGTGCTGCTTATCCCGATTTTCGTCAGCCTTGCGGCGCGGGGCGGGATGGCAGCGTCGAAGACACTGATCCCGCTTAACGCGGCCGTGCTTATCGGCGGCATGGCGACGACCATAGGCACGTCGACGAACGTGCTGGTCGTGTCGATCGCGCGCGACCTCGGCATGCCGCACATGAGCGTGTTCCACTTCACGCCCATCGTGTTAACCGCCGCGCTGGTCGCCTTGCCGTACCTATGGCTGGTGATGCCCCGCCTATTGCGCGATAACCGCAGCGAGGAAGTACATGCCGAGCGCCGCTTCGTTGCCAGGCTCCGGCTCGGCGAGGACAGCGCGCTGACCGGACAGGAACTGAGCGCCATTCTGCCGCGCATGCCATCCGACATCGAGTTCCATGACCAGCCCACCGGACCTCTTCAGATCCAGCAAAGGTTGACCATCTCCGGCACTCACCGTGCACTCGAAGATGCGATGCGGACGCTCAAGGGCGAGGTCGCTCCGTCCTGGGTGATTGACCGCATTCGTCGCAGGTCGTCGGATACGGGCGAAGACATCGCGGTCGTCGAGATGACGGTTACTGCCGATTCGCGGCTTATCGAACGTACATTGCCGAGTTCCGGCATCGCGGACCTGTTCGGCGTCGCCGTGCTTGGCATCCATCGTCCCAAGACCCTGCTGGGCGAGCGCGACCACTACAGCGATGGCGGCGACTTGCGCATCGCGGAGGGCGACGTGCTGCTGGTCATGGGCCTCGCGGAAAACCTTGAGTCGTTCGCTCGTGCCGACAGCCTGCTGGTACTTGAGGGAAAGCGCGAACTGCCGCGGCGCTCGAAGGCCGTTCTTGCGGCGGGGATAATGGTGGGTTCGGTCGGCCTTGCATCGGTGGGCCTGCTGCCAATCGCAATCTCGGCACTTGCCGGGGCGATCGTGATGTTCGTGACCGGGTGCGTGAGGTTCGATCGGGTGGGACGCGCGCTTTCGGGAAAAGTGATCGTGCTGGTCGCCGCATCGATCGCCATCGGCCGCCTCATCGGCGACACCGGAGCGGCTTCATGGTTGGGGCAGGCACTTGCGCTTGGCTTGCAGTTCCTCAGTCCCGCAGCCGTGCTCGCGACCATCATGCTGTTCGTGACGCTGCTGACTAACTTTGCGAGCAACGCGACGGCTGCCACGGTTGGCACGCCGATCGCTTTCAACATCGCCCAGCAACTGGGGTTGCCGGCCGAACCGCTGATCCTCGCCGTGCTGTTCGGCTGCAACCTCTGCTACGCCACGCCCATCGCGTACCAGACGAACATGCTGATCATGGGTGAGGGCAGTTACGAGTTCAAAGACTACATCCGCACCGGCGTTCCACTTGTGCTGCTGATGACCGCGACGCTATCGATCCTGCTCGTGATCACCTACGGGATGTGACGCGCGGGCCGCTCCAGATGCAATAACGGCCGCCGGAGGAAGGGGGTCCCCCGACGGCCGTCGCTCCTCCCCAGGAGCCGTTGCCTCCAAAGATCTTCTCTCCGGCGCTCAGCAGTAGTTGCCGAGCCGGTGGTGCAGCGCGTTGATCCGCGCCAGCTCGTCACGGTCATCGACCGAGCGGGCGTACGCGGTCAGCGCGGTCCGCAGCAGCCGGAAGTCGGCGGTCGAGAGCAGCGCGCGTGCGCGACCCGGTTCGGTTTTCGGCGCTTCATCGGTCATGATGGTCATCCTCGTTTCCTTAGGCGGCGGCGAACTGATTCATCGTATTGTGCTCGCCGCCCGCCTTGAGAGCGGCTTCGCCGGCGAAGTATTCCTTGTGGTCGTCGCCGATGTCGCTGCCGGCCATGTTCTGATGCTTCACGCAGGCGATCCCCTGGCGGATCTCCTCGCGCTGCACGTTCTTTACGTAGCCAAGCATGCCCTGTTCCCCGAAATACTCGCGGGCGAGGTTGTCGGTGCTGAGCGCCGCGGTGTGGTAGGTCGGCAATGTGATGAGGTGGTGGAAGATTCCCGCCTCGCGCGCCGCGTCCTTCTGGAACGTGCGGATGCGCTCGTCGGCTTCAATGGCCAGGTCGGTGCCATCGTAATCGACGCTCATCAAGCGGGCGCGGTCGTAAGCGCTCACGTCCTTGCCCGCTGCTTCCCAGGCGTCATAGACTTGTTGGCGGAAGTTCAGCGTCCAGTTGAAGCTGGGCGAGTTGTTGTACACCAGCTTGGTATTCGGGATCACCTCGCGGATGCGATTTACCATACCGCCGATTTGACCGATGTGCGGTTTTTCGGTTTCGATCCAGAGCAGGTCGGCACCGTTCTGCAACGCTGTGATGCAGTCGAGAACACAGCGGTCCTCGCCCGTGCCGGGGCGGAACTGGAAGAGGTTCGAGGGCAGGCGCTTGGGTCGCAGAAGCCTGCCCTCGCGACTGATCAACACCTCTCCATTGCCGACAGCCGCAGTGTCTACTTCCTCGCAATCGAGAAAGGCATTGTATTGGTCGCCAAGGTCGCCTGGCTCCTTGCTGTAGGCGATCTGCTTGGTGAGGCCCGCGCCCAGGCTGTCGGTGCGAGCAACGATCACTCCGTCCTCCACGCCCAGTTCGAGGAAGGCGTAGCGGATCGCGCGAATCTTCTGGAGGAAATCCTCGTGAGGGACGGTTACCTTGCCGTCCTGGTGGCCGCACTGCTTCTCGTCCGAAACCTGGTTTTCGATCTGGATCGCGCAGGCACCCGCCTCGATCATCTTCTTCGCAAGAAGGTAGGTAGCCTCCGGGTTGCCGAAGCCGGCGTCGATATCGGCGATGATCGGAACGACGTGAGTCTGGAAGTTGTCGATCGCGCCCTGGATGCGCTTGGCCTCGACCTCGTCACCCTTCTCGCGCGCCTTGTCGAGCTCGCGGAACAGGCCGCCGAGTTCGCGCGCGTCGGCCTGACGAAGGAAGGTGTAGAGTTCCTCGATCAGCGCCGGGACGCTGGTCTTTTCGTGCATCGACTGGTCGGGCAGAGGTCCGAATTCGCTGCGCAGCGCCGCGATCATCCAGCCCGAAAGGTAAAGGTACCGGCCCTTGGTGCTGCCGAAGTGCTTCTTGATGGCGATCATCTTCTGCTGGCCGATGAAGCCGTGCCAGCAGCCGAGCGACTGCGTGTACGCGGCCGGATCCGCGTCGTATGCAGCCATGTCGTCTCGCATGATCTTCGCGGTGTAGCGCGCAATGTCGAGGCCGGTGGGGAAGCGGTTCTGCAGCTTCATTCGGGCTGCACTTTCGGCGTCGATCGCATTCCAACCCTGGCCGGCGTGGTCAATCGTCCGGCGGAAGTCGGTGATGCTTGTCTGGTAGGTCATAACGTGTGTCCCGTGAGGAGGAAGTGACACCGATATGACGCACGAGCCGCGCGTTCACACGAAATATTTACAGCAAATCTTGTCTCGGTGCGGGTATGGGGGCAATGTAGCGTGTAAGTATGTAAAGGAATTTACAAATGGCCGAAGCTGCCATATTTGCCGGTCCCGCGCTCCGCCGCCTCCGCAAGCGCGAAGGGCTGACACAGAGCGCCATGGCCGCGCGGCTCGGGATCTCGGCCTCTTATCTCAATCTGATCGAGCGAAACCAGCGCCCGCTGTCGGCAAACGTCATCATCAAGATCGTCGACGCGTTCGATTTCGACCCGCGCTCGCTCCGCGAGGATGAATCGATCGGGGGGCTCGACGGGCTGGCTCGCCGCATGGCCGACGAACGCTTTGCCGACCTCGGGATCGATCGCGAGGAACTGCAGGAATTCCTCTCCGCCGCACCGCAGGCCGCGGCCGCGTTCGCCCGGCTTTACGATAATACGGGCCCTGCCGAGCAGCGCGACGATCCGACCCAGGCCGCGAGGCGCGAGATCGAGCGATGGCGCAATCATTTCGGCGACCTGGATACTGCCGCGGAGGCACTCGCGGACGAATTGCGTCTGTCGCGGGGGGATGCCTACTCCGCATTCGCGGAAAGATTGCGTGAGCGGCACCAACTCGCGGTGCGCATCCTGCCGCGCGAAGTACTGCCCGACGCGGTCAGGCGCCTGGACCTCCACGCCCGCCAACTCCAGCTCAACGAGATGCTCGATCCTGCATCGCGCACATTCCAACTCGCCACGCAGATCGCGCTGCTCGAGTTTCGGGAGGAGATTCGGGCTATCGCGGCAGGAGCGCAATTCGCAGACGAAACTCCGCGCCGCCTGTTCGAGCGTCACGTCACCTCCTACGCTGCTGCCGCGCTCGTCATGCCTTACGGGCGCTTCTTACGCGCCTGCGATGCGACGGGATACGACCTGCCAGTGCTCATGCGCCGGTTTGGCGTGGGCTTCGAAAGCCTCGCCCACCGGCTCACGACGCTCCAGCGCGTCGGCCAGCGAGGTCTGCCGTTCTTCATGGCGCGGATCGATCGGGCGGGCCAATTTTCCAAGCGATTCTCGGGCGCGAGTGGAGCGGCGTGGCTCGAAAGCAATGCCAGTTGCCCACTCTGGCACGCCCATCGCGCATTCGAGCGAATGGGCGAATTTGCTGTGCAGCCCGTCCTTGTCGATGGCAGCGGTACATCGCCGGCCCATTGGCTGACGATCGCCCGAACGGTTCAGGGAAGAGGGTCGGGTCAGACCGCGCAGTTCGTCGTCGTGCTCGGGATCGAAGCGCGTCTCGCCGCCGAACTGGCCGCGGCGAGAGGGATGTCCCTGCGCGAAGAGGACGCGACCCTGATCGGTCGGGGATGCGCAGACTGCCACGTTGCCGGATGCCTGCAGCGATCGCTGCCGCCGCGCGGTGCGGCATTGCACTTCTCCGCGATCGAACAGGGCATGACGCCGTTCCGCTTCGGCGGTTAACCATCCATCGCGGAACCTGCTCGGGCAAGTCGGCGTTACCGCTCATCACATGAGGGAGAATTCCGATGACTGAAGAACGCATAACCGAGACGCGCGACCCAGCAACCGGCGATACGCACACCACTCATACCGTGATCACGGACGGCGAGCCGCGCAGCGGAGGCGGTGCAGGTTGGCTGATTGCCATAATCCTGATCGTCGCAGTAATTGCCGGCATATTCCTTTTCACGAACATGAGTGGATCGGAAGTCGCGAAGGACAATGCGATCGAGAACGCCGCAAACAACGTTGGCGATGCCGCACAGCAGGTCGGCGATGCCGCCCAGAACGCCGCCGACAACGTTACCAACAACAACTAAGCCGTCATCTCACGCGCCACCCCGCAATTCGCAGGCCGGTGATCGGGGTGTAAAGTTTACCGACATTTCATCTCTCGGTCCTAGGGCTCGTTTACCGTAACTGGAGCGCGCCCGGGCCGAGACGATGATCCGTCTTTTCAAACACTACATACCGCACGCGGTAATGCTGCTTGGCTTGGTCGACCTCATCCTGCTCTTAGGCGCGGGAGAGGCCGCGTGGCTCTTTCGCACTTCCCAAATCGGCACGGGAGCAGGGCGGCTCGCAGAGCGCATCCCGGTTCTCATCCTGTTTGCAGGCACGATCTGGCTGGCGATGATCGCGGTCGGAACATACGGCAGCGATGCACTGCGATCGATGCGATACGCCAGTGCCCGCCTGCTCGTCGCGGTAAGCCTCGGCGTGATCGCCTTGTCCGTTGTCGATTTCATGCTGCCTGGCCACACCCTGTGGCGCTCGACATTGCTCTACGCGATGATCCTGACCATCGCGCTGCTGGTGGCGAACCGCATGCTCGTCGGCAGCGTGATCGGGACGGCCGCTTTCCGCCGACGCATTCTTGTGCTTGGAGCGGGCGCGCGTGCAGAGCGGATCAAGTCCCTCGCCGAACGGCCTCAAAGCGGCTTCGCGGTAGCCAGTTTCATCGGCATGAACGAGGGCACTCCGCAGCTCGACGAGGCTATTCCGCGCGGTGCAATCAACGACCTCGGCCGTTTCGTCGAGAATATCGGAGCGAGTGAAGTCGTTCTGGCGCTCGAGGAACGGCGGAACGCGTTGCCGCTCAAAGACCTGCTGCGGATCAAGACCCACGGCGTTCATGTCAACGATTTCTCCAGCTTCCTGGAACGAGAGACCGGTAGGGTCGACCTCGACACGCTCAACCCGAGCTGGCTGATTTTCTCCGATGGATTTTCGAGCGGGCGGATGCTGTCGAGCGCAGCCAAACGCCTGTTCGATGTCGCCGCGAGCGGGCTGCTGCTTGCGCTGACATTTCCCTTGATCGCGTTGTTCGCCTGCCTCGTGAAGCTCGACAGCAAAGGCCCGGCGTTTTTCCGACAGACCCGCGTCGGACTCTATGGGGAGCCGTTTACCGTGCTCAAGCTTCGCTCGATGCGTGTCAATTCAGAGGCGGAAGGCGCGAAGTGGGCTGAGAAGGACGACCCCCGTATCACCCGGCTTGGCCGTTTCATCCGAAAGGTTCGGATCGACGAGCTGCCGCAGGTGTGGACCGTACTGGCCGGTCGGATGAGCTTCGTTGGACCGAGGCCCGAGGTTCCCGCTTTCGTGACCGACCTGGAAGACAAGTTGCCCTATTATGCGGAACGCCACATGGTGAAGCCCGGCATTACGGGGTGGGCGCAAATCAACTATCCTTATGGCGCGAGCGTCGAGGATGCGCGCGCCAAGCTGGAATATGATCTCTATTACGCGAAGAACTATACGCCGTTTCTGGACCTGCTGATCCTGCTCCAGACCGTGCGGGTCGTCCTTTGGCCCGAAGGGGCACGTTAAAATGGGCGGCGGTTCTCTCTGGCACTTCGTCGGGTTCTTCACAAATCTGGGCGGCGCGGTGGCATGCGCCATAGTCGCGCTGGTGCTCGCGCGCCGAACAGGGCAACCCCGACGAGAACGAGGCGCGGCCATTGCCGCGTTTGCGATCAGCGCCGTTTGGTGCGTCACCAATGCGGCCTGGGGTCCCGGCACCAGTGTGGCCGCTCTACTTGAGACAGCCCGCAATCTCGCCTGGCTGCTTGTGCTCTATCGCCTTTTCGGAAACGACGGCCGCGATCACAGCACTTCGGCGATCCGACCGCTCGTGTTCGTTCTCGGAATCGTCCAATGTTTCCAGCCTGCGCTGCTCGTGCTGGAACTTCGCGTCGAGGGCTCGGCGAACGTTCAGGAAATTGTTTTCGCCGTAGCCGCGCTACTTCACGCTTTGGTGGCGGTCGGCGCACTGGTACTGCTGCACAACCTTTACGCCGGCGCCTCGAGCGTGTCGCGTCAAGTCCTGCGCTGGCCCGCCGCGGCACTCGCCGGGATGTGGGCGTGGCAGCTTAACCTCTACGCCCTCGGGTGGCTCGGCGGGAGCATGCCAACCGAACTGATCGCGCTGCGGGGGCTGGTCATGGGCGCGGTCGCGTTGCTGTTCGCGATCGGAGCAAATGCACGCGCCGCCGAACTCAAGATCCTGCCAAGCCGCACCGTGGCGTTCCAATCGCTTTCGCTGCTCGTGATCGGGGCATACCTTTTCGCGATCACCATTGCCGCGCAATCGATGAGCTTGCTCGGGGGCGGATTATCGCGCCTCACCCAAGTGGGGTTCCTTTTTGCGGCCGCCACTTTCGCGATCCTATGGCTGCCCTCCAAGCGCGTTCGCGGATGGCTGCGTGTCAAGGTATTCAAGCATCTGTTCCAGCACCGCTACGATTACCGCGCCGAATGGCTGCGATTCACTGGCACGATCGGGCGCGCAGGACCAGATGCGCCTGCTCTCCCGATCCGCGCCGCACAGGCTCTGGCCGACATTACGGACAGCCAAGGCGCCGTCCTGCTGTTGCCCGACGACGAAGGCGGCATGGCGCTCGCCGGAACGTGGCAGTGGGATGACCTGGCGGTGCCGGCCTCCTCTCTCGATCCTGCGCTCATGGTCTCCCTGGAGCGTACCGGCGAGATCATTGAGCTCGACGCCGTACGTGATGGCGAAGCTGCTCTGCTGCCCGAATGGCTGGCGAGCGACCGTCGCGCCTGGGCAGTCGTGCCGCTGCTGCACTTCGACCGACTTGCCGGAATCGCCATCCTGGCCCGTCCGCCGATCGCACGCCGGCTCGATTGGGAAGATTTCGATCTGCTCAAGGTGGTCGCCCGCCAGCTTGCCAGCTACATTGCCGAGCAGGCTGGGCACGAGGCGCTGGTCGAAGCCGCACGGTTCGACGAGTTCAACCGTCGGATCGCGTTCGTGATGCACGACATCAAGAATCTGGCGAGCCAACTCTCGCTGCTCGCCCGGAATGCAGAGCGTCACGCCGACAATCCCGAATTTCGCGCCGACATGCTGATCACATTGACCAACAGCGCAGGCAAGCTGAACGCCCTACTGGAGCGCCTGGGCCGATACGGTGCAAGCGGAACAGGGGCCGGGCGGACGCAGTTCGATCTCGCGCAGCTCGCTGGACGAATTGCGCAGCGCTATGCCGGCGCGCACCCGGTCGAGGTTACGCGGGCCGATCCCTGCATGGTACTCGGCGACGCCGAAGCACTTGAGCAAGCTTTGGCACATCTCGTGCAAAACGCGATCGACGCTAGTGCTGCCGCGATGCCGGTCTATCTCGATGTCTCTTGCGACGGGCTCCTGGGTCGCATCGAAGTCGTCGATTCCGGAACGGGGATGAGTCCACAGTTCGTGCGCGACAAGCTCTTCAAGCCTTTCGTATCGTCGAAAGACGGCGGATTCGGAATCGGTGCATTCGAGGCGCGTGAGCTGGTGCGCGCCATGGGAGGCCGGCTCGACGTCGAATCGCGAGAAGGGCTTGGAACGCGGTTCGCAGCGGTCCTGCCGCTGTCGTCGGCCGCTGGCTTTATCGACAAGTTTAATCTCCGGGAGGAGGCCGCGTGATGGCCCAGCACAAAAAGAAACTGCTCGTGGTCGAGGACGACCAGGGCCTGCAGGCTCAGCTCAAGTGGGCCTACGACGATTTCGAAGTGGTCATCGCCGGCGATCGTGACGCCGCGCTCGCCGCGCTGCGCAGCGACGAGCCCGCAGTGGTCACGCTCGATCTCGGTCTTCCGCCAGATCCCGACGGGACAAGCGAGGGATTCGCCGTGCTCGATGCGATCATGGCATTGAAGCCCGATACTAAGGTCATCGTCGCTTCGGGTCACGGCGCTCGTGAAAGTGCGCTGCAGGCGATCGATCGCGGCGCATACGATTTCTATCAGAAGCCGGTCGATATCGACGCCCTCGGCCTGATCGTCCGGCGCGCCTTTGCCCTCCACGAGATCGAGGCCGAGAACCGGCGACTCGCGGCGAAAGTGGCCGAGGACAAGACCGTCCTCGGCTCCATGATTACCGCCGCGCCCGAAATGGCCAAGGTCGCGCGTACGATCGAGCGGGTGGCGAACACCAACGTCTCGGTCATGCTGCTGGGCGCGAGCGGGACTGGCAAGGAATTGCTCGCGCGCGGGCTACACGACGCCAGCGACCGCCGGGAAGGCGGCTTTGTCGCCATCAATTGCGCGGCGATCCCCGAAACCCTGCTCGAGGCAGAACTGTTCGGCCACGAGAAGGGCGCGTTCACCGGAGCGGTCAAGAGTACCGAGGGCAAGATCGAGCAGGCTCACGGCGGCACGCTGTTCCTCGACGAGGTCGGCGATATTCCGCTGCCGCTACAGGTCAAGCTGCTGCGCTTCCTTCAGGAACGTACCATCGAGCGCATTGGCGGTCGCTCGGCGATCCCGGTCGACACACGGATCGTCTGCGCCACCCATCAGGATCTGGAGGCGATGATCGCGGCGGGCACCTTCCGCGAGGATCTTTTCTATCGCCTTGCCGAGATCGTCGTGAAGATACCCACCCTCGCCGAGCGCCCGGGAGACGCGGTGCTGCTCGCCAAGGCATTCCTCCAAAGATTCGCCTCCGAGATGAACCCGTCCGTAAAGGGATACGCCCCAGATGCGCTGGCGGCGATCGACGGGTGGAGTTGGCCCGGCAACGTGCGAGAGCTGGAAAACCGTGTGAAGCGGGCGGTCATCATGACCGACGGCAAAATGATCGGGGCGGAGGACCTCGACCTCGCCTCCGAAGCGGCGGAGGAGAGCATCTGCGCGCTGAACCTGAAGAGTGCGCGCGAGCGGTCGGATCGCGCGGTGATCCGCCATGCGCTCGCCCGAAGCGAAGGCAACATCTCGAGCACGGCGAAGCTACTCGGGATCAGCCGCCCCACGCTTTACGATCTCATCAAGCAGTATGATCTCTCGGTCTAGCATTGGGTTCCTGCTGGCGGCCGCGCTGGTGGGATGCGGCGGCAAGGTCGAGAGGGGGCCCGGACCGGACGACTGGCGTGCCATGCTCGAGCGTCACGATGGCGAGGGTGCCGAAGCGGCGTTGCGTCGCATGCTCGACGCCGGCACGCCGGCAGCCCGATTAGCCCCCTGGTTTGGCGAGGCGGAGATCGAGCAGGGCGATCTCGTCGAGGCCGAACGCTGGTTGACGAAGGGCGAATTCGCACCCGGCGTTGCGGCGCACGGTTACCGCATTCTCGGCCGCCTGAGGATGCTGCAGGGCGAGCTTCCCGCGGCAGGGCAGGTATTCGACAGGGCGCTGGCCCTGAATCCCGATGATTCCAAGTTGTGGGTCGATATAGGACGTCTGCGATGGCGCGGCGGCGAGCAGGTGCAGGCGGTCGAAGCGTCCGATCGCGCGCTCGAGGCCAACCCGAACGATCCGGCGGCGCTATTATTCCGTGCACAGCTCACGCGCGATTCGCTGGGAAACGGCCATGCGCTGCCTCTGCTAGAACGCGGTCTCGAAGCCGCGTCGCGGGACCCGGATTTGCTTGCCGAATACGCCGCCACGCTCGGCGATCTCGGTCGGGCGACCGATATGCTGACCGCAACGCGGCGCCTCTTCGAGGGTTCGTCCGGGGATGACCGCGCGCTCTGGCTGGAGGCCGTGCTGGCGGCGCGGGCGGGGCGGGATGACCTTGCCCGCGATCTCTTGCAACGCAGCCGCTTTATCGAACGGCAGGTGCCGGCCGCGGTGCTTCTCCTCGCCGTCCTGGACATGGAGAACGGCCATTACGCGAGCGCCGCTCAGGGGCTCGACGCGCTGTCGCCACGGCAGCCTGACAATCGCCGTGTACGCCTTTTGCTCGCCCGCGCTCTCGCGTTGGGCGGCAATCACCGCGAACTGATCGCACGTTTTGGGGAGAATGCCAAAACGCCTTACCTCGCGATGCTGGTCGGTCGCTCCTACGAAGCGCTGGGCGAACGCGAGAAGGCGGCTGCGTTCATCGACATGGCCAGAGTGGGCCAGACACTGCAGATTGTCCCGATTCCCGCCCGAACCAGCCCCGGGGTCGGGCAGCCAATCGTGACCGCCGACGGTGAGAGTGCGGTCCAGCTCGTTCGCTGGCTGATCGGGCAAGGTCGCACCGCAGAAGCCCGCCGCGCGAGCATGGGCTTCCTCGCAACCCATCCAGAATCTGCGGACGCCCTGGCGCTGGCTGGAGACGCGGCACTCGCGGAAGGCGATTTAAGGGCGGCGACCACACTTTACACCAGGGCGGCGACCATCCACCGCGACTGGTCGCTGGTGAAACGACAGGTGGTGGCGCTCGACCGATCGCGGCGGGGTGAGGAGGCGACAGACCTCGTCGCAGAACATCTCTCGGGAGAGCCCGCAAATGCCGATGCGGCCGTCATGCTCGCACGCCGCCTACTCGACAGGGGCGATCGCCGGCGGGCCGCCCAGCTTATCGATTATGCCCGCGCGCGCGCGCGCAACGATCCCGTCTTCACGCGCCTCGTTGAACGCTGACCGGCTCGACAATCCGCCTGTGCCCAGTCAAGGGCGCGGGAATGCGCTTCTTTTTCAAGATCGACCTGATGATCCGCCTGCTTTTGCTCGCGATCCTGCTGGCGAGCGTACTGCCTGCCACAGGGGGCGCGAAGACCGTTGCGCAATGGGGATCGAACGCAGCGATCTTCCTCCTTTTCCTGCTTAACGGGCTGCGCCTTGCACGCCGCGAGGTCTTGCAGGGGCTGGGCCACTGGCGTTTCCTGGTGCCGATCGTGCTATGGTGCTTCGGAGCGATGGCGCTGGCGGGGAAGGGTCTTGAACTTGGGCTAGGCAGCGCATTGCCGCCGCTCGCGGCGCTCGGGTTCCTCTATCTCGGCGTCCTCCCGTCGACAGTCCAGTCGGCTACTGCGTACTCGTCACTTGCCGGGGGCAACGTTTCGCGCTCGGTCGTCGCCGCTGCGCTGACCAACATCCTGGGCGTATTCGTCACGGCCCCGCTGTTTGCAGCGCTCGGCGGAGGCGGGGCAGCCGATATGGGTCCCGCGGGTCTCGCGAAATTATTCGGCATCCTGATCCTGCCGTTCGCCATCGGGCAGGTTCTGCAAGGGCGGCTGAAGGGATGGGTCACCGATCACCGTGAACTGGTGACGTGGATGGACCGGCTTTCGATCGCCATCGCGGTCTACGTCGCCTTTTCGGGCGCGGTCGAACAAGGCCTGTGGTCCCGTGTCGGGCCGGTCGAATGGGGGCTACTGCTGGGAGCGGTCTGCGCGATGCTCGGTTTCGGATTCCTCGGTTCATGGATGCTCGGCGGCGCAATCGGCTTGGTTCGGCCCGACCGGATCGCATTCCTGTTCGCCGGGGCGCACAAGAGCGTCGCGATGGGGGCGCCTCTGGCGGCCGTGCTCTTCCCGCCGCAGGTCGCAGGCATGGTCCTGCTGCCGCTGCTCGCTTATCACCTTTTGCAGCTGGTGGTGAGCGCGCCGCTCGCTACCCGCTTGGCACGTCATCCTCGACCGCTTCGGGATGTCGGCGATTGAAGCGGACCGACCACCACAGCGACAGGCCAATCAGGATCGCGCCGACAAGGCCGGTGACTGTTTCCGGGATGTGCCAGCGCGCCGAAATCAGCATGATCGCGCCGAGCGCGATGATCGCCCAAAATGCCCCATGCTCGAGATAACGATACTGCGCGAGCGTACCCTTCTCGACGAGATGGATCGTCATGGAGCGTACGAACATTGCGCCGATCGAAAGGCCCAGTGCGATCACGATCATGTTGTTCGATAGCGCGAAGGCACCGATCACTCCGTCGAAACTGAAACTCGCGTCGAGAATGTTGAGATAGATGAATCCGCCGAGCCCGCTACGCACCACTGAGCCGACGAGGCGCTGCTTTTCTTCATGCAGTTCTAGCATCGTCGACACACCCTCGACCGCGATGAAAGTAACGATACCGAGGATACCGGCCACGACGAACGTCAACGCTTCGTCGTCGGGCAGAAGGAGCGAAACGCCCCAGATGCTCAGCAAGAGCAGGCCGATCTCGGCGGCAGGCAGGGCGGAGAAACGGCCAAGGAAGCGTTCGACCGCGCCGATCCAGTGCACGTCCTTCTCGCCATCGAAAAAGAACTTGAGACCCACCATCGCGAGGAACGCGCCGCCGAAGCCAGCTATGCCGACGTGTGCGCTGGAGACAAGACGCTCGTATTCCGTCGGATTCCGGAGCGACAGCTGGACGGTCTCGACCGGGCCAATGCCTGCGGCGATAGCCACGATAGCGAGCGGAAAGACGACGCGCATTCCGAACACGGCGAAAGCGATACCCCAAGTCAGAAAGCGCTTTTGCCAGACGTGGTCCATGTCCTTGAGCACCGAGGCGTTGACCACCGCGTTGTCGAAGCTCAGCGAGATTTCCAGGATCGACAGGACGACAATGATCCACAGCATCTCGGCAGTGCCCGCCGTGCTACCGGTGCTCGAGATGCCGTACCACGCGCCCAGTGCAAGGCACACGAGCGTGAAGACGAACGAGAGGCCGTAATAACGCTTGAGCGTGTCCATCGATCGGGCGCCGGTGGCTTAATTCTTGGGCTGGTAAGTTTGGTCGGAAGTCGGAAATTCACGAGCGCGCACTTCCGAGGCGTAGGTTTCCGCCGCCTTCGAGACCACGCTCGCCATATCTTCGTAACGCTTCACGAAACGTGGCACACGTTCGAACATGCCGAGCATGTCGTCGGTTACGAGCACCTGTCCATCGCACTGCGCGCTCGCACCGATGCCGATGACCGGGATATCGAGCGCCCTGGTCAATTCGATTGCGATCGGCTCGATCACTCCTTCCGCTACGACTGCAAAGGCACCCGCATCCTGCACCGCTTTGCCGTCGGACATGATCTTCGCATGCTCTTCCTGGCTGCGTCCGCGTGCACCGTATCCGCCGAGCGAATTGACCGCTTGGGGTGTCAACCCGACGTGCGCCATCACCGGGATGCCGCGGCTGGAGAGGAACTCGATGGTCTCTGCCATGGCTTCGCCTCCCTCGAGCTTCACCGCAGCGCAGCCGGTCTCGGCCATGATCCGGCTCGCGCTCTCGAAAGCTTTTTGCGGGCTCGCCTCGTAGGAGCCGAACGGCATGTCGACGATCACGAGGCTGTGATAGCTTCCGCGTACGACCGCTGCGCCGTGGGCGATCATCATTTCAAGCGTAACCTGCAAAGTGCTCGGCAAGCCATAAATCACCTGGCCGAGCGAATCCCCCACGAGCAGTATGTCGCAATGCTGGTCGAGCAATTGCGCCTGCCGCGCGGTGTAGGCGGTGAGCATGACCAACGGTTCGGTAGTCTTTCCGTCGGCCTTGCGGCCCTTGATCGCGGGCACCGTCAGGCGCCGCATCGGCTGCGGAGTGGGATGAGCGCGGCTGGTCGCGGTGTCGAGTTGGAAGGTCGTGGACATTGAAGACGTCCTAGCGGGGGCACCGAAGCGGGGAAAGCCCGGACATTACGGCTTGCCTTGAGGGAGCGGGGCGTTAGCTTCGCGCGCCATGAGGGAGGCGAGCCGCCACGGCCGCCTGACAAGAGGGATAACGGGTCACATGATACTCGACCGCGTCAAGCCGCTCGATGCCATATTGGCGACGGCGCAAAAGAAATCCTTGAAGCGTACGCTCGGATGGCTCCAGCTCACCCTGCTGGGCATCGGCTGCGTGATCGGGACCGGCATTTTCGTGCTAACCGCCGTGGGTGCCCAAAAGGCCGGCCCGGGCCTGATGGTCGCCTTCGCGATCGCCGGGCTTGTCTGCATTGTCGCTGCGCTCTGCTATGCCGAAATCGCCGCGATGATCCCGGTCGCGGGTTCCGCCTATACCTACAGCTACGCAACCATCGGCGAGTTCTTTGCCTGGACGGTCGGCTGGGCGCTGATCATGGAATACGCGATCGCGGCCAGTGCGGTGTCGGTTGGCTGGTCGGGATACTTCAACGGTACGGTGCTCGGAGGGTTAGGTGTGGAATTGCCCACTTGGCTCAGCGCCGGGCCGCTGGCGTTCGGCGGGGTTGAGGGCGGTTTCATCAACTTGCCCGCACTCATCATCGCTCTGTTGGTCACCTTCCTGCTTGTGATAGGCACGAGCGAGAGCGCCAAGGTCAACGCCGTGCTGGTGCTCATCAAGGTCACCGCGCTGACTGCCTTCGTCGCCCTGACGCTCACGAGCGGCGACTTCTCGACGAGCAAGTTCAATCCCTTCCTGCCCGCCGGCCTGTTCGGTGGCTGGGGCACCGGTGTCGGCGCGGTTGGCGCGGCAGCGACGATGTTCTTCGCTTACGTCGGCTTCGATGCGGTCTCGACGGCGGCCGAGGAAACCAAGGATCCACAGAAGAACGTGCCGATCGGTCTCGTCGGGTCGCTGCTTTTCTGCACGGTATTCTACATCCTCGTAGCGGCGGGCGCGATCGGCACGCTTGGCGGTCAGCCGATCATGGACGCGCTCGGCCTCCCGCTCGAAGCGGGGTCGCCCGAGCTGGCCCGCCAGTGCGCAATCCCACAGTATGCCGATGCGCTGGTCTGCTCGAAAGAGCCTCTGGCGCACGTGCTCAAGATGATTGGTTTTACCGGGATCGGGAACCTGATCGGGCTCGCCGCTTTCGTTGCGCTTCCCTCGGTCATCCTCGTGCTGATCTACGGCCAGACCCGGATCTTTTTCGTCATGAGCCGCGACGGCTTGCTGCCCGAAAAGCTGAGCACCGTGCACCCGCGCTTCCGTACTCCGCACATCGTCACTATGATGACCGGTGTCGCGGTGGCGATTGCGGCGGCTTTCTTCCCGGTCGGCCAACTCGCGGATATTTCGAACGCGGGTACGCTCTATGCCTTTATGATGGTGGCAATCGCGGTCATGGTGCTGCGGGTGAAGGATCCTTCGCGCGAACGGCATTTCAAGGTGCCCGGCGTTTGGATTATCGCCCCTGCAACGATCATCGGCTGCGTGCTGCTGTTCTTCAACCTGCCGACCGCCGCTATGCTGTTCCTGCCTGGATGGGGCGCGCTGGGTCTGGTTGTCTATTTCCTGTACAGCCGCAGCCGTAGCCACCTGGGCCGCGGCATCGTCGAGGTGGTCGACGATATCGAGGGCGACGAGGACATGATCCCGATCGAAGTGCCAAAGGCGTGATCCAGGGGGCCTGATGGTCCCGGAGATCAAATGGCCAGACAAACGAAAGGGCCGCCCCCGGGAGGGAGCGGCCCTTTTACCTGTGTGGGTTACAGCGCTGCTTCGGTATGCTTGCCCGCCATGTCGTCGCGGACGTCCATGCCGAGTGCCATCTTGGCGGTAGTGAGCATGCTCTGGTCTCCGCTCCAAAGTTCGGCTTCGCCCAGGTCCATCCGCAGCATCAGCAGGCTGGGATCGTCCTTGCCACCTGGGAACCAGGCCTCAACGAAGTTCGACCACTGCTTGTCGAGGCGCTCCCGGCTGGTTTCCTCGACGAGGGTGCCTTTGAACCGGGCGAACATCTCGTGGTCCGCGCCTGCAAAGGTGCAAGTGGCGGGACCCATCGTGGCCAGGTGGTTGTCCTTCGAGGTGAAGAACCAGATTGCGCTATTCGCGTCCTTGTCGAGCTGCGCGGTCATCGGCACCGCGTCGCCGGTCGCACCCTGCAACGACACGAACACGAACGGGGAATCGGCGAGGGCTTTCCAGAACTTTTCCTTGAGCTCATCGGCGTTGCCGGTTTCGTATTTCATGAATGTTCTCCTTCGCCCATCGAACGGGGCTGGGGAGTGATTTGTTCCGCCGTTGCAAATCGGCAAAGACTGGAACATACAGGGAACGAATGAGTCGTCTCCCCGCCATGACCGAGTTATCGAACGCGTTCCTGCCGGCCTCCGGGCTTGCCTGCCTGTCCACCCACACACCGCGCTGGCGACCGGGGCTGGCAGGGGCGCACCACAACGAAGTATTCGCCTGCTCCCGCGAAGCGAGCGGTGCGGCCGCTGCGTTGGCACTTGCCGCCGATGCCTTACGCGCGGCCGAGCGCAGCGTCTCGGCAGAAGCGGAGGATCGCCGTGTGCTGCTGTGGGTGCAGGACCGTGACGCGCTGCGCAAGGGTGGGCGACCCTATCGCCCCGGTCTGCCGGCTGCGTTTCGCGATCGCCTGGTCCACGTCGCCTGTGAAAGCCCGGAAGACGCGCTTTTCGCGCTCGAGGAAGGATTGCGCTGCCGCGAGGTGGCCGCCGTGATGGGAGAGATCGCCGGCAACCCGCGCGCGCTCGATTTCACCGCCTCGCGCCGACTGACGCTGACCGCTGAAAAGCACGGCGTGCCGCTGTGGCTCGTCCGGCTCGACGCGGCGCGTGATCTTTCTTCGGCGCGACTGCGGTGGGATGTGGTGGCCGCCCCCTCTCCGCCACCACGCTGGAATGGCGAGGCGCCCGGCACCCCTTCGTGGCGCGCCGAACTGTTCCGTGCGCGGATGCACCCTCCTGGCACATGGACCCTGCGCGATGACGAGCACGAACTCGTCGCCGAGCGTCTCGTCGACGGCGATTCCGCCCAACGGAATGCGGCCACGCCGTATCCTCTCGGTCTGGCTTTCGCGTCTGGCGATCGATCGCTGGCGGCTTGGTGAGGGGCTGGCGCCGGGGGAGGGCGCCGACGCCGAACCGACAGTCCTGATTACCGAGACCGCGCATGGCCCGCGGATCGATGCCGCCAACGCCACCGGCCTGGCGAGCGGCGCGCGCAGCGGCATGATGCTCGCCGATGCGCGCGCATTGTGTCCGCAACTTGTCGCGCATGCGAGTGATCCGGCGGGCGATTACGATTTCCTCGAAAAACTCGCCGTGTGGGCACTGCGATGGGGCCCGTGGAGCGCGATGGACGCCCCCGACGGCCTGCTCGTCGACGTTACCGCGGTCGCCCACCTGTTCGGCGGCGAGGCGCGACTGGTCGCTGACGCGAAGGCGAAGTTCGCTGCGCGCGGACTGGCGGCAAGGCTGGCGATCGCGCCGACTGCGGGGGCAGCGTGGGCCTTGTCGCACTATGGCCCCGCCACTGCGATTCTTCCCGCCGATGGCGATATCGAAGCCGCTCTTTCGGACCTGTCCGTTGCCGCCCTCCGCCTCGATGCCGACGTGCTCGCGGTTTTGCGTCGCCTCGGGCTCAAGCGGATCGGCGATCTAACCGGCCGTTTTGGCGAGATGCAAGGTCGCGACGCACTCCACCGCCGATTCCGCAACCGCAGATCTCCTGGCGCGAATCCTCTCGTGCGGCTCGACCAGTTGCTCGGAGGCGTACCCGAACCGCTACTGCCCGTCGTCCCGCAACAGATGCCGCTCGTCCAACGGCGACTGATGGAGCCGATCCGTCACCGGGACCTGCTCGACCAAGTGGTCGCCGACCTCGCCGCCGACATGGCACGCGAGCTCGAGGGCAGGGGGCTGGGTGCCCGCCGGCTCGAGCTCGGGCTGTGGCGGGTCGATGGCGAGGTGGTGGTGCGCCGACTCGAGATGGCCGCCGCCACGCGCGAGGCGGCGCATATCGTCCGCCTGTTCGCCGCTCGGCTCGATGACGTCGACGCAGGCTTCGGGATCGAGACCGTGCGCTTGCGCGCAAGCTGGGCGGAGCCGCTTTCGCTGGCCCAAGCTGATATAGAGGTCGCGGCCGAAGAGCACGGTACATCGCTCGCCGCTTGCATCGATCGGCTGACGGTGCGCCTTGGCCCGCGCGCGGTCCAGCGTCCGGTGCTCCACGCGAGTCACATTCCCGAACGCGCCCAGCGCTGGCAGCCGCCGCTCGAGGCCGAGCCCTCTAGCCAAGGCGAGCTCGCCTTCCACGCACGGCCGCTAAAGTTGCTCGACCGGGCGGAGAAGATCGCGGTGCTCTATGCCACGCCCGACGGCTATCCCCAGCGCTTCCGCTGGCGGGGAAAAGTACACGAGGTGGTCCGCGTCGAGGGACCCGAGCGCATCTCACCCGAATGGTGGCGCGAAAGGGGCTCGGCACGGCTGCGCGACTATTACCGGATCGAGGATCACGCGGGCCGTCGTTACTGGATCTATCGTCTGGGCCTGATCGGTGACGGGCGGGGCGGGGCGCCTGACTGGTTCCTGCAAGGGTTGTGCGCGTGACGACCGCGCCGGTCTCTAGCGCTCCCAGCTCCCGCTTTGGCGATAGCGACGAAGCACCTCGGCCAGCGACTCGCTGTGCCCGATAGTCGAAGGGGGCAATCCGCCTGCGCGACCGAAAGCCCGCTCGCCGTCCGCATTTGCCTGAGGAGAAACGTCGTTCATCGAAGGACGCTTGGCAGGGCTCTCGCGCCTCGGTGCCTGCTCTTCCCCCACGGTGGACCGAAAGACCTTTTCCAATGCTGCCGGCAGGCCCAGGCGCGGCCGCGGCGGCGCTGCCCCTGGAATTGGCAAGGCTGCCGAAGACACGGGTTGCGCATCCTCGATAGCCGAAGTCTGGGCAGTCTCTTCGGCAACGGGTGCACGCTTGAGGAAATCCATCGACCGCTTGCGGCCCTGGCTGATGTTACCGACACTGGCGATCGGCAGTTCCAGCACCTTGTCGAGGGCAGCAGTCTCCGCCACGACCTCGGCCGACAAAGGCTGCTTGAACCACACCCCGCAAGCTCCGTCGTCGTGCCAGATGATCGTGCACACCGCCTCGTAGCTACCCCATTTGAGTACTGCGGTCGCCCCCTTCCCGGGGGGCTCATCGGCTTCGAATTGGGCGCCGGTTTCGGAGATGTCGCCGAGCGTCCCCTCGGTCATCGTGGTCATGGTCTGGAGGGTCGCAGGGCAAGTTACCCTTACGCGGCGCGAGGCGCGGCGATCAGCGGCGCAGGTCTCTGTATCGGGCTCGTAGCTGCGCAAGGGCTCCATATGCAGGAAGATTGCCTGGAACGCTGAACATCGGCTGTCGGAATATGGTGAACGACGCGTTCGCCATCCAACCAACATTCGTCTATTGGCGAATCCGAGATGAGAACATATAAGGAACAAATGGGCGCGCAGACCACCATCGAGAAGCTCGAAATCCTTGCCGATGCGGCGAAGTACGATGCCTCGTGCGCATCATCCGGTACGGCCAAGCGCAATTCGAGCGGGGGGAAAGGCATCGGCTCGACCGAGGGGATGGGCATTTGCCATGCCTACGCGCCCGACGGGCGGTGCATCTCGCTGCTCAAGATTCTCCTGACCAACCACTGCGTGTTCGACTGTCATTACTGCGTCAATCGCAAGAGTTCCAACGTACGCCGCGCGCGGTTCACGCCGCAGGAGGTGGTCGATCTGACGCTGAGCTTTTACCGCCGCAACTATATCGAAGGGTTGTTCCTTTCTTCGGGCATCGTCAAAAGTTCGAACCACACGATGGAGCAGCTGGTCGAAGTCGCCCGGCTGTTGCGCGAAGAGCATGATTTTCGCGGCTACATCCATTTGAAGACCATCCCCGAGGCTGATCCCGAACTGGTGCATCAGGCCGGGCTTTACGCCGACCGCGTGTCGATCAACGTCGAACTGCCGACCGACGCTGGGTTGACCCGCCTCGCGCCCGATAAGAATACCCGCCAGATCGAAGGCGCGATGGGCAAGCTGAAAAGCGACATCGTCGAGGCAAAGGATAATAAGCGGCGTTTCAAGCATGCACCGCGTTTCGCGCCTGCTGGCCAATCCACGCAGATGATCGTCGGCGCGGATGCGGCAAGCGATGCGGACATTGTCGGCAAGGCGAGCCGGCTCTACGACAGTTTCGGCTTGCGCCGCGTCTACTACAGCGCGTTCAGCCCGATTCCCGACGCGAGCGCGGTGCTACCGCTGAAGCGCCCGCCGCTGATCCGCGAACACCGGCTCTATCAGTCCGACTGGCTGATGCGCTTCTACGGTTACCAACCGCAAGAAGTGATGCAGGCGACCGAGGCCGACGGCAACCTGCCGCTCGACATCGATCCCAAGCTCGCCTGGGCGCTGAAATTTCGCGAGCGTTTCCCGGTCGACGTGAACCGGGCGAGCAAGGACGAACTGCTCCGCGTGCCGGGACTGGGCGTGCGCGCGGTGGGCCGTATCCTCGCGAGCCGGCGGCATCGCACGATGCGCCTCGACGATGTCGCAAAGCTGACCGTTTCGATCGCCAAGGTTCGCCCGTTCATCGTCACGGCGGACTGGCGCCCTGTGCTTCTCACCGACCGCGCCGACCTGCGCGCGCTGCTTGCGCCGAAGCAGGAACAGCTTGAGCTATTTGCGGCGTGAGGTGGTCGGCATGACAGCACTTCAGCACGTTAAGCTTGGCACATACTACGTCGTGGCACTGCCTCAGGCGGACGATTTCGATTTCTGGCGCGAGCGCGCGCGCGGCCTCGTTCAGTGCGATGTGCCGCCCGATCGTATCGCCTGGGTCGAGCCTGGCGGATCGGGAAGCCTGTTTTCGCACGGCGATCGTCGCCTGCCGATGCCGCCCGCCGAAGCGCCACCGGTGCGCGCGAGCAAGGCATTCGTCCAACTTGCGAAGTCGGTGATTTGCCATTCGGATCCCGAGCGTTTCGCGCTTCTCTATCGACTCCTTTGGCGGCTGCAGGCGAACCCGCGACTGCTCGAAGACGGTGCCGACCCCGATGTTCGCAAGCTCGACGAACTGGCGCGGACCGTGCGCCGCGATGTTCACAAGATGCGCGCCTTCGTCCGCTTCCGGCTTGTCGAAGATGGCGACGAGGAGGCGGGTGAACACTACGTCGCCTGGTTCGAGCCCGAACATCACATCCTGCGCACTAACGCCGGGTTCTTCGCACGCCGGTTCGCCAACATGAAGTGGTCGATCCTGACGCCGAAGGGATCGCTCCACTGGGACGGTTCGGTGCTGGAGGAAGGTCCGCCCGCGCAGCGTTCGGACGCGCCTTTGGGTGACCCGACGGAGGACCTCTGGCGCAAGTACTATGCATCGATCTTCAATCCCGCGCGTTTGAAGGTCGGGGCGATGCTCAAGGAGATGCCTCGCAAATATTGGAAGAACATGCCCGAGGCGGTGCTCATCCCCGAATTGGTCGCCGGGGCGCAGACGCGGGAGTCGCAGATGGTCGATGCCGGATCACTGGAATTCGAGGAAAGACCCGAAACGCTGGAAGCTATCGACAAGGCGATCCACGCCTGCCGCAAGTGCCCTATCGGCCTGCTCGACAACCACGCCGTGATGGGTGAGGGGCCCAAGCATGCTGCGCTCATGATCGTCGGCGAGCAGCCGGGCGACCAGGAGGACCAGGCAAATCGCCCCTTCGTCGGGCCTGCGGGGCAGTTGCTCGACCGGCATCTCGAGCGCGCGGGGATTGACCGCCGCTCTGCCTACGTCACCAACGCGGTGAAGCATTTCAAGTTCGTCCAGCGCGGCAAGCGGCGGCTCCACCAATCGCCAACTGCGAAGGAGATCGATACCTGCCGCTGGTGGATAGAAAGCGAGCGCGCGATCGTGCAGCCCAAACTGATTTTAGCTATGGGTGCGAGCGCCGCGCGCGGAATGCTGGGCAAAACGGTCAGCATCTCCAAGGCGCGCGGTGAGCCGATCCCACTTGACGGCATTGATGGCTCGGACGGTTGCGAATTGTGGGTCACCGCACACCCCAGCTACCTGCTCCGCCTCGACGGGCCCGCGCGCGAGGAACAATCGCGCATGTTCGACGCCGACCTCGCCGCAGTGAAGGAACGGCTCGCGGAACTGGCGGGATGATGTGCCCGAGAATGATCTTCTCCACCAGCGCCGACGGATCGAGCTCGACGATCCGAATGCGATAGCCCCGCCGCCACGTGCGGCGTTCGTGGAACTGGGGCTGGTCAGTAATTTCAGCTTCCTGCGCGGCGCGTCCGATGCGGTCGACCTTGTGCTCACCGCTCGCACGCTCGGCTACGACGCGATCGGTATTGCAGATGCGAACTCGATGGCCGGTGTGGTGCGCGTCCACACCGAGGCCAAGACGCTCAAGATGCGGCCCGTGATCGGCTGCCGGATCGAAACGGTCGAGGGGTTGGCTTTTCTCGCCTACCCGACCGACCGCGCCGCCTATGGTCGCTTGTGCCAGCTGATCAGTGCGGGACGGATGCGCACGCTCGAAGGCGAGTGGCAGGCAAAGGGCGCGTGCGACATCGACCTCGCGATGCTGGTCGCCCATGCCGATGGGGTTCAGCTGATCCTGCTGCCGCCAACTGACCTTGCAGCGCGGTTCGTGATCCCCGCTTGGGCGAGCAACGTCGTCACACTAGGCCGCGAGCAAGTTCAGGACGCGGTGGGCGGGCAATTCTTCCAGCTTGTCGGGCACTTGGCAGCCGGTCTCCCGACCCTCCGCCACCTCGCCGCGAGCTATCTCCACGCGGGCGACGATATCGCGCGGATCGACCGACTTGAAGCGCTGGCGCAGGAGCATGGACTGACGCTGCTTGCCACCAATGACGTCCATTACCACACCCCGGAGCGGCGACCGCTGCAGGACGTGATGGTAGCGATCCGGCACAAGACCACCGTCGATCAGGCCGGACACCTGCTGTTCGGCAACGCCGAACGGCACCTCAAGAGTCCCGCCGAAATGATCGCGCTGTTCGAGCGCTGGCCCCAAGCCATCTCGGCGGCGCGCGCGGTGGCCGATGCCTGCACCTTCAGTCTCGACGAGCTGCAATATGAGTACCCACAAGAGATCTATCCCGATGGCATGTCGCCACAGGCGTTCCTCGAGATGGAGACCTGGAAGGGTGCAAAATGCCGCTATCCCAGCGGTTTACCCGGTACCGTTGCCAGTACGCTCGAACGTGAACTCGCGCTGATCGGCAAGCTCGACCTCGCGCGCTATTTCCTCACCATCAAGGACATCGTCGATTATGCGCGCGGGGTCGATCCGCCGATCCTGTGTCAGGGGCGCGGCTCGGCGGCGAATTCGGCGGTCTGCTATTGCCTCGGCATCACCAGCGTCGATCCCGCCAAGCACGCGCTGCTGTTCGACCGCTTCATCTCGGAGGAGCGCAAGGAGCCGCCCGACATCGACGTCGATTTCGAACATGAACGGCGCGAGGAGGTGATCCAGCACATCTACCGTCAGTACGGCCGCAACCGTGCAGGGCTGTGCGCCACCGTCATCCACTACCGCCCACGCATGGCGATCCGCGAGGTCGGCAAGGCGATGGGCCTGTCCGAAGACGTGACCAGCGCGCTCGCCCGCACGGTGTGGGGCGGGTGGGGCAAGGAAATCGGCGAACGCCATGTCGAGGAAACCGGCATGGACGTGAGCGACCCGCACCTGCGGCGCGTGCTCAAGCTGACCGAGCAGATGATCGGCATGCCACGCCATCTCAGCCAGCACGTAGGCGGTTTCATCCTCACCGACGGGCCGCTGACCGAGACCGTGCCGATCGGCAACGGGGCGATGCCCGATCGCAGCTTCATCGAGTGGGACAAGGATGACATCGAGGCACTCGGCATCCTCAAGGTTGACGTGCTCGCACTGGGGATGCTGACCTGCATCAGGAAATGCCTCGACCTTATCGCAGATACGCACGAGCGTACCCTCACGCTGGCGACCGTGCCGCGAGAGGATCCAGAGACTTACGCGATGCTGCGAAAGGGGGATTCGCTGGGCGTGTTTCAGGTCGAGAGCCGGGCCCAGATGAACATGCTGCCACGGCTGCGTCCGCGCGAATTCTACGACCTGGTGATCCAGGTCGCGATCGTGCGGCCGGGGCCGATCCAGGGCGACATGGTCCACCCCTACCTCAAGCGCCGCCGCGGGGCGGAACAGGTGGTGATCCCCGCGCCAGGGCCCGAACATGGCCCGCCCGACGAACTATCCAGCATTCTCGAACGCACGCTTGGCGTGCCGATCTTCCAGGAACAGGCGATGAAGATCGCGCTCGATGCGGCGAAGTTCTCCTCGCTCGAGGCCAACCGGCTAAGAAAGGCGATGGCGACCTTCCGCAGCCGGGGCATGGTCGATGAGTTGCAGGACATGATGGTCGAGCGCATGGTCGCACGCGGTTACGACCGCGAGTTCGCACAGCGGTGCTTCAACCAGATTCGGGGTTTCGGCGAGTACGGCTTTCCGGAAAGCCACGCGGCCAGCTTTGCCCACCTCGTGTACGTATCGAGCTGGCTCAAGTGCCACTTCCCAGCAGCGTTTGGCTGCGCTTTGCTCAACTCGCAGCCGATGGGCTTCTACGCCCCGGCGCAGATCGTTCGCGACGCCGTGGAGCATGGCGTCACGGTGCTCCCCGCCGACGTCAACGCGTCGGAGTGGAATTGCACGCTCGAAGTCATGGAAGAAACGGCGGATGAAAGGTGCGACAGCGCCAATCCTGACCGAGGACGCCTGGACCGCCACATCGCCTTACGCCTTGGCCTGCGGCAAATCGATGGGCTGCCCGAACACGTCGCAGCGCGCCTCGTCGCCGAGAGGACCGAGCGCGGGGCCTTTGTCGACGTCGCGGCGTTGCGGGACCGTGCCGGTTTGAGCCCGGCGTATATCGAGCGGCTCGCCAGTGCCGACGCCTTCCAGTCGCTGCGGTTGCCACGACGCCAGGCTCTGTGGGATGCGCGCAGCCTGGTCGGGGGGCCAGACCTGCCGCTGTTCACCTTCGCCAAGGCGCGGGACGAAGGGGCGGAAGACGAGCCCACCGCGCTTCCCCACATGCCGCTCAGCGAGGAAGTCGTCGCCGATTACCAGACCACCCGCCTAAGCCTGAAGGCGCACCCGATGGCGTTTCTGCGCGCCAGCCTCGCCGAGCGC
Organism: uncultured Alphaproteobacteria bacterium; assembly: GCA_963740025.1. Lineage (GTDB taxonomy): Bacteria > Pseudomonadota > Alphaproteobacteria > Sphingomonadales > Sphingomonadaceae > Tsuneonella. The sequence goes on from CAVUCI010000007.1 coordinate 51,407, forward strand.
GGCTTCGTGCGCGCCTGTGATTTGCGCGCGCGCAAGTTCCGCTCAATGGTGCAAGTCGCAGGGGTGGTGCTGATCCGCCAGCGACCCGGTAGCGCGAAAGGCGTGTGCTTCATCACGCTCGAGGACGAGACCGGCGTGATCAACCTCGTCGTCTGGCCTGATCTCAAGGAGAAGCAGCGCAAGGTCGTGATGGGATCGCGACTGATGGAGGTGCGCGGCCGGGTCGAGTACGACGACGAGGTGATCCACGTGATCGCGCATCACATGACCGATGCGACGCACGCGCTTCATCAGTTGAGCGACGATCTCGTTAAAACGCCCATCGCGCGCGCGGACCACTGCAACAACCCGCTACCATCGAAGCTCAATCCGCGAGACGACCTGCGTTCTGGCGTCGACGATCCCTACCAGAGGCCGCCGGTCAAACCGTGGGAACCACCGCCGGCGAATAATCGCGAATGCGGATTTCGCGGCCATCCGCGCGATGCGCGCATCGTCCCCAAGCTGCTGCCTCTGCCACCAAGCCGCGACTTTCATTGACAGAAATGTCCCGCTGCGGGCCGGTGCAAAACATGCGAGTGCGCAAGGGCGCCCAGAGGCGTACAGGGAAGCCGTGCGCAACCTATCCGCCCTGGCTCTGACACTTGTTACCGCCGGAACCGCTGCGACGGCCTACGATCCTATTGTGCTGAAGCGCGGATGGGAGCGAGTCGACCGGTTCGAAAGCGAACCCTGCTCGGGAGAAGTCGGCACCAACGGCAGGTTCTACGTCATTTCGGCAAAGGGCTTCGCGCCCGGGGAGCGCGCCTTTCTCACCATCACTAATGGCGACATGGCTCCGATCAAACGCAACGTAAAGATCGATTATCGGGGAAGCTGGCAGGATTACTACATCCCGTTCCGCTACAACCATGCCGGCGGCCTTGTAGAGGTGACAATCGCGGGCGCGGACTGCGTTGTTCCACTCGGCTTCACTTGGCAACGCGTCCAGGGATAGTCGAACTCGCGCCGGCAAAGTACGGCTGATCGACGAATCGCCCGCGCGCGACTAGCGGGCCCCTGTGATCGATACCGAACGCCTTGCCGCTTTCGCCCTGATGACCACCGTCACGAGCGCCGTACCTGGCGTTTCGATGCTGTTCGTGATGAGCCGCACGATCATGGATGGCTGGCGCAGCGGGCTTGCCGCGCTGTTGGGCATGCAACTCGGCTACCTCGCGTGGTGGCTGCTCGCCGCGCTCGGACTAGGCACACTCGCCGCCGCTTGGCCGCGGGTTTTCCTTGCGCTGGCAGTGGGCGGAGCGCTCTATCTTGGATGGCTTGGCATAAGAGGCATCGTCCATGCGGGCGAGGCGCCGCTTACCGCTAATGCGGTGTACGGACGGTCAGGTGGACGCGCACTGACGGACGGGATCCTCGTCGCCATCGGCAATCCAAAGTCCCTGGTTTACATGGTCGCCATGATCCCACCGTTCATCGATCAGAATACTGCGGTCATTCCACAGATCGGAGTGCTCGCTGTCGTTGCGATGATCCTCGACCTTGCCGTCGGCGGGTTCTACATCGTAGCGGGCCGACGGGTGGCCGCCTCGCTTGTCGACCTCAACATGCGACGCAGGGCCGATATCGCTGTTGGCGCAACCCTGGTCATCATCGCAATCGGCCTCCTGATCGATATCGCGGTCCGCTGATCCGTGTCGCATGTTCAGGTTGGCGCGGCCTTCGAAACCAAACTTCGCCAAGCCTCCCTTGCCAAGGGGTTCCGCGTTGCGCACAATGCGCCCGTCGCAATCCGGGGGGAGCGACCAATGGAAACATCACCTAGCCTGGGACTTTTTCGTCCGCTGACGGAAAACCCCTCCCTGCGACTAGCCACCGTTTTCATCTTTTACATCTTCGAAGGGGTTCCGATGGGCCTCTTTTACGTGGCCCTTCCGGGCTACATGGCGAGCCACGGTGCAGGCACGACCGAAATCGCCTCGGTGGTGGCAGCCTTTTCCCTGCCCTGGTCGCTGAAGTTCTTCGAAGGCTTCCTGATGGACCGATACACCCTTCTGGCAATGGGCCGACGGCGTATCTGGATCATCTGCGCGCAGGCTACCATGGCCCTTGCTCTACTAACTGCAGCTCTAATCAACCCCATGCCGACGGAAACGGCAGTCCTATCGGCAATTGCATTTGTCGTGAGCGCGGCGACGACCTTTCAGGACGTATCGATCGACAGCCTAGTCGTTGATATCATGAGCGAGGAAGAACAAGCCAAGGCTGGCGGGATCATGTTCGGCGCGCAGACGCTCGGCATCTCGGGCGCAACCGCGGCCGGGGGATTGCTCTTCCAGAACTTCGGAACGTCGATAACTTTTCTGGTCGCTGCGGTCTTCTTGCTGAGCGGGGTGCTGTATGCTGTCGCGATGCGAGAGCGGCCGGGCGAACGACGCCTTCCCTGGACCCCGGGCTCCGCCCATCCGCGAAATTTGGAGATCAAGATCGACGCCTGGTGGCCTCTTCTCAGGCGGAGCTTCATCGCAATGCTTGCGCCCTCTAGTTTGCTGATAATACCGTTCCTGCTGATGCGCGCGGTACCGGCGGGGATTTACGACGTATTCAACCCCGTGCTCGCGACCAAGTACGTGGGGTATTCGACCAGCCAATACACCGGAATAGCTTCATCCAGTGCGCTGGTTTCCGGGATCGTCGGTCTCGTGATCGGGGGCTGGCTGACGGCCCGTCTTGGCAAGCGGCGAACGTTGCTGATGGGGTTCACTGGATTGGCAGTGCTGCTGATCGGCGTGGGGACACTTCCGCAGATGTGGAGTGATCCCGCAACACTGTACGCACTCGTCTGGGGAATTGACATGTTGGGAATCTTGATCGCAATCGCGATGATCCCCTTGGCGATGCAAGTATGCTCGCCTTCCGTCGCCGCGACTCAATTCACGATTTACATGGCCCTTGGCAATTTCGGTCGGCCGATCGGTGCCGCGATCGTTGCCGCGACCAATGCGATCGATCCGCAGCTTATGTTCTATTCGATCGGTGGCATCATGGTCGTCGCAGCGCTCAGCACATTTCTACTCAAGTCCGGTAAGGTTTCGCTCGAAGTGGAAACTGCGACCCACCACGGCGTCGGCGCGGCCCCGGCAGACTCTTAACCCTCGAGCGAATACCCCGCCGAGCGCACCGTACGGACCGGGTCTTTGGCGCCCTCTATTGCGATCGCCTGCCGTAGGCGCCGGATGTGAACGTCGACCGTGCGCAGTTCGATCTCGCTCTCCGTGCCCCAGACGCCGTCGAGCAACTGGCTGCGACTGAACACCCGGCCAGGGCTCTCCATCAGGAACCTGAGCAGCCGGTACTCGGTCGGGCCGAGATGGAGCGGCTGACCTCGTCGCGAAACGCGGTGCGCGACTGGGTCGAGCGAAAGGTCCCCAACGGTGATACTCTCGCCCGCCAGGGCGGGTCGTATACGCCGCAGCACGGCAGCGACGCGGGCGAGCAGTTCGCGCGGCGAAAACGGCTTGGTGAGGTAGTCGTCGGCGCCCGTCTCAAGCCCGCGAATCTTGTCATCTTCTCCTTCGCGCGCGGTCAACATGATGATCGGCACATGCGCCGTTGCCTTGTCCCGGCGAAGGCGCCGGCAGACTTCGATTCCGCTGGTCCCTTCGATCATCCAGTCGAGGATGATGAGATCGGGCGCATCCTCGGCGGCAAGCAACAACGCTTCGTCGCCATCAGGCGTGGCGCGAACCGAGTAGCCTTCGTTCGAAAAGCGATACTCGAGCAGTTCGGCGAGTGCGGGGTCGTCTTCGACGAGCAGGAGTTTGGCGGAAGTCATCGTCCGACTTTCGACACGCGAATTGTTACACCTTCACGACGTCCTTTTGTCGGACCCGTGAAGTTGTGCACCTGCATCAGAAATCGGAATCGACAGGATAGGCGCCGGTGGCCGCAAAATGGACCATTTCGGCCACGTTGGTCGCGTGGTCGCCGATCCGCTCGAGGTTTCGGGCGACGAACAGCATCTGGGCAGCCGAGCTGATCGTAGAGGGATTCTCGACCATGTGGCTGACGAGATTGCGGAAGATCGATTCGTAGAAATTGTCGACCTTCTCGTCAGTCACTATGACTTCGCGCGCCAGCACCGCGTCGCGCGCGGCATAGGCTGTCATTGCGTCGTGGACCATCTCGGCGGCAATCTCTCCCATTGCCGGAACGAGGGTGAGGGGGCCGAACTTCTTACGATCCTCGATCTGGCGGGCTGCCTTGGCAATCGCCTTCGAATAGTCTCCGATTCGTTCGACGACACCGGCGATCTTGAGGGCAGCGATCACTTCGCGCAGGTCATCTGCCATTGGGGCGCGCAGGGCGATGATGCGCACTGCAAGCTTGTCGACTTCACTCTCGAGAGCATCGAGCTTCTTGTCGTCGGCGATAACCTTCTCGGCGAGCGCGTCGTCGCCTTTGACCAGCGTGTCCATCGCGTTCTGCACGGCGACCTCGGCCATGCCTCCCATCTGGGCGATGAGGCCGCGCAGCTTCGTTATGTCTTCGTCGAAGGCCTTGACGGTGTGTTCCATGCTCAATCCGTGTCCTAGCCGTAGCGGCCGGTGATGTAGTCCTTGGTCCGCTCTTCGAGCGGATTGGTGAAAATGTCGGACGTACGACCATACTCTACCATGTTGCCAAGGTGAAAGAACGCTGTGCGCTGGCTGACGCGCGCGGCTTGCTGCATCGAGTGGGTGACGATCACGATCGCGTAGTTACCGCGCAGCTCATCTATCAACTCCTCGATTTTCGCGGTGGCGATCGGATCTAGTGCCGAGCACGGTTCGTCCATTAGGATCACCTCGGGGTCGACCGCGATCGCGCGGGCGATGCATAGCCGCTGCTGCTGGCCGCCGGAGAGCGCGGTGCCGCTGTCGGTGAGCCGGTCCTTGACCTCGGTCCACAGGCCCGCGCGCTTGAGCGAGCGCTCGACGATGCCGTCAAGTTCGCTCTTTCCTTCGGCCAGTCCGTGGATGCGCGGACCGTAGGCGACGTTTTCGTAGATCGACTTGGGGAAGGGGTTCGGCTTCTGGAACACCATTCCGACCCGGGCGCGCAGCTGCACGACGTCCATGCCGGACTTGTAGATGTCTTCCCCGTCGAGCTCGATGCAGCCTTCTACCCGCGCCGAGGGGATCGTGTCGTTCATGCGGTTGAGAGCACGCAGAAAGGTCGACTTGCCGCACCCCGATGGGCCGATGAACGCGGTAACGTACTTCGAAGGAATGTCGATCGATACCTCGTCGATGGCCTTCTTTGCGCCGTAGTACACCGACACGTCGCGGGCGCGCATCTTGGCGTCGGTTTCTTCCAGGTTGGGATGGACGAATGTCACCAGGTTTTCTCGAACTTGTTGCGCAGGTAAATGGCGAGCCCGTTCATCACGAGCAGGAACAGCAGTAGCACGATAATCGCCGCGCTGGTGCGTTCGACGAAGCCTCGGTCGATCTCGTCCGACCACAGGAATATCTGCACCGGCAGCACCGTGGCGGGCGAGGTGAAGCCCGAAGGGGGCGTGGCGACAAAGGCGCGCATACCGATCATCAGCAGCGGCGCGGTTTCTCCGAGCGCGCGGGCCATGCCGATGATCGTACCGGTCAGAATTCCGGGGAGGGCGAGTGGCAAGACGTGGTGGAACACGACCTGCACCGGTGATGCGCCGATTGCCAGCGCGCCGTCGCGAATCGACGGGGGCACCGCCTTGATCGCGTTTCGCCCTGCTATGACGATCACCGGCATTGTCATGAGCGCCAGGGTCATGCCGCCGATCAACGGGGCAGACCGCATGTTGGGGAATATCCACAGGAATACCGCAAGGCCAAGCAGGCCGAAGATGATCGACGGCACAGCCGCAAGGTTGTTGATCGATACCTCGATAAGGTCGGTCCAACGGTTCCTGGGTGCATATTCCTCAAGGTAGAGAGCCGCCAACACGCCAATCGGGAAAGCAAGGATCAGCGTGACGAACATCGTCAGCATCGACCCCTTGAGTGCCCCCCAGATACCGACTGCCTGGGGATCGGTTGCATCCGACCGCGACAGGAAGCCCAGGTCGAGCTTGGTATCGAGCTTGCCTTCGCGGGCGAGGCGAGCGGCGAGCGCACGGCTTTCGGGAGCACCTTCGCCTGCGAGTCCTGATGCGAGGTCGGAGCTTGCTGGAATCGACAGAACCTCGGTCCTGTGCAGCATTCCTGGATCGTCGGCGATCTGCGCGGCGACCTCACGCCACGCGTCGCCCGACACCTGCTGCGCGCCGTCCTCGCCCAAGGATTTTGCTGCAAAGAATTCGATGACCTGTGGCAGGCCCTGTCCCTGAAGGCTCTGCTGCACCTCGATCGGGTCTCGAAGCGAGGGGTCGAGTGACAGGCCGGCCTGCGTAAAATCGACCGGCACCTTCACCTCGGCACGCTCGAAACCGCCCAATCCGTTGAGCAGCATTGTCGTCAGCAGGAAAAGCAGGACGGCGATCGACACGAGAATCGCCGCAAGGCCGAGCGCCTTGAAGCGCTTTTCCGACGCGTAGCGCTTCTTCAGCCGTGCTTCGAACTCCGGCGTGCGGGTGGGGGCCCGAAAGATTTCAGCTGGCTCACTCATAGGCTTCGCGGAACCGTTTGACGACGCGCAGCGCGATGAAATTCAGGGCCAGCGTCACGAGGAAAAGGACAAATCCGAGCGCGAAGGCGCTGAGAGTTGCGGGATGATCGAAGCTGCCTTCCCCGGTCAGCATGGCGACGATCTGCACCGTTACCGTCGTCATGGCGGCGAGAGGGTTGGCGCTGAGATTCGCCGCGGTCGATGCAGCCATGACTACGATCATCGTCTCGCCAATCGCGCGACTGACGGCAAGCATCACTCCGGCAACGATGCCCGGCAGCGCGGCGGGCACTAACACGCGACGGATCGTCTCGGACTTGGTCGCGCCCATTGCCAGGCTGCCGTCCCGCATCGCTTGCGGCACGGCGGCAATGCTATCGTCGGCCATCGAGGAGACGAATGGGATGATCATAACGCCCATGACAAGACCCGCAGCAAGCGCGCTTTCCGAACTCGCGGCTGAAATGCCCACAGCCAGCGCTGCATCGCGGATCGCGGGTGCGACCGTCAGCGCGGCGAAATAGCCGTAGACCACGGTCGGGACGCCTGCGAGTATTTCGAGCGCTGGCTTGAGCCACTTGCGATACGATGGTTTGGCATATTGGGTCAGGTAGACTGCGCTCATCAGGCCGAGCGGTATGGCGACAATCATCGCGATGATCGCACCGATAAAGATGGTACCCCAGAACAAGGGGATCGCGCCGTAGCGGGTCGGATCCGCGGAACTGGCGGAAACCATAGGGTCGGGCGACCAGACGGTGCCGAAAAGGAAATCGATTGGCGAGATCATCCCGAAGAAGCGGATCGTCTCAAACACAAGGCTGACGACGATGCCCAGCGTCGTGACGATCGCGACGAGCGATGCGAGCAGCAGGACCGCCAATACGGTTCGCTCGACTTTTGTGCGTGCAGCGAACTGGGGTCGCAGGCGCAGGAACGCGAAAGCGCCGGCAGCCAGCGCGATCGCAAGCGCGACGAGGATGCCGATCAGGCGATAGCGTGCAATCGCCGCACGGTAGGGTTCAACCAGCGCCGCAGCATCGGGATGCGTCGTCGTCGTTGCTGCTCCCATGGCCACTGCGCGCGCTTGGGCGAGAATCGCGTTGCGCTGGAAATCGAAGGTCGGGAGCCCTGCGGCAGAGGGATCGGCGAGAACCGATTGCTGTACGAGGTCGGGTGCGAGCGAACTCCAGACCGCGATGAAGATCAGAAGCGGAACTGCGATCCACAGCGCCACGTACCACCCGTGATAGCTGGGCAGCGCGGCGAGCCGGGCGCCACCTGTTGTTTTGCGAAAGCCCCATGCGCGCGCACGACCGGCCAGCCAACCAGCAAGTGCGAGGCCTATCGCCAGGAGAAGAAGCAGGGAAAGCGACATGATTGAGTGGGGTTGTCCCGCGGGTTGACGGTCAGTGTGCCGCGCCGATGCGTAGTTTGCATGACAGGTTCATGACAAGTCCTGCGCGCCTTCCATGCTCAACGGAATGCGCACGACGACGCTGGTTCCCTTACCGACCTCGCTTTCGATGTCGAGACGTCCGCGGTGGCGTTCCACGATATGCTTGACGATCGCGAGACCGAGTCCGGTGCCGCCGGAGGCTCGGCTGCGGCCGGGATCGGTGCGATAGAAGCGGCGGGTCAAGTGCGGCAAATGCTCGGGCGCGATGCCCTCGCCATGGTCGGCGACGGTGAGCCGTGCGTTATCGCTCTGTGCGCGATCGAGAGTAACGGTGACCGGCTTGTCCTCCGCTCCGTACTTCAGCGCGTTGTCGACGAGGTTGCGGACCAGCTGCTCGAGTTGCTGGTGGTCACCGCGCACTTCGAGGCCGCGAGCGAGTTCGAGCTCGAGTCGGTTTATCCGTTCGGCACCAGCGGCGTCGCGTGCGGATCGTTGAACCAGTGCCTTCAGATCGATCAATTCCGCAGGCTGCTCGTGCTTCTCGGCCTCGATTCGCGAAAGCGACATGAGGTCGTCCACCAACCCCTTGAGCCGTCGCGATTCGCGCAGGATCGTGCCGAGGAACTTCTCGCGCATCGCCGGGTCGCCTTCGCCGTTTTCCTCGGCCAAGGTCTCGGCGTAGCCGATGATCGAGGCCAGGGGGGTACGCAGTTCGTGGCTGGCGTTGGCGACGAAGTCGGTGTGGGACCGACTAATGTCCGCCTCGGCAGTGCGATTGATCATTTCGATGACCGCAGCGCCTTCACCGAGCGGTTGCCGGCTTACACGCCAGATGTCGTGCCTTCGGGCAAGTCCCTTGACCATGGCGGTTCCAGGTCGGTCGCGATTGGTGAGGGCGATCGCTTCGGGATGGCGTAGCGCGACGCGCACGTCCTGCCCGATGATATGTGCGCCGAGGACTTCGCGGGCGGCCTGGTTGGCGATTGCTACGCGACCCTTCTCGACCAACATCAGCGGGGTTCCAGAATGCTCGATCAGTTCGCCCATCGTGTCACGACTGAACGCCCCGTTCGCTTTCTGGGGCGCGACCGGTGGCGGCTCGGCAATTGCCAGCCACAGCGAGCAACCCCAAAGGATCAGCACAGCAAGCGCGACGAGCGGCTGCTCACCTAACAGCAACAGTCCGCCCGCGCCGACGACCGCCAGCGCGAGGCCCAGCCAGGGCAGGGGACGGCGTTCATCCATCGGGCGCGCCCTAGCCTCGGTGCGAGCCGAGCGCCAGCCCGGACGCGCAGCGTCACAATTCTCGATAGGCTTGGTGACCCCTACGGGAATCGAACCCGTGTTTCAGCCGTGAGAGGGCCGCGTCCTGACCGCTAGACGAAGGGGCCATCCTTGCGAATGGCATATCACCGGTGGTGACCCCTACGGGAATCGAACCCGTGTTTCAGCCGTGAAAGGGCCGCGTCCTAACCGCTAGACGAAGGGGCCGCTCCGGAAAGCGTGGCGGGCCATTACGGGCGAGGGGGCGGGCGGTCAACCCCGGCGCTTGCGCTTCAGCTGTCAATCGGCCCACGCGGCATCCTCGAGCTGGAGTTCCGCTTGCGGCCGGTCGCCCCAATCGTCGATCTTGACCCGCCCGGCGAGCCACAGAGAACGCCCGCGCGATCCGTGGAGCAGCGCTTGGCCCAGTGGGGTCTCCGCGGCGCGGAAGGCGATCGTCTTGAAACTCCTGCCGTCGCCCCCTGCGGCGATTGCGCGAACATGATCGGTCCCGACCACGTCGACTTTCACGATCCGCACTGGCCCTACCGCAACGCGCGGGCCGGGCCATCCCATCCCGAAAGGACCTGCCGCGTCGAGCGCCTCGACCAGCGACGGCGATAGCCCTCCGGGCGCGAGTGCCAGATCGAGCGCCATCGATTCGCTCTCTTTGGCCCGGGCGATTGCCGCGCCGAGCCGCGCGTCGAGCCAGTCGGCGAGTTCGCCAATCTTGCCGCCCTCCACGGTGAGGCCGGCCGCCATTGCGTGACCGCCGCCGGCCAGCAAAAGGCCATGCTCACGCGCGGCCATGATCGCGGCGCCGAGGTCGACCCCGACGATCGACCGCGCCGAGCCCTTGCCCGTCTCTCCATCGAGCGCGATTACGAGCGCAGGCTTGCCGGTCTTTTCCTTGATCCGCCCTGCGACGATGCCGATCACTCCGGGATGCCATCCATGGCCGGCGAGCACGTGTACCGCGCGGTTGTGCTGGCCCTCGAGCATTGCCTCGGCTCCCTGCTGGACCTCGGCCTCGATCGCCCGCCGCTCCTCATTGAGTGCCGATAGCTGCGCCGCGATATCCGCCGCTTCGCCAGGATCTTCGGTCGTTAACAGTCGCACGCCGAGCGTCGATTCGCCCACTCGCCCACCAGCGTTGATCCGGGGGCCAAGCGCGAAACCAAGATCGCTGCATTGTGGGCTGCGCTTGAGGCGGCTCGCGTCGATCAGGGCGGCCATTCCCGTATTTGCGCGGCGCGCCATGACCTTGAGGCCCTGTGCGACGAACGCTCGGTTGAGCCCGCGCACCTGCGCTACGTCGGCCACCGTGCCGAGCGCAACAAGATCGAGCAGCCCCATCAGGTCGGGCTCGTTGCGACCATCGGCGAAATAGCCCCGAGTGCGCAGCGTGCGGACAAGCGCCACGCCGAGCAGGAACGCGACTCCAACCGCGGCGAGGTGACCGTGTTCGGCGCCCTCGTCACTTTCATCGAGGCGATTCGGATTGACCAGCGCGACGGCGACCGGGTTGTCCTCCGCACACTTGTGGTGGTCGACCACAATCACGTCGATCCCCGCCGCATGGGCTTGCGCCAGAGCCTCGTGGGCCATCGCGCCGCAATCGACGGTGACCACCAGACTAGAGCCCTCCTCTCCAAGACGGACGAGAGCCTCACCGCTGGGACCATATCCTTCGAGCAAACGGTCGGGGATATAATAGCGCGCCTCGTGCCCGAGTTGGCGAAGCAGACGGATGAGCAACGCCGCGCTGGTCGCACCGTCGACGTCGTAGTCGCCGTAGATCGTGACGGTTTCGCCCGTCATCACCGCCTGCGCGAGCCGATCGGCCGCAGTATCCATGTCGCGGAAGTGTGACGGATCGGGCAGGAAGGCCCGCAACGTGGGTGTGCGATGCCGCTCGAGATCGTCGCGCGGGACTCCGCGAGAGAGGAGTAACTGGGTCACGACATCGTCGAGCGCACCAGTGCCGAGATCGCCCACGTCCATGTTGCCCCCGCGCCAGCGCCATGCCTTGCCCGACAGCGAGCGGTCGACACCGAATACGGAACTGAGCGAGCGGGAAGCCATCCTGATCGATCTATCGTAGCGAAGTCCCCGCGCATACCCAGGGGCGATTGACAATCGACAGCGGGGACCGATGCTTTGGGGCCATGGACATCCCGCTGCTCATCGCGTGGCACAGCCGTACCGGCGCCTCGGAAGCGATGGCGCAAGCGGCATTCGAAGGCGCACAGGGCCGGGCGAGGTTGCTACGCTGCGACGCAGTGGAGCCTCACGATCTATTGTCGGCCAAGGGCTACCTCTTCGTTTGTCCCGAAAATCTCGCGACGATGAGCGGGCTGATGAAGGAAATGTTCGACCGCTGCTACTACCCGGTTCTCGGCCGGATCGAGGGGCGCTCCTATGCAACGATGATCGCCGCGGGTTCGGACGGGGAGGGCGCGCAGCGCCAAATCGACCGAATTGCCACCGGATGGCGCCTGCACCGGGTGGCGGAGCCGCTGATCGTCAACCTCCACGCTCAGACACGCGAGGCTATTCTCACGCCCAAGACCGTACCTGCGGACGCATTGGGCCAATGCCGCCAAATCGGCGAAGCGATGTCCGAAGGACTTGCCCAGGGAATGTTTTGAACGCAACGATGTGAATCGTTTCGGTCCATTGCCTCTTCCGCGCTACGAAAGGTTTGAAGCGGTCTTGCTCGCTCCGTTGTCAGTCAAAGCGACTTGGCGGCCAGTTCTTCCTTCGCCGCCTGATACTGTGCGGCGAGCGCGTCCACTCGCTCGGCGACCGTCTCAACCGCCTCGACCATACCGACGCCCTGTCCCGAACCCCAGATGTCTTTCCAGGCCTTCGCCTCGGTATTGCCTCCGCTACCGAAGTTCATCTTGGTCGGGTCGCTTTCGGGCAAATTGTCGGGATCCATCCCGGCTGCTTCGATCGAAGAGCGCAGATAGTTCCCGTGAACCCCAGTAAAAAGGTTGGAATAAACGATCCCGTCAGCGCGGGCGGCGACGATTGCATCCTTGTAGCGCTGGTCGGCGTTCGCCTCCTTCGTCGCGATCCAGGGGCTGCCGATGTAGGCGAAGTCAGCCCCCATCGCTTGCGCGGCGAGGATCGACCGACCGTGCGCGATCGCGCCGGAGAGTGCCACGGGCCCATCGAACCAGGACCGGATTTCCTGCATCATCGCAAAGGGTGACAGCGTACCCGCGTGCCCTCCCGCCCCCGCGGCTACCGGGATGAGCCCGGTCGCGCCCTTTTCGATCGCCTTGTGGGCGAAGCGGTCGTTGATGACGTCGTGCATGGTGATTCCGCCCCAGTCCTTGACCGCCGCGAACACATCTTCGCGCGCACCCAGCGAAGTGATTACCATCGGCACCGCCCACTTGGCGCAGACCGCCATGTCTTCCTCGAGCCGGTTGTTCGACTTGTGGACGATCTGGTTCACGGCGAATGGCGCCGCGGGCCGGTCGGGATTGTCGCGATTGTGCGCGGCCAGTTCTTCGGTGATCTGGTGCAGCCACTCGTCGAGCTTGCCGGAGGGTCGCGCATTGAGGGCCGGGAATGCCCCGACGATGCCCGCCTTGCACTGGGCGATGACCAACTCCGGCCCCGAGATGATGAACAGAGGCGAGCCGATTACCGGCAGGCGCAGACGATCGAACGGGGCGGGCAGGGTGGTCGGCATCAACTACTCCGGTTTTGCTTTGCAACCGGATTAGCGGGGCGTCCGGCGGCTGTCGAGCATCAGTCAGGAAGCAGGTGCTCCAGCCCATAAAACCGCGCGGCGGTACCGGCGAAGAGTGCGCGCTTTTCGTCACCGGACGCACCGCTCGTCAGGCGCTTGAAAGCGTTCCATAGTTCCGGGTAGCTCGCCCCCCAGCGATCGACCGGATAGTTGCTTTCAAACATCGCCCGGCTCGGCCCGAACGCCTCGATGCAGGTTTCGATGTAGGGGCGCCACATCGCCGCAAGGTCCTCCGATCCGACGCCGGGCAACGGCCCCCTGTCGGGCAGCTGGCAGAACGCCATCGCCAGGCCGCCGAGCTTTACGGTCACGTTCTCGCACTCGGCGAGCGTGCGGATGTTCTTGCGCCACGTGTCGAAACGCTCGTGCAACTTGCCGCGATAGCTTGCGATGCCGAGCGGCGTGCCGCAGTGATCGAGTACGATCGGTTGGTCGGGAAAATCACGGGCGAGATCGATCACGTCGCCCAGTTGCGGTTCAAGGACCCACGCGTCGAACGTCAGCCCGCGCTTGCCGAGCTCCGCGAAACCTTCGAGGAATGCATCGTCGCGGTAAAGCCCCTCGGGATGGTGGAACGGGGGCCCGAGGACCTCTACATCGGTGTCCCAGGCACCAGCGTGGCGAATGCCGACGAACCGAGGGCTCGCATTGGCAAGCGCGTCGAGCACAACGCCAGCGCCGGCTCCCAGCGTCAGGTTGGCGTGCCCTACGATCGCGGCGCAAGGACGGTAGTCGCCATAAAGCCCGCTCGCACCCTGCGCTGCGACGCCATTGACGAATTCGACTTCGCCCACCGTCTTGAGCTCCTCGCCACGGGCGGCGTCGTAAAACGCGCCGCATTCCATGAAGACTGTCGCGACCACGTTATGGCCCGACTGCGTATCGGCCTGCAGTTCATCGAATGTGTAATAAGGTGCGCCGACAAGCGCCTCGAGGAAGTCGTGCCGCGGCTCGGGAAAAGCCGACATGAGCGGGCGCAGGTCCCACAGGTGGTGATGCGGATCGATGATCGGCAGGTCGGGTTCGATGATCGATTCGGTCACGTGGTAATCTCCCGCTGAGCCTCGTTCACCGAGGGCCTGTCACACTTGTCACACTGTCTTGAAGGAAGAAAGTGGGGAAGGATGCGTCGGGGCTGACGCAATCCGGTAGTGGCAAAATCCAGTCATGCGGCGAGGTTATCGAGAGCAGGCGATGTAGGAAACCGACATTCCGAAATGGCCGCTTTGCCGAGGTCTGGAGATTCTGCGTGGTGCAACTTCCCGCGCAGTTTAAATCCCGATGAATGAACACATCGAACGCCGGTACCTCTCACATCCTGACGCTATCCTGCCGTGACCGCGTGGGCATAGTAGCGGCCGTCAGCGGACATCTCGCCGAAACCGGCGGTTTCATCGTCGACAGTCAGCAATATGCCGACCTGGAAGCGGGACGTTTCTTCATGCGTGTCGAATTCGCATCACCGGGCGAAGCGTCTTCCCACGAACTCGATCGTCTCCGCGCTGCTTTCGGGCCGGTGGCGCAGCGGTTCGAAATGGATTGGGAACTGGTCGCCTCCACCCACAGGCCGAGACTCCTGATCGCCGTTTCCAAGGGAAGCCATTGCCTCAATGACCTGCTTTATCGTTGGCGGACGGGAAATTTGCCAGTGGACGTCGTAGGGGTCGTCTCGAACCACCCCGACCTGCGCGCTCTCACCGAATGGCACGGCATCCGCTATCATCACCTGCCAGTCGATAGCGAAACGAAGGAAGCGCAGGAAAGCAGGATACTTTCCATCTACCGGGAATGCGGCGCCGACTACCTGATCCTGGCGCGATACATGCAGGTTCTTTCGCCCAGTTTCGTCGACCAGTTTCCAGGTCGTTGCATCAACATCCATCATAGCTTTCTGCCGAGTTTCAAAGGCGCCAGGCCGTACAAGAAGGCTCACGAACGCGGTGTGAAACTGATCGGAGCAACCGCTCACTTCGTGACAAGCGACCTCGACGAAGGCCCGATCATCGAGCAGGACGTGGAACGGGTGGACCATCGGGCGACCGAGCGCGATCTTGTGCGCATCGGACGCGACATCGAGGCCCGGGTTCTTGCTCGCTCGGTTCGCTGGGTTGCAGAGCGGCGGGTATTCCTGAACGCCAATCGGACAATCGTGTTCGGCTGAAGGCGTCGATTGGAAATCGTCGTCGAAGCCAGACCTTAACCCGCGCCGGGAGCCGAATTTGCGGCGCTGAGTATCGCCCGGACGCTCGCGGTGGCAACGTCTTCGTCGATGCCACAGCCCCATACGAGTTCGCCCGAAGGCAAGGCGCACTGGACATAAGCTGCGGCGCGCGCGTCGGAGCCGGTGCTGAGCGCGTGCTCAGAGTAATCGCAAACTTCGAGTTCGAGACCGAAGGCGTCCTTCAGGGTTGCCACAACGGACGAAATCAGACCGTTCCCGCGTCCGCTGACGGATTGGGCCTGGCCGGCCACCTCGATCGTCCCGGCGAAAATCCGCGTGCCGTCGGCCGCGCGGCTTTCCTCGTAATCGACGAGTTGGAAATGCTTGCCGCTCGTCTGGACGTGATACGTATCGCGGAAGGCCTGCCAGATGTCGGTGGCATTGAGTTCGCGACCCAGATCGTCGGCCATGCGCTGGACCGCCTTCGAGAAATCGGCCTGCATCGCCTTGGGCAGCTTTAGTCCCTGGTCCTGCTCGAGCACCCAGGCGAAACCGCCCTTGCCGGACTGCGAGTTGACGCGGATCACCGCCTCGTAGCTTCGGCCTAGGTCTGCCGGGTCGATCGGAAGGTAGGGTACACGCCAGCGCTCGTCGTTCTGCCGCTCGTGCGCCTCGAAGCCCTTCTTGATCGCGTCCTGATGACTGCCTGAGAACGCGGTGAAGACCAGCTCGCCCCCGTACGGATGGCGCTGGTGGACCGGGATCTGGTTGCAGTATTCGACGGTCTCGATGATCCGGTCGATATCCGAGAAATCCAGCCCAGGATCAACGCCTTGCGTATACATGTTGAGAGCGACTGTGACGAGGCAGCAGTTGCCTGTCCGCTCTCCGTTGCCGAACAGGCATCCCTCGAACTCGGTCCGCGCCGGCCATCAATCCGAGTTCCGCCGCTGCGACCCCGGTGCCGCGGTCGTTGTGCGTGTGCAGGCTTATCACCGCCGCATCGCGATTGGGCAGGTTGCGGCAGAAATACTCGATCTGGTCGGCATAGACATTGGGCGTCGCCGCCTCGACCGTGGCGGGGAGATTGAGGATAATCGGGCGTTCGGGCGTAGGCTGGAGGACCTCCATCACCGCCTCGCAGACCTCGATGCTGAAATCGAGTTCAGCGGTAGAGAAGGTTTCCGGCGAGTATTCGAACTGCCAGTCGGTGCCGGGACGTTGGGAGGCTTCGTCGCGCAGCACTTTCGCCCCCGCCACCGCGATCTGCCGCACTTCATCCTTGCTCATGCGGAAGACAATGTCGCGCCACGTGGGGCTGACCGCGTTGTAAAGGTGCACGATCGCCGCGCGCGCGCCATCGAGGCTGGCGAAGCTCGTCCGGATCAGGTCCTCGCGGCTTTGCGTGAGGACCTGCACCGTCACGTCATCGGGAATCTTGCCCGAATGCACGAGGCCCTGGATGAAGTCGAACTCGGTTGCCCCCGCGCTCGGAAAGCCGACCTCGATTTCCTTGACGCCAATTTCGACGAGGAGGTCGAAAAAGCGGTTCTTCTTCACGGCGTCCATCGGATCGACGATCGCCTGGTTGCCATCGCGCAAGTCGGTCGAGAGCCAGCGGGGCGGGGCTGTGATCGTGCGGGTGGGCCACTGCCGGTCGGCCAGGGGCACTTGCGGGAACGCGCTGTACTTGACGCCGGGATTGCTGAGCATGGACATTTTAGGAACTCGACTGACGCTGGTTGCTGTTTCGGTGGCCTTTCCCTTGGGGGCGCGGCGCGCGCCCGTCAGGCCACGCAGCCGGTCACGCCCAAGGGCGGGTAAGTCGAAGCAGCAGCAGGTTTATCTCACGCGTCATGGCACTGCTCATGCGCTAAGTCGTCGGAAGGGGCAAATGTTTCAATTGCAACCGGTCATCCGCATTTGGCGGAGCGGATGACGTCGGTACCCTTGTCCATCGTAACGTTAAGGCGCGACGGATTGTAGTCCATCGTCACTACGCTGTCGGGATAGAGCCAGCGGATCGCTTCGGCACCGGTCGCCTTGGCGATGTCCTCCCGATACTGGGGCAAGGCGACGTGACCGATCCACGGGTTCACGCGCTCGGCGTGGCATGTGCCGTCCTCGTTCACGGGAACAGTGGCGCAGGCCGACAGTGTCACGGAAGCAAGGACGACGAGCGCGAAAGCGGGGCGGGTAGCGGACATGGGATCCTCCAATTCGGTAGACCAACCCGCCACCCGCGCCACGGTTTCCCGCTCAGTTGACCGCCTTGTCGACCAGCTTGTTCTTGCCGATCCACGGCATCATCGCGCGCAGCTTTTCACCAACCTGCTCGATCGGATGCGCGGCGGCGGCCTTGCGGCTCGCCTTGAGCTCGGGCTGGCCGGCGCGATTGTCGAGCACGAAGTCCTTCACGAAACGGCCAGACTGAATATCGGCGAGGACCCTCTTCATCTCGGCCTTGGTTTCATCGGTGATGATGCGAGGGCCGGTCTTGATGTCGCCGTACTCAGCAGTGTTGCTGATCGAATAGCGCATGTTGGCGATTCCGCCTTCGTAGAGCAGGTCGACGATCAGCTTCGTTTCGTGCAGGCATTCGAAATAGGCCATCTCGGGCGCATAGCCAGCCTCGACCAGCGTCTCGAACCCGGCCTGGATCAGGTGGGTGATGCCCCCGCAGAGCACTGCTTGCTCGCCGAAGAGGTCGGTTTCGCATTCCTCGCGGAAATTCGTCTCGATGATGCCCGAACGACCACCGCCGACCCCGCTCGCATAGGCAAGGGCGATATCGTGCGCATTGCCGGTCGCGTCCTGATGTACCGCGATAAGGCACGGAACGCCGCCGCCCTTCTGGTATTCGCTGCGCACCGTGTGACCGGGGCCCTTGGGCGCGATCATGATCACGTCGATGTCTTCGGGCGCCTCGATCAGTCCGAAGTGGACGTTGAGGCCGTGCGCAAAGGCGATCGCGCTGCCGGGCTTCATGTTCCCCTTCAGATCGTCGTTCCAGATCGCCGCCTGGTGCTCGTCGGGGGCGAGGATCATGACGATGTCCGCCCACCTGGCAGCCTCGGCGTTGGACATGACCTTGAAGCCGGCGCCTTCAGCCTTTCGTGCGGTGGCCGAACCCTCACGCAGTGCAATGGCAACTTCCTTGACGCCGCTATCGCGCAGGTTCTGGGCGTGGGCATGACCTTGGCTGCCGTATCCGACAATCGCGATCTTCTTGTCGGTGATCAGGTTCAGGTCGGCGTCGACGTCGTAATAGACTTTCACTTGTATTCCCCATCCTTGGCGAGTTGGGTGGCGTTAGCGCCCCTGCCAATCACGGAAAGGGCAAATCGTTTGGGCCGGGTGAAGCTGGTCTTACGCTCCCTCGGCACCCCGCATCATACCGACAATTCCCGTCCGGCCCACTTCGACCAGACCAAGTTCGCGCATCAGGCCGACGAAGCTGTCGATCTTGTCGGGCGCGCCGGTGATTTCGAAGATGAAGCTTTCGGTGGTCGTATCGACCGGCTTGGCGCGAAAGATGTCGGCAAGCCGCAGCGCTTCCACCCGCTTTTCTCCGGTGCCTGCAACCTTGACCAGCGCCAGTTCGCGCTCGACGTGCGGGCCTTCCTCGGTCAGGTCGACGACCTTGTGCACGGGCACGAGCCGTTCGAGCTGGGCGTGAATCTGGTCGATCACCGCCGGGGGGCCGTTGGTGACGATGGTGATCCGGCTCACCTCGTGATCGGTGCTGATGTCGGCCACCGTCAGGCTGTCGATGTTGTAGCCGCGCGCGGTGAACAGACCGGCGATCTTGGCGAGGATGCCCGCCTCGTTGTCGACGGTAATCGCCAGCACGTGGCGCTCGGACTGGTCTTCCTTGATGTGCATCACACGAGCGTCCCTAAACCAAGGCCTTGGCTTCGTCGTCGAGCGTGCCCGCGACCAGATCGCCGTAAAGCAGCATATCGGTGTGTGCCGCGCCGCTCGGGATCATCGGGAAGCAATTGGCTTCCTTCGACACGCGGCAGTCGACGATCACTGGGCCATCGTGCGCCAGCATCGCCTCGATCCCGGAGTCGAGCCCGGCCTCGTCCTCGATGCGAATACCCTTCCAGCCATAGGCTTCGGCGAGCTTCACGAAGTCGGGGAGGCAGTCGCTATATGAATTCGAGTAGCGGCTCTCGTATGTCAGCTCCTGCCACTGGCGAACCATACCCATGTACTCATTGTTGAGGATGAACACCTTCACCGGCAGGCGGTACTGGCTCGCCGTGCCGAGTTCCTGGATGTTCATCTGGATCGATGCTTCGCCGGCGATGTCGATCACCACACTATCGGGATTGCCGAGCTGCGCGCCGATCGCCGCGGGAAGACCGTAGCCCATCGTGCCCAAGCCGCCACTAGTGAGCCACTTGTTCGGTCCGAAAAAGCCGAAGTACTGCGCTGCCCACATCTGGTGCTGACCCACCTCGGTGGTGATGATCGGATCATGCGCGCGGGTGAGGGCGAACAAGCGTTCGATCGCCTTTTGCGGCATGATCTCGCTCTTCGACGGGGGATAGGCGAGGCTTTCGCGCGCCCGCCAGCCTGCGATCCGCGCCTTCCATTCGCCGAGATCCTGCGCCTTTCGATCGCCCCACGCGGTGAGGAGCTGCTCGAGAACCGCAGCGCAATCGCCAACGATCCCGATCTCGACAGGCACGATCTTGTTAATGCTCGCCCGGTCGATGTCGACGTGTATTTTCTTCGAGTCCGGACTGAACGCGTCGAGCTTGCCGGTCACCCGGTCGTCGAAGCGCGCCCCGATGCAAACCATCACGTCGCACTTGTTCATCGCCATGTTGGCTTCATAGGTGCCGTGCATTCCCAGCATCCCGAGCCAGTCGGGGTGGTCGGCGGGAAACGCACCGAGGCCCATCAGCGTACTTGTGACAGGTGCACCCGTCAGGTCCTGGAACTCGCGCAGCAACACGGAAGCGCGCGGACCCGAGTTGATGACACCGCCGCCCGTGTAAAGCACCGGGCATTCGGCCGCCGCGATCATCTCGACCGCGTCGATCACGTCCTCGAGCGGCCCGCTCGAAGGCGGAGCATAGCGCGCAGATGGAAGCGGCGCGGTGTCCTGCGCGTCCATGCTGGCGAGGGCGACCTGCACGTCCTTGGGAATGTCGATCAGCACCGGCCCCGGACGACCCGTGGTGGCGATACGGAACGCTTCCTCGATCGTCGCCTGCAACCGGCCGGGATCCTTCACAAGGTAATTATGCTTGGTGCAGTGGCGGGTAATGCCAATCGTGTCGGCTTCCTGGAAGGCATCTGTCCCGATCAGCCCGGTGGCGACCTGTCCCGTGATCACGACCATCGGGATCGAGTCCATGTACGCATCGGCAATCCCGGTTACTGCGTTCGTAGCGCCGGGGCCGCTGGTGACGAGGACCACGCCGGGTTTGCCCGTGGAGCGGGCATACCCCTCGGCTGCATGAGCGGCGCCGGCTTCGTGGCGGACGAGAATGTGGCGCACTCGGCTATCTGCGAACAGTTCGTCATAGATCGGCAGGACCGCGCCGCCGGGATAGCCGAACACGAATTCGACGCCCTGCCGGGCCAGGCATTCAATCAGGATCTGGGCGCCGCTCAACTCGGCCACGATGCATTTCCTTGTGTCGCGGGCCGCAATACGCGCGACCCCAGATAAAAGCGACCCGGCGCGGGGACTGCACGCCGGGTCGATCTCTCATTGGAGGATTACTGCCCTATAAGATCGAAAATATCCTGTCAAGGCCAGCTATGAAAACAAAATTTCAATCCCCACCTCTCTTGAGACACTTTCAGCGCACGCGCGTTTCCATGATTTCGGCAGTTGATTCCGAAACCACGTCGCCTGTCGCTTGGCGTATTGGCGCGTAGCGAGTTGAGCCGCCGCGATAGCCGATCCCCGATCCCAATCGCCTTCTATCCAGCCGGCGACCTCGCGGACGCCGATGGCGCGCATCACTGGTAGAGCGGGATCGAGCCTGCGGGCGAGGAGTGCGGCGACTTCTTGGCGCGCGCCATCGGCCATCTCCTCGAACCGGCGATCGCACCGTTCGGCGAGCCAGGACCGGTCGGCTTCGATTACCAATGGCGACAGGTCGACCTGGTCGCGGATTCCGCCTTCGCGACGAGCCTGCCAGAAGGCCAACGAATGACCGGTCGATCGCACGACCTCGAGCGCTCGGGCGACCCGTGTCGTGTCGGCCGGGGCGAGGGCGGCCGCGCGATGGGGATCCTCCTGCACCAAGGCTGCATGGGCCTCGGCAACCGGCATCGAGCGCACCGCTTCGCGGATCGATGGATCGATCGGCGGCACGGGTGCGATTCCGTCGAGAAGAGTGCGGATGTATAGACCCGTTCCGCCGACAAGGATCGGCAAGATGCCCCGGTCGTGCGCGTCGGCGATCTCCGCACGAGCGGCGGCCGCCCAATCCGCCGCCGAACACGCCGTTGCGCCGTCCCAAGCACCGAACAGGCGGTGCGGAACTCCGTGCATATCCTCTTCTGTGGGTCGCGCACTGAGAATCCGCAGGTCGGCATAGACCTGCGCGCTGTCGGCGTTGATCACGACCGCATTGCCATGCGCCAGCGCAAGGCGCACGGCCAGATCGCTCTTGCCGCTCGCGGTCGGCCCTGCGATGAGCGCGAGCCGTTTCCCGGACGGAGACCGTCCGCAAGAACTTTTCGGAGAATTTCCAGTGCTCATCGCGCGGCTGATAGCAGACCCGCTTGGCCTTGAAACGCGGCTCGACGCCGCCACCGCCGCAATCGAGGGTGAGGGCATGCGCGTCGCGGCCGCGGTGATGCTCGATTTCTGCGGCGACGTACTGCAGATCATGCTGCCCGAGGGGGATCCGGTCACGCTGCGCCGCGTCCTTGACGAACACTTCGCGCCATCGGACCTGCTCGTCTCCGATAGGGAAATTCAGGTACCCAAGCTGTTCGTATCCGACATGGATTCGACGATGATCGGCCAGGAATGCATCGACGAGTTGGCCGATTTTGCCGGTTTGAAAGACAAGGTTTCAGCGATCACCGAGCGCGCAATGAAGGGTGAGCTCGACTTCGAGAGCGCCCTGAACGAGCGCGTGGGGCTGCTCGCCGGGATGCCTGAAGATACGATTGCCACCTGCCTTTCGGATCGCATCCGCCCGATGGCGGGCGCCAGGACGCTGGTGGCGACGCTCAGGGCGAAGGGTTGCCGCACCGTGCTGGTGACCGGAGGATTCCATCACTTTGCCGATCCGGTGGCCGAGCAGCTAGGATTTGATCAGGTCTTCGCCAATCGGCTTGCTGTCGCCGACGGCAAGCTCACCGGCAGTCTTGCCGGCGGGATCGTCGACAGCGCGGTCAAGCAGCGCGTCCTCATCGATGAGGGAGCGGGCATGGGCGACGATGCGCCGAGCCTCGCGACTGGTGACGGGGCGAACGACATCCCGATGATCGAATCGGCGACGTGGGGCATGGCTTACCGTGGAAAGCCCAAGGCACGCGCGGCTGCGGACGGATGGATCGATCGCGGCGACCTGACCTCGATCCTGTCGCTTTTCGGCATCCCTCGCGACGAATGGGTGTCGGCGTAATCCTCCCTTTCCAGTTGCGGATCGAAACGCTATATTGACATCTCTGTTAGTAAAAGGCGCCCCATGACCGCCCAGCAACCCGTTCCGACCGCCGATCCCAATCTTGCCTGCGCAGCCGACGGGACGGTGTTTCGCGATCCCGCGCGCCCGCAGCCAAAGCGTGACATCGGCAAGGCGATTTCCAAGTTCCGCGAGCTGATCAAGGACAAGGAAAACACTGCGCTGGTGTTCGAAATCTACGAGGCGCTGCCATCGAAAGATTTCCTGCCGCGCGCCCGCGCGTTGACGTTGAGCGAGAAGGGTCAGGCCCTTCGCGCTGCGGAACCGTTTCTTCCGCCGATCCTAGACGACCATGCTTCCCTGCGGAAGTTGCCAGCGGGCAGCGTCGGTCAGGCATACTGCGACTTCATGGAGAGCGAAGGTCTGTCAGCCGCCGGACTTGTCGCCGAATCCGAAAAGACCGGAAGGCCGCAATACGACGATCTGATCCAGTGGTACGGATTCCGTCAGCGCGACACGCACGATCTGATGCACGTGCTCACCGGTTATGGCCGAGACGCGCTAGGAGAGCAGTGCGTGCTGCTGTTCACGCACGGGCAGCAACCGGCCCCCGGTCACTTGCTGCTCGGCTATGCCGGGGCGTTCAACATAACCAAGCAGGTCAAGTCGAAGGCACCCGTGTTCAGGGCCGTCCTCGAGGCGCACCGGCTTGGAAAGGCATGCCCGCCGCTGGTGCACATGCCGATAAGCGATCTGCTTGCCACGGACCTTGACGAAGCTCGCAGGCATTTCGGCATCACTCCGGCCAAGTGGTACGCGAAGTGCCACGAAGTATGGCGCGAGGAAGGGATCGACCCTTACGATTTACTCGGCAAGCAAATGCAGGAGAAAGCACTGGTCGCCTAGCGGTCAAGCGCCAGTCACGGGTTATCAATCGGCAATTTCGGTCAGCGCGAAAGGCTGTCGGTTTAGCTTTCCATCCAGTCGCGGAAGAAGCTGTCGCTCGCCTCGCGTAAGTCGGCGAGTGATACTTCGGCTGTGGTGCTGTCGACGTCAGGTCCGATGCGGATCGTTTCGCCGCCGGTCCAACCGATGAAACAGCAACCGACGCCCGCCTCCTTGGCCATGCGTTCGATCACGCTCGAATCGAGGGGCTCGGTGACAAGGTAGCGCCCCTGGTTCTCGGCGAAGAGCGACCAGGCATGGCGCACCTTCTCGCTATCGACGTAGTCTTCGAAAGCACCGGTTTGCAGCTGCGCGCCGATCCCGCCAGCCAGCGCCATCTCGGCAATCCCGACAAGGATACCGCCGTCGGACACGTCGTGCACCGCGGTGACGAGGCCTTCGCAGATCAACTGGCGGACGAATTCGCCATTCCGGCGCTCTGCCGCCAGATCGACCTTGGGAGGATTGCCGGCGCTTTTTCCGACGCAAACCTCGAGCCATTTCGACTGTCCGATCGCGGGCGCGCTGCGCTTGTCGGCGCCGATCAGCAGGATCTTCTGCGCATCGTCCTTGAATGCGATCGTCGCTATCTGCGCGTAATCGTCGATCAAACCAACGCCGCCGATCGCCGGGGTCGGCAGGATCGCGCTCCCGCCGCCGGTCGCCTTGCTTTCATTGTAAAGGGACACGTTTCCGCTCACGATCGGGAAATCGAGCGCGCGACACGCATCACCCATGCCTTCCAGGCATCCGGTGAGCTGCGCCATGATCTCCGGCCGCTGCGGGTTCGCGAAGTTCAGGCAATTCGTTACCGCCAGCGGCTTCGCGCCCACGGCCGACAGGTTGCGATAGGCCTCGGCGATCGCCTGCTTCCCCCCCTCGTAAGGGTCCGCGTAACAATAGCGCGGGGTGCAGTCGGTGGTCATCGCCAACGCCTTGTGTGTGCCGTGAACGCGGACAACTGCTGCGTCCCCGCCTGATAGCTGGAGCGTGTCGGCGCCCACCTGGCTGTCGTATTGCTCCCAGATCCACCGGCGGCTCGCTAGGTCGGGCGAGCCCATCAGCTTGACGAGATCGGCGCCAATGTCCGCGCTTTCGGGCACGTCGCCAAGTGGGGCGACTTCGGCCCAGGCCTTGTACTTCTCGCGGCTCATGGCGGGTCGGTCGTAGAGCGGTGCGTCGGCGGCTAGCGGCCCAAGTGGGATGTCGGCGACGACCTCGCCGTGCCATTCGAGGACCATGTGACCGGTATCGGTGACTTCTCCGATTACCGCGAAGTCGAGTTCCCACTTCCGGAAGATCGCTTCGGCCTCGGCCTCGCGGCCGGGCTTGAGGACCATGAGCATCCGCTCCTGCGACTCGGACAGCATCATCTCGTAGGGCGTCATGCCCTCCTCGCGGCAGGGGACGTTATCCATCACGAGGCGAATACCCGCCTTGCCGTTTGTCGCCATCTCGACGCTCGAGGAGGTGAGGCCTGCCGCGCCCATGTCCTGGATCGCGACGATCGCGTCGGTCGCCATAAGTTCGAGGCACGCCTCGATTAGCAGCTTTTCGGTGAAAGGGTCGCCGACCTGAACGGTCGGGCGCTTCGCCTCGGCATCCTCGGCGAAATCGGCGCTCGCCATCGTCGCCCCGTGGATGCCGTCGCGCCCGGTCTTGGATCCGACGTAGACGATCGGGTTGCCGACGCCGGTTGCCGCCGAATAGAAAATGCGGTCGGCATCGGCGACGCCGACCGTCATCGCATTGACGAGAATGTTGCCGTCGTAAGCGGGATGGAAATTCGTCTCGCCGCCCACGGTCGGCACGCCGACGCAATTGCCGTAGCCGCCGATGCCCGCGACCACGCCCTGCACAAGGTGCTTCATCTTGGGATGATCGGGTCGCCCGAAGCGCAGCGCATTCAGGTTCGCGATTGGCCGCGCGCCCATCGTGAAGACGTCGCGGAGGATCCCGCCGACACCCGTGGCCGCGCCCTGGTAGGGCTCGATGTAGCTGGGGTGGTTGTGGCTCTCCATCTTGAAGATCGCCGCTTGTCCGTCCCCGATGTCGATGACGCCAGCGTTCTCGCCGGGGCCGCAAATGACCCAGGGCGCCTCGGTCGGCAGCTTCTTCAGGTGGATGCGGCTCGACTTGTAACTGCAGTGTTCGGACCACATGACCGAGAAAATCCCGAGTTCCACGAGATTGGGTTCGCGGCCCATCGCGTGGACGACGCGCTCGTATTCTTCGGGACTGAGGCCATGGGCCTCGACGACTTCGCGGGTGATCGGGTCTGCGGTCTGTGCCATCGCCCGCGCCCTTAGCGGCGGGCGGCGCGGGGGGCTAGCCCTGCCTTCGCCTCATCGTGCGGGTGATTCCCAACCACCAGGCCGCCAGCGTTGCGAGGCCGTAGGCGAAAAAGGCGAGCAAACTGGTTCCGGCGGTCACTTCCGATGGAGGGGGTGCAAACCAGTTGATCGCCTGCAAGCCGAGCAAGACCACGCCAAGCACGATGGCAGGCAATGCCGGTCCGCGCGTGCGCGAGAGATAAAACGCAAGCGCACCGAAAGTCAGTCCCAGCTCCAGCGGCATTTCGATGAATGGCACGTTCCACAGACCGAAGCCCAATCTGGGTGGATGTCCCGCCAGCGTCAGGTCGGGCCTGTGAACGAGAAGGTCGAGTAACCAGTGGCTCATCACCACTGCGGCCGTGAGAAGGGCGTAGGACCGATCCTTCTGCCACAGCCACACTATCAGACCGAAAGCGATGGCCCAGACCGCACTGCCGAGCAGGCTGTGCGTGTACGGCATGTCATACAGGTCCATCGGGTTCATCGCCGTGATGCCCGGCGCAACGCGCATGTGCTCTATCCCGAGCAAGAGGAACGCGAAGAACCCCCAGTCTACCAGTTGCGCGGCAACGAACAAGACGCCCAATCGCGGCTCTCGTCTTGTTACCGCCGCGGCGGCGAGGGCAGGCGCCCAGTGACCGATGAACATCTAGGTGAACCGAGCCACAGCCCAGCACCCGAACAGGGCGGCGAGTGCGCTGGCGAAAGTGCCCCAGGCGATATCTACCAGGGTGATGTGGATCGGCCATACTTTCATGGTCGCCTGATTGGTCAGGTCGTAAGTGGCATAGGCGATCGCGCCGAGAGTCGCGCCGTTGAGCAGCGCCGCTCCGGGACCATTCGCCAGTCCAGGGCGAACCGCAAACCATGTCAGCGCACCGATGTAGGCAAGATAGAACACGATCGCCGGCGCAACGCGAAAACTCTCGGCCAGCAGTTCGCCGAGCGCGGGACGATAGAGGTTCGGGCCTGCCCAGCGCAGCCACAGCGCGTCGAGCACCGCGAAACCCGCGCCCGCGCCGACATAGGCTACGATCCATTTCATCCGGACAACTTCCCCCTGCCGACCGATGCTCGCAGCTTGACCCTGCACGCGAGCGCGGTCAATGCATCATGCGATGGAAGAGGGTTCCCAGCAGATCGCATCGATGACTTTCGAAGACGCGCTCCGCGCTCTCGAAGACGTCGTCCGCAAACTCGAGAGCGGAGACGCTCCGCTCGACAAGTCCATCGACCTCTACGAGCGCGGCGAGGCCTTGCGCCAACACTGCCAGGCGCGCCTTGACGCGGCACAGGGGCGGATCGAAAAAATCGTCGCCGGACCCGACGGCGCCGCGAGCCATTCGGTTCCATTCGATGCCGATGGCTGACGCCGCCGACGCCGAAGACACCCTGCTCGAGGCAGCTCTCCAGCGCGTGCAGGGCGAGGTCGACGCGATGTTCGACCAACTGCTGCCGATCCCGGACGATTCGCGCGCGCCGCTCGTCGAAGCGATGCGCTATGCCGCGATCGGCGGCGGCAAGCGAGTGCGGCCGCTGCTCGTGGTCGCAACCGCCAGCATGTACGGGGTGGCACGCGAAGCGGCGATCCGCACCGGTTGCGCCGTTGAATCGATCCACGCCTATTCGCTCGTGCACGATGACCTCCCGTGCATGGACGACGACGACCTGCGCCACGGCAAGCCGACGCTGCACAAGGCATTCGACGAAGCCACTGCGGTGCTTGCGGGCGATTCGCTGCACGCGCTCGCGTTCGAAATCCTCTCGATGCCCGAAACCAGCGCCGACCCCTTCGTGCGGGCCGGGTTGGTGGCCGCTCTTGCAGGGGCAAGCGGGTGGGGCGGCATGGCCGGCGGGCAGATGATGGATATCGCCGCCGAAAGCGGGGCGGCGCACGACCTCCACACGATTACCCGGCTTCAGCAGCTCAAGACCGGTGCGTTGCTCGGTGCGGCGGTGGAAATGGGCGCGATCCTGGGCCGCGTGCCCGATGAGGCGCGCACCCCGCTGCACGCATACGCACGCGATATCGGCCTTGCATTCCAGATCGCCGACGACCTGCTCGATGCAGAAGGCGACGAGGAGCTCGCAGGAAAGGCGCTGCGCAAGGACGAGGTGGCAGGCAAGGCGACCTTCGTCAGCCTGATGGGTGTCGAGGGCGCCCGAGCGCAAGCCACCGCCCTGGTCGATCAGGCGATCGGTCACCTTTCAGGCTTCGGCGAGAAAGCCGACCTGCTCCGCGCGCTGGCGCGCTATGTCGTCGAAAGGGATCACTGATGGCCGGGACACGCATCGGAATCTATCCGGGCACCTTCGACCCGATCACACTTGGTCACATGGATATCATCGAGCGGGGCGCGAAGCTCGTGGACCGCCTCATCATCGGCGTCACGACCAACATGGCGAAGACACCGATGTTCTCCGACGAAGAGCGGATCGCGATCGTGAAACGTGAAGTTTCCGGTATCGCCGACCACGTGGAGGTCATCGGATTCAACTCGCTCCTGGTCGATTTCGCTGCGGAAATGGGCGCGGCGACGATCATTCGCGGCATCCGTGGCGTCACCGACTTCGAGTACGAATACCAGCTGACTGGGATGAACCGCATTCTCAACGAGGGTGTCGATACGATCTTCCTGATGGCCGACGTCAGCTTGCAGCCGATCGCGAGCCGGCTGGTGAAGGAGATCGCGCTATACGGTGGTGACATCTCTAAGTTCGTGACGCCGGCGGTTCGCGATGACGTGCTTGCGCGGCTTGCCAACCGCACCGGCTAACCATTCATTGTATCGACAGTCCGCCACCGCTAGAGGCGCGGACCAGATGACCAGGACCGACGGGACCCCCATACCGATGTTCACCCGACTGCTTGCCGCCGGCGCTCTTGCCGCTCTCGCGCTGACGCCCGCCGCGGCAAAGGACGAGCCGACCACCCCGCCTGCCGAAACGCCGCGGACTTATGCGCCGGTCGATTTCGACATGTCGCACGACCAGGAGAACATCCTGCTGCTCGACCTCTCCAATGGTCGGCGCGTCGCCATTCGCCTCATGCCCGATTGGGCGCCCAATCATGTAGAGCGGATCAAGACACTTGCCCGGGCCGGGTTTTACGACGGGGTGATATTCCACCGCGTAATCGATGGATTCATGGCGCAGACCGGTGACCCGACCGGCACCGGTCGCGGGGGTTCGGAATTGCCCGACCTCAAAGCCGAGTTCAATCCGATGCCGCATCTTCGGGGCACGGTTTCGATGGCGCACGCGGCGAGCGACAATTCGGCGAACAGCCAGTTCTTCATCATGTTCTATCCCCGCTTCAGCCTGGACAAGAAGTACACCAACTTCGGCCGGGTCATCGACGGAATGGATGCGATCGATGCGATCCAGCGCGGCGAACCGCCTGCCAATCCCACGGTGGTCGTGCAGGCGTCTATCGCGGCGGACGGCAAGCCACAGAAGTTTGCTACCCCGTCGGTGGTGCCCTCTGAGGTCACGGCCGACATGCTGAGCGCGCCGCAGACCAAGTAAGGCTCCCGCCTTCGCGCATCCTCTGCTAGCGCGCCGCCGATGCGCGTCGATCTGTTCGATTTCGAGTTACCGCCAGAGCTCATCGCGCTGCGTCCCGTCAGTCCGCGCGATGCAGCGCGCATGCTGATCCTGCGCGGCACCGACGAAACCCTGGATCTCCATGTCGGAGACTTGCCCGACCTGTTGTCGCCGGGCGACGTGCTCGTGTTCAACGACACCCGAGTGATCCCTGCCCAGCTCGAGGGAAAGCGCGGCGACGCTCGGATCGGCGCGACCCTGCACAAGCGGA
Source organism: uncultured Alphaproteobacteria bacterium (assembly GCA_963740025.1). Taxonomy (GTDB): domain Bacteria; phylum Pseudomonadota; class Alphaproteobacteria; order Sphingomonadales; family Sphingomonadaceae; genus Tsuneonella. The sequence goes on from CAVUCI010000007.1 coordinate 81,349, forward strand.
TCGACCTGCGCCGCTGGCAGGCGTTCGTCCGCAATGCGAAGCGGCTGCGAGAGGGCGACTCCATCGATTTCGGCGCCGGGGTGACCGCGATTGCCGAAGAACGTTTGCCCGACGGATCGTGGACGCTGGCCTTCAGCGGCGACGAGCCGGTCGAGGTATTGCTGGGGCGGGCGGGGCGAATGCCGCTCCCGCCCTACATCGCCGGCAAGCGCCCGACCGACGAGCGCGACCGATCGGACTACCAGACGATGTTTGCGCGAGAAGACGGCGCGGTCGCAGCGCCGACTGCCGCACTGCATTTCACGCAGGGCCTCATGGAAACGCTCACCGAGCGCGGCATCGCAAGCGAGACGCTGACGCTCCATGTAGGGGCTGGCACGTTCCTGCCCGTGAAGGCGGACGACACCGACAATCACGCGATGCATGCCGAATGGGGCCGGATCGATGCCGCCACGGCCGACCGGCTCAACGCCGCCCGATCAGCCGGAAAACGCGTCATTGCCGTCGGCACCACGTCGCTGCGCCTGCTTGAGAGCGCGGCGGGCGAGGATGGCACCATCCGGCCGTTCGATGGCGACACCTCGATCTTCATCACGCCCGGCTATCGCTTTCGCGCCATCGATGGACTGATGACCAACTTCCATTTGCCCAAATCGACGCTGTTCATGCTCGTGAGCGCTCTCATGGGGCGTGAGCGAATGCAGGCCGCGTATGCGCACGCGATCGGCGAAGGATATCGCTTCTACAGTTACGGCAACTCATCGCTTCTTCTTCCCTGAGCAGGGAACAGCGAGCCGGTGTCGAGCAGCCGGTTGATCAGGTCATCGTCGGCGGGAAGACGCTGGTCGAGCATGAGCATCGCAAGTCCGTGGGCGATTGCCCAGGCTTGCAGCGCGAGCCGCTCGGCAGCGGGACCTTCTCCGGCCATTTCAGCGGTGCACTTCTCGAGAAGCTCTCGCGCCGGATCACCTTCGTCTGAATGCAGACGCCCCGCATCACCGTGCGCGAAGACGAGCCGGAACAAGGCCGGATGCGCCAGCGCGAACCGGACATAGGCGCGGCCCGTTTCGGCGAATCCGGCAGAACCCCTGCCGGCATTGTCGTAGGCGGTTTGCTGCGCTTCGCCGAGCATGCGCAGTCCTTCCGCGCCTATCGCCGCGAGCAGCGCTTCCTTGTTGGGGAAATGACGATAGACCGCAGTCGGGGATACGCCCGCCGCGCGTGACAGTTCGCGCAGTGAGGGCAGGGCGCCCGACGGACCTTCGAGAGCGTCGAAAGCAAGCGAGAGGAGGGTCTCGCGAAGCGAGCCGTGATGATATCCGGATTCCGATGTTGACACTGTACACTTCTACGCTATGTTGACGGTGTTAACGTCGAGTAGGGACGAGAGGCGAACATGGCAAGCGTACTGGAAAAGACTATCCGCGGCGCCGTAACTGCGGGCATCAGCGCGGTCGCGGGTATTAACCGCCGGCGTCTCGATCCCGAGAACGCTTTCATGCACGGCATTCACACGCCGATGAGCGATGAAAAGACGATCAAAGACCTCGCCGTGACCGGAAAGATTCCTGCCGAGCTCGAAGGCAGATACGTGCGGATCGGCCCGAATCCCCAATACGGGGAGGGCAAGGGGCATCACTGGTTCATCGGCGACGGAATGGTCCACGGCGTGAAACTGTCGAACGGCAGAGCCGAGTGGTATCGCAATCGATACATTCGCTCACACCGAATCGAGGAACGAGCCGGCCTGAAGGCCGCCCCCGGCCCGCGCCGCGGAATGAGCGATACCGTCAACACCAATGTGGTCCAGTTCGCCGGACAGACGCTCGCCATGGTCGAGGCCGGTTCTTACCCCGCGATCCTGTCCGACGATCTCGATACCATCGCCTACAGCAACTTCGGCGGGGACCTCACTGGCTCGTTCACCGCCCATCCGCACCAGGATTCCGTCAGCGGAGAATGGCACGCAATCTGTTACGACGCGGCCGCGCCACACCGTATAACGCACGTCGCCCTCGACGCGGCAGGCAGGGTTTTGCGCGAGCTACCTATAGAGGTCGAGCACGGACCCTCGATTCACGACTGCGCCCTGACCGAACACTACGTGGTCATCTTCGACCTTCCGGTTACGTTTTCGGCGAAAGCACTCATCGCCGGGCAACAGTTTCCGTACCGCTGGAATCCGGGCCACAAGGCCCGTGTCGGCCTCTTGCCGCGTGACGGTACGACCGCCCGTTGGTTCGACGTCGACCCCTGCTACGTCTTCCACGTCGCCAATAGCTTCGAGGACGAAGAAGGCCGTGTCGTGGTCGACGTATGTGCCTACGAGACCATGTTCGACGGCGAGATGGCCGGACCGTTTGGGAAGCCTCTCGGCCTCGAGCGCTGGACCGTGGACCCCGGCAAAGCAAAGGTCCTGCGTGAAACGCTTGACGCCGCGCCTCAGGAATTTCCGCGCCCCGACGAGCGTTTCTTCGGTCGGCGTCACCGTTTCGTGTGGTCGACCGGTTTGCCGCAGATGGAGAGTGCCGAATTCTTCGACGCCGCTCCCGTCATCCGTCACGATCTCGAGACTGGCGAGAAGACCGAACGATCCCTTGGCGAACGCGCAGTGCCCGGCGAGTTCGTTTTCGTTCCCGCCGGCAAGGATGCGCCCGAAGGCGTGGGGTGGTTGATGGGCTATGTGATCGATCGACAGTCGGGCACGACCGACCTCGCGATCCTCGACGCAACTACTCTTGCCGACGTTGCCCGCGTGCACATCCCGCACGTGATCCCGCCGGGCTTTCATGGCAACTGGATGCCGTCCATCTGATCGCTTGCCCTTCGCCTTCGCTGCTCCCAAGTTCGGCGGCGAATGGAAAAGATTCTCGACATTGCCGGGCTGACCAAGGTGTACCCCGGCGGGCTCAAGGCGCTCGACGGCGTCGATCTCACGATCAGGCGAGGCGAGATTTTCGCGCTGCTCGGACCGAACGGAGCGGGCAAGACCACGCTGATCGGCGCGGTGTGCGGCATCGTACGGGTGACCGGCGGGACAATTCATGCGTTTGGCCTCGACATGGCGCGAGACTGGCGCGCAGCGAGGCGGCGGATCGGACTTGTTCCGCAGGAGCTGGGCTTCGACATGTTCGAAACGGTCGAGCGCGGCGTGCGCTATTCCCGCGGGCTCTACGGGCTTGCCCCCGATCCCGACCGCATCGAAGAAGTTCTGCGCAGCCTCAGCCTATGGGACAAGCGAAAGGAACAGATCCGCGCACTGTCCGGCGGGATGAAGCGCCGCGTTCTGATCGCCAAGGCCTTGGCGCACGATCCCGAGCTGCTTTTCCTCGATGAGCCCACTGCCGGCGTCGACGTCGAGCTTCGCCGCGACATGTGGCGTCAGATCGACCGCCTGCGCGACCAGAGCGTCACCGTCATCCTGACGACGCACTACATCGAAGAGGCGGAGGAAATGGCCGACCGCGTAGGCGTGATCGACAAGGGCAAGCTGCTGCTCGTCGACGACAAGGATGCGATCATGGCGCGGATGGGTCGCACCGAAGCCCATTTCCGCCTCGCCGCACGCTTGCCGGAAGTCCCCGACGCACTTTGCGCATATCCGCTCCACCTGGAAGACGACGGTCGCACCCTTTCCTATCGGGGTGGAGACGGGTCGGGGAAGGGCAAGGCCGAGGTAGCCGCGATTGCGCAAGCGCTGGCCAAGGCGGACATCGCCTTCACCGCGCTCGATCAGAAGGAAAGTTCTCTGGAGGAAATCTTCGTAGGGCTCGTCGAGCAATCCGAGCAGGAGCACTCGGAAAAGGTGACGGCGGCGTGATCGGCTGGCGCTCGACGTACGCGATCTACCGCAACGAACTTGCGCGGTTCATGCGTACGGTGTTCGGCTCGCTCGTGGCTCCCGTGCTGACGACGAGCCTCTATTTCATCGTCTTCGGCGCGGCGATCGGCGGGCGTATGAACGCCGTCGGCGGCGTCGACTACGGCGCGTTCATCGTGCCCGGTCTGCTGATGTTGACCCTGCTCAGCGAAAGCACCAGCAACGCCAGTTTCGGCATCTACATGCCGCGATTCACCGGGGCGATCTACGAGCTGTTGTCTGCCCCGGTCGGAGTTGCCGAGACTCTTCTCGGGTTCGTCGGTGCGGCAGCTACGAAGAGCTTGATCCTTGCCGGGGTCATCCTCCTCACCGCGACGCTGTTCGTCGATTACACGATCGCGCACCCGCTCTACGCGCTGCTCTTCGTCCTCCTGGTTTCCGCGAGCTTCTCGCTTCTCGGCTTTATCCTCGGCATCTGGGCCGAAGGATTCGAAAAGCTGCAAATGGTGCCGATGCTGATCCTCACCCCGCTCACGTTCTTGGGGGGCACGTTCTACTCGATCGACATGCTGTCCGAGCCGTGGCGCACGGTCGTGCAGTTCAATCCGATCTTCTATCTCGTCAGCGGGCTGCGATGGACCTTCGTCGGCGAGGCGGATGTTTCCATTGGCCTCGCGCTGACATTGACGATGGCGTTTCTGGCGGTGTGCATAGCTATTATCGCGTGGATTTTCAGGAGTGGCTGGCGGCTGCGGAGCTGAGTCGTTATCGAGACGCCCGATGCGCAATGCCCTTACCCTGTCCGTCGTGCTGCTCGGTATCGGCAGTCCGGCCGCGGCTTCCTTGCCTGACCCCGTTCGAGCGATGATCGATGCTGCCATCGCGACGGGCGACGTCAAGAAGGTCGATACGATCATCGAACTCGCCAAGGCGACGAATCCCGACGAGGTCGAGGTGATCGACGCGCTTCAGGCAGACTTCCGAACTCAACAGGCGACCCTCGCCGCAAAGCGGAAAGAAGAAGAAGAGCGCAAGATTCGCAGCGCCGGGTTGTTCGACCGCTGGAAGGGCAAGGGGGAGATTGGCGGCTTCCGATCGACCGGCAACACGGACACCCTGGGGCTGACCGGCGCGGTCGCTCTCGACCGGAAAGGGGTCGATTGGCGCCACAAGCTCAATGTGCGGGTCGATTACCAGCGAAGCGGCGGGCGCACGACGCGCGAGAAGTACTTTGCGGCGTACGAGCCGCGATACGATATCCATGACACGATGTTCGCCTACGGTCTGGCACAGTTCGAAAGCGACCGTTTCCAGGGTTATGACGCTCGCTACGCGCTGTCGGGCGGCCTCGGTGCAAAGCTCGTGGATTCTCCTTCGCTCGACTTGTCGATCAAGGCGGGTCCGGCACTTCGCGTCACCGAATCCACCGATGGCTCGAATGACGTACGGCTGGCTGGACTCGTCGGCCTCGACTTCGACTGGCGCATCACGGACCGGCTGAAGCTGACGCAGACGACTAACGCCGTCACCGAGACCGGAGGGGCGGCGGTAGCGATCATCAATTCGCGCAGCACCACGCTCAATCTGGTCACCGGGATCGAGGCGAAAGTCAGCGACCGGTTGAGCACACGGTTCTCCTACGCGATCGATTACAACAGCAATCCGCCAGTGGGAAAGATGACGACCGACACGATCTCGCGCTTCAGTTTCGTATACGGTTTCTAACGCGCGATGACCGGCTTCGCGCTGGCGATGGGCTGCCCGTCGCGCTAGGCGCGGGGTCATGAAACCCCGCTTCCAATTCAACGTCGCCGCGACGGACGGCAAGGCCCGCACGGGCACGATCGCGATGCGCCGGGGGGAGATCCGTACGCCCGCCTTCATGCCGGTCGGCACCGCGGCGACAGTCAAGGCGATGAAGCCCGAGACTGTCCGCGCTACTGGCGCCGACATTCTGCTGGGCAATACCTACCATCTGATGCTGCGCCCCGGCGCAGAGCGGGTGGCGCGGCTAGGTGGATTGCACCGCTTCATGAATTGGGATCGACCGATCCTGACCGATAGCGGCGGCTATCAGGTGATGAGCCTTTCGGCGCTGCGTAAGCTGACCGAGGAAGGCGTATCCTTCGCCAGTCACATCGACGGTTCGAAACACATGTTGTCGCCCGAACGATCGATGGAAATCCAGCGCCTGCTGGGCAGCGACATCGTCATGGCATTCGACGAATGCCCGCGCGCCGACCGTCCGCTCAAGGAGATCGAGGCGAGCATGGAGCTTTCGATGCGCTGGGCGCAGCGGAGTCGCGACGCGTTCGACGCGGGCGGCGAGCATTCCGCCACATCCGCGCTGCTCGGAATCCAGCAGGGTGCACTCGATGAGGGACTGCGCGCGCGCTCGGCCGAGGCACTGCGCGCGATCGGGTTCGACGGCTATGCCATCGGCGGGCTTGCCGTGGGGGAGGGGCAGGAGGCGATGTTCGCCACCCTCGATTTCGCGCCCGGCCAACTTCCCGAGGACGCGCCGCGCTACTTGATGGGCGTCGGCAAGCCGGACGATCTTGTAGGCGCGGTGCTGCGCGGGGTCGATATGTTCGATTGCGTGCTGCCGACCCGCTCGGGCCGCAATGGACAGGCGTTCACCTGGAATGGCCCGGTCAATATGCGCAATGCGCGCCACGCGGAGGACGAGGCACCGCTTGATCCGCGCTGTTCGTGCGAAGTGTGCGCCACCTATTCGCGCGCCTACCTGCATCACCTTACAAAGGCGGGTGAAATGCTCGGCGCCATGCTGCTGACCGAGCACAACCTTTCGTTCTACCAGCAATTGATGGCGGTCATGCGCAATGCGATCCAGTCGGGATCGCTCGACAGCTTCGCCGCGCAGTTCCTGAATGAATATCGGGGCAAAAGTAACTTGCAATAGCCGGTCGCCAAATTGATGAACCCGGGGTTTCGTGCGAAGTGCATGGAACAGCTTGGATTATTGGGGGTCGTATTTCATGCCGAGGGTTTCAAGAAGTCGCGCCGTTCTGGCGGTAATCGCTCTCGCGGGTCCGTTGCACGCGCAAGACAATGCCGCCGAGACCGCGAAAGTTTTCGGAGCGCGGCAATCCGTTCTGGATGCCTCGATCTCGCCTGACGGCAACAATATCGCCATCGTGAGTCCCGGTAGCGGCGGCACGGAAGTTCTCTACGTGGCCAATCTTCAGGGTGACGCCACTCCCAAGCCGGTCACCCGCGTGTCGAACGTCAACGAAGACCTTGCAGGCTGCTCGTGGGCGACGAACGTGCGCCTTGTATGCCGCATAGCGATGATCGCGAACGACGGTGGCATGCTGCTGGGCTTTTCCCGTCAGTTCGCGCTTGACAAAGACGGAAGCAACATCACCATGCTGAGCGCTGCCGGGAGCTCGCGCGCCTTGGGGACTGCGCAGAACGGCGGCTCCATCATCGCGCTCGACGTTGCTGGCGAAGAGAACAAGATCCTCATGACCAGACAGTTCGTGCCCGAAGAAACGGTCGGCACGATGCTGGCGCGCACCGCTGAGGGGCTGGGGGTCGAAGAGGTCGACATCCGCAACGGCAAGCGATCCACGGTCGAGAACGGTCGCAAGACCGCCGAATGGTACCTCGCGGACGAATTCGGGCACCGTTCGGATGATGGCCCTCCAACGCGATGACGGGTCGGGCTACGCCCAGACCGAGACCGGGTACATGTACCGCGAGAAAGGATCGCGCGAATGGAAGCCCTTCGATCGCGTGAAAATGGATTCCCAGATGGTGTTCGGTTTCAATCCGGTCGCCATCGATAGCGCGAAGAACGTGGTTTACGGCTTCGAACCGGTGGGCGGCCACCAGGCACTGGTGAGCTACTCGCTCGACGGCGCGCGAACCCGCAACATCGTTCTCGCTCGGCGAGATGCGGATGTCGATTCGCTTCTCAGGATCGGGCGGGACCAGCGGGTGGTTGGTGCCAGCTGGGCGACGGAGAAGCGTGCGGTCGCCTTTTTCGATCCGGAGCTCAAGGCGCTCGCTTCCGCCCTCGGTCAGGCGCTGCCTGGCAAGCCCGCGATCGAGTTCGTCGACGCCAGCTTGGACGAAAACAAGCTGCTCATGATCGCTTCAAGCGATGTGGATCCGGGCAAGCTCTACCTGTTTGACAAGACCACGAAGCAGCTGGGCGAAGTCCTGCCGCTGCGGGCAAACCTTGCCGACCGCACGATGGCAGAGATGAAGCCGGTTAACTTCCCGGCGGCGGATGGAACATCGATTCCCGGTTATTTGACCCTGCCAGTCGGTTCGACGGGGAAGGGGCTGCCCGCGATCGTCATGCCGCATGGTGGCCCCAGCTCGCGTGACGAGTGGGGGTTCGACTGGCTGGTCCAGTACTTCGCCGCGCGCGGTTATGCCGTGTTGCAGCCGAACTATCGCGGATCGAGCGGTTATGGCGCCGCCTGGTTCAAGGACAATGGCTTTAAGTCGTGGAAGACTGCGATCGGCGACGTCGACGATGCAGGACGGTGGCTGGTGTCCCAGGGCATCGCCGACCCGGAAAAACTCGCGATCGTAGGGTGGTCGTATGGCGGATATGCCGCGCTTCAGTCCCAGGTACTCGATCCGCAGCTTTATAAGGCGGTGGTCGCAATTGCGCCCGTGACGGATCTCGAGCGGCTACGCGAAGATCACCGTCGTTACAGCGATTATCGGCTCGTGTCGGCCTTCGTGGGAGAAGGCCCGCACATTGAACAAGGCTCGCCCGCCCGCTCGGCGGAGGACTTCGCCGCGCCCGTGCTGCTGATCCACGGCGACTACGATCAGAACGTCAGCGTCGTCCATTCCAGGATGATGGCCGATCGGCTGAAATCCGCCGGGAAGGATGTTCAGTTCATCGAGTACGACAAGCTCGATCATTACATCGACAATTCGGATCAACGCGCTTCGATGCTGGCGGATATCGATGGGTTTCTGACAAAGAAACTGGGTAGCTGACAGTCAGGCGGAATTTGGCGATCCAGGTTCGTTCCGGAAGATACAAGAAGGGCGGCCCCGAGGGACCGCCCTTCTTTGCTTCCACGAAAGACCGGATTAGCGCGAGTAGAACTCGACCACCAGGTTTGGCTCCATCGTTACGGGGTAGGGGACTTCGTCGAGCGTTGGGACGCGCGTGAAGGTCACCTTCTCGGTGCCGTCGGGTGTCACGTAATCGGGAATGTCGCGCTCGGGCAGGCTCTGCGCCTCGATGATCAGCGCCATTTCCTTGGCCTTGTCACCAAGGCTGATCACGTCGCCCGCATTCACGCGGCGACTGGCGATGTTGCACTTCACACCATTGACCCGGATATGGCCATGGCTGACGATTTGGCGCGCAGCGAAGATCGTCGGGGCGAACTTCGCGCGGTAGACGATCATGTCAAGGCGGCGCTCAAGCAGGCCGATCAGATTCTGGCCGGTGTCGCCCTTCATGCGCGACGCTTCGGCGTAAGTCGCCTTGAACTGCTTCTCGGTAACGTCGCCGTAGTAACCCTTGAGCTTCTGCTTGGCGCGAAGCTGCAGGCCGAAGTCGCTCATTTTGCCCTTGCGGCGCTGGCCGTGCTGGCCGGGACCGTAGGAGCGGCGGTTGACGGGACTGCTCGGGCGACCCCAGATGTTTTCGCCCATCCGGCGGTCGAGTTTATGCTTGGCGCTCTTGCGCTTCGACATGATGTCGTTCCTTCGATTTGCTGTCGCCATCCCATTGATGGCGCTTCAACCCGGCATCGCCCGGCTGGCCCATTTGCCAACCGCGATCGCCGCTTCACCGGGATGCGGGATCAAACGCGATGCGCGCCGATAGCAGGATCGACCGGGGAATCAAGTCCTGCAGCACTCGACAAAGCAAGGCCGCCGGGCCAACGGGCTCGCATGACCGATACGATCCTATTGGCCGACGACTGCGAGAAAATGGCCCAAGTGCGAGCCGGCGTCGATGCGATCGACCGCGCGCTGATGGACCTGCTTGACCGCCGTTTCGGCTACATGCGCTCAGCTGCGCGTATCAAGACGAACCGCAACGCGGTTCGCGACGAAGCGCGCAAGGCCCAAGTGATCGCCGCCGCGGTTAGCGACGCCAATTCACGCGGTTTGCCGGGTGACGCAATCGGCGAGATCTGGAACGACCTCGTCGAAGCGTCCATCGCGTACGAAACGCTAGAGTGGGACCGTATCCGCGCCGGCTAAGCCGGCGCGCCGGGACTACAGGCCGGCGCCGACCCGCTGGGTCTGCTGCTGGTGGTCACGATCTTCGCGCAGCTGATTGAGACCGTCGAGCCCCTTACCGTCACCCTCCACCAACTCACGGCAGACGCGGCGGGGCATGTTGCTGCCCGTGCGGGCCTCTACGCGGCACACCTTCTTTGTCTCCGGCTTCGCGTCTTCGGCGGTAACTTTGGCGCCCTCGGTGTTCCGCTGGCTCTGGGCGGCGGCGGGATAAGCCACCAGCAAGCTCGCCGACAGGATCGTGCCGAGCACGCGCGCAGACGAGAACAATGGGGAAGAAAGCATGGAATCTCCTGGGGAAATACGAGTGCGACTCTCGCTATCGTGTCACTAGACCTTATCGCCGGGCTGCCTGTCAAGGTAACTCAGCACACCGCGCAGCGTGCGAACCTCGAGGTGGTTCCAGCCCGGCTTGGTCAACAAGCTGCGTAACGTGCGCCGCGTGGAGGCGGCGCGGCTGGGCGGACGATAAAAACCCCTCGGCTCAAGCATCGCCTCGAGCTGGGCGATCATGCCATCCAGATCTTCCTGCGGCGCCGGCGGCAGGAGGTCTTCGACGGTGGGGCTCGCCAACGCTTCTCCCTTCGACCATTCGTAAGCGACGAGGATTACCGCCTGCGCGAGGTTGAGCGAACTGAAGGCGGGATTGATCGGCACCGTCAGGATGGCGCGCGCGAGTGCGACATCGTCCGTTTCCAGGCCCGAACGTTCGGGTCCAAACAGGATGGCGCTGCGACCGGCGCGCGAGTGGACCTCCTGCGCGGCTACTTCGGGTGTCACGACCGGCTTCGACACACCGCGCTTGCGGACCGTCGTGGCATAGACGTGGGCACAATCGGATACCGCATCTGCCACCGTGTCGAACACCCGCGCGCGTTCGAGCACGACGTCGGCGCCCGCAGCGGCGGGACCGGCAGACGGGTTGGGCCATCCGTCCCGGGGAGCGACGAGCCGCATGTTGTCCAACCCGAAATTAAGCATGGCGCGCGCGGCCTTGCCGATGTTCTCACCCAGTTGCGGGCGCACCAGCACGAATACTGGCGGTTCAGCTACGTCCGGCATCACGGATGCTGCTGGCGAATTCCTCGAAATCCTTCGCCTCGCCGAAGTCGCGATAAACGCTGGCAAAGCGAATGTAGGCGACGCTGTCGAGCTGTTGCAGCCCCTCCATCACCAGCGAGCCGATGCGAGCCGCGGGGACCTCGCTTTCACCCGACGTCTCGAGCTGGCGCTGAATTCCGCTCACGAGTTGGTCGATCCGCTCTTGGTCGACCCCCCGCTTACGGCAGGCGAGGGTGATCGATTGCTCCAGCTTGGTGCGGGCGAAAGGTTCGCGTCGGTCGCCCGATTTGACCACCGAGACTTCGCGAAGCTGCACGCGTTCGAAAGTCGTGAACCGCGCGGCGCAACCGTCGCATTGACGGCGACGCCGGATCGCGGCGCCGTCTTCGGCGGGGCGACTGTCCTTTACCTGCGAATTTTCGTGGGCGCAGAACGGACAGCGCATCAGGCTCTAAAACCTACTTCTTGACGCGGTTGTAGAGCGCGAATCCCGCCCCGGCGGCAAGACCCACAGGCCATGTCACCACGGGCAGCAGGGCGGCTGCGAGCGCGCCGATCGCCGCGCCCGCGAGGACCGGTTTGGTCGAGGGATGATGCATCCCCTCCTTGGCCATGCCGGTTACCTCGGCCTTCACGTCCTCGACCCAATCCTGGCCGCCGCGATTATTCGGTTCATTCTGGTCCATGTCAGTTCCTTCCGGGATAGACGGGAAAGGCTTCGCACAGCTCACCGACGCGGCGCCGTACGCTTTGTTCCACTTGCGCATCACCCTCCGTGCCGTTGCGCGAGAGGCCATCGACGACCTCGGCGATCAGACCACCGATGGTGCGGAACTCGTCGGGCCCGAACCCGCGCGTAGTGCCCGCAGGGGTGCCCAGACGGATGCCGCTGGTCACGAAAGGACTGCGGGTGTCGTAGGGAATGCCATTCTTGTTACACGTCAGGTAAGCACGGTCGAGGCCGTGTTCGGCCGCCTTCCCGGTCACATCCTTCGGCGTGAGATCGACCAGCATCGAATGATTGTCGGTTCCGCCAGACACGACCCGCAACCCGCCTGCCTCGATGCCCGCGGCAAGTGCTCGGGCGTTCTCGACGATCCGGTGCGCATAGTCCTTGAAATCCGGCCGCAGCGCTTCTCCGAACGCGACCGCCTTTGCGGCGACGACGTGCATCAGCGGCCCGCCCTGCAGTCCGGGGAAGACCGCCATGTTGAGCGGCTTGGAGAGCTCTTCGTCGTTCCACAGGATCACGCCCGATCGCGGACCCCGCAGGGACTTGTGCGTGGTGGTGGTGACGACGTGCGCGTGCGGCATGGGGGAGGGGTGAGCACCGCCCGCGACCAAGCCCGCGATGTGACTCATGTCGACCATCAGGTAAGCCCCGACCTCGTCGGCGATCGTGCGGAACGCTTCCCAGTCCCAGACGCGCGAATAGGCGGTGCCGCCGGCGATGATTAGCTTGGGCTTGTGCTCGAGCGCGGTCGCCCGGACCGCGTCCATATCGATCAGTTCGTCGTCCTGCCGCACACCGTAGCTGACCGGGTTGAACCACTTTCCGCTCATGTTGACGGGCGAACCATGCGTCAGGTGTCCGCCCGAATTGAGGTCGAGCCCCATGAACGTGTCGCCCGGCTGCAGCAGTGCGAGGAACACGGCTTGGTTCATCTGGCTGCCACTGTTGGGCTGGACATTGGCGAACTGGCAGCCGAACAGTTCCTTCGCCCGCTCGATCGCCAGGTTCTCGACGACATCGGCGTATTCGCACCCACCGTAATAGCGCTTACCCGGATAGCCCTCGGCATACTTGTTCGTGAATACCGAGCCGGTCGCCTCGAGCACCGCCTTCGACGTGATGTTTTCCGAGGCGATCAGTTCGATCCGGTTGCGCTGGCGATCAAGCTCATTGCGGATCGCTTCGGCTACCGCCGGATCGGCGCTCGCCAGGTCGTCGCACCAGAACCGCGTCAGCGGATCGGAAGCACTGTCGGTACGGGCGAGGGTCGCGGCCTGGGTCATGCCGTCTCCTGTATATTCGAGGGCGGGGAGGGTGGGTTGGACAGCTTGTCGACCCGGCGCTGATGACGGCCGCCGGCAAATTCGGTTTCGAGAAACGCGGTCACACAGGCTTTTGCCATGTCGATGCCGGTTAGGCGCGCTCCGATAGCGACGACGTTTGCGTTGTTATGTTCGCGCGCGAGGGCAGCGGACAACGGCTCGGATACCAGCGCGCAGCGCACTTCGGGGTTACGATTGACCGAGATCGAAATGCCGATCCCCGAACCGCAAAGTGCGACCCCCCGCTCCGCGGTGCCTTCTGCGACGACTTCGGCCAGCTTGTAGCCGTAGTCGGGATAGTCGACGCTGTCGTGGCTGTCCGGCCCCAGGTCGGCGACCTCGTGCCCTTCATCGATCAGCCACTCGCGCAGCGCGGTCTTGAGGTCGACGGCGGCGTGATCGGAGGCGATAGCGATGCGCATGGCGGGCACATAATAGCTGGCTGCCCGTCGCGCTACCACTATCGGCAGACCATCCCCACCGCCGTGAGGCCGACTTACAGTTTCAGCGACAGCGCCTCTGCGATGGCGGCGATTTCGTACGGTTTCCCTACAGTAGGAACGTCGTCGAACTGCCGCGGATGCGTGGAGCCACCATACCCGGAAGCGAACACGAAAGGCACGCCGCTTTCGCGCAGCAAAGCGGCGACGTCATAACTTTGTCGCCCATGGATATTCACGTCGAGAACCGCGGCATCGAAACGAGATCCGGCAATCAGCGCCTCCGCCCGCTCCAGCGTGCCCGCGATCACCGGCGTGATGCCGGCCTCGAGCATCGCGTCTTCGATCGCCATGGCGATGATTGGCTCGTCCTCGAGCACAAGGATGCGAAGGCCGGCCAAGCGTTCTATGTCGCTTTCCCAACCGTAGCCTGGATCCGGCAGCGCAATCCGCTCGGCTCGAATTCCAGTTTGACCTCACTACTGCCGTCAGTCGAAAGGCCGACGCCGATCAACCGTGAACCGAATCCGCGGCGATCGGGCGGAGAGACCGGTGGCCCGCCCGATTCATGCCAATCGAATGCCAGTTCCACCGCGTCCGCAGCGGTCTCGCGAACCTCCCATTGGACAACGACTCGACCGTGCTGATCGGAAAGCGCACCGTACTTTAGCGCGTTGGTGCTGAGTTCGTGAACGATCATGGAGAGAGATACCGCCGTCTGCGGCAATAACCGGATTGCCGACCCGTCGAGGGTAACCCGGTTGGCATCCGCTCCGGCCGTGGCTTCGACCGCGCTACGCACGATATCGGCCAGGCCAGCGGAATCCCAATTGTGTTCAGTGAGGAGACTGTGCGCCCCGGCGAGTGCGTTGATACGCGCCTCAAACGTCTTCGCGAGCGACATCGGCGCCTTCGACCGACCGGAACGACTGCTTCGCGAGTCCCTGGACGATCGCCAAGGTGTTTTTCACCCGGTGATTTAGCTCGTTGACCAACAGGCTCTGCGCTTCGAACGCCTGGACCTCTTCGGTAACGTCATGACCCTGGACGAATATTCCGGCTACCTCGCCGCCTTCCAGGATCGGCTGGTAGACGAAATCGAGGAAGCGTTTTTCGACTTCGTCCGACCCTTCCTTCTTGAGAAAGACTTCTTCGCGGCTGCCGAAATAGGGCTGTGCCGTACGCCTCACTGTGTCGAGCAGTTCGACGAAACCCTGGTCCACGACCTCAGGTAGCGCCTCGGCCACGCTTTTGCCTTCGACCCCGCGCTGGGCGACCAGGCGTTCGTAGGCAGCGTTGGTCATCGCGAAAACGTGGTTGGGTCCCTCGAGTACCGCTACGAAGCCGGGTGCCTGTTCGAACATCCGGCGGAGACGCTCGGTCTGTGCGGTCAGGTCAACGTTGCGCGCCTGGATCTCTCCAGCGCGCCGGACCAGGCCCATCTCGTCGCGCAGGCGGCGCAGGTTTTCGAGTTCGGTCACGTCAACCGTGTGCTGGAGGATATGCTCGATCCGCCCCTCCGCGTCGAGGAAGGGGGTGTGGGTCGCGCTCCAGTAGCGGACGTCCATCGAACCGTCCGGATTACGAATGTCGTATCGGATGAGCGCGATTTCGTCGGACTCGCCGGTTCTGAGGACCTTGCGGAGCGACCCGTCAAGCAGCGCGAAACTCTCGCTCTCGGGATCGCTCGGGAATGCGTCGAACATCTTCTTGCCGAGAATGTCTTCCCGGCTTCGCATTGTAGCCGCGAGATAGGCGTCGTTCATCCATACGAGACGCAACTCGGGATCCATGACGACGTACGGATTGGGCGAACGGGTGAGGAGCGCCTCGAAATCGCTCAACTCACCGGACATTCAAGGTACCCCTGCGAACCCGCACCGCTCCAAAACGCCCGTGAGCGCAAAACGATCCGATACTCGTTGATCGATTTACGACGTTATTGATCGAGGAACGAGCGCATCTTGCGGCTGCGGCTCGGGTGCTTGAGCTTGCGCAGCGCCTTGGCCTCGATCTGGCGGATGCGTTCGCGGGTGACCGAGAACTGCTGGCCGACTTCCTCGAGGGTATGATCGGTGTTCATGCCGATGCCGAACCGCATGCGCAGGACGCGCTCTTCACGCGGTGTAAGGCTGGCGAGAACTCGGGTCACCGTTTCCTTGAGGTTCGACTGGATCGCGGCGTCGACCGGGATGATCGCGTTCTTGTCTTCGATGAAATCGCCGAGGTGCGAATCCTCTTCGTCGCCGATCGGGGTTTCGAGGCTGATCGGTTCCTTGGCGATCTTCATCACCTTGCGAACCTTCTCGAGGGGCATCGACAGCCGTTCCGCCATCTCTTCAGGAGTTGGTTCGCGACCCTGCTCGTGTAGGAACTGGCGGCTCGTGCGGACGAGCTTGTTGATCGTCTCGATCATGTGGACCGGAATACGGATCGTGCGTGCCTGGTCGGCGATCGAACGGGTGATCGCCTGGCGAATCCACCACGTCGCATAAGTGCTGAACTTGTAGCCCCGGCGGTATTCGAATTTGTCGACCGCCTTCATCAGGCCGATGTTGCCTTCCTGAATGAGATCAAGGAATTGCAGGCCGCGATTGGTGTACTTCTTGGCGATCGAGATCACGAGCCGCAGGTTCGCCTCGACCATTTCCTTCTTGGCGATCCGCGCTTCACGCTCGCCCTTCTGGACCATGTTCACGATACGGCGGAACTCGGGCAGCGACATGCCGGTGGCGCTGGCGATGTCCGCGATCTCGGCTCGGATGCGCTCGACCGCGTCGGCTTCCTTCTCGGCGAAGGCGGCCCACTTCTTGTCCTTCTTCGCGTTATCCGTCAGCCAGCTGTCGTCGAGCTCGTTGCCGATGTAGACGTTCAGGAAGTCGGCGCGCTTGACCTTGTGGCGCTCGGCAAGGCGCAGCATCTGGCCGCCAAGCGCGGTCAGACGGCGGTTGAAGGCGTAAAGGTTGTCGACCAGGAATTCGATCTTGGTCGCATGGAACTGCACGCTCTCGACCTCGGCGGTGAGCTGCTCGCGCAGTTCCTCGTACTTCTTTTCCTTGGCCTTGGGGAAATCCTCGCCACGACCGAGGACGTCTACGCGCTCGGCCTGGAGTTTCTCGAACTTCTTGAAGAGGTCGGTGATGCGGGCGAACGTCTCGAGCGCCTCGGGCTTCAGCGCTGCTTCCATCTGGGCGAGGGAGAGGGTGTTGTCCTCCTCCTCTTCCTCTTCGCGCTTCTTGGAAGACGAGCCTTCGCCGTCTTCGTCATCGTCACCGTCGGCCGATTCCTCTTCGTCGTCGTCCTCGTCTTCCTTGTAGGAAGGCCCCGCGGTCGCCTCGGAAATCTCGCCGTCGTCGTCGTCGTCCTCAGCGTCCTCGGTCATCTTGTCGACCGGCGGCTCCTTGGAAAGCATGGCGTCGAGATCGAGGATCTCGCGCAGCTGCATTTCCTCGTTGTTGAGCGCTTCGGACCACAGGATGATCGCGTGGAAGGTGATCGGGCTTTCGCACAACCCCATGATCATCATGTCGCGACCCGCCTCGATCCTCTTGGCGATGGCGATTTCGCCCTCACGACTGAGCAGTTCGACCGCGCCCATCTCGCGCAGGTACATGCGCACCGGGTCGTCCGTGCGCTCGACGGTTTCCTTCTTCTTGGTCGCGGCGGCAGGCTTCGCGGGCTTGTTCGCCGCGCCTTCGTCTTCGCCGTCCTCGTCCGAACCGATCTCGTCGACGTCTTCTTCCGGGTTATCGTCACCCTCGGCATCCTCGTCGTTCTCGACGATGTTGACGCCCATCTCGCTGATCGCGGACATCACGTCCTCGATCTGCTCGGACGAGAGCTGGTCCTGCGGCAGCGCCTCGTTGAGCTCGTCGACAGTGACGTAGCCCTTGCGCTTGGCCTTCGTGATCAGCTTCTTGATCGTGGCCTCGTTGAGGTCGATGAGCGGTGCATCGTCCTTGGACTCGGTATCTTCCTGGGTCACCATCTCGTCTCGTGTCATTCGCTATTCTCTTCCGTGGCGCCGGACGGTGCCGACGGAGAGTCTGAATCCTGTTGGGCCGCGTTTGCCGCCCTGCGGGTCGCCATTAGCCCGAGTTGTTTCTCGAATGCCAGCTTTCGTTTAAGCAGCCGTTGCTGCTCGGCGAATGCGGCCTCGGGATCGGTCTCGAAGCGCGCGGTGGCTGCCGCAAGGGCGGCTTCCAGCGCGGGCCGTTCGACCAGCAACGAAACGGCTTCGGCCAGGTCTTCACGCGCGTCTCGCGGATCGGCGCCTTCATCGAGGAAGGCAAATCGGCTTTTGTCCGGCGGCGGGGCGAAACCCTGTGGAGCGGATATGGCCCCCTTTTCATCGGGTTCAAGCATCTCGGCCGCTTCGATGAGCGATTCGATCGCCGGGCCCGTGCGCCCGTCATGTGCGGCGAACCGGCCGAGAGGTTCGGCATGAACCAGTATCTGGTCGGGATAGCGCAGCAATCCCGCCACGACCGCGCTGGCCAGCGCATCGCGGTTCGCGCCGCTGGCGGCCTTGCGCAGGCGACCTGCCGAATCGGGCGAAAGGGGTGGTGGCGCGGGCCTCGCAAACCCGCTTTTCCACTCGCGTCGCTCGCGAGGGGGACGGGGCGGATAGGCGAAGGCGGAGAACTTCTCGAGCAGCTCGCGGCGGTAGAGCGAGCGGATGTCGCTGTCCTGGATCGTCTCGCAATGCGCGATCAGGCGAGCCTTGAGCCCTGCCTTGTCCTCTGGCGTGCGCAATGGCGCGGCCGATTTCTCGAACTCCCATAGCGTTTCGAGCATGCTGACAGGTTCGGAGAGCAGCGATTCCATCGCGGCAGCGCCCTGCTGCTTGAGCAGGTCGTCCGGATCGAGGCCGGCGGGCAAGCGAACGATCGAGAGCGTCTTGCCCGGCGCAATCATCGGCAGTGCGCGGCCGATCGCGCGCATTGCCGCACGCTGCCCGGCATTGTCGCCATCGAAACAGAGCACCGGCGCATCGACGAGCCGCCACAGCATCTGGAGTTGGTTCTCGGTCAGCGCGGTGCCCATCGGGGCGACGACATCCTCGAACCCGGCGGCCGCCATCGCCACGACGTCCATCTGGCCCTCAACCACGATCATGCGGTTCGTCTTGCGCGAGGCGGGACCGGCGCGGTGGAGGTTGAACAGGGTTCGCCCCTTGTCGAACAGCGGCGTGTCGGGCGAGTTGATGTACTTGGGCGCGTCCTTCTTGTCGGGGTCGAGGATGCGCGCCGCAAACCCGATCACCCGTCCGCGCGCGTCGTGGATCGGCATGGTCAGCCGGTCGCGGAAGCGGTCGTAGGGCTGCTTGTCGTCGACCGCGATCCGCAGCCCCGCCTCGATCAGCATTCGCTCGTCGAACCGGTCGAGCGCCTTCTTGAGCGCCTGCCGCTCACCCGGCGCATAGCCGAACCCGAAGCGCTCGTTGGTATGCGCGTCGAACCCGCGCGAGCTGAGATAGGCACGAGCCTTCGCTGCCGCAGGACTATCCAGGCTCGCGCGGTAGAAATCCTGCGCTGCCTGGGTCACGTCGTGCAAGCCGGCACGCTGTTCGGCCGCCTGCGCCGCACGCGGATCGGGGGCGGGGACCTCGAGACCGGCCTCGGCCGCCAGTTCCTTTACCGCGTCCATGAAGCCGAGGCCGCGCTGGTCGGTCATCCAGCGGATCACGTCGCCGTGCGCGCCGCAGCCGAAGCAGTGGTAGAACCCCTTTTCGTCGCTGACCGTGAAGCTCGGCGTCTTCTCGTCATGGAACGGGCAGCACGCCTTCCACTCGCGGCCCGCGCGGGTCAGCTTGGTTGTGCGCATCACCACGCTCGACAGCGTCAGGCGCGCACGCAGTTCGTCGAGCCATTGCGGGGAAAGCGCCATGCGCCTTCAATGCGGGCGAATCGCCTTTCGATGCAAGCGGATCAGGAAAGCGATTCCTTCACGAGCCTGCTGGCGACGGCCATGTCGAGGACGGTGCCGTGGCGCGCCTTCAGCTCCGCCATCACGCGGCCCATGTCCTTGATCGATGATGCGCCCGTCTCGTCCTTGATTTCGGCGATGGCTGCCCTGGTCTGCTCTTCCGACATCTGCTGCGGAAGGAATTCCTCGATTACCGCGAGTTCCTGGCGCTCCTTTTCGGCGAGTTCCTCGCGCCCGCCATCGACGTACATCGTGATCGATTCGCGGCGCTGCTTGGCCATCTTCTGCAAGGTTTCGACCACCATCGCGTCGTCCTCGGGCTTCTGCGACGCGGTGCGCAGTTCGATTTCGCGGTCTTTCAGTTTGGCGAGGATCAGGCGAACCGCGGCGAGGCGTTCCTTGTCGCCGCCCTTCATCGCGTCGATCTGGGCCTGCTTGATGGTATCGCGGATCATAATTGCGGGTGCCTTCGTCGGGATGTGCAAAAAGCGCCCCTAGCGCGGCTTGACGAGGCAGGGAACCGGGCCTAGCGGCTGGGACTTAGCGACATCGCCGGAAACCTACTGACTCGGAGAGCCCCATGGCCGTCCCCGCCACCACGCCTGCGCAACCCAAGGGAGCGACCGGCGTGCTTGTTCTGGCGGATGGCACCGTCGTCTGGGGCAGGGGCTTCGGCGCGACCGGCGAAGCGGTGGGCGAAGTCTGCTTCAACACCGCGATGACCGGGTACCAGGAGGTGATGACCGATCCTTCCTATGCCGCGCAGATCGTCACCTTCACCTTCCCGCATATCGGCAACGTCGGCGCCAACGCCGAGGATATCGAGAGCCTGGTCGAAGGCGCGGTCGGCTGCATCGTTCGGCAGGACGTCACGCCGCAATCGAACTTTCGCGCCGAGCAGGAATTTACCGAGTGGATGGCGGCCAAGGGCAAGATCGGCCTGTCGGGCGTCGACACCCGCGCGCTCACCCGCCGCATCCGCCTTCACGGCGCGCCGAACGCGGTTATCGCGCATCATCCCAAGGGCAAGTTCGACCTCAAGAAGCTTATCAAGCGCGCGCAGGAGTGGCCGGGGCTGGAAGGCATGGACCTCGCCACCCGCGTCAGCCGCGAGGCGCAGGAGGACTGGGGCGGCGGCTACTGGGAGCTGGGCAAGGGCTACGCCGTTGCCGCCGACGAAGGCAAGCCGCACGTCGTCGCGATCGATTACGGCGCGAAGGACAACATCTTCCGCAATCTCGTGAAAGCGGGCGCGCGGGTGACGGTGGTGCCGGCGCAGACCTCGCTCGAGCAAATCGAGGCGCTGAAGCCCGACGGTGTGTTCCTCTCGAACGGCCCGGGCGACCCGGCGGCGACCGGCGAATATGCCGTGCCGACGATCCGCGCGCTGCTGGACAAGGACGTACCGGTGTTCGGTATCTGCCTCGGCCACCAGATGCTCGGCCTCGCCGCGGGGGCGACGACGAGCAAGATGCACCAGGGCCACCGCGGCGCGAACCATCCGGTCAAGCGTCTGGCCGACGGGGTGGTCGAGATCACCTCGATGAACCACGGGTTTGCGGTGGATAACACGGCGCTTCCCGAAAGCGTCGAGGAAACCCACGTCTCGCTGTTCGACGGGAGCAACTGCGGGATCGCGATCAGGGGCAAACGCGCATTCGGCGTCCAGTACCACCCCGAAGCGAGCCCCGGCCCGCAGGACAGCTTCTACCTGTTCGAGAAGTTCGTGGGGATGTTGGGGTGACTGTCGATTATCCGGAGTATTTAGAACGGATGGTCGTCGAGATTGCGGATCGCCAAAGAGGTCCGGCAATCGAGTTGATCAGGCTCGACACGATACACGAGGAGTTATTTCCGACATCACCGCGCAGTTGGTTAGAATCGCTCGCGAGTGAGCTTCATCGCCAAGGCCTCGGAGTTGATTGGCAGGCGACAGACAATTTATCATTCCGTCCCAACGGGGCGTTATTTTCGCGCGCCGCGGAAATTCGAGGAAAATCCTCAGAAAAGAATGACCGCAGCCCCACGATTGATTGGGCCAAGTGGGGCTCAATCGCCGGCATTATCGCAATCCCTATGGCAATTCTCCTTTGGTGGTTCTCCTAAATGCCCAAACGCACTGACATCTCCTCGATCCTCGTCATCGGTGCCGGGCCCATCGTCATCGGGCAGGCGTGCGAGTTCGACTATTCGGGCACGCAGGCGATCAAGGCGCTGAAGGAGGAGGGGTACCGGGTGATCCTGGTCAACTCCAACCCCGCCACGATCATGACCGATCCCGAGTTCGCCGACGCGACCTACGTCGAGCCGATCACGCCCGCGATCGTCGCCAAGATCATCGAGAAGGAGCGCCCCGACGCGCTGCTGCCGACGATGGGCGGCCAGACCGCGCTTAACACCGCGCTGGCGCTGTTTAATGATGGCACGCTCGACCGGCTCGGCGTGCAGATGATCGGCGCCGATGCCGACGCGATCGACAAGGCCGAGAACCGCCAGCGCTTCCGCGAGGCGATGGACAAGATCGGCCTCGAATCCGCGCGCAGCGGCGTTGCCAACACCGTCGATCAAGCCTTTGAAGTGCTTGAAAGAACCGGCCTGCCCTCGATCATCCGGCCGAGCTTCACGCTGGGCGGCACTGGGGGTGGCATCGCCTACAACCGCGCCGAGTTCGAGAAGATCGTTCGCGAAGGTCTCGACGCAAGCCCGACAAACGAGGTCCTCATAGAGGAATCGCTGCTCGGCTGGAAGGAATACGAGATGGAAGTCGTCCGCGACCGGAACGACAATGCCATCATCATCTGCGCGATCGAGAACGTCGACCCGATGGGGGTCCACACCGGTGACAGCATCACCGTCGCCCCGGCGCTGACGCTGACCGACAAGGAATACCAGATCATGCGCTCGGCGAGCATCGCCGTGCTGCGCGAAATCGGCGTGGAAACAGGCGGTTCGAACGTACAGTTCGCAGTCGATCCGAAGACCGGGCGAATGATCGTGATCGAGATGAACCCGCGCGTCAGCCGGTCCTCGGCGCTGGCGTCGAAGGCGACCGGCTTCCCCATCGCGCGCGTCGCGGCGAAGCTGGCGGTCGGCTACACGCTCGACGAAATCACCAACGAGATCACCGGCGCGACCCCGGCCGCATTCGAGCCGACGATCGACTACGTCGTCACCAAGATCCCGCGCTTCGCGTTCGAGAAGTTCAAGGGCGCCAAGGCCGAACTCGCCACCGCGATGAAGTCGGTCGGCGAGGTCATGGCGATCGGCCGCAACTTCCAGGAAAGCGTGCAGAAAGCACTCCGCGGGCTCGAAACCGGGCTCGACGGGTTCAACCGCGTGATCGAGCTCGAAGGCAAGCCGCGCGAGGAAATCATCGCCTCGCTCAGCAAGCGCACCCCCGACCGCCTGCTCAAGGTGGCGCAGGCATTTCGCGAGGGCATCGAGCTTGACGAAATCGCCCGGATCACCGGCTACGATCCGTGGTTCCTGCGCCAGATCGAGGCGATCGTCTGGGAAGAGCAGATGATCGGCCATCACGGCCTGCCGCGAGACGCGCAGGAAATGCGCCGGCTGAAGGCGATGGGCTTTTCCGACAAGCGCCTCGCCACCCTCGCAGTCCGCTCGGTCGGTGTGGCCGGCGGCCTCGCCGAGACCCAGGCGCGCCGCTCGGGCCTGCTCCACGACACCCTGCGCGCAATGGCGGGCGCCACCAGCGAAGGGGAAGTGCGCGACCTGCGCCGCAAGCTGGGCGTATTCCCGGTCTTCAAACGCATCGACAGTTGCGCCGCGGAGTTCGAGGCGGTGACGCCCTACATGTATTCGACCTACGAAACGCCGAGTTTCGGCGAGCCTGAGGATGAATCCGACCCGACATCGGCGAAGAAAATCGTCATTCTGGGCGGCGGTCCGAACCGGATCGGGCAGGGCATCGAGTTCGATTACTGCTGCGTCCACGCCTGCTTCGCGCTGTCCGAAGCCGGCTACGAGACGATAATGGTCAACTGCAACCCTGAGACCGTTTCCACCGACTACGACACCAGCGACCGTCTCTATTTCGAACCGCTGACTGCCGAGGACGTGCTCGAGATCCTGCGAGTGGAACAGTCGAACGGAGAACTTGTCGGCGTGATCGTCCAGTTCGGCGGCCAGACCCCGCTGAAACTGGCGCAGGCGCTGGAAGACGAGGGCATCCCGATCCTCGGCACAAGTCCCGACGCCATCGACCTTGCCGAAGACCGCGAGCGCTTCGCAAAGCTGGTCAACAAGCTCAAGCTCAAGCAACCGCAGAACGGTATCGCCCGCAGCCGCGATGAGGCTGCCGCATGGGCCAATCGCATCGGCTACCCGGTCCTATTGCGCCCCAGCTACGTGCTCGGCGGCCGGGCGATGGAAATCGTCGACAGCGAAGCGCAGCTCGACGACTACATCGCCACAGCGGTCCAGGTCAGCGGCGATAGCCCGGTACTGGTCGACCAGTACCTGCGCGACGCGATCGAGTGCGACGTCGACGCGCTGTGCGACGGGACAGAGGTTCGCATCGCGGGCGTGATGCAGCACATCGAGGAGGCGGGCGTGCATTCTGGCGACAGCGCCTGCACGCTTCCGCCGTACTCGCTGCCCGCCGAGATAATCGCCGAGATGGAACGTCAGGCGGAGGCACTCGCGCTCGCGCTGGGCGTGAAGGGGCTGATGAACGTGCAGTTCGCGGTGAAGGATGGCGAGGTCTACCTGATCGAGGTGAACCCGCGCGCAAGCCGCACGGTGCCGTTCGTAGCCAAGGCCATCGGGCAGCCGGTGGCAAAGATCGCCGCGCGCGTGATGGCAGGCGAACCCCTTTCGAACTTCGAGCCCTTCAAGCGCACCTTCGAGTACATGGCAGTCAAGGAAGCGGTGTTCCCGTGGGGACGCTTCCCCGGTGCCGACCCGGTGCTCACGCCCGAGATGAAATCGACAGGGGAGGTCATGGGCATCGACCGCGACTTCTCGACCGCGTTCTTGAAGTCGCAGATCGCCGCATCGAGCGCGTTGCCCGAAAGCGGCCTGCTGTTCGTTTCGGTAAAGGATAGCGACAAGCCGGTAATCCTTCCCGCGGTCAAGGCGCTTATCGAGCACGGCTTCACCGCCGTCGCGACCGGAGGCACTCAGCGATATCTCGAGGACGCCGGCCTGTCGGTCGAGCGGGTCAACAAGGTGGCCGAGGGTCAGCCGCACATCGTCGACCGGATTATCGACCGCGAAGTTGCGCTTATATTCAATACGACCGAGGGCTGGCAGTCGCTTCTCGACAGCCAGTCGATCCGAGCCAGCGCGCTGGAGGCGCACGTCCCGTACTACACCACCGCCGCCGCCAGCCTCGCCGCGGCGCGCGCTATTACCGAGGTCTCAGCCGATCAGCTTGAAGTCCGCCCTCTGCAGGACTATTACAGCTGAAACAATGACACGCGTTTTTCCCGACATCCCGACCGTAACGAGCCGTTTCGACAAGCGGCAAGGTCTCGAATTGTCCCGACAGGCGTGAAGGCAAGAGAAAGAACAACGGGATGGCTACGATGGAAAAGGTGCCGATGCTGGCCGAAGGTTACGAGCGGATCGCCGCCGACCTGAAGGCCCTCCGCGCCGAAAGGCCGAAGATCGTCGACGCGATCGAAGAAGCACGCGCGCACGGCGATCTGTCCGAGAACGCGGAGTACCACGCCGCCAAGGAACGCCAGGGCCAGGTCGAAGCGCAGATCTCCGAACTCGAAGACCGGATCAGCCGTGCCCAGATCATCGATCCCGCGACGCTCTCGGGCGACCGTATCGTGTTCGGCGCAACGGTCACTCTGCTCGACGAGAACGACAAGCCGGTGAAGTACCAGATCGTCGGCCAGACCGAGGCCGACGCGAAGGCCGGCCGGATCAGCTATAATTCGCCGCTGGGCAGGGCGCTGATCACAAAGAAGGTTGGCGACGAGATCGAGGTCACTGTCCCCTCTGGCGACAAGTTCTACCTCGTCGAGAAGATCGAGTTCATCTAAGACTTCGCTTGCGCGTTTGGGCGCAAGGGAGTCTTCGATGATCGTCATTCCTGCTGCCGCCGTTGCGGAACGCCGCGTCGCCGATCACTTTCGCAAGGCGGGCGCGACAGGGCCCGCCACTGCGATCTCGTTCGAACCGACCCGCATGGCGCGCGCGCGTGCGCTTGATCGCCTTAAACACGACAATATCGTGCTGCCCGCTTCCGGCGGATGGTATCTCGATGAACGGGCGTGGTCGGAACGTCGCAACGCACGGCGAAAACGGGTAGCAGTGATAGTCGGCATTGCCGCCGTGGTGACAGGCGTGATTGCCGCGTTTTGACTCGCCTCAGGCGCCAGCCGCCTCCGGATCGAACAGCTTGTGCAGATGGACGATCACGTATTTCATTTCCGCATCGTCAACTGTGCGCTGCGCGGCGCCGCGCCATGCCTCGAGCGCAGCGGCGTAGCTAGGATAGATTCCGACGACGTCGATTTCGTCGAGATTCTCGAACTGGAGCGTCATCGGGTCTGTCACACGGCCACCCATGACGAGGTGCAGCAACTGCTTCTTGGTATCGGTCATTGTCTTGTATCCTTGGGGAGGAATCGCTGCGCCCCATAAGCGAGGCGGCGCGACAGAGAAACCCCGTCGCGCCGCCCGAAGTGCATTAGGTCGCAGTAATCAGTGAATGCGTGAGCGCGCGCTTTCAATCGCCCGGTCGGCTGACTTGCTGGCGCTCTTGATCACGCGGTTGGCCGACTTGCTGGCACTTCGGGTGAGGTGACGCGCGCTGTCGCCGATCGCTTCGCCAAGATCGCCGATGCGTTCCTGCCCCGCCTTGGCCGCGTCTTCCGCACCGTCGAGGACCTTCGCCCCGTAAGCGAGCGCAAGATCAGTCAGGGTACTGGCGAGAACTGCGCTGCGGGCAGTCGCCTTCCTGCGCAGGCGACGTCCCGGTCCCGGAACTATCGCGGCGATCAGAATGCCGAACGCAAGGCTCCCGGCGAGGGTCGTGAGCGGATGCTCCTTGACGAATGACGTCGCGCCCTCGGCGGCGTCTTTCGCATAGTCGGTCAAGGAGCGATCGGCATTGCGCTGTTCGGCAGCTTCGATCTTGCTCTTAAGTTCTTCGCGTTTCGCTTCGGAATTGGTGGCCATGGGCGACTCCATCGGATGAGGGTTTAACAGGCTAACGGGCGTGCTCCACGTTCCGTTCCGGTTGCTCGCTCAGGTCGGGTTCGTCTTCAGGTTCGTCGATAAAGATTCCGAGGATGGGATTTCGGGCGAACCACAAGACGATCGCGGCGACAAGTGTGGCTATTACCCCTTTGTTGTTGTCGGCGACTTCCATTGCCTCTTCAAGAACGTCGGTCGCCCCTTCGCCGAGCCGGTCGACGATCCTGCTCGATATGCTCCTGCCCGCAAGATCCGCACGCAAATGGGCCAAATCCGCATGGAAGAGCGCGCGGGCCGCGTCGCGCAAGGCGCGATCCTCGCGGAGTTGGCGGTCAAGTGCCTCGTTCATTCGCGGGTCTCCGAATAGGCAGCCGCCAATCGGCGAAACCTGCGCCTGGCCGCCGTTGCAAGAAGCACTCCGGCCAAGGCGACAATGCCAACTACGACTGCGGTCGCGCCCCAAGGACCGATCACCGGTGTCAAGGCGATGACCAGGCCGACGACCAACGCCACCAGCGCGAGGTGAATCAGGCCGAATGCCGCGATGCCGTACAGGGCGCCGGACCGTCCGCGATCCAGCGCAAATGCAGCCCGGGTCTTCTGGAACTGAATCTCCGCGTCGACCATCGTCCGCCCGTCGTCGAGGAGAGCGAGGATGTCGTCGGTCAGCGAACCCTGCTCCGGAACCGGGGCGCCTTCGGAAGGCGCTTCGTCGGTGAAGTCGAAATCGGGATCATGTGTGTTCACGTCGGTCCTCCAGAGCAGGAGGATCAGTCGTTAGAACCGCGGAACATCCGTGCCAACAGGAACCCGCTGACGGCGGCGACGCCGATCGCAAGACCCGGGCTCTTGCGCACCATTTCGCGTGCGTCCTCGCCCAGTTCGTCGATGCTCTTAGAGTCGATCTTAGCCGACGCGTCCTGCAACGAGCGTGAGGCCGATCGGGCGTAGTCGCCGTACTTCGCGCCCAGCTTCTCGTCGACCGTCGGAGCAGTGTCGAATACCGCGCGGCCGAGCGCGAGCAGCGCTTCAGCCACCTTACCTTTTCCGTCGGTGGCCAGTTCGCCAGCCTTGCCCTTAGCTTGCGTGCCATAATTCTTGGCTTCCGCGACCCAATCCTCGCTCTGCGACTTTGCCTGATTGCGGTAAACGGCAGCGCGCTCGCTCGCCTCGGTCTTCAGCGCCGCGGCGCCCGCCTTGGCCTCTTCGAGAGCGGCATTGAAGCGACTCTTCGCGACATCGGTGTTCTTTGCAGCCGGCTTGCGCGGAGTAGTACTCGCGCCAGAGCCAGCGACTTTGGTAGCCGGCTTGCGGGTCGCTTTGGGCTTGGGAGTCGTGGTTTTGGGAGTGATGCCTTCGGCCATAATTTTCTTCCTTCTTGCCCTCGCTGAGAAATTCATCGTGCGCCCGGAGGATCGGACGTCTTGATGCTGCAACGCAACTTGCGTGGCATTGTTCCGCCGCATACAGCGCTGCGGCTGGCTCCCGATATGGGAGTGTATTAACGCAATACAACACCACTTTCGACGGAGTCCTCCATGACCGCGATCATCGACATCCACGGCCGCGAAATTCTCGACAGCCGGGGCAATCCGACCGTCGAAGTCGATGTACTGCTCGAAGACGGCAGCTTCGGTCGAGCGGCGGTTCCTTCGGGCGCCTCGACAGGCGCGCATGAAGCAGTGGAACTTCGCGATGGCGATAAGGGGCGCTACCTGGGCAAGGGAGTGACCAAGGCGGTCAACGCGGTAAACGGCGAACTCCGCGATTTGCTCGTGGGCTTCGACGCAGAGGACCAGCGCGACATCGATCTCGCGATGATCGAACTCGACGGGACGGAGAACAAGGGACGGATCGGTGCGAACGCGATCCTGGGGGCCAGCCTTGCCGTGGCAAAGGCCGCCGCCGACGCCCGCGGACTGCCGCTCTACAGCTATGTCGGCGGTGTTTCGGCGCACGTCCTGCCGGTACCGATGATGAACATCGTCAATGGCGGCGAGCACGCCGACAATCCGATCGATGTGCAGGAATTCATGATCATGCCGGTCGGCGCGGACAGCCTTGCTGAAGCGGTCCGGTGGGGTTCGGAGGTTTTTCACACTCTCAAGAAGGCGCTCCACGCTGAAGGTCTCGCCACCGCGGTCGGGGACGAGGGCGGTTTCGCACCCGATCTCGCGAGCACCCGCGCAGCGCTCGATTTCATCATGGGTTCGATCGAGCAGGCCGGGTTCACCGCCGGCGAAGACATCGTTCTCGCGCTCGATTGTGCGGCGACCGAGTATTTCAAGGGCGGCAAGTACGAGATGCCGGGAGAGGGTATTTCGCTGTCTCCGCAGGAGAATGCCGAATGGTTGGCGAAGCTCTGCGCGGACTACCCGATCCGGTCGATTGAGGATGGCATGGGCGAGGACGACTTTGAAGGCTGGAAGGCCCTCACCGATCTCGTCGGCGACAAGATCCAGCTCGTCGGCGACGATCTGTTCGTGACGAACCCGCGCCGGCTCGAAATGGGTTTCGAAAAAGGCCTCGCCAATTCGTTGCTGGTCAAGGTCAACCAAATCGGCACGCTGACCGAGACACTGGAGGCGATGAGCATGGCGCAGCGCGCCGGATATACCGCGGTGATGAGCCACCGATCCGGCGAAACTGAGGACGCAACGATTGCTGATCTCGCAGTCGCGACCAACTGTGGACAGATCAAGACGGGCTCACTTGCCCGATCTGACCGGCTGGCGAAGTACAACCAGCTGATCCGCATCGAGGAAGAGCTGGGTGCCAGCGCGCATTTTGCCGGAAACGGATGCTTCGGACATCTCACCACCACCTGAACTTTCGACGAAACGTCTCGCTGCCTTGACGAACGCAGTTTCGCACGGGGCGCGGCGCTTCTAGACGGTTGCGATTGTAACCGAGTCGCAGGAGTCGCCGTTTTCATGAAGACCCGTCTTGTCGCCGCCCTCTTGCTGGGTGTGGCAACAGCCACGCTCGGCCCCGTTGCTTGCTCCATGACGGCTACCGACAGCGAAGTGGCCGCGACCCCCGGAACCGAGCTGGGCATTCGCAAAGATTGGATGGACACCTCGGTCAAACCGGGTGACGACTTCTTCCAGTATGCCGACGGCAGCTGGGTCAAGAACACAGAGATTCCCGCCGATCGTTCGAACATTGGCGGATTCTTCATTGCCGACCAAGCTACCGAGAAGAACCTTGAGGCGCTGATCAAGGAAATTCTGGCCTCCGATCCTGAGCCCGGCACGGACGCAGCGAAGGTGAAGGCATTCTATCAGGCTTACATGGACACGAAGGCGATCGACGCCGCTGGCATGGCTCCGGTGAGAGACGATCTCGCGAAGTTCGACCGGATCGCCGACAAGACAACCCTGGCCGAAGTTCTGGGCAGCCAGACCCGCGCCGACGTCGATCCGCTCAACGCAACCGATTTCCGGACAGAAAACCTTTTTGGCGTGTTCGTGACCCAAGCCCTCAAGGGCGGCGAGGTGGTGCCCTACATCCTCCAGGGTGGGCTCGGCATGCCGGAGCGCGAATACTACCTGTCGTCGGACCCCAAGATGACCGATCTCAGGGCAGCGTATCGGACTTACATCGCCGACCTGCTCAAGGCCGCCAATATCGCCGACGCCGATGCCAAGGCGCAGAAGATTTATGATCTCGAGATGAAGATCGCCAGAGCTCACGTCAGTCGCGAGGAAAGCGATGACTGGGCAACGGCGAGCAGTCTGTGGCAGCAGTCGGACTTCGCGAAGAAAGCTCCGGGAATGGACTGGAACGCTTACTTCAAGGGTGCCCAACTCGACAGCTACAAGACCTTCGACGCATACCATCCCGCTGCGATTACGGGCCTGTCTAAGCTCGTCGCCAGCGAGCCGCTCGACGTGTGGAAGGACTGGCTGGCGTTCCACCAGATCAATAGTCATACGGAGGTATTGCCGGGCAAGCTCGATGACCTGCACTTCGCCTTCTACGGCAAGCAAATGAACGGACAGGAAGAGCAGCGTCCGCGCGAAAAGCGCGCGCTCGCGGCAATCAACCAGTACATGGGCGACGCGCTCGGCAAGCTCTATGCCGACAAGTACTTCCCGGCCTCCGCCAAGACGGAGATCAAGGGGATGGTCGACAACATCAAGAACGCTTTCGCCAAGCGGATCGAAGCGCTCGACTGGATGGCGCCTGAAACCAAGGCGGAAGCTGAAAAGAAGGTCCAGACGATGGAAGTCGGCGTCGGTTATCCCGACACCTGGACAGATTATTCCGCGCTCCAGATCCCCGATGGCAAACCCTACGCCGCGGTCATTGCGGCAGAGAAGGCCCGGTACAAACAGCAACTCGCCAAGATCGGCAAGCCGCAGGACAAGGGCGAATGGTGGATGAACGCCCAGCTCGTGAACGCCGTGAATCTGCCGGTGCAGAACGCGCTCAACTTCCCTGCCGCAATTCTGCAGCCGCCGTTCTTCGATCCGAAGTGGGACCCGGCATCGAATTACGGCGCGATCGGCGCGGTAATTGGACACGAGATCAGCCACAGCTTCGACAACAACGGCGCAGCGTTCGATTCCACCGGTGCGATGCGCAACTGGTGGACCGACGCCGACAAGAAGAAATTCGATGAAGCGGGTAAGGCGCTAGCCAAACAATACGATGCCTATGAGCCATTCCCCGGGCTCAATGTGAAGGGCGAACTGACCTTGGGCGAGAACATCGCGGACATTGCTGGCCTGCAGGCCGCCTACGACGCCTACCACGCCTCGTTGAACGGAAAAGAAGCCCCTGTGATAGACGGGTTTACCGGCGACCAGCGGTTCTTCATCGCCTATGCCCAGACCTGGGCCAGCAAGATGCGTGAGGAAGCCCTGCGCCAGCGCATCGCGACCGACGGGCACGCCCCGGCGCAGTACCGTGCGCTTACGGTTCGCAACATGGACCCATGGTACAAGGCTTTCGACGTCAAGGAAGGCGACAAGCTCTATCTCCCGCCCGAAAAGCGCGTGAAAGTCTGGTAAGAGCCTAACTCTCTTCCGCCTCGACCTCGTGCTCGATTTCCTCGGCCACGGGTTCGAGGCGGTCCATTATCTTCTTATTCTTCGGGCTGAGAAGGTACTGCCAGACGCCCCAGGCATTGATCAGCAGCAGGATCGCATTCATTGCGGCGATCGGCATCGCGCCGCTCGTCAGCCCGGATGCGACCCAAGTGATCGCGACCAGGCAGAACAGCACGAAGCCCCATCCGGTCACCCTTCGACCCAGATCGAGCGCGATAAGTCCTGCCGCGATCATTGTACCGATCGCAGCTATCCATTCGAGCGGTCCGTTCATTCGTGTCCTTCCAATCCGGTCACGCTAGCGACAAGCTGCGGGAAAGGCCGGAGTTCCGCGACTCCTCAGGAGGCGGCTGCGTTCAGCTTCGCGACTTGGTCCTCGGACAGTTCCACGCGAGTGAATTCGAGCAGTTCGTCGAGCTGCTTCGCCGTCCGTGCACTCGCGATAGGGGCGGGGATGCCCGGCTGCCTAACAAGCCAAGCCAGCGCGATCGCCGCGAGGCTCGCCCCGGATTCGGCGGCGACCGCATCCATCGCCGCCAGAACTTGTGGACCATTCGCGCCCGCCAACTGCTTGGCCCGACCACCGCGGATCGACTTGTTGAAGTCTTTCTCCGTCCGGTACTTGCCCGTGAGATAGCCGGAGGCGAGCCCGAAATAGGGCAGCATTACGAGGTCGTGATCTACCACGCTCGCCTGCATCTCTGCCCCGTAAGCATCGCGCGCAACAAGGTTGTATTCGTTCTGCAATGCCTGGAACGCAGCCGCCCCCGTGACGCGAGCGCAGCCGAGCGCATCCTCGAGCCGTTGCACCTCGAAATTGGATGCACCGACAGCCTTTGCCTTTCCGCTCTTCACCGCGCCGTCGAACGCCTCGACGATCTGCGTGACCTCAAGCTCGGGATAGTCCTTGTGGGCGTAGTATAGATCGACCCGGTCGGTCCCCAGGCGCTCAAGCGAAGCGTCGAGCGATCTGAGCACGCGCTCCGGCTCGTAGAGTTCTTTTCCTCCTAGCATCCCTGTTTTCGTGTGGATGCGCATCTCGTCGCGGACCCCGCGGCTGGAAAGCCAGCGGCCGATCTCGGACTCGGATTCGCCGCCCTTGTGGCCGTCGACCCACGCCGAATAAACGTCCGCAGTGTCAATCATGCGACCGCCAGCTTCGTAGAACTTGTCGAGCACCTCGAGGGTTTCGTCACCCTTTGTCGACCATCCGAAGACGTTGCCGCCGAGTACGAGCGGGATTCCTGCGATGAAGTCGTGATTGGCCATGTGAGTTCTCCTATCCGCTTACGTACTGCGATCCGTCACGACCCCGTGCCAGCTTAGGCGTATTGCTGGTTGATCGAGAGCAGGGCGAGGGCCGCCTTGGCCGCTTCACCGCCCTTGTCTTTGAGAGCGGGATCCGCGCGTTCGAGCGCTTGCGCCTCGTTCTCCACCGTCAGGATGCCGTTACCGATCGCCACACCGTCCATCGTCAACGCCATCACGCCGCGAGCGCTCTCGCCGGCGACGATCTCGAAGTGATAGGTCTCGCCCCGGATCACGACACCGATCGCGACGAAGCCGTCGTATTGGCCGCTTTCGGCGACGGTTGCGATCGCCCCCGGGATCTCCAGTGCGCCGGGCACAGTCATCACGTCGTATTCGTGTCCGTTGCGCTTCAGCTCGTCGCCTGCACCTTTCAGGAGCATATCGTTGAGATGGTCATAAAAGCGCGCTTCGACGATTAGAAACTTGGCCAAGGAGGGATCCTTTGTTCTGGATGGCGGACAGGGTGGGATTCGAACCCACGGAGAGCTTGCACCCTCGCTGGTTTTCAAGACCAGTGCCTTAAACCACTCGGCCACCTGTCCGTCGAACCGAGCGGCTAGCGAGCCGAATCGCGCTTGTCACGAACCCTTTGCGGTTTGCACCGTTATCCTGGCTATGCGACACAAACACATGCGCCTGAAACTGCTCGGCTTCATCGCCGCGATACTAGCTCCGACCTTCGCAACCCCTGCATTCGCCCAGGACATGTCATTCGACGCCTATCTGCAGCTATTGATTGCGCGAGCGCGCGCGGAAGGGGTAAGCGAAGCCACGATACAGCGGATGACCAACGATCTGACTCCCAATCAACGGGTCATTGATCTCGATCGCGGGCAGCCAGGCACACCGTCGAGCAGCGGAAGCTTTCCGCGACTGCAACCTTATATCGACGATCACGTCGATGCCGCCCGGATCAATGGAGGGCGGCGTAATTACCAGGCGCTCGGCCCCATCGCCTCGCAGATCGAGGCGAAGTACGGAGTGCCCGCCCCGGTGGTCGTGGCAATCTGGGGGCACGAGACCAATTACGGCAGCTATACTGGAGATTTCGACCTCTCCCGCAGCCTGGCCACGCTGGCGTGGGAAGGGCGTCGGCGCGACCTGTTCGCGACCGAGTTCGTCGATCTGCTCAAGATTGCCGATATGGGGGTTAACCGCTCGACGCTGAAGGGCAGTTGGGCCGGCGCGTTTGGCAACCCGCAGTTCCTGCCGAGCATCTACCTGCGGCTCGCGCAGGACGGCGATGGCGATGGTCATCGCGATATCTGGAACAGTCGCGCAGACACACTTGCCTCGATCGCCAACTACTTCCGCGACGCCGGCTGGCGCCGAGGGCAGCCGTGGGGAGTGGCCGCGAGCGTACCCGCCGGATTGGATTGGGCCGCACTCAATTCGCCGATGAACGCGCCAGTCTGCAACCGAGTGCACGAACGACACAGCCGCTGGATGAGCGTCGGGGAATGGAAACAGCTCGGTGTAAGGCCACTGGCCAACCTGTCCGACGATGTAACCGCCTCCCTTTTCCAGCCCGACGGACCTGGAACGCGCGCGTGGCTGCTGACCCAGAACTATAGGGTAATCCTCGAATACAACTGCTCGAACTACTACGCGATGAGCGTGGGTCTGCTTGCAGACGAAATTGCTCGCTAGAGCGCGACTGCGAGCGAAATGACGCAAACCGACGTCGGTCGCGCCGACCGAAACGCCGGCGCAAACCCGGAGCACGCCCAAGCCCCGCTCGCCAAGTTGCGAGCTGCCGGTTATATCGGTGGGCGAATCTTCTCAGCCGGATAACCGCTGGATTTCTCCAGCGCGGGAGCATCCTTGAATAGCCTTCTCAAGTCATCGTTGGTTGCAGGTACGCTATCGCTAAGCACAGCCGCCGCAAGCGCGGATCGAAAGGAGATCGAACCGCTGGTCCCTCCGGTGGACGTGCCGATCGCTTTCATGGTCGACCTGTCGTCAGGACAAACGCTTTATTCGCGCGAACCTGATCGCCGCTTCATGCCTGCTTCGATCACCAAGGTGATGACTGTGTTCACGACATTCGAAATGATCAATTCGGGGAAAGTTTCTCCGGACCAGGTAGTCGTGAACAATCCGGCGCTCTGGAAGGAATGGCACGGAGTCGGCTCGACGATGTTCCTCGAGCTCAACCAGCGCGTGACGATCGATGCGCTGCTTCACGGGGTGACCACCGTCTCGGCCAACGATGGCGCTGCGGCGCTCGGTGCCGGGCTCGTCGGTTCGCTGCCGAAGTGGATCGACAAGATGAACGCTACCGCGCGCTCGATCGGTATGCACGACAGCCACTTCGGCACCCCAAACGGGTACATGGATGAAGGCCGCACGTTCGTAACCGCGCGCGATCTTGCGACGCTGGCCACCGCGATGATCACACGTCATCCGGACCTCTACAGCCGGTATTTCGGGCATAAGCGACTGAGGTTCAACGGCTTCGAGCAGCGTAACCACGATCCTGTCACAGGCGTCGTGGAAGGAGCCGACGGCATCAAGACCGGTTTCACGAACCAGGCCGGCTACGGCTTCCTGGGAAGCGCCGAGCGAGACGGACGGCGGCTTGTCATGGTGATCGGCGGGGCGCCCACTTCGCGCATCCAGCACAAGGCCTCTCAATCTTTCCTGGAATGGGGCTTCCAGGCATTCAAAGGCCATCCGCTTTTCGAGCGTGGGAAGGTAGTTGGCGAAGCGAGGGTGCAGGGCGGCGCGGAGCGATCGGTACCCTTGGTTGCCGAACGACCGATCGGGTACGACCTGCCCGTCGGCCAGACCGGCAAGGTCGGGCTCACCGTTCGCTATCAGGGGCCCCTGCGTGCCCCCATCGCCAAGGGCGAAAAGGTCGCGGAACTGGAGATAGCCGTCGAAGGCCTGCGCACTTCGCGCGTGCCCCTTGTCGCGGGGAGCGACGTGGACGAAGCAAACCTGGCCGAGCAACTCGTGAACGGCGTCGTGGCGCTTTTCTGATGGGCGCGGGAAGGTTCATCGCGTTCGAGGGCGGGGAAGGCTGCGGCAAGTCCACTCAGGCCAGGTTGCTGACCGATGCGCTCGCTGCTCGCGGCATCGACGCAGTGCTCACCCGCGAGCCCGGGGGCACTCCCGGGGCCGAGGCGATCCGAACGCTCCTGCTTGATCCTCCGGGAGAAGGGTGGGGGCCTGAAGCAGAGGCTCTCCTCTTCGCCGCCGCACGCGCTGATCATGTCGCGCGCCTGATCCGACCTGCGATGGAGAGGGGGTGCTGGGTCGTGACTGACCGCTTCGTGGATTCAAGTCGCGCCTACCAAGGCGGGGCTGGAGGAATCGGTGACACGGCCGTCCAATCGCTTCATTCGATCGGAAGCGGCGGGCTGCGCCCCGACCTCACGGTTCTGCTGACCGTCGATCCGGCGACCGCAATGGAGCGGACAAAGTTGCGCGACGGCAACGCGGCCGATGCCATCGGCGGGCGAGATGCCGCTTATCATTACGCCGTCGCCGAAACTTTCGCACGGCTGGCCAAAGCGGACACTGCGCGATTTGCGGCCATCGACGGTAGCGGCACTCCGGAAGCGGTGCACGAAGCCGTGTGGCAGGCCGTGATCCCTCTGCTCGGCGCCGAGACATGAGCCTGGTGGGCCACGACATCCCATGGCGGCAGTGGCGCGACGGGCTTGGAGGTGAGCGAATGCACCACGCCTGGCTGCTCGCCGGAAAGAAGGGGCTCGGCAAAATGCACTTCGCGCTTGCCGCTGCACGGGAACTCGTGGCGGAACCCGGCGTGCCGCAGCCCGAAGGCCAGCATCCAGACATTCTTGTCCTGACCAACCTGCCCAAGGACGATAAGGAGGAGAAGAAGCGCGAAGAGGGCAAGAACTTCGAACTCGCTCGCAATATCAAGATCGCGCAGATACGCGAAATGCAGCGGCGTCTGACCACGCGTCCGACACTGGGCAGCCGGCGGGCTGTTATCATCGACCCGGCCGACGATATGGAGACGGGCTCCTCGAATGCGCTGCTTAAGAGCCTCGAAGAGCCTCCGGCGGGAACGTTCTTCCTACTGGTCGCTCACCGTCCGGCGCGCCTCCTGCCGACAATCCGGTCGCGGTGCCGATTGTTGCGCTTTGCGACCCTCAACGACGACGACATTGCGCGAATCGTCCTCGATCACGCGCCCGAGGCCGACGCCGCCACTCGCGCTGCCGCCGTCGCCGCGGCCGCCGGGTCACCCGGCGCCGCCCTCGAGTTCGTCGCGCAGGAGTTGGGGCCAGTCGATGCCCTTATACGGCGCATCGTCGAGACCGGAGACACCGACTTCACATTACGCGGCCAACTGGCGGCAGAGATTGGCACGCGACCCGATCGCGCGCGCATCGGCGCGACGCTTGACCTCGCCAGGGCGCACTTGTCCCGAATGTCCGCCGAGGCGCCGCGGGCTACGCTACCGTCGATCGTCGATGCCCACGCCGATCTGGTGCGGCTGTCGGCTCAGGCGCCCACGCACAACTTTGATCACGGGCTGCTGGTGATGCAGATCGGTGGCTTGCTCGCCTCGGCAGCGGCGGCTAGCAGCCTCGCCGATGCCTGAGCCCTACTATCTTACCACCGCGATCAGCTATCCGAATGGTCGCCCCCACATCGGCCACGCGTATGAAGCGATTGCGGCCGACGTGATCGCGCGCGTCAAGAAAGCGCAAGGCTTTGACGTGCGCCTGGTCACCGGCACCGACGAGCATGGCATGAAAATGGCCAAGACGGCGCGCGACGTCGGACGGGATACTCTCGCGTTCGCGGATGAAATGTCTGGTTATTTCCGTGATATGTGCGATGCTCTTGATATCGACTACAGCGCGTTCAGGCGGACGACGGAAGAGCAGCACTTCGCCGCCAGCCAGGCGATCTGGCGGGCGATGGACGCCGCTGGCGACCTATACCTCGATCGCTACCAGGGCTGGTATTCGGTCCGCGACGAAGCATTCTACGGAGAGGACGAACTCGTCGAAGGGAAGGGGGGCATGAAGCTCTCGCCCCAGGGCACGCCAGTCGAATGGCAGGTCGAGGAAAGCTGGTTCTTCCGACTGTCGAAATATCGCGATTACCTGATCGAGCTCAACGAGACGGCGGGTTTTCTCGAGCCGGAAAGCCGCCGGAACGAGGTCCTGGCATTCCTCAAGGGCAACGACCTGCGCGACCTGTCCGTCAGCCGGACGAGCTTCGATTGGGGCGTGCCTGTACCGGGTAGTCCCGGTCACGTGATGTATGTGTGGGTCGACGCGTTGACGACTTACCTGACCGGCATCGGCTTTCCCGACCGCGAAGGCGAATTCGACCGCTTCTGGCCCGCTGACCTGCACTTGATCGGAAAGGACATCGTCCGTTTCCACGCTGTCTATTGGCCTGCATTTCTTAAGAGTGCCAAGCTTCCCGCGCCTAAGGCGATCTTCGGTCACGGGTTCCTGCTCCATCGCGGCGAGAAAATGTCGAAATCGACCGGTAATGTGGTCGACCCGCTTGAGCTTGCCGAGCGCTACGGTGTCGACCAGTTGCGGTATTTCCTGCTCGCCGAAGTACCCTTCGGCAAAGACGGCAGCTTTTCGGCCGAGGCGATCGTAACCCGCTGCAACGCCGAGCTCGCCAACAGCTTCGGGAATCTAGCTCAGCGCGTTTTATCTATGATTTTCAAGAATCTGGATGGAGAACTTCGCAAAGATTTGCCCATCGCCGAAGCCGATGAAGTCCTCAGCAAGGTCGTCTCGACCGAACTGGCGACGATGCTCCAGCGATTTGAGGATCTCGCATTCAGTGACGGAATCGAGGCATGGATGCGCGCGGTCTTCGCGTGCAATGCGTATGTCGACGAACAGGCGCCCTGGACGCTGCGCAAAACCGATCCCGAGAGAATGGCGGGCGTGCTGATGACACTAGTCAAACAGGTACGCGATCTTGCAATCGCGATCCGCCCGGTAGTGCCATCCAGTATCGACCGCCTGCTCGACCAGATGGGGATTGCCATGGAATCCCGTGATTTCGCTGCGCTCGAGCAGAAGAACTGGATGGAGGACCTTGGGGACTTCCGCCTGTCGCAACCTGTCGGCATTTTTCCCCGGCTCGAATTGACCTCCGAGGACCCGGCGTGAGGCTGATCGACAGCCACTGTCATCTTGAATACGAGGGCGTCGCCCAGGACCAGGAGGGCGTGCTCGCCCGTGCACGCGAGGCCGGTGTCATCGGAATGCTCAACATTTCGACCCGCCGCAGCGAGTGGGAAACCGTTGTCGGTACCGCGGAGCACGAGCCCGACGTGTGGGCAAGCGTCGGAATTCATCCGCACGAGGCCGACCAGCACGCCGATCTTGGGCGCGACGCGCTCCTTGCGGCAACCGAACACCCTCGCGTCATCGGAATTGGCGAGACCGGTCTCGATTACTACTACGACAAGTCCGACCGTGCGGTGCAGCGCGACCTATTCCGGATGCACATTGGTGTTGCGCGCGAGACCGGACTGCCGGTTATCATCCACACTCGCGATGCCGAATCCGACACCTTGGCAATCCTGGGTGACGAAATGGAGGAGGGTGCCTTCCCGGCACTGATCCACTGCTTCACCGCGTCGCGAGAATTTGCCAAGACCGTTCTCGATCTGGGTCTGACGATCTCGCTGTCCGGAATCGTGACATTCAAGAACGCCACGGAACTACAGGCAATCGCTGCCGATTTGCCGACTGATCGCTTGCTCGTGGAAACCGACAGCCCATTTCTCGCGCCCGTTCCGCATCGCGGGCGGCCGTGCGAACCGGCCTTCGTTCGCGAAACGGCGGCATTCGTCGCGAGCCTGCGCGGCGTGTCGCCGGAAGAACTTGCCGAAGAGACGACCCGCAACTTCTTCAATCTGTTCACGAAAGCGCCCGCGTGAAATTGATCATGCTCGGCTCGGGCACTTCGACCGGGGTGCCGCGGATCGGTGAGGACTGGGGGGAATGCGATCCGTCCGAACCGCGCAACCGCCGCACGCGAGTATCGATCATTGTCGAGAATTCTGCAGGCAGACGGTTACTGGTGGACACCTCGACGGACCTTCGCCAACAACTCCTGGGCAACCGGATCGATCGTGTCGACGGCGTGTTCTGGACGCACGATCACGCCGATCACTGCCACGGCATCGATGACCTGCGGGTCTTGCGGTACGATCGATCGGGCCCCCTACCCGGGTTCGCCGCCGACGAGACTGCCCGCCGTCTGAGGGCGCGATTCAGCTACGTTTTCGCCGGCGAGCATGGCTATCCCACGATTTGCGAACTCAATACGCTCGAAAGACTGAGGATCTTCGCAGGGTTCGGCATCGGACATTGCCAGATGCCGCACGGACCGGCGCGCTCCACAGCGTATCGGTTCGACGCTGACGATAAATCAATTGGTTACGCGACGGACTTCAGCGAAATTACCGATGGAATGGTGGCGCTGATGGACAAGGTCGATTTGCTTGTCGTGGATTGCCTCCGCCGACGCCCGCATCCCACGCACGCGCACCTGGCCATGTCGCTCGATCTTGCCAAGCGGTGCGGCGCTCGGCGAGCTGTCCTTACGCACCTCGATAAATCCATGGACTACCGAACTCTGGCTGCTGAAGTGCCGGATAACGCCGAAATAGGGTACGACGGTCTGGAGATCACGCTGTGAATGGATACGGCACCGTCCAACTCGTCGCCTTGCTTGGTTGGCTGTTGCTCGCCGGTAGCGCCTTTGCCGGCTATCGACTCGGCTGGAAGGAAAGCGTGCGGATGGCGCTGGTCTGGGTGGGTATCTTCGTTGCGGTTGCGCTGGCTTTTTCATTGGCGACGGGGTGAGAAGCCCCCGCGCCGCGTGAGCTCATATTTAACATAATATATATTATCATCCTTAAATGTCCGAACAGCTAGACCGCCTCCTCGCCATCATGGCCACCCTGCGCGATCCCGAAGAAGGATGCGAATGGGATCGCGCACAGCGCTTCGAAACGATCGTGCCGCATACGATCGAGGAAGCGTACGAAGTCGCCGATGCAGTTGCGCGCGGCGACATC
Source organism: uncultured Alphaproteobacteria bacterium (assembly GCA_963740025.1). Lineage (GTDB taxonomy): Bacteria > Pseudomonadota > Alphaproteobacteria > Sphingomonadales > Sphingomonadaceae > Tsuneonella. The sequence continues at coordinate 122,506 of CAVUCI010000007.1, forward strand.
GGTGACATTCGCGACGAATTGGGCGATCTGCTGTTTCAGGTGGTGTTCCAGGCCCGCATTGCCGAGGAAACCGGGTTGTTCGATTTCGATGCCGTGGCTCGATCGATATCCGACAAGCTCGTCGCGCGTCATCCGCATATCTTCGGTGATGCCGATGCGCCGGGATCCGATCGTGACGCCCGCTGGGAACAACTCAAGGCAGCAGAGCGAGCAGAGAAAGGGGCCACAAGCGCACTCGACGGCGTCGCGGTCGCGCTCCCGGCGCTCATGCGCGCGGACAAGCTGCAGAAGCGCGCCGCGCGCGTCGGTTTCGATTGGCCCGACCGTGATGGTCCCGCCGAAAAAGTCGGCGAAGAGATGCGCGAACTTGCCCAGGCAAGCGAAGACGAGCGCTTCGAGGAAGCCGGGGACTTCCTGTTCGCGGCCGTGAACCTCGTCCGTGCCTACGGCATCGCACCCGAAGACGCGCTTCGCGCCGCTAACGCTAAGTTCGAGCGCCGCTTTCGGTCGATGGAACACCTGGCGGGCGGAGACTTCGCTCAGCGGTCGCTCGGTGAACAGGAAATACTCTGGCAGGCGGTCAAGACCGCCGAGAAATCATAGCGTCTCGAACTGACCGAGTTCCTTGGGGTTGAGCCTTACGGCCAGGCGCCGAAGTGGCCCGTCGGCACCCGTGCCCGCGTCGCTCTCTTCGAGGACTTCGCCGTGCGCGTGAAGCCAGGCGATCCGTCGGCCCGCGCTCGCCGGCAATACGAACTCGTGAACGCGCGCGCTTTGCGTCAATTGCTCGCCGAGCCGGATGACGAGATCTTCGACCCCCTCGCCGGTTTGGGCCGACAACGCGATCGTCATGTCGTCGGCATCGGCTGCGGCACGAACATCGGCGGCTTCGTTCGGTGGCAGCAGGTCGACCTTGTTCCACACCTCGAGGATCGGGATGCCCCCTCCCTCCTCCTCCTCCTCGCCAGTCACGCCTAGGTCTCCGAGCACTTCGAGAACCTGGGTCCTTTGCGCCTGGGTCGAAGAATTGGCGATGTCGCGCACGTGCAGGATCAAGTCCGCGCCGGTAACCTCCTCAAGAGTTGCGCGAAAGGCGGCGACGAGCTGCGTCGGAAGGTCGGAAATGAAGCCCACAGTGTCGGACAGGATCGCCTTTTCGATCCCGGGAAGCGAAATGGCGCGCATAGTGGGGTCCAGCGTTGCGAACAGCAGATCCTCCGCCATTACCCCGGCGCCCGTCAAACGATTGAAAAGGGTCGATTTTCCTGCGTTCGTATAGCCGACCAGCGCGATCACCGGCCACGGCGCGCGCCCCCGCCGGTCGCGGTGCAGCGCCCGGGTCTTGCGCACGCTTTCGAGTTCCTTGCGCAGGCGCGCCATGCGCTGGCGGATCATGCGCCGGTCGGCCTCGATCTGCGTCTCGCCCGGTCCGCCGAGGAAGCCGAAGCCACCTCGCTGACGCTCGAGATGGGTCCACGAACGTACGAGGCGGCTCTGCTGATAATCGAGGTGGGCAAGCTCCACCTGGAGCCGCCCCTCGGCTGTCGCTGCACGCTCACCGAAAATCTCGAGGATAAGGCCCGTCCGGTCGATCACCTTCCGCTTGAGCTTGTCCTCCAGATTTCGCTGTTGAATTGGGCTGAGCGCGCCGTCGACAACAACGAGTTCGGCCTCGTTCTGCTCGCAGACGATGCCGATGTTTTCGACTTGCCCTGCCCCAAACAGCGTGCCCGGGCGGACTTCGCGGACTGGAATAACCTGCGCATCTGCGACAACGATGCCGATCGCAAGCGCGAGGCCGCACGCTTCGTCGAGCCGCGCCTCGGGCAAGAGGTCGTGGTGGCGGCCGCGGATGTCGGGACACACGACGACGGCCCGCGCCCCGCGCGATACCTCGCCCATCAGGTGGTCATCGAAACTCAGTCGCTATCGCCTTCGAATTCGTCGGACAGATCAACCGCGCTAGCCGGCTGGATCGTCGAAACCGCGTGCTTGTACGCCAACTGCACGTAGCCCTCACGCTCGAGCAGCATGCAAAACAGATCGTATGCAGCGATCTTACCTTGCAGCATCACGCCGTTCACGAGGAACATGGTAACCTGAACGCCCGCCTCGCGCACTCGACTGAGGAATACGTCCTGCAGCAAACGCTGCTTGGCATTCGATCCTTGGCTCGAGAATTGCGCGACGTCTATCGGGTTGGACGGCATGATCGTCGACACCGCGTGCTTGTAGACGAGCTGCGACTGCCCATCGCGGCGGAGCAGGATTGAAAAATTGTCGAACCACGTGACGATGCCCTGCAGCTTCACGCCCTTCACCAGGAACATGGTGACGGGAATCTTGTTCTTCCGCAAAAGATTGAGGAAGGCGTCCTGCAGGCTTTGCTGCTTGCCATTAGAAGGTGGTCCGGCGGGCTCTGCATCCTCGCTCGGCGGCTTCGGTCGCGGGGACAGCGTGCGGGAAGTGGACACTTGAAACGTCTCCTGTTGTTGGCGGCCGCTTCTGCGGTCCGCAATCAGGCGCCTCCCTTCATAGGGAAGCTCCGGAATAGCTGCCGAATATGGCGTGCCCGCCTCAATGCGCAAATGCTTTTGCTGCAACTGCGTTCCGCGACCGAGCGGTTCAGTCCTCTTCCCGGCGTTCGCCCATGCCCAGCAACTTGAGTTTTCGGTGCAGTGCGGAGCGCTCCATCCCGATGAAATTCGCGGTTTTGGAGATGTTGCCCGAGAACCGGCGAATCTGAACGGTCAGATACTCGCGCTCGAAGCTTTCGCGCGCCTCCCGCAGCGGAACACCCATCAGGGACGATACCGCCCCTCCCCCGCCAATCCGGCTTCCGGTGACCTCGCCAGGCAGCATCTCAGCCTCGATAGTCGTCAGCTTCTCTCTCGGCGTGAGAATGATCGTGCGCTCCACCACGTTGCGCAATTGGCGCACGTTACCCGGCCAGTCATACGATTGTAGCGCAGCAATTGCTTCCTGGCTCACCTGCGGCGGCGGTATTCCCTGCTCCGCCGCATAACGCGTGAAAAAATGTTCGGCGAGCGCGGGAATGTCGTCGCGCCGCTCGGCTAGCGAAGGGACGCTCACGGGCACCACGTTGAGCCGATAGAACAGATCCTCTCGGAAACGCTTTTCCTCCATCTCTTTCGGCAGGTCCCGGGAGGTCGAGGAAACTACCCGCACGTCGACGCCGACCTGCCGATTACCACCGACACGCACGAAGCTTTGCTCGGTCAACACCCTCAGGATGCGCGCCTGGGTCGACAGCGGCATATCGGCCACTTCATCGAGGTAGAGCGTGCCTCCATCGGCAAGTTCGAGCAGTCCCTGGCGAACGAGCTGGCCATCAGCTTCCTCACCGAACAGCTCCTGCTCGAACCGCTCGGCCGTGATGCGGGCCGAATTCACGATGACAAAGGCATTCTCGGCGCGGGAGCTCCAGGCATGAAGCAGTCGCGCGGCGACTTCCTTGCCCGCCCCTGCGGGTCCGCTGATGAGTACCCGGCTGCCCGTGCTCGCCACTCGTTTCAGCGTGGCGCGCACGGCGTTGATCGCGACCGAGTTGCCAGTGAACTCCTCGCCCTTCGCGAACCCTTCGCGCAGCCGCGTGTTCTCGCGCCGCAAGCGCTCGGTTTCGGTCGCGCGCTGGACGAGAAGAAGCAGCTTCTCGGCCTCGAACGGTTTCTCGATAAAGTCCATTGCCCCGCGGCCGACCGCGCTGACGGCGGTATCGATATTACCGTGGCCGGAGAAAATGATCACCGGGAGTTCGGGCTCCCGCTTTTTGATCTCGTCGAGCACTTCAAGCCCGTCCATGGGGCTTCCGTGAAGCCAGACATCGAGCAGGACGAGGCTGGGTCGCCGCTCGTCAACCGCCGACAAAGCCGACGTGCTGTCACCGGCCGTGCGACATTCGTAGCCTTCGTCGGAGAGAACGCCGGCGACGAGCTCACGGATGTCGCGTTCGTCGTCGACGATGAGGATATCAAGGGCCATCAGATCTCCGTGAATATCGTTCGAGTGGGTATCATTCTGCTGCCACCGTCCCGCCTTGGGCGAGAGGGTCACGCGCGAACCGCAACGTCACGCGAGTCCCTCCATCCGCGTTCGGCGCACCCCCGAAGCTCATGTCGCCCCCGTGCTCTTCGACGATCTTGTTGACGATCGCTAACCCCAGTCCCGTCCCTTTCTCGCGTGTCGTCACGTACGGTTCGACAATGCGTTCGCGGTCATGCGGCAGGCCGACGCCGTTGTCGTCCACGCTTACCGTTACAACCTCGTCGGTCGCGCTCATGGTGACGGTGATACGCCCGCGATAATCCGGTTCGGCATTGCGCCCCCGCGCCTCGATCGCTTCCGCAGCGTTCTTGAGTATGTTCGTCATCGCTTGTCCGACCTGGTGCCGGTCGGCCCCGATCGTCACCGCACCAGTACCATCGGCCGAAAAGACATAGTCAATCTCTGGATGAGCGACTTCCTGCAAGAACAGCGCCTGTTTCACGAGATCCTGCGCGTCCTCCGGACGGAACACCGGCTTGGGCAGCCGCGCGAAGCTCGAGAATTCGTCAACCATTTTGCGCAAGTCGCCGACCTGGCGGACGATCGTGTCGGTCAGTTCGTCGAACAACTCGCCGTCGCTTTCGATCTGTTTGCGGTAGCGCCGCTTGAGCCGCTCGGTGGCGAGCTGGATCGGGGTGAGCGGATTCTTCGATTTCGTGCGCGATCCGCCGGGCGACGTCGGACCAGGCGGCCTGCCGCTGATCAAGGATCTGGCGGGTGATGTCTTCGAAAGTGATCACGCGGCCGTCCGGCGCGTCGGCGACCTTTACCGCGAGGGTCAATAGCTCGCCGTTCTTGGACCAGTTGACGATCCCGCTGGCGAGGCCGGTATTCGCAAGATTGGAAAGCTGCGGTGCGACATCGGGCAGATGGATAGCTGCAGGGACCGGACCTTTCTCTCCCAGGAGCAGCTCTTGTGCGGAGCTGTTCATCAGCAGGACCCGGTCTTCCCGGTCGAGCGTCACGATACCGGCCGAAATGGACTCGACCACCGCTTCGATGAACGCTCGCCGCTCCTCGAGCTGGCGATTGGCACCTAGCAAGGCCGCGGTTTGCTGCTCGATCTGCCCAGCCATCCGGTTGAACGCGCGGTTGAGCATTCCGATTTCGTCCGAACCGGTGCGTCCCTCCACCCGCACGAAATCACCCGCGCCGATTCGACGCGCGGCTCCGACAAGTTCGGTCAGCGGCTTCACCTGCCGGTCTGCGAAGCGAAGAGCGAACCACACTGCGAGAATGACAAGCGCTATACTGACGAAGAATAGAGCAAGGTTGAAACGCAGCTGCAGGGCTCGCGCGCGTTTCGTGAGCACGTCGTAGGCGCTCACGACCGACTGCGCCGTCGCCCATTGGCTGAAGCCGAGCGACTCGGTGTTGCGCGCATTATAGAGATAGATCCCGGTCTTGGGATCGATCGGCGCCAGAGCCTCGATGCGCATCGCGTTGACGTCCACCACAACCGGCTCGCCGGCGGAGAGCTGCTTTACGGCAGCCTGCGCGAACACCGTGGGTTCGTTGCCCTTGTTGAGATCGAATACTGCCGCGATCCGCATCGACCCGTCCGACACGCGTTGCAAGATCGCGGACTCGTTGATCTCGCGCTGCTTGACCTGCAGATAATAGATGTCGGCAAGGTCGGGATCAGTCAATTTAAAGCTTTGTAGATAATACTGTATGTCGCTCGCCATCGCGACCGTCTGATTGGCGACCTGGACCTGGTTCTGCTCGAAATACCCGCGACCCAGCTTGTTCGCGTTCTCCATCAGTCCGCGCGAATTGTCCGAGAACCAGAAATCGACGCCAGACTGGAAGAGAAATGCTGCAAAGGCGGCTACCAGTAGTGTCGGAACCGCAGCAACCAGCGAAAAGAAGAACACCAGCCTCACGTGCATGCGCGCAGTCGTGCCCGCGGCCCGCCGGAGTGCGAGGCGCCTGCCAAACAGCACGACCAGCGCCATCGCTGGTAGCAACGTCGCGATCAGCAGCCCCGCAACCTTGCGCGACGGCAGCAGTTGCCCGTCGGCTGGAGCACTGGTGAACGTATACCAGGTCGTCCACACCATGATGCCGAAGGCAAGCGCGGCGATTATCTCGAGGATGAGGAACAAGTTCGCCTTGCGGCTGAACACGACGAACCTGCGCCACCACCGCGGACTGCGACGGTGGGCTGCGTCGGCCTGTCCGGGTTCCGAGGCTTCCATCGTTGCGGGGTTACAACTTCACTGTTGCAACTTTGCAAGCCATTTTAGTCGAACTGCCTCAATCACGCCGTATGCAGGCGTCCGGATCGATCGCTAGATCGGTCAGACGCTTGCGCAGCGTATTGCGATTTATCCCGAGCAGCCTCGCGGCGCGCAGCTGGTTACCGCCGGTTCTTGCAAGCGCATAGGCAAGGAGAGGCCGTTCGAATTCGGCGAGCGCCTCGTGATAGAGTTGGCCCTCGCGTGGAGGCGTAATGCGCATCCACTCCTCGAGAGCGCCGGCAAAGCCCCGCCCTTCCGTCTCGCCTACCGACGTCCCGGGCGTCCCCAGGACCGCTTCGACAGTCTCCTCTTCGATCGTCTCGTCGCGCGCGATAAGAGCCAGGCGGTAAATGGCGTTACGCAACTCGCGAACGTTTCCCCGCCAGGGAAACCGTTCGAGCGCGGCGATCGCGGCCGTGTCGATCCGTCGACGCGGCAGCCCTTCCCCAACCGCCTGACCGAGGAAGTGACGCGACAACGCGGCTATGTCGTCGCGCCGCTCGCGCAAGGGCGGCAATTCGATCGGCACCACGTTGAGCCGGTAGAAAAGGTCCTCGCGGAACGTGCCCGCGGCGATCATGGGTGCGAGATCGCGATTGGTCGCAGCAACAATGCGCACGTCGACCGCGATTTCCTGTCGCCCGCCTACGCGGCGAATGCGGCCCGATTGCAACGCGCGGAGAAGACGGGTTTGCGCTTCCAGCGGCATGTCGCCTATCTCATCGAGGAACAGCGTGCCCCCGGTTGCCTGTTCGAACTTGCCGATGGCCTGAGCGATCGCTCCGGTGAAGGCGCCCTTCTCGTGACCGAACAGCTCGCTTTCTATGAGATCGTGCGGGATGGCCGCCGCATTGACCGCCACAAAAGGTCCCGACTTGCGGTGACCGAGCTGGTGGATCGCTTCGGCGACCAGCTCCTTGCCTGTGCCCGATTCGCCGAGAATGAGCACCGTCAGATCGTTGCGCAAGACTCTGCGTGATCATCCGGTAGACGCCCTGCATTGCGCGGCTTCGCCCCACCAGTGGCAACCCTTCGCCGCTCTCGTCGATGGGCGAACTCGCGGACTCTGCACGCGGTCCAGCCGCCTGGCGCACCGCGCGGACAAGCTCGTCGAGATCGAACGGCTTGGGAAAATACTCGAATGCGGACAGGTCGGTGGCCCGGATTGCCGTATCGAGCGTATTCTGCGCCGAGAGCACGATGACCGGCATGTCGGGGTGCGCCTCGCGCACGCTCGGCAAGCTGGCGAGTTCGTCGCCATCGGCCAGGACGACGTCGGTAAGCATGACGGCGTACTCCTCCCTCGCAAGCCTTGCATCGCGCCCGGCGATCTCTTCGACGCGATCAACAGCGAAGCCATCGTCCTCGAGGGCCGTAACAATCACTGTGGCGATGCCCGGGTCGTCTTCGACCAGCAGGATGCGGTTGGTCATGCTCATCCCCGTTTCGCGGCTGGCAGATGGATGCGGAAGTGCGTGCAGCCAGCCTTTTCGTCACGCTCGTGCGCGATGCGCCCGTCCATGTCGTGGACGAGCCTGCGGACCAGTGCGAGGCCGAGGCCCTGACCGCTCTTCTTGCTGCTCACGAACGGCTCGAACACGTGATCGCGCAATTCGGGATCGATACCTGGCCCATTGTCGCTGACGGTCAGTTCGATAGGCAGGCGGACCGAGCGTCCGGGCCGGATGGCGTTGAAGATCAGCCCACTGATATACCGTGTCTTGACCGTGATCTCCGCCCCGTCCCGCCCGGCGCATGCATCCCGCGCATTTGCGAGCAAGTTGATCATCACTTGCTCGAGCGCTTCCTCGTTGCCCATGACCGGCGGAAGAGAGGGATCGAATTCCTCGACGATTTCCACTCCGTGCAGCCCCGCGCCACGCACCGTTCCCATAGCCCGACGAATGGATTCGTGCAGGTTGAGAGGGCTGTTGGGCTCCGCCTTTCGAGCCCCCAGTCGCTGCATCCGGTCGATTAGTGAGGCGATCCTCGCGACCTCGGTCCCGATGAGATCGGCAAGCGGACGGTCCTTTTCGTCGAGCTTGCGCGCGACGAGTTGGCCGGCCCCGCGAATTGCGGCCAGCGGGTTCCGGATTTCGTGCGCGAGGACCGCGGGGGCGCTGAGACGGCTCGAGTGGGCCTCCTCGCCCATTTCCTCCTGACCGGCGTCGGACAGCGTGACCACGCGCCAACCCGGGTGCGAGGTCAATGGCGAAATGGACAGGTTCACCCGCCGCTCGCGCTCGCCGGTCCGAATGGTGACGCCGCGCGCGACCAACGGCACCGCTTCTTCACGCGAGTGCTCGGCGACCCGGACATCGTCGATGCCGACGATGTCAAACAGGAGTTGGCCGACCATGCGGTGAGCGCTGCGGCCGAGCATTTCCTCGCATGCCGGATTCGCCTCGACGATGGTCATCTTGGGATCGAGAAGCATTGTCCCGAAAACGAGACCGGCCAGTTGCGCGCGCGCGCCGGGCGGCCCGCCCGCTTCGCTCACGCGGCCTTCCGCAGCCGCAAGGGTTCGTAGAATCGGTCGATTTCGCCGAGCACTTGATGCGCGTCGTCGATAAAGTTGACCTTGTTCCGAAAATCGGCCGAACCGTGGAGGCCTTTGGTGTACCAGCCGATGTGCTTGCGGGCCATCTTGACGCCCGTGTCCTCGCCATAGTGGTCGAGCATCGCGCGGTAATGCTCGACCATCGTCTCGTGCTGCTCGTCGAGCGAAGGGTCGATAAGGGCTTCCCCGCTTTTCCACCAGTGCATGACCTGGCCGAGCAGCCACGGACGACCATAGGCGCCGCGCCCAATCATCAGACCGTCCGCGCCCGATTGCCCGAGCGCCTTCGCGGCGTCCTCGATCGAGCAAATGTCGCCGTTGACGATGACCGGTATGCCGACCGCGTCCTTCACCTTCCGCACGAAGGCCCAATCAGCCTCGCCTTTGTACATCTGATTACGGGTCCGACCGTGAACGGTGATCATCTGCACGCCGATATCCTCGGCGATACGCGACAGTTCGGGCGCATTCAGGCTGTCGTGGTCCCAGCCCATGCGCATCTTCACAGTGACGGGTACGTTCACAGCCTTCACGGTGGCTTCCATCAGCTTGATAGCCAGCGGCACCTCGCGCATCAGCGCGCTGCCAGCGAATTGCCCGACGACCTTACGCACCGGGCAACCGAAGTTGATGTCGATGATCGCGGCGCCGTTCGCCTCCTGCATTCGCGCGGCCTCGGCCATCGAATCCGGATCGCACCCGACGAGCTGCATCGAGACAGGATCCTCGATCGGCGCCCAAGTGGCTTTCTGTATCGACTGCCGCGTCTCGCGGATCGCTGCTTCACTGGCGATCATCTCGGTAACATTGAGGCCCGAGCCATAACGCCTGACGAGACGACGGAACGGCAGATCGGTGACGCCAGTCATCGGCGCGAGCACGACGGGCGTGTTGATCGACACGGGGCCGACCGAAATCGGCCGCAGCGGCGGTGGAGGGGGAAGCGATGTCACTGTCGGATGCCTAAAATTTGGGCAGCGCATAGTGGATTGAAGGGGCGCGCGCAAGACGGTAGCGCGCCGGAGCATGACCGCCCAGCGCTCTCCGTCCTCGGCTCCCTTTGCCGCAGTCGTCGTCGCAGCGGGTCAGGGCCTGCGCGCGGGGCAACCTAAGCCCAAGCAATTCACGACCTGGCGCGGTAAGCCGGTGGTGCGGCATTCGGTAGAGGCATTGCTGGCGGCGGGCGCCAAACCGGTTATCGTCGCCATCCCGCAAGACGCTGACGACGTGGCTGCACAGGCGCTAGCCGGACTCGACGTGAAACTTGTGACCGGCGGCGCTACCCGCCAGCAATCGGTCGCGATCGCACTGGAGGCTATCGAGAGCGCCGACCGCGTCTTGATTCACGACGCAGCGCGCCCCGACCTGCCGCAGTCCGTCATCGAGCGGCTGCTGGCAGCGCTCGACGTTCACCCCGGGGCGATCCCAGTCCTGCCGGTCGTCGACAGCATCGTGATCGAACGCGATAGCATGATGGCCGACGCGGCCGATCGCGCCGTGCTGCGGCGGGTTCAGACCCCTCAGGCCTTCGGCTTCAACGCCATTCTGGCCGCGCATCGCAGCTGGGCCGGCGAGCCGCACGCGGGCGACGATGCCCAGGTATTTCGCGCGGCGGGCGGCACCGTTGCGCTGGTCGAGGGCGACGAAGCACTTGGAAAACTCACTTTCGCAGGAGATTTCGTGACCGAAGCTCTTCCGGTGCGTATCGGCACCGGCTTCGACGTTCACCGCCTCGCCGAAGGTGAGGAACTGTGGCTTTGCGGTGTTAAGATCGAGCACGAGCTCGGCCTAGCCGGTCATTCCGACGCCGATGTGGGTATCCACGCGCTTGTCGATGCGCTGCTCGGCGCGGTCGGCGCGGGCGACATCGGCCAGCACTTCCCACCTAGCGATCCGCAGTGGAAGGGAGCGCGTTCGTCGCGCTTCCTGGAACACGCCGTGAACCTGGTTCACAGCGAGGGCTACAGGGTGGGCAATCTCGACGTGACGCTGATCTGCGAGGCTCCAAAAATTGGCCCGCACCGCGACGCCATGCGCTCGGCGATCGCTGCTCTTGCGGGGATCGATGCAGGCGCCGTAAATGTGAAGGCAACTACCACCGAGGCGCTCGGCTTTGCCGGACGCGGCGAAGGGATCGCCGCCCAAGCTGTCGCAACCGTGATCCGCAATTCGTGAGGTTTTCGTGAAACGCACCCCAATCGCTATCGCCATAGCTGCGCTGGCAAGCTTTATTCCCGCGCAGGTCCAGGCCCAGTCTGCAGTTGCCTGCCTGACCGAGCGCGAGGTCGCCCAGATGGCCATCTACGCAGTGCCGTCGCTGGTCGATGGCGTACGGGGCAAGTGTGCCGCGAGGCTTTCCCCGAATGGATTCCTCGCCACTCGAGGGGATGCGTTCGCCGCCAAATACGCGGCCCTTCGGGGGGAAACCTGGCCCGTAGCGAAGTCGGCGATTCTTAAGTTCGTTTCCGGTTCGGTGAAGACCAGGGACGCGGACACTATGGCGATGGTAGCGGCGTTGCCCGACGAATCGGTTCGGCCTTTAGTCGACGGAATGATTGCGCAGAAGATCGGCGAATCGGTGAAGCCGGATGACTGCCGCAATGTCGAGCGTGGCATGCAACTCGTGTCCGTGATGAACCCGCGTGACAGCGGTGCAGTGGTGGCGTTCGTGATGGCGATGGCCAAGCCTAAGTCCCCCGCGATCTGCCCGGCCACATCATGAGCGATCTGCTGCCCGCCGATATCGTCGCCCTCGCCCGCCGCGTGGTCGAAGAAAACGCGAAGATCGGCCGCAAGGTGACCCTCGCGGAGAGCTGTACAGGGGGGCTCGTCGCTGCAGCGCTGACTGAAATTCCTGGTTCTTCGGCCGTCCTCGACCGCGGTTTCGTGACCTACTCTAACGGTGCCAAGGAGGAAGAACTCGAAGTCTCGAGCGAGCTGATCGAGACATTCGGCGCGGTCTCGATCGCGTGCGTCTGGGCGATGGCCCAGGGCGCGCTCAAGCATTCGGGGGCGGAAATCGCGATCGCGATCAGTGGAATCGCCGGCCCGGATGGCGGCACGCCGTTGAAGCCGGTCGGCACGGTCGTATTCGCACGCGCCTGCCGCGACGGTGATGGTGAGCCCGAAGGCGAAATGATGCAGTTCGAGGGCGACCGCTCCGAAATCCGGCGTCAGGCGACGCTGGCAGCGCTGGAATTGCTGTTGCCGTAAAGCTGGTGTGCGCGTTCCTCGAACGCGGCGACCATCTTGCGGAAGGCGCGGTCGAAGTACTGGCCTGCCAGCGCTTCGAACACGGCGTTTCGGAATGTGAAATCCACGCAGAAATCGATCTCGCATCTCCCGTCCGGGAGGGGCCGGAAAAGCCAGCGATTGTCGAGGTCTTTCATCGGGCCGTCGAGGTAGTGCACGTCGATCCGCTCGGGCCGGTTCTTCATGACCCTCGAAGTGAACTTCTCCCGCAGATGCTTGAAGCCGACGAGCATGTCGGCCACCATTTCGGTTTCGCTGTCCGACTTGACCCGCGTGGCGACGACCCACGGCAAAAATTCCTGGTAGCGACCGACGTCGGCCACCAGATCGAACATCTGCTCCTGTGTATATGGCAGCGAGACGACCTCGTGAATGCCCGGCATCAGCGCGCCTGCCGTGCCAGCTTTTCCTCGCGCGCGGCTTTCATCTCGGCGAAATCGTCACCCGCGTGATAGCTCGAACGGGTTAGCGGGCTCGACGCGACCTGCAGGAATCCCTTGGCCCGGGCGATCGCGCCGTAGGCCGCGAACGCTTTGGGCGTAACGAAGTCCTCGACCTTGGCGTGCCGCGGGGTCGGCTGAAGGTACTGCCCGATGGTCATGAAATCGACGTCGGCACTGCGCATGTCGTCCATGACCTGATGCACTTCGAGCCTTTGCTCGCCAAGACCGAGCATGATGCCGCTCTTGGTGAATATCAGCGGATCGTGCGCCTTTACCTCTTCGAGCAGCCGCAGCGAAGCGTAGTAGCGCGCGCCGGGACGGATCGTGGGGTAGAGCCGCGGCACGGTCTCGAGGTTATGGTTGTAGACGTCGGGGCCCGCCGCACAGATCGCTTCGACTGCGGGACGCATCTTGTTGCGGAAATCGGGAGTCAGGATTTCGATCGTGGTGCCGGGAGTCTCGCGGCGCAGCGCCTCGATCACCTTGACGAATTGCGATGCCCCGCCATCCGCCAGATCGTCGCGATCAACGCTTGTGACAACGATGTGTTCGAGGCCCAGCTTGGCGGCTGCTGTGGCGACGTGCTCGGGCTCGAGCGGGTCGACGATGCGCGGCATCCCGGTCTTGACGTTGCAGAACGCGCAGGCACGCGTGCACACGTCGCCCAGGATCATCACCGTCGCGTGCTTTTTCGTCCAGCATTCGCCGATATTGGGACACGCCGCCTCTTCGCACACGGTGTTTAGCGACAGGTCGCGCATCAGCTGGCGTGTCTCGTGGTAACCCTTGCTGACGGGCGCCTTGACGCGGATCCAGTCGGGCTTGCGCTGGCGGCCCGGCTCGTTGGCCGGCTTCGGTGCGGACGCGAGGTCGTTCATGGTGCGCCACTTAGTGTGGGGACTTGCCAGAGGCAATGGCGTGCGGCATCGGCGGGTCCATGAATACGACCCCTTCGCTCGAACTCGCCGGCCTCATCGAAGGTTACCGCCGCTTCCGAGAAAACGCCTGGACGCCTCGCCGCGAACGCTGGGCAGCCCTGCGCGAGGGACAGGAGCCGCGCGTAATGGTTATCGCCTGTTCCGACAGCCGGGTCGATCCGGCGCAGATCTTCGACGTCGATCCGGGTGAGATCTTCGTGGTTCGGAACGTCGCCGCCATGGTCCCACCGTTCGAGACGACTCCCGGCCATCACGGCGTTTCTGCCGCGCTCGAGTTCGCGGTACAGTTCCTCAAGGTGCGCGAGGTGGTCGTAATGGGGCATGGCCTTTGCGGCGGTTGCAACGCCGCGCTCACGCAGTCGATGCAGGGCACCGAGCCCGGCAAGGGCGGCTTTATCGCCGACTGGATCGACCTCCTCGACGAGGCGCGCGAGGACGTTGTGGAGAAGCATGGGACCGAGGGGCGCGAGGCCGAACGAGCAATGGAGCTGGCAGCAGTGAAGGTGAGCCTCTCCAACCTGAGGACATTTCCTTGCGTGCCCGAGCTGGAAGCAGGCGGCAAGCTACGCCTGCGCGGCGCATTCTTCGCTATTTCCGATGGAATCCTCCATTTGCTCGACGAAGAAAGCGGAGAGTTCGAACCTGTTGCCTAATGCGGACGCGCGGCCCATCTAGCCGCGATGGAAAACAATAACAGCATACTCAAGAACATCGCGCTGCTGATCGACGCTGACAATACTCAGCCCAAAGCGATCGATCCGGTGCTGACCGTCATGGCCGAGCTTGGCCAGGTCAATATTCGTCGCGCCTACGGAAATTTCGCCAAGGGCAACCTCTCCAAGTGGGACACGATCACGAACCGTTACGGGATTCGGCCGCAGCAGCAGTTCGATGTCTCCAAGGGCAAGAACGCGACCGACATGGCGATGACGATCGATGCGATCGATCTCCTCAACCAAGGCAAGGTAGACGGTTTCGGCATCATGAGCTCGGACAGCGACTTTACTCCGCTGGTCACTCGTCTTCGTCAGGACGGCATCGTCGTCTATGGCTTCGGCAGCGCGAAGACGCCCCAGGCGTTCAAGTCTGCCTGCACGCGTTTCATCGACATCGATCAACTTATTCGTACATCGGCACAGGAAGAGAATGCCGGAGCCAACTCGGCCGAGAGCGCAGAGGCGGACGTCGAGTTGATGGAGCTGATCGGCGCGGCCTACAAGGAGGCCAAGCGCGACGACGAAGGTTTCGCGAAAGTCCAGCAGGTCGGCCAGATAGCAGGAAACCGTTCCAGCTTCGATGTGAGGAACTACGGTTTCAACAGCCTGTCGGCGATGTTCCGAAGCCTTGGCAACTTCAAGGTAGAGCGCCGCGACGACGGGCAGCTTTGGGTGAAGCGGCTGCGCTGACGATCCGCAACGAAAAAGCGCGCGGACCATAAAGTCCGCGCGCTTCTTTTTTCGATCCGTCGATCGTTACTGCGCTGCCGTGGTGCCCGCGGCAGCCTGCTTGGCATAGATTTGCCACAACTGCGCAATGGCCTGCCGCGCGCCCTGTACCTTGCGGAAGTTGGCATCGGCTTCGGCGAACTTGCGCTGGTCGAGCTGCGCAATTCCGAGGCGCGTCAGCACGCGGGGGGTTTCGACGCCAGGCTTCGCGAGCGCCAGCTTGTAGAACTCCTCGGCCTTGGCCGGCTGCTGGTAGCTGAGGAACGCGTCGCCCGCAGCCATCAGGGTCGCCACGGGGGCGTTCGGCTTACGTGCATCGTTTTCCAAACCGCTCAGGTCGGACTGGTCGGCCTTGACCCGCCCCGCCGCAATCGAGCGCGCCTCGCTCACGAAC
This sequence comes from uncultured Alphaproteobacteria bacterium, assembly GCA_963740025.1. Lineage (GTDB taxonomy): Bacteria > Pseudomonadota > Alphaproteobacteria > Sphingomonadales > Sphingomonadaceae > Tsuneonella. The sequence continues at coordinate 137,846 of CAVUCI010000007.1, forward strand.
GGGTCGTTCGCCTTGAGCAATCCCGCAGCAATGCCGGCATCGATGATCCTCTGGGTTTCTCCGGGAAGACGACGCGGGTCGGCCGCGGTGATATAATCGGCATAGTCGCGCTCATAGCGCATTGAGTCCGTCCGCTGGGCGAGCCGCATGAGGTCAAGCAGGTCCTGCCCCTCGTAGTTGCTGAGATTGCGCTGCACCGCGATGGCATCGCCCCAGCTGGCCTTCGAAGGATAGTATTGCGCATAAAGGCCGGCATACTTGATCGTCTCGGGATCAAGCTTGGCCTGATAGGACTGGGCGAGACCTCGCTTGAGCCAATTTTCGGGCACTTCCTGACCTGCTGCGACCTTCTTGGCGATGGCCTTGTCCAGCGCCTGAATGCCGGCGGGCGCCTGATCCTGGGCAAAGTAGCTCTCGGCGATCAGCAGTTCCGCATCGCCCGTATACCCCGCCGCAACGGCCTGCTCGGCGCGCGCCCGTGCGGCGGCGTAGTCCTTGGCATTATACGCGAGCTGGGCCGCAATGAACGTGTTCTTCGGAAGGTCGACGGCGGCCATTTTGCCGCTGTCGAGCATCATGTCGAGACCCTGACGCTGCAGCTCGGTATTATTGGCCTTGACACCAATGTTGACGATAATCTGGCCGGCGGCGAGCTTGTCGTCGGGGGTGGTCGCCGCGGCGACGAGAGTGGGAACCTGGGCGCTGAGCCCGGCGATGTCACCTTCTTCCTTCAAAACCTTGGACATCGGCTGGTACGCCGCGATGAATTCCTTGGAATAGTTGGCCTTGGCAGGCTCTTCCTTTTTTTCCTTCTTGGCGGCGACCGCAGGGGTCGCGGTCGCGGTCAAGCCGACAGCGGCCGAAGTGGCGAGCGCAACGGCGAAGGCAAGCCGCGAAGGCGCGGCACGAAACGTGGGCATAGAGTGGTCTCCCATGGATGACGCGGACCCTCGGGAGAGGGGCCGTCTGCCGGAACTGCGGCCGCTACTGGCCAATCGCTCCGGACATTGCAACTTGTGTAGGGATCGCGCTCTGAACCCCTTTTGAACGGAGGTTTCAGGGGGCGCTCAGCGCTTGTGTCCGCCGGCTGCCATTCTTATGTGGAAAACGCCCGGTGCACGGGCCGTTCGGGCCGGTGGTAACTGGCGGATCGAGCCCCCTTCCCCTAGGCCAGTTGTAGCCCGCCGCGCCGCAGTGCGCGCCACAGAAACGGCAGACCCTTGAGCGACGATATCGAAACCCTGACCCCGCCCGCCTCGCCGGGAGAATATGCCCGCGTCGACATCGTCGACGAGATGAAGACGAGCTACCTCGATTACGCGATGAGCGTGATCGTCGCCCGCGCGCTGCCCGACGTGCGCGACGGGCTGAAGCCGGTGCACCGGCGCATCCTGTTCGCCAGCAACGAAGGCGGCTTTGTAGCTGGCAGGCCCTATCGCAAGAGCGCCAAGATCGTCGGCGACGTGATGGGCAACTATCACCCGCACGGCGACAGCGCGATCTACGATGCGCTCGCCCGCATGGTACAGCCGTGGTCGCTGCGCGTCCCGCTGATCGACGGCCAGGGCAACTTCGGTTCGATGGACCCCGATCCGCCGGCCTCGATGCGCTATACCGAGGCGCGTCTTGCGCGCGTGGCGAACAGCCTGCTCGACGATCTCGACAAGGACACTGTCGATTTCGCCGACAATTACGATGGCAGCCGCAAGGAGCCGACGGTGCTACCGGCGCGCTTCCCGAACCTGTTGGTCAACGGCGCAGGCGGCATCGCGGTCGGCATGGCGACCAACATCCCGCCGCACAACCTGGGCGAGGTAATCGACGGTTGCCTTGGTTTGATCGACGACCCGCTCATGTCGTCCGAAGCCCTGATGGAGATCATTCCCGGACCGGACTTTCCGACCGCTCCGCTGATTCTCGGCCAGTCTGGCGCGAAATCCGCATATCTGACCGGTCGCGGATCGATCCTGATGCGTGCGCGGCACACGATCGAGCGTGGCCGGGGTGACCGCGAATCGATCGTATTCACATCGATACCCTATCAGGTCGGCAAGGCAGGCCTGGTCGAGAAGATCGCCGACGCCGCGAAGGAAAAGCGGATCGAGGGCATCGCCGACATCCGCGACGAATCGAACCGCCAAGGCGTGCGGGTCGTCATCGATCTCAAGCGCGATGCTACGGCGGAAGTCGTGCTCAACCAGATCTGGCGGCACACCCCGGCCCAAGCGAGTTTCCCGGCGAACATGCTGGCAATTCGGGGCGGTAGGCCCGAAACCCTGGGCCTCAAGGAAATCCTCCAGGCCTTCATCAGCTTCCGCGAAGAGGTCATCACCCGTCGCACGAAGTTCGAGCTCGCCAAGGCGCGCGACCGGGCTCACATTTTGCTCGGCCTCGTGATCGCAGTGTCCAATCTCGACGAGGTCGTGGCCATGATCCGCGGCGCGTCGAACCCGGCGGACGCAAGAGCCAAGCTTCTCGCGAAGGAATGGCCGATCGGCGACATCGCCCAGTACATTGCGCTGGTCGAGGCGATCGAACCGACGGCCGAGGAGCACGGCGGTACTTATCGCCTCTCGGAGCGACAGGTTCGCGCCATCCTCGAGTTGCGCCTCCACCGCCTCACCGCGCTGGGCCGGGACGAGATCGGCGACGAACTCAAAGAACTGGCGACTGCGATCGAGGAATATCTTTCAATCCTCGCCGACCGCGCGAAGCTTTACGAGGTGATGCGCAGCGAACTTCGCGAGATCCGCGATCTCTACTCCACCCCTCGCGTCAGCGAAATCGCGCCTGCGTGGGATGGCCTGGACGACGAGGACCTGATCGAACGCGACGAAATGGTCGTGACGGTCACACTCGATGGATACATCAAGCGCACTCCGCTTTCGACATTCCGCGCACAGCATCGCGGCGGCAAGGGTCGTGCCGGCATGGCGACCAAGCAAGAAGATGCGGTGTCGAACATGTTCGTCACCAGCACTCACAATCCGGTGCTGTTCTTCTCCACCGCGGGCAAAGTCTATCGCCTGAAAGTGTGGAAGCTGCCTGAGGGCGGCCCGACCACCCGCGGCCGCCCGATCGTCAATCTGCTGCCAGCGCTCGACGACGGCGAGACGATCCGGACGGTTCTGCCCCTCCCGGAGGACGAGAGCAGCTGGGGAGCGCTCAACGTCGTGTTCGCCACCGCCAAGGGCAATGTGCGACGCAACAGCATGGATGCGTTCACGAACATCCCTTCGAACGGCAAGTTCGCGATGAAGTTCGATGAAGACAGCGACGATCGGCTGATCGGCGTCGCGCTGCTTGAGGCGGGCGACGACGTGCTGCTTGCCACTCGCGAAGGAAAGGCGATCCGCTTCGATGGCGAGGACGTTCGCGAATTCGTCAGCCGCACCTCTACAGGTGTGCGCGGGATGAAGCTTCGCGCAGAAGACGAAGTAGTTTCGCTGTCGATCCTGCACCGCGTCGGAACGGAACAAGAGGAGCGCGAGCAGTATCTTCGCTTCGCTCCGTGGAAAGCCGAGAAAGAAGGCGTTCCCGAACTCTCGGACGAACGGTTCGACGAACTGGCGGCGAAGGAACAGTTCATCCTCACCGTCTGTGCCAACGGATACGGCAAAGTCTCTTCGGCCTACGAATACCGGCGTATCGGTCGCGGCGGCCAGGGCGTGACCAACATCGACAACATCGATCGCAACGGCCCTGTCGTAGCGAGTTTCCCGGTGCAGGACGGCCAACAGTTGATGCTGGTGACAGACCAGGCCAAGCTGATCCGCATGCCAATGGACCTGCGTCACCTGCAGCCCGATCCCGACAACGCGCCGCGCGCCTTCCGGATTATCGGGCGGGGATCGGCAGGCCTGAAGCTGTTCGACGTTGCGAAGGGCGAGACGATAGTCAGCGCGGTCCTGATCGATGAGCAGGAAGAGCCCGAGAACGAGGCGGAAGAGATGATCGCCGAGGAACTCGCGGGTCGCGATGCCGAGGTAACGGAGCCTTACACGACGCCACAGTCCGACGACGACATTCCGGGCGAGCCCGACGCGGGATGAAGATCGAGCGGTCCGGAGAGGTATGCGGAGCCGAGGTATCCGGCGTCGACCTTTCCGGGCCGCTCGACGAAGAGACGGTCGCCGGCATTCGGTCAGCTTGGCTCAGCCATCGCGTATTGGCATTTCCCGGCCAGTTCATTGACGATGACGCGCTCGAACGTTTCACGCTCGCAATGGGCGGTTTCGGCGAAGATCCCTTCTTCGCGCCGATCGAGGGTCGCCGGCACATCGCCGCTATCCTGCGCGAGGCGGACGAGACCACTCCGCTGTTCGCCGAGAACTGGCACAGCGACTGGTCGTTTCTTCCCGAACCCCCGGCAGGTACCTGCCTAGCCGCAATCGACATTCCGCCATTGGGCGGTGACACGCTGTTCGCGGACCAGGTCGCCGCATTTGCCGCGATGCCCTGCGAGCGAAAGGAACACCTGCGCTCGCTCACCGCAATCCATTCGGCGAGACTCGCCTACGCGCCGGATGGCTCTTACGGAGCGCGCGATGCAGGTCGCAGCATGGCGATCCGCCCGGACGAGAGCGCACGCGCAACGCAGCGCCATCCGCTCGTCCGCCGCCATCCTGAGACTGGCGAGGAGGCGTTGTTCAGCACGCTGGGTTACATCGTCGGGATCGAAGGGATGGAAGAAGCCACGGCATTCGCTTTCCTGCGCGACCTGTCCGCATGGCAGGTGCGCGATGAATTCGTTCATCGACGGAAGTGGCAACCTGGCATGGTTGTTCTTTGGGACAATCGCAGCGTGCTCCATCGCGCGACCGGCGGTTATGAAGGTCATCGACGTGAACTTCACCGCACGACGATAGCGGCGCCCCGTCAGGCGGCGTGATCCCGGCGCACCGTGCGGATTACCCCGGTGCAGATCAGAAACTGGCCGGTGTAGTAGAACAGCCAGACGAACCACTCGGTCACCGATTGGTCGAGCACTCCGCCCATTCGCGCGAAGATCAGAAGGTCGCTCGCTACGAACAGCACCGCGCCGAAGCCAACGTGATAGCGGCTAAACCGGCTCAGCCACGCGCTCCCGGCCATCGAACCGAGCGCCAGAGCATAGATGGCCACAAGGAAGTCTCCGGTGAGTAACCATCCAATGATTGGCACGCCAAGCACCAGCGCCGCCGCCGCTCCCAACTGACTCCCCGTCGGATCGGGCCGAACATTGCGCCGATACAGCCAAATCGCGACAAGATGTCCGACGAGGAAAAAAGCCGCGCCAACGGTGACGTAAAGCTCCATGCCGATGTCGCCCGCCGCGCCGAGTGCCATGACCACGGCGATCATTCGGCCCGACGGTCCCCGACTGCGCGCCAAGGCATAACCTGCCAGCGCCGCGACCGACGCTCCCTTCAGGGCGATGATGAAGATGCCGCCGATTTTCGCATCGCCGAGGAGCCAGAAGGCGATAGCCATGGCAATCCCCGCGAGAAGCCATGGCCGATGTTCGGCTAGCGCGCGCTTCGGCATAGACTTCCCCTCCCCTGCTGGCGTCGGCGCGCTGACTGCCCTTGAACTTGCCCCCTTGCAAGCACTAGGCGCTGCAATGATGGCGTACGACATTCATATCATCGGTGGCGGTCTCGCCGGAAGCGAGGCAGCGTGGCAGCTCGGCCGGCGGGGCTTCCGCGTGCGCTTGTCCGAGATGAGGGGGGGCGGCGACACAACCCCCGCGCATCAGGGGAATGGTCTCGCCGAACTCGTCTGTTCGAACAGCTTCCGCTCGGACGACGACGCGAAGAACGCGGTCGGTCTGTTGCATCACGAAATGCGACGGCTCGACAGCCTCGTCATGCGCGCGGGCGAGGAGGCTCGGGTTCCGGCCGGGTCGGCGATGGCGGTCGACCGCGATGTGTTCTCCGCCGCCGTCGAGCGCGAGCTGGCGGCGCTGCCGAACGTCCAGATTGTCCGCGAGCGGATCGATGCGCTGCCCGCATCCGGACAGACGATCGTAGCGACGGGTCCGCTCACCGCCGCGTCACTCGCCTCGAATATTGCCGATGCGACCGGCCAGGACAGCCTCGCCTTTTTCGATGCGATCGCGCCAATCGTTCACCGCGACAGCATCGACATGGACGTGGCGTGGATGGCAGCCCGCTGGGACAAGGGCGGCAAGGACTACATCAACTGCCCGATGACTCGCGAGCAGTACGAGGCTTTCGTCCAGGGTCTGCTGGACGGCGAAAAAACAACCTTTCGGGACTGGGAAACCGACACCCCTTATTTCGAAGGCTGCATGCCGATCGAAGTTATGGCGGAACGTGGAACGGAAACGCTGCGCTTCGGTCCGATGAAACCGGTCGGACTCGACAATCCCCACGCCGCGACGCCCGAACATCCCAATGGGCGCTGGCCGCACGCCGTCGTCCAGCTGAGGCAGGACAACAAGCTCGGCACCCTGTGGAACATGGTCGGCTTCCAGACGAAGCTGAAGCACGCCGAACAGGTGCGGCTCTTCCGTACGATTCCGGGACTCGAACAGGCGGAATTCGCCCGCCTCGGCGGATTACACCGCAATACCTTTGTCAACTCGCCCATCGTGCTCGACCGGCAGCTGAGACTGCGCGGCGCGGAGCATATCCGCTTCGCCGGACAGATCACCGGCTGTGAGGGATATGTCGAAAGCTCGGCGGTCGGCCTGTTGGCCGGGCTCATGGTGGTCGCAGAATTTGCCGGCGAAAGCTGGAAGTCCCCGCCCCGAACGACCGCGCTAGGCGCTCTGCTCGCCCATATTACCGGCGACGCGGATGCCGAGACCTACCAGCCTATGAACATCAACTTCGGGTTGTTCCCGCCGCTTCCCGATGTTCCCAAGAAGGCCCGCAAGGAAGCCTATACTGACCGCGCAAAAGCGGACCTCGGCGAATGGATCGCGGCGCGCGAGGCGCTTCCCGCCTAGCAGCGGCAGGCAGGTTTTTTCTTCGACCGCTTGGGAGCTGTGGTCCGAAATTCGGCCATGTCGAGCTTGTTGTCCCGGTTGGCATCCGCGCCCTCGAACCGGTCGACCGTGGTCACCGCCCACTCCTCGAAGTCGAGGAGATTGTTGCCGTCCTTGTCGAGTTTGCGGAACGCGTCGCTTCGGGTCGAAAGCATTTCGTTGCGGCTGATGATCCGGTCGCGATTTCGGTCGTAGCGAAAGAAGCGCTGCTCTTCACGTGTCAGTTCGGTCGCTTCGGGAGGGGCTGGCCCTTTCAGATTTCCCGGGTCGACGGTCGGGAGGTCGTCGGGATCGAGCTTTTCGGGCTGTGTCAACGGAGGCGGCGCGCCTTGCTCCACCTCGGCGCGGCCTTGCCACCAGAACAGCCCGAGCGTGACGAGCGCGAGCGCCAACACTCCCCCCAAGACCAGCCTGTTCATCTGCGACCCCCACGCTGCTTCGCGTGGGCCGCACCATAGACTAGCGGCCGGTGATGCCAACCCGCAGTGCAATTAGCGGGGCGATGCGACCGGACATGATCGGTTCTCTCCGCGCGACTGCCCGGCGTGCAAGCGCATCCAGAACCGCGATCCCGCGCAACTCCCTCGGCAGAGGTCCGCACGGGCCAATCGCTCGCACGAGCGAGAGCGCCGCCTCCCGCTCTTCGCCGTCGCTCGTCCGAAACGTGAAATCCGCCAATGCCCAACGCCGACCGGCCCGGATCGCACTTTCCGCCGCCCCGTCGCCAAGGTTCGCCACTCGCGCGATCGATCCCAGCGCGCGCGCCCGGCCTTCGGCGAAGGCGGCTATCGAGGTCTGGCCCAATGGTGCTTCCCTAAGCAGTTCTTCCCACCCGTCCACGAGCGCAATGAGTTCGCTTTCCCGGCCGTGCAGGGTTTCGCCCAGGGCAGCCAATACCGGGTCACCCATGGAGCGCTCGGCCAAAGGCTCGCGCAAGCGGTCGCGCCACCAGGCCAAGCGCACCTGCGCGAGCATCGGTTCGCGCGCTTGTCCCAAAAGCCGGCCCAAGCGCGCGTCGAAAGCCAAGACAGCCTTGAGTGCGGGACGGGTCGCGCGAGGTTGCCAGACAAGCGCGATATGCAAGGCTGGATAAAGATTTTCCGACGACACAATGGCTTCTCCGACGCTGCCTTCGCGACTTTCCCGGTAGTTAGGGAGAGGCTCGCATACCTCGTTAACCATCCCTTTTGGCAAAGCGATTACCGCGCTCGTCTAATGACCGTCCCTTGAAATTCCGAGCGGCAAAAGGATTGATCCGCATGCGCGTTCTCGCAAGTCTACTGAAACGACTGGCTGAGCAACAGCTTGGTCAGGCCGCCGTGATCGTGGCGCTGGCGATGCCGGCTCTGATAGGTGCTGCCGGCTACGCCGTCGATTTGAGTCAGGTTTACATCTGGAAGCGCGAACTCCAGCACTCGGTCGACCAGGCCGCTATCGCAGGAGCGTGGACGCTCGCGTACAACAAGAACGCGAGCAACTACACGACAAGGGCACTCCAGGAATACAACGCGAACCAGGTCTACACGAAGAACTTTGACGCTACACCCACCGTTCAACTCGGCAGTTTCGGCACCGGATCGAACAACAGCGTGATCGTCGCCTCTTCGGTCACGAAACAGCTCCCATTTTCCGGATACCTTATTGGAAAACCGCTGAGGATCGCGGCGCGTGCACAGGCCACCTTCGCTCAAGGAGGCAACTATCATGCCTGCCTGATGTCGTTGAAAAAGAACCAGTCGGGCACCTTCACGATCGGCGGCAACGCAACAGTCAATGCTTCGTGCGGGCTTGGCGCTCTCTCCTGTGAGCCGGACACAATCACCATCGATGGGTCCAGCAACGTCAACACGGACAGTATCGTTACATGTGGCACCGCTAGCGTGCCGACTTCGCTGCAAAGCAAAGTCACCGAATACGCTTCCGGCATCTCGAACCCCTTTGAAGGGCTTCCGGTGCCTACTCCAACCGACAACAGCTCCAAGTCGCTCAATTGCCCCGCCAACGGTAAGGGGACACAGAATATCACCCCAGGCCGCTACACGGGCGGGTTCAACGTGACCTGCAAGGTCGTCATGGCAAAGGGTATCTACGTCATCGACGGCGGGGTGATGGATCTTACCAGCAACAAGGGCAATATCACCGGAACGGGGGTCATGTTCGTGCTTAAGAATGGCGCGAGCCTTTTGATGGGCGGAAGTGGAAACGGGGGGATCATAAACCTAAGTCCGATGGAAGCCGCAGACTTTGTCGGCACAGCAAACGAATCTTACAAGAACCTTTATGCGGGAATGTTGGTCTACGAAGACAAGACCGGGCAAACTTCTTCAGTAGATCATAAATTCAACGGCAACGCCGATGTATCCGTTCGTGGAACATTTTATCTCCCTAACGGCGACCTGACCGTAAACGGCAACTCGAACACCACGCCGCTCTGCTTTCAGCTCTGGGCTTCGACTCTCAAGATCAGCGGCAACACCACAATCACCACAACCTGCACGAACACGCAGGCCAATTCCGCCGGTTCATCGGCTGGCGGAGTGAGGCTCGTCGCATGAAACGGTTTCATCTCCTTTTCGCTCTTCTACGCGATGACACGCGAGCGACGATGGCTGTCGAGACTGCGATCGTAGCGCCCGTGCTGGCGACCCTTGCCCTAGGTGCCTTCGACGCGAGCCGCATCCTGTCTCGCCAGCAACAGCTTCAAAGCGCCGCTAATGAAGCTTCCGAAATCATCCTTGCGGCTTCGGCCGGCACCGGAGTCAGCTCGTCCGACCTCAAAGCGATTCTTGTCAGTTCGCTCGGAATCGAATCCAATCAGCTAACAATCACTCAGAAGTTTCGGTGCGACGATTCGACGACGCTTCTCAATACCAAACCGTCGCCCCCCGGCTGCGCGACGTCGAAACCGATTTTTTCCTACGTGCAGCTAAATTTGACCGAGACTTACACTCCGGTGTGGACCCAGTTCGGCATTGGAACGCCGGTCTATTTCAACATTGTGCGCACGGTCCAGGTGTCATGATCATGCTGAAGACAATCCGCAATCTCTGGCGCAATTCCCAAGGGGCATCCGCCCTTG
>CAVUCI010000008.1:0-205288 GCA_963740025.1 uncultured Alphaproteobacteria bacterium
CATCCGCGCCGTTTTCAAAAGCCTTCAGCAACAATGATTCGTCAATCCGTCCGGTACAGGGCAGCATGACGATACTGATCGCCGGGGGATACGATCTTCTCTCCGAACCTGCCAGGTCCGCGGCAGAATACGCTCAGTGGCGGCAGGCAAAAACAATGACACTGGGTGAAAAGTCATGCATAGTTTTTATTTCCTCCTGAAGATTACCTTTCATTCCGACCTAGCCCAAAATCTGGTTAATGTACACTAAGACGCGCTATACGATTCGATCTTGGCTTTAATGTTTCTGTCGCCATAACGGCCCATGAAAATGGTCTTGGCTGGACATTCCGCCGCGCAGATGCCACATCCCTGACACAGAGCCGGATTGATCTCCGCGGAATGTTGATCATTGATAAACGGCACCCCATACGGACAAGCTCGTACGCAGGTCAGGCAGACCGCGCAATTTGTCGGATCGACCCTGGAGACGATCCCCGACATCTTTAATTTATTTTTCGAAAGCAAAGTCACGGCCCTTGCTACCGCCGCCTGGGCCTGGGTAATGGTCTCGGTACTGCTCTTTGGTCCATGGGCAGTGCCGGCCATGAACAGTCCTCGCTTGGCAGATCGACCGGCCGCAATTTGGCGTGGGCTTCAATAAAGAACCCGGCATTATTTCTCGGTACACGCAGCATCGAGGCGAGTTCCTCGGTATCACGTGGTTTCATGCCGGTGGAAAGTACCAGCAGGTCAGGATGCAGGTGTACCGGCAAGCGAATCGACGGATCTGTTACAGTGATTTCGATCCCGGTCTCTGCTGATTTAATCAATGGAGGATTTTTCTCCGGATCGAAACGGATAAAGTTTATCCCTGCCTGACGGGCCGCCCGGTAATCAAGTTCTGCCATTCCATAACAGCGCATATCCCTGTAAAGCACATCCAATCGCGCCTCGGGAAACATTTTCTTAAAGCGCAGGGCGTTTTTGACAGCTTGGTTGCAGCAGACCCGTGAGCAGTAGGGCAAATATTCATCATCGCGGGATCCTGCACACTGCAGCATAACGATTCGGGAATGCTGCCAATCAGCGACTTTACCGTTTTCAAGAGCCGCCTCGAAATCAGTCTGGGTCATCACCGAATCGAGTGAACCCAAGCCATAAATTTCCGGTCTGTACTCCTCGGCCCCCGTGGCTATCAGGATTGCGCCGTGCTTTAATGTCCGCGTGGCCCCGGAAGGCATGACAATCTCCGTCTCAAAGCTGCCGACAAAGCCGGACTGTTCCACCACCTCACTACTGGTAAAAACTCTTATCCTGGCATCCGCGGCAATTTTTTCTTTTAGTTCCCCAAGAAAATCTTCAAACTTTCGGCCATCAGCGCTCCGCTTAAGGTTCAGAAGCTCGCCTCCCAACTGCGGCTCCCTTTCGACCAGGTAAACACCAAATCCCTGGCGAGCAATTTCCAATGCAGCAACCATTCCTGCAACTCCACCGCCGACCACCAGCAACCGGGAATCCACTTCAAACTCGAGTTCATCCAGGGCTTCTCCGGCTGTGGCGTTGGCTACCGCCATACGAGTCAATCTTTTAGCTTTTTCCGTTGCAAGAGCCGGATCGTTGGGATGAACCCAGCTGCACTGGTCACGGATGTTGGCCATATCAAAAAAATATTTATTGAGGCCGGCCTGCTGCAACGTAGACTGGAAAAGAGGTTCGTGGGTTGTGGGTGAACAGGCAGAAACAACCACCCTGTTCAACCTGTTTTCCTCGATGATCTCCCGCATTCTCTCCTGGGAATCCTGTGAGCAGGTGTAGAGTGGATGTTCTGCGTACACTACTCCGGGCAGCGACTTTGCGTATTCCGTCACCGCATCGACCGCTACCACCGAGGCAATATTGGTACCGCAGTGGCAAATAAAAACGCCGATCCGAAGCTCGTCATCCGGGCTGGGAGCCCGCTCGGGAGGAAGCATTTCTTTAGTAATCAAACTGCCGCGTACCTCGGCAAGGCTTGCGGAAGCCGCTTCCGCTGCAGCCGATGCTTCACATACCGTCTCTGGAATATCCTTTGGTCCGTTGACGGCTCCACTGACAAATATCCCCGGTCGTGAGGTTGCCTGCGGTTGATAGCAGTCGGTTACTGCAAAACCAAAGCGATCGAGCTCTATGTCAAGTTTACCGGCAAGGTCCTTGGTCTTTTGCGGCACCTGGATTCCAACAGAGAGCACCACCATATCGAAATTTTCCGTTTGTCTCTTGCCCGACTCGTCGACATAGCGCAGTTCGAGATCACCGGTAACCGGGTCCTCAAATATCCTGCTGACCATGGCCCGCACAAACCGAACATTATGCTCTTTCGCCCTGGTTACGTATTGATCGAAATTTTTGCCGAAGCTGCGCATATCTATATAGAAAATGGTCGGCTCAATCGATGAATCATGTTCCCTTGCTATAAATGCCTCTTTCGTTGCATACATACAGCAGACCGACGAGCAGTAATCCCGGTCACAGGAATGATCCCGGGAACCGACACATTGGATCCAGGCGATTTTCTTTGGATGTTTATTGTCGCCGGGTCTGGCAACTGTCCCTGAGGTTGGCCCTGAAGCGGAAAGAAGCCGTTCGAATTCGATGCTGGTTACTACATTTTGATAGGTGCCATAACCAAACTCACCGCGCATTTTGGCATCGAACACTTCAATCCCGGGGGAAAAGATGACCGAACCAATGTCTATCTCTGTTTCAGTCTCCCGGTGGTCATAGTGGATGGCTCCGACACCGCATATTGTGGCACAGGTTCCACAGGCTCCGCTGTTGAGACGTACGCAGCTCTCTTCATCAATGACGGGGACTCTCGGCACTGCCTGGGGATAATGAATATTGACCGGTTTGCGCCCATTCAACCCTTCGTTAAAGCGGTTGAGAAGCGGCCGTGGAGTCCTGTTGGTGACCTGGTCTATGCTGAGATAGTTGACAGGACAGACGGACACACAAGCCCCACAGACCTGGCAGATATCGACACCTGCTTCGATACCCTCTTCCACCATCTTCAGGGCACCGATATTCATTACTTTTTCACAGGTAATGGCGCAGAGACCGCAACGGATGCAATCGGCTTGTCCCGACTCAGGTTCCGACCCGCTAAATTCCTTGGCAAGGATTTCCGACCTGGCATAGACGGCGGCGCCGACACCTTTTTCAAGATCAGGGGCATTGTCGACCCTGATGGCCAGGAATTTTTCCGGACAGGCTACCAGGCAGGCACCGCAACCTGTGCATTTTTCCTGATCAATAACCGCCTTCTGTTTTTTCTGCCAGTTGACGGCCCCGTGCAGACAGGCTCGGTGACACATTCCGCACATGGCACAGGCTTGTTCGTCGACGCTAAAGGTCCATTTATGCGAGGAGGTTGGTTGTGGCAGTCCCGGACCTCTGATAATCCTTTTTTCCTTTGCCTTGGCTCTGGTCTTTTTCTCTCCTTCCTTTGGCAATTCCGGGAAATGGGAGATCTGGGTAACCGGGCAGACAAATTCACAAAGTCCGCATCCGGTACAGGCTCCCACATCGACATAGCGGGCATGTTGAACGATAGTGGCCTTGAAACTGCCTGCATCCCCTGAGAGATCTTTTACCTCGCTATGGGTAAAGAGTTTAATGTTTTTATGGCGACCCACTTCGACCAGCTTGGGTGAAACGATACACATGGAACAATCATTGGTGGGAAACGTTTTATCCAGCTGGGCCATCTTCCCGCCGATGGCCGGGGAACTTTCCACCAGATAGACCTTTATTCCCGCATTGGCAAGATCGAGTGCCGACTGCATCCCACTGATGCCGCCACCGATAACCATGACGGCGCCGGTTGGTTTATTGAGGTCGTCTGTAAAAGTATTGAGGTTTCCTGTCATGCCGAATCCTCCTTTCTGATTGATGCACCGCCTATTACTTTTCTGAGCACATCCGCGGAGACCAGATGAACCTTCTGCTGTTTGGTGGGATAGGTTCCGCTGAGAGCCGCAGCGATCAGTTCCGTTACAAAAAATACCGGGAGGCCAGCGACTTGACCGCTAACCGGTGACTGACGACTTTCAACATTGGCCTGGCACATGGGACAGTCGGTCACCATTGCGCCGGCACCCGCCCTTTTGGCCGCGGTTACGATGTCTCCCACCAATTTTTCCGCAATGTCGGGCCGGGCCATGGTAAGGCTTCCCGAGCAGCATTCCGTCTTGTGGGACCAGGCCACGGGTTTGGCACCAAGGGTTGCAATAATTTTTTCCAGGTTTTCCGGCATTTCCCAATTGTCTGCGTCGGTCACTCGCGGATTACGCAATGAAAGGCAGCCGTAGTAACAGGCTATGGCCAGTTTATCCAGGTCGGCGACCACCTTTTCTTTGATTGCTGCAAGTATTTCCGGTCGGGCCAGAAAGGTGCTGATATGGAGAATCTCAAAAGCCGGTGCATATTTTTTTGCATCCACATCCCAGAGGGTTGAATTTGTCCTGAGCGCCTTATCTGCAGCTTTTAACCGCTGGAAACAGGCTGCACAAGGGACCAGGATGTCGTGATTCGCCTCTGCTGCGAGCAGCAGGTTTCGCATGGGCAAGCGCATTCCGACCTCATGGTCGGTCATATGGGCAGACGACGCCCCGCAACAGTTCCAGTCCGGGATCTCAACCAGCTCAAAACCAAGTTTAGCGCAGATTTCCCGTACCGATCGGTCATAGTCAAGAGCTGTCCCTTCAAGGGAGCAGCCGGGATAGTAAGAGAGTTTCATCTGTCATACTCCTTTCCCTTGCCGGAGAATATTTCTCTGATTCCGGATTTATCCTCAACAGAATGAGGGATCAGCTTGAGCTTGCCTTTTAAAAACATGTCCAAGCCGAGTTTCATATCCCCCATCAGATCTCCCGATTTGATCTTGTAGTTGGCGATCATGCCTATTTCATAGGCTTTTCCCCATCTGTTCACAGAACCAAGAAAGGATTGATGAAAAAGCGGGATTCGGGGTTCGGCGGGGGTTATTCCCTTTCTTAGGGCAAGTTCCCGCAAGACGTCCATCAGAGCGGCAATTTCAATTTCGTTGGGGCACCTCGTGGCACATGTTTCACAGGCTGCGCATAACCAGATAGCGTGGCTCTGCAGTAACAACTCTTCCTGGCCATAGGCTGCAAGCCGGACGACTTCCATAACCTTAAGATCAAAAAAATCGCCGATAGGGCAGCCGGCAGAGCAACGCCCGCACTGGTAACAGGCCTGCACATCAATGTCTCGGGTTTTCAGTTTCCTGAGGAATTTTTCACTCCGTTCATCTGGGGAAATACTGTTTTTATTCATGGTTCTCTCCAGTCAAATTATCCATGACCACCGGAAACCTGAGGGTGAAGGTGGTTCCTGTCTCAGGCGAGGAAGATACCCTGATTGAACCTTTATGTTCCTTGACTATCGCATAAGAGACCGACAAGCCAAGCCCAGTCCCTTCTCCTGCAGCCTTCGTTGTAAAAAACGGATCAAAGATTTTTTCCAAAAGTTCATTTTCGATACCAGGCCCTGAGTCTTGAATGGTAATCTCGTTGATATCATGATTGGCCCTGGTTCTGCTGGTGATGCACAATCGGCCGTTGCCCTCCATCGCCTGGACAGCGTTAACGATTATATTCATAACTACCTGATTAAGCCTGATAGCATTCCCGTAAATGGGCGGCAACTCGGGGTCCAGCTTCCGGATGATATTGATATTTTGAAAAAGCGGCTGATGTTGAAGTATTGTAAGCGTCTTTCGAACAACTTCGTTTAAATCGACCGGTTCCATCTCATAGGTAGTCTGATGGGAGAATTCCAGCAGGTCAGCCACAATGACCTTACATCTTTCCGCCTCATGGACAATGGTCTGCAAATCACTGGTCAATGGATGGTCTGGACCTAAATCCTCCTGCACAAGATTGGCATAGAGCATGATCCCTGACATAGGATTATTAATTTCATGGGCTACTCCTGCTGCAAGACGTCCCAAGCCTGCCATTTTTTCTGACTGCATCAACATTTTGTGGCTCTGTTCCAAATCCTCTTCGATCTGCTGCATAGCCCTGAGATCCGTGAACAGGCCAAATGTCGCAATTTCCTGATTACGGTCATAGATGATACCTCCGGAAAAACTGACTGGAATGTCGTGCCCATCCTTGTGCTTGACAATCAGTTCGTGGCGCAGCAGTTTGCCTTTGCCTCCGAAATGTTCGCTGCGCATTCTTTTAATCAGTTCGTACGCCACTCCATCATTATAGAGTTTGGTGACGTGCAGTGACTTTGTGTCCTCCTGATCGTATCCGAGCAAAGACTGCGCCTCCTGATTAAAGAGCATGATTTTACCCTTCATATCCGAGGCAATGATGCCATCGACGGAACTGTCTATAAGGTTCTGGAAAAAGGCGTTGCGTCGCCTGAGCTCTCTCTCAAATTTTTTTTGTTGGGTGATATCTATAAGGTATACAAGATAGTATTCTAAACCGGCTGGTGGAAAAACAACAACGCTACTCAGAATGTACCGTTCACCATTTCTATCGAAAACTACTTCATGATGTATCTTCCTGCCATTTCCATTGACTCGCTGTTCAAAATGGTCCCGGATAAGCAAGAAGAGCTCCCCATTTTGATCTCCGAGGATTTCTTTGAAACCGATACCATCAAGCGTACCATAAGGAACACCAAGAAATCTGCTGGCTGCCGGATTGGCATGGATCACAGTATGATCCGGCCCTACCACCACGACGCCATTAGGCGTTTCTTCAAGGATGGTATGCAGATAATGATACGAACCCAGATCCCGGCTCAGAGACTCTGCATCCCTTTTTGCTGTTGAGAGAACGGCTGCAGTTTTCACGTTGTCCTAGCGACCAATCAAGTCCAGAAATTGAATCAATCTGTCCCTCCATCCCATAGCATGTAAAACAATCCCGTCTCCAAGAGGGGCAAGATCCCTCACAAGCTCCGCTGCCACCTGCATCCCGGCATCCTTTTTCACTGGGGCTTCCATCATTTTTCTCAGAAATTCCTGTGGAATTGAAGGCACTCCGGGCAGGTTATTGAGATAGCGCACCATTGTTACGGATTTTAGAAACATAACCGAGGTAAAGAGCTTAATACCGGTTTTCTCAGCAAAGGGAATAAATGGTTCCACAATGTTGAGATCATAGGTCGGTCCAAGGGTTACCGATTGCACGCCATACTGTTCGAGCTGCTTGAAAAATTCAGCACGTTCCCTGTTGAAGTTTACGTCATCGGAAAGATCAATCGCCACTCCGATATTAAAATCAGTAGCACCATCAAGGGACTCACCGGCCAGATCCCTGCCGTTATTGAGGGCGAAGACACATTGCACCATAGACAAGAGATCAAGATCACCGCTTGTCCTTACAACCGGCTGATCGCCTTCTGCTGGATCATGACCTTCTTTGATGACAATATTTTTAATGCCGAGCGCAGCAGCTGAAAGGAGTTCCGCCTGAAAGGAAATCCTGTTTCTGTCTCTGCCGGTAATGATCATTTCAGGCTCAAAACCTTTTTCCTTCAGGGCCAGGCAAGGAGCTATGGGTGACATACGCATTATAGCGTGTTCGCTGTCGGTCACCCGTGCACCATCTACGCGCCCCCTTATCTGCAGAGCTGTACTAAGGAAAGTTTCCAGATTCACTCCTTTTGGCGGATCAATCTCTGCAATAAGCGTGTACCTGTTGTTGGCGGGAGTGCTGGTTTCTTGTGCGGCGTCCATTGAACCTCCTGTAAGATGAGAATGATTAACTACTTCTTAGGGAGAGTGGAGATGTTGTGCATGATAATAAAGAGTGACCGGATCAAGCGATGAGATCCGATCTTCTTATATCAATTTCATTTAACTAAGTATTCAAGACAATTTCAAGGCAAAAAAGCAGAGTTACCATTTACTGAAAGTTTAACATTACTTCCGGCATTTAGCATTAACCTCTTAACGGCACCAAATGAGTTTAGGCAAATATTTTTGCCATTTTCGAAATGTTCGAGTATCGTGGAGCCGGTAAAAGCTTATCCTACTAAGTGGGATTGTTGGTGATCCCTTACAAGATAACATGAAACAATCCCCACCAACTAATAGTTAGATTGTTAAAAAAAAAGAGCTGCGGAGATGAGTCTTCAAAAAAATCAGATTTTTAAAACCTGCCCCATGTGTGCAAAGAAATGGTCAAGCCGTGATGCCTTTCTTGATGATCCGGAATTGAGCTTCAATGGATACCAGGCAAATTTCGGCATCATGGAGCAGGGTCTATTTTACTTTACCCACGAAAATTCAGCTTGCGGATCGACCATGGTCCTGAAGGCGGAAATGTTCGTCTCACTTTACAAGGGAATAAGATACAGCGAGAAAAAAAATCTAGCTGATGATTGCCCAAAACTGTGTCTTGATCAGGATAAGCTTGATCGATGCCCGATTCATTGTGAATTTGCTTTTGTTCGGGAGATCTCCCAGATAATTAAAGACCGATCCCAGGAGGCGAAGGACGAGTTACCTTAAAAACTATGTCTATAAAAAGTTTTTCTTAGATAGTTGCTGATATTCAAATATCTTAATTGGTAATTCTGTTTATCTAAAAGCCATTAGACAAAGCAATGATATGTTACTAATACTAATAACATCATTAGAGCGCTCATATGTATTTCATCATGTTCTTTTGAGATACAGAGTGGCATCGTAGATAAACGATATTAAGTATTAGATGTTTAATTCATTTACTTCTTAAAGTATAAATAAAATCATTCAATATCATAGGACAATAAAATTGAATTTAAGAAATAAGTTAATTTTGTATACTATAATGGTAATGATATTATTCAGTGTATTATCAAGCATAAATTTATCTTCTACGTTGCAGACTTATGGCAGCACAGAGCCAAACTTTAGTAATCCATTCGCATCTGCTTCTTCGTTCCAATCTAAAGCCTCTATATTAGATGATATGTCATCACATAACGTTACTGTAGGCGACATAAATATCACATATAAGCAAATGGGCAATGTAGAAGGTAAACCAATTATTTTAATCACCGGAGCCAGTTCAACAATGGATATGTGGAATCCATTGTTATTGGAGGCTTTGATCTCAGCCAACTACAAAGTAATCATTTTTGAAAATAGAGGAGTTGGCGAGTCTACTGCAGGGACAAAAGGATTCTCAATTAATCAACCGACCGGTCACGCCGTGCTGGGCGGCGAGCTTGAGCAGCTCGTCGACGTAGGCCCGGACCTGCTGGGCGGGCTGGGCACCGGCGAACAGCGGCACGGGCTGGCCCTGGACGAGCCCGATCGTCACCGGGACCTGCTGGGCCTGGAACGCCTGGGCGAGGCCGGGGTTGGCCTCGACGTCGATGGAGACGACCTGGAGGGCTCCCTCGAGGGCGACCGCGACGTCGACGACGGTGCGCAGGTAGTCCGCGGACTGGGCCTGACGGCCCGACCACAGCACGACCACGGCCGGCACGCTCGTCGTGGCCTCGACGACCTGTTGGAAGTTGCTGTCGGTCCCCTCGACGACGAGGCCCTCCGGGACGCCGCCGGCCGCCGGGGCACCGCCCGACCGGCCCGCCGACCGGTTGCCGAGTCCGGACAGGTCGACGGCCCCGCGCAGGGCCTCTCCGCTCACTGGCTGGTCACTCATACCCCCGATTGTGGCGCATCGCCGCGGGAGCGGTGTCGGCCGGTGCCGTGCCCGCGCCACGGCCGGGGGTCGGGCCCCGCGGCGCGTCACCGGCCGCGGACGGAGGCCCGCTGCTCGTCGACGCCGACGGCCCGCGCCCGGGGCGCGGGGTCGCCCGAGGAGCCGGAGCCCGAGGCGGGGACCGTCATCGCCGTCGTCTCGAGCGTGGTGACCGTGACGTGGTCGGTGACACTGCGGGTGCCGGCGAGCGCGGCGAGGTCGCGCGGGAGGAGGAGCTTCTTCGCCTTCGACGTCGCCCGGACGGTGTCGGTGCGGGTGAGCTGGCCGAACACGAGGGCGCCACCGCCCGAGAGCCGGAAGGCGAGCACGTCCCCGGAGCCGAGGCGGTGGCGCCGGGTGAGCCTGGCGAGCGTGCCGAGGCTCTTCTGCTCGGCCCGTGTGCTCGCCCTGAGGCCGGCCGCGAAGGCGTCCTGGGTGGAGACCGTCGTCGGCGGCTGCTCCGGCGGGGGACCCGCAGCGCCCTGCCGTAGTCCGCGAGTGCCCGGCGGGGGCCGACGACGAGTCCGGAGTCGCCGGTCACCAGCGGGGCTCCGGAGGCGAGGTCGCCCAGGGCGGGCACGCTCGCGCCGGGCTGCATCGTCACCGTGGCGAAGAGCCGGAACGGCTCCGTGGCACTCGCCGACAGCAGGGCGTGGAGCCGCTGGGTGCCGTCCTGCCGGGTCGTCGCGAGGACGGCCCGGGGCCACTGCCGCCCCCGGGAGACCGCGAGCACGGTCGGCTGCGGGGGCCGGGTGACCGCGGACGCGTCCTGCCCGGTGTCGCGGTAGCGTGCCGGCACGCTCGCCGCCCGCAGCGCCGGGCCGGTGAGGGCGGCCTTGCGCTTGGCCGCCGCCCCCTCCCCCGCGGCGGCGCCGGCGACCGCCGCGAGGGTGAGCACCCGGCGCGCGATCTGCCGGGCGCTCTGCTGCGAGACCGGGGCCCCCGAGGGGCGTTCGGTGGGGGCGTCGTGCAGCCCGACGACGGCACCCCCGAGCCCGCAGCCGCCGAGCAGGAGGACGGCGGCCCAGGCGGCGAGCACGCGCACGACCCGGGCGCGCACCCGGCGCGCCCTCACCGCCGGGCCCCCCGGCCGGCCGTCGCGACGAGGACCCCGCCGACGACGACGAGCACGGCACCCACGCCGGTGACGGCGGCGGCCTGCGCCGACCACGCCGGCCGGGTCCACGTCGCCTCGACCCGGGTCCCGGCGGGCGCCGCGACGACCGCCGTCTGGGGCGCGTCTGCCTGGTGGACGGTGACCTGCGCGGCGCCGTCCGCGGAGACGGCCTCGGACCAGAGGTCGAGCGAGGACACCTCGGGGGCAGGCGGTCCGGCCCGCCGTACCGCCCGGAGGGTGAAGCCGGGGAGCTCGACCCGGGTGAGCGCGGTGTGGGCTCCCCCGTCGAGCGCACTGCGGGCGTCGGACGGGGAGGCGACCCCGATCCACACCGGCTGCCCGTCGCCGGCGGTGGCGCGGACGCGCACCGGCGCGTCGACCCGGTTGAGCAGGCTCGGCGGCAGCAGGACCGGGCCGGTGGCACCCGGCGACGCGCTGAAGGTCGCCGACCCCGACGTCCCGAGGTGGCTCAGCAGCCACCCACCGGGCACGGCGAGCGCGAGCCCGAGGAGCACGAGGAGGGCGCCGAGGACGCGCCTGGGCGCTGGCGTCACGGGCGGATCCTCCGGGTCGGGCGGACGGGACCAGGGCCCGGTCGGCCCGGGGCCCCGGGCGTCCCACGATCCCAGAGCCGCGGGGGGCGTCCAAATCCCACCGGCCACCCGGACCGCCCCGCACCGGCAGCCGCCGTCACGACGGCCCGGGGCTCCTCAGAACCGTGCCGGCTCGCGGTAGTCGCCCCACTTGCCCCGGAGCCGGTCGCAGACCTCGCCGAGGGTGGCCTCGGCCCGCACGGCGTCGAGCATGGCCGGGAGGATGTTGTCCTCGCCGCGGGCGACCTCGGCGAGGTGGTCCAGCGCCGCGGTCACCGCGGCGTCGTCGCGGGCGGCCCGGCGGCGGGCGAGCGCGGCGACCTGCTCGCGCTCGACCTCGTGGCTGACCCGGAGGATCTCCAGCTCGTGGGAGACCGACTCGGTGTGGCAGTTGACCCCGACGATCTTCTTCTCGCCCTTCTCGAGCGCGATCTGGTACCGGGACGCGGCGTCGGCGATCTCGGAGGTACCTTGCTACAACGAAGCAGAGGTCATCGCGGAAACGCTCAAGCAACTTTCACGGCTGTGTGACTGTCAGGCTGGCTACGAATTTGAGCTGATTTTTGTGGACGACGGTTCGAGAGATGCAACTCTGAAACTGCTTCGCGACGCGGCGGGAAAGGACTCGCGTGTCAAACTGGTGAGCTTTGCGCGCAATTTCGGTCACCAAATTGCTGTAACTGCGGGGATCGAGTCGGCACGCGGCGATGCCATCGTGCTCATCGATGCTGATCTACAGGATCCGCCCGAGACAATTGTGGAAATGATCGCAAAGTGGCGCGATGGCTATGATGTCGTCTACGGCACGCGCACCTCCCGGGAGGGCGAGGGTGCCCTGAAGCTGATGACAGCTCGCGTGTTCTACCGCCTACTCAACGGCCTGTCGGAAGTACCAATCCCGCTAGACACCGGTGACTTTCGCCTGATGGGACGCAATGTGGTCGATGTGCTCAGATCGATGCCAGAGCGTGATCGCTTTGTGCGGGGAATGGTTTCGTGGGTGGGATTCAATCAAACCGCCCTCCCGTACCGGCGGGCTAGACGCTTCGCTGGGGAGTCCAAGTATCCGCTGCGCAAGATGATCCAGTTCGCATCTGACGGCATCTTGTCATTCTCGGCGAAGCCTTTGCGCCTCGCGACCACCGTGGGGCTTATGGCGGCGGTCTTCGCCTTGATCGGGATTTTATATGTGCTCGCACTGCGCCTCTTCACATCGATTTGGGTAGAGGGCTGGACGGCTATAATGATAGCGCTTCTCTTCCTCGGGGGTGTACAGCTAGTCTGCCTCGGTATCCTAGGGGAGTATGTCGGGCGAACCTATCGCGAGGTGAAAAGACGTCCGCTTTACGTCGTTCGTGAGCGGATCGGGTTCGGCGACGAGCAAGGGATCTCAGACGCGAACTCGAGTTTTGGAAATTGAGCCGATTCATGACCAAACGCGCGCTGCAACTCATCGTCAGCATGGCGCTTGCGGCCATTTTCGTGTGGCTGATTGGCCGAAACCTGGAAGTAGGGGAGTTCAAGGCCGTTCTTGGTCGAGCCGACGTTTCGTGGATTGCAGTCGCGATGGGTCTCTTTCTTGCAGGCTATGCATGTCGCATTGCGCGCTGGCGCAGCATGCTTCTCCGAGACAATCCCACGCTCGCCTGGACAACCTGCGTCGTCCCCTTCATGGGATCGATCGCGGCGAACAATGTGCTGCCCTTTCGCGCCGGTGACGTGCTGCGGGTTTACGCCCTTTCGAGCCATCTTCAAGTTTCGAAGTCGGTGCTCCTGGCGAGCTTGCTCGTCGAGCGCCTGCTCGACCTGTTCAGCCTTCTCGTTGCGTTTTCCGTTTGTCTGCTCGTGTTCGACCTGCGAGAGGACACGGCTGGTAGGCTTGTAGAACTCGGGGCCTACGGCGTCTTCGCGCTCGCGATGACAATCCTAACGCTGTTGCTATTCCCGCGCTTAATGGAATGGCCAACAATGAAGCTCGTGCGAATCATGAGCATGATTTGGCCGTCCATGCACCAGCGCGTAGGAATTTTCACGAATCACCTCTTTGCAGCGCTGCATCATCTTTCAAATGGTCCGCGTATGGCTATCCTCCTGCTGTGGTCGGTGTTCGTGTGGGGCTTCGAAGGCTGCGTCTTTTGGGCCAGCGCGCATGCCATTCCCGAAATTGAACAGCCGCTGGTCGGCTTCTTGGCGCTACCGGTTTCTACGTTAGCGACGCTACTCCCCTCGACGCCGGGCTATGTGGGCACGTTCGACTTTTTTGCGGTCAAGTCGGCGGAGGCCCTCGGCAGCTCTCGCGAAGCCGCCACGGCTTTCGCTGTTCTCGTTCATTTGATCCTCTGGCTTCCCGCATCGTTGATAGGCGGCGCGGGCCTCGCTCTGTGGTCGATGAAAGTTAGAGGAAGACTTCCGTTGAAACGAGGAGCGAAGATCCCCGGATGAAAACCACTATAGAAGAAATCACTATAGTAGGTGGTGGGTTTGCCGGCCTTTCGGCGGCGTTTGACCTGGCCCGCGCTGGCAAGAAAGTGAACGTACTTGAGGCGGACGACTTCGTCGGGGGGCTCGCTGGAGCTTTCGACGGGGATGGCGAGCGGATCGACCGTTTCTATCACCATTGGTTTACCAACGACGTTGACGTGATGGGCCTCATTGAGGATCTGGGGATGTTGAGCGAAGTAGTGGTCAGCCCGACCAATACGGGGGTCTACTACAATCAGTCGGTTTTCAGGCTTTCTACGCCGCTCGACCTGCTGCGCTTCACCCCCCTAGCGTTCATCGACCGCATCCGACTCGGCCTACTGACTCTGCGTGCGCGCGGCGTGAAGGACTGGATGCAGCTGGAGCAAAAGACGGCCGCCGAATGGCTGCGCGAGCTGGGCGGGCAA
This sequence comes from uncultured Alphaproteobacteria bacterium, assembly GCA_963740025.1. Classification (GTDB taxonomy): domain Bacteria; phylum Pseudomonadota; class Alphaproteobacteria; order Sphingomonadales; family Sphingomonadaceae; genus Tsuneonella. The sequence continues at coordinate 14,303 of CAVUCI010000008.1, forward strand.
CGAGTTTACGAAGTAATGTGGGAACCGCTGCTGCAGGGCAAATTCGGCCCGTATGCCGAAAAGGTCTCGGCTGTCTGGTTCTGGAACAAGCTCAAGCTGCGGGGGGATCCCGAGGCTCTGCTGGTGAGGAGCGGCTGGCGTATTTCAAGGGCTCTTTTGCGCGGCTCGCCGAAGCGGTCGCCGACACCATCCGCGAGAATGGCGGCGAGGTCCATGTGAATAGCCCCGTCGAAACCATTGCGCCTTTAGGCGGAGGTCGCTGGGTAGTTGAAGCGAATGGCAGGCGATACGAAAGTGATGCCGTCATCGCAACGCCCGCTCTTCCGCTCATCGCCGATATGATTGAAGGATGGGCAGAAGAGAACTACACCAGCTCGCTTCGCCGGATTAACTACCTTGCCAATGTTTGCCTTGTGCTCGAACTCGACCGCTCATTGAGTTCAACTTACTGGCTCAATGTAAATGATCCGAGCTTCCCCTACGTTGGTGTGATTGAACACACCAATTTCGAAAGTGCGGATTCTTACGGCGGCGCACATATCGTCTATCTCTCAAAGTACCTGCCACACACGGACGAGCTCTACATGATGAGCGAGGATGAGGTGATGAAATTTTCACTACCCTACCTCCAAGGCATGTTTCCTGAGTTCAAGGAAGCCTGGGTCCAGCGGTTCCACGTGTGGAAGGCGCGGTGGGCCCAACCAGTGGTCGAGAAGAATTTTTCTCGGCTGATCCCGTCCGACACGGGGCCGCGTCACGGATTCTACGTTTGCTCCATGGCGCAGATTTATCCCGAGGACCGGGGCACTAATTACGCGATTCGCGAGGGCCGAAAGATTGCGCGAAAGCTTGTGTGAACGCCTGTTCGATAGATGAGTGATACGGGCGCCAAGGAGGCCAGAGTGCCGGCATCGGTTGGAGAGCCGCATTTGATTTGCCTCAAGAGGTGGGCGCTTCACTTGCTCTGCGTTCTCGCCCTGATGTGGACGCCGCTGGTAAATGGCTTCGCGTTCTTCTTCGACGACACGACCAACTATATACGCGCCGCAGACTTGGCTTTCTATCTAGCTTCCGGAAAGGAGGTTTCGACAGTCTGGACCGAGAGGTACGCGGGACAATTGTCCTCGAAAGCGGGAGGGCGCTCGAGTGATGCGACGCCGTTACGTAACACTGTTAAAACGAGTCCACCTCCCCGCACCCACAACGATATCTCCCATGGCCTCGTCATGAGCGGCCGCTCCCCCTACATCGGGGCATTAATGTGGCTGAGCTATATCGTCAGCAACTTCTGGCTGTTTATTGTCTTTCAATCGGTTATTTCTTACTTTCTGATAAGTCTAGCGCTGAGGCGATTCGCAATTTCGGGTCAGATATTGAAAACGTACATTGTTTTGTTGCTGGCTATGTTGACGCCACTCTCGTTCTACAACGGATTGTTGCTAGCGGACGCGTTCGGTGCATTTGGAGTTCTCGCGTCACTCCTTCTAGCGACGCCAGGAAGGCTTGCTCGATCGGAAATTTTTATTCTGTACATGACAATCCTCACTGCGGTCGTATCGCACTTGACCCATCTCGTTCTACTTGCCGGAGTGGTGGGAATGCTAATTCTGCTGACGCTGCTCAAGCTAGCCCCGCGGGTGCCAGCCCGTGGTTGGGTGGCAACAATTGGCGGACTTGTCATCGGATTCGCCTCACTCCAGATCACATCCTATGCCACGGAGAAGGCACTGGGTAAGGAGCCCCAGTTACTCCCGTTGATGACCGCGCGTTTTATTGCCGATGGTCCCGGCAGGGCCTTTATAGAAGGAGGCTGTGATGGCAACCGTTTCCAGATCTGCCGCGTTGATCGTGGAGACCTCAGCCATGCTAGCGCCATCCTCTCGGTCGGAACGCCGGGTGTAGGCACGTACCTCCTCGCCACGGCCGAGGAACGGCGCAAGATGGGAGAGGAGGACAAGGCCTTCGCTCTCGCTGTTCTCCTGTACGACCCCATTGGGCAGGGTCGCGCGATCGTGCGCAACACTTTCAAACAACTCACTTGGGTGGAGTATACTGGGCTTAACCGCAACTGCTCCGGTCGGCCTTCTTGTTGGATGGCAATTCCACTTTCCGTAGGTGAGAGAATGAAAGCTACTCTCGCGGACAAGGGCGGGTGGCCGGAAGGAGTGATGGACGATCTGCTCAAGACAACTGTGGTCGTTTCGCTACTGGTACTCGTCTATTGCCTTTCTATGGGCGGCGTGAGGTCTGACGATCACCAAACGAACTTGCGCAACTGGGCGCTTATCACGTTTGCTGCCATGGTACTGATGTCGGGTTTCGGGGGTGCGGTGGTTGAACCTCAATGGCGCTATGTCACTAGGCTGATTTGGTTGCCGGTCTTATACGCGACAATTGCAGTGGTTTTGCGCTCATGCCCTCAGGTTGCCGCCCGAGAAAGCTGAATGTCGTCATTCAAGAGCCAGATGAGGAGCCTGTCCGTTCAAGTGACAAGAAAACCTTCAGCTGCTTAGAGTTTGGTTGCGAAGTTCGCTCGATATGCAGCAGATCGGCAAATGCTGTTGGCGAAAACCAAAGGGATTCACCCAAGAGGTGCCATGAGCGGCATCGGGTCGATAAAATCTGCCGCCTGACATTCGACCGTGTGAACACTCACTCCATGCTTATGCATACGGCTGTGAGAGCTGCGATGCTGCTGATCAGCTTGGCACGAGATTCTTTTTTCTGGCCCAGCTAGCGCGGTGCCATGCCCGAGAGAGTTCGCGCACAGAATTCAGATCGCCCCTGACGCTCTGATTAAGGGGCCGTGCTTGCGACTGAATCTGATCCTAGTTCAGAAGGCATTCTCGTGGACAACCACTCGACAAGTCTTCAGAAGGATCAATACATCTCTCCAAAGCGACCACTTGATGAGATACTCGAGGTCGGCACGTACCCTCTGCCGCACGTCCTCCGGGCTTCGCGTGGCCCCCCTGAAGCCTCTGACTTGTGCAAGACCGGTCATTCCCGGTTTCAGCGCATGCCGCAGCCAGTAGCCATCGGCTGCTTCCCAGAAGAGATGCTCGCCTGCCAGGGAACCTAGGGCATGCGGTCGTGGTCCGACGATGCTCATGTCTCCGCGCAGCACATTAAAGAGTTGAGGAAGCTCATCGATACTAGTGCGCCGGATGAACCGTCCCACGTTCGTAATCCTGTCGTCATCGAGCGACGCGGATCGCTTGCCTTCTGGATCGGATCTTTCGTGCCGCATCGACCGAAACTTCCAAATCTGGAATAGACGATTCCCGAGCCCGACGCGCGTCTGCTTGAAAAAAACTGGGCCTGAGTTGTCCAATTTCAAGGCGCACGCCACTGTGAGAAGAAGGGGCGCAAGCAAGATCAGAAGAAAGACTGAAACAACGATATCGAACGTACGCTTTTGAAATCTGTTCACGAGATTTAGCGGGCCACGTGACAAAACTAGCGTGTCTTCCGACCCGCATTGTCGGATTGCGACGGCGCCCAACAATAGGTCGCGGTCGAGTAAAATCTCCCCCCCAACGTCGTGCCCTCGGAGTATCGTGGCCCACGTCGATCGCTTTTCATAATCGCAGGCAACCACCACCCGGTCAAACGGTTCGATGAGATCGGAGATCGCGTGCAACTGGTGAGGGTCCGAGAGATCCGCTTTAAGCCCAAGAGTGCGCAGATCGACCACGCTCATCCCTGGCGGCGGACTGGCCGCAAGACCGTCAAGAATCATGAGGCTACTAAGCGCCCGCCCGCCCATGGCTCGCGCGAAAATCCAATCGAGGACGATCTTCCCCAGTACCAGAAAAACTGCCGCAGCTCCGAAGGTCGCGAGGAAGCCAACACGGGAAATATCTTCGACCTTGAGGGCGAAGGTAAGGCCGAGGACAATTAGGCGCTGTCAGAGCCAAGCGCCCCAAGAGCCCTCGTTGTCCCCTCGAGGCGGCTTTCGAGTGCCTCGACCGATTGCACCTCTCGGCCTATCTCCAGCATGAGGAAAACAGGCAGCGCGATTACGATCAACGGTTGCCCGGCAGCCTCGAGCCACGTGTCCTCGCGGAACAGAAGTGCAACCGCGTATCCGCCGATTAGCGCCCCCAAATCCAGCGCGAGGCTAAGTGCATACATTAGCGCGCGAGTGCGGCGTGAGGGGGCCTTCAATCCAACGCGATTTGGAAGGTCTGAATCTCTCCACGCGGGGCGCACATCGACGTTCACGTTAGATCTCGCTCATATCCGGGAACGGTAGCTTCGTTCCGAATGTCAGTCGGCGTTGTTCAAGACCATCCATTGCTCATGCGTGTTTCAGTTTCGGACAACTTGCCGCAAAGAGCAAAAACGACGAAGCCCGCGCTTGGTGCCGAGGCGGCTGAGGTTCCCCGCTACCGGCGCCACGGCAGCTGAACTTTTAAGACCGCGAAAACGTAGAAGACCGCGGCGATAAGGATTGCTGCAGCGACGACATCCATACCCTCGTTTCCGACGTAGTTCGCGACAGCGCATGCCAGTGCGGGTGGGGCGTATTGCCATAGCTTGTCCTTTGGCTCGTCCTCGCTCGACCGCTGCAGGAGAAGAGTGACCAGCCCCGCGAAGCCAAAGACGGTAATCCAGTCCCACACAGTTTCCATTTTTGATGCGCTCCCACTCTCACGCCTTGCCTAGATCGCCGCAATCTTCACTCGTTAGCTGGATTCAGCGCGGGCGCAAAATGTTACGACGCACAGGCCTGATTTGAGACGACTGCAGGGCAACTGTGCAGTTCGCCTGAGACTTGTCAGGGGCGTTCGGGTTAAAGGCGGCTTCCGCCAGCGCGTTACCTCAGATCACCGTCAACTGCCGCCTACCAGCTTGTTCAGCACCTATCGACTCCGGCGGTGCTGGGAGGGGCACGCGGCTTTGTTGCTTACCCCGGGGTCGCGGCCTCCGGTAGGTGTCTGCGATTGATGCTGTTTGATCAGTTTTCCTGCGCGATCACCCGAACGGAGGATTATTTCAGTCGGTACCTCGTCCGCTACGGCCATGCCGTTGCGAAATGCAAATCTTAGTGGTCTTTCGGCTTTCTTGCCGACGTGAGCAAGCATGGCAGGCGTCGATTGTGCATCCGACCAGATCAGAAAGGTGCGACGCCCGTCGTCGTAGACGAGTTTGGGTAGGATTGTGTTGTCTCCGCATCGGATCCAGCCAAACTCCAGGCGGGCGGGATCGATTATCGCGTAAGGGGTCTTGCCCGGATCAAGTTGACCGATCTCGTCGAGATTGATCGCTTCAGCATGTTCGCCTCCACTGGCTGCAGAAACTAATCTCAATATGTAGAGAGGTTTCGCGCTGGCACGGGCGATCAAATCAAATAAATGAATGTGTCGATCGGTGACGACAGTCATGTTTGTCGCTGCCGACGGAGAGAGCGGTTTTACAAAGAGGATGTCGGCCCGCTTGTTAGGCGTGATCTGCCACGCCTGAGAGTCGCCGACCGCGATGCTTTGAATATGCTCGCCGTCGGCAAACTCGATCATCGTTGCGATCGAAGGTGTTCCTTCGATCTCCAGCACGGAGCCAGGCTCATACGTCCGTTCCGCAATGCGGGGATCGCCTGCGCTAACGGGCGTGGTAATGAGAAGAGCAATCGCGATCGCAGCAGAGTAGGTCAGGTTTTTCATTCGGCGGCGAGGTCGACGATTGTGTGCGAATTGAGATGTTCTCCCCTACCGCCCGGCCAGGCGTGCCCGGTGAGCGCGGGGAACCAGTCGGCCGGATTGTCGCCGACCGCTTCACGAAGAAGGTCGAGGCGGCGCACGGTGCTCTCGCGGCCCGACAGCACTGCCAGCACTTCGGGCGCGCCCGACAGGTCGAGTCGCACGACCACGCTCGCATCGGGCTGGCGGATCAGGAACGCGCGGCTGTGTGCCGGTAGCGAGCGGATCAGGGCGAGTTCGTGGCTGGTGAGGCCGAAACCGTCGCAGTAATCCTCGGCCCGCGCGCGAGCGTTGGGCATGAAGATCATCGTCGCGGTCTGCTCGACAAGCGCGGTAGCGATGCGGCTTTCCAGGGCGTCGCGCGCAGACTGGGTTGCGAAACCGACCAGCGCATTGCGCTTCCTCAGGGTCTTCAGCCAGTCGCGGATGCGGGCGGCAAATACCTCGTCGTCGAGCGCCTTCCAGCCCTCGTCGATCAGGATCATCGTCGGCTTGCCGTCGAGTCGCTCGTCGATCCGGTGGAACAGATACATCATCGTCGGCGTGCGCAGCCGCGGGTTCTCGAGAAGCGCGGTCATGTCGAACCCGAGCACGCGCTGCGACAGGTCGAGCTCGTCGCGCTCGTTATCGAACAGCCAGCTATGCTCGCCGCCCGCAATCCACGCCGAGAGGCGATCGGCAAGGTCGCCCGGTTGCGGCCGGCGCGCTCCCGAGAGCAGCTCTCGGAAGTGCCTTAGCCGGCGCAGGCTGGCGTCGTTCGAATAAGCCGCGTCGACCGCGCCTGCGATCGTCGCGAGTTCCTCCGGCCCGTCGGCCTTGAGCAATACGGAAAGCCAGTCGCGCAGGAACGCGCGATTGGTCGGCGTGTCGGGCAACGCGAGCGGGTTGAAACCGGTCGGCTCGCCGCTCGATATGCGATCGTACCGCCCGCCGATGCCTCGGATGAACAGCTCCGCCCCGCGATCCTTGTCGAAAAGGATAGTCCTGGGGCTGAATTTCTGCGCCTGCGCGGCGAAGAAATTCATCACAACCGTCTTGCCCGAGCCCGAGGGGCCGATGACGGTAAAGTTGCCGAGATCGCCGGTATGGAAGTTGAAGAAGAACGGCGTGCGGCTGGTCGTTTGAAGCAGCGTGACCGCCTCGCCCCAGTGATTGCCATCGGCCTGGCCGAGCGCCATGCCATGCAGCGACCCGAAACTGGCCATGTTGGCGCTCGATATCATTGCGCGGCGGGCGATGTATGTCTCGTTGCCGGGAAACTGGCCCCAGAACGCCGGCTCGAGATTGGTATCCTCTCGCACCACGATCGCGCCGGTGTCGGCGAGCGCTGCGGCGCAGGCGGCGGTGGCTTCATCAAGCTCGGACAGGGTGCGTTCGCGCACCAGCACCGTCAGGTGGTGGTCGCCGAAACCGACTGCGCCATTACCGAGCGCGTCGCGCGCGGCCAGCATGTCGGCGCGCTCGGCCATTGCTTCCTCGTCGGCCGACTTCAAACGGCGGATCGCCAGATCCATCCGCTCGCGCGCCGTGGTGCGTTCCGACGGGGCATAGCTTTCCGACACGACCATCTCGAACGGCTGGCGCAGCAGCGCATCGAGCAGGCCCGGGCTCGTCGCTTCGGGATAATCCTTCAGGCTGAGGATCGCGGCGAAATCAGGTTCACCGCTCCCGCGCAGCTCCATCGCGTCGAGCCCGAAGCTCGCGCGGCGATAGGGCAGCATATGGCCAATGTCGGTTTCCTCCGCCGGCCGGCGGACTGGGCGCATCTCGCCGTTGTAGAGTGCCGAAAGCAGCTCGAGAATCTCGTTGTTCGTTGCCCCGCTCGGGCCCTGGTAATCATCGAGCAGCGCCGCGCCATAAGCCTGGAGCGAGGCGACGAGCCCGGTCGCCGCCGCCTTCAGCGCGCGTACGTCTTTGGGATCGGCATCGATTTCCCTGCGACCCTTTCGGCTCCACATCTTGCCGGCGCGCTCGGCTAGACCCGCCTTGCCGCGCGCGGGGCGGCGAATGAGGGTGACGAACTGGTCGTTCACGAACAGCGAACCGCCAGCGAGCCGCTCTTTCCACCGGCGGTCGATATGGGCAGCGAGCGGATCGGCGAACTCCGCGTCGAGCTCGATCTCCACCCGGCGGCGGATAACGTGGTGATAGAGCACGAAGCGCGCATCGAGCGTGGAGCGCAGCATGACCTCGCGCGTCGCCGCGTGATGGTTGAGCGCATCCGAATCCTCGGTCTCGAACAGCAGGCCCGGCACCTGCATCGCAGTCATTACGCTGCCGTCGCGCAGCAGCACGGTGCTGCCGTCGATGAGGCGCGCATAGGGCAGCCGGTCGCCCGCGCGGGCTTCCTTCGCGCTCCAGGCGGCAGCGCCGATCCACTTGCTCATATCGCCATTCCTTCCATCAGGCGGCGTAACTGTTGCAGCCCCAGCGCTTCCAGTTGGAAACGCGCGGACACTTGCTGACCGGTATAATTCGGCCAATCGACGGAAGTGCCGTCAGTCAGCTTCGGCCAGTGAAGTACCGTTATCAACGGAGATAACTACCTTTGAACTGACCGGGTCATAGTCGACGTCAAGACCCGCTGCTCGGAGCGTATCGAAGGTGACGTACTTTGATGCCGAGCTCGACGACTTGAGCCAAACAAACAGGGGCTGCTCCATCTTTTCCTCGAGCAAGCCAATGAGATCGCCGAGCCTCATCGACACAGTTCCATCTGGCTGGTGATGAAGGGGAAGGACGCCCAAAAGGCTATCGCTTTGCAACCGACCGGGCAGGCGAGCCTCTTCGTCCGACTCTTGGCTCTGTCGGGCCGGAGCGACGGAAACCGCAGCAACTCTGAAGCGGGCGGGCGAGTTCCTCCGACGAGCTTCGCTCCCGAACCCGGGATTGAACACCACTTCGGCATCTTCGGGAACCCTGTATGGGATAGCCGCGTCCGGGGTATCGCTGGATGACGGTCCGCGAAGCGCAGGCGCAGTCGAGGCCTTGACCAGGCCGTCATCTCGCCGACCCAGCTCAATCTGTTTCTTGCTTGCCACTTCTTCTGTGAGAAGGGACGACTGCAAAGGGGCGCTTGACGATGGTGTCTCGCGTGAAAGAGCGACCCTAGAAGCGGATGAGTTCGACTTCTCTCTTGCCGGCGCCAAATCGCTGGCAGGGAGCCCCTCGGGCAGTTCGGCGAGCGAGCCGGAGCCTGCACTCTTTTCGTCCGGCACGGCCAGAGGAGAATCCTCGCCGGTAACCGCAAGGACACTTAGCTCCGGTCCGGCGGCCCCGATCTGACCGATAGGATCCGTCAGGCGCTCGTCTTGCGGGATGCTCGCGCGCGCCACCACTTCATCCGCGATAAGACTGGGAATTTCCTCGTACCGTAGCTTACCATGGTTGGTTGTAAGCACGCTCCCGTCGCGGCGAGGAATGAGGCGTGATGCAGTTCGGGGCCGTTGTGCTGTGTCCGGGCCGGAATCCTGAATTGAGTCACTCGACTGCTGGATGAGATTGACCAGTCGTGGTGATTGTGTGCTCGTAGGCGCACCATTATCAACCGCGGTAGAGAAGCTGTCCGGTGCGAGCGCAGGCGCAGACGCCGGTTGCGCAAATTTTTCGGGCTCACTGGCGAACACAGAGCGGGTTTTCGGCGCAGAGACCGCATCTTGAGGTTCTTTGCCCCGCAAAGTCTGGGGCAACGCGCGAAGTGGACTGTGTCGCTGACCCCGTTCGGCCGCTACAATCGGGAGGCGGGTAGGCACTTCCGTTGCATTACTGGAGGGGAAGGGGACTCCGGGGCCAACCTTGCTTCGGGTTTCTTTTAGAAATCCATTCTGAATATCCGTGGTCTCTTCCGGGCTTTCTTCGAACCCATTTTGACCCGAGGGCTGAGCATCAGATTGGCGGTTGAAATCGAAGCGGATTACCGCAGCAGCCGCAGACATCATAACTAGCGAAGCCACTCCCACACCCACTAGCGCGATAGCGCGAGAATCGCGCTTTGAGCGGCTTGTGCCCGCGGTCGGTCGAGCGGGGCTGTAAACCGAGAAGGGAAGCGATTGTCGCGTCATGAGTATCGCTCGCGCGGTGCCCTCTCCTTTCAGGGGCCATTTCTCGCGACAACGGGTCCGACGTCAACTAACGCGGATGAAATTTCTGTGAAAAGCGACCTAGGATTGAGGGGGCATCGTCCCCCGGAAGCTATAATGGACGTTCGCCCATCACGTTTCCGGCCTCGCTGTAGCGACACACGAGTACGTCTTCGTGCGGACCCTTTCCAAGTCCGCAGCCGACCCTGCGCGACGACTTCCAGATCAGTTGCGTGTAGTGCGCCACGTCGTGCACATCACCCGTCCTGCTGTTTGCTGGAAACACGCCAGACTGGAAATGTTTCTTCTCCGAGATCCAGAGCTCGATCATGGCCTCTGGCGGAAAGGCGCCAGGCGTACCGCCCCAGATATTCTCGCCAATCGGCGCGGCGTTTTTGGGATTCGGAGAATGAGCGAATTGCCCCGAGCTTGCCAGATGCTGGGCCCATTCCTTGGCCCCTGCTGCGAGGTCCGCGTCCCACACCAGGGTGGCGTTCCGACGTTGTCGCGCTCGCGGTTGTGCGCTGCGAGTAAGCGATGGTCGAAGCTGGTGTTCGTCCCCACGGCGCCCAACAACACCGGCGCAATCAGGCAAGTGAGCAGCGCAGTCGATATCTGTCGGACTTTGTGGTTACGCACGAGACCTCCTCGCATTTTTCGCGAGGGAACCTGCTTGAGAGAGGTCAAGAAAAGGTGAATTCCGCCTCGTTAGAGGTGAATGGGCGCGAGAACGGAGCCCAACAAATTGGGCGCTGCGCGGAGATCGGCTTCGCGTTTTTTGCCAGGGCTTAGGAGGCTATGAGTGCCCAGATGACCCCGGACCTTTATCGGCGCCCGTCGAGTCTTTACTTTGTCCGTTAGGAACCGTTAACGGCCTTGTGCATTAGGACTCAGTCGGTGCTGAGACCCCCAATTCCCCGGCACCGTCATCGCCTAATGCGACCCAACTGGGCCCGGCGACCTCGAAGCGCCGGGTCCTTTTGTGCGTTCGCGATTTTCCGTGCCTACCGCTGTGCTGTCGCTAAGATATGCTTTTAGCGAATTGTAAACCGTATCGACGGTAAGTAGGCCTAGCAGCGCAAAGCAACTCCCGCGCTGTCCTGACAAAACAAGACTGGTCGCAAGACATGGCCCGGCAGCTTCGCGCTCGCCGGGCCTTTTACTTTCCGCAGACAAACCCACTTCCCAGCGTCCGAAGCATCGTTGCACTGGCGCTAAGCGCGGTGGCTGCGGCGATCAACCAGCATTGGCTGGAGCGGTGATCGAGGGCGTTCGCGAGGGTGATGAGGAGCGTGTAGACCTCGAGGTCGCCGAGCCGCTCCTGGCGATTGCAGCGCAGCGGACAGGCGGCACAGGGGAAGGGGCCGGTCACCGGTGGCGAGCCTCCTCGGGTGCGCGCACCTTCCTCCAGTGCGGCGAGACCCGCGCGAACGTCTCTGCGAGGGCGCGGAGATCGATGGCGTAGCGCTTCTCGAACGCGGGCTCGCCGATGCGGTGCTGCTCGGCGTGATGGGAGCGGCACAGGCTGACCGTCCAGCGGTCGGAGGGCTTAAGTGCAGTGCCGCCGTCGGTGCCGGTGCGCACGTGGGCGCACTCGATGGGGAGTTCGGCGCAGCCGGGCACGCAGCAGGCGTGGCGGCGGACCCAGGCGCGGTGGGCCGGACACGAACGGGTGTCGGGCTTGCGCCGCGGGCGGGCGATGCGCGCGGGGAGACGAAGGCTAGCCATGGGCGCCGCTCCCGTTGGGCTTGGTCTTGGTCGGAGCGCGGGAAGGAAGAGCTGCGGTACGGCGCTTGGGCGGGCTGGGTCTGGATGATCCACCAAGCGAGGATCCCGCGGTTTCTTCTGCTTGTGCCGAAGATGGCGAAGACTGCGCTACCTCGCCTTCGCTCGCGGCGTCACTTCGCGCATCCTGCGCCATCTGTCCGGGTGATTGGGTCCCGGTTGGCGCAGGTTGCGCGAGCGATGAGGCTGGCGCGGCAGTTGGTGCAAGATGCGCCATTGCCTCGGCTGCCGGAGGCCGAAGTTGGCGCGAGATGCGCCGTTGTCTCGCTCCTCTTTTCCTCCGGTGGAACGCCAGCCTCGCGGGCAAGCTCGCGCGAGCGTGCTGCCATGGCCTCGCCCACCTGCCGGTAGAGCGGCGGGCGCTCGCGCTGGAGCGCGGCAAGCTGCGGGCGATGGTCGTCCCTGAGCTCGCCCAGCGCCTGCGGGTCGCGGCATGCGTTCACCGCTCTGACGAGCTCATCGCACCACGCCTGCCAGCCTTGTGACGGCTCTGCGACCGAGTGGGTGCTGGCCGTGGGTACCGCCTGCAGCCGGTAGGAGCGGGCATCGGCGTCTTCCTGCTGGACCGCGGGAACACAGAACGCCTGGAGGACGGCGTACTTGTAGGCCGACTGCATCGCCTTCGCGGTCGCCTTGTCGCCAGCATCGAGCGCTTCCCCGTACGCCTCGATCGTGTGGCACGAGCCGTCCTCGGCGCTGACGAGGTCGAACGCCACCTTGAGGCTGACCGCGACGAGGAGCGCGCCGCTCTCGTCGAGCCGGTCGCCCGCGTGCCGCTCGAGCACGCGCGGCAGGATGCACAGGCGGTGGTGGGCAAGGAGCGGTGCGAGCCGTTCGAGCACGTCGTCGATGCTGCGGTAGAGATACTGGTCGCGCGCGTTGAGCCGCGTCTTGGCGACCCCGTCCTCGGCCAGCGCTGCGGCGACCGCGTTGATCGCGGCATAGACCCGCGCGATCATCGCTGCGAGCTCCCGGATCGAGAGCGCGCCTGCCTTGCTGCGCTTGGCCTCGATGCCGTGCCCGAACGCGCGGGCGACATCGGGCTCGACGAGGCTCTTGAGGGTGGTGATCGCCGCCTGGTGCGTCCTTGCCGCCTCGCGGTGCGCGAGCCAGTCGGCGGCTGCCGCTGCCCAGGCATTGCTGCCCTCGAGGCACACCTCGCGCACGCCCACGGGGCGGGGTGGGGGCGGGACGGGCGCGGCGACCGGCGCCTCGCCGGTCTCCACGCAAGTCCAGAACGCGGCCTCTGCGGCGAGGAGATCCTCCTGGTAGAGCCAGTCGGCCGCGACCTCGAACACCTCCCACTTCGCGTTGCCGAAGATCACCGAGAGCACCGCGCGGTCGCAGAGCGCAACCGCCATGTTGTGCTGGAGCTGCGGCATGTAGCGCGCCAGCGCCTCTTCGGGCTTGGTGAACGCGTTGGTGTGCTTGGCTTCCCATACCGAGCCGGTTCTCGCGACGTAGCCGTCGAGTGTCGCCGAGCGCCACGGGTGCGCGCTACAGGTCACCCGTTCGCCCACCCGGCTGACCCGGTGCCCCATCGCTTGCTCGTACCACTGGCGGTTGAACGCCTCGCTCCAGCAGCCGAGCATGACCGCGAGGTTGCCCGAGAGGTCCTCGGGCATCTCTTCCCCGCGCTTCTCGCGCCAGAGCCGCAGCACGCGCTCGGGCGAGCCCGAGAGGATCACGTTGGCATCGCTGCCGCCGATCGAGCGGGCACGCGCCAGTTGTGCTTCGGCGGACAACCCGAGATGGTCGAGCAGGGGCCAGGCGGGTGGGCCAAGCGGCGCAACGTCCGACGGCGAGGACGGCTCGGGCGTCGCCGCCGGTTCGGGCGCAGCGGGCATTGGCGGTCCCGGCGGCGCGGCGTCTGCGGGCACCGCTGCCGGCGCAGGCGATCGCCGCCGCGGGGTCTTCTTCGCCTTGGGCATGTATGCTCGAGGTAGTACCTCGCCGGGCAGGGTCGTGCTGGTCATCGTCATGGGACACTCCTTCGCTTCGGGTCAGAGCGGCCGCCCCATCTGCGCGGGGGCAGCGGCTTTCCCCGGTCTGCTCGCTTCTGCAGGCAAGGGAAGCGGAACGGAGCGGAACGAGGGAGAGGAGGGGGCTCTGCGGCGCGCTTTTTGCGAAGCACTGTCTCATCACGGAGACTGGTTTCTTCATTCCACGCTAGCAAAATAGGATCGCCGGCGAGTCCTGGCGCGGGCTGCCGCGCGCCCGTGTACAATCTTCAAGTTACGTTGCGCACTCGCTGGACGCCGCGCTCCTGGTGGTTGGCTGGACCGCCACGTTCGACGACGCCGCGCTCCTTGCCGTCAACCTCGGAGGCGACGCCGATACCATCGCGGCCATCAATGGGCAGCTCGCAGGAGCGCTTAACGGGGAGAGCGCCATCCCCGATACCTGGCTCAAGCGTCTCGCTTGGCGCGAGAGGATCGAACAGGCAGGCGAGGCGCTGACAAAAGCGGCGACCGCCGTCCCAAGACCCAGCCGAAGTCCATCATGATCTGGGCAGGATCAGAGATCGACATCTTCCGTCGATCTCTCTTCTTTTCTCAGCCGCCCCCTCAGTCTACGCACCCCACCAGCTCGCTGTGGAACTGTTCGGACGCTAATCTCTTACTATTCGAGGAGGACTGATGTCGGCATACGACCCAGGTGCGCGACTCGATTCACTACGCTCAGCTGGCGCGGAAAGCACGCCAACTCGCCGCCGCTCACCGCGACCCCACAGTCGCACGGCACCTCCGGGAGACTGCTGCAAAATATGATCGATTCTCGCGTAAGCTTGCACGAGTTGAAACCGCAGCGACGGCCCGCAAATCGAAATGGACGAGATTATTCGTTTTCTTCGGGAAACGATAAGAAGGTATAGAACAAAGTTTCAAATTTCGCATCGAGTGTAATGCTTGAGCGCAGAAAATTGGCAAATTGCAGGAATTAGGTCTTCAGATTGCCGCCGATGCATACCGGGAGACGCGTTTCATGCGCGATAACTTCCATGCTGGCGAGCGAAGCCTTCGATCTCTCCGTCGAGCTTTCGTACCATTGACCAACTCGCGGGGTCGATAATCTTCCACGTGGCGACCGCGTAAATTCTCGAGCATGTCAGATGCGAGCCTTTCGACCCAAAAAACGCCACCTTCCCAAATTGGGACAGGCGTACAGAAACTAACTTCCGGTAACTGGCAGCCGTAATCGGCACCGACTAGGCTTCCCTGTCAATCGGCTTCAGTTTCGGGATGTGCGGGTATGCAACGTAAAATCAGCATGGGGATCATTTTGGCGGCGGCTTTTATCGCCCCGGCCTCGGCGAGCGCCGCTAAACCGGTTTCACCACCGCCCTCCTGCACGGTCGTGACCTTCGATGTGGTCACTTTAAACTGTGTAGGGTTTTTCAGCGGTAACTTGATCGCTGAAGACGGTCCCAAGCTCACCCAGGCCCTGAGCGATATCGGGGCCCTTGATTCCAGTGCGACCGCATTGATTGAGAAGATCGAGTGGACGGACGGAATGGACCCGTATACGCTTTCCTTCGATACGCCTCTTTTCGGTCAGAGCGTTATTGGGATCCACTTTGGCGGCGGTAACACCGGCTTCAACGGTACCGCTTTCTGGCTCCTTGACGTACCGTTCGCGACCAACACCCTTTCATATTCGTCAAACGTGCAAAAGGGTATTTCGAACGCCGGACTATACTCCACTCAAACTCCAGCGGTACCGGAACCAGCAGCCTGGTCACTGATGCTTATAGGCTTTGGCGCGGTTGGATTCGGAATGCGTCGGAGCCAGTCAGCCAAGCGGCGAAAGATGCGGGTTCGTTTTGCGATCTAGCTATCGATTCTTCAACTGATAGATGTTGAGGGGGAGGTGTGCCGCGAAACCCGGACCCTCAGGGCTGTGCGCCTCAATCCGCTCACTGCCATCTTGCAGCACTTCCCGGTCGACCTGCGCCCGCGCTCCGACGACGCATTCCAAAGCCCACTGGGGCGAGGCCAAACAACATCATGGCTCAGGAGCTAGGCTCGAGAACTGCGTGGCGAGCCGACACGGAGTCCAGTCTCGCACCGTAGAAATTGCCGGAACTCGGGCTGGACGCTAAGCTCAACTTCGTAGTGGTTCCGGTGGCGGCCAACGGAATGTTTCAAGGCAGGGAGATCACGTCTTCCCAGCTGTTGCCGCGCATAGGAGCGGGTTTGTCAGACAAAAAACGTGATCCGGGGTCCGTGCGGCCGCTGTCCCAAAAGGGGACACGTTAGAAGGAGTTAGCTATTGCAAAGACTGGATGGCTCGATCATTACTAGATGATTAACGACGAAACGATTCGGATCGCACTCACCATATTTGCTCGCACGCGGGCTCGAGCTATTGGAGACGAAGAATGCGTAGTATCAAACTATTAACTGCTGCCAGCGTGGGTGCGGCGATGATATTCGCGAGTGGAGCGCAGGCGGCAGTCGAGATCAGCTTTACGCCTGGTGCCAGCAGCCCGCCTGCTGGCTCGGTCGTAATTTGCGATTTCGATAGCACGACCTGCGACGTGACGACCGGTCCGCTTGTCCAGATCAAGACCCCTCCCGCTGATGGCAATGGCGCCCCGCCGGCCAACTCGACCTACCCGGGTTCCGCCTACCTCTCGGTCCTCGGTGGCGGTCAGGCGGACATCATGTTTGGGTCCGCGGTATCGGGTTTCAGTTTCGATTGGGGATCAATCGACGCGTACAACACTTTGACGTTGTTCACGACGGACGGAAGTGAGACGATTATTCCTGGCTCCTCCTTCATCACTCCGGCCAATGGTGATCAGGTCGCTCCGGGAACGAACGGTCTTTTCAGCGCGACCGGAACGGACGGAACCCAGTTCCTCGGGTTCCGGCTGAATTCTTCGCAAAATTCGTTCGAGATCGACAATGTTGCCGCGGTTCCTGAGCCCGCCACTTGGGCGATGATGCTGTTCGGTTTTGGTGCCGTCGGTTTCGGCATGCGGAGGCGCCGCGGCAAGGAAAAGCTGCGCGTGCGCTACGCTTTATAAGCAACCGCTTGGTTTGGATGAAAACGGCGGCTTCGGCCGCCGTTTTTTTTTTGGTTTGCTCGAGACACGATCGCGCTCGCGCGGACGCGCGCATCGGCGTCGGGTGCAGGGCCTCTCACTTGTTCGGGCGAAGTGATCCGCGTCTCGCATATCGGCGAGAGTTAGGGGTGTCGCAGATCTGCGCTGCGTTCGAGGAACAACGGGGCTGCGAAAAAACCGAACAGCAGGCCAGCCAGGTGGGCCTCCCACGCCAGACTCTGAGCTTGGCCCGACAGTACGGCGACGATCGCGGCAATCGCGAACAGGACGGCATGGTTGCCGATGAAGAACTTGGTCATCAGCCAGGTTCGTCGCGACCCGACGGGGACCAGCGTCCCGGTGGCAGGGTGGACCCGGGTGAGCGCGCCAAGGACGCCGAAAATTGCCCCAGAGGCGCCGAGTACGGGAGTCGCATTTTGATTGGTGACGATGAACGCGACGCCACCCGCGATTCCTGCGCCCAGGTAAAGATACAAGAATCTGACCCACGACAGCGCGGGCCGACCAAAACAGGCGACGAGGGGGCCGCCCAATACCAGCAATGCGAGCGCGTTCAGGCCGAAATGAACGAAGCTGAGGTGCGCGAACATGTAAGATATTAGCGACTGTGGATGGCCGCGCGCCAGTCCATCCCATGAGAGCAGCCACGCTTCGGGATTCCTTAGCGGCCATCCAGAGTGCCAAATCCACGCATTGAGGCCGATTATTGCGGCCGGCACGATGTGAGCGTGCCAAGGCACATCCCAATCTCGCACAAGCAACTGATCACTTAGCTCAGCGTCTTCCGGCTCCTGAATTTCGAGCATTGTCATTTTCAACCTGTGGTCACGATCCCCGCGAAGACCGTCTAGACGATCACACGGTGATAAGACGCTGCCTTAGCGCCGCCCTTACCGTAGGTTCTAACCCATTTGGAGCGCGCTTTACGTAAATTGTCTTGCCAAAATTCAAATTCCAAAGATCATCGTAAGGCGCTCAGTTCCTCGAGCGCTTCGACGATCGGGGAAAGGTGATCCGCCAAAACAGCGGCAAGCTTCAAGCCAGCGGGTGTTAGCCTACTTTTATCGCCTCGGTAGTTCGCTCGTTGGACCAACTGGATGCCGGTTTTTTGTTCAAATCGCGCAATTTGCTTACTCACTGTCACCTTGTTGATGCCACGTTCCTCAGCTGCACCTTGAAAAGTTCGATGGCGCGAGACAGCCTCAATTGTTCTCAGCAGCGACACGCTCGGAACCATTTTGGACATCGGACTTCTCACCTAGCGACCGTAATTCTAGCCGAATGAATTCGCCTTCGACACATCTCGAAAGTTACCTTCCATCGAAAAGGTCTTTGCCGAAGTTTAAACAGGCGCCTCTTGAGAGAGGCCTTTTGTCTGCCAGCTCCACCTGTGGACGCTCCCAAAAATGCAATCGGCATTTTCGGAGGAAAATTTGCCACGGAATCGGATGCTGCCATCTATCCAGCCTTCTGGTCCAGCGATGGCGGCTGCACGCCCGCCAGGTTTCCGAGAGTCGAGCGCAAGGGCCCGAGCCATTCCGAATAGGGCCGCCAGACCTCCATTCCATCGCGGTTTAGCGGACGACGAACCTGCTCGCTGCTTGGTGTGCGAACCACGCGATCAAGCTTATGGAATTCGAGTACGCGATCGTCCCAGGCCAAGCCTAGATAATCCAGCGCTGGTCGCAGCTGTTCTTCCGGTCGATTGACGAGGTGCTCGTAACTGACGTGGTGAACGAGACCGGATGCAACTGCGTCCAAGTGATTCATCAGCCGGACGTAATCGACATAGGACTGGCCGATGTGTTCAAGAGCGAATGATGAGGCATGTGCGCTTGTGAAAGACTGGGTGAAGTTGGAAAAGCAGCAGTCCATCGCGGGCCGGCGAATATCGATGAATTTCGCTTGCGGCAGAATACGGTGGATGAACAAGATATTGTTCCAGTTCTGCGGTAACTTGTCGATGAACCACTTGCGGTCGGTCTTGCGATGGAGCGCCACTCTTTCGAGGTAGTCTCTACCGAAAGCATCCGCCTGCTGGTTAGTCATCGCGGTGATCGCCTGGGGTACGGTAATCGCTCCCCGCCGCGTCGCCAGTTCGATGAACGAGCGCAGGATTGCGGGCACGTACGGCAGTTCGCCCACCGCCTCCACTTGCGGATGGCTGCCCAGCATCTGCTCGAGCAGGGTAGAGCCCGACCTGGGGAGGGAAACCACGAAGACTGGAACGTCTTCCGACCCGGTATCGCGCGCCATCCGTTCGACGAATGCCGAATCGACGGTTTTTTCGACTTCCGCGATTTCGTTGGTGAGTTCGCTCGAATTATAACCGAGCGTCTCCGCGCGCAGACCGTTCGCCATCTCGTATTGTTCGAAAGCCTCGCGATGCAGGCCGCGATCGGCAAAGGCGCGAGCGAGCGCGAAATGGATGGGAGCCTGGTTCCGCAGATCGATCGCTATCGACGCTTGCGCTTTCATCGTCTCGATGTCCTCGTCGGTGAGGACCTTCTTGCGAATGCCGGCCAGACCCCACCAGCCTTCACCGAATTCGGGGTCGATCACGGTCGCTTTCCGATAAGCGGCGATCGCTTCGTCGACGCGGCCCGCGGCGCGCAGGCCGTGCCCATAGGCGACCCACAACTGCGGCTTTTCAGGCTGCTCTTCGACGAGCCGTTCCTGTATCTCGAGCGCCTCCGCGCTTCGTCCGAGCCGCTCGAGTATGTTTGCGTGCACCCCGCGTAGCGAAGGATCGTCGCTTTCGCGAGACAGCTGCGCGAACATCGCCTCTGCTTCCTTCAGTCGTTCCTGCTGCGACAGGACCGATGCCAATGCGCGGCGCAATTCGAAGGGAGCATAACCGGCGGCTATCGCCCGGCGCATGAAGTGGGCCGCTTGCTCGAGCGCTCCGAGCCGCATCGCAACCTGGCCCAGCATCGCCATGCCGTTCGGTTCGGCCGGGTTCTGCTTCAGGTGGCGCATCAGCACCTGGGCGCTGCGTTCGTATTGGCCGTCGTTGTAGAGGCGCTGCGCTTCGGAGATGAGCGGGAAAGCGCGAACCGTGGTCACATTCGCCGAGTCAGGCATAACCCAGCAGAGCCCGCAGTCCTGGAGCCTGGTAATCGACAAGCGCTTTGTGACGCGCGCCGAGCTCATCCGGTATGTCCAAAGCGATGCCGGTCAGGTTCTCGCGCGCCGTGCCGCTTTGCTTACGGTCCGAGCCAGTACGCACTCGTTCCCGCCAGTCTTCCGGGCGATCGATCCCGCAAGCATCGAGAAGATTCGTGAAGAACGACTCGGCGTCCTTTCCTTCGAGATCGCCAAGGTGCTGAACGAAGTCCTCATATTTCACGACGTGACATCGCGCACCCAACCAGGCGGCCGCATTGAGCTCGTACATGTCGTTGAGCGACGGCAGCTTCCCCGGCATGCCGAAGATCATCAGCGTCAGCAATTCGTCCGCATTCAGCGCGCCCGAACTCAGATGATCGGTATTGCCGGAGAACTGGTCGGACAGCAGGAACCTCGCGCGCGCTAGTACCCAATCGTAGGGATCGCGATAAAGAAGCACACGGCGCGCCGAAGCGGTCTCGATCGCCGAAGCGTCTGCATAGAAGAGATGCCCCCAGCTCAGCTTGGGCGAGGCGGGATCGAACGCGCCGCGGTGCTGCTGCAGATTGCCCCACTGGATGAAATCGACGCCATATTGCTGGTCGACCGGCACGAACATCCGCAGCACGTTTCGCATTAGATGGCTGCCGCTTTTCTGTACCGAGTTGAGGAACACCGGTTCGGAAAGCCTGGCGCGCTCGAAACGCTCGCCTTCCTTGTCGAGATCGTCTCGTCGGACGAAGATTTCAGGCATTGCGACGATGTCTCCTTGGCGCAGGGCCCTAACAGATGGGGCGGCATGTCGCCATGCCGCCCCCAGTTTTCGGTGCTCCTTTGCGGGAGCGATCCGGTTGGCTTTTAGAACTTGGCCGTCACGTTGATGAACCCGCGACGCCCCACGAAGGGATATTGCGAAGCGGCAACGACGGGGCCGAGCAGGCTGATCTGCCCACCGTTCAACACCGACACCCGCGGCGGACGTGTGTTGAAGATGTTGCTGACACCCGCGGTGATCGAGAAGCGCCCGTCCATGATCTCCTGAGTGATCGACGCATTATGATAGAACGTCGTCGGAGTTGTCAGGTCAGGGCAATAGGTGCCGTAGATCGGCAGATCGTCCGACGGATCGGCGGTTCCCTGACGGTTGAAGGAGCTCAGGCAGGGGCCGCCATAACGGTCCTCGAAGTCCTGCTGGTCAGA
Source organism: uncultured Alphaproteobacteria bacterium (assembly GCA_963740025.1). Classification (GTDB taxonomy): domain Bacteria; phylum Pseudomonadota; class Alphaproteobacteria; order Sphingomonadales; family Sphingomonadaceae; genus Tsuneonella. Next base: position 35,248 of record CAVUCI010000008.1, read on the forward strand.
GGTCGGGCCGATCACGTTCACGCCGTAGAACAGGCTGAGGCCGCTATCGAACGCCCAGTTGGCTCGGAAGTCGCCGACCCACTTGGGCGAACCGGCTTCTCCATTGGTCGAAGTGGTGGGCGACGTTGGCAGCAGCTGGAAATCGTCGTTGAGCTGGTAAGTCACGTCGGCTGTGATGCTCAGGCGTCCGAGCCTGCCGAAATTATGACGCAGATTCGCCGAAACGTCGATGCCTTCCTGCTTCTGGCTCGCGATGTTTACGTACTGGTCGTACACTTCGTCGACCTGGTAGATCGCCGTCGCGTTCTGTCCACGGGTGAACTGGTCGCACAGCGGTTCGTTGGCGAAGTCTTCCGAATCGTAGCAGCCGAAGAGAATGTTCGCTGCACCGAGCTGCGTGATCTCCTTGTTAACTTCGATGTTGAAGTAATCGACCGCGAGACTGAACGACGTGTCTCCGAGGAATCCAAACGAAGGCGTCAGGATAACGCCCGCGACGAGAGCCTTGGAGGTTTCCGCTTCCAGCAGGCCCAGGCCGCCTTGCGAGAACACCGTGGCCGATGCGCCGCTGGCCACATAGTTGCCGGGGATCCCATCGGCCGCGCAGTTATCGGCCACGCGTTGCGAAGTAGAGCCGTTTGCAAGCCCCGTAGCCCAGCTCGAGCACGGGTCGATGTTACGCTGGGCAACAAACCCGGTCTCGTTCGCCTTGAATTGCTCGAACAGCGCGGGCGCACGGAACGACGTGCCGTAGCTCGCCCGGAACCGCAGCCAATTATTGACCGCCCAGTTGGCACCCAGCTTGTAGGTCCAGTTGCCTTTGTCGCTGTCCGTCACACCGTCGGACGCGCGGGTCGACTTGACGTTCGTTATCCGCGCGGCTGCCGAAAGCGTCAGTTCCTTGAAGAACGCCGTGTCGGCGAGAACCGGTACGCTGATTTCGCCGAACGCCTCGGTCGTCACGCTCTTGCCGGCGGTGATGCCGCTGGCGGTGCTGCCCCATGCGTTGCCCGCGAGAGTGATATCGCCAGGCGTATCGTTGATACGGTCCTCACGCGCGGCAACCCCGACGGCAACGCCGACCGGACCGGCCGGGAGCTGGAACAGTTCGCCGGAGAGCGAAGCTTCCGCGGTTTTCTGGGTGTAGACCGTCTTGCCTTCTTCCCAATCGAACAGGAAGCCGATCTGTTCGGGGGTCAGTTCCCCGCGCAGGAAGTAAGGATCGGCCCACGGAATATCTACGCAGTTGCGTCCGGAAATCGGGGTCACCGTCCCGGCGCACGAACTGTACTGGAAGTAACCAGTGTCGTACGCATCCTGAAGGATCTGCTGATCGCGATAGCGGCCGATGCTCTTCGAATACTGGCCGTAGATTTCGTACCGCCAGTTGCCCGCACCACCAAGGTCGCCGCGAAGGCCAGCGACGCCGCGATAGTAATCGACCTTCTGGCTCGAATCGCTCTGGTTGGTGATGGCCGTTGGGCTGATATAGTTCACGCCCTGGAAGCCGTCGGCCCAGTAATTGTAATAGTTGCTCGCGCCCGTTCCGTACAGGTCCCCGGTGAAGCCGAAGTTCCAGAACTGGCGCCAGCCGTTTTGGTAGGTCTTGCGACGGTTGTACAGGAATTCGCCGAACAATTCGACCGCGTCCGAAATCTCGAAAGAGCCCTCGGCATAAGCCGTGTAAAGGTCCGTTTCCGGAATGATCGTCTGCTCTTCGACGAAGGGGTGGTATGCGTTCTGAACCGCCGTCGACGCCGCGTCGTACCCGGTGGGATACCAGCCCGCAGGAGCGCTGAAGTCACCGTTATAGGCCGGTGCCCCATAGGCCGGAATTCCAAGGTTGCCGCTGCCCGGACCGTTCGGATACTGGTACTGAAGCAGAACCGTGCTTCCATTGGGCGACGTCTGGATGCCCGTGTCGGGTCCGCCCGGACCATCCAGGTACAGGTTGTCGATCAGGTTGTAGGTCCAGATGTGACCCCAACGCAGATCCTCGCAATGCGGCTGCCCGGTGCGCGGATCGATCAAGTCGGCGCGGTTGCCGGACTGGTCGAAGATGTAGGCCTCGGGACAAGCAAGATAATCCCGGTCGCCGCGCGCAAGTTCGTTGGTGTGCTTGTAATCGCCGGCGATCATGATGTGACCCCGGCTGAAGCTCTTTCCCCACGATCCGCTGATCCGGTATTCCTCACCGCCGCCCTCGAACGGGACGGCAGTGTTCAGGTTCAGCACGAAACCGTCCTGGCGATCCTTGGTCAGAATGTTGACCACGCCCGCAACGGCATCGGAACCGTAGATCGAGGAAGCGCCGGTCTTGAGGATCTGGATATCCTTGATGATCGACAGCGGAAGCACGTTGAGGTCGAACGACGACACACCGCCGCGCACGCCGGCCGGACCCGCACGACGTCCGTTGAGCAGGACCAGCGTACGGTTCGCGCCGAGGCCGCGCAAATCGATCGTCTGCGCACCCGGCCCGCCGTCGGTGACGAAGTTGGATGAAAGAGCCGCTGTGATCTGGGTCGAGCCTGCCGCGATCGGCGAGCTTTGCAGCGCGTCGGCGAGGTCGATCTTGCCTTCCTTCTGCGCAACCTCGGGGCTCACGATCGATATCGGATCAGGGCTGTTGAAGGGAGTGACGGACCGCAGCCGCGACCCCGTGACGACGATCGCATTCTCTGCCGGCGCCGCCGTTTCTGTCGGCGCATCGCAAACGCCGTCTGCATCCGCGTCTTCGCAGGCGACAGCCGCGTCCTGTGCAAACGAAGCAGCCGGAAGGCTGAGAGCGATCGCGGCAAGGCCGGCCCCGACGAGTAGTCGCGCGGAGTTCCGCAGGTCTGATTTCATTCTTTGTCCCCGAGTTCGTGATTGTGCATCTTAAAGATGGTCGAAACCCCAGCGCACCGCGATCTGTGCGGTAACGCTTCCTGCGGCGTCTGGCGCACGTGTGCGCGGATGATCAAGGGCGACCGGCGTGGCGGTCATATTTTCCGCACGAACGCGTTGCAAACTTGCAACATCCTCAAGTTACGGAGGATTTGCCAGCATATCCGCAGACCGATCGTCTCGCGCGTGGACCGAAAGGTCCCCGGTGCATGAGTGTGGACGCGCTAGCCGCAGGCCGGGAGCGAGGTGGGTGCGCTCAGGTCCTTTGAGGGACCGCCGCGGCGACGCGTGTCATCGCGAGCGCGGCGACGATCCAGCTCGCCGCGGCGAACAGCATTGTCCACACGGGCTCGCCCGGGAAGGCCATTTTCATGATCGTGCCCATCACGGTGGCGACCAGCAGTTGCGGGACGACGATAAAGACGTTGAACAGGCCCATGTAGATGCCGAGTTTCGCTTGCGGCAGATTCGACGCGAGGATCGCATAAGGCATCGCGAGGATGCTGGCCCACGCAATCCCGATGCCGAATTCAGCAAGCAGCAGGACTTGTGCATCGCGCACCAGGAAAAACATCGCGAATCCGGCCGCGCCGAGCGTCAGGCAGATCGAGTGCGTAGTCACCTGCCCGAACTTGCGCGACAACCATGGCAGCAGGAAGAGCGCGGCAACGGCGGCGACGCCATTGTAGACTGTGAACAGTACGTTCACCCAGTTCGCGCCCTCGTTGTAGGCGGCGCTCGCGGTGTCGCTGCTGCCGAAGACGTACTGCGTGACGACGGGCGTCGTGTTGATCCACATGATGAACAGCGCGCTCCAGCTGAAGAACTGGACCAGCGCAAGTCGCTTCATGACCGGCGGCATTCCCGAGAAATCGCCGACTATCTGCGCAAGCATTCCGTTGGTCTTGCCCTGCTTCGCGAGCGAGATCGCGATCGCGCTGAGCACGCCGTAGGCCGCGAGCAGCCCCCCCAAAAGGTAGACCTCCTTCTCGAGTCCGAGCAAATCCACGCCGATCGCGATGGCAATCCCGGCGGCGCTCCAGGCGACGCATGAAAGATAGCTCTTCGCGGCGAGCGCCCGGACCGGTTGCTCGAGCGTCGTATCTTCCGCGCCGAGGAATCCGGTCTGCTGCTCGGGCGAGTACTCGCGTGTTGTCACGACAGTCCATAGCACCGCGAAGAACAGCGCCACACCGCCTGCCCAGAAGCTCCAGCGGACGGTGTCGGGCAGGGTACCTTCGGGGGCGAGGTTTGAGACACCAAGGTGTTCCAGCAGGAACGGGAAGATCGAACCGACGACCGCGCCCGCACCGATGAACGCGGTCTGCACCGCGTATCCGGCGGCGTGCTGGTCGGTCCGCAGCATGTCGCCGACGAAAGCGCGGAAAGGCTCCATCGAGATGTTGAGGCTCGCATCGAGAAGCCACAACAGTGCTGCGGATAACAGCAGCGGCGCACCGAAGCCCGGCGCGAGCGGCATGAGGAACAGCGCGAGCGCGGCGAGCACAGCACCAGTCAGGAAATACGGGCGGCGACGCCCGAGGTGGGTCCACGTCCGGTCGCTCAGGTGGCCGATGATCGGCTGGACCAGAAGCCCCGTCAAAGGCGCGGCGACCCACAGAGCCGGCAGGTCGTCCATACTCGCGCCGAGCGTCTGGAAGACGCGGCTCATGTTACCGTTCTGCAGCGCGAAGCCGATCTGGATTCCGAAGAAGCCGAAGCTGATGTTCCACAGGCCGGCGAAGCCCTGGCGCGGCTTTTCCATCGCGCGATGATCCTTCCCAAGTGTGGGGCGATTTGTGCTGCCCTCGCTTGAATCGCGGGCTGGCGCAATGCGCCGCGCACGGCAAGACGCATACGAATGTGAGAGCTTCAGCCCGCCCCGGTACTCTGACGGACGACCAGTCGCGTTGGCATGCGCGGATCCGGGCGAGGCAGCCCGTCGACATCGGCCAGCAGCGTATCGACCAGGCGCTCGCCCGCCCCCTTGATGTCCTGCATCACGGTCGTCAACGGCGGCCGAGTGAGGCTGGCCGCAGGGATGTCGTCAAAGCCCATGACGGCTACGTCGCCCGGTACGCTACGGCCCTCTTCGGACAGAGCGCGCATCGCGCCTATGGCGATAAGGTCGGATGCGGCGAAGATTGCATCGAAAGGAACGCCCGAGGCGATAAGTGTTCGCGCGGCGTCGTATCCCGCCTCCTCGCTCGTCAAGGCGTCGTGCTGAAGAGCGGCGTCGGGTTCCAGTCCGGCATCGCGGATTGCCGCGCACAGACCCTCGTACCGGTTGGCGAATTCCGGGTAGTGCGCATCGGCATGGCCCAGAAATGCGATACGCTCGCGGCCGCGCTCGAGTAAGTGCGTCCCGGCGACTCGCCCGGCTTCAAGGTTGTCTGAACCGACGGTGCCCCCGCCGATCGCATCGGATGAAACCGATCCCCAGCGCGCGAAGTGCGTACCCTGACGGCGGAGTTGCTCGAGGCGCTGCTGGTAAAGCGTCCAGTCACCGTAGCCCAGCAAGATCAGGCCATCGGCACGATGGGAATCCTGGTAGCGCACGTGCCAGTCGTCCTCGAGGCGCTGGAACGAGATCAGAAGGTCGAGTCCACGGTTCGCCGCCGCGCGGGTGATCGAGCCGAGCATGGCGAGGAAGAATGGATTGATCATGCTGTCGTCGGGCGTCGGGTCCTCGAAAAACAGCAAAGCGATGGTGTTGGACCGTTGCGAGCGAAGCGAACTGGCGTTCTTGTCGACCGTGTAGTTGAGATCGCGGGCGATCGCTTCGATCCGTTCGCGAGTGGCTCGGCTAACCGAGCGGTCGCCGCGCAGCGCACGGCTCACGGTGGGCTGCGAAACGCCCGCGGCATAAGCAATGTCGAAACTCGTCGGCCGACCTGTGGGCTTGCGACCCATTGTGCTCTCCTAAGCCGCGATAGCGGCTCGACCGCAGACATAGGCCGGGTCCCGATGTCTTTCAATTCGGCGATAAATTTCGGCAGGAGTGCGTTGCTTTCAAACGACTATCAGCAATATGCGAGAGCCGGCGAAGCCCACCGTATACGTATGCCGTATTCCGTTTCGCCCATCTTGACAGGTATTTCGGCTCCAGATCAGCCGTGGTTTTCGCTGCGGCGGGACTTGGGACGACCGGCGGCACAAGACCGTCCGTCATTGGGGAGTGATACTGAAATGGCCATTCGCAATTCCTTGCGCGTATCCGCCAGCCTGTCGGCTTTCGCAGTCGCGCTGACGGCGTTGTCGACCCCCGCACTGGCGCAGGACGCCGCGGGCGAAACCGACACCGCAGGCGTTGCTCCCGACGACTCCAACGCGATCGTCGTCACCGGCTATCGCGCGGCGCTCCAGAGCGCGACGAACGAGAAGAAGCGCAGCGAGGCGATCGTCGAGTCGGTCAAGGCCGAGGATATCGGGAAGCTGCCCGACAACAGCATCGGCGAATCGATCGCGCGCCTGCCCGGTATTGCCGCCCAACGAAGCAACGGCCGCGCCAACATTATCTCGATCCGCGGCTTCGGCCCGGACTTCTCGACCACGACGCTCAACGGCCGCGAGCAGACCACTACCAACGATAGCCGCGCGGTCGAATTCGACCAGTTCCCGTCAGAAATTCTGTCGGGTGTGAACGTCTACAAGACGTCGCAAGCGGATCACACCGCCGGTGGCCTCGTCGGTTCGGTCGACCTGCGCACGATCCGTCCGCTCGAACAGCGTAAGCGGATCGTCGCGATCGGGGCGCGCGGCACATACATCGACGATCAGGTGAACCCGGAGGCCAACAACAAAGGCTACCGCGTATTCGGCACGTTCGTCGATACCTTTGCCGACGACACGATGGGTATCGCCCTGTCGGCGGCCTATTCGTCCGAGCCTTACAGCATCCGCGACTGGAACGCCTGGGGCTACGGCGAGTACGGGCCGAACACTTACGGCATCAGCGGCGTGAAGACCTGGGCGGAGAGCGAACAGCTCGACCGGCTCGGCGTCAACGGCACGTTCCAGGCCAGGTTCGGCGACCAGCTGACCTTCACCGTCGACGGCTTCTACTCGCACTTCAACAGCAAGCTCGACCAGAAGGGCTTCGAGATGCCGATCCTGTGCTGCGGATCGACCGTCACGAGCTACCAGTCGCAGCCTGTTTCCAATCCATTACTCGGCGGGGCGAACATCGTTACCGACGCGACGTGGACCGGTCGCCCGATCGTCGAGAATTACGCGACCGACCAGAAGAACGATACCTACTCGTTCGGCGGTAACCTTCTGTGGGATAACGACGCCGGCACTCGCGCGATGCTCGATGTCAGCTGGTCGCGCACTGACCGCTGGCAGGACCGTCTCGAAACCACCGCTGGCCTCGGCCGCAATCTGCCCACCCCCGGCGGCACGTTCAGCTCGACGCTCACGGACCACGCACTCGAATTCACGAGCAATTTCAATGGCGCCAATCCCGCGCTTGTCCTGACCGACGTGCAGGGCTGGTCGGGTGGCGACGGCATCCAGGCTGGATACGACAAGATCCGCAAGAGCCGCGACGACCTCAAGGAAATCCGCGCGCAGATCGAACAGGACATCGGCGGCGGGTTCATCGAGAGCGTCAAAGTCGGTGTCGATCATACTTATCGCACCAAGAACCTGACGCAGGACGAGGGTATCCTCAATCCGCCGAACGGCGCGGACTTCGCGGCAATCCCGGCGGACATTCTGCTGGAACCGACCGTGCTCGACCGCGGCTTCGGTCCACTAATCTCCTACGACCCGCGCGTGCTCGTGCCCAACGGCATCCTGACCTACAAGGCGCTGCCATACGGCAACTCGCAGGCTTATGACATTTCGGAGAACGTTTGGACGCCTTTCGCGATGGCGAACCTGCGCGCCGATCTCGGAACGACCGAGCTTACCGGCAATATCGGCGTCCAGGCGGTCCACACCGACGTGACATCTTCGGGTCTCACTAATCCGACGATTACCGACAGCTACTGGATGATCCTGCCCAGCCTCAACCTCAACTTCCGCGCACCGGAAGACGTGGTCGTGCGCTTTGCCGCATCGAAGCAGATGATGCGTCCGCGCCTGCCGTCGATGAACAACATCATCTCGTTCGGTTACAACCCCGCGTTCAATCCGCCGATCTATACCGGCAGCGGCGGTAACCCGCGCCTTCGGCCCTACATGGCGACCGCGCTGGACCTGAGCGTCGAAAAGTACTTCGCCACCAAGGGTTATGTTGCCGTCCAGCTCTACTGGAAGCACCTCGACAAGTATATCGACCCGAGCGCCAACGACACCGAGTTCGACTACGCCGGACTGCCCGATCCGGGCGGCCTGAAGCCTTCGAGCACGGTGGGCCTCTTCAGCGGTCCGGTGAACACCAAGGGCGGCTATATCATGGGTGCGGAACTTGCCGGCACGCTGCCGTTCGAGGTCTTCACTCCGGCGCTCAGCGGTTTCGGCCTGACCGGCGGTATCAGCTACACCGACACCAAGGCGTTCGACGTCAACGGCAATCCGAGCGTGATCCCGGGTTATTCGAAGTGGGTCGGCAACCTGACCGCGTTCTTTGAGAAGGCCGGCTTCAACGTCCGCGGCAGCATGCGCTATCGTTCGGGCTTCCTGGGCGACTTCTCGTTGTTCAGCGGTGGGCTCGATCGCCAGGCCGTGCTTGGCGAGAAAGTCTACGACGCGCAGATCGGGTACGATTTCCAGCCCGGTTCGGCGCTCGAGGGTCTGTCGGTCTTCGTGCAGGGCCAGAACCTGACCGACGAGCGACAGGCAACGCTGGCACAGATCAACGGCATAGCGATCGATGACACCTGGCTGAAGTACCAGACGTATGGTCGCCGTTTCCTCGCCGGTTTCACGTACAAGTTCTGATGAGGGCGTGGCGGGTTCGGGCGGTTTGACCGGTCGGACCCGCACCGTCATGGATTGATCCATGAACGACAGCCCACCTCTCGACATCGTTATCGCAGGCGGCGGGACCGCGGGGTGGATGGCAGCGGCAACGCTGGCGCGTTTCCTCGGTGATCACGCGGCGATTACACTTGTCGAATCCGACGCGATCGGAACGGTGGGCGTGGGCGAGGCCACGATCCCGCAAATCCACAACCTGCTTTTGGGGCTCGGGATCGACCAGGCAGAATTCGTCGCCGCGACCGAGGCAAGCTTTAAGCTCGGCATCGAGTTCGACGGCTGGTTGCGCGAAGGCGAAAGCTACATTCACAGCTTCGGGACGACCGGACGCGGTGTCGGGCTGATTCCCTTTCGCCAGCTATGGCTACGGGGGCGCAAGCTGGGCGTGGCCGAGGATTTCGGTGCATACGGCCAGAACGTCGTGGCCGCGCGTGAGGGCCGGTTTGCCTTCGGTCCGGAAGCGCAACTCCCCTACGCTTTCCATTTCGATGCCAGCAAGGTCGCTGGCTTTCTTCGCAAATACGCCGAGGAACGCGGCGTAGCGCGGGTCGAGGGCAGGATCGCCGCGGTTGAACGCGAGGGTGCGACCGGTGACATCGCCGCGCTGGTCCTCGACGGCGATCGCCGTGTCGAAGGCAGTCTGTTCATCGACTGCACCGGGTTTGTCGCCTTGCTGCTAGGCAAGGCGCTCGACGTTCCGTTCGAAGACTGGTCGCATTGGCTTCCGTGCGACACGGCGCTGGCAGTCCAAAGCGAGAATGTCGGCCCGCCACCGCCCTATACCAGGTCGATTGCGCGGCCGGCCGGATGGCAGTGGCGGATCCCGCTTCAGCATCGGACCGGGAACGGCCACGTGTTCTGCTCGCAATTTATGGACCAGGACGAAGCTGCGCGGCTCCTGCTCGTCGGCCTGGAAGGGGATCCGCTCACCGACCCGCGTGCAATCCGCTTCACGACCGGCAATAGGCGGGAGCACTGGTCGCACAACTGCATCGCGCTGGGTCTGGCCGCGGGGTTCATGGAGCCACTCGAATCGACCTCGATCCATCTCGTGCAATCGGGCCTCGCTCGGCTGCTCAACCTTCTGCCCAACGACCTGGCCGACCTGTCGACTGCGCGGGCCACTTTCAACCGGCTTTCCACCAGCGAGTGGCAGCGCATTCGCGATTTCCTCATCCTCCACTACGTGGCCAACGATCGGCAGGGCGAACCTTTCTGGGACCACTGCCGCCAGATCGACCTGCCGGATACGCTCGCCGAGAAGATCGCGCTGTTCGAAGAGGCGGGCCTGTTCGTGCGCGAGGAGGATGAGCTCTTCCTCGACGACAGTTGGGGACAGGTGATGCTGGGTCAGGGGATGGAGCCGCGCAGCTACTCGCCGCTCGCGGACAATGTCCCTGGCGAAGACATCGGCCCCTTCCTCGCCAGCGTCGCCAAGGCGGCGCGGGTCAAGGCCGAAGCGATGTCCACGCATGCAGAGGCCCTGCGGTCGCTCCTCGGGGTGCGAGCGCGGGCATGACGACGGTTCGCAGGATGCTCGCCGGGATGGCCTGTGCGATCTCGCTTGCCGGTTGCGCCAGCCTGCAGGCGCAGGCGCCTCGCGTTCCGGTCGAGACCGCCGGCTTTCGTCAGCGCGTGCCCGCCGACGAGGTTGTCTACTTCGTCCTGCCCGACCGCTTCGCGAACGGCGACAGTGCGAACGACCTGGGCGGCTACCGCAACGATAGACTGGTCAGCGGTTTCGACCCTGCGGCCAAGGGGTTTTACCACGGCGGCGATCTCAAGGGGCTGACGGAAAAGCTCGACTATCTGCAGGACCTGGGCGTCACCGCAATCTGGTTCGCGCCGATCTTCCAGAACAAGCCGGTCCAGGGCACCAGGGGTCACGAGAGCGCGGGCTATCACGGATATTGGGTGACCGATTTCACGCGGCCTGACCCGCACTTCGGCACGCGTGCGGAATTCGCGGCCTTTGTCGATGCGGCGCACGCGCGCGGGATGAAGGTCTATATGGACATCATCACCAATCACACCGCCGACGTAATTAAGTATGCCGAGGGCGACGCGAACGGGTACCGCTATCGATCCCGTGGCGATTTTCCGTATTCCCGGAAGGGTGGCATCGGCGGGTCGGCGATCAATCCGGGGTTCGCCGGTGATCAGGTGTCGAGCGAAGCGAATTTCGCGAAGCTGACCGACCCCACGTATGCCTATACCCCGGTCGTTCCGGCGGGCGAGGAGCACGTGAAGAAGCCCGAGTGGCTCAACGATCCGATCCATTACCACAACCGCGGCAACAGCACTTTCACCGGCGAGGACAGCCGCTTCGGCGATTTTGCCGGCCTCGACGATCTCTTCACCGAGAGCCCGCGCGTCCGGCAGGGGATGATGAATATCTACGCCAAATGGATCGATGAATTCGACATCGACGGCTTCAGAATCGACACCGCCCGCCATGTAAATTCGGGGTTCTGGCAGGAGTTCGTCCCCGTCATGCAGGCCCGGGCGGCGGCCAGGGGCATCCCGAACTTCGCGATCTTCGGCGAAGTCTACAAGGATGGCCCCGACAACGGGTACATCGCGCAGTACACCCGCCGCGACAAACTGCCCGCGGTGCTGGATTTCGCGTTCCAGGTGTCGATGCGAGAAGTGCTTGGGCGGGGCAAGGGCACGGTCGTCCTCGCGCACCTCTACGACGGCGACGTGCTGTACGAAGGCGGCGAGGCGGCGGCACGCAATTTGCCGACGTTCCTGGGCAACCACGACATGGGCCGGTTCGCGACGATGATCAAAGAGGACCGGCCCGGCATCTCGCAGGACGAGTTGCTGAAGCGCGTCGAACTCGGTCACGCGATGCTGCTGACGCTGCGCGGCGCGCCGGTGATCTATTACGGCGACGAACAGGGTTTCGTCGGCGACGGCGGCGACCAGCTTGCGCGTGAAGACATGTTCCCTTCGCGCGTCGCGGACTACAACGACAACGACCTGATCGGTACCGGTGCGACCACTGCCGATGCGAATTTCGACGAAGGGCACCCGCTTTATCGGTTGATCTCGCAATTCGCAGCGATTCGCACCGCTCATCCAGCGCTGCGAACCGGTCGACAAAAGGTGCGCCATTACGAACAGGGTCCAGGTATCTTCGCGGTCAGCCGCTTCGATCCCGCGAAGGGAGGAGAATACGTCCTCGCGTTCAACACCGCCGGGGCGGCAAAGACCTCCAATGTCGTCGTCGGATACGATGCGCGCGCGTTCGAGACGCTGGCAGGCACCTGCCCCGCCGCGGTAGCGGTCCCGGGCTCGGCCACGTTCGCGCTGCCGGCCTTCGGGTGGGCCGTCTGCCGGGTCAGCGAGACCTCGCGATGAGCGGAACCGAGCCTGCCGTATCGCCTGCGTCGCGGACGGGCGACGTGCCCTGGTGGAAGGGCGCGACGATCTACCAGATCTATCCGCGCAGCTTCATGGATTCGAACGGCGACGGCATCGGCGACCTGCCCGGCATCACGATGCGGCTCGACCACGTCGCCTCGCTCGGCGTCGATGCGATCTGGATCAGCCCGTTTTTCACGTCGCCGATGAAGGACTTCGGATACGACGTGTCCGACTATTGCGACGTCGATCCCATTTTCGGCACACTGGAGGATTTCGACGCCCTCGTCTCGCGGGCCCACGCGCTCGGACTGAAGGTCCTCATCGACCAGGTCTATTCACATACTTCGGACGAGCACGCGTGGTTCGCCGAAAGCCGTTCCGACCGAACCAACGACAGGAGCGACTGGTATGTCTGGGCGGACGCGAAGCCCGATGGATCGCCCCCGTCGAACTGGCAGTCGGTGTTCGGCGGTCCCGCGTGGACGTGGGACGCCCGGCGCGGCCAGTATTACCTGCACAATTTCCTGAGCAGCCAGCCGCAATTGAACCTGCACAACGGCGCGGTCCAGGACGCGGTGCTCGGCGTCATGCGGTTCTGGCTCGAAAGGGGTGTCGACGGCTTCCGGATCGATGCGCTCAACTTCGCGATGCACGATCCGCAATTGCGCGACAACCCGCCCGCTCCGCCGAGCGATCGACCGCGCACCCGTTCGTTCGATTTCCAGATCAAGAAGTACAACCAGTCGCACCCCGACATACCGGCCTTCATCGAGCGTATTCGCGGTCTGACCGATAGTTTCGGCGCGGCCTTCACCGTCGCCGAAGTCGGGGGTGACGAGGCCGAGACCGAGATGAAAGCCTTTACGCAGGGCGAAACGCACCTCAACTCCGCCTACGGGTTCAATTTTCTCTACGCCGAGCGATTGACTCCGCAACTCGTCTGCGCCGCGCTTGCGCAGTGGCCCGACGAGCCGGGCGTGGGCTGGCCGAGCTGGGCGTTCGAGAACCACGACGCGCCGCGCGCGGTAAGCCGATGGTGGGACGAGGCGGACCGGCCCGCGGCGACCCGGCTGAAGATGCTCGTCCTCGCCGCGCTGCGCGGGAACATCATCCTCTACCAGGGAGAGGAGCTCGGTCTTGAGCAGGTCGAAATCCCCTTCGAGCAGTTGCACGACCCCGAGGCGATCGCCAATTGGCCGCTCACGCTGAGTCGCGACGGTGCGCGCACCCCTATTCCCTGGATGAGCGAGGCGGACGACCACGGTTTCGGGTCGCACGCTCCCTGGCTTCCGGTCGGCGATGCAAACGTCCTGCGCGCGGTCGACAGGCAGGAAAGCGACGCCGCGTCGCCCCTCAATCACACACGCGCGATGATCGCGCTGCGAAATACCCATCCTGCGCTGCGTTTCGGCGCGGTATCGACCTGCCGCGCGGCAGGCGATCTTCTGATCCTCGATCGCGAGGCGATGGGTGAGCAGGTCCGGATCATGGCAAATTTCGGCAAGGAGACGATTTCGATGGAACGAGAGCAAACCGCAGGAGCCGTTCTATCGGCGATCAATGGCGCTTCCCCCGGCGAGCTTCCTCCGTTCGGCGCACTGGTGATCGCACGATGAAGTTCGTCGCGCTTCTCACGGTCGCGGTGCTGGTCGCGCCGGTCGTCGCCCATGCCGAGACGGTCGCATCTCCCGACGGCAACATCGTCGTCACCGTCGACGCCGATGGCGAAGGCATTCCTTTCTACGAGGTCACCCGCGGAGGAAAGCCGCTGTTCGCGAAGTCGCAGATCGCTTTCAATTTTACCGACGAGGATCCGCTGCGCCGCGGCCTCGAGGTCGAAGGATCGACGCGAGACAGTGCCGATACCCGCTGGGAGCAGCCGTGGGGCGAACGGCGGTTCGTGCGCGACAGGCACAACGAACTGGCAGTGACGTTCGGCGAGAAGGCCGGCACCCGCCACTTCACCGTCCGCTTCCGCGTGTTCGACGACGGTCTTGGTTTCCGTACCGAATTTCCGGATCGCCCGGATCATCCCAAGACGAGCATCGCCGAAGAGCTGACAGAGTTCGTCATCGCGCCGCACGGTACGGCGTGGTGGATTCCGGCTGGCGACTTCAACCGCTATGAGCAGATCTACCAGAAGACCCCGATCGACGCGGTGTCGATGACGCACACCCCGATGACCGTCCGCCTCGACGACGGGACTCACCTGTCGTTCCACGAGGCGGCGCTGGTCGATTATTCGGGCATGTGGCTGCAGCGGATGACCGGCCAACACTTCCGCGCCACGCTCGCCCCGTCGAGCCGTGGGGCCAAGGTCGTCCGCACCGGGGCGTTCACGACGCCGTGGCGCACCATTCGCATCGCGCCCGATGCTGCCGGGCTGGTCGAGAACGACCTCGAACTCAATCTCAACGAGCCGAACAAGCTCGGCGACGTCAGCTGGTTCAAGCCCGCCAAGTACATCGGCATCTGGTGGGGCATGATCAGCGGCAAGTGGAGCTGGGCGCAGGGCCCGAACCACGGCGCCACGACCGAGCGGGCCAAGCAGTATATCGATTTCGCGGCGAAGAACGGTTTCCGCGGCGTGCTGGTCGAAGGCTGGGATTACGGCTGGGACGGCAACTGGTTCGGCAACGGCCGCGATTTCAGCTTTACCAAGCCCTATCCCGATTTCGACCTTCCGGCGCTTGCCGCCTATGCGAAAAAGAAGGGCGTGCATCTGATCGGTCACAACGAGACCGGCGGCAACATCGCCAACTACGAAGCGCAGCTCGATGCGGCGATGGCGCAGAACGCCAGCTATGGCATCGACGTGACCAAGACCGGCTATGTCGCCGATGCGGGGAACATCATCTCTTGCAACGCGGACATCGCCGATCCGTGCGACGGGCAGGTAATGGAATGGCACGACGGCCAGCGCCAGGTGCAGCACTTCCAGCGCGTGATCGACGAGGCGGCGAAGAACCACGTCGCGATCGACGCGCACGAGCCGGTCAAGGACACCGGACTTCGCCGTACCTACCCGAACTTCGTATCGCGCGAGGGCGCGCGGGGACAGGAATACAACGCCTGGGCGCCGTTCAACAATCCGCCGAGTCACGAACCCACGCTGGTCTATACGCGGATGCTGTCCGGGCCGATGGATTACACTCCCGGCGTCCTCAGCGTGACAGGCGGCAACGGCGTGCCGATGGCATCGACCGTCGCCAAGCAGCTCGGCCTTTATCTCGCGATATATTCGCCGATCCAGATGGCGGCGGACTTTATCGAGAGCCTTGAGGCACATCCGAAGGAAATGGAGTTTATCAAGTCGGTGCCGACCGACTGGTCCGAAAGCCACCTGATCGCGGGCGAGGTCGGGGAATATGCGATTTTCGCGCGCAAGGACCGCAACTCGGAAGACTGGTACGCTGGCGGCATCAACGACGCGACCGCGCGTACGGTCACGCTGAAGTTCGACTTCCTCGACCCCGGCAAGACCTACACCGCGAACGTGTGGAAGGACGGCGAGGGCGCCACCTACGAGACAGAGGCGCGTCATCGCATCGCTTACGACACGCTGCGGGTGAAGAAGGGTGATACCCTGACGCTGTGGCTCGCGCCCGGCGGCGGTGCTGCCTTGCGGCTGCATCCGGGTAAATGATCGGCCGGTTCGTCTTGCTGCTGGTGGCGGCGATCGCGCTTGCCGCGTGCGCCGCCCTGCCTCCGCAGAAAGCGGCGGGTCCCGGACGTTTCGTCGAGTGGGAGCGGATCGAGGCGGCTGGCCTGCCGGATCAGCGCGTGACCGTCTGGCTGCCGCCCGGCTACGACGCGGGGAAGCAGCGCTACCCGGTGCTTTACATGCACGACGGCCACAACCTGTTCGATCCCGCCAAGTCGAACTTCAACAAGGTCTGGGCAGCCGACAAGGCGATGCTCCAGCTCATGGCAGAGGGGAAAGTCGAGCCGCACATCATCGTCGGGATCTGGGCGCCCGGCGCGGACCGCTATCGCCAGTACCTGCCGCAATTCGCGGGTGACGAGGCCACCGGGGCGGTGGCCGACAGCATCGGCGAAAACGCGCAAGGCAAGCCGATCCTCTCGGCGCGCTACCTCGACTGGATCGTCGACGCGTTGAAGCCGCGGGTAGACCGGACATTCCGAACCCGCACGGGGCGCGACGACACGGCGATTGCCGGTTCGAGCATGGGCGGACTGATGAGCTGTTACGCGATCGTCGAGCGGCCCGATGTATTCGGCCGCGCTGCCTGCGTTTCCTCGCACTGGCCGATCGCCTATCCCGACATCGCCGAGGCGAACCGGGCGCAAGTGATCTCGATCTGGCAGGACTGGCTTACGCGCAAGCTGGGCAGGCCCGACGGCAGGCGCGTCTGGATGGATCACGGCGACGCAACGCTCGATGCCAACTACGCGCCCTATCAAAACGCGATCGATGCCAGCTTCCGGAAAGCGGGCTGGAAAGAGGGGCGGGACTGGAAGAGCCGGACCTATCCGGGTGCCGGGCACGAGGAAAACGCTTGGGCGGCGCGCCTGCCCGAGATCCTCGAGTGGTTGCTGCGCCGGTCGTGAACGGCGGATCTCCTCCGCGCGTGGTCGTCCTCGGCGGCGGAAGCGCGGGGTGGATCACCGCCTGCCTGCTGCACAAGCAGTGGGGAGAGCGGGGCGGATCGGTCACGCTGGTCGAGAGCCCGGAGATTGGCATTATCGGGGTGGGCGAAGGCTCGACCCCGCAACTGAAAGCGCTCTGGGACCATCTGGGGATCGACGAAGCCGCTTTCATGTCGGCTTGCGATGCCACCTACAAGCTCGGCATCCGCTTTACCGGCTGGAGCGAACGTCCGGGCTTCGAAAGCTATTTTCACCACTTTCCCGGCCCCGTCGACCGGCACACCGAGCCTTCGTATATCGCCGCGTGTGCGCTGGCGCGGCGCGGCGTCGACTTGCCCGTGCGGCCCGACCGCTGGTTCCTCGCCGCCCGGCTCGCCGAGGCGCGCAAGGGCCCGCATCCCGCGCCAAACTTTCCGTTTCCGCCGTCCTACGGATACCATTTCGACGCGCACAAGCTGGGCGCCTTCCTGCGCGACTGGGCAGTGCCGCGCGGTGTCGTCCACCGGGCGGCGCGGGTCGGCGAAGTGCTGCTCGACGAAGCCGGCGACGTCGCCGCGCTTCAGACCGAGGAGGGAGAGCGCATCGAGGGCGACCTCTTCGTTGATTGCTCGGGTTTCGCTGGCGTGATCGGCCAGCGCGCTCTCGGCGTCCGGTTCATCCGCTTCGCCGAGAACCTCTTCAACGACCGTGCCGTTGTGATGCCGACGCCGCATGGCGAGCCGCATCGCCAGCAGACCGATGCCATCGCCATGTCGGCCGGATGGCGCTGGTCGATCCCGCTCACCACGCGGGTCGGCAACGGCTATGTCTATTCGAGCGCGCACATTTCGGACGAGGACGCTGAAGCCGAATTGCGCGCGGCCTGCGGGAGCGAGGCCGATGCCCGCGTGCTGCGCATGAAGGTGGGCCGGGTCGAGGATTCGTGGCACCGAAACTGCCTGTCGGCCGGTCTCGCGCAGGGGTTCATCGAGCCGCTGGAAGCGACCGCGCTCCACATCGTGATCGCAACCGCGCTGGACTTTGCGGATGCCTACGAGGCCGGCGGTTTCAGCTCGCGGCACTGCGACCGCTTCAACCAGGCCGCCGCCAGCCGGTACGAAGGCATTCGCGACTACATCGTGGCCCACTACCGGATGAGCCAGCGCACCGACACGCAATACTGGCGCGAAGCCGGCGCCCTCGAATGCCTCTCGGACGATCTGAAGGCGATGATCACGGCGTGGTTCACCCACGCCGACATTGGAGAGACCAATCGCCGCCTCTACCCGAGCCCGGCATATTCGAACGCGAGCTGGCACGCGCTGTTCGCCGGTTACGGATCGTTGCCCGAAACGGGCAGGATGCGCCCGGCAGACAGCGGCGCGGCGGATCTCCTGGCCGGCGTCGAGAAGACCCTTTCGGCCTGCGAAAGCAACTTCGCGCCGATCGACCGCCGCGATTGATCAGCCCTCCGACGGTGAATAGCTGACTCCGCCGCTGGATTGGGGTATTGTGCCAGACCCAAAGGGGAATGGGACCATGGCTATGAAGAAGCATTGGCTGCTTTGGACGACTGCCAGCGGAATGGCCGCACTCCTGCTGCCTGGGGCTGTTTTCGCACAGGACGCAGCCGAGACGGCGATCATTCTGGGAGGCACGGGCGCCGCGCAGGGTCGGGCACAGAAGTCGCTCGGATCGGCCGTATCGCGCAGCATGGGCAACGCGGCGAACGTGCTCGCGGCCCAGCAACGCGCGCAAAGGGGGACCCCGCATCGCACCAGTCGGCGACCGCACCGGCGTGGCGGGGCGAACTTCGCGATTGCCCTGCCGGCGGACGTCGATTCTTTGGCCGGTACCGACGCACCCAGCTACGATCTCGCCAACGGAGCCTCGATACGCGTGAGCGGAGGACTGCGGCGTCCCGTCGCCCCGAGCGGCGAAGCGGATGCGGAACCGCAATAGGGCGGGGGCGTAGGGGCCACCCGAGGTCGGATCGCATGGCTCACCCGGACCGTATGACGATCGAACCGCAACCCGGGCAGTGTTTCGTCCTGAAGGCGAAGGAAATAGCGGCGCTCAACTATATGTCGCGCGGTCATCCGCGACCGGTCTCGCTCGCCTGGATCAACCGCGGGACCAACCAGGAGCTTCGGCCGACCACCATCGAAATGCTTCTGCGGACGCTGTTCAACCGAACGCACTCGCCGAGCATCGCGCGCCTGCACCAGAGTTCCGGAATTCGCATTGTGTTTCGCACGCCGGAAGATCGGGCGAGGTTCGCAAGCCTCTACGACGAAGCGTGCATCGAACTCCGGCACCGGCAGCGGAGCGACCTGACGGCCATCTTCGACGGACCTGCCGCCGCGGAGAACGCATTTCGCGATCTGGTTCGCGCAGGCGTGAAGCCGCGATCGATCTCTCTGCTGTGGCGCGCCGGTCAGTTCATGGAATCGAAATTCGACCGCCCGTCCGGCCATTCCCGGCTGAGTGTCGCGGCGGCGAGCGCCGGGGCCGGACTGGCGGGAGCGATCGTCGGCATCACCTTGCTGACCGTACCGGGACTGGGCCCCGTCGCCGTGGGCGGGGCGATCGCGGCCAATGCGATCGGAACGATGGGCGCGATCGGGGGCGCGCTGGGCGCGTCGGGCGGAGGAATCGCGCGGATGCTGACCGACCTCGACGTGGAGGACCGGGAGATACCCTATTTCGCGATGCGCATTTCGCGGGGCAAGATCTTCCTCTCCGTCGACCCGGCCGACTGCGGCTGCCCGGTGGGTGTATTGCGCGCGATCCTGGAAAAGCACGGCGGCCACTTCGCCCCCAGAGCGGAGTGAGATTCGGCGCCGGCGTGTTCTCGAAAGGCACAGTCGCGCTATTCGGCTTGCCGGGCTTTGCCGCGAGGGCGTAGTCATGGCGGCGGGATTTGGGGTTGACGGAACGCGCGCGGTCCCGAACCCTGCCAATCGCAAGGCTCAGGGGCATGCGATATCGTTGGGGGCAAGTGTATGCAGGTTGATGCGATCGGACGCGTTGCGGGTACGGACGGCACGAAGGCGCTTTGCTTCGTCGACATCGATCGGCTGGCCGGGCACCGGTCGGCGGCGGCGGCGCAGACCGACAATACCTCGATCGGCGCATTCGTTCGAATATCGGTCCACGGCGCCAGCGTGTTCTGCGTCCTCGTCGAACTGGCGCGCGATCACGACGACGAGAGCCGCACGATCGCCGAGCTCGAATACGTGGGCGAGGGCATCCACGATGGCGACGGACGGCTGACCGGCTTCCGGCGCGGCGTCACCTCGTTTCCCCAGCCCGGCGACCCGCTGTTCTTCGCCACCGAAAGCGAGCTGGCGATCATCTTCGCCCCGCCCGATGTGCCGCACATCCAGATCGGCACCGTCTATCCCACCCGCGGGGTGCGCGCGCCGGTGCTTGTTCGACATGCTGATGGGCCGCCACTTCGCGGTCGTCGGGTCGAGCGGCGCGGGCAAGTCCACCACCGTCACCCTGATGCTCGACCGGATCGTGTCGCAGGCGCACCACGGCCACGTCGTCATCTTCGACCCTCACGGCGAGTATGCCCACGCGTTCGGCGATGCGGCGCAGGTGTGGGACGTATCGAACCTCAAGCTGCCGTACTGGGCGCTCAACCTCGACGAGCATTGCGACGCCTTCATCGCCGCTGCGGGCGAGGACCGGACGGTCGATGCCAACATCATGGCCAAGGTCCTGCTCCGCGCCCGCCAGCGCAACATCCATGCCGAGGCGCCGGGGCGGATCACCGCCGACACGCCGGTGTCGTACCAGCTCAAGGACCTGACCGACGCGCTGGAGGAAGAGGCGGGGCGGCTGGAAAAGCTCGCCGATGCGCACCGCTACACCCACCTGCGGCTGACGATCGAGCAGTTCTTCCACGACCGCCGGTTCAACTTCATCTTCAACGCCGAGCTTGCCGGCGCTTCGCTGCAGGAACTGCTCGGCCAGCTCCTGCGCATTCCCAACAACGGCAAGCCGATCTCGATCATCGACCTTGCGGGCGTCCCGACCGAGATCGTCAACGTGGTCGTCGCCACGCTCGCCCGGCTGATCCTCGACTATGCCATCTGGGCCCCGCGTGAGGATCGCGCGCCGGTCCTGCTCGTGTGCGAGGAAGCGCACCGGTACCTGCCCCGCAAGAAGAGCGAGGCGACCCGCTCGGTCGAAAAGCAGCTGGAGCGGATCGCGCGAGAGGGGCGCAAGTACGGCGTGTGCCTCGGCATGGTGACCCAGCGGCCGTCCGAACTGTCGGAAACCGCGCTGTCGCAGTGCGGCACGATCATGTCGCTGCGGCTCAACAACCAGTCCGACCAGGCCGACCTCGTCGCCGCGCTGACGGAAGGGGCGCGCAGCATCGCCGGCACGGTGGGCGCGCTGCGCAACCGCGAATGCATCATCAGCGGGGAAGGCGTGCCGATCCCCATGCGCGTGCTGATCGACACGCTGGAGGCGGACAAGCGCCCCGCATCCGACGACGCGGTGTTTTCCGACAAGTGGGCGCACGACCACGCCGACGCCAGCCTGCTGGAAGAAACCGTGCGCCGCTGGCGAACCGAGCGATAGGAACCCGCCCCGTGGTCGCCGATCCGCCGAGGGCCTGTCACACTGTCACACTGTCCAGGAGGCAAACTCCCGGCCGGGGGCCGGGGAGGCGAAATCCTGCCCGGATTCGGTCGCAAGAGGCGCGGGCTGTCGTGAAGGGTTCGGGGCGGCATCACTCGCGCACCATGGCAGATCGCGGCGGTGTAGGAAAATCGCTCCCGCCTGATATACCGTCGCCCGAGGAGTATGACGTGGATACTTCGATTGCGATCGACGGCGAGGGGCTGGACCTGCAAGAGCGCGCCGAACCCGCCCGCGTGAACGGGAAAGCAGCACCGGTCAGGCAGCGGAGGTTTTTCCGGCCGGGCCATCACATCGCCTATGCCGCGCTGGCAGCAGTGCTGGCTTGCGAGATCATCGCGGCGGCGATCGTCGGCGACATCGTCTTCACATGTCCTCGACTCAAGTTGTTTGAACTCGGAAACTATCCTGAAGACGCTTCCCGGATGGTTCATCCTGCCACTGATCTGGATCGGCCATGGTGACCTACCAGCTCGTCAAGCGAGGGTCGATCGCCTCCACCCGCCCTGCTCCGCCTGACGCGCTTCAGGTCGGACTGGTTGCGGAGGTGATCATTCCGCTCGGATATCCAGCGATGGCGAAGTGTTTCGGGGTGCTCAAATCGGCGATACCGGCGATCAAAGCCTATTATCTGGACCCCTATCTGGTCAGGCTCGACGTCTTCATGCTCGGCGATGACGCGTGGCCGTTTCACAGCGCTGATGCCAAGCTGGTTCCTGCTTGCGATCGACCGCGTGTACATTCTCTGGTTCACCTATGTGATCCTGTGCACCGGAGTGTTCAGTTTCACCCGCGACCCGCGCTTCCAGATACGCGGGGGCGCTGACCTTCCACCTGGCCTGGTTCATCATGGGGGTCTGTCTTGCCACCGGTCTCGCGTCGGTGGGGCCTGGTCTTTTACGACATGATTTACGGCTGGGAGACCGCTTCGCCCCGCTGCTTGCGGAAATCCGGGCGGCCAGGAAAGCCACGGTCTCGTCGCGGCTTACGCAATGGGCTTTTTGGTCAAGAACATGGGCACGACCAAACTTGGTGTGGGCATTTCCGCGATGCCATCGATGCATGTATCGATGGCCTACTTCGGCTTTCTCCTGGCGATGCATTACGGCGGGAAACGCTGGCTCAAGATCCTGACTGCCGCCTTCACCGTCGCGACGCTGCTCGGTTCGATCCATATCGGCTGGCACTACCTATCGGACGGCATCGTCGGGATAATCCTGATCACGATCATCTGGATCGCTGTCGGGCGCTTCGTCGACTGGAGCTATCGCGAACCTGTCGTGAGATAACGAAGCCCTGTGGCGATAGGTGACGTTCACCCGCTCCGAAAGAATCAGGTAGGGTAGCCAGACGAAGGCGCTGATCGAGGACTTTGACGATATTGCCCTTGAGCAGCTCGTCAAGCGGGGCAGGCGACATTCCGCGGAAGGTCGGCTGTCGATCCCGATCCGCTGCGCGATGAGCAACTGGACCAGGATGTCGAGCAGCCAGCAGAAGCCGAGCATTCGCGGAAACAGCGTTACGCTGTGCAGCGCGAATGCAAACGCGACCATGTAGAAGAACGACATCACGCCGACGTCGGCTGCCATCAGCACGAACAGTTCGCGCCCCCAGTCGGGTGCTTGCGTCGTCAGCGCGGGCATCGAGAGCAGGAATTCGAAACTGCGCAGCACCACGTTGAGCAGCAGGCCGACCAGCAGCGATGCCATGAAGCCCGCCGGGCCGAACAACGGATGCAGCCGCGCCTGGCCGATCCGCATTTTGCGCCAGCGGCCCCACTGGACGAGGCTCGCTTCGCTCGGCGCGGTTCGCCGCGCGGGCGGGAAACTGGCTTCGGCCAGCGCGTATCCTGCCAGCGGGGCAAGCGCGATCGCCGCGTAGGGGCCGAGCAGCTGGAGCCAGCCCGAAAGACCGGGGTCGAATCGGGGCGAGGCAAGGATGCGCAGGCACGCGGCAAGGAAGAATACCCCGGCCCAGCCGATCGCCAGTGCCGTCGTCAGCCGCCGCAGGGTGCGCGGGATCGCCTCGCTGCGGCGGGACAGCCGCTCGCGGTATGATGTCAACGCCGCGCCGATCTTGCCTTCCGCCAACCGAACCGAACCTCGCCTGCGATTCGGATCGCGCCGAATCGTTGCCGAATCGCGCGATTCGCGATCTGTTCCCAGTGAGTCCCAATGGCCACGAAATGTCACCCGTTTACCACAAATGTTAGGGGAAACTGCGGCTAAACTTTTGTCAACCCGAGTTAATTTTGGGGTAACGAATTGTGTTTGACGGTTGGCCCGCAATGAAGGATTTTAATGGCGGTTTCGAAGCGTTGATGGTCGAAGCGAGCGGTTAAGTCTCGGATTCGATATCGGAAACATATAACAGGGTCGCTTCGGTCATCATCTCTGCGAGCTAGGCTAACCGGAAATAGATGCCGGGGCCTTGGACGAACGATTGCGGCGCGCACCATCCAGCGCGACCGCGGTTTACGGGGAATATGACAATGAAGACCTTCATCAAGAACTTTATCGCTGACGAATCGGGTGCCTCGGCGGCCGAATACGCGCTGATCATCGCCATCGTCGGCGTCGGCATCGGTGCCGCCGCCCTGGCGCTCGGCAACAACGTCACCGCCGCTATCGGTGGTGCTGCCAACGACGTCAACGACTGCAACAACGCTGACGGCGATACCGACCTCGATCGGATCGCCTTCGACTGACCGAGTGCAGTGCACCAGCTCTCCGCTAACTGATCTGTAATAGGCTCCGCCCGCAGTGTCGAGCCGAGGGCCGGTCTTCTTCCAATTTGCGGCTAGGGGGGGCGTCGAAATGCAGGGACGGAATATAGTTATGGTAGGTTTGGCGGTGGTGCTCGGCATCATCGCCGTCATCATCGCAAACGCCTATTTCACTGGCGTCGAGAAAAAGCAGGCGGCCCTGGCCGACCAGCAGAAGCTCGTCCGCATCGTCGTCGCCACCAAGCCCCTCGAATACGGCGAGGCCGTCACCGAACAGACGGTCCGTCTGCAGAATTTCCCGGCCACTTCGGTTCCCGAAGGGGCCTTTACCTCTATTCCGGAGGTGCTGAAGGACAATCGCGTGGCCTTGCGCCCGATCGTCATCGGCGAACCCATTCTTCGCAGCAAGGTCAGCGGCACGGACGGCCGCGCCACGCTCGCCGCGCTGCTGCCCGACGGCTTTCGCGCCGTTTCCATCCCGGTCAACAACGTCAACGGCGTCGCCGGTTTCGTGCTGCCCGGCCTGATGGTCGACGTGCTGCTGCTGCGCCAGATCGAAGGCGACGGCGCCGACCAACAGGACCAGCGCGCCGACGTCGTGCTCGAAGGCGCGCAGGTGCTCGCGGTCGACCAGCTCGCCGACGAAAAGACCGGCAAGCCCAAGGTCAGCCGCACCGTCACCCTGGCGGTGACGCCGCAGGACGCATCGCGCCTTGCCGTCGCCAACCGCATGGGCACGCTCCAGCTCACGCTCCGCAAGATGGAGCCGATGTTCGCCGTCGATGGAGAGGGTAACCAGCCGAAGCTCGCGCGCACCACGACCAGCCGCAACCTCGGCCTGCCGCGCATCGTGATCGGCGGCAAGAACCGCGGCGGCGGCGGTGGAGGCGGGGGCTACAGCCCGCCGCCTGCGTGCAGCTTGCCAGCATCAACCCTCCGTCAACGGTCAATGCCGTATCCATACCCTCTGGCCCCGCGATGACCGTCGTGCGTGGCACCGAACCGACCAGTTACCAGGTCGGCAGCTTGGGGAGCCGTTGATGAAAACCGCTCGCACGATTTTCGCCGCTTTCGCGCTGGCCACCAGCGCCCTTACGGTCGCTCCCGCCGCGGCGCAGGAATACGGCCTTCACGCCGGCACCATCGAAGTGCCGGTGAACAAGAGCCAGGTCGTCTCGTCCGACCGCGCGATCGCCCGCGCCATGATCGGCAATGCCGACGTGGCCGATGTCGTGCCGATTTCGGAACGGTCGGTTTATGTGCTCGGCAAGGCGTTCGGCACCACCAGCCTCACGCTCTACGATCGCGGCAACCGCGTGATCGCGGTGATGGACGTGGAAGTCGGCCCCGACGTGGAAGGGCTGCGCGAACAGATGGCCGACCTCGTGCCCGGCCAGCCGATCGATGCGCGGATCTCCGCCGGCAAGCTGCTGCTGACCGGCATGGTCAACGATCCCGGCGCCGCGAACCGCGCCGCCCAGCTCGCCAAGGCCTATGCCGGGGACAACGTGATCAACCTGATCACCGTTGGCGGCAGCCAGCAGGTCATGCTCGAGGTAAGGTTCGCCGAGATCAACCGCACCATCGGCGAAAAGCTGGGCATCGATCACGCCTTCGCCGGCAGCCGTTTCGGCGGGGTGATCGGTGAAGGCGCCGGACTTCAGGGCTCGGGCCCCGCGACGCTCGGCGCGATCGTCGATTCGTTCGGCGTGTTCGGCACCTCGTTCAACATCGGCACGCTGGGCATCAACAGCACGCTGAACGCGCTCGAGAACAAGGGGCTTTCGAAAACGCTGGCGAGCCCGACGCTCGTCGCGCTGTCGGGTGAACGTGCCTCGTTCCTCGCGGGCGGCGAATTCCCGATCCCGGTGTCGCAGGGCAACTCCAGCGGCGGCGGCGGTGGAGGCGGCGGAAACGCCATCACCATCGAATTCAAGCCGTTCGGCGTCAGCCTCGGCTTCACCCCCACCGTGCTGGGGGACAAGGTGATCAGCCTGGTGGTCGAGCCGGAAGTGAGCTCGATCGATCCTTCGGCCTCGGTCAGCGTCAACGGCCTTACCGTTCCCGGCCTGCAGACCCGGCGCGCGAGCACCACGGTAGAGCTGCGCGACGGCGAAAGCTTCGCCATCGCCGGCCTTCTGCGGAACGATTTCCAGAGCACCGTCAAGCAGCTTCCCCTGCTCGGCAACATCCCGATCCTGGGGGCGCTGTTCCGCTCGACCAACTTCCAGAAGGGCGAGACGGAGCTGCTGATCGTGGTCACCCCGCGCCTCGTCGCGCCGCTTCGGCCCGACCAGGTCCGCCTGCCGACCGATCGCATCGCCGATCCCAAGCCGGTCGACGTGCTGACCACCGGCGACAGCTACCAGCCGGTCCCGCTGGCGCCCATCGCCGGCGCGCTTCCGGCCGAAGCCGCGACCGCCGCCGCGCCGACGCAGGCCGCGGCCTCGCAGGCCGAACTTTCCCCCGCCGATACGGCGGCCAAGGGTGGAGACGGATATGACTATTGATGCCCGTCGCCTGGTGATCGTCGCGCTGCTTCCCGCGCTTGCCGGGTGCGAAACGATCTACGAACCGCAGGCGTCGCACTTCGGCGATGCCAACCGGATGACGATGGCCGCGCAGGTCGTCGATCCCGATCCGCAGTACGATACGCTGAACCCGCCCACCAGCGGCGAACATGCCGGCCAGGCCGCGGAACGCTACCGCACCGACAAGGTGAAGAAGCCCGTCCGCCAGTCGAGCACGCAGGTGAGCGGCGGCGGCGGTGGCGGCGGCGGCGGTTCCTGAGGTGCGTGGGCAGCATGATCGGACTATCCTCCCTACCGTCGCTACTTAGGAGCGAACGCGGGGCGATTTCGTCAATGTACGCGATCGCCATACTTCCGCTCATCGTAATGGCGGGGGTGGCATTCGACTACGGCCGCATGATGGGACTCGACACTGAGCTTCAGAATGCAGCGGACCAGGCCGCGCTTGCTGCTGCTACTCAGCTAGATGGAAGCTCCGATGCGATTACGAACTCTCAAATAGCAGCGGCAAATGCGCTCGGGAACCAAACCCGCTTCGCCAATGACGGGGCCGGGAGGAGCATTCCCACGTCCGGTCTGACGTTTACCTATTACGAAGGCTATGAAAACGATGCGCCGGTCAACGAAACGACCGTTCCCGAGGATGCGAAGGTAGTTGAGGTAACGGTTGAAAATCGTGCCGTTCGCTACGCATTGACCCCGGTGATGGCGGCCTTCAGCGGCGGCGTGGCCCGGGGCAAGGCTATGGCCACGCTCCAGGATGCCACCTGTAATGTCCCACCGCTGATGTTCTGTACCCCAAACAACGCTTTCCCTGGCGAGGATGACCTTGGCAAAGGCATTCCGCTTCACATGAAGAAGAACCAGGCGGGTAACGGCAACGGAACACCGCAGGCCGAAAATCCGCTTTGGGCACCCGGCGATTTCGGCTTTCTCGACATACCCTATCCCGGCTTGTCCGGATCAAACAAGAACCGGACGTTGGGTCTCAATTCGGACGGGGCTGGTTGTTTTGCTGATGGGGTAGAAAGTCGGACCGGATTTCGAACGCCTGAGACTGTCGCTCTTAATACGCGGTTGGATATCTACGATCCGCCGCTTAACGGGAACAATAGTTGTGACAGCAACAATGGTGACTTTTGCCCATCTGCAAATGTAACCAAAAATTATGTTTATGTTCAATCCTTCAGCAATAAAAGCGATGCCCAGATTGCCGCTTTGACTTGCACTTCGACCCCGTCGGGCGCCCTGACCGCCGTCAAGGATATTCCCGCAACCGAGAATCCTCCTTCAAGCCCCGGCTACCCCTGCGATTCTGCGGGTTGCACATCCTTCGGTTCGGGCGACTGGAACCCGCAATCATGGTTTAGCACCAATCATCCAGGTGCGGATTTCTCCACGGTGTCAGATCTTGACGGGAACGGGAGTATTTCCCGCTACGAGGTGTATCGATGGGAATTGGACAATGATGCGCTTAATCCGCGGGAAGCAGGCCGCTATGTGGGACCAGCCGGCAAAAACGGGAAGAAGGACGGCAAGCTATACTGCTCTTATCCGCGCCCCATCCGTACGCCGTTTGCAGGTCAAACCAAGGATCGCAGACTTCTAACTGTCGCAGCAGTAGATTGTACCGGTCTTAATGGTCACGCGCCGGTCAACATAAAACGCTGGGTCGATATATTTCTGGTTACATCTGCCGACCGTACAACCGGGACAGACGATCTTCTTGAAGGTCGCTCCTTTTATGGTGAAATCAAGGGACCGGCAACAATTGACGGCAATCAGAACGCGTTTCAGTATTTCAGTCGGCGCAAAGCAGTATTGTTGAGATGAATACCATCCGCTTCCGACAAAGCGAGCATGCATCTGCGGCGGTCGAGTTTGCTCTCACGCTGCCGATGATGCTCGTGCTCCTGTTTGGCGGAATGGAGGCCGGCCATTTTGTATGGACGCAGCACAAATTGGCCGAGGCGGTGCGCGACGGCGCGCGATACGCGGCACGTATTCCAATCAGAGAAGTGTGCCAGGGAACGACCGAAGTAATGTCCAATGAGCTGAAGGCACAGGTCAGGTTGCTAACTCGCACTGGCCAAATCGCGAACGCGAATGCTCTTCCAAAGGTCCGCGGGTGGACAGACGGTGAAGTCACCGTGAGCCCCAATTGCGATAACGGCTCATTCGTGGATACCGGACTCTACGTCGACTACGCCGCTGCATATCCAGGGGCGAAGGGCCCCGTCATTGATGTGTCGGCACATAACGTAGCTTATCCCTGGATGTTCGGGATGCTTGGAAGTCTCATGTCCGGGATAAGCGGCGGGGGCGCCAATCCTCTGGATATTGAACTGTTTGCTGAGTCCAATTCGCCGGGGATCGGATTGTGATCGATCTGCGCCAGCTCCTTCGATTGCAATCTGGCTCGACGGCAGCGGAATTCGCGCTAGTCCTTCCGGCTACTCTGCTGCTCTTTTTTGGGGTGATCGACGGCGGCCGATATCTGTGGGCGGTCAATCGGCTCGAAAAGGCTGTGCAGATGGGTACGCGGACGGCAGTGGTTACCAATGTCGTGGCGAGCAGTCTAAGCACCGCAAATTATGTTGGGGTCGATTGCCCGATATATGACTCGTCGGGCAATGTTGTCGGTTACAAGACCATTAAGTCTGGCGACGCAATCTGTAAGGAAGCTGTACCGACCATCGTTTGTTCCAAGTCGAGCAGCACCGTGACCTGTAGTAGCGGAGCCGCAAATGGAGCCGCATTCGACCGTATTTTAAGCCGAATGCGGGTAGTCGATCCTTCCCTTGCTGACGACGAGGTAACTCTCGCTTACAGCGGATCCGGCATCGGCTACGCGGGTGATCCGAGCGTTGACGATGGTGGCAATCCGCTTCCGGACGCTGCGCCAATCGTTACCATCAGTGTCAACCGCGCGCAGATGCGCGCCCTGTTCCTCTTGGGAGGACGCATCCCGCTCCCATCCTTCAGCTATAGCCAAACGCTCGAGGATGGAGAGGGGGTAGTGTCCTATTGAGATCGCCATGTCCAAGACACCCGACCCATTCCAGATGATCGAGAAAATGAACGCCAAACTGTCCGGGCGATCGCTGATCGTTGCCAGCGACCGGTACCTCGATGCCCTGCGGGATCGCGATGTACCGTTCAGCTGGCACGAAACGACCACGCTGATGGCGATGCCGGCAGACGCGGAGCTGCCGTCTGCAGCACTCGAGGACGTGCGGGTCCTCGTCCTTGAAGCCGATCCGGCCAGCGAGGCGTCCTTGCGCCGCCTTGCCACCGTGTGCGCGAACTATCCGAACGTGGGTGTGATCGTCGCCCTGCGCGATGCCAGCGTTTCGCTCGTCCGTACGCTGGTCCGGCAGGGGGTGGCCGATGTCGCCGAGTTGCCGTTCGTGCCCGACAACCTCGCGGCTCAGATCCTGGACGCGCTATCGAGCCAGAACGAAGTCGCCGACAGCGCCAACCTGGCGCCGGTGACCGCCGTCGTCCAAGCCAATGGCGGCAGCGGCGCCACCACTGTGCTGACGCACCTGGCGCAGGCGATGGCGAAGCGAGTGCACGGATCTCTGGGCGTCTGCCTGATGGATTTCGACCTTCAGGGAGGCGATGCGACATCTTACCTCGGAGTAACTCCCGAGGTCGCGATCGATGCGCTGATCGAAGCCGGTTCGCGGCTCGATTCCGAACTATTCCGCAGCGCGATAACCGAGACCCGCTATGGCTTTGCGCTTGTCGCGGCGCCCGAAGTCATTCGTCCGATCCACAACCTCGACGCGGATCATATGCTCGCGAGCCTTCGCCTCGCCCGTTCGATGTTCGATCATGTGCTTGTGGATCTGCCGCCCGTCTGGACGGATTGGTCGCTGTCGCTGCTCAGTAGCGCCGACCGGGTCGTGCTGGTGAGCGACACGTCGATTGCCGGCTTGCGGCAAGCCAAGCACAAACTCGCGCTCTTCGACGAGATCGATCTGCCCCGCTCGCGAGTCGACGTCGTGCTGAACCGGATGGAGCGCAAGCTCTTCCGGGCGGTCAACGAGGGTGACGCGGCAGAGACGCTCGGCAGACCCGTCGCGGCAACGTTTGCGGCCGATGCGAACCAGTTGCGGGCGTCGCAGGACGAAGGTCGCCTCGTCACCGACGGCGGCTCGAAGTCGCGATTCGCAGCGGACATCGATGCCTTCGCCAAGGATCTGGTCGAACGGAGGGGAGAGCCCGCATGAGCACCTGGTCGCTCAAGAAGGCGGTTCGCGCCACCACCGTTCCGGAGGCTCCCCCGGAGCCGGTGGAACAGGTGATATCGATCTCTCCCGAAAACGAGCGCAAGCTTGGGTTGAAGGTGGAGATCCACCGGGCGCTGCTCGACAAGATCAACCTCGCCGCGCTCGATCAGTTGCCCCGGGCACAGATCGAATCCGAGATCCGCGAAATCGTCCAGGAGCTTCTGCAAGAGCGCAAGGAAGCGCTCAACAGCCAGGAACGCCAGGCTCTCGTCGTGGAAGTGCTCGACGAATTGCTTGGCTTGGGGCCGCTCGAACCACTGCTGGAAGACGATACCATCACCGACATCCTGGTGAACGGGTATCTCACGGTCTTCGTCGAGCGCAACGGCCTGCTGGAAAAGGTGTCGACCCGGTTCCAGGACGAAAAGCACCTGATCCGGATCATCCAGAAGATCGTCAGCGCGGTCGGGCGCCGGATCGACGAATCCTCGCCCTTCGTCGACGCGCGTCTTGCCGATGGTTCGCGCGTCAATGCGATCATCGCGCCGCTCGCGATCGACGGCTCGCTGCTCTCCATCCGCAAGTTCGCCAAGAAGCGCATCGGGATGGAGAAGCTGATCGAATTCGGCAGCGTTCCCGAACAGATGGCGCAGGTGATGCAGGCCATGGTGCGCTCGCGCAAGAACGTGCTGATCTCCGGCGGCACCGGCTCGGGCAAGACGACGCTGCTGAATGCGATGTCGTCCTACATCGATCAACGCGAGCGCATCGTGACGATCGAGGATTCCGCCGAACTCCAGTTGCAGCAGGAGCACGTCGCCCGGCTCGAGACACGCCCGGCCAACATCGAAGGCCGCGGCGAAGTATCGCAGCGCGATCTGGTCAAGAACGCGCTGCGCATGCGGCCCGACCGGATCATCATCGGCGAAGTTCGCGCCGGCGAGGCGTTCGACATGCTGCAGGCGATGAACACCGGTCACGACGGCTCGATGACCACGGTGCACGCCAACACGCCCCGCGACGCGCTTTCGCGCATCGAGCAGATGATCGGCATGAGCGGCATCGAGATTTCGCCTGCATCAGCCCGGGCCCAGATTGCCTCCGCGATCGAGATCGTGGTGCAGGTGGCACGGCTTGCCGACGGGCGACGCCGGGTCGTGAGCCTTGCCGAAGTGACGGGCATGGAAAGCAGCACGATCACGATGCAGGAGATCTTCCGCTTCAAGACGACCGGCCGCACCGAGGAAGGCGATGTCATCGGCCACTTCGAGGCGACCGGCATCCGTCCCAAGCTGCTCGCCGACGCATCGGCCGCCGGCATCGACCTGCCATCGGAACTCTTCCGTCCCGAGCTGAAGTTCGGCTGATGCTGGACGTCGCCCTGCGTCTTGGAATCCTGCTGGCGATATTCGCTTCGGTATTCATCCTGTCCCAGGTAGTTCTGGGAACCGCCTGGCAAAGCCGGTCGCGGTTTGCCGCAATCAACCGGCGTCTCGAACTTATCCGTAAGGGCGAGGACCGGGCGTCGATCGCCGCGCAACTGCGCAAGAATGCGCCGAGCGACTTCGACGAGTATCCCTCACTGCTCGCCCGGCCGTTGCGGGCCTTGCAGAGCGCCCTCTTCGCTTCGGCCGTCAGTTTTACCCTGGGGCAATTGCTGTTCTGGATGGGGTTCGCTTTCGTGCTTTTGAGCGTGGGCCTGCTCCTCCTGATGTCGTTGTCGGGAATTGCCCTTTCGGCAGGCGTCGTGCTGCTGGCCCTGGCCCTGGCTGCGAGCCTTGCGGTCGGAATACCCGTCGTCATCATCAACATCGCCGCGCAGCGCCGACGCAAGAAGATGGAACAGCAGTTTCCCGTCGCACTCGACATTTTCGTGCGAGCGCTGCGGTCCGGCCACCCGGTCGCCGGCGCGATCAACCTCCTGACAAAGGAGATGGAAGATCCCATCGGCAGCGAATTCGGCATCGTCGGCGACGAGATCGCCTATGGCGCCGAACTCACCGACGCGCTCGAAGCCATGGCGGAACGCTGGGACATGGAGGATATCCGCATGTTCGTGGTCTCGCTGGCCGTTCAAGCCGAGACTGGCGGCAACCTGGCCGAAATCCTCGAGAACCTGTCCGGGATCATCCGGGCGCGAGCCAGCCTGTTCATGAAGGTTCGCGCGCTCAGTTCGGAAGGACGCATGACCGGGTGGATACTGACCGTCCTGCCGATCATCACCTTCGTCAGCATGTTCGCGATCAACCCCCGGTTCTACACCGATGTCGCGCGGGACACGATCTTCGTCGTCGGATTTCCCTCGCTCATCATAGTCTATTTCATCGGGGTCTTCTGGATCCGCAAACTGGTGGACATCAAGGTCTGACATGATCGATCTCGCCGCACAGAACAGCACCGTCCGCATCCTGATCCTGCTGATCATCTTCGGGGTCGTGGCAGCAGGATCGCTGTTTCTTCTCGCCGCCGCCAACCGTCGCGTCGCGGTCCGCGCGCAGCTCAGCAAGCTCGAATCGATGGACCTTATCCAGAATACGCACGGAGCCAGCCTGCGATCGCGCGAAACCGCCACCGCGTGGTCGCGCATCGCCGAAACGGTCGAGAAAGCGGGCCTCAACCTGACCGACACGAAGAGCGAGAGGCTGACCCAGCTCTTGCGACAGGCGGGTTATACCTCGGCATCCGCGCCGCGGATCTATACCCTCGTACGGCTCGGACTCATCTTCCTTCTTCCGCTGGCTTACGTGGCACTCGCCTTTTCGGGCGAAGACCCGCCCTCGTTCCTGAAGGTCTACCTGATCGGCTCCATCCTTGCGCTGATCGGCCTTTACCTGCCCAATCTCTACGTTCGCGCGAAGGCCGACCGTCGGCGCGAGGAAATCATCAACGGGTTTCCCGACTGTCTCGATCTGCTTCTCGTCTGTGTGGAGTCCGGTCTCGGTCTGGAAGCGGCGATGGACCGCGTGGGGCGCGAGATGGCTATCTCTCACCCGCTGGTCGCCGAACTCCTTTCGATCACGACCCTCCAGCTTCGCGCCGGATCGTCGCGCGACGAGGCCTTCCGGAAGATGGCTGATGCGTCGGCAGTCGACGAAATACGTTCGTTTTCTACGCTGATCATCCAGTCCGACAAGCTGGGAACAAGCATTGCAACGACGCTGCGGGTCTACGCCGCGGAGATGCGCGAGCGGCGCCAGATGCGGGCAGAGGAGAAAGCGCACCGCCTTCCGGTGCTCATTTCCATTCCGCTGGTCGCCTGCATGCTTCCGACGATGATCGGCACGCTGATGCTGCCGGCCGCGGTGCTGATGGTTCGCAAGATTTTCCCGTTAATGACTGGAGGAGGCTAGAATGACCCAAGCCAAGACCCGGACGGCGATTGCGCTGTCCGTCGCAACAATGGCACTGGCGCTCGGCGGCTGTCAGGCGCTCGGGATCGGTGGACATGGCTTCGCGCGAGGGTCCGCAAAGGCCGAGAGGACCGCGATCGCGGAATTCGGTGCGGGGCAGCTCGAAGAAGGGCGCCAGGCGTTGAAGGACGGGCGAACCGCCGATGCCATCGACGCGTTCATGCTGGCCAAATCGTTCGAAGAACAGGCACCTGCGGCGTACAATGGGCTTGCCGTCGCCTACAGCCGGCTCGGCCGCGAAGACCTGACCGAGCGCTTTTTCCAGATGGCGATTGCGCTCGCTCCGGAGGACGACCGGTTTCGTTCGAACCTGGCGCTGTTCTATTCCAGGAACGGCGTGGTGCGGAGCAATGGCCCCGCCCTGGCTTTCGATCAGGTAGCCCCGCTCGTGGACGACACCGCGGTGCCATCGGTCGCAATGGCCGACGCCGATCTTCCGGTCGCTCCCGACACGCGTTCGCTCGGCGGCGGGGTTTCGGTCCGTACGCCCGCTTCTCATCTGCGACGCGTTTCATCGTCGGAGGTCATGATCACGAGCGGTGGTGCGGCAAGCGCCACTCTGGCCAGCGCCGGCGGCCACCGAGCGGTCATCGAAATCGGTCATTCGGCGAAACGGATACCCACCGACGCCCGCGTCGCCGTCGTCGGCAAGCGCCGGGACCAGCCCGAGTATCCCATCCGGATCAAGCTGGACGACTGATCCATGATCGAAGGGCATTTGGGGATCACCGGCGCCGCGTTTCTCCTGGCGTTGGTCGCGGTAGTCGTCGTTGCTGCCTGGACCGATGTTCGCGCGCGGCGAATCCCGAACTGGCTCTGCGCTCTCAACCTGGTGCTTGGCCTCTCCTACACCGGATTGGCGTTCGGAGGTTCGGGAGGCGGGTGGCCGGCCGTAGGCTGGGCCGCGTTGCACGTTGTCGTGGCCCTGCTCGTGACGATCGGTTTCTTCTCGCTCGGCATGATCGGCGCTGGCGATGCCAAGTTCTATGCTTCGATGGCGGCGTGGATGCCGATCGCAAGCGGACTGACGCTGCTTGTGGCAGTGGCCGTAAGCGGGTTCGTGCTCCTGATCCTGTTCCTCGCGTACCGCCTTCCCGGCCGGTCGCGGCGAGACCCCTCCAAGGCTGGCGATTTCGACAAGCTGCCATACGGGATCGCCATCGGGGTGGGCGGGATCGCGGCGGTGGTTCTTTCATGACGGACTATTCCGCCCACGCTAGCCGGCGAGTGGCGAGAGTGGGCTTCGCCGCTGCCCGCACGGCCGCGGCGATCTGGGCGCTCGCATGGACGACCGGCGCGCATGCCGGCGAGGCAGACGCTCTTCCTGTCGGGATCTCGATCGAACGCGGCGACTCTTCGAGCGGCGTGACGGTAAGCAAGGCAAGCGACGCACTGGGGGCGCCGATTGCGTTGCGCGCACGCATGCCCGGAACCGATGCGAGCGGGACATTTCTGGACGGTGTGCCCCCGTCGGGCCTCCCGGTTCGCTCGCGAGCGATAACCAGCCGGTTCGGATTCCGGCAGCACCCCATCCTTCACGGCCGCCGAATGCATGCGGGTGTGGATCTCGCCGCGCCCATGGGATCGCCTGTCGTCGCTGCGGCTGCCGGGGTGGTGGCCTTCGCCAATTGGGATGGCGGCTATGGGCTGATGGTCAAGGTCGAGCACGGTGGCGGGTATGAATCCCGCTTCGCGCACCTGTCCCGTATCCTCGTTGCACCGGGGCAGAAGGTCGCCAGGGGGCAAACCATCGGCCTGGTCGGTTCCACCGGGCGGTCGACCGGGTCGCACCTGCATTACGAGGTTCGCAAGAACGGATCGGCCATCGATCCGCTCGGGTTGCGTTAGCCTTTCTAGGCTGGTTGTCCCGCGCTCGCACGCCGAGGGACTAGTCGTTTGACCTTGCGGGATGGCCGTCGTATGCCATTTGCACCAATGAAACCTCGGATGGGTGAAGGGGTAAGCGCCATGTTGCTGCGTTTCTTTCGCGACGAATCCGGCTCGTCGGCTGCCGAATATGCACTCATCCTCGCGATCGTGGGCGTTGGGCTCGGGGCCGCTGCGTTGGTGCTGGGCAACAACGTCACCGTCTCCATCGGTCAGGCGCCTTCGAATTTCGATGATGGCGCTCCCGGGACCGACTCCGCAATCGTCGGGCCGAACTAAAGGCGGACCCATTTCGCGTTTTGCAAAAGGGTCGGGCGCATCGCAGCTAAGCGAAGACAAGCGCGCCGGCGACCCTGTCCTGCGCTTCTTTCGGACGGCCACGCTCGTGCGCCCGCTTAACCCGATCTAAACTACGCCGACCTACTACGAACTCCATGTCGAGTTCGCTTGCCCTACTGCTCAACGGCATTCTCAAGTTCGGGGCGCTCGCGCTCGTTTTCAACGAGGTGCGCGGACTGATCCTTGCCGGGCCGGTCATCTACGCCATGTACCAGGCGGGCGGCACCCTGACGGCCATCTGGCTTGGGATCTCATCGCTCGCCGGCATAGCCCTGTCGGTGATCGTGCCCCTCTTTGCCGCTCGGAAGATCGGCAAGCGGATCGACAGGCATCTGGCGCAACAGGCCACCTGAACCTACCCGGCGCGAAGGAATTCCGCCGTCATCGCGATTTTGCCGTCGCAGCGCACCGCCTCGACGGTCTCGCTCCTCGCCGCGCGCAGATAGATCGGCTGGCCAAGAAAGAGCGGGGCATTCGCGCGGAATCGAAATCGCGTCAGCCTACCCTGGCGCGCAGCGACCGCCGCAAGTTTCGCCGCGGTGAAAGGCCCATGCACCACCAACGCCGGATATCCTTCGACCTCGCGCGCGTACGGTAGATCGTAGTGTATGCGGTGGGAATTGAACGTCGCGGCCGAAAAGCGAAAGAGATTGGTTTCGACTGGATGCCAACGTTCCCCTTCCTGAGGATCGATCGCGGGAACGGGCAAATCCATTTTCGGCCCGTCGTTCCGGTACACATAACTCTGGCGCTCGCGAATGCGGATGACGCCATCCTGCTCGATCGCCCGGTCGACTTCCACGAACACGAGATCGCCGCTGCGGCCGGACTTGTGATTTACGTCGGCGATGGACCGGGTTTCGACGGCTTCCTGCTCGAGGAGAAGCGATGCCAGGAATTCGATGGTGCTTCCGGCGAACATTCGCCGGGGAAGGGACACCGCGGGTAGAAAACCGCCTCGCCTTTCATGTCCGTCCGTTCCCAGATTGCAATCCTCGGGCTCCGGAAGGAAGAACGCCCAATGGGAAAGCGGGGGCGGATTATCCTCTACGTCGGGAGTGCTGCCGACCGCGATCGCAAAACGACGCAGCGCCTCCGTCGACAAGACTTCGGTACGGCTCTCCGTCCGACCGATCGCATCGTGCCAGGAGGCGATATCCGCTTGCGAGACAGCCGGGGTTGAGTTGCTGCTTTCGGACACGCGTACCTCTGGATCCAGACCGGGGCCGCCTCGATAAACCGAACTGTGCGCGCGCGGAAGGTCGCTGCTGCCCGCCGCCACCGGAATGTTCGAGACCGGCGACCGGGAAGTCTCCCCGCGCGCTTTTGCACTCGGCGACCTTCAACCCCGATTTGCGCGAGCGGCTGGCGTGGTGCATGCGCGGTCGCTCAGTGATCGAAAAAGGACAGACTGGCGCGATGAAAATCCTGGTGACCGGCTCGGCGGGGCAGCTTGGCCGTGCTCTTATTGCCAGCGCCCCGCAGTCCGCGGAGGTAATCCCGGCCACTCGCGACCTGTTCGACCTGGCCGACCGTTCCGCCGTGGCCAACGCGGTTGCAGAGATCGGGCCCGACGTCGTCGTGAATGCAGGTGCCTATGTCGCCGTCGATCGCGCCGAGAGCGAGGAAGAACTCGCCCACGCGGTCAACGTCGCAGCGGTCGAGGCGATGGCGGACGTTCTTCGGAAAACGGGCGGGCGGCTGGTGCAGGTATCGACCGACTTCGTTTTCGATGGCGACAGTCCGCGGGCCTGGCAGCCCGGCGATGCGCGGCGTCCGATCTCGGCATATGGCCGGTCGAAAGCGGGGGGCGAGGATGCCGCCGGCGACGATGCGATCATCGTACGCACCGCCTGGGTCCACGGGGCGGGAGGGGCGAACTTCGTCACCACCATGCTGCGCCTCATGCGCGAGCGCGACGAAGTGCGGGTCGTCTGCGACCAGATCGGGGCACCCACATGGACCGGCAGTCTCGCGCAGGCAATCTGGGGTCTGGTCGAGCGCGATCTCCCCGGTACGTGGCACTGGAGCGATGCCGGGGTCGCAAGCTGGTACGACTTTGCGAAGGCGGTCGAGGAGGAGGCGCGGGCTCTCGGCCTGCTCGACCGGGCGGTCGCCGTCATCCCGATACCGACGAGCGAGTTTCCCACCCCGGCGGCTCGGCCCGCCTTTTCGCTGCTCGATTCGAGCGAAACTCGCCGCGCGCTGGATCTGCCCGCGGTGCATTGGCGCGAAAATCTTCGCCGACATCTTCGGGACACTGGTCCACGCCGCCTGACCGACCGGTCTTCCTCGCTATGCGCCACGCGCGGTTTGCGGTCGGCACTCCTCTGCCGGGCATCCGCTCAGGGAGTATCGATTTCCATCCCCGCGCGTCGGGCGGCCGTGAAGATCCGGCTTCGCGTTTCGCCGTCGGTCGTCGCGGTCACCACCGCGACAAAGCGGCCGGGTGCGATCCGTGTCTTGGCGACCGCTTCTCCGAGTGCTTGTGCGCCGCCCGGCAGAGCGGCCAATTCCGCCACCAATTCCGGTAGCGCAGGATTCTGGGCATCGACCGCCCATGCGGCCGCGATGCGGAGTGCTGCGGCCGATGCGTCGCCGTGGGCGATCGCCGATTGGGCAGCGTCTATCTGGATCGGCACCGCGCGCCAGCCGCGGGTCGTCGCAACCTCGAACGCGCGGGCATAGCCGACAGTATCTCCTGCGGCGAGGTTCGCGAGGGCCAAGGCGTAGAGGTTCTCTGCCGGAATCGGGCGCCTTCGAACGAGCGCGCGCGATTCCTCCCGGGCGGCCGCGGTTCGACCCGCGGCGAGCGACAGCATCGCCACCGTCGGCTGAGCGAATCCACGAAAGGGTGCGGGTACGAAAGCGGCGAGTTCGGGATGCCTGGCGGACGCGCGGTCGACTTCCGCCATCACGGTCACGGCCGCCACGCCGGCAAGGGCGAGCCACCAAAGCGCCCTGATCATCGGGCCACCTCCCTTCGGGCGAGGAGGACGGGGGACCGCGCGAGAAGGACGACCAGTATGGCGGCCACGCACAGCATCGCCTGATTTCGTAGGGGAAAACTGACGAGGGACTGCGGATCCACGGCGATGCAATGGCCTCCGACTCCGGGCCCCGGCTGGAGAATGTTTACCCGCGGATGACGGTTGGCGAGACGGATGACGTCCCAGACGTCGAAGGCCAACTGTTCGGCCACCATCGACAGTTCGTTGGCAAAGGCGATGTTGACGTCGCGGAACGAGTTCTCGACCAGTTTCACCGCCTCGGCGGTCCGCGCGGTCGTCGGGATGCAATCACCCTCGACAAAGGTTTCGTAGAATTGCCTGGCCCGTGCCGCGCACTCAGGCGTCATTCCGCCGATGACCCGGTCGTTGGCGACCAATTCGACGATGATGCGACCCGGCAGAACCCTCTCGGGGCAATAGGCGAGTGCGATGTCGTAGACTCCCTCCCCGTCGGTATGTGGAATCGCCAGGTCCGGACGTTCGGCACGCAGGATATCAGCGGCGTGCTCGGTCGTTCCCACCGGCGAAGTGGACTCGATGATCACGCAGCACCCCGGGCGCAGCGTAGGGGCGATCGCCCGCACTGCCGCTTCGACGTAACTGACGTCGGGACTGCGATTGTCGCCGAGGAGGGTGGGTACTGCCACGAGATAGACGTCGGCTTCGGGCACCTCGGTCGACGCTCGCAAGCGGCCGACGCCGACCATGTCGCGCACCAGCCAGTCGAGATCGGTCTCCTCGATATGAATCTCGCCCGCATTGATTTTTTCTACGACTTTGGGATGCACGTCGACACCGCTGACGCTGTGACCCGCGCGGGCAAGTACCGCCGCTGTGGGCAGGCCGATATAGCCGAGGCCAATGACCGCAACCGATCCG
Organism: uncultured Alphaproteobacteria bacterium; assembly: GCA_963740025.1. Classification (GTDB taxonomy): domain Bacteria; phylum Pseudomonadota; class Alphaproteobacteria; order Sphingomonadales; family Sphingomonadaceae; genus Tsuneonella. Next base: position 75,706 of record CAVUCI010000008.1, read on the forward strand.
GTGTTGCCCATCGTCATGTAATTCCTTGCAAATGGCGTCGCCCGACAGGCAGCGTCGATCGACTAGGGGCGCCTCGATGGCAAATCAACCGGCGCGCCTTTCGGCCCCCGTTGCCGCCAGCAGTTCCACGATCCGCTGGGTGGCCTTCCCGTCGCCGAACGGGTTGTGCGCTTTTGCCATCGCTTCGTAAGCTTCGGGGTCGTCGAGCAGCCGGTTCGCTTCCTGTACGATGCGGTCGGCATCGGTGCCGACGAGCCTCGCTGTACCGGCTTGCACGCCTTCCGGTCGCTCGGTCGTCTCTCGCATCACGAGAACCGGCTTGCCGAGCGCGGGCGCCTCTTCCTGCACACCGCCGCTGTCGCTGAGCATCAGCGTAGAAATGTCGATCAGGCGGGCGAAATGCGGGTAGTCGAGCGGCTCTATCAAAGCCACGTTGTCGAGCCCGGCGAGCGCATCGTTCATCACCGCGCGGACGTTCGGATTGAGATGGACGGGAAAGATCACCGCGACGTCGTCGCGCGTGGCCAGCCGGCGCACCGCGCTTGCGATCGCCTCCATGCCGCCGCCGAAGTTTTCCCGCCGGTGAGTGGTCAAGCCGACGATCCGCTTGCCCGAAAAGCGTTCTTCGAGGTCCGCGAGACCCGCGGCGAGCGCGGGTTCGCGCGCGATCTTCGCGGTCACCCAGTGGAGCGCGTCGATTACGGTGTTACCGGTGACGTGGATCGTGGTCGGGTCGACGTTCTCGCGGCGCAAGGCATCGGCTGCGGTCTCGGTCGGGGCGAGATGCAGCGCTGCGATGGTGCCGATTATCTTGCGATTCACCTCTTCGGGCCATGGGTGTTCAATATTGCCGCTGCGCAGCCCCGCCTCGACATGCGCCACTGGAATCTTGCGATAGTATGCAGCGAGCGCCCCGGCCATCGCGGTCGCGGTGTCGCCCTGCACGACCACCCAGTCCGGTTTCTCCGCGTCGAGCACCGTGCCGATCCCGGTCAGCAGGTTGGCCGTGAGCGCATCGAGCGTCTGGTTGGACCGCATCAGATCGAGATCGTGGTCGGGCTCCACGCTTGCGATCTCGAGCACCTGGTCGAGCATTCCGCGGTGCTGGCCGGACACGCACACGCGCCCGTCGAAGCGCGGATCCGCATCGAGCACGTGCACCAGCGGGAACAGCTTGATCGCTTCGGGACGCGTCCCGAAAACGGTGAGGACCTTGATGGTCCCGGATGCGGCGCCAGTCATGGCGCGCGCCTTAGACGACAAGCCTTACGATTTTCCAGACGCGTGTTCCTGCCGCGCGATTTCGTGCAGCCAGTCGGCGTGACGGGGTGCCTTCTTGGTCTGCGACCATTCGTCGAGCATCATCGGGGCAACTCGCTTCAATTCGGCGTATTGCTCGTCGGTACCGATGTCGGCGGCGAGCTCGACCCGGTGACCGTTGGGGTCGAAGAAATAGATCGACTTGAAGATGCCGTGATGCGTCGGGCCGAGTACCTCGATGCCCTGCGCCTCGATATGCTCCTTGGCCGCGAGCAGCTCGTCCTCGCTGCCAACCTTGAAGGCCAGGTGCTGGACCCAGGCGGGCGTGTTCTCGTCCCGGCCCATGTCCTTCTGGTTGGGCAGCTCGAAGAACGCGAGCACGTTGCCGTTACCCGCGTCGAGGAAAACGTGCATGTACGGGTCGTATTCGCCGGTCGAGGGCACGTGGTCCTCGGCGAAGGCGGTCGTATAGTCCATGCCGAGCACGCGGCCGTACCATTCGACGGTCTCCTTGGCGTCCTTGCAGCGATAGGCCGCGTGATGGACGCCCCCCAGTGAAATCGGGTGCGTGACGGGGTGTTCGCTCATTCGGCTGGCTCCCCTACCTTCTCACCCACCTGGAGCGTGCCGCGCTGGACCTGATCGCGCTCCATGCTTTCGAACAGCGCCTTGAAGTTGCCTTCGCCGAACCCCTCGTCGCCCTTGCGCTGGATGAATTCGAAGAACACCGGCCCGACTTGCGCCTGTGCGAAGATCTGCAGCAGGAGGCGAGGGCTGCCGCCCTCGGTCGTTCCGTCGAGCAAGATACCGCGCATCTTGAGTTGCTCGGCATCCTCGCCGTGGCCGGGCAGGCGCTCGTCGAGCATCTCGTAATAGGTTGCCGGGGGCGCAGTCATGAACGGCACGCCGAACTGCTTGAGCTTGTCCCACGCGGCAACGAGATTGTCGCATATCAACGCAATGTGCTGAATGCCTTCGCCGTTGAATTCGCGCAGGAACTCCTCGATCTGGCCTCCGCCGCCCTTGCCTTCCTCATTGAGGGGGATGCGGATCTTGCCGTCAGGCGCGGTGAGCGCCTTCGAGGTGAGGCCGGTATATTCGCCCTTGATGTCGAAATAGCGGATCTCGCGGAAGTTGAAGAGCGTTTCGTAGTAGTCCGCCCAGTACTTCATCCGCCCACCGTAGACGTTGTGCGTCAGGTGATCGATGTGCGTAAAGCCCGCGCCTTCGGGATGCTTGTCCACGCCCTGCAGGTATTCGAAATCGATGTCGTAGATCGACAGGCCCTCGCCGTCCTCGCCCTCGTATCGATCGACGAGGTATAGGATCGCGCCGCCGATGCCGCGGATCGCGGGGATGCGCAGCTCCATCGGACCGGTGTGCACCGCCACGGGTTCGGCGCCCTTCTCCAGAAGGTGATCGTAAGCCTTTCGTGCATCCTTCACGCGGAACGCCATGCCGCAAGCCGATGCACCGTGCTCTCTCGCGAAATACCACGCGGCGCTATTGGGCTCGTAGTTGGCGATCAGGTTGATGCCGCCCTGACGCCAGAGATGAACGTCCTTCGAACGGTGCTTTGCCACCCGGGTAAAGCCCATCGCCTCGAAGACCGGCTCGAGGACGCCCTTTTCGGGCGCGCAGAACTCGACGAATTCGAATCCATCGAGGCCGGCGGGGTTTTCGAACAAGTCGGGCATGCGCGGTCTCCGGTGATTAGTTTCTTGTGAAACTATCTAGCAAACGGCGGGCAATTTGTCAAAGCCCGCCGCCCGAGGACCGTTCCGCGTCAATCGACGAAATCGTCCACCCGCTCGACGATGATGGCCGGGGCCATGCCGCCCGCGGCGCACATCGTGACGAGGCCGTAGCGCCCGCCCGTCCGCTCGAGCTCGTCGACGATCGTCCCGATGAGAATCGAGCCGGTCGCGCCGATCGGATGGCCGAGCGCCATCGCCCCGCCGTTCACGTTGACCTTGTCCTCGGGAAGGTCGAGGTCGCGGATGAACTTTGCCGCAACGACCGAGAACGCCTCGTTGATCTCGAAGAGGTCGATGTCGTCCTTGGTCAGGCCCGCCTTCTCAAGCACCTTTTTCGCTGCCGGGACCGGCGCGTTGAGCATCAGCGTCGGATCGTCGCCCTGGTTGGCGGTGGCGACGATGCGCGCGCGCGGCTTCATCCCGTGCGCCTTCGCATAGTCCTTGCTGGCGATGAGGATCGCCGCCGCCCCGTCGACCACGCCCGAACTGTTGCCTGCGTGGTGGAAGTGCTTGATCTCGAGATCGGGGTACTTCTGGTTGATCAGCTTGCGGAAAGTCGTGCCCTTTTCGTCGAGCGGCGCGTCGGCGACCTTCTCGAAGCTCGGCTTGAGTTCGGCGAGGCCTTCGGCAGTCGTTTCCGGACGAGGAAATTCCTCGCGATCGAGAACAAGCGTGCCGCTTTCGTCGTAAACGGGGATAACCGACTTCTCGAAGCGGCCTTCCTTGATCGCGCGATCGGCGTTCTTCTGGCTACGCAGGGCGAGGGCGTCGAGCTCCTCGCGGGTGAAGCCCTCCATGCTGGCGATGGCGTCGCCGCACACGCCCTGGTGGCTCTGCGGGTGAACCTTGCGCAGGCGCTCGTTTCCGGCGCCCATGCCCAGCGGACGAATGCCCGCCTGCATTTCTTCCTGCATCGACGACGAGGTGTAGCTCATCATCTCGGTCCCGCCCGCGACGACGAGGTCGGCCATGCCGCTCATCACCTGTGCCGCGGCGAGGTTCACCGAAGTGATTCCGCCGCCGCAGAACCGGTCGAGCGTCATGCCCGAGGATGTCACGTCGTAGCCCGCGTCGAGCGCCGCCATGCGGCCCAGGTCTCCGCCCTGCTTGCCCTTCTGGCTGCTGGTCGACCAGATCACGTCATCGACGTCCTTGGTGTCGAGGTGATTGCGCTCCGCAATCGCCTTGAGCACCGTCGCGGCGAGATGCTGCGGGTGCATGTGCGCCAGCGCACCCTTGCCGACCTTGCCCACGCCCCGGGGGGTGCGCACCGCGTCGATGATGTAGGCCTCGCCCATGAATTCAATCCTCTCACGTTTCTGGAATCAGGTTGACGCAAGCGTAAACCTTGCCGACAACCGGCACAAGACCAGTTGCAAAGAGAAATGGGAGATTGGCCGTGTCCGACGAACTGCTGACAGAAGTGCGTGACGGGGTCCTGATCGTCACGATCAACCGTCCGGAAGCGAAAAACGCCATGAACAAGGCAGCGGCTGAGGGGATTGCCGCGGCGATGGATCGGCTCGACGCCGAGGACGATTTACGTGTCGGCATCCTGACAGGTGCGGGCGGGACGTTCTGTTCGGGTATGGACCTCAAGGGATTCCTGCGCGGTGAATCGCCTTCCGTCGAGGGCCGCGGCTTCGGCGGGGTGGTGCAGGCGCCCCCCAAGAAACCGCTGATCGCGGCAGTAGAGGGCTATGCGCTCGCCGGCGGGCTCGAGTTGATGATCGCGTGCGACCTCGTGGTGGCGAACGCGGGCGCGAAATTCGGCATTCCCGAGGTCAAGCGCGGGCTCGTCGCGGCAGCCGGTGGCGTGATGATGCTGCCCGACCAGATCCCCGAACGGATCGCGATGGAACTGGCGCTCACCGGAGAGTTCATCGACGCTCCGCGAGCCTACGCGCTGGGGCTGATCAACACGGTCGCCGAGGGTTCGGCCCTCGATGCCGCGCTCGAGCTGGCGGCGAAGATCGTCGCCAACGGGCCGCTCGCGGTTCGGGTGTCGAAAGCGATCGTGAAGGAATCCCGCGGCTGGCCGATGGACGAACGCTACGATCGGCAGGCACAGCTGATCGCGCCGGTCTTCGTCAGCGAGGACGCGCGCGAGGGCGCCGCCGCATTCGCCGAGAAGCGCGCCCCGAACTGGAAGGGCCGCTGATGCCCGGCCCCCTCGAAGGTATCCGTATCGTCGAATTTGCCGGGATCGGCCCGGGGCCATTCTGCGGCATGATGCTTGCCGATCACGGTGCCGAGGTGATCCGCATCGACCGCGCGAGCGGCTCGCGCGGCGGCTCCCAGCCGGTGACGACGAAAGACGTTCTTGCCCGCGGACGCAAGTCGATCGCGATCGATCTCAAGAGTCCGGAGGGCGTGGCGCTTGCGCGCAAGCTCGCAGCGAGTGCCGATGGCATCATCGAGGGTTTTCGTCCGGGGGTGATGGAGCGTTTGGGGCTGGGCCCCGACGAACTCCTTCAGGACAATCCGAAGCTCGTCTACGGACGTATGACCGGCTGGGGGCAGACCGGTTCGTACGCTCCCTACGCCGGACACGACATCAATTACATCGCGCTCGCCGGGGCGCTGGCGCACTTCGGTCGCGCAGGCGGCAAGCCGACCCCCCCGATCAACATGGTCGGCGATTTCGGCGGGGGCGGAATGATGCTCGCGTTCGGGATGGTTTCGGCGCTGCTCGCAGTGGCGCGGGGAGGCGAGGGGCAGGTGATCGACGCGGCAATGACCGACGGCACCGCGGTCCTCATGAGCATGATGCACGGGATGCGCGCGATGGGCGTCTGGTCGGAAGAGCTGGGCGTCAACATGCTCGATACCGGCGCGCACTTCTACGACACCTACGAGACGGCTGACGGCAAGTTTGTCTCAATCGGTAGCATCGAACCGCAGTTCTACGCCGAGCTGCGGCGCATCGCCGGCCTGGCCGAAGACGCAGACTTCGATGCTCAGCACGATCGGAAGGCATGGCCTGCGCTCAAGGACAAACTAACCGCCCTGTTCAAGAGCAAGACCCGCGCCGAATGGGACGCGCTGATGGAACACACCGACGTCTGCTATGCCCCGGTGCTGACCATGAGCGAGGCGTACGATCACCCGCACAACAAGGCGCGGGGCACTTTCGTCGACGTCGGCGGCGCGATGCAGCCCGCGCCAGCGCCGCGATACTCGGCCACGGATACCGAAACGCCCCGGCCCGCGCCGATACCGGGCGACCAGACCGATGATGTGCTTACCTCGCTCGGACTGGGGGCGGATGAGATTGGGGGGCTGCGGGAGGCGGGGACGGTGGTGTAGCCAGCGACGTCTATTCCTCGGCGAAAGCTGTCGGATCGGCGAAGTTTTTGGTGGTTGTGGCGAAACCCCAGCAATTCTTCGCGTTGAATTCGACCGCTTTCCGGCAATAATCCGGGCTGGATGTCGCGCAGGCGTCGGTCAGGAGTACGGCATTGTAGTCGCGAAAATAGGCGTCCTCCATCGTCGTGGTGACACACTGATCGACGTTGACCCCGGTAAGATAGAGCGTGCTTATGCCCTGGGTGCGCAAGACCTGGTCGAGGTGGGTGCCGTAGAACCCGCTCATCCGGACCTTCTCGATCAGAACATCGTCTTCCTGCATGAGCGGCTTCAGTTCGTCGACCATGCTGGCTCCCCAGGAACGCTCGGTGAGGATCGGGCCATGCTCGAGGTCTTGGCCGATTCCGGCCTGGTCCGGCTTATGCTTGAACGAATAAAGCGTCGGCGCCCCGAGATTGCGCAGGTCTGGCCGATTGTGCCAGAAGACCCAGATTACCCACATCTTGTGCGCTCGAGCGGCTTCGATCGCCCGCCGGACGCCTGGAATGGCCTGTCTGCATTTCTGATAGTCGAGGCCCGACGCGTCGGTCCACCCACCTGGCGAACAGAAATCGTTCTGCATATCGATCACGACCAACGCACCGCGATCGAGGCTGTCGACGAACGGCTTCAGCTCTGCCTCGAACCGTACGAGGCGCTCACGCCCGGCTCCGGGCGCGAGGTGGACGAAATCGTCATGCAGTCGCCAACGATCGCTACCGGCGGCGAGCCGGATTCCGCCATTTTGGCTTTCTTCGTAGATTGTTGGATGTGACGATGACATGCAGACCTCCGAGGTGACTAACCTCTGGAGCAACGTCGCATTGGAAACGAAGGTCCCGGGGGAGGGGTCTGCGATGGTGCGGTTCGCCTCTAATCAGGCGATAAATGCCGCCACCTCCCCCACGAAATCCTCGAACCGGTCGTGGTGGACCCAGTGGCCCGCGCGTTCGTATTCGCTGACCCTCACGTTGTCGCCGAAGTGCGCCAGCCGCCCGTCCTTCTCCGGATTGCTCGCCCACGAATCCGCTCCGTAGATCATCAGCGTGGGGCAGGTGATCGCCGCCCACAGCGCGTGCTGGCCCTTCGTGGGCACGTCGTCGGGCGGCCAGGCGTGGAGGTGGGGGTCGAACTTCCAGCTGAACGTGCCGTCCTCGTTGCGCATTACTGCGTGCAGGGTCAGGTGTCGGGCCTGTTCTTCGGAGAGGTAACTGTTGGCCTCGTGCATGCGCTTCAGGCAGTCCTCGAACGTGTCGTACTTGCGCACCGAGCGCGCGCTGGCTTCGCGCTTCTTGTCGATCCAGCTCGTCCATAAGTCGCCATAGGGTCGTTCGCGGCGTTCCCTGATGATCTTCGGGCTAGGGCCGAGGCCCTCGATCGCAACGAGACGCCGAACCCTGTCTGGATAGAGCCCGGTGTAGCGGGTCGCGATGTTGCCGCCCAGCGAATGCGCGACGATCGTCACCGGCTCTAACCCGAGCTGATGGACCAGTTGGGCGAGGTCGTAGACGTAGCCCATCGTCGTATACACGCCGTTATTGTTCCACTCGCTGTCGCCGTGGCCGCGCAGGTCGGGGCAGATCGCGTGCCATTCGTCGCGCAGGCGCTCGGCCGTCCAGTCCCAGTTCCGGCAGTGGTCGCGCCCCCCATGGAGCAGGATGAGTGGAGGCGCACTCGGGTTGCCCCAGTCGGCATAGTGCAGCTTTGTGCGCTGCGAGATGTAGCTCTGCGAGGTTGGCCCGACTTCCTGCATGCCTGCCCTTTACGTAAGCGGAAAATTCCGTTGCGGATCGCTACTCGCCTGATAGGCTCGCGCCAACCAAAGAATCAAACGAGAGGACCAGCCATGCCCGTCGTCGATGTACCCGATCCCGAGTTCATGCAGGACGAGGAGATCGCGATATTCCGCGACGCTGTAGGCAAGTTCTACGAACAGCACGCGCCGCCCAAGCGGGTTGAGAAATGGCGCGAGGACGGCCAGGTCGAGGCCGAGTTCTGGCGCGAGGCAGGCGCGGCCGGACTGCTCGGGATGACCGTGCCCGAGGAATACGGGGGCCATGGCGGCGATTTCCGCCACGACCTCGTCGTGCTCGATCAGCAGGCGGAGAAGGGCGTCGACGGCTTCGCCGCCTCGCTGCACAACGTGATCATCCTGCCCTACATCGTGCGTCACGGGACCGAAGAGCAGAAGAAGAAGTGGCTGCCGAAGCTGGTTTCGGGTGAACTCATCAGCGCGATCGCGATGACCGAGCCGGGCGCCGGCAGCGACCTGCAGAACATAACCACCACCGCGATCAAGGACGGAAACGGCTATCGCCTGAACGGCGCCAAGACCTTTATCTCGAGCGGTCAGCTGGCGAACCTCATCATCGTCGTCGCCAAGACCGATCCAAAGGAAGGCGCCAAGGGCATCAGCCTAATGGTGCTCGAAACGGAAGGTGCCGAAGGCTTCCGCCGCGGCAAGAAGCTCGACAAGATCGGGCAGGACGCGGCGGACACCAGCGAGCTGTTCTTCGACGACGTCTACCTGCCCTCCGACAGCGTGCTCGGCGGGGTCGAAGGGCGAGGCTTTTATCAGTTGATGGGCGAATTGCCTCAGGAACGCCTGGTGATCGCGATCGGCGCGATGACCACGATCGAGAAGGCGCTCGACACCACGGTCGAATACGTCAAGCAGCGCAAGGCTTTCGGCAAGACGATCTGGGATTTCCAGAACACCCAGTTCGTACTCGCCGATCTCAAGGCCAAGGCGACCGCGGCCAAGGTCTTCCTCAACGACTGCATCGCCAAGGTGCTGAAGGGCGAGCTCGACGTCACCACCGCCTCGATCGCCAAGTACTGGCTTACCGAATTGCAGGGCGAGGTCGTCGACAAGTGCCTGCAGTTCCACGGCGGGTGGGGCTATATCAACGAATACGCCATCGCGAAGATGTTCCGCGACAGCCGTATCACCCGCATTTTCGGCGGATCGAACGAGATCATGAAGATGCTGATCGCGAGAGCGATGTGACCGGGACCTCGGCATTCCGCGATGGGCTGCTCGAGGGCAAGGTCGCCTTCGTGGCTGGAGGCACCAGCGGGATAAATCTCGGCATAGCGAAGCGCATTGCCGCGCTCGGGGCGAAGGTCGCGGTGTGCGGGCGAGATCCGGAAAAGGCGGCGCGCGCCGCCGGCGAGATCGCACCCGACGCACTCGGCCTGTCCGCCGATGTGCGCGACTTCGGAGCGATCCGCGCTGCGCTCGAACAGGCGAATGGAGACTTCGGTCCGCTCGACATTGTCGTCGCGGGTGCGGCGGGCAATTTCCTTGCGCCTGCGCTCGGCATGTCGGCCAACGCGTTCAAGACGGTGGTCGACATCGACTTGCTCGGCACGTTCAACACCTTCCGCGCATGCCACGACCTGCTGGCGAAGCCCGCATCGCTGATCGCGATTACCGCCGGTCAGGCCGAGCAGGCGATGGCGCTGCAGGTCCATGCCTGCGCGGCAAAGGCGGGGGTCAACCAGGTCATCCGCACGCTCGCGATCGAGTGGGGACCGGACGTTCGCGTCAACGCCATCTCGCCCGGGCCGATCGACGGGACCGAAGGCATGGCGCGGCTCGCGCCGAACCCTGAACTGCGCGCCGCGAGCGAACACCGCATCCCGCTCAAACGTTGGGGCGGGATCGACGAGATCGCCGAAGCGGCGGTCTTCCTCAGTTCGCCGTCAGCCGCTTACATTACCGGCGCGATCCTCGATGTGGACGGCGGCAGCAGCGTGGGCGACGCGGGCCGGATGGATATCGCGAAAGGCCTCACCTAGGCGGGCGCGCTAGATTTCGGGCAGCGTCTGTTCGGCGAAGCCCCAGCCGGCAAGACCTTTTCCGCCCGCGCGGGTGATCAGCTTCTTGGTGTCGGAGATCGAGAATGGGTGGGCGTCCTCGAAATCCTTGAGTTCGCCCCACGCGATCGGAACGGCGACCGGCGCGCCTTCGCGGGCGCGGGCGGAGTATGGGAGCACTGCTGTGCTGCCCCGCTGATTGCGCAGATAGTCGATGAAGATCTTCCCCTTGCGCTTCGCCTTTGAGAGGTTGGCGGTGAAGCGGTCTGGCTCGGCCATGCTCAGGGCTTCGGCGAAGCGCTTCGAAAAATCCTTGTGCGCATCCCAGGAATGGCCAGGCGTCAGCGGGACGATGACGTGCACGCCCTTGCCGCCAGACAGCATCGCGTAACTCGCAAGACCGATGTCGGCCAGGCGGTCATGAATATCCTTTGCTGCGCCTTTGACATCCGCGAAGTCCAGACCTTCGTCGGGATCAAGGTCGAACACCATTCGGTCGGGTTTCTCCACGTCCGTCGACCGGGATCCCCAGCCGTGAAACTCGATCGTGCCCATCTGGACGCAGGCCAGCAATCCTTCGGCATCCTCGACGTAGAGGTAATCCTCTGTATTCCCTCTCTTCTCGACTACCGGAACATGGTGGACGTGGGGTCCGAACGAACCGCTGTCGTGCTTCTGGAAGAAGCATTTCTTCGCCCTGCCTTGCGGACACCGCACCAGGCTTACGGGGCGAAAGGCGGCCCACGGCAACATGAGTGGTGCCATCTGCTCGTAGTAGTCCGCCAGTTCGCCCTTGGTCTGGCCGCTTTCTGGAAAGATGACCCGATCCCGATTGGAAACCTTCACGTCGGTTTCTTCCTTGGCGACCGCCGCGGGCTTTTCGGGTGTCACATCCTCGGCGTCCTTGTCGCTCCGCAGGCCCAGAAAGCTGCCATGGCGCACGTTACCGTCGGCGGTGAACTCGGAAAATGCGATCTCGGCGACGAGTTTGGGGGTAACCCATGTCACTCCCCGCGAGGATGGCCTGTCGACTTCGGCGGGGGGCGTCTTGCGCTCGAGCCGGGCAAACTTTCCGGCCAGATCGTCCATCGTGTCGGCGGAGAAACCCGTCCCTACATTCCCCTTGTAGATCAGCTCGTCGCCCTCATGCTGAGCGAGCAACAGCGAGGCGAAGGGGCGCCCCTTGGCGCTCGATTTCTTCCACCCGATGATGACGAATTCCTGCCGGCGAGTGCACTTGACCTTGACCCAGCTCTTCGACCGGCTGCCGCGATAGGGCGCGTCGATCGCCTTTGAAATGATGCCCTCCTGCCCCGCCTCGCACATCGTATTGTAGAGTTTCTCTCCCGCGCCGAGTACGTGGTCGGCAATGTGGATCGGCGGTTCCGCGGCCGCGAGTAGCGCCTCAAGCCGCTCCTTGCGCTCGATGTTGGGAAGCTTGGTGAGGTCTTCCCCGTTCACCTCGAGCAGATCGAACGCGTGGAAGCTGAGGTTGTCCTTCTTCCCCTGGGACCCATGCCCGCGTTTGAGCACGGATTGCAGCGAGGAGAAATCCGGATTGCCGTTGTTGTCGTAGGCGACGATCTCTCCATCGATGAGGCACGGCGGGAGGTCGAGCGCGGTGAAAGCTTCGACTAGCGGGCCGAACTTGTCGGTCCAATCCTTTCCGCTTCGCGTCCACACAACGACCTTGTCGCCCGCCGCCGCGATCAGCGCGCGATAGCCGTCGAACTTGATCTCGTGCATCCAGCGGTTGCCGGAAGGCACGCTGTCGACGAGGGTCGCGAGCTGCGGTTTGCGGAATTTCGGCGGCTTTCCCGGTGATGAATCCGTCGCCGACCTGGCCTTTTTGGCATTATGTCGGGATGCCTTGGCCATTTCGGCGGCAAAGGCCTCACCCTTCTTGCCCTTCAGCGAATGCTCGCCCCCGGCATCGGCGGCGATTTCGGCCATCGAGCGGCCGGTCAGGACGCTAGTGAGGCCGTGCTCGACGAGGGGATCGCCTTCCTCGGCATACTCGTCGTCGATCTTGCGCAGCAGCCAGTTTTCGCGCTTCTCGTTCCCGCGCGGCTTCAGCCGGAAGATGATCCACTCGCCTTTCATGCGCTCACCATGGAGCGTGAAATGGAGGTGGCCTTTCTCCAGGTCTTTCCAGCTCTTGCCCTCGACCGGCTCCCAAGTGCCCTTGTCCCACAGCATGACGGTGCCGCCGCCGTACTCGCCCTCGGGGATCGAGCCTTCGAACTCGGCATACGACATCGGGTGATCCTCGGTCCGCACTGCGAGACGCTTGATGTCGGGATCGGGGGAGGGACCCTTCGTAACCGCCCAGCTCTTGAGCACGCCGTCCGCCTCAAGCCGGAAGTCCCAGTGGAGCCGGCTCGCTTCGTGTTTCTGGACGATGAAGATATTGCCGCTCTTGCTGCTCTCGCGCTTGCCGGCGGGCTCGGCGGTCTTCTTGAAGTCCCGTTTCTTGTTGTATTCGGCGAGGGGATTTTTCGTGCTCACGCGGTGGCATCCTGATCGGGAAAGAACTTCTTCTCGATGATCCTCAGCAGGGTCAGCATAACAAGCGAGATCGCCGCCCCCGCCGTCACGAGCGGCCATTGACCGGCCCCGCAGGCCAGTCCCACGACCGCGGTGAGCCAGAGGTGGGCCGCCGTCGTCAGGTTCTTCACCGAGCCCTTGCTGAAGACGATAAGCCCGGCGCCGACGATGCCGATGAACGCGCCGGTGGCTTCGAATATGCGCAGCGGGTCCATTCGCGCGACGGGCGTGCCGCCGCCGAGTTCGTGGTAGAGCGAAATGGCTGAAACGGTCATCGCCGACGCCGAAAAGCACAGCAGGCCGTGCGTCCTCATTCCGGCGGCAAGGCCGCGCAATTCCCGATCGAGGCCCAGCAGCAATCCGATGATCGAGGCCACACCCAACCGCAACAAGAGGTCGAGGTTGAACCAGTCGACCATGACGGGATCGTTCAACTCCATTACGCGCGCTTCTTTGCCGGTGCCTTCTTGGCAGCGGACTTTTTTGAGGTCGCCTTCTTCGCCGGCGCCTTGTCGTCCTTCACCGACTTTTTGAGCGCGGCCATCAGGTCGATCACGTTCGAACCGCTCGTGTCGCTCGGCTCCTCGACATCTTCCAGGATCTTCTTGCCCTTCGCCTTCGACTTTTTCTCGATCAGTTCCTGGAGTGCCTCGACGTAGCGGTCGTGGAACTCGCCCGCGTCGAATGGCGCCGACTTCTGGTCGATCAGTGTCTGCGCAAGCTGGAGCATCTCCTTCGCAGGTTTACTTTCGGGAATGTCCTTGAAGTAGCTCTGGGCACGCCGGACTTCATCCTCGTAACGAAGCGTCTCCATGACGATGCCCTTGCCGCACGGCTTCAGGCTGACGAGGTATTCCCGGCCCCGCAGGGCGAGCTGGCCCAGCGCCACCTTGTTCGCCTGCCGAAGCGCCTCGCGCAGGACGATGAACGCCTCTTCGGCCAGTTCGTCCTGCGGAACGACGTAATAGGGCTTTTCGAAATAGAATACGTCGATCTCGCCCTGGTCGACGAACTGGACCAGTTCGAGCGTGCGCTTGCTCTCGATCTTTACCGCCTCGATTTCGTCGTCCTCGAGCAGGACGTAGTTGCCCTTCGAGATCTCGTAGCCCTTGACGATCTCGTCGCGGTCGACCGGCCCGATACCCTGCACGACCTTTTCGTAATTGATCCGTTTGCCGCTCGGCTCGTGGATCTGGCGGAAGCTGACTGACGCGCCGCTCTTGGTCGCCGAATAGACTTCGACGGGGATCGAAACGAGCGCCAGGCGTATCTGCCCTGACCAATATGCGCGTGCCGCCATCTTGAATCCCCTTGTCTGCACGGTTTGTCTGTACGGTGGATTCGACTCAGCAGCCGCGGTTTAGTTTCCAAATTCGGCCGCCGCGCCCTATTCGGCTGGCATGATTGCGCAGACCATCCAGCTCGCGCTCGCACCGGTCTTCGTACTGGTGGCGATCGGCAACATCATGAACCTGCTGTCGACCCGGCTCGGCCGCGTGGTCGACCGCAGCCGTGCGCTACAGGGCCGCCACGGCGAAACCGAAGGCATGGAACACGACCTGCTGGTACGCGAAATGCGGGTCGTCGACCGGCGCATAAAGCTGATCGGCAACGCGTTGCGCCTGCTTGTGACGAGCGGCCTGGCGATCGGCCTGACGGTGGCGCTGCTGTTCGTCGAGGACCTGCTCGACGTCGATCTGACGGGGTTTCCGGCGGCGACTTTCATCGTCGCGATCGCTTTGCTGATGTGGGCGCTCGTACTGTTTCTGCGCGAAACGCAGACCGCCTCCGAAGCGCTGCGCATTCCCGAGGAATACCTCGAGCGGGAGCGGCCGCTCTAGTCTTTGGCCTTGGGCGGTGCGAGCAGCCGGTCGCCCTGGCTGCGGATCGCGCCCGCGACCATCGGCTCGACGAATGCGAGCGCCGGCGGCAGATCGACGCTCAGAACCACCTGGTTCGCCTCGACATCGACGTTGGCGCGGAGCGACTGGCCCATCGCGCTGATGTCCATCGTCATCCGGTCCTCGCTTGGCCAGGCGGTGGTGACGCCGGCGCCGCCGGGGATGTGATCGCCCACCGACTCGGTATTCGCCTTTAGCCGACGGCGGACTTCGTCCTTGTCGAGCTGGTGTGGAATGGCGACGCGCATCAGGTGGAATCCTTCGTTTGGCCTTCGTGGGCGACTTCGCGATCTTTGAGTTCGCCGCCGTATTTGTAGTCCAGGTAGCGGGTCTTGACCGCGAGGTCGTCGAGCGAACCCTCGGCGAGTTGCCGAGTAACACGGTCGATCTCATCGCTGATCTTGCCGAGGCCGCCGGTGAGCTGCTCGTCGGGAGTCGCGCCGCCTGCGCGCTCCTCGCCGCGCAGATGACGGGGAATCCGGCGATAGCTGTCGACCATTTCGGGCAGTGTTTCACCCACGAGGCTTCGAACCTCTCGCGCGGCGGGGTGGTTGGGGTCGATCCCGTCGAGTTGCAGGCCGAGCGCGTCGAGCTGGAATCCGATCCGGTCCACCATGTCCGCGGCGGGCGCGGGAAGGGCGGGACGCTGCGCCTCGAGCCAGAGCTCCGTCCGGCCGACGAGCTGTTTCGCATCGGTACTGCGCGTCAGGTCGGCGCGCTGAGGGGTCTTCATCTTCGGATACTTGCCGAGGACGAAAATCGCCGTGACGATCGCCAACGCGGTGATCATCACGCCGATAAAGCCGATCCCGTCGATTATCAGACCCGCGATCATCGCCGCGATCACGATTCCCGCGATCGTGAGGACAATGCGCTGCAGCTTGCGGCTGATATGTTTCGACTTCAATCGCCGCGATTCGCGACCAATTGAATTGGTCGACAGCCGACGATGATAGCCGCCGGCGCGGTTCGTATCGCGCACGACGCGTGCGTGCTCGATGATCCGGTCGCTGGCGGGGGTCAGGTCGCGTCCGGTCATTCCGCGGTCAACAGGTTCGATTCGTTGACCGAAGCGGCGGCCTTCGCCTGACCCTCGGCGCGGGCGATGTAACCCTTCGATCGTTCGACTTCGGTCGATAGCGTTTCGACCGTCTGTTTCATCGAATCGAGCGCGCGCAGCTTGAAATTGTCGACCTCGTCCATCGTGTCGTAGATGTTCTGGAACGCGCGCTGGAGCGTCTCCATCGGGATCGTGCTCGACGCCGCCTGCTCGTGGATCTTGCCGGTCTGCTCGCGCAGCAACGTGCTGGTGCTGTCGATGATGTTCGCGGTCGTGGTGTTGAGCGCGGTGATCTGGTTGAGCACCAGTCGCTGGTTCGTCATCGCCTCGGCCACGGTAACCGCGGTGCGCAGCGCGCCGACGGTCGTCGTGCTCGCGCGGTCGACGCCCTTCACCAGCTCGACGTTGTTCTTCTTGACGAGATCGAGACTGAGGTAGCCCTGCACGCTGACCGCCATCTGCGTCAGCAGATCCTGCGTGCGCTGGCGGACGTAGAAAAGTGCCGTCTCGCGCAGCGCCTTGGCCTTGGCGGGATCGGTCGCGTCGAGTTCGGCGGCCTTGTCCTCAAGCTTTTCGTCGAGTGTCTTCGAGATGTGGATCATCTGCTCGAGGTTGCCCATCGCTTCCCATAGCTTCTGTCGCTCGACGTCGATCGCGGCGTTATCCATCAGCAACTCGTCCTTGCCGCTGGCAAGGTTGCCCAGGATGGACTGGATGTGGGTCTGGGCGCTCTGATAGCTGCGGAAGTAGTTGGTCAGCTTGTTGCCGAACGGGATGATGCCGAGGAACTTGCGGGTGCCCGACTTCGCGCCGCGCTTGCCGGGGTCGAGGTCTTCGACCACCCGGCGCAATTCCGCGAGATTGGCGCCGACGCCTTCGTCCTTGTCCATCGCGCGGACCGGCCGGTCGAGGAAGCGGTTCGACATGCCCGCCGCTGCCATGATTTCCTTGCGGCCCATGTTGGTGATCGCATCGACCTTCTTGCCGAATTCGGGCGAGTTGGCGTCCTGCGCGACGAGGTCCGCCACGAACGCATCGGCCTTTTCTTCCAGCTTGGACTTCTTCTCGTCCGACACGGGAACGAGGCCCGCTGCCTTCTCTGCCGATACCGTCGGCACCGGATCCGGGGCTGTCAGCTCGAGGTCGGTCGCGGTTGCCGTTTTGGTCTGCGTCTTGGTTTCGGCCATGGGGTCCTCTGGCGTGGGTGTGTTATATAATTAGGACAGCTGCGGGCTGACACAAGTATTTTCCGCGTTCAGGCTAGCATGTTCTGCGTAGCATGCACGAACCTTGCACGGGGATCGCGCCGACCATGCTCGAACAAGGGATGCCGGGAATGCCCTTCCGCCGCCAGACCCGATTGGCTAATCCCGCAAAGGCAATGACGGGGATCGAATGAACGAAGCGAACCAGGCTGCGGCACCGACGACGCAAATGGCTTCGCCGGAAGCGAACGATCCGCACATCGCGCGCTTTGCCAGCGTGCTTCGCGCGCTGCGCCGCTGGTGGCGACACGTCATCGTTGAAATCGACCAGGGCGCGGTGATCGCGGCGCGGCGCGAGGAAGCGTACCTGTCGGGCCGCTATATGTTCATGACCGCGATGAGCGGCGGGATCGCGATCCTCGGCCTGCTGCTATCCAGCCCGGCGGTGGTCATCGGCGCGATGCTTCTTTCGCCCCTCATGGGGCCGATCATCGGTCTCGGCTTCGCGCTGGCGATCGGCGACTACTCCTGGCTGCGCAAGTCGGCCAAGGCGCTGCTCGCCGGCAGCCTGATGGCGATCCTGCTGTGCGGACTGATCGTCTTTCTCTCGCCGATCCAGACGGTGACGAGCGAAATCGCCAGTCGTACGCGGCCGAACCTGTTCGACCTGCTCGTCGCGCTGTTTTCGGCGCTGGCAGGCGCATACGCGATGGTGCGCGGGCGCGAGGGGACGATCGTCGGCGTGGCGATCGCGACCGCCTTGATGCCGCCGCTCGCGGTCGTCGGTTACGGACTGGCGACGTTCAACGGCACAGTGTTCTGGGGCGCGCTGCTGCTATTCGTGACCAATGCCATCACGATCGCGCTGACCGCGATGCTGATGGCGCGGCTTTACGGCTTCCGCGCCGCGCTGACCGAACGACAGACGATGCTGCAGAACCTGGCGGTGACCGCGGTGTTCATCGGCCTTGCGGTTCCGCTCGGCTATTCGCTGGTACAGATCGCGAAGGAGGCCAACGGTGCGCGCGTCGTCAACAGCGAGATCGAGAGTCTGTTCGATCCGGCCTCGCGTTTGAGCCAGGTCGATATCGACTGGCGAGCCCGGCCCGTGCGGATCGACGCCACCGTTCTCACTCCGCGAATAGAGGCCGAAGCGGAAGCACAAGGGCAGCGCGCGTTGACCGCTATGCTGGGCAAACCGGTCGACCTTCACATCAACCAGTACATGGTCGGGACCGGCGCGAAGGCGGCCGAAGCCGCCCAGCTCGCCAAGGCGCGGGAGCAGCGCGAAGCGGCCGAAAGCGCACAGGCGGCCGAAGTGTCGCGCGACCTCGCGCTCGTCGCGGGCGTGAGCGAGGGCGAGGTCACGATCGACCGGGGCAAGCGCCGCGCCGTGGTTCGTGCGCGGCCGCTGCCGGGCGCGACCCTCGCCTCCTACCGCGCGCTCGAACGCCGGGTCGCTGCCATTTCCAAGGATTGGACGATCGAAGTCCAGCCCCCGGTGGGCTCGCTGCCGGCGATCGAATTCGCCGAGGGCAAACCCAGTGCGAAGGGCGTGATCGCACTCAACCTGATCGCATGGGCGGCCGACCGAATAGGCCAGCAGGTCGAGCTTGTCGGCCCGGAAGCCGATACGAAAACCGCACACGACTGGCTGCTTGAACACGGCGTCGATGCGGCGACCACGGATGGCCCCGCGCCGGTGAGGGCCCGGTGGACCAGCGGGCGCGACGGCTAGCTCAGGCTGCTTCCGGCAGCCGGATCGGCTCGATCTCTCCCGCAAGATACAGCCGCTTGGCCTTGGCGCGGGATAGCTTGCCGGAAGACGTACGCGGCAGTGTGCGCGGCGGCACGAGTTCCACCACGCAGTTCATGCCGGTGATCGAGCGGACCTTGTCACGGATCTGTTCGTGCAGACGCACCCGCTCCTCGGCATCGGAGACACGGCAATGGACGAGTACGGCGGGTGCTTCTTCGCCGTTCTCCATCTCGAAGCTGAATGCGGCGACATCGCCGTGGTTGAAGCCCGGCAGCTGCTCGACCGCCCACTCGATGTCCTGCGGCCAGTGGTTCTTGCCGTTGATGATGATCATGTCCTTCGCCCGGCCGACGATGAACAGGTACCCGTCGCCCAGGTAGCCCATGTCGCCGGTGTCGAGCCAACCATCCACCAGGCAGTCGTTGGTCGCTTCCTCGTTACGGAAATACGAGTGCATGACCGATTCGCCGCGGCACCAGACCTTGCCGATCTGGTGGTCGCCCTTGATCTCGCCGTGCTCGCCGCGAATCTCGACATCCATGCCCGGCAGGGGCTTGCCGCAATTGACGATCGCGCGGTAGCGGGCGGGGCGCGAAAGGTCGCGCTCGGCGCCGGACAGGCGCTCTTCCTCTACCAGTTCGACGCGAATTCCTTCGCCCGGCGGCATGACGGTGACCGCCAGCGTGGCTTCGGCAAGGCCATAGCTGGGGGTGAATGCGCTCGCCTTGAAGCCGGCCTCGGCAAAGGCGTTGACGAAGTTTTGCATGACGTCCGGCCGGATCATGTCCGCGCCGTTCCCGGCGGTGCGCCAGCGCGACAGGTCGAAGCGTTCCGACACTTGGCTCTGCGACGAGATGCGCCGCGCGCAGATGTCGTACCCGAAGGTCGGCGAATAGCTGAGCGTGTTGCCCTTGTTGCGGCTGATGAGGTCGAGCCAGGCAAGCGGTCGGCGCGCGAAATGCTCGGTCTTGAGGTAGTCGCAGCTCGCCTGGTTGGCGATCGGCGAAAGGAAGCAGCCGACGAGGCCCATGTCGTGGTACCACGGCAGCCAGCTGACCACGCGGTCGTTCTCGCCCAGGTCGACGCCGGTCGCGTGGCCATAGAGGTTATGAAGCAGCGCCTTGTGCGTAACCGCGACGCCGGTCGGGAAGCGGGTCGAGCCGCTCGAATACTGAAGGTAGCAGATATCTTCGGGCGAGAGCTCGGGCAGGTCGGCTTCCGGTGCGTCGCCCTTGGCGAATTCCTCCCAGCTTACCCCTTCGCAACCTTGCCGCTCGGCGGCAGCCTGCGCCATTTCCGAAATCTCGCCGGGATAAATTAGCACTTTGGGGTCCGCGCTCGAAAGCTGGACTGCGAGCTGGTCGATATAGCTGTCCTTGCCGCCAAAGGTCGTCGGCAACGGCAGCGGGACGGGCCACGCACCTGCATAGATGCAGCCGCAGAACAGCGCGGCAAATTCGGGGCTCGTCTCCGCGATCAGCGCGACACGGTCCTCTCGCCCGATCCCCGCCGCGATCAGGCGGTGCGCCATCTTCAGCCCTTCTTCGCGCATCTCGGAGAAGGGATAGGCGCGCTCGAGATCGCCGCGCATGTCGTGGAAGTTGAGGCCCTTCTCGCTGCGGGCGGCATAGTCGATCGCCTCGGCGAACGTGGCGAAATCCGAACGGCGCCGCGGGAGCGGACAGTCGTTCGGCGTCGGCGTCAGATTCGAATCGGTCATGTAAGAAGTGAAACCCGTTGTCTGCGCGCCCCGTCAGCGCTTCCCGTGTGCAGTCTGCGGCGCCCTATACTCCCGGAACACCGGGCGCGCGAGGTTCAAGGTTTCCCATTCGTTACACAGTGTGGCACGAATATGGCGAACGATGTCCCGCCGACCTGCCCGAGAACGCCGCCCACCGCCCCCGCTGACTGCGGCGAAGCTTGAGGAAATCGCGCTCTCCTACGTTGCGCGCTTTGCAACAAGCGCGGCGAAAGTCGAGCAATATCTGGCGCGAAAGCTGCGCGAGAGGGGCTGGGAAGACGACCATCCGGTCGATCCCAAAGCCATCATCGAGCGTTTCGTCGAGCTGGGCTACATAGACGACGAAGCGTGGGCCCGTTCGAAGGGCGGCAGCTTGATGCGGCGCGGATACGGTGCGCGTCGGGTCGATCAGGCGCTGGGAGCGGCGGGAATCGGCGAAGATTTGCGCGACGAGGTGCGCGGAGATGAAGCGAACCTGCGCCGGGCGGCGATCACGCTGGCGCAACGGAGGCGACTGGGTCCGTGGAGCGCGCAACCGCCCGATCGCGCCGCGCGGGAAAAACAAATCGCCGCAATGCTGCGCGCGGGGCATGGATTCGACGCCGCGCGCGCGGTAATCGACGCCCAGACGGTCGCCGAAGCCGAGGGGTGGGCGGCCGAGGTCGAGGAGAATTCATGAGTCGCACCCTTGTTCTCGCGGCGCTCGCCGTGCTCGCCGCCTGCTCGCCGCAACATGCTGCGGAGGCGACTCCCGCCGCCCAGGCGGCGCCGACCGTGCACCCGGTTTCCGGTCTGCCGGTGATCCCGCTCACTGTGACGACCGCGAAGGGCAAGCACGCTTTCCGCGTGGAGGTCGCCGCCAGCGATGCCGAACAGGCCAAGGGCCTGATGTTTCGCACGCAAATGGGCCCCGACGAGGGAATGCTATTCCCCCGCGACCCGATCGACGTGCCGAGTTTCTGGATGAAGAACACCGTTCTACCGCTCGACATCATATTCATCGGCACCGACCACAAGGTGCTGAACATCGCCGCGAACGCGCAGCCCTATTCGCTCACGCCGCTCCCTTCCGCGGGGATGGCGAGCGCAGTGCTCGAGCTCAATGGGGGGCGCGCGGCGCAGCTCGGCATCGGGCCGGGCGCCAAGGTGGATTGGTAACGGCCGCGAGTAGGCGCTTGGCGGTCCAATACGAATAGGCTAGGCGCGCGGCCATGGGTATCCTCTCGAAGATCTTTACCTGGTGGGACGGCGCAACCATCGGCACCATGCTCTGGTCCTCGCGCAATGGCGAGCACGTCGGAACCGACTTCGCAGGCAACAAGTATTATCGCTCCAAAGAGCGGGTGCCTGCCGGGCAACCGTTCGCCGGCAGCGAGCGGCGCTGGGTCATCTACGCCGGGTCGAACGACGCCAGCAACGTGCCTGCCGAATGGCACGGGTGGCTCCACGGTTCGCTTGAAGGCGTGCCTGAAAGCCACCTGCCGCCCGCGCGAATCTGGGAAGCCGACTACAGCCCGAACGCGACAGGCACTTCTACCGCCTACCGCCCGCAGGGCGCGCTCGAGCGCGGCGGTCGGCGCGCGGCGGCCACCGGCGACTACGAAGCCTGGAGCCCGGACGCCTGATCGTGCGGCTGGTCGTCGCCCGGTCCGCGCTGGTCATGTGCGCCGCCGGCGCGCTTGCCGCGTGTTCGCAGGAACCGCCCGATCCGCGCCCGGTCGAAACCGAGGTGCCCGAGGAGCTCCGCGCGCCCAAGATGGTTGAGCCGGTCGAGAAGTCGGCTGGCACTCCGATGAAGGATCGCGTCGCGGTGATCGGCGTGCTCAACAAGCGCAACAACTTGTCGCAGACCTTCGAGATGAAGCCCGGCGAATCCAGGCGTTGGGGCAACGTGATCGTCCGTCTTGCCGCGTGCGAGCGCACCGCCCCGTGGGAATTCCCGCGCCAGACCGGCGCATTCGCGCAGGTTTTCGTGCAGAAAGCGGGGAGCCAGGCGGCCGACTGGCAAAAGGTCTTTTCCGGCTGGCTGTTCAAGGAATCGCCCAGCCTCAACGTCGTCGAGCACCCGATTTACGACGTCTGGGTCAAGGACTGCAAAATGAGCTTTGACGGCTCCAGGCCGGCGCCCGCGGCCTCTTCGACCAGCGCGCCGAAAGCTTCGAGTAACGACTCAGCGCCTGCGTCGGCGGCCTCGCCCAGCAACGCGACGTAGCGCGCCTGCGCGATCTCCACCGCACCCATCGAGGCGAGGTGTTCGGTCATGAATTGGCAATCGAGCAGCGAGGCGCCTGCCCGGCGCATCAGGGCGACGAGCCAGGCGAGCGCGACCTTGCTGGCATCGCTCTCGCGGCTGAACATCGATTCGCCGCAGAACACCCCGCCGAATCCGACACCATAGAGTCCGCCGACGAGCTCTTCTCCCCGCCAACACTCGATGGAATGGGCACGCCCTTCGGCATGCAGGCCGCGGTAGCTCGCCATTATCCGTCCGCTGATCCAGCTTTCGGGATGACCGGGGCGAGGTTCCGCGCAGGCGGCGATTACCTCGTCGAATGCGGCGTCGCAGGTAACCCGGAACAGGTTCTTGCGGATCGACTTGGCGAGTGACTTCGACAGGCGGAATCCGTCCAGGGGAAGAATCGCCCGGCGGCGAGGTTCGACCCAGAACACCTCCGGGTCGTCCCGGCTGTCGCTCATCGGGAAAATGCCGTTTCGATAGGCGAGCAGGAGCAGGTCGCTGGGGATCGGGGGTGGGGCGGGAGCGTGCATGGTCGGTGGAAAGGTCCCTAGCAGGGTTTGTGCCCTTGCGGCGCGAAACGTTTGCACCTAAAGCGCGCGTCCTTGCGCAGGGGTGTAGCTCAGTTGGTAGAGCATCGGTCTCCAAAACCGAGGGCCACGGGTTCGAATCCTGTCACCCCTGCCAATTTCTTTCGATACCGCAGACTTGAGCCCGAGGGCCACCGCGGCGCGGCGTGCAAAAAATCCTGATCGGAAGACAGTCTCTTACATGGTTGACAAGCGGTTAGCAGCCGTTGGGCCGGGAACCGCAGGGACGAGCCGTGGGTTATCAGCGACAGCCGGAGGGGCAATTTCGGTTCATGGAGATAGCCATGTCAGGTTTGTCGTTTCGCAGCAGTCGTCCCGATTCGTGGGTTCAACCGCGTCCTTTCAGCGATCCTTCGCAGCGTTACCGGATGCACGGCCCGATCCGTCCAATGGAAGAGCCCGGGTTTCTCGCCCGATTGTTCGGATTGCGTTGAGTATCCTCACGCGTCCGGCGGGCCAGCGGGCCGGTTGCTTGCGGGCGACCGGCCCGCTTGATTTCCAAGCGAGGCACGGTTAGGGCGGCATCGCTTTTCCCGGCAAATGAGCGAAGGTAAGCCCTCCCGGTACTTGAACCGGGGCGGCGCTGACCCCATCCCGGTAAGAGCGATCAATCTACGGGGGGCGAAAGCTTCATCATCATGGCCAAGACCAGTCCTGCTGAATTCATCAACCAGGTGCGCGCCGAAGGGCGCAAGGTCGTCTGGCCGAGCCGCGACGAAACGGTTCGCACCGCGATCTTCGTCGGTATCATGATGCTGATCCTGTCGCTCTTCTTCCTCGGGATCGATTCGCTGTTCGGCGCGCTGATGCGCTGGCTGCTGTCGCTCGCCTGATTCCTCACGGACGAGACAAACACACCCCATGGCACGCTGGTACATCATCCACGCCTATTCCGGCTTCGAGAACAAGGTCCGCGATTCGATCATCGCCGAGGCCGAGCGGCTGGGCCTGTCCGAGGCCGTCGAGGAGGTCGAGGTTCCGACCGAGACCGTGACCGAGGTCAAGCGCGGCAAGAAGGTCCAGGTCGAGCGCAAGTTCATGCCCGGCTACGTCCTCGCCAAGCTGACGATGACCGACGATGTCTACCACCTCGTCAAGAACACGCCCAAGGTCACCGGCTTCCTGGGATCGGGCAACAAGCCGCAGCCGATCTCAGAGCGCGAGGCCGCCCGCTACTTCGGCGGTGTCGAGGAAGCCAAGGCCGCGCCCAAGAAGCACGTCAGCGTCGATTACGAGATCGGCGACCAGGTCAAAGTGCTCGACGGACCCTTCGCCAGCTTCAACGGGCTGGTCGAGGAGCTCGATTTCGACAAGCAGAAGGTCAAGGTTTCGGTCTCGATCTTCGGTCGCGCGACCCCGGTCGAACTCGATTTCGAGCAGGTCGAACTCGTCAAGTAACCGACCTATTTCCGGCAGGCGGCCGGGGCGGAGGAATCCGCCCACACGCGGGAAAACTTCAGGCCCATCCCGATGTAGGCACGGGTGGGTGCGCACTTCGCGAGCTGGAAGCGCACCTTGCGTTCATGGAAGTCGAGGCTGACTTTGCTGAATGTTTCCATGACGTCGGTGCCCAGCAGCAGTGCCGGCTCGTCGGAGAGGCCGAACACTTCGAACGGAGAAAGGTCGGCGAAAGCCACCGGCACGTTCTGCAGGATTATCGAACCCAGCCGCAACTGGGGCACGATCGCCATGTCGAGATCGGCTGTGGCGCCCGTCACGCCCGTGACCTTGGCCTTGTAAAACCGGTCCGGCGACCTGCGCATCAGCTTGTCGCGCAGGGCCGAATTCCCGACCGTGACCTCCGAGCCGGTATCGACGACAGCAGCGATCCGGACGTTGTTCGATCGCGCCTGGGTCAGGATGAGCTGGCCGCGCTGCAGACGCGCCCGCACCACGATCTCCCCATCGAAACGAGGTGCAGGGCTGCGTGCGTCGTCGACACTGATCAAGCGGTTGTCGAAATCCATCATGAGACGCTGTTCGACCAGGGCATCCAGTCCGATCATGCCTTCTGCGCCGATGTACCGTTCGCGCAGGACGGGAACCATGAGATCGCGGATGGTAGTAGGGCCCAGAGCGAGGGATTCGAGCTGCACCCGGTCGACCAGCGTGCTTTCGGTCATTCCGTGGAGGAAGAATTCGCCCTCCTTCTCAAGTCCCAGCGCCGCCGCGATCCGATCACCCACCACCGAGGTATCCGCACCGCTGTCGACGATGAAGCGGTAAGGGCCCGTCCCGTTTATCCGGACAGGCACCGTCATCCGGCTGCTCACCTTGCGTGCGTCGATCTCTTCGCCACCGATTACCAGTTCATCGTCGAACGTGGCCGATGGCAGCGAGATGCTACCTACCTCCTGCGCCACTCGCGGCTCGCCTGCGGTAATCTTGTCCGGCTCATCCCTTGCGGTGGCAGACACGCTGCCCAGCATCATCGCGAGGCCGACTGCCGCCGCGCCTTTCCAGGGCCGTCTTCCGATCATGGGCATACGATAGCCGATCTCCCCATCCGCTATCAAAAGCCTTTCGACGAACGCACTTTGTCGGCGCGGCCTGCGGCCCGAACGAGTCTTGCCTTTCGCGCAGAAGGGGCTATGTGCGCGCGTTCCCACGCGACAGCTTCGGGAACCCATGCGGGAGGTGCGCCTTGGCGGACCGCTTGACCGCTTACCATGAGCCCTGGTTCGAAAGAAGCCGGGCGACAGTGAGAAAGGAGGCCGTTCGTGGCCAAGAAGATTGACGGCTATATCAAGCTGCAGGTGCCCGCGGGCGCTGCGAACCCGTCGCCCCCGATCGGCCCCGCGCTGGGCCAGCGCGGCGTCAACATCATGGAATTCTGCAAGGCCTTCAATGCCGCCACCGGCGACATGGAAAAGGGCATGCCGATCCCGACCGTGATCACGGTCTTCGCCGACCGTTCGTTCACCTTCATCACCAAGACGCCGCCGGCGAGCTTCCTGATCAAGAAGGCGGCCAACCTCAAGTCGGGCTCGAAGGAGCCGGGCAAGGTGGCTGCGGGGACGATCAAGCGCTCCAAGCTCTCGGAGATCGCCGAGATGAAGATGAAGGACCTGAACGCCAACGATATCGAAATGGCGACCCGGATCATCGAGGGCTCCGCGCGCTCGATGGGCCTCGACGTGGTGGAGGGCTGACGACATGGCCAAGCAGACGAAAAAGCAGAAGGTTGTCGCCTCGATCGACCGCGACGCGTTCTACAGCTTCGGCGATGCGCTGAAGATGCTGCGTGAAAACGCTTCGAAGAAGTTCGACGAGACGCTCGAGGTCGCGATGAACCTCGGCGTCGACCCGCGCCACGCAGACCAGATGGTCCGCGGCATGGTCTCGCTGCCCTCGGGCACGGGCAAGGACGTCAAGGTCGCGGTGTTCGCGCGTGGCGACAACGCCGAAAAGGCGCTCGCCGCCGGGGCTGACAAGGTCGGTGCCGAAGACCTGATGGAAGACATGCAGGCCGGCAATCTCGACTACGACCGCGTGATCGCGACGCCCGACATGATGGGCGTTGTCGGCCGTCTGGGTAAGGTGCTGGGTCCCAAGGGCCTCATGCCGAACCCCAAGCTCGGCACGGTGACCCCGAACGTGGAGCAGGCCGTGAAGGACGCCAAGGGCGGCCAGGTCGAATTCCGCGTGGAGAAGCAGGGCATCATCCACTCCGGGCTCGGCAAGCTGTCGTTCTCGGACGAGGCCCTGAAGAAGAACTTCGACGCGCTGACCGAGGCAGTCGTCAAGGCCAAGCCGACCGGCGCAAAGGGCAAGTACGTGCGCAAGGTCTCGCTGACCACGACGATGGGCCCGGGCCTCAAGATCGATACGACCGAAGTCGAAGGCGCCTGAGCTTTCCGCACTTCCGACGGATTGAGGGCCGGTGGAGCGATCCACCGGCCCTTTCTGTTTCGGCGCCGAGTGCTGGGCTTTCGCGTGTCCCCTCAGATCTCGCTGCGGCTCACCGTTTGACCCGCCGCCTCGAGCATGGAGGCGAGGTTCTCGACGCACCGATCGAGAAGTGCTCGATCGGTCGAGCGGACGACGAAATTCGCGCCCACCCGTCCGTCGCGAAAGAACGGATAGCTACCGATCTGGATACCGCCCGGCTCGTCGGCGTAGTCCTTTTCGACCTGGCGCAGGATGTCGGCGACCTCGCTCTCGGCGGTCCAGCAGCCGATGGTCCGGGAAAGCAGCGGCGCACCGCCTTCGAGTGTGCCGGTGAGAGCGTCGAGCATGCCCGCCGTGATGTGCGGCACTCCCGCCATCAGGAACAGGTTGCCGATGCGGATGCCCGGGGCGCCCGACATGCGGTTGGCGATCAACTCCGCGCCTTCGGGCGTGCGCGCCATGCGCAGCCGCGCTTCCGTCAACGGCTGGCCGCGACCGGTGTAGTACTTCTCCAGCATGGCGCGGGCGTCGGGATGAACAATCACGGGTACCCCGAGCGCTCTCGCCACCGCATCGACGGTGATGTCATCGTGCGTCGGCCCGATCCCGCCGGTGGTGAAGAGATAATCGTTGCGCGCGCGCAGGGCATCCACCGCCTCGACGATTCGCTCTTCGACGTCGGGCACGACGCGTACTTCGGCGAGGCGGATGGCTTGCACCTGCAACCAGCTGGCGACCTGGGCGATGTTCTTGTCGTGCGTGCGGCCCGAAAGGATTTCATCGCCGATAACGACGAGCGCGGCGGTCCAGATGCGGTCAGCGGTTGCCATAAGTTCGGCTTAGGCGAGAGCGCGGGGCGACGGAAGCGGCCTATTCGGCCGCTTCGAGTTGCTCGCCCGGTTCGATCGCATTCGCAACCGACTTGCGGAATTGCAGGAGCCCGTCGTCGATCGGGCTCTCGGTCATGAACTTCCGGTCGTGCAGAAAGTCGTGGTTGAGGCGCCAGGGATCGCTGCTCGAACTCTTGGGCAGCATATTGCCGGATCGCTGGACGTAACCCGCATTGAGGTCAAACGCCTGAACCTCGTCAAGCTCGACCCCCTGAGGCACTTCCGGCACAGCGATGGTCGCGCCGAGTTCGGCCATCTTGTTGAGCACGCGGCAAGTGTAGTCCGACAAAAGGTCGAAACGCAGCGTCGAGCCCGCGTTCGTGTAGGGCACCGGGTGCACCAGGTTCGGCACGTCCGACAGCATCGCGTTCTTGTAATACCAGTGCTCGCTCGCAACGATCGGCTTGCCATCGACAGCGAGGTTGATCTTCCCGCCCATCGCCAGTCGCAAGCCTGTCGCCTTGACGATGATGTCGACCGGCACCGTGCGCCCGTCGCTCATCACCACGCCTTCGGGCGAGAAGCGTTCGATCGTGCCGTTGACGATCTCCACGCTTCCGTCCTTGATACGCTCGAACAGATCGGCGTCCGGGACGAAGCACATCCGCTGGTCCCAGGGCTTGTAGGGTGGCGAGAAATCCTCTTCGCGGTAGTGTTCCCCCAAGTGCTTGCGTACATCGCGATCCAGGTTCGCCCGAACCTTTTCGGGCTTGTTGCGCGCGGTTTTGTACATCTTGTCGGTCATCTGGATGCGCATCCAGCGATTGATCTTCAGCGCGGTCTTCAGCGGCAGGAACTTGCGCAGCACGCGACCGATCGGATCCTCTGAAGGGATCGAGCGCACGTAGGTCGGAGTGCGCTGGATCATGAACACTTTTGCAGCGTCGGTCGCCATGTTCGGGACGATCGTAACAGCGGTCGCGCCAGACCCGATCACGGCGACGCGCTTGCCCGCGTAGTCGAGGTCCTCCGGCCAATGCTGGGGGTGAACGATGGGGCCGGGGAAAGTGTTCTCGCCTTCGAAGTCCGGGGAATGCGGTTCATCGTAGTCGTAGTATCCCGCCGCGAGGTACAGAAAGTTGGCGGATATGGTCTGCCACCCGCTCTCATCCTCGACCTGGACCGACCAGCAACCCGATCCCGTGTCGAATGCTGCGGAAAGGACCTTGGTATTGTAGCGGATATGCCCGGCGACGCCGTACTTGCGGGCGACACCCGTCAGATAGTCCTGGATCCGTTCGGCGCGGGCGAGGGTCTCGGTACCGGTCCACGGCTCGAACTCGTAGCTCAGCGAGTGCATGTCGCTGTCCGAGCGAATGCCGGGATAGCGGAACAGGTCCCACGTTCCGCCCAGGTTCGCGCGTCGTTCGACGATCGTATAGCTCCGCCCCGGGCACTCCATCTCGAGCTTGGCCGCCATCCCGATGCCGGAAATCCCGGCACCGACGATCAATACGTCAATATCGCACGCAGTCTGGCCCATCGGTATTCCTCTCGCTTAACGCGAGGGTAAACCGATGGATTGCATCGCGCAACCGATTGAAACAGGGTGCGCCTTCAGCCCCCCTTCCGGCTGGCCTTGGCAGCCGCCGCGATGTCTGGAGGCCAGGTGACCTGGGTCTGCGTCTGTGGATTGAAGATATCACCGGGGTATTGCGCGGATTCCGCCGCCTTGATTTCCTCTGCGGTGAGGAACTCGCTGGGAGCCAGCGCGAAGACGTCGAGGCCACGGCTTATCTCGGTGGCGTAGATTCGCCCGTTGTACCAGTACGCCGACCAGTACCCGCCGGTAACGAGCTGGTCTTTGTCGATCGGTCCGCGATCGAAGTAGGCGATTTCGTGGACGTTCGCGGGATCGGTGAAATCGATCACGCTGATACCGCCCTGATACCAGGCCTGGACGAAGATATCGCGGCCCGGGACGGGAATGATCGACCCATTGTGCGCGACACAATTTTCCTTGTCGCTTTGCGGGGCCGGAAGCTTGTAGTGCCCCCTCGGTACCAGATTGCCGTTCTCGATGCCGTAGAATGCGTCGGCACCCCAGTTCGTGGGATCGCCCGCCTGGCAGCGGGGGCGCCCGCCTCCGCCCCACTCGTCGGTGAACAGCACCTTGGTGCCGTCGTTGTTGAATGTCGCCGAGTGCCAATAGGCGAAGCCCTTGTCCGTCACGTCGTCGATCCGCTTGGGCTTGAGCGGATCCGACACGTCGAGGATGATGCCGTTGCCGGAGCAGGCGCCCGCCGCGATGTTCTTGGCGGGGAACACGGTGATGTCGTGACACTGGTTGGTGTCCGATGTCTCCTGCGTTCCATCGCCGTGATCGCCGCCGCGCCAGAGGCCGGCGATTTGTCCGTCCGCGGCGAAGACGCGCGGGCGATCGACGATCCGCGCCCGTTCGGGGTGGGCGACCGGGATTTCGATCACGTCGATAGAGAACAGCGCGGTGCGGTCGTCCCCCTGAATGTCGACGCAGCCGGCAAGTTCTTTCTCGTCGCGCACGTAGCTCGTGCCGGAATTGTAGACGACGATCCGGGCCTTGTCGGCTGAGACAACCGAATGGGTATGGCTGCCGCGGCAGGTCTGGACCTGGCCGACCTGACGGGGCCGGGTAATGTCGGAAATATCGAATATACGCAGGCCGCGGAATCGCTCGTCGCTTATTTTCTCGCTGACGCCCTGGAGTCCGCAATCGACGCGTGCGCGGCGGTCCTGGACGCTCATTATGAGGAGATCGCCGACCACCGACACATCGCCCTGGCCGCCAGGGCATACCGTCGAACTCACGAGATTGGGCATCCCGTCCTTGCCGAGGCGATAGATGTTGAACCCGTGATAGCTACCTGCGAACAGCAGGTCGTCCTTGAAGGCCATGTCGGTCGCCGCGAAATCGAGCAGCGAGCCGCGCTTGGCAAACTTCGGCTCGTCCTTGTCGCCATCTTCGCCGAACGTCTTTTCCGCTTTCCCCGCGTCCTTCTCGGGGACCTTGGGTTGCAATTGCGCGGGATTGGCGGGGTCGAAGAAACCGGCCGGCTTGGGCAACGCGGCCACCTTGCGCATGTTGAGGATCGCTTCGCCCGCATCGCGGAATCCCGCGGCGAGTGTCGCGCGGGGGTCGTGCGAAAGCCCGGCGGCGATCGCATTCATCCTGTCGATTTCGGAATTCTGGTCCGTCACCACTTCGTTGGTGAACTCGAACATGACCGGGTCATAGGCGGTGCCCGGTTGCTTCTGCAGTTCATCGACCATGTCGACCGCGCCGCGGTGGTGAGCGATCATCAATTTGAGGAACATGCGGTCGAACGCCGTCCCCTCGGCAGCGGCGAGCGCGGACATCTGTTCGGGGCTCGCCATGCCCTTCATCGCGTGGTGATCGTGACCGGCATGACCCATCCCGGGCATGGTCACCTCCTCGTTGCGATCGGTGAGCCAGGACGTCATGAACTTCATCTCGTCCTTCTGCCCCGCTTCGATGCGATCGGCAGTCTTCAGGATGGCGGGATTGTTCGTGCGGTCCTTGACCAGCCCGGCCATGTCCACCGCCTGCTGGTGGTGAACGATCATCGCCTGCATGAAGGCGACGTCGCCGGGCGCATATTTCGTGTTGGCGAGCTTGGTAGCCTGTTCGGCCGTCAGGATCCGGCTCGGCGCACCGGGCGCGCCCGGTTGCACGATCGGCGGAGCTGCGAGAGTCGTCCCTGGAAGACAGACGGCGACGCCCGCCAAAAGGAAACCGCGAACATAAGGGCGCAAACTTGTAACCATCGACAACCACTCCGCAACCTACGAAGCAGTTGTCGTTCGTTTATTTCCTACCGTCAAGCAGACCCAGGGGTGCGCCTGTGAACGAGTTCATCAAGCGCGAACGTGGCGCAGGAAGCCGTCGACCTGGCTGCGCAGGCTTGCCGCCTGGTTCTTGAGGTCGCTCGCCGAACTCAAGACCTGGCTGGCGGTGGCGCCCGTCGCCAGCGCGGTTTCGCGAACCTGAACTACGTTTGCGGTGACATCGCCCGAGCTGCGCGCGGCGGTGTCGATATTCCGGGCGAGTTCCTGTCCTGCCACCGACTGTTGATCGACAGCCGACGCGATAGAGACTGCGGTCGCCTCGAGCTGCTGGACCTGGCCCGAGATCGCCTTGAGCGCTCCTACGCTGGCACCGGTCGATTCCTGCATCGCGCGGATTTGAGCAGCGACCTCGTCGGTCGCCTTGCTCGTCTGCGCCGCGAGTTCCTTTACCTCGCTGGCCACCACCGCGAAGCCGCGCCCGGCTTCGCCGCTGCGGGCCGCCTCGATCGAGGCATTGAGCGCAAGCAGGTTGGTACGCCGCGCGATCGAGCTGATGAGCTCCACGATCTCGCCTATTTCGTCGGCCGAGGCGGCTAGTGCCTTGACCGTGGTGTCGGCCTGCTCGGCGGCGGTCGTCGCCTCGCGTGCGAGCCCGGCGGACTGCGCTGCCTGACGGCTGATCTCCCCGATCGACATGGCGAACTCGTCACTCGCGGCTGCTGCGGCGGCGACGCCGGCAGAGGCGTCGTTCATCGCGTGGCTGACCATATCGACCTGATTGGCCGACTGGTCGGCGGCGGCCGCCATCGAACTGGCGGCGTGTTCGAGCTGGTCGGCAGCCGCTACGACGGCGGTCATCACCTGGCCAACCTCGCGTTCGAAGTTGCCCGCCAGTTGCAGCATCATGCGCTGCTGTTCGCGTCGCGCGATCTTGCGCTGCTCGAACATCTCGTCGAGCTTATGCCCGGACTTTACGAAGACCTGGAACGCGCGGGCCATGTCGCCGATCTCGTCCGCGCGGCCGAGGTGGTCGATCGTGAACGAGCGATCGCCCTTGCTTAGCTGCAGCATGTCGGTGGCGAGCTGGCGCAGAGGCAGCGCGGTGTCCTTCAGAATGCGGCGCAGCGCGATCCCGCCGAGACCCATTCCGAGCAGGAGCAGGAAGACGAGCACGATCGTCGCGCCGCCTTCCGGAATGAGCCCAGCAAAGGCGCCTATTCCCACGATAGTCGCAACCGTGAGCCCGCCGAGCAGGCCGCCGACGAGCAGGCCCAGCTTTTGGGCGAGCGACAGGTCGTTATACCAGCGCGCCGCGACCCAGCGATAGCTTTCGGCGGCGATCGTGGTTTCGCCCAGTGCGGTGGCGGCGATCTCCTGATGGAGGTCTTCGGCCTCGATTTCGATTGCCGTGATAGCGTTCATGCTGCCCTCGTCGCTCCGCGGGTCGGTGTGCCCGCGGTTTCCTGCAACCGTGCCGTCAATTCGTCGGCCGGCATTGCCTTGTAATAAAGCCAGCCCTGGATCTGGTCGCATCCCGCGGCCCGCACCAGGTCTGCCTGCTCCTCCGTCTCAACGCCCTCTGCGGTAACGTCCATGTTCATTGCCCGCGCGACCGAAATGCTCGACAGCATCATCGCCCTGCTGCCGTTGTCCAGTTGCGCTTCGACCACCAGCGAGCGGTCGAGCTTCAGCTTCTCGAAGCGGAACTGGCGAAGGAAGCCGATCGATGCGTAGCCGGTGCCGAAGTCGTCGAGCGCGATGTTGACGCCGAACTTGCGTATCAGGTCCAGGCTCCGCTCGGCCACCACGGGGTCGAGCACCAGGCAGGTCTCGGTAATCTCGAGCTCCAGGCGCTCGGGGGGAAACCCGGTTTCGTCGAGGATCTGGCCAAGTTGGATCGGGAATTCCGGGTTGCGCAGCTGTGCGGCTGAGACATTCACCGACAGCTTGATGTTTTCCCACGCCAGCGCGTCGCGGCAGGCACGTTCGAGTACCCACAAGCCGATGGCGTTGATCAGCCCCGATTCCTCGGCAACCGGAATGAACACGTTGGGCCCGATCCGTTTGCCGTCGGGGCGCTCCCAGCGCACCAGCGATTCGACCGCCACGATCGCGCTGGTTCTGGCGTCGACAAGAGGCTGATAGGCGACTGCGAACTCTCCGCGCGCAAGCGCAGTGCGCAGTTCTCCGTCGAGGATTTGCGCGGCTTCCCGGCTTTGGTCGAAATCGTCGCGAAACCACGTGCAGCGCATCTTGCCGCCGCGCTTTGAAGCGTACATCGCAACGTCGGCACGGCGCAGGAGTTCGGACGAACTCAGACCATCGCTTCCGGTCGATCGCGCCAGGCCGATGCTCGCCCCGACCGGTATCCGCCGATCCTCTATCGGGATCGGCGAGCCCATCCGGTCGATCAGGCTACGGCAGATCCCTTCTAGGATGGTGCCCGCGACCATCCCGACCTTGAGGATCGCGAACTCGTCCCCTCCCAGGCGATAGGGGCGCGCTTCGTCGCCACAAATGTCGAGCAGCACTTCGGCGCATTCGCGCAGCACTTGATCGCCGACTACGTGGCCGTAGTGGTCATTGACGAGCTTGAACCCGTCGAGGTCGATCAGCGCGACCGCGATTTCTTCGCCCGGTTTCGAGCAGCGCGCGGCGTCCTCGTGCAGCGCACGGCGATTGGGCAATCCGCTAAGGCTGTCGGTGCGGCTTAGGCCCTCGAGCCGGTTGACCTGACGCAAACCGAAACGGCCGAGCATTGCCACCGCGGCGGCATAACTGACCACCCCGATAGCCACGATCGTGATACCCGAAAATTGCGATAGACGGGCCCCGGCCGCGAACAGCGCCGTGAAGGCGCCGAACAAGCCGGACAGCACGACGAGGGGTGCAAACACGAGCACCTTTGTCCCGATAGATTCGTGATCAGCCCCCGAAATCACGCGGTTCCCCTCCTCGCGCGGCGCTTTGCGCCGAAAAAGGCGATAGAGCGCACTGCCTAAGGAAGCGTTAAATCGTTGTTTACCGAGCATTTCAGGGCAAGGCAGCACGAAGAGGTGTGGCTGTCTGGGGCGCGCGGCGGTAAAGCCCGCTCGTATCGCAAGCGGGGATGAACGCGCTCGAATGGCCCTTAGCCGATTCCCCGGCGCCGATCATCAGCCAACCATCACTCGCAACCGCTTCCGAAAGCCGATTAAACGCGCGCTCGCGATAGGCGCGGTCGAAATAGAGCAGGACATTGCGGCACAGGACGAGGTCGAACCGACCCGGTTCCGGAGGCGCCTCGAGGACGTTGCGGCGTTCGAATCGGATGCGCCGGGACAGCTCGCGCCGCGGGCGCCACCCGTCGCCGGTCTCGTCGAACCAGCGAAGCATCTGCGAGACTCCCAGGCCGCGCTGAATTTCGAACTGCGAATAGCATCCGCGCCTGGCCGCTTCGATCGCGCGTCCCGAGATATCGGTGCCGAGAATATCGATCCGCCAGCCTTCCCAAGTCTTGGGGTCGTCGGCGAACAGGATAGCCAGCGAAAGTGCTTCCTGTCCGGTCGAGCAGCCCCCCGACCAGATCGTAAGGCGCCTGGTTGCCGAGCGCTTGGCGGCGAGGTCCGGCAGGACTTCCTTCGCGAGTAGGTCGAACATCAACCGGTCGCGGAAGAAGTAGGTTTCGTTATTGAGCAATGCCTCGACGATATCCTGGGCCAGATCTTCCTCGCGCGGGTCGGCGAGCAGGCAGACTAGTTGGTCGATGTTCGAGATGCCGCGCTCGCGGAACAGGCCGGCCAAGGCGGTCTGAATGCGCCAGCGGCGGCTTTCGGCGAGTTGCTGACCTGTACGCGAGAAAAGTAGGTCGGCTACGATCCGCTGGGAAATCTCGCTCATGCTCGCACCGTCCGCGCGTCGTGTGTAGAGCCGCGCAGATCCACGCTGACAAATGAAGCAACTCGCCTGGCGAGCGCTTCGGGAGCACCGACCATCGCTGCCAGCCCTGCCTCAACGACCGCGCGAGGCATGCCCCAAACGGCAGAGGTCGCGGCGTCCTGGGCCAGCACAGTACCGCCAGCCCGGACCAGTCGCTCGGCGCCGATCACGCCGTCGCGGCCCATACCCGACAGTATAACGCCCAGCGCGCGCCCTCCAGTGGCGTCGGAGAGAGTCTCGAGCAGCGGATCGACCGAAGGCGTGCAGCCGCTCGGGACCGCGTGATAGGCGATGCCGGACACCAGTCGGCCTTTCGTCTTGCGAACGATCATGTGACCCTCGCCCGGCGCTACGAGGATCGCGCCCGGCACTAGCGGAGCATCCGGCTCGGCGACAGAAGCGTTGCGACCGGATGCGGTTGCCAGCTGGCGCGCGAGCGTCGGCATGAAGCTGGCGGGCAGGTGCTGAACCACGAGGATCGGCAGAGTGAAGCTGCGCGGCAGGGCGCCAAGCAACAGGCACAATGCATGAATGCCGCCGGTCGACGCGCCGATCGCAAGCGCAAGGGGCTCTCCCCGAGCAGTCGAAACCGGTGCGGCGGGCGATGCGGCCTGGACTGCGACGTTACTACGCGCGCCGGTAGCGCGGGGCGCGAGCGCGCGGATTTTGTTGACCAGCGTGCGCGCGTAGGCGGCATCGAATTCTCCCGAGCGCGGCTTCAGCAGCGTATCGGCCGCGCCGATCGCCAGCGCGGAAAGCGTGGCCTGTGCGCCGCGCTCGGTCAGCGAAGAGACGACGAGTACCTTTGCGCCTTTCGCAAGATCGAGAATCCGCGGCAGCGCGCCCAAGCCGCCCATGCCGGGCATCTCCAGGTCGAGGAGTATGACGTCGGCCGGCGTCTCGGTGAGGCGCTGGATCGCCATTTCCCCGGTCGTGGCCTTGGCCACGATCTCGAAGTCGGGCTCAGCGTCTACGATGCGCGAGAGGACCGTCCGCGCGACGAGCGAATCGTCGACGACCATGACGCGCACCGAGCCGCGTCCATTGCGGGCCCCTGGGGGACCTCCGGCGGTGTTCGCACCCCGGTCCATCTGCGAACTCAGGCGAAGCCGACGAGCTGGAGCTTGATCTGCAGCGTCTCGTGATCGAACGGCTTCATCACGTACTCGTCAGCCCCGGCGCTGATGGCCTCGCGAATGTGAGCGACGTCGTTTTCGGTTGTGCAGAACACGACCTTCGGCTTGTCGCCCCCATCGCGCTGGCGCAGCTGCACGATGAATTCGATCCCGCTCATCACCGGCATGTTCCAATCGAGCAGGATGACGTCCGGCATCGACTGGGCACACCGTTCCAGGCCTTCGCGCCCGTTTTCGGCCTCGTCGACCGCAAACTCGAGCGATTCGAGGATGTGGCGCGACACCTTCCGGATCACGCGGGAATCATCGACGACGAGGCAGTTTTTCATGAGCAAGTGCGATCCGTTTTCCGGTTATCAGGAAGCTTCTGTCGGGCCGGGGGGGTAAGCATCTCGTTAAGCCGCCACTTCGGCAGGACCGGCGAGCACGGCGGCGAGCGAGAGGAGCAGGGCGGGACCACGCGCGGTTTCCACGAGTCCTTCGCTTACGCGTTGCCAGCCGAGCCCCGCTTCTCCCGGTACCGGTGCGGGCTGGGTATGAAGTTCGGCGACGTCGTCGATCGCGTCGACTACCAGCGCGTAGCGATGACCCTCATAATCGACGATCGCGGCACGGGCGCCGCTTTCGGGCATAGTAGGCGTGCAAAGGCCGATCGCTGCCGCGGCATCGACCACGGTAAGCGTGATCGAACGCAGTGCGCTGAGGCCGAGGACCCAATCGGGCGAGCTCGGAATCGGGGTGACATGTTCGATCTCGACGACCGAATGGAGCTCAGCGGTTTGCAGAGCGACCCGCCGCCCCGCGAGCGTCATGACGAGTGCGAGGTCGTTCATGCCGCCCTCCCGGTGCGCAGCGCCGCGAGCCGGGCGAGCAGCCCGGCGCGATCGTAGCGGTAGAGCCTTTCGCCGTCCGGTGTGGCGTCTTCGGGATTGGCGCTGAGCTTGATGACGGTGCCCCCCGTTTCACTTGTGAACGGGTTGTCGTCCGTGGCGATCGCCACATCGGCATCGCCGGCAAAAGCTTCGTCAACCACCGTATAGCCAGCGTTCTCGACCAGAGGCGCCAGGATCACCCGCGCCCACGGATCGCTGGCGGGTAGGCGGCAGATGAGCTTCCGGGCCTCACGCGCTGGAGCGGAATGCGAGGCGAACAGCCAATGCGCATCGAGCAGTTCGGCGGTCTCCCCACCGATGAGAACCGTCCCCTCGATGGGGCCTGCGCGGCCGCTCGGCACGATCTCTTCGGGCAAGTCGACAGTATCAACTATGCGATCGAAAGCGTAGGCAATCTCGCTCGCGCCGTCGCCGAGGCGCAGGACCGAAACCTGGCCTTCGGGAAGCGGGCCGTCGTCCAAGCCAGTCAGTGCGAGGATGCGATCGTTTATGACAACCTGCGGCCGCTCGCCGCCGAGGTCGACGGCGACGGAGGGCACGCGCTCGAACCGGCGGATAAGCGACAGGCGTACGATGCGCCGACGCCCGTCGAGACCGATGAAGAGCATCGCCGGTACGCTAGCGCGCTCGGTTCCGCGCTCGTCCCCGCTCGCCGCTGAGCGGCCGCGGCCGCGCACGTCGCCGACAAGTCCCGCCTTGCGCGCAATTCCAGCGACGTCGAGCATGAGTACCGGCTTGCCATCGTCGAGCAGCGTGCTGCCGGCGTACAGACCCGAGGCCATGACCGCAGGTGCCAACGGCTTGATGACGAGTTCCTCGTGATCGCGCACACGGTCGCAGGCGATCGCGAACAAGTCTCCTCCGGCCAGCCGGATGAGGACGAGGGTCGAGGCCTGTGGGTCGCATTCGCCGTTCATCCCCAATACCCCCGCGAGGGGGACGCAGGCGATGCGACGGTCGCGCACCGTTACAAGAGTGGCTTCCCCCGCTCGGGCAACTTCGATGTGCCCGGCGCGACCGTGAACGATTTCCTCGACGTATGACTGCGGCAGCGCGAACAGTTCGCCGCCCGCGCTCACCGTGAGCGAGGGGACGATGCTGAGAGTCAGCGGCAGGCAAAGGACAATTCGGGTACCTTCGCCCGGCGTGCTCGAGACTTCGATTGTCCCGCCGACCCGCTCGATGTTCGCGCGGACCGCGTCCATTCCCACCCCGCGGCCGGACACCGCGGTCACTGCGTCGGCGGTAGACAGGCCTGGCTCGAAGATCAGTGTCTCGCGTTCGCCCGTCGGCAGCGCCGCGCCTTCGGTGGCCGTGAGGACGCCTGCAGCGATGGCCTTCTCGACCAGCCTGTCGCCATCGATGCCGCGCCCGTCGTCCGAGACCGCGAGCATGATGCGATTGCCGCTCTGGCGGGCGGAGATCAGCAGCGTACCGATCTCGCGCTTGCCGGCGGCGAGGCGAGCCGAGGGCGTCTCGATCCCGTGGTCGATCGCGTTGCGGATGATGTGGGTGAGCGAATCTCGGATCATCTCGATCATTTCGCGATCGAGTTCGACTTCGCCGCCCTCGAGGTCGATCATGACCTGCTTCCCGAGCTCCGCTGCAAGGTCGCGCACGAGTCGAGGTAGCGCCGCATAAAGATAGTCGATCCGCTGCATACGCAGCCGGGTGACCGCCTGGCGAACTTCGTTGAGGATGCCGTTCAATCGCTCGAACGGGGTGTGCACTGGCGAATCGCTACCCGCCTCGCGCACACGCAGGGCAAGGTGGTTGCGCGCGAGAACGAGATCGGAGACGCTCGCCATAACGTCGTCCAGCAACGCGACCGGCAGGCGGATCGTACGCTGCGCAACGGCACCGGAAGGCGCGGCGCGAGTGTCGCCAGGTTCGAACGCGAGTCCGTCCTCGACCTCGTGTTCTTCGCCACTCGCCAGCGCGTCAATCAGCTTGTCGTCATTGCCTGCAGGCAGTTCCTCGCCCACTTCGATCGCGTCGACCATCGCGCCGATCCGATCGACGATCGCGAGGACGGCTGAGACCAATCTTTCGCTCGCCGGGCGTTGACCTGCGCGAACCTCGGACAGCGCGTCTTCAGCCGCATGGCTAAGTGCCTCGAGCCGGGGGAAGTCGAAGAAGCCGCAGTTGCCCTTCACCGTATGGACGAAGCGGAAGATCGCATCGAGGCGCGCGCGATCGGCTGGGTCGGCTTCCCACGCGACGAGTTCGCTGCCGATCGCCTCCATCATCTCGCGTGTCTCGGCCAGAAATTCGGCCAGCAGGTCGTCCATCGTTGCCCCCGGGTGCCCCTCATTGGAAGCTATGCCGTACGATGGTTAACGATGAGTTTGCGTGAAGTGGCGTTTGTGGCACGGGTCGGCTTCCGCCATAGCGGCCCGATGACAGATTCCACTCGCTGGCAATTCTGGATCGACCGCGGCGGCACCTTCACCGACGTCGTCGCGCGCAGTCCGGACGGCACGCTCACCTCAGCCAAGCTGTTGTCGGAGGACCCCGCCCACTACGACGATGCGGCGATCGAGGCGATGCGCCGCCTGACGCAGTGCCCCGACGACCCGCTGCCGCCCGCCGACGTGCGGATCGGCACGACGATCGCAACCAACGCGCTCCTAGAGCGAAAGGGCGAACCGGTGCTGCTCGCGGTTACGAAGGGTTTCGGCGATCTGTTGACCATCGGCACGCAGGAACGCCCAGACATCTTCGCGCTGAATATCGAGAAAGTCCCGCCGCTTCCCGCCGAGGTACTGGAAATCGACGAGCGAGTGACGCACGAGGGTGAGGTCGTTCGCGAGTTCGACCGTGCGGCAGCGCTGGCGGGCCTGAAAGCCGCGCGCAGGCGGGGGCTGAAGGCGGTCGCCATCGCGCTGATGCACGGATACCGGCACCCGGCGCACGAGGAGGTGCTGGCCGAACTCGCAGCCGAGGCGGGGTTCGGGGAGATCGCGGTCAGCCACCGCGTATCGCCACTCGCCAAGCTTGTCGGGAGGGCGGACACGACCTGCGTCGATGCCTACCTGTCGCCCGTGCTGCGGCGCTATGTCGAAGGTTTCAGGAAAGCCCTGGGTGCGGGGCACGATCCGCTGTTCATGCAGTCGAGCGGCGGACTCGCGTCGGGCCGCGTGCTGCGCGGTAAGGATGCCATCCTGTCTGGTCCGGCCGGAGGCATCGTCGGCATGGCGGAAACCTCCAGGGCTGCCGGCTACCAGCGCGTCATCGGGTTCGACATGGGCGGTACTTCGACCGACGTATCGCTGTTCGCCGGTGCCTACGAGCGCGACAGCGAGAACCGCGTGGCGGGGGTGCGCATCCGCGCGCCGATGCTGCGCATTCACACCGTCGCGGCGGGCGGCGGTTCGGTCTGCCGGTTCGATGGCGCGCGGTTTCTCGCCGGGCCGGAGAGCGCGGGCGCACAGCCAGGGCCGGCGTGTTACCGCCAAGGTGGGCCACTGACGGTAACCGACTGCAACGCGATCCTCGGCAAGCTTCAGCCCGATTTCTTCCCCCCCGTTTTCGGGCCCGACGCCGACCAGCCGCTCGACGTGACCGCCGCCGAGGCGCGGATGGATGCAGTGCTGGAAGAGGTGGAGGCGGCAACCGGACGGCAAATGACGCGCGAGGAGGCCGCCGAGGGCTTCATCGCGGTTGCAGTCGCGCAGATGGCGCAGGCGATCCGCTCGATCTCGGTCGCGAAGGGGCATGACATCGCCGGCTTCGCGGTTAGTTGCTTCGGAGGCGCGGGCGGGCAGCACGCCTGCCTTGTGGCTGACGCGCTAGGTGTCGACACGGTCCTCGTCCATCCGCTCGCGGGTGTGCTGTCCGCCTACGGAATGGGTCTGGCCGATCGCCGCGCGGTCCGCGAGGAGACGCTCGGCGTGCCGCTCGAGGATTGCGGCGCGGCCCTTGCTGAGGCGGTTGCGCGTCTCGAATCGGAGGCGCGCGCCGATCTCGCGGCGCAGGGAGTCGACTCCGCTCGCATCGAGATCGAGGGCGAAGCGCATATCCGGCTCGCGGCGGGCGACAGCGCGGTCGGGGTGCCGCTCGGTGACAAGGCAGCGATGCGCGAAGCATTCGCGGCCGTTCACCGCGCGCGCTTCGGCTACGACACCGACGCTCCGCTCGTACTCGACATGTTGCGGATCGAGGCGGTCGCACCGAGCGGGCACGACACGGACGGAGACTTCGCCGCCGCCGCCGGTCCGGGCGAACCGGTCGCCGAAGTGAGTTGTACGATGGCG
Source organism: uncultured Alphaproteobacteria bacterium (assembly GCA_963740025.1). GTDB lineage: Bacteria > Pseudomonadota > Alphaproteobacteria > Sphingomonadales > Sphingomonadaceae > Tsuneonella. Next base: position 117,702 of record CAVUCI010000008.1, read on the forward strand.
GGCACCGCGCAAGCGACGCCTGTGTTCGAGCGAGAGGCCCTCGACGCAAATCGGATCATATCGGGCCCGGCGCTGGTAATCGATCCGGTCTCAACGCTGGTGGTCGAGCCCGGCTGGTCGGCCAGGCTCGGCACCGAACGCATGCTGGTTCTTTCGCGCACTCGCGCGGCAAAGGGAGCTTCGGCTGGGGCGGAGGTCGATCCGGTCCGGCTGGAAATCTTCGGCGGGCTGTTCATGGGGATCGCCGAGGAAATGGGCGCCGCGCTCCAACACTCGGCGAGCTCCGTGAACATCCGAGAGCGGCTCGATTTCTCGTGCGCAGTGTTCGACGGCGCGGGCAATCTCGTCGCCAACGCACCGCACATCCCGGTGCACCTCGGTTCGATGGGCGATAGCGTGCGCACCGTGATCGCGAACCGGACCGGCACCATGCAGCGAGGCGACGCGTACGCGCTCAATGCACCCTACGCGGGCGGCACGCACCTGCCCGACATTACCGTGATCGCTCCGGTCTTCGGTGAAGGCGGAGCGGACCCGGCGTTCTTCGTTGCCGCGCGCGGCCACCATGCAGACGTTGGTGGGATCGCACCCGGATCGATGCCCTCGAACTCGACGCGGATCGAGCAGGAGGGGATCGTTCTCGACGATGTGCTGATCGCCCGCGAGGAACGGTTCTACTCGGAGAGCCTTCGCGCACTGCTCGGCAACGGGTCGCACCCGGCGCGCAACATCGACCAGAACCTCGCCGATCTCTCCGCGCAAGTCGCAGCGTGCCGCCGGGGCAGCAAGCGGTTGCTCGAACTCGTGGCGGCCCACGGCGATAAGACGGTCGCCGCCTACATGGGCCATCTGCTGGATTTCGCGGACCATGCAGTGCGCGAATTGCTCGGCGGACTTTCCGATGGCGAGCACGCGGTCGAAATGGACAACGGGGCAACGGTTCGCGTCGCGGTGCGCGTCGACCGCGAGGCGGGTCGCGCGATAATCGACTTTGCCGGGACGAGCGGCCAGTTGCCCGACAACTTCAACGCGCCGCGCCCGGTGGTACGCGCGGCATGCCTTTATGCCGTGCGCACGCTGCTCGACAGCGCGATACCCATGAATGACGGGTTCCTGCGACCGGTCGAGCTGCGCGTGCCCGAAGGATCGATGCTCGCGCCGGAGTGGCCGGCGGCGGTCGTGGCGGGCAACGTCGAGACGAGCCAGGCGATTACCGACGCCTTGCTCGGCGCGTTTCGCGCGCAAGCGGGGAGCCAGGGGACGATGAACAATTTCACCTTCGGCGACGCGGAACGGCAATACTACGAGACCATCGCCGGAGGTTCGGGCGCGGGGCCTTGCTTCGACGGGGCCGACGTGGTGCAGACGCACATGACCAACAGCCGGTTGACCGATCCCGAGATTGTCGAGGCGCGTTTTCCGGTGCTGGTCGAAGAATTTTCCGTTCGCGAGGGGTCCGGAGGTGCGGGCGCTCATCGCGGCGGCGACGGAGCCGTACGACGCATCCGGTTCCGCGGCGCGATGCATGCGAACATCCTGTCGAACCGACGTCGCGTCTCGCCCGCGGGCCTCGAAGGCGGGGCGGATGGGGCGCCGGGCGCCAACCTGATCGAACGCGCCGACGGTGGCATCGAGCGGCTCGGCGCGACCGCTTCAGCGGACCTGGCACCCGGCGACGTCTTCGTGATCGAAACTCCTGGGGGAGGTGGATGGGGCAAGCCGTGAAGCTTACGCAGGACCAAGCGCGTTCGTTCGCGCAGTTGACGTTACCCAACCTCACCCGGCGCTGGCCGTTCAAGCTCGACCAGGTTCTCGCCGGGCCGGACGACCTCGTCACACCCACCGAACTGCATCCGGTGTTCCACGGGAGCTTCGACTGGCACTCGTGCGTCCACGGCTATTGGCAGGTCCTGCGCCTCGCACGTCTGTTCCCCACCATGCCCGAGGCGAAGGATGTCTCCGTGCTCGCCAACGCGATGCTGACGCCGGCGAAGATCGCGGGCGAAATCGCACGGTTCGAGCGGCCCGACGGTCGCGGGGCCCATCGGCCCTACGGCTGGGCGTGGCTGCTGGCGCTCCACGACGAGGCGGCTCGCCACGAAGCGCCGTGGGGCGAGGCTCTCGAGCCCCTTGCATTCCGGCTTGCCGCGATGATGGGGGATTACCTCGACCGGCTGACTTATCCGATCGTCACCGGAACGCACGGCAACAGTGCCTTTGCGATGCTGCTCGCGCTCGACTGGGCGCGAGGGCGCGACGACGATCTGCTCGAGCGGATTCGCGAGCGGTCACTCGAATGGTTCGGCGGCCGGACCTCCTATCGGGGATGGGAGCCGGGAGGCGACGAGTTTCTTTCTCCCGCACTGACTGTCGCCCTTCTCATGGGCCGTGTGCTCGGGTCCGGCGAATACCCCGCGTGGTTCGACAACTTCCTTCCCCGAGCGGCGCACGAGGAGCCTGCGCCGCTGTTCGTGCCGGTTCGCGTATCGGACCGTACCGATGGCAAGATCGCCCATCTGGACGGGCTCAATCTGTCGAGAGCATGGTGCTGGCAAGGCATCGGCATCGAACTTGGCGAGCCCGCCCGCTTTGCAGAAGTGGCCGAGCGGCACATCGCGGCGAGCCTGCCACACATCGGCGACGACTACATGGGCTCCCACTGGCTCGCCAGCTTCGCACTGCTCGCGCTCACCGGCGGGACAGCATTCGCCAGGCGATGAACGCGGCTAGCGCGCCGCCGATAACGTTGGCAGCCAATTCGGCGGTATAGATCGCCGCGGATCCCCATCCGCCGCGCAGCAACCACGCGACGGGCAGCATCACGAGGAACACCCGTGCAAAGCTCTGCCCAAGCGACCAGTTCGCCTTCCCGATCGCGTTGAGCGCTCCGTTGGCGACGATCAGCAGGCCGAAACCTGCGTAGCCCCAGGCAGCGATGCGCATATAGCGGGCGAACTCGACGATGACCTTCGGATCGTCGGTGAAGAATTTCGCAAACCACTCGCCGGCGGCGAACAGAACGACCGCCAGCGCCAGCCCGTAAATCACGCAGAACGCCCCCGCTTCCAGGAACGCGCGGCGCGCACGATCGGGTTGCTCGGCGCCCCAGTTCTGCCCGACAATGGCGCCGATCGATGCCGAGAGCGCCAGCAGCGGCACGGTGGCGAAGCTTTGAAGCCGTCCGGCCGCGCCATAACCGGCAACCGCCTCCTGACCCTGACTGGCAAGCAGGGCGGTCAGCACCGAAAGCCCGATCGGATTGATCGCGTTCGAGAACGATGCCGGCGCGGCGACGCTCACGATGTTGCGCATCGCCTTGCCGATACGCGCCTTGCGCACGAGCGAGGGGTTCAGCGGAAGGTCCGTGCCGCGAACCAGCCATGCCGCGAGCATGACTGCGAAAAGGTACCCGATGGTTGTCGCCCATGCGGCTCCAGCAATTCCCAGCGCGGGAATTCCGAGACCGCCGGTAATCAGTAACGGGTCGAGCGCCCAGTTCGCCGCCGCGTAAGTCACCGCTACCGCCGATGTGCGCTTCGCTTCTCCCTGCGCCCGTAGCACCCCGTTCAAGCCCATCTGCAGAAGCAGCACCGGCATCCCGAGGGCGAAAGGGCCCATGTAGCGGTCGATCAGCGGCATGAGGTTGGCGGGCGCTTGGAGCAGGCGGAACAGAGGATCGGTCAGCAGCCAGAGCGCGAGGCCCATCAGCGCCCCGAGCGCGAGGGCGAAAACCACGCCGACGTTAGCCTGTCGGGCCGCGCGTTTCATATCGCCAGCCCCGATCGCCCGCGAGACGACCGAGTTGACGCCAACCATCACACCCACTCCAAGGCTCGCGAGCGAGATCGTGACTGGGAAGATGAAGGACATCGCGGCCAGCTCGTCACTACCGAGTTGCCCCACGAAATATGCGTCAATCAAACCTACCGACATGAGTGCCGCGGAAGCGACGATCATCGGCAGGGTCTGCGTCACGAGATGGCCGCGGATGCTTCCGCGCGTCAGTCTGGCCGCCTCGCTCATCGCGGTGGCCGGTAGCGTGCTCTGCGCGCGGGGCCAAGCGGCTTGTGCGTCGGCGCGATCGCGTGCGATAGATGGCGAAACGCAACGCAAGGAGAGGCGCGTCATGGCCACCCAGCTCAAACCCCGTATCGAATGCAGCGACGCCGAGTGGGAAGCGCGGCAGGACCTTGCCGCCTGCTACCGCATCTTCGACCTGATGGGCTGGTCGGAATCGATCTACAACCACATCAGCCTGAAGGTACCGGGCGAGGACGGTGCGTTTCTGATCAACCCGTTCGGGTTGCTCTACGACGAGGTGACCGCATCGAACCTCGTCAAGATCGACATCGACGGCAACGTGCTCGCCGGCAACTATCCGGTGAACAAGGCCGGGTTCGTCCAGCACGCCTATTTCCATCGCCATCTCGAGTGGGCGCACGCGATCTGCCACACCCACACGACCGAGGGCATGGCGGTCTCGAGCCACAAGGATGGGTTGCTGCCGATCAGTTTCTACGCCTGCAATTTCCAGAACCAGATCGGCTATCACGACTTCGAGGGCGTGACCGTGCGCGAGGAGGAGGGCGAACGTCTGCTCGCGAACCTCGGCAAGAATCGCATCCTCATGCTGCGCAATCACGGCCCGGTGGTCCTCGGCCGCACGATCCGCGAGATGTTCGTCCAGGCCTGGGCACTGCAGCGCGCCTGCGAGATCCAGATCGCCACGCTCAGCCAGGGCAACCCAATCATGGTGCCGCAGGAAGTGATCGACGTGCACCAGCGCGACATCGGCCAGGCGCAGGCGCCGGGCGGGCCGGGCCATGCCGATTTCGAAGCCTGGAAGCGAAAAGTCGACCGGATCGACCGCTCTTGGCGCGATTGATCGGTTAGCCAGCCCGTATGACCGCGCTCACCGTCAATGGACGGCCGCTCCGCTTCGACATCGATCCCGATACCCCGCTGCTCCACGCTCTGCGCGAAGCGGCGAACCTGACGGGGACGAAGTACGGCTGCGGGACCGGCGATTGCCATGCGTGTACGGTAATCGTCGATGGCGAGGCGCTCAGGAGCTGCCTCGTCACGATTGCCGAGGCAGAAGGGCGCTACGTTACCACGATCGAGGGCCTCAGCCGCGACCGCAGCCATCCGGTCCAGCAGGCCATGGTCGCCCAACAGGCGATCCAGTGCGGGTTCTGCACTCCCGGCATCGTCATGGCAGCCGCCGCATTGTTGCAGAAGAACCCGAACCCGAGCGAAGCGGACATCAGGGATGCGCTTCCCCACTTGTGCCGCTGCGGAGTTTACCCCCGGCTCGTTCGCGCGGTCCAGCGTGCAGGACGCGTGGCACGGCGCGAGGAGACTATCAGCGCCGCCCCCGCGACGGGAATCAGCGCCGAGGACGCCGCGCGCGCCGTCCCCGCAATGAATCCCGACGAATAGCCGCTTCCCTCAGAGCTTCACCTTCACGCCTACGCGCACGCTCAGCGGGTCGCCCGGCTGGATGTTGTTGTCGCCATGCGCACTCGGGTAGTAGTTCCCGTCGAACAGGTTCTCGACGTTGAGCTGAAGCGCGAAGCGGTCCGACAGATCATAATACGCCGCGGCATCGATCCGCACCCAGTCGGGCAGCACGACGTCATTGCTTATCGAAGCATATTGCTTGGCCTGGTACACCGCGCCCAGGCCGATGCCCAAGCGGTCGGACACGTCGTAGCGGGTCCACGCGCTGGCCTGGTGGCGCGGCAATTGCTGAAGACGTGTGCCCGCCGGGGCGCGGTCGGTGTCGGAACGGATCTCGCCATCGAGGTAGGTATAGCCGAGGCTGGCCTGCCAGTTTGGGCGGATGCGTCCGACCAGGCTCGCCTCGAACCCTTCGACCCGACTTGCGCCGGTCAGGATCGTGAATCCCGGATTGAGCGGATCGGCGGCGCGGGTGTTCGAACGATCGACGCGAAAGAGCGCAGCGGTTGCGAACAATTGTGGCGTGACCGCATACTTGGCCCCCAACTCGAGGTTCTCGAACTTTTCGGGCTCGAGGCCGGCGGTTGTCGTGTCCAGCACGGAGAACTGGTCGCCCGACTGCGGCAGGAAGCTGGTCGCGTAGCTGGCATAGAGCGACAGATGCTCTTGCGGCTTGATCACCACGCCGAGCCGAGGGCTCCATTTCCGGTCGGTACGCGACAGCGCGAGGTCGTTGATGAGGTTGACGCTGTCGAGCGAGAATTCGTCGTAGCGGACACCGCCGATCAGCTGGATCACGCCAAAATCGACCTGATCTTGGACGTAGCCCGAGACGAAATCGAGCTGCGACGAAGTTCGCCTCCCGATCGGCCCGGCCATCGCCGAGGGCACGGCGAGCCTCCGCGCGAGATCGACGGTCACGCTCGTCGCGCCGCCGCCGAAATCGATGTCGGTGCGCCTGGCATCGGTATCCTGTCGTCCGGCTTCGAAGCCGAGGAGAACCGTGTGGCGGGCAGGGCCGGTCTCGCCCTGCCAGACGAGGTTGCCCTGCACGATGCGGTTCTGCCTGTCCGTTCCGCTGGTATAGCCGGTGAGGCGCGCCGTCGTCGTGGTCGTACCCGAACTCGGGACGACATTGGCGTAGAACAGCGCATAGTCGGCAAACTGTCCGGTCAGGTTGAATGACAGCGACTCGGAAAAATCGTGATCGAGACGCAGGCGCGCGATGTGCGCCACGTTGGTCGCCAGGTTGAAGTCCGGATCGCCGAAGAAAGTCCGATCATAGCCATAGAGCGGCTCGCCATCGAGCGAGGGGATGCCGCGGTCGGTCACCCGGCGATCGTCGTCGTAAGTGTAGAACGCGCTGACCCGGGTATTGTCGCCGATGTCGGCGCGCACGGTGGGCGAAACGCCGATGAAGCGCCCCTCGGAGAAGTCGCGTGCGTTGTCGAACTCTTCGTAGGTCGCATTGAGGCGTGCAGCGACGGCGTTTGAGAGCGGCTGGTTGACGTCGGCGGCGAAAGCGAACGCGCCGAAGCTGTCGACACTCGCATCGAAACCGAGCAACTGGCGCATCGGGTCGGCGACCTTGCTGACGCGGTTGATCACTCCGCCGCCGCCGCCGCGCCCGAAGATCAGCGCGTTGGCGCCCTTGAGCACCTCGATCCGGCTGACGTTGTAAAGCGAGCGATAGTATTGCGCGTCGTCGCGCAATCCGTCGAGATAGAAGTCGGCGGTGCTCGCCTGCCCGCGGATGTAAACGGCATCGCGGTGCCCTTCGCCGGTGTCGAGCGTGACGCCCGGGACGTAGCGCAGCGCGTCGGACAGCTGAGTGATCGCCTGGTCGTCGAGCTGATCCTCTGTGATCACCTCGATCGTCTGGGGCACGTCGATCAGCGGGGTTGGCGTCTTGGTGCCTGTCGATCCATCTTCACTCGCATAGCCGTCGCGCTGGCCGACGACGAGGATGTCGCCGGCCAGGTAATCGCCGGGCGCCGCTGCGTCGTCGGCCCAAGCCGGTGCGCCGAGGGCTGCGGTGGAAAGGATCGTGGCGCAGGTAAGCGCGACGCGACGAGTCGTAAGGTTCATAAAATGGGCCTATTTGCGAATCATTCTCGATTGCAAGTGTCTCTATTGAGAGTAATTCGCATTTACAACAGTGGGTGTCGCTTGGCGCGTTTATTTTTCCCCGCTAGCGGTTCGAAGCGGACCGAAATCCAGAGGAACGGCAGACATGAAAACGACGATCTGGCACAACCCTCAGTGCGGGAAATCGCGCGCAACGCTGGCGATCCTGCAAGACCGCGATGACGTTGACTTGACCATCGTCGAATATCTCAAGACCCCGCCGACGCGTGAAAAGCTCGCGCAGCTTTATCGCGACGCCGGCATGGCCCCGCGCGAGGGCGTGCGTACTTTCAAGACGGATGCGGAGGAGCGCGGACTGACAAGCGCCGATGACGACACCGTTCTCGATGCGATGATCGCCGACCCGAAGCTGATCGAACGCCCGCTCGTCGAAACGTCGAAGGGCGTGCGGCTTTGTCGTCCGCCGGAAAAGGTCGAGGAAATCCTCTAGCTCTTCTGTTCAATCGTCGTGCGGTGCTTCCAGTGTGCCGTCGGCGTCGAGCGCACGCCAGCCATGCACGAACACGATCGCGCACAGACCGGCGATTGTCGCAAACCCGATCACCTCGTGGTGGCCATAGAGCCAGACTCCTAGCGCCGGCGCGACGATATACGCCGCACCGTTGAGCGACGCGACGATGCCGCCGACCTGGCCTTGCTCCGCACGACTAACCGCTAGAGACGCCCCCGCGGTGAATCCGGGACGGTAAAGCCCAAATCCCATCGAGGCGATCGCCATGCCGAGCGCAATCGCGTGGAGCGAGTGCGACAGGGCGAAGAAAACGACTCCGACGAGTGCCATTGCCATCCCCCACATCGTCGATGAACGCGGACCGAGCTTGAGCATGGGGATCAGCCCCCATTGCGCGAGCAGAGTCGCAATCGCACCGCACATCAGGACGAGCCCGATCGGACCGGTCCCGGCGTTGGGATCAGCGCGCAACCCCAATCGGTCGAGGACGAAGAACCCCGCGATGCCGAGGAACGCGGCCTGCGCGTGTCCTCCGATAAGGCCCGCCGTCAGCCACGGGCGAAGACGGGGATCGCGCCACGACAGATCGGGGATCTCGGCCCCCACTCCGTCGTTGGATTCGTCTGCCCGGTCTTGGATCCGTGGATTGGAATTGCCACCGAAAGGAGCATTCGCAACATCTCCGCGCGCAGCAAACTGGGGATCGTCATTGGGCAAGCTCGCACGCAGCGCCACGAGAACGACGAGGCCGAGGACCGCAAACGCGAAGAAGGGCCCGACGAGTCCGGTCGCCGGAAACACCAGCAGCGGCGCGACCGCCGGACCGATAACTGTGCCGAGGCCAAAACTGGAAGCAATCAGCGCCATGGCTTGGGTGCGTTCGGCGCGCGGTGTACGGCTTGCGACATAGGCCTGAACCGCAGGCGGCGCAGCCGAACCGAAACCTCCGTAAAGGCTTCGCGAGGCGGCAAACAGCAAAAGCGTCCAGAGCGCCGGCAACCATCCATTCAGGCCGAACCACAGCATAAGCCCGCACAGCGCGAAGCTGGCAATAAATCCCACGAGGCCCAGCGCCATCATCGCCTTGCGCCCGCGTTTGTCCGACCGGCGCGCCCAGATCGGCGCGCAGATCACCCACAATAGCGCTGACCAAGTATAAGCCAGGCTGATCCACACATCTGCCACGCCGAGTTCGGTCCCCACCGAGGGCATGACCGATTGCATCGCGGTATTGCCTGCCGCGGTGGTCAGCATGACCATGAACAAGAGCGCCATTCGCTCGCGCGAGATCGGTTTGCGGGGCGCCTCTACCGGCGGGGCGGATGGGTCGGCTTCGGCCATGCGCCACGGCTAGCCGCACGGGTCGAAGCTTGCAATCGGGCGGCGAAGCTGTCAGTTGCCTGCGGCAATTGATAGCCCTGTCTTACGGGGTGCGGACAGGGCGCGTTGCTTGACCAATTCCAGTGATTTCGCGATTCGCCGGGGCGAGACCGTAGGCGGTCGCCTCGCGCGGTTCTTCGGCCAGTGGGGCGTGTTCTTCCGCGGTTTCGTTGAGCACCCGAAGATGGTCGGCTCGATCATCCCGTCGTCACGCTTCACGATTGCCAAGATGCTCGCTCCGGTGAAGTGGGACGAATGCAAGCTTTTCGTTGAATATGGGCCGGGCGTAGGCACCTTCTGCCGCCCGGTGCTCGAACGGCTGCGACGGGACGGCACGCTGATCGTGATCGACACCAACCCGCTTTATATCGATTACCTCAAGAAGACGATTTCGGACGGTCGTTTCCACGCCGTCCTCGGCAGCGCGGCCGATGTCGAGGAAATCGTTCGCGCACACGGTTTCGATCATGCCGACTACGTGCTGTCGGGCCTGCCGTTTTCGACCCTTCCCGATGGTGTGGGTCCGGAGATCGCCGCTGCGACGCATCGCGTGCTCCGCTCGGGCGGGGCGTTCCTGGTCTACCAGTTCAGCGCTGCGGCACGCGATTTCATGGCCAAGCACTTTGCCCGCATCGACAGCGGGTTCGAAGCGCTGAACGTGCTTCCCTGTCGGCTGTTCTGGGGCTGGAAGGACTGATCCTTCAGCTGAAGGTTTCGCTCACCGTTGCAGGGGCCGATGCCGTCAACTGCCGGTATATTCCAACCACCAGCCCCGAGATCACGATCGCGGCAGCCGCGCCGATCAGGCCGTTGAGGAAGCCGAATGCAGCCGGTGAGCCGACCGCGGCGAGGATGAGGCCGAGCACCATAAACAGGACCAGCGCCAGGACCATATAGGCGGCGAAGAACAGCACGTAGAAACCGAGCAGCCGCCACTGGACCGGCCCGGTCATGGCCCACGAGCGGCGGAGCGCGGTGATCGGATTGACGACCCGCTCGAGCGCGATGACCGCCATGGTCATCGACACCCGTGTGAGCACCAGCATGATGCCAATGAACAGCGCGATGCCGACCAGCACTGCGACTCCGTAGGCCAGTCCCTGTGAAATGGCGGCAAGTCCGCCGACGACGAGGCCCAGCAGCAACCCGACGATGAGAGCAAACAACACGTAGGCCACCACCCCGATCAGCAATACGCCGATGAGAGGTAACAGGGCTTTGAAACCTACGCCGATGGCCTCCCCGACGGACAGCCGCCCGCGATCACCGATCAAGGCGATCATGGCCGTATAGCCGATGAAGCTGGCGATCATCACGAGCGTGTAGATCGCCGTGAGGCGCGGCAGCGATGCCTCCAGCATGCGCGTCATCGCTTCCGGATCGCCGCCGGGCATCATCATCATGTCCATCAGTTCGGGCATCGCGATGTACATGATTACCGCCGGGACGAAGAAGAACACGCCGCCCAGAACCGCAAGCAGCGACAGGTTGGCGCCTACGCGGGCCAGGCCCTCGCTCCATGCGGCGCCCATGTCGAATGTCATCCCGTGCTCCCGTCGCTTCAAGTTATGCTCTTGATAACCGCGCGAAGCGGCTCCACGCAATCGGCGATGTCGACAAAGCTGCCGCAAGGGATCGAATTGCGCGTTAGCGCGGAGCCGGTGCCCTATCGCGCTGCGCTTGCGGAGATGGAAGCGCGCAACCGCGCAATCGCCGCGGGGGAGGCGGACGAACTCGTGTGGCTGCTCGAACATCCTCCGGTCTACACCGCCGGTACGAGCGCAGCCGAAGACGAACTTCTCGATCCGCGGTTCGAAGTTGTCGAGGCAGGGCGGGGCGGCCGTTACACGTACCACGGCCCCGGCCAGCGGATCGGTTATGTCCTCATCGACCTGTCGAAGCGCGGCAAGGACGTCCGCAATTTCGTCCATTCGCTCGAAGGGTGGGTGATCGCCGCGTTTGGCGACCTGGGCGCGCGATGCTGGCGGGCGCCGGGCCGGGTCGGCATCTGGACTGAGGATATAGACGGATCGGAAGCCAAGATCGGGGCAATCGGCGTCCGCGTGCGCCGATGGGTGACCATGCATGGCTTCTCGGTCAATCTGTCGCCCGACCTTTCCCATTTCACTGGGATAGTGCCCTGCGGCATAGCCGAATACGGCGTCACCAGCATGGAGAAGCTCGGCAAGCCGCTTGCGCCGGAGGCGTTCGATACGGCATTGCTGGCCCACGCAGGCGAATTCCTCGCCGCACTCAAGCCTTGCGAGACCGCATGACCAAGACCTGCCGCCTGCTGGCCCTGCCACTTCTGATTGTCATCGCCGGTTGCGGCGACAAAGGTTCCGGCAGCGATGCCGAGCGCGAGACCGCTGCGGGCGAAGTGCTTGGTGGGACGATTAGCGACGACATGCTGCCGCTCGACACGGTGACTTCGCAAAGCCCGCCGCTGCGTGAAGGCGGCGGTGCCGACAAGGGCAAACCACCGGCCGAAGAGTCAGATGCGCCGACGGAAACCGCCGGACCGTCCCCGACCTCCTCCGAGGCCGCGGACGATCCCGCTGGCGAATAACCGCTATCCGGCGGCGGCGAGTTCCTCGCCCATCGTGGGATAGTCGACGTAGCCCGCCGGACCAGGCAGGTACCAGCTTTTCGGAACATCGACGTTGGGTGCCCACTCGGCGCCAACCTTGATGCGCTCCGGCAGGTCTGGGTTCGAGATGAAAGGCCGCCCAAAGCTGACGGCTTCACATCGTCCGCTTTCGATGTCGGCGACGGCCTGTTCGGCCGTGTAGTCGCTGTTGAGGACCAATGGACCGGTGTAGATCTTGCGGATCACGCCGTCCTGCTGCGGCACGTCGGTCTGGCCGAAAGTACCCTCCGGCCCCGGCTGGCGCAGTTCGACAAAACCAATCGAGAGATCCTCGCACACCTGCGCCGCCGCGCCGAAAGTGGCCGCGGGATTGCTGTCATTGCAACCTTGCGTCTCGCCGTTGGGCGATAGGCGTACCGAAACGTAGGGTGCGCCCCAGACATCGACCAATGCGGTCAGTACTTCGCGCAGGAAGCGCGAGCGGTTCTCGGGTGAGCCGCCGTACTCGTCGGTCCGCAGATTTGTCGAATCGCGCAGGAACTGGTCGACGAGGTAGCCATTTGCGCCGTGCAGCTGGACGCCGTCGAACCCGGCCGCCTTCGCGTTCTCGGCAGCCTTGCGATAGTCGTCTACCACGCGGGCGATCTCGTGTGCGGGAAGTTCCCGCGCCTGCTCGTGGTCCTGCCGTCCGGTCGGAGTATGGGCGTGGCCCGGTGCGGTCGTTGCGCTCGCAGAGACTGGAGGATTGCCCACGAGCATGCTCGGATGGACGAGTCGCCCCATGTGCCACAGCTGCAGCACGATCGCGCCGCCTTTGGCGTGAATCGCGTTGGTCACCTTCTTCCATCCTGCGACGTGGGCGTCGGTCCAGATGCCCGGGCCGTTCGGCCAGCCGCGTCCCTCGGGACTGATCGCGGTCGCTTCCGAAATGATCAGCCCGGCGCCGGCGCGCTGACGGTAGTATTCGACCATCAGGTCGCTCGGGTCGGCATCGGGATAGTTCGACCGGCCGCGCGTCAGCGGCGCCATCAGGATACGGTTCTTCGCGTGGATCGCACCAAGATCGATGGGTTGGAAAAGGGCGTCGTACATGGGCAGTCATTTCCTGCTGGTTTCGATTGGCAACCGAGCTAGGGGCACAAGATGACCGGCACAACCGCGGGCGCGGACAAGAATAGCTACTTGGGGGGCGCGTGGCACTTGGCCGCGCTGCTCGGCGGGAATCTGGCGCTCTCGTTGGGCCCCTGGTTCGTGCGACTGACCGACACGGGCCCGGTCGCCGCCGGGTTCTGGCGAATGCTGCTGCCCATGCCACTGTTCGCGCTTCTGGCCTGGCGCGAAAGGATGGCCGGTCGTCCGACACGCAAGTCGGTTATTATGCTTTTGGCAGCGGGTGCGTTTTTTGCAGCCGACCTCGCGTGCTGGCACATCGGAATCGAGCGGACGCGGCTGGGCAACGCGACCCTGTTCGGTAATTCGGGCAGCGTGCTTTTGATGCTGTGGGGCATCGTCGCCCTGCGTCGAACGCCGCGCCGTGCCGAGTGGGCCGCGATCGCCGCGGCGCTGGCGGGAGCCACGATCCTGATGGGACGCAGCCTCGAGATTTCCACCGCGACGCTGATCGGAGACCTGTTCTGCCTCGTGGCGGGCGTGTTCTACGTCTTCTACCTCATTCCCGCGCAGGCCGCGCGCGCGACGATGGGCCAGTGGAGCGTGCTCGGCCTGGTCTGCGCGGCGGCCGCGCCGACGCTTCTTGCCATCGCGTTCGCGCGCGGAGAACCGGTCTGGCCGCAAGCGGCGGGCTGGTTGCCTGTGATCGGTCTTGCTTTGTCTAGCCAGGTCGTCGGACAGGGACTGCTGGTGTTCTCGATGAAGCATTTTTCGCCTCTGGTTCTCGGCATGGCGCTTCTGACTCAGCCAGCGATCGCCTCGGCGGTGGGCTGGCTGGCGTTCGGCGAGACGCTCGGCGGTCCCGACCTACTCGGCATGGCGCTCGTCAGCGCCGCGCTGGTCTTGGCGCGCTCCCGAACGACGGTAGTGCCGACGGCGCGCGTCTAGCCGTCCTCGAATGCGCGCGAAAAGGATGCGTAGCGCGCTTCCACTTCCTGGATTTCCGGCCCCGAGAGGTGAACCTTTGCCTGCTCCATTAGCAAGTCGCCCTGCCGCTTAAGGTCCTTGCGCCGGGTTTCGTCGTCCAATGTCGAGCCGGCTTCGCGCAGCGCATCCAGCATGACCAGGGCTGCAATTCGATTCGTCGCCACGCCGCTGCGGATCGCTCCGAATCCGCGGGCGAGGAAGTGGGCGTAATCGTCGTTCATGGGGACGATTAGGTCGTCGTCGCGGTCTTCGGCGGCATTGATCCGCATCCTCAGGTCGCGCGCGCCGATCCGCGCGGTCGCCGCGCCCAGCCAGTGGAGCGCGGTGATGGCGGTAAAGGGATCATTGATCCCTGGAGACAACGCTCTGAGGCCGATCTCGACAAGCTCGTCGATGAGGAACTGAAGGTCCTGATATGGCGTGCGCGCGCTTCCCAGCGACAGCGAATCGCGGATGGCCTTTGCCGGCGGCTCGGCAGCTGTATCGCCGCCCATGGGACACCAGTATGCGACCGTTACCCGGGGGTGGATGAAATCGCCCGACCGCACGTCCAACAGGATTTTACCCTCGTTCCGCTCGGCGACCGAATGAAGTTGGTTGAAATCCAGAACCTGAACGTAGCCGGTCCGTTCGGCGCGGATCGGTATTCCGTCGTGATCCGGCTGGATGCGGTCCCCGGTGTTCGCGTCGGGATAGATCTCGTCGATCTCGCGCAACAGGCGCTTGCCGATGCCGCTCAGCACCGTGTTGATGCGGATAGACGAGGGGACGTGGTTGAGGAAATAGACGAGCACCGCGACTGCGATGGCCATCAGCAAATAGGCGACGAGCAGCGATAGCTGCGGCACGAATCCGGGCAGCGAATCGTGGCCGGGCACCAGCAGAGTGGATTCGTCCTCGCGCCGCACACTGCGCAGCACGGTGATCGCGTAGACGAAGGTACCGATGAACGTCGCCAGGCTGACCTGGTTGCCGCGATCTTCCATGAAGTTGTTGAGCAGTCGCGGCCCGTAGTTGCCGCTGGCGTAGGCGACCGCCGCAATCGTGATCGAAAAAACTGTCGAGGCGACCCCGATCATGGACCCGGCGATGATGTTGAGCATCGTGCTCGCGCTTTGTGGCCGCGCGGGCTGGATGATCGAGACGTCGCTCAACCAACTCGCGAAGCCGCTGCGGTCGAGCCATAGAGTGAAGATCGCCAGTCCCAGGGAGCCGAGTGCGAAAAGCGAGGGGTAGAACCAGTAGCTCGCGTTGACCCGGTGCCAGAAGGCCCTGAGCGCGGTCAGCACGAGTCAGCCCCCGATGTCGCCCCCGCTCTCATCAGGCCTTGCCGAGATCGCCCTGGCCGCCATTCGGCGCAATCTCGCCGAGATCACCTTTTCCAATGGTGCCGCTGGCCATCTCGAGCATCCGGTCGAGACTCTGCTTCGCCTTGAGGCGCAGGCCTTCCTCGATCTCGATCCGCGGCTCTAGGTCGCGCAGCGCAACGTAGAGTTTCTCCATCGTGTTGAGCGCCATGTACGGGCAGATGTTGCAGCTACAGTTTCCATCGGCACCGGGGGCGCCGATGAAGGTTTTTTCCGGTAGTGCCAGCTCCATCTGGTGCATGATGTGCGGTTCGGTCGCGACGATCAGCGTGTCGCCTTCGAAGGTCTTGGCGAACTGCAGGATGCCACTCGTCGAGCCGACATAGTCGGCGTGGTCGATTATCGACGGCGGGCATTCGGGGTGCGCGGCGACTGGCACGCCCGGGTATTGCGCCTTGAGCTTCAGAAGCTCGGTCTCGCTGAACGCCTCGTGCACGATGCACACCCCGGGCCACAGCAGCATCTCGCGATCGAACTTGCGGCTGAGATATCCGCCAAGGTGCCGGTCGGGGCCGAAGATGATCTTCTGGTCTTTGGGTATCTGCTCGAGGATGGTTTCGGCCGAAGAGCTGGTGACGATCACGTCCGACAGCGCTTTAACCTCGGTCGAACAGTTGATGTAGGTCAGGGCGATGTGATCGGGGTGCGCCTCGCGGAAGGCCTTGAACTTGTCGGGCGGGCAGGAGTTCCTCTAGCGAGCAGCCGGCGTCCATGTCGGGCAGCACGACGATCTTGTCAGGGCTGAGAATCTTGGCCGTGTCGGCCATGAACTTGACCCCGCAGAACGCGATGACATCGGCATCGGTGTCCGCCGCCTTGCGGCTGAGTTCGAGGCTGTCGCCGACGAAATCCGCGATATCCTGGATCTGCGGAGATTGATAATAGTGCGCCAGGATCACCGCGTTGCGTTCCTTGCGCAAGCGGTCGATCTCGGCGAGTAGGTCGTCGCCGGCGGGTGGCTTGGTCTCGACGCTCATTGCAGCTCCCGTGTCTCGGTAAGGTGGACCCCTATACCCGCAACGGGCGAGAGCGCGAGGGCGTTCCGCTAGACCGTGAACCCTGGCGGCACATAGGGTTCCAGCGGTCGTTCGGCCCCGGGCGAGCCGGCGACGACCCACTCGGTGAAGGCAACCCCTGGCGCGCTGTAGGCAAGCAGCATCGAAACCGCGAAGGTGCCGACATAAATGCCCGTGCCCCACCAGTATGCCGGGTGGACCCGCCCGTGGCGGCGCTTGTCGGCGATGATCGCGATTGCCGGAAAAACCAGCGTCGCAAGAAACGACATGGTCCACGCCTGCGGGATGAGCGGCATCGGCAGGAGGCGACCGAGGCCCGGCCCTGTCAGGATCGCCATGGCCACCAGCAGCAGTCGCCGGTGCCATCCGCGGTGGCGCGGCCGGCGTAGCGCCCAGAGTGCAAGCCCCCCGAAGCACAACAGCAACATCGAGTTGCTGATCATGAACTCGTTGAGCGAAAAGAAGAACGGCCCCCCGTTGCGCCGTGCTACCACCGTCATGATCGTAAGCCCGGCGACGATCATGCCGGGGATCCATACGTAGGCGAGTTTGCCGAGCGTAAGGTGCAATGTGCGTCGCCCGGTGGCGATCGTGAACGCCTGCGTCAGATAGAGCGCGATCCAGCCCATGAAGATGAAGGCGTGGATGTGGTAGGCGATCGGCACAGCAAAAGTCGATCGGCCCATCGCCAGATTCAGTGCGAACCCGGCAACGATGGTCGTCGCCATCGCGATTGCCATGATCAAGAAGAAACGTCGCTCGCCGCGCTCCAGCGCGAGCGGTGGCGGTGTATCGGATGCTACCGTAGCCATGTCTGCGATCCCCCAATCGAGGGACGACGAATTAGCAGATCGTCGTATCGCCGACTTGTAGATTTTTGACCATTTGCGAGCGCTTAGCGAGCAGGGGCTTTCTCGCCGTCGAACCGGACGTTTACCGTCACGTCGCCATAGCCCGCAACCTGTAGCGGGATGGCGAGGTTTTGACGAACGGCTTCCTTCGCAGCCTGCCGCGCCATCGACAGGACCTGCGGGTTCTTGGCGAATTCGGCAGCCTTCCGCTCTGCCTGCAGCGAGTTGTTGCGCGACAGGTCTTGCGAGGCCTGCCGCGTTACCCAGTTGCCGTCGGTGAATACCCTCTGCTGCGCCTCGTCGAGATTGGGTTTCGAGATGCGCAGCGGTGGGAGGGTGACCGAAAGCGTGTCGGTCGCATCGTCCCAGACAAACCGGTCCCGGTCCATGCTACCGAGATCGAGGCGGTATTCGACCGTAGCCGGGATTATCGAAGCCTGTCGGCTCTTGAGCAGGTCGAGCCCGAGAACCCCGCGGCTGTCGGTACTCTCGGCGACGACCTCGAACCGGCTGGAAAAGACGTTGAGCGAGTTCTGTTTCTCGAACGCAAGCATCGCGCTCCCCACCGGATCGCCTTCCTCCTGGTAAAAGAACGCACGCCAGCCGAGCCAGGCGACGGCGGCAATGAGCAGGATCACCAGCAGCCACGGCGTCGCCTGCACGCGGGGGCGCGGACGCTCGTCCACGACTGGTCCGTCGCGGCGGAGGTCGAGATCGACGCGGGTCTTGTCTATTGAGCGGTCCATGTATCTTCCGAACGGACGACCATCCCGCGGCGTTCCAGATCGATAAGGTGTGCGGTCACGCTCATCTCCGCGGCGCCCGCCAGACGCGGATCGAGGCCTCTGTACATCCGCGGAACGAAGTCCGCAGCGGTGTGCGGCCCTTCGGCGAGGATACGCAGGATCTGGTTCTCGCGCTGGCGGCGGTGACCGATCATCCCGCGAACGAGCTGGCGCGGCTTGTCGATCTGTGGACCGTGGGCGGGATAGTAGACGCGGTCCTCGCGCGTATAGAGCTTGTCGAGGCTCTTCAAATACGCACCCATGTCGCCGTCGGGCGGGGCGACAACGCTGGTCGACCAGCCCATGACGTGATCGCCGGTGAACAGTGCGCCGCTCTCCTCTAGCGCGAAGCACAGGTGGTTTGACGTATGGCCCGGCGTGGCGACCGCGGTCAGCGTCCATCCGGTTCCCGTCATCGCTTCACCATCGGCGAGCACGCGATCGGGTTCATATGTTCGGTCGAACGCGGCGTCGGCGCGCGGGCCGCTATCGTCCAGCACAAGCGGAGCACAACCGACTATCGGCGCGCCGGTGAGTCCGGCCAGCGGCTTTGCAGCGGGCGAATGGTCGCGGTGAGTGTGGGTACACATGATCGCCGCGACCTGAGCTTTGCCTACCGTCTCAAGCAGCGCGTCGATGTGACGAGGGTCGTCGGGACCCGGGTCGATCACCGCAACGCGCTCGCTGTCGCCCACCACGTAAGTTTCAGTTCCGGTGTAAGTGTAAGGCGAAGGATTGGGCGCGAGCACGCGGCGCACCAGCGGCTCGAGCCGCTCGGCCTTGCCGGTGGGCCAGGGTTTCGGAGGAGGTCCAGCCATGCACCCTATTTGGGGGCGCGGCGCGGCGAAGTCGAGGGCGCCCGACCGAACCTTCAGGGTCAGCCGGCGCCGAACTCGCGTCCCAGCCGCTCACGCAGGCGTTGGACCGCAGCGGGGCGCACTGCGAACCGGTCGCGCCAGGCTGCGTCCAGCCGGGCTATCCGGCCATGAAAAGCCTCGGTCTCGGCGATGAGGTCGCAAGTGGTGGACTCTAGCAGGACGAGCTGTTCCGGATCGGCGGGACGGTCGGGCGGCAGCATACCGCTGCGGCGCAGCTGGAACTCGCTTAGCTCGCCGCTGAAATAGGCGCGATGATTGAGCAGCCACGCGAGCACGTGCATCATTCGCGTGGTGGTACGCAATCCCTCCACCGACAAGGCGATCCGCACGAGATCCTCATCGCCGGCGCGCGCCGGTGCCAGATCGAACGCCGTGCGCACCTCGTCTGCGAGGACGAGGGCTTCGCAATACAGCGTCTCGATGATTGGCTGGTTGATGTCGGTTGGGCTGTTCATTCGGTCTTTACCGATATGCCCGTGCGAATCGCCCCGCCACCGGCTTAACCTCACTATCCTGCGACTTTTTATGACCTGTACCGGGGTGGGACGGTTTTTACGCGATGATATCCGGCAGGAGCTGATCCTCGACGATCGCGATCTGGTCGCGCAGGCGCAGCTTGCGCTTCTTGAGTCGGGCGATCTGGAGCTGGTCGATCGACCCGCTCGACGTCAACGCGTCGATTGCAGCGTCGAGATCGCGGTGCTCGGTGCGCAGCATGGCCAGCAGCTTCTTCAATTCCTGCTCGGTCAAGATCCCGTCACCCCCGGTTGGCGAGGCGCCCATCACCTCGTCGCGGTTTGCCCTGCAACCCGTCGCTTAGGCATTCGTGAGGGGTTCGCAAGCCATGATCGTTGTGGTTCAATGCTCTCCCCGGCGGCCTCGTGTTCGCCCAACAGCACGAGTCGCTTTCGGGATATCACCTGAAAGGAGACACAGATGCTGTCATCGTCCCACGCCAACGCTCTGGAAATGAAGCATGCGACTCTCGAGGAGCGCCTGCACGAAGAGATCAGCCGGCCCCGGCCGGATGCGGCGACGGTCCAGCAACTCAAGCGCGCGAAGCTGAAGATCAAGGAAGAGCTCAATCAGATCTGAAGCCGCGGCGCGGCTCGCAGAATTGCCTACGCCCTAGGGAGGGATGGCGCGCACCGGTCGTCCGCAGGGATCGACCGTGCGCGCCATGTCGATTCAGGAGGCAGTGAGCGACGGCATGATCCCGCGCTGGGCAAGCAAATTTTGCCGCCACCATTGCCACATTCCGGCGCGAACCCTAACCGGTTGCCAACATGACAGCCGCCGCCGCCGCCCGCACGATCCTCACCCGCCTGCACGAGGTGATGGCTTCGCGGCTTCATCCGCAGGGCAAGCTCGACCAGGTGGTCCAGATCATCGGCGAGAGCCTCGATAGCGAGGTCTGCTCGATCTACCTCCTGCGGGAGGGAATGCTCGAACTGTTCGCCACTCGCGGTCTCGAGCAGAGCGCGGTTCACGTCACCCGGCTAGCGATCGGAGAGGGCCTCAACGGTATCATTGCCGAGCATATCGAGACGCTCAACCTCGCCGAGGCGGCGGCTCATCCCGACTTCGCCTATCGCCCCGAAACCGGGGAGGAAAAGTTCCACTCGTTCGCCGGCGTGCCGATCGTCTACCGCGAGCGCGCCGTGGGTACTTTGTGTGTTCAGCACGCCGACCCCCGACGCTATGAGGACGTCGAGATCGAGGCGTTGCAGACAGTCGCGATGGTGCTCAGCGAGCTGATTGCCCACGCCGGCCTGGCCGACGAGGAATCGGCCACGCTGGGAGAGGCGCTGACCGGCCCCCAGGTGATTACCGGACTCACGCTTGTGAAGGGTATTGCCGGCGGTGTCGCTACCTTTCATCAGCCGCGGGTCCACATCGACCACGTCGTTGCCGAGGATACCGAGGCCGAGCGCCAGCGGGTCTACCGCGCGTTCGACAAGATGCGCGACCAGATCGAGGCGATGGCTAGCCAGGCTGAATTCGGCACCGGCGGCGAACATGACGATATCCTCGAGACCTACAAGATGTTCGCCTACGACGAGGGGTGGGGAAGGCGCATCAACGAGGCGATCGATTCCGGTCTGACCGCGGAAGCGGCGATCGAGCGCGTCCAGCAGCGCACGCGGATGCGCATGCGCGAGATAGACGATCCGCTGCTCGCCGACCGGATGCACGACCTGGAGGATCTGTCGAACCGCTTGCTGCGAATCGTTTCCGGACAGCTAGGCACTGCTGCGACCCAGGGACTCAAGCGCGACACAATCCTGATCGCCCGCAACCTCGGCCCGGCCGAACTGCTCGAATACGATCGCCGGCGGCTGAAGGGCGTGCTGCTGGAGGAAGGCTCGCTCACCGCGCATGTGGTGATCGTCGCCCGGGCGATGGGCGTGCCGGTGCTCGGCCGTGCGCAAGGCCTGCGCGGCGTTGTGCGCGAAGGCGACGAGATTCTGCTCGACGCGGACAAGGGTATTGCCCACGTTCGTCCCAACCAGCAGACTCAGGACTTGTTCGCCGAACGCTTCGCGCAGACCCGGCAAAGGCAGGCGCAGTATGCCGAACTGCGCGACATCGAGCCCTTCACCCGCTGCGGTACGCGCATCCAGGTCATGATCAACGCGGGTCTGCGCGACGACATCGCCGCGCTGGGCCTGACCGGCGCCGACGGCATCGGGCTGTTCCGTACCGAATTCCAGTTCCTCGTCTCCGCCACGCTGCCACAGCGAGAGCGTCAGACCCGGCTCTACAAAGATGTGCTGGAGGCCGCGGGCGACAAGCCGGTGGTATTCCGCACAGTCGACATCGGCGGCGACAAGGCGGTCCCCTATCTCGATTCCGAAACTGCGGATGGAGATGAGAACCCGGCGATGGGCTGGCGTGCCTTGCGGCTCGCCCTCGAGCGCGAGGGGCTGATGAAGGCGCAGGCTCGCGCCCTGCTCGAAGCGGCGGCGGGCAAGCCGCTCTACGTCATGTTTCCGATGGTCTCCGAGCCGTGGGAGTTCGACGCCGCGAAGGAAGTGTTCGACCAGCAGCTCGCTTGGCTCAAAAGCCAGAAGAAGATACTTCCCGAGCTGATCCGGTATGGCGCGATGCTCGAGGTTCCTGCGCTTGCCGAGGTGCTGGACCGGTTGCTGCCGCGGGTCAGCTTTATCTCGGTGGGCACTAACGACCTCACCCAGTTTCTGTTCGCAGCGGACCGCGCGAATCCGAAGCTCGCCGAGCGCTACGACTGGCTGAGTCCGGCGATCTTGCGCTTTCTGCGACGCATTGTGCAGGGCACCGTGGGTTCCGGCGTTGATCTTGGCATTTGCGGCGAGATGGGGGGGCGCCGGCTCGAGGCACTGGCCCTGCTTGGCATCGGTTTCCGGCGGTTGTCGATCACCCCGGCGGCAGTTGGCCCGATCAAGGACCTCGTGCGCAAGGTGGACCTTGCGGAGATCACAAGCGCGATGACCGGTTGGTTGTCCACGCCCCCCGCCTCGTTGCGAGATGAATTGTCGGCCTGGGCAGAGGCGCGCGGGATCGACGTAGATTGATTGATCCGCGGCACGGACTTCGTCGTGCGTGCAGCGCGCTTTGTCGCTGGCCGGTGAAAGGCCTCGCGACGCAAAGCTTGACAGTTCCCCGGCACCTCTCTTGAGTCGCGGGCGGGGGCGATAGGCACTATTTCGGGACGCCGCATGGAAATGGAAACGGGTTCGCTCGACGAACAGCTGCCGTTGCACGGCGTCGGTGACAAGCTGCGCATCGCGCGTAAAGAGGCTGGGCTCACGCTCGAGCAGCTCGCTGCCGAGACTCGTATTCCGCAACGGCACCTCGAGGTTATCGAGACGGGAGACTGGAACGCGCTGCCCGCACGTACTTATGCGACCGGGTTTGCCCGTACTTATGCCAAGGCGGTAGGCCTCGATCCGCGCCAGACGGTCGACGAGGTTCGCGCCGAACTGGCCGCGAGCGAGCCAGGCGACCGACCGCGCGGTGTCGGCTTCGAGCCGGGCGATCCGGCGCGAGTTCCATCGCGGGGCCTCGCGCTATTCAGCCTGTTCGCGGTGATCGTGCTGCTGGCCGGCGGGTTCATGTTCTACACCCGCGTGTTGGCGCCTGGCGCCGGCCCGGGCTCTCTGCTTGTCGAACAGCGCGCCGCCGAAGCCAGGGCTCGCGCTCAGAATGCGGCTGCCACGACTGCCACTCCCCAAGCCGTCCCGACCGATGGGCCGGTGGTTTTCACTGCACTCGAAGACGGCATGTGGATCAAGTTCTACGACGCCGGCGGAAATCAGCTGCTGCAGAAGGAAATGGCGAAGGGCGAGAGCTACACCATTCCGCAGGATGCAGACGGCCCGCTGGCATGGACGGGGCGGCCCGACGCTTTTGCAATTACCGTTGGCGGGCAGCCGGTCGCCAAACTTGCCGAAGAGCAGACAGTCGTGCGCGATGTGCCGGTGAGCGCCGAGGCGCTTCTGGCGCGCAGTAACCCGCAAGCGACTTCGACAGGTTCTGCGCGGACACAGACGGTTTCGACGGTGACTGCAACCGCTGCGGCGCGATCCCCATCGACCCCTCGTTCGACCACCAGCGCAGCACCCAAGCCGGCACCCAAGCCCCAGCCGAAGCCGCGTCGGACCGCCACACCGAAGCCCAAGCCATCCGCTACGCCGAGCGCACCGGCAACGGTATCGCGACCTGTCGTGCAGGCCCTGCCCACCAGCGGGGAGTAGTTCGCTATCCACCGCAGTGCCGCGCGAGCTTCTCGACAAGCCGGGCGGCTCGGCGGTAACCGTTCGACTAACTGTTCACGCGCCGTTCGAAAGGCGGTCGCGATATTGCGAGACAGGAATTTCTTCGAGGGGATGATTGTCCAATGAGTTTGAGTGTCACCCGCGCCGTGGTTGCATCGCTCGCGCTTGCCGGGGCTTCCGTACCGGTCGCCGCACTAGCGCAGGACGCCGCTACCGAAGCGCGGCTGAAAAAGGCCGAGGCCGAGATTCGCGCGCTGCAGCGCAAGGTTTTTCCAGGCGGCGACGGCAAGTTTTTCGAGCCGCAGATTTCTCCCGCACAGACGACCGGGACGACCGCAGGTGCCCCCTCGACAACCGCTGTGACCGACATTCTCGCGCGGCTCGACGCGATGGAATCGCAGATCGCCCGCCTGACTTCGCAGACTGAGGAAAACACCAACGCGATCCGCCAGATGGGTACGCGGCTCGCCGCGCTCGAAGTGACCGCGGGTGCGGTGGCTACGGCGGCTTCGGACAAGCCGACCGCGGCCGACGCCAACCTTTCCGCGATGACCGGCGGCGCTTCGCGTCCTACGCCTACGCCGACTCCCGCCGCAAAGCCGGCTGGGCCGACCGCGGAACGGCTCGCCGCAGTGCAGGCGATCACCAAGCCGCAGACCGACGATCCTGGCGACGACGAGTACAGTTACGGGTTCCGCCTGTGGGACGCGGGCTTCTATCCAGAAGCCGAGCAGCAGCTATCCTTGTTTGTCGAAAAGTATCCGCGTCACGATCGGATCAGCTATGGCCGCAATCTGCTCGGCCGCGCCTATCTCGACGACGGCAAGTCCAAGGAGGCCGCGCCCTGGTTCCTCAAGAACTACCAGACCGACAAGCAAGGCGCCCGCGCGCCGGATAGCCTGCTCTACCTTGCCGAGGCGATGATGGCGATGAAGGACACCAAGCGTGCGTGCATCGCTCTTGCCGAATTCGCGGACACCTATCCGGCGATCGCCTCGGGCCGCTTGCGCAGCCAGTACGAGGGCGACCGCGCCAAGGTGAAGTGCAATTGATACAGCGCCCGCTCCCGAACTGATCGAACGCTTCCGGGCGGACCTCGCGAAGGTCTGGGCCGCCGCGGTCGAGGCGGACGTCCGCTTTTGCGTGGCGGTATCGGGAGGACCCGACAGCCTCGCGCTGTTGTTGCTCGCCCGGGCGTTCAGGCCCCATCAGTTCGAGGCCGTGACGGTCGATCACGGCCTGCGAGCAGAAAGCGCGGACGAAGCAGCGCGCGTAGCCGAGGTCTGCGAGCGGTTTGGAGTTCCCCACACCATCCTTCCCATCGAAGTCGAGCCGGGCAATCTGCACGATTCGGCGCGTGAAGCGCGCTACCGCGCGATGGGCGAATGGGCGCTGGCGGGCGGGATGTACGGCATTCTGACCGCGCACCATGCGGACGACCAGGCCGAAACCCTGCTCATGCGCCTCAATCGGGGAAGCGGGCTGTCGGGTCTCAGTGGTATCCGCAGACGGCAACCCTTCCCAACGGGCGTGGATGCGGTCCGGCCACTTCTCGGCTGGCGCAAGGCCGAACTCGAAGCGATCGTCGCCGACAGCGGTCTGGAATCGGTGCGTGACCCCTCAAACGACGATCCGCGCTTCGATCGGGCAAGAATCCGCGCGGCGATCGGTGAGGCGGGGTGGCTCGATCCGCTCGCCATCGCTCGCTCCGCCGAGTACCTGCAGGACGCCGAGCAGGCGCTGGGAGTCTACGCTCACGAGTTCTACGAACGAACCGTTGAATACGAAGGCGAAATCGTGATCTGGAGCCCGGTCGAGGCGCCCCGCTTGGCGCGCCTGATGTGCGTGCGGCGTGCGTTGGCCGAAGCGGGGGCGGCTGACTGCGCCATGAGCGACGTTGCGCGGCTGCACGACCGGGTCATGCGGACGGGCACCGGCGGCACGCTGGGCGGTGCCGAAGTGCGCTTGAGCAAGGGCAAATGGATTTTCGCGCGCGAACCCGAACGCCGCACGGGTTAACGCTCAGATGATCCTGTCGCCGAGGCCCGACATCACGCCGCGAGTGATCACTACCTTGTCGCCCTTGCTGGCTACGGCGAAGACCTTCGAAACGAAATCATCGGGTGCCGAGATGCACCCGTGGCTGGCGTAGCCGTTCTCTACCACGCTGCCGCCGTGGATCGCGACGCCATCGCGCGTCAGGAACATCGACCAGGGCATTGGCGCATTATCATATTTTTCCGATACGTTGTGCCGCTGCTTGGAGAGGATCGGAAAGGTGCCGAGCGGGGTCGGGAACTCGTCGGTCCCTACCAGGACTGCGGCAGCGCCTATTTCATAGCCGTTTCTGAACACAGAAAGCACGCGTGCGTCGAGGTCGACAGTGATCACGATCGGGCCATTCGGCACGTTCTTGTCGTCCCAGTGCCATTCGCCATACTTGATCGGACCGTCGATCGGCAGGATTCGCTTGATGATGAACGGGGTGTCCGCCGCCCGCGTCGTCGCTTTCGACGGCTCGGACCCTGGGGCGTCTTGCGCGACCTGTGAATTCGCCCTTTGCGATCCGACGGCTCGATCGAGCGAAGGTGCGTGAGAGAAGCGCCCGCTCACCGCTCCGGTAGCCAGCGCCGCTCCGCCGAGGCCGAGCAGCGCAGCCGCGACCCCGCCGCCGATCCACTTGACTATCGAGTCCATGGAAAGGGTATGCCGTTAACGGGCGTTAGGTTCCAGTGCTCGGAGGGCCGAGTCCCTCGACGGGACGGCGCCAAGGAAATCGTTAATTCGAGCGACTGACCGTGACCGTCTTGTTACCGAAATGGGATGGACCGAAGCTGGTCAGGAAGCTGACGTCCGCGGCATCGCGGCCAACGCCGATCTTCACCGTGTCCTGCGCCGTCGCCATGCCGGTCGCATCGACGATGTACCACGCGCCGCCGCCCTCGATCGTGTGATCGGAGAGAAACACTTCGGCGACCGCATGGAAGTCGGGCGGGTCGACCCCCGGCGCGAAGCATGAGACGAAACGCGCAGGAATCGTGGACGCACGGGCAAGGGTGATGAGGACGTGGGCATAGTCGCGGCAGATCCCGCGCCGCTCGACGAAGCTGTCAAGCGCGGTCGTAGTCGCGTTACTGCTGCCGGGCTCGTAGGTAAAGTGATGCGCGATCCAGTCGTGGATGGCGATGATCCGGTCACCGCCGCTGGTCCCGCCGAACTCATCCTCGGCAAACGATTGCAGCCGGTCGGCCGGACAATAGCGGGAATCGAGCAGATACTCGAGGGGGTCGCCCGGCAAGTCGTGCGGCGACAATTGCTCGAGTCCGGCGAGTTCGGGAGCGAGCCGCTGGACCTCGACCCTGGCATCGTAGGTGACTTCGAACCTTCCCTCCGAATGGATCAGGATGCGCTCGCCTATCGCCTCGTGCGCGGGCACGCGGACGCAGTCGTTGCCGCAAGTCAACGTCGTATTCGCCGAAAGGATCGTCTGTTCGGGGATCGCCGCCGCCTCGAACTGGAGGATCACGTCGGTCGGTGCGTCGAGGGTGAAGTCGAATTTGGTTGAGATGGATATCGTCATGGTCTGGCCCGAACGGTTATCCCTCGCGACGGTTTCATTGCCGCCCCTGTCAATTTTCGGAACGGCGCGCTAGTCGCCCGCGCAGACAAGGAGAAGAACATGCCGGGCCTTTGGTTCGATGAATTGTCGGTGGGACAGACTTTCGATCATCCGATCCGCCGGACCGTCACGGAAACCGACAACCTGCTCTTCACGACGCTGAGCCATAATCCGGCCGCCCTGCACCTCGATGCCGAGGCGATGAAGGACAGCGAGTACGGTCGGATCCTGGTCAATTCGTGCTTCACGCTGTCGTTGATGGTCGGGGTCTCCGTCGGCGATACGACGCTCGGTACCGCAATCGCCAATCTCGGTTGGGACGAGGTGCGCTTTCCCGCGCCGGTCTTCGTCGGCGACACGCTACGGATTGAGACTGAGGTGCTCGAATTGCGCGAGAGCAAGTCGCGGCCCAACGCGGGCATCGTTACCTTCGTCCACCGCGCATACAATCAGGACGGCATACTGGTCGCCCAGTGCAAGCGCAGCGGCCTCCAGCGGAAGAAGCCGGCATGACCCAGATCGCTCACCGGACGCTTCGCAGCCTGCTTTTCATCCCCGGCGACAGCGACAAGAAGCTGGCCAAGGTCGCTGGCTGCGGCGCGGACGCGGTCATTCTCGACCTCGAAGATTCAGTCGCGCCCGCAGCCAAGCCCACCGCGCGCGAAAAGGTCGCCGACTTCCTCCACTCATTCGAACGCGACGTGGTCGGGCCCGAACTCTGGGTGCGAATCAACCCGCTTGTCAGCGGCATGGCCGAAACCGATCTCGCGGCCGTCATGCCCACGCGCCCGGACGGGATCATGCTGCCCAAGCCCGATGGGCCGGAAGACTGCGCCAGGCTGTCGAGCCTGCTCGATCACATGGAACTGGCTCACGGGGTGACGCCAGGGTCGATCGGGATCATCCCGGTCGCCAGCGAGACCGCGATCGCGCCATTCCGCCTTAGGGACTATGCGACTGCCGATCTGCCCCGCCTGCGAGGGATAACCTGGGGCGCCGAAGATCTTGCCGCGGCGCTTGGTGCGACCGGCAATCGGGGCTCGGACGGCGAATTCCTGTTCACCTTCCGCATGGTGCGCTCGCTCACGCTGATGGCCGCGCATGCCGCGGGCGTGCAGGCGATCGAGACCCTCCACGCCGATTTCCGAGACGAAGCCGGTCTTGCGGCGAGCAGCCGGCAGGCGTTTTCCGAAGGCTTTTCGGGTCGCCTCGCGATCCATCCCGCACAAGTTGGGCCTATCAATGAGGGCTTCACGCCAAGCGAGGAGGAAATTGAATTTGCCCGCCGCGTGGTCGCCGCGTTCGAGGCCGAGCCCGGCGCGGGCGTCGTTGGGCTCGACGGCAAGATGCTCGACATTCCGCATCTCAAGGTGGCGCAACGCACGCTCTCGCTCGCCGGCGAAGGATGAGAGTCGAAACCGGTATCCTGACGATCGAGACCCCGGGGGTCGGGCTCACGGACATCACTTCGAAGGTCGCCGTCTGGCTCGCTGAAAAGCGCTTGGTGGCGGGCACGCTCACGCTGTTCTGCCGGCACACCAGTGCGGGGCTGCTGATCAACGAGAACGCGGACCCCGCGGTCCGGTGCGACCTGTTACGCTGGCTGGCGAGCTTCGCGCCCGAGGGCGATCACTACGAGCACGACAGCGAGGGGCGCGACGACATGCCCGCGCATATCAAGACGATGCTGACCGGCAGCGGTGTGACGGTACCATTCTCGGGCGGGAAAATGATGCTCGGCACCTGGCAGGCGATCTACCTCGTCGAACACCGCGCGCGCGGTCATCGGCGCCAAATCGCGATCAGTGCGTTGGGTATGTGAGGCGGGAATGAATAAGTATGCCCGCGCTATCTTCGCAGCCGCAGCATTGCTACGCGAAGGACACGAACTTTCGTCGATGCCCACTGGAGCGCAATGACCGAAGCCAAAGCCGCCGCCGATACGATCGCCGCCAACTTCAGGGCGGATCGCCTGCTCCTGTTCGGTGCCACGGGCGACCTGTCTCAGCGCATGCTGCTCCCCTCGCTCGCCGCGCTCGCGCACGACGGTCTGCTCTCGCCCGATCTCAAGATCGTCGGCACCGCCCGCAGCGAGATGACCGACGGCGAATTCCGTAATTTCGCGCGTGAGGCGCTGGAGAAGCATCTTCCGCCCAATCGCCGCGGGGGAATGGCCGATTTCCTTAACCTGCTGAGCTACCAGTCGCTCGACGCCTCTACGATCGAGGGGTTCGATGCGCTCGCGAAGAAAGTCGGCAAGCCAAAGCAGGGCCTCGCGATCTTCCTGTCGACCGCGCCGAGCCTGTTCGAACCGACGATCGCCGGATTGAAGTCCGCCGGTCTCACCGGACCGCACGTGCGGATCGGTCTCGAAAAGCCGCTCGGCACCGATCTCGCCTCGAGTTGCGAAATCAACGACGCAGTCGCAGGCGCCTTCAGTGAAGACCGGATTTTCCGGATCGACCACTACCTCGGCAAGGAGACGGTGCAGAACCTGCTCGCATTGCGGTTCGCCAATGTCATGTTCGAGCCGATCTGGAACGCGAACTACATCGACCATGTGCAGATCACGGTGGCGGAGACGGTCGGGCTGGAAAGCCGCGTCGCCTATTACGATGACAGCGGCGCGCTGCGCGATATGGTCCAGAACCACATGCTCCAGCTGCTCGCGCTCACTTGCATGGAGCCGCCGACCAGCTTCGATGCCACCGCGGTTCGCGACGAAAAGGTGAAGGTGCTGCGCTCGCTGCGCCCGATCGGCGATGGCGAGACTGTGACCGGTCAGTATCGTGCCGGCGCGGTCGGCGGGCAGGCCGTGCCAGGCTACGATGAGGAACTGGGAAAGGATTCGGACACCGAGACGTTCGTCGCGATCAAGGCGCACGTCGACAACTGGCGCTGGAAGGGCGTGCCGTTCTACCTGCGCACCGGCAAGCGCCTGCCCGAGCGAGTGACCGAGATCGTCGTCCAGTTCCGCTGTATCCCGTTCTCGATCTTCGAGGGGCGCGGCGCCAAGACGGTGCCCAACCGCCTCGTCATCGGGATCCAGCCCGAAGAGAACATTTCACTACGCCTGATGGCCAAAGTCCCCGGGCTCGATCGCGAGGGTCTGCGGCTGCGCCCGGTGCCGCTCGACATTTCGATGCCCGACGCCTTTGCCGGTGCGGTCAAGCGGATCGCCTACGAACGACTGCTGCTCGATCTCGTCGAAGGCGACCAGACCCTGTTCGTTCGCCGCGACGAGGTCGAGGCGCAGTGGGAGTGGATCGATGCGATACGCGCACGCTGGGCCGAGGCGGGTCTGCAGCCGCGGACCTATACCGCCGGGGCCTGGGGGCCGAGCGCCGCGATCGCTCTCGCCGAACGCGATGGGGTAAGCTGGCATGAGTAAACTTCACGACACCGTCCACCGCGTCACGCAGCGGATCGTCGACAACAGTCGCGACAGCCGCGATCGCTATCTCGAACTCATGGACCGCGAGCGCGAGCGGGCACCCGATCGCAACTCGCTCGGCTGCTCGAACCTCGCGCATGGCTTCGCTGCAGCGCTGGAAGACCAGCCCGCGATCAAGAGCGGGCGCGGGCCGAACCTGGCGATCGTCACCGCCTACAACGACATGCTGTCCGCGCATCAGCCTTATGGCGCCTATCCGCCGCAAATGAAGGTCTGGGCGCGCGAGGTCGGGGCGACCTGCCAGGTCGCCGGGGGCACTCCGGCGATGTGCGACGGGGTGACCCAGGGGCAGGATGGCATGGAGCTGAGCCTGTTCAGCCGCGACACCATCGCGCTCGCCACCGCCATCGCGATGAGCCACGCGATGTACGATGGCATGGCGCTGCTCGGTATCTGCGACAAGATCGTGCCGGGCCTCGTGATGGGGAGCCTGCGTTTCGGCCACCTGCCGGGCATCTTCATCCCGAGCGGTCCAATGCCAACGGGAATCGCCAACAAGCAGAAGCAGAAAGTCCGCCAACTCTATGCCGAGGGCAAGGCAACTCGCGCCGAACTGCTCGAGAGCGAGAGCGCGAGCTATCACTCTCCCGGCACTTGCACCTTTTACGGTACCGCCAATTCCAACCAGATGATGATGGAGATGATGGGCCTGCACGTTCCCGGCGCGGCGTTCGTGCCGCCCGGCACCGGCCTGAGGCAGGCGTTGACTCGCGCCGCCGTCCACCGCTTGGCCGAAATCTCCGACGACCCCGAATTCGCGATGGCGAAGACCTGCGACGAGAAATCGTTCGTCAATGCGGTCGTTGGCCTGCTCGCTACGGGTGGGTCGACCAACCACGCGATTCACCTCCCCGCGATGGCACGCGCTGCGGGAATCGCGCTCGATTGGAACGACATTTCCGAACTCAGCAGCGTGGTACCGCTGATCGCGCGGGTCTATCCCAACGGGTCGGGCGACGTGAACCATTTCCAGGCCGCGGGCGGCATGGGCTACGTCATCGGCGAACTGCTCGAAGCAGGTCTTGCCCACCGCGACATCCGCACGATCTGGGGCGGCGACCTGTCCGACTACGCGAAGGAGCCGTGGCTCGACGGGGATACCCTGGTTTGGCGCGAGATCGGCGCAAGCGGCGACGAGACAATGCTGCGTCCAGCGAGCGCGCCGTTTCAGCCTGACGGCGGAATGCGGCTGGTCGAGGGTAACCTCGGGCGCGCGTGCTTCAAGACCAGCGCGGTCGAAAAGGAGCGCTGGACGATCGAGGCGCCGTGCCGCGTTTTCGACAACCAGCGCGCCGTGGCAGAGGCCTTCGCGAAAGGAGAACTCGACCGCGACGTGGTCGTCGTCGTGCGGTTCCAGGGTCCGCGCGCGAACGGCATGCCCGAATTGCACAAGCTGACGCCGCCGTTGGGCGTGCTGCAGGACCGTGGCTACCGCGTGGCGCTCGTCACCGACGGGCGGATGAGCGGGGCGAGCGGCAAGGTGCCAGCGGCGATCCACTGCACGCCCGAAGCGCTTGGCGGCGGCCCATTGGCGCTCCTGCGAGACGGCGATGTTGTGAAGCTGTGCGCCAACACCGGGACGCTTTCGACCGGCGCTGACCTTTCGAGCCGCCAGCCGGCGTCGATGCGTGAGGATGAACACGGCATGGGTCGCGAACTTTACGCCATATTTCGCATGGGCGCCGACAGCGCCGAGCGCGGCGCCAGCGCGATGCTGGCAGCAGGGGGCCTGTGATGGCGAAAGGCGGAACGGAACTTGTGGCTGTCGATATCGGCGGAACTCACGCGCGCTTCGCGATCGCTACGGTGAATGAGGACGGCGCGATCACCCTCGGCGAGCCTGAGACGCTTCACACCGAGGATCACGCAAGCTTCCAGACCGCGTGGGAAGATTTTCGCGAGCGGCAGGGCGGCACGCTGCCCGATGCAGTCAGCATGGCCATCGCCGGACCGGTCGGCGGCGAGGTGATTCGCTTCACCAACAACCCGTGGATCATCCGGCCCGCGCTTATCAACGAGAAACTGGGCGCGACCTCCTACACGATCGTCAACGACTTCGAAGCCGTCGCCCACGCTGTTGCGCGGGCACCCGACGAGCAATTCATCCACCTCACCGGTCCCGATGGTCCGCTGCCCGCGACCGGCCGGCTGACAGTGCTCGGTCCCGGCACTGGGCTCGGCGTCGCGCACCTTTACCGCGAGCCCGACGGCACATATCGCGTCTCGGCGACCGAAGGAGGGCACGTCGATTTTGCCCCACTCGACCAGATCGAGGATGCGATTCTCGCTCGCCTGCGCAAGCGCCACACCCGCGTTTCAGCCGAACGCGTCGTATCCGGTCCGGCGATCGTCGATATCTACGAGACGCTCGCTGCGCTCGAGGGAAGGGCGGTGAAGGACGCGGACGACGTGGAAATCTGGACCCGCGGAATGGAAGGCAGCGACAGCCTTGCCGCCGCCGCGGTCGACCGGTTCTGTATGTCGCTGGGCGCAGTTGCCGGTGACATGGCGCTGGCACATGGGGCCAAAGGTGTCGTGATCGCCGGAGGGCTCGGCTATCGCATCCGCGAAACGCTGCTGAAATCCGCCTTCGCCGAGCGGTTTCGCGCCAAAGGCCGCTTCGCCGAGATGATGGCTGGCATCCCTGTCAAACTGATCGTCCACCCCCAGCCTGGCCTGTTCGGGGCGGCCGCCGCTTACGTATCGGAGCATTCGGGACAGCAAGCATGACCGATATCGCCACCATAATGCACACCGCGCCGGTGATCCCGGTGATCGTGGTCGACGATCTCGCCCACGCGGTTCCGCTCGCCGAAGCGCTGGTCGCGGGAGGACTGCGAGTGCTCGAAGTAACGATGCGCACGCCCGCCGCGCTCGACGCCATCGCCGCGATGAAGGCGGTCGACGGTGCGATCGTGGGAGCGGGAACCGTGACCAATCCCGACCAACTTGCGCAGGCGATCGATGCGGGCAGCGAGTTCATCGTGTCGCCCGGCCTGACCGATCGGCTCGGCAAGGCGGCAATCGAGAGCGGCGTTCCCTTCCTGCCCGGCATCGCCAACGCGGGCGACATCATGCGCGGACTCGACCTCGGGCTTACTCATTTCAAGTTTTTCCCGGCAATGGCTGCAGGCGGGCTGCCGGCGTTGAAGGCGCTCGCCGCGCCGTTCGGGCAGTGCCGTTTCTGCCCAACCGGCGGCATTAGCCTGGATAACGCGCGCGAATGGCTCGCCTTCGACCCGGTGCTTTGTGTCGGAGGAAGCTGGGTATCGCCGAAAGGCCCGCCCGATCATCACGAGATCGAAGCGCTCGCACGTGAAGCCGCGGGGCTAAGGGCGTGAAGGCCGTTGCCGACCTCGTCGAGCGCCTGCGCCTGCATCACCAGCAGACTGCAGACACGCCGATGTTCAACCCGGTTTTCCAGCTTTCGCTGGACCTCTCTCGCGGACTCGAGAGCGGGGAACTGTCGCTCGATGGCATGGCGGCGATGATTGCAGAGCTCGAGTGCAGCGGCCTCAAAAGCCGCGCAGAGCGACTGCGTTGCCTCGTCAAGCCCGCGAGCACCGACGACACGCTAGGCCGGATTGTCGGCGAGGAGGACGATTTCGAGGCCTTCGCCGCGCGCTGGTCACATCCCCAGCTTCACGCGGTCTTCACCGCGCACCCGACGTTCCTTCTCCCGCCCGCCCAGTCGGACGCGGTGGCCGAGGCGGCCAGCGGGCCTGACGGCATCGACGAGAGCGTGTGCGTGCTGGCGGGCGAGCGGCCGGCAATCACGCTCGATTACGAGCACGGCCGCGCGATGCGGGCGATCGGCCATGCGCAGGACGCGCGCGACCGGATCGTCCACGACCTGCTCGCGTCGGCCAAGGAGCGCTGGCCGGACCGCTGGAGCACGTTCGATCCTCTGCCGTTCCGATTCGCGACTTGGGTCGGCTACGACATGGACGGGCGCACCGACATCAAATGGCACACCTCGATCGCTTATCGCCTGGCGGAGAAGGGGATGCGGCTGGCACGCTATGCCGACAAGCTCGAGACGATAGCACCCGATCATGAACTGGTCGCCTTGTTGCGCCGCGCGAGCGATCATGCCGCACGCCACGCGGAAACTTTCGCGCAGGATCTTGCCGAGCCGGACGAGTTGGCCGAAGCGGCGAACCGGCTGACCGCCGACGATCCGGACAAGCTATTGTCGCTCGTCCCGGTGATCGAACGGCTCGAAGCGGACGCCACGGACGACGAAGCCGTAGGCTTGCGCACGCTCGCCGCGGCCATGCGCGCCGACGGGCTCGGCATGGGCTGGATCCATTTCCGAGTGAACGCGAGCCAGCTGCATAACGCAATTCGCCGCCGCCTGCCGGAGGGGCAGGAAATCGACATCGGCAGTCGCGGCGCGCTCGCGACGCTGCGCGCGATGCTCGCCGAGACGGAGCCGCTGAAGGCGAACTTCGCCGCGCTCGCGGTCGAGAGTTCGACGGCGATACGCCAGTTCCTGGCGATGGCACAGATCCTTCACCATGTGGACGCCGACGCACCGATCCGCATGCTGATCGCCGAGTGCGAGCAACCTGCGACCGTGCTGGCCGCACTCTACTTCGCCAAGCTGTTCGGGATCGCCGACAAGGTCGATGTCTCGCCCCTGTTCGAAACGGAGAGTGCGCTCGAACACGGCGGCCGCCTGCTCGACGCATTGCTCGCGGAGCCGGCTTTTCAGACATACGCTCGCTCGCGCGGCAGGGTCGCGATCCAGACCGGCTTTTCGGACGCCGGGCGCTTCGTCGGGCAAATCCCGGCAAGTCTTGCGATCGAGCGCCTGCAAGGCCGCCTCGCCGCGGCAATGGAAGCGAATGGCCTTACCGAAGTGGCCGCTCTGATCTTCGATACACACGGCGAAAGCATGGGCCGCGGCGCACATCCATCGGGATTCCGCGATCGGCTCGAATGGCCACTTTCGCCGTGGGCGCGGCGGCGCTTCGTGCGCGCCGGGATCACGCTTGAACCGGAGGTCAGCTTCCAGGGGGGCGATGGATACCTGTTCTTCTTCACCCCTGAACTTGCGCTCGCGACGTTAACCGAGATCGCCTCGCTGCGCCCGGCCGATGCCGATCCGGACGCGCCCGCCGATTCGTTCTATCGCCGCACCGACCTAAGCCTCGACTTCTACCGAGCGGTCAAGGAACACCAGCGCGACCACCTCGAGAGCCGGACGTACAGCCGCGCGATCACCGCGTTCGGGCTGGGGATGCTGGTTTCGACCGGCAGCCGCGTTGCGCGTCGCCAGTCGGACTTGTCGGCCGACCGGGAGATGAGCCTGCGCCAGATCCGCGCGATCCCGCACAACGCGATCCTACAGCAACTCGGCTACCCTGTGAATGTGATCGCCGGGGTCGGTAGCGCGGCCGATGGCAACCTCGACGACATGGCGGCTCTTCTGCGCGAGAGCCCGCGCGGGCGGCAGATCGTTCGTCTCGTCCGCGCCGCGAACGCGCTCGCCAGCATCAAGACGGTTGCCGCCTACGGTGAGTTGTTCAACTCGGCCTATTGGGCCAGCCGAACCTATCGCGGAACCGAGGAGCATCTGGCCCCCGCTTGCGCCGCGCTGGCCGAATATCTCACCAAGGACGACCGCAATGGCGTCTTCCGCCGGCTTGCATCGCGATTGCGGGTCGATGCACTCAAGTTGCACCGGCTGCTCGACCTTATCCCCGACGACAGTCCGCTTCCCACTCGGGAGCAGGTGCGGCGCGAGATCGGCGTGCTGCAGGCGCTCCGTCTCGCCTTGCTCCAGCACATGTTCCTAAAGGCGGTGAGCATCCCGGCCTTCGCGCGGGCCAACGACATCAGCCGCGACGATGTGCTCGAGATGATCTTCACGCTGCGTATCGATGATGCCTTGGCACAACTGCGGCGTGCCTATCCGGTTCAGTTCAGCCGGGCGAGCGACTATGCGGTCGACGAACCGGGGACTTATCCCGATGGCGAAGGCGAAGGCTACGCGGCGATCCACCGCGACTATATCCGCCCGATCGAGGAAGCCTACGACCTGTCGCTGAGGGTTTCGGTAGCAATTGCTGACCTGTTCGGCGCGCATGGCTGAGACCGCATCGCCGGTGGCTCAATCGAGATCGTCGAGTTCGTCCGCCACGAAAAGCGGGCCGTGGCCGTAGAGGTAGGCGGGATCGAAATCGCCATGTCTTTCCAGACGCACCCGGTCGCGCACGACGACCAGGCCACGGCGGAACTCGGCGACATCTTCGCGCCGTAGTTCGGACAGGGCGCGATTCATGTGGATCGCCGTCGTTCCGCACATGTCGGCAAGGTCGGACTGAGTGAGCGGTGAGCGGAAGCCGTTCTTGCGTCCCAGTCCGACCATCTCGAGCCGCCGCCAAATCTCCGCCAAACGATGCGACACGCGGCGGCTGGCCTTGAGCTGCTCGAGCTTGAGCGTCCACTGCCGGTGGATCGCTGCGTCGAGCAGCGTGGAGAACCAGAACAGTCGAGACAGGTGCGGTTCGTGCGCGTGGATTTCGCCGATGCGGTCGTGCGATACCAAGCCGACCTTGGTGGGACCCAGCGTGACGATATCGTGATCGAGCCTTTTGAGCGCGTAGGCGTGCAGGTCGACGAAGTCTCCCGGGACCTGGATGCCGACAATATACCGTCGGTCGTGTTCGGTGATCGTGCGCAGGATGAACCCGTCGATCAGGAGCGTCGAGCTTTCTGTCGGTTGCCCGCGCGCGAGAATGCAAGTCTGCGTTTCGTAGTCGATGACCTGCTCGATCGACTCCTCGAGCAGGGTCTTCTCGCGCTCGCCCATAGCATGGCGCGAACGGCCCATGAGGAAGCGGCCCGTCAGAGGATATGTTTTGCTATCGTCCACCACGTCCTAACGGTATCGAACGGGATGTGCATTCGGTTCCGCCGGCGCTTGAAAAAAGGGTGATTTGGGCTGACCCTGCGCCGCAATGGAGGGTTTCGTCGTTCTGGCCCTGATCGGGGCAGTCGTTTTCCTGTGGCGACGGGTCGACAGGCTCGAGCGCGAAGTCGCATCATTGCACGGCCAACCGTTTCGGGGCGTAGCCGAGGAGAGGAATGGCGCGCCCGCGGTGGAGCGCGAAGCGGCTCCGGCCACGGCGGCCTTTCCCCCCGCGCCATCAATTAGTCCGCCCCCCGCGCACGCACCCTCGGGATATCTGCCCGAACCTGCAACCCGATGGGGCTGGGTGGCGCTTCCCCGTTTCGATTTCGAGGACTTGTTCGGTCGCCTGCTGCCGATCTGGGCGGGCGGGGTCACGCTCGCAGCCGCCGGGTTTTTTCTGGTGCGTTGGTCGATCGACGCGGGACTGCTCACGCCCGTAGTGCGCGTGTTGCTTGCCGGTCTGTTCGGGATCGCCCTTGTCGCGGGCGCCGAAGCGGCATTCCGTTGGCGCGATCGGGTCGCCGATCCGCGGGTGGCCCAGGCGCTCGCGGGAGCCGGGCTCGCGACGCTTTACGCGGCATTCTATCTTGCCGGCAGCGCTTATGGGCTGATCGGATCGAGTCTCGCCTTCGTCGGGCTTGCCGCTGTGACCGCGGCGGCAATCGGGCTGTCGTTCCGTTTTGGTCTGCCGAGCGCGGTTCTCGCTCTCGTCGGCGGGTTTGCCGCGCCCGCGCTCGTCGGGAGTGAGGATGCGAACCTGCCGCTGCTCACGCTCTACCTCGCGCTCGTCACCACGGGACTCGCATTTACCGGGCAGCGGCAGGATCGCGCCTGGCTGGGCGTCGCGGCGCTCGCCGGAGGGCTCGGCTGGGGCGCGCTGCTGATCGCAAACGGGGTGAATCGCACACCCGAGATGCTCGTGCTCGGCGCCTACCTCGTGCTGCTCGGAGCCATCGTTCCCGTGCTCTCGGGCGGGGGTGGGCGACCACACTGGATTGTGCGGGTCGGCGCGGCGGGGCTCGCCGCGGTGCAACTCGCAGTGCTGGTCCAGCAGGGCGGATTCGGCCCGCTTGAGTGGGGTCTCTACTTGCTGCTCGGGGCGGCGCTCGCTTGGTTCGGTTGGCGCGAGGCGGCGATGCGCGAGGCCAACGCGGTGGCGGCGGCAGTCGGGGTGGCGCTAGTCGGCTTCTGGCCCGAGGCATCCGGACAGGAATTTGCGCTGGTGGCGAGCGGCATCGCGGCGATTTTCGCCGTCGTTCCGCTGGCGCAGCTGTGGCGCGGTAGCGGTCGGACGATCGACGTGGGGCAGGCGACCGGCGTCGCACTTGGCGTCTCGGCGATGATGCACCTCCGATTTCTCGACGACCTTTACGCCGCGCCCGCACCGCTGGTCGCTCTCCCGCTCGTCGTATTCGCTGGCGTTGCCGCGACCGCTGCCTGGCTCGCCCAACGGGCCGACCACGCCAACTCGCGCTGGGCGTGGGCTGCGCAAGGGGTCGCGGCGTTGATCGCCTACGACGCGGCCGGTCAGCTTGCGCCGCAAGAGTCGCTCGCCTGGCTCACCGCGATCGTCGGCTCGGCGATGGCATGGCGGGCATCGCGGCTCTTCGGCGCGCTGGCGGTGTTGGCGGCGATCGGCTTGTTATGGGCACTGGGTCCATTGTCGACGTGGACCGTCGCTGGGGTCCAAGGCCTTGGAGGAAAGGCGATCCTCGCCGGCGCGCTGCCGTCACTTCGTGCGGTCTCGCTTTACCTCCTGCCGCTGGCGGCGCTTTCTTCGGCATGGGGCTGGGGCGCCGCCGATGGAAAGGGATTGCGGCGCCTGCTCGCAGTTGCGGCTGTCGGTAGCCTCATTGTCACGATTCATGTCGTGTTCCGCTTGCTATTTGCAGCGGCGCTCGGCGCGAATTTCACCCAGACGGGTGTGATCGAGCGCTTTATGTGGGAGGCCTTGCTGCTTGGCGCCGCCTGGCTTTCGCACTCTCGTGGCTGGACCCGCATCGCGCTCGTTTTGGCACTCGCCGCACTCGCGCATTTCGGATGGTTTGCGATCGTCCTGCACAACCCGTTGTGGAGCGAGCAGGCGGTCGGCCCGCTGCCAGTCGCGAACGGACTGGTCGCGATGTACGGCGCGGGGCTCGCGGCACTTGCGTTGCTACGCCGCTGGTTACCGGCAGAACCACGCTGGTTGGACTGGCTCGTCGACATACCAGCGATGATCGCCATCGCGCTGTTTTCTTTGTCCGAGTTACGGCAGGCGTTCGCCGGATCGATCCTCAGCGCTCCGCCGGTCTCGCCGGCGGAGGACCTGCTGCGTTCGCTCACGGGAATCGTGCTCGCGATCGGTTTCCTGTTGTGGGGCTCTCGCGGGCAGGGCGGGCGCAGCTGGCGGGTGGGCAGCCTAGTGGTGATGGTGATCGCCGTGCTCAAGGTTTTCTTGGTGGACGCGGCGGGGCTCGAGGGGCTGGGCCGGGTTGCTTCGTTCATGGCGCTGGGCTTCAGCCTGATCGGGATCGGCTGGTTCTACAACCGCCAGTTGCGCGCCCACGCGGGGCAAGCGCCCTCGGCGTAACATTAGTCACGCGCGCGTCACATCATGTCGCCATTTCGGGATTATAGGCCCGGGGGCATGGATGGACGTGGTCAATATTTTTCTCACCGATCGGACCGCCGAAACCATGGACGACTTCGTCCACGAAGGAAGGCGGTACACCTTCGCGTACATCGACCGCGAGGGGCCGGCACGACTGGTTGAAGGGCCGGTCTGGGCCTTCGTCGATTGGGTGCTCGACGATCTCGCCGGGCTGGAGATGTGCCGCCGCCTGCGGTCCGATCCGCGCACCAGCGAGGCGCACATCACGATGGTGCTGGAGGAAGACGATCTCGAGGACCGCAGACGCGCGCTGAAGGCGGGGGCCGACGACTATATGCTCGGCCCCGTCGACCGCACCGCCGTGCTCGACCGGGTGATGGCGGTCGATCCGCAGCAACGGCAGCGCGCGGTCGGCCAGCGGTTCGAGATCGGCGAACTGACGATCGACATGGCCGCCCTGCAGGCGCGCTGGGCGGGTAAGCCCCTGGTCCTGCCGCCGAACGAGTTCCGGCTGATGCTGTTCTTCGCGGAGAACCCCAACCGGGTAATGACACGCGAGCAGCTGATCGCCGGTCTTGGCAAGCGCGAGCCAGCAATCGACGCGCGCACGGTCGACGTTTGGATCGGTCGCTTGCGCCGGGCGCTACGGGCGGCCGGGGCCGGAAATCCGCTGCGCACGGTGCGCTCGCTCGGTTACGTTCTCGACCTGCCCTGAGATACCCTCGGGGCCGAGGCAGGATAGAAGGGCCGCTCCTCGGCGGAAGCGGCCCTCCTTTTTTCGCCAGGTTGAACTCGGCTAGATCTTCACGGCCAGAGAGAAAGCCAGGGTCGTGCCGAGATCGTAGGTGTTCACGTCGATCCGGTTGCTCTCGTAAACTTGGTACTCCTGGTGCCGCGTGCCGAGGATGTTACGCGCCTCGAACTTGGCTTCGACTTCCGTACCCAGCAAGTCGAACCCCTCGCGCCATACGAAGTCGAGGTTGAGGCCGGGCTTCTCGATCACGTCGGGCTGCGGCGGCGTGCCGTTGAGGCCGCGGCTGACCACCCGCTTGCTTGCATAGGCGAGCAGGATGGTCTGCTGAGAGAGCCGGTCGGTGTTCTCAAGGCCCAGCTGCAGGTTGACTATGTGATCGGACTGGCCGGTCAGCGGCGAACCGTCGATGAAGTAGTCGGTCGCAAGGCCGGTCTGCTGGTCGATCATCGTGGTATCGCCCGCGGAGACCGACAACTTGGACTGAGTGTAGGTGTAATTGGCGATCGTCACCACCCGGCGCGGCGCGAAGAACCCGCCGCCGAGGCCGCTGAGCGGCCAGTACTTCACAGCCTCGAACTCGGCACCGTAGAGGCTCGCTTTGGGCGCATTGGCATACGAGGTCACGAAGTCGCCGCCGAAGTTGCGGACATAGGCCTCGATCGGGTTCTCGATCCGCTTGTAGAATCCGGCGAGCGAGACACGCTGCTCAGGCGCGAAGTAGTACTCGACCCGTGCTTCGGCGTTGTAGAGCTGGCTGTCGACCAGCCCGCTGTTTCCGCGATATGAGCGGTTGTCGTCCGGATCGTAGTAGGGCTGCGCGATCAGCTCGCGGAACTGCGGGCGAGCGATGGTCTTCGACGCGTTGAGGCGCACCTGCAGGCCGTTCTGCACCTCGAAAGTCAGCGTTGCGGTCGGCAGCCAGTAGCTGCGGTGGAGTTCGGTCGGCGAGACCGAGGGCGGCACCGACAGGAAGGTAATCTGGGGTGTCGTCGATTCTATCGCGTCCTCGTAACGGACGCCCGCATCGATCGAGACCGGGCCTAGCGCCCAGTTTCCCTTGACGTAGCCTGCCTTGATCTCAAGCCCCGCATCGAACGCGGGAGTGCCCGGATCGCTCTCGATCAGCTTGAGGCCGCCCGCGCCCGGCGAATTCGCCGCCACGAAGGCCGGATCGGTGAGGGTCGCGACGAGGTTGTCGATCCGCTGCAGGCCAAGTGCGCTGATCACGTCGCTATTGCCCTGGAAGTTGTTCGGCCCGGCGAAAAGGAAGTTGCGCCGCGTGCTCGAACGCAGCGTGTCCGAATAGGCGCCGCCCGCGGTGATTGCGAAGTTTGGCAGAGGCCGCCACGTCAGGTCCGCACCTCCCGCGAACAGGTCCTCGTTGAGGTACGAGTACGTCACATCCCCGTCGCCCAGTGCACCGTTGTTCAATCGGTTGAAGTATTGCCCTGCGAACGGGCCGGTATCGGTGCGGACGTATTCAAAGAACAGGTCGGACGGCGCATTGCGCTTGGTGTTGGCATAGCTCATCCGGCCTTCGAGCGAGACCGTGTCGCTCATTTTCATCTCGCCCACGATCTGGCTGTCGATCAATTGACGTTCGAACCACGAGGTCCGCTGGCGCAGGAAGTCGGACCCCGCCCCGCTCTGAGCGGGCTTGGAGCCGATGCCGAGCGAGGCCTTCTTGATCGTGTCGTGGATGTACAGGTTGGTCCAGCGAAGCTTCCCATTGCTGCCTTCGAGGCCGAGTCCAAGCAGTCCGTTGACGAGGACTCGCTGGTCGGTGTTGACGGTGCGGAAGTCACGCTCGATCGAGGTCAGGTCGAACCCCGATGCGTTCTGCTGCTTGATGTCCTTGGTCAGCCACTTGTTGCTGTAACCGGCCGCTGCGATCACGCCGAAGTCGAGGTCGCCGAGCGGAAAGGTTTTTCCGGCCGAGATCGATGCCGAAAAGTTTGGCTGCACATGACGGTCGCGCTGCACCACCGCGTTGCGCGCGGTGACGAGCTGGCGCGCGATGGGCGTGGTGTCGACGTTGTCGGTGCCGATCAGTTGCTTGCTGTCGAAATATTGCTGCAACAGCGGCGGGATGTCGCGGTTGCCGTTGTCGAATCCGGTCCAGTCGGTCTTGCTGCCGTAGTACGTGAAACCGAGGTTGTTGGTCGTCTCGGTGTCGCCCGAGATGCCGAAGCCGACGGAAATGAACGGATCGTTCGGGGTCGTCTTCGTGGTCAGGTTGATCACGCCGCCGCCGAATTCGCCGGGATAATTTGCCGCGTAACTCTTCTGCACGAGCGAGGAGGCGACGACGCCGGTCGGGAACAGGTCGAGCGGAACGACTCGCTTGAGCGGCTCGGGGCTGGGCAGGGGCGAACCGTTGAGCAGCGCAAGGCTGTAGCGGTCGCCAAGGCCACGGACGTACACGAAGCCGTTGCCGACCACGCTGAGGCCGGTAACCCGCGCCAGTGCGCCGGCGATGTTGCCTTCGCCGGTGCGTGCAATTTCGGCGGTCGAGAGAACCGAGACGACCTGTGCCGAGGCGCGCTCCACGTTTCGTTCGCGGCGACCGGTGACGATGATCTCGCCCGCACCGCCGGGAATCGAAACTTCGACGTCCTCTTGTGCGGGTTGGTCGGGACCGGGCTCGTTCGCCTGCGGCGTCTCGGGTTGCGGCTGGGCCACTTCTTCACCGCTCGTCGGCCTCGCGGCGGGCGTGGTCGTGGTGGTCTGCGCCTGGGCAAGGCCGGGTGCGGTGAGCGCGCTGGTGATCAGCAAAGCGCCGGCTAGCCGCGATCTGGTGGACATCTCGTGTTCCCCCTGGGGTATTCTCTTTGCGAAAAAAGGGGCAG
This sequence comes from uncultured Alphaproteobacteria bacterium, assembly GCA_963740025.1. Classification (GTDB taxonomy): domain Bacteria; phylum Pseudomonadota; class Alphaproteobacteria; order Sphingomonadales; family Sphingomonadaceae; genus Tsuneonella. The sequence continues at coordinate 161,676 of CAVUCI010000008.1, forward strand.
CGCGCGTGAGCGGCGGCTGCCCCCTTCGTATCGGGTCGGCGCCGCTCAGGTCGTCGGCAGCGAGGTGCAGGCGCTGCCGCCGCCGAGGGCAGCGTAGCCGCTGTTGCAGGTCCAGCCCTTCACCCAGTCGGCATTGCCGGTCCACGCCGCGCCGATGTGATAGGGGGTCGGGCTGGCGGCGAAGAAGCCCGCGGCGATGACCGAGCCGGTCGCAAGACCGCTCGGATCGGTGGTCGCCACCGCGTCTTCGTTGGTGCCGTTCACGAAGGTCATCGTGAGCGTGTTGGTGAAGCTCTCGTTGTTAGAGGCATCGCCGGTGACGAAGCTGCGCACCTGCGCCGCGGTGAATGGGGCCGCGCCCGAACCGTCGCCGATATACTTGGCGTCGCCGGTACCCGAGCACTGCAGCACAACCGACCTGGCGGTCAGCGTGGCGCGGTTCGCTGCGTCGGTGTTCGAGGTCATCCGGATGCACTCGTTGTTCGGCGAGATGATCATGCCGTTGTAGAGCGTGGTGTCCGAGTTGCCCCGGAACATCGCCGATGCCTTGTCGCCGGTCGAGTTGTTCTGGTTGCTCGCGAGCGGTTGGATCGCGGTGAAGTTCACGACCTTGAGGTTGGTTCGCGGGGTGTCGGTCTCGTTACCGTTCGAATCGATTTCAAACAGCGCGTCGCCTTCTCCGGGGCGCTGGAGCAGCAGCGCGTATTGCACGCTCATCCGCGCGCCGGCGTCGACGTCCATGCTGTCGTCGTCGGCGCCGGTGGCGACATAGTACTTCATCTTCACGACACCGCCGAAGAACTCGGCGCCGTCGTCCGAACTGTTGTGCGACTGGAAGTGGTCGATAGTGGTACCCGATCCGATGCCCGACGGGGTCAGAGCCTGCAGTTCCTTGTCCGCCGAGAGCACGAAGCCCGAGTAGCGGATCTGGAAGTATTTCATCGTACCGGCGTTGTAGGTGTCGTCGTTACCGCCGAAGTACGCCTTGTTGACCGCACCCTCCGTGTCGCGCTCGCAGGTACCGGCGGCGACCGAGCCGAGCACGCAGTCGGTGACCCGGCCACGGCCGAGAAGCACCACGCCGCCCCACTGCCCGATCGAGCTGTCGGTATTGAGACCGGCGACATTGTCCTGGCTGGTGAAGATGATCGGCGCGCTGGCGGTGCCGACGGCGTTGATCTTGTTGCCGCGGTTGACCGCGAGCCACGACTGGCCGGTGCGGGCGTAGAGAATCACTCCCGGATCAATGTTGAGCGTGACGTTGGTATCCGCGGTCAGCGTGCCGCAGCCCACCGTCGTCGAGGCATAGGGCGCACCGGCGCTCGGCGCCGAGAAACCGCCGTCGCAACCAACGTCTACGCGGCCGTTCATCGCATAGAGCAGGCCGGTGATCTTGGGCAGAGTGACCGTCTTGCTGATTAGGCTCGGCAGTTCGCAAACGCGGTAATTGCCGGTCGGTCCACTGATCGTGCCGCGATCGACGAGGTTAACGCTGCCGTCGTTGGTCAGCGTCGGGCAAGCGCCGGCCGCGACGACGGTCGGGGTGCCTGTCGGCGTGGGGGTAGGGGCGGGGGTCGGGTTGTTGATGGTGATGTCGACGCCGGTGCCAGGCGAGGCGATATCTTCGGCGCCGCAGGCCGACAGGGTCGCCAGGCTGACGCCCAGCACGAGAATGCGCTTGAAATTGTTGGTCACGGAAACGGTCCCCTCATGGTCCGAGTGAGTCGGAAAAAGCATTGCGAACGCTCGTCGCGACTCGCCGACTAGGACCGGCGCGTGACAGTTTCTTGGCAAGATTGCGGCTTTGCGAAAGCGACTAAAGTATGACGGGAAAATGACTTTACCGTCGTATCTGCTTCGTTTCGCAGATGCATTTATCCCGTGTTCCGCAAGCGCAATGTTACGCAAAAATGACAGTGTTACGGATTTGTTGCAGTTTGCATCTCGCTGGGTGATCCTCCCATTCGATAAAACAGATCGAGTGGGAGAATTAGCCATGTCCATCACCCTTTTCGCCGCCGCAATGCTGGCTCAAGGGCCGACTGCCGCACCCGTCGACGTCGCCTATGACGCGCTTGCGGCCGGCGATGATCGGGCTGCGGTCAGCCAGCTCGAGACGAAAGCCGAAGCGAATGATCCCGCGGTCCTCATCAATCTCGGCGTCGCCTATGCCCGACAAGGCGAAAACGTGCGCGCCCGCGCCGCGTTCGAAAAAGTAGTCGCCGCAGAGCGTTTCGACCTCGAAACAGCCAGTGGCGACTGGGTCGATAGCCGCGCGCTGGCGTTCAAGGCGCTTGCCGCCCTCGACAGCGGAAACCTCGCCGCGCCTCGCACTGCGCTGCGCTGATACTTCCGCTAAGTTACGGACTTTACAGCCCGCCGGTTCGCGCCGGCGGGCTGATTTTTGCCTGATGCTTTGCCGATCCCGGTTCAGGAATCTGTCACCCGCGTGTCATTTAGTGTAGGCACGGGGACCTGGATGGAGGGTTGTGCGATGATTCTGTCCCGCATGGGCGGTTTTGCGGTGTTGGCGCTGATGTGCGCCGCCGTGCCCGCGCACGCAGACGTGATGGAGATCGGTCCGCAGGGGCCGCGCTGGGTTTCCGGCGCGCTGGCGGCTGCTCCTGCAGCAAATCCAACAACCCCCGCCGACGTCGTTGAGCTCTCTGCAGATTTTTCCGTCCCGCCGCAGGCGGTCGCCGATGCCGCCGCGCAGGCTGGTGTCGTCCCCGCGCTCTATGCTGCCAAGGTGCAGGAATTGGCGCGTCGGTTCGACCTCTCGCCGACGCTGATCGAGGCGGTGGTCTGGCAGGAAAGCCGGTGGAACGCCGCCGCTCGATCCCCGGTCGGCGCGCGCGGTCTTGCCCAGTTGATGCCCGGAACCGCCAGCTATCTCGGGGTAAATCCCGACGATCCATTTGCCAACCTGGAAGGCGGCGCGCGTTACCTGCGTGAACAGCTCGACCGGTTCGACGGGAACATCGAAAAGGCGCTCGCCGCCTACAATGCGGGTCCGGGCCGGGTAATCGCCGCAAACGGCATCCCGCGCATCCGTGAGACGCAATCCTACGTATCATCCATCATGAGCCGCCTTGCGGACCACTCACGAAAGCCGAACTGACCGTATGAAACGCATCACGCGCCTTTTCCCGATTGCTCTTCTCGCCTCGCCGAGCGCCGCGTTCGCGCAGACCGATCCAGCCGGATCGGGTCCGATAGTGGCCGCGCTGTCGTGGCTGCAGGGCACGCTTCTGGGCAATGTTGCCACCGCGGTCGCCGTGATGGCGGTCGCAGCGGTCGGCTTCATGATGCTCACCGGACGGCTAAACTGGCGCTTCGGCGCGACCGTCATCATCGGCGTGTTCATCCTGTTCGGCTCGGCGAGCATCGTCGCTGGGATCCAGGGCGCCGCGGCGGCGAGTTGAGCGGGGAACGAGCCATGGAACTTGTCCGCCACCCCGTCCATCGCGCGCTGACTCGCCCGCAGATGTTCGCGGGCGTGACGTACAACTATTTCATCGTCAATTTCGCGCTTACGACCGAGCTGTTCCTGATCACCGGCAGCTGGTGGGCTCTGCCCGCCGCACTGGTGTTCCATCTGGTCGGCTATTTCGCCTGTCTGCGCGAACCGCGCATTTTCGACCTCTGGCTGACCAAGGTCAGCAAGTGTCCGCGCGTTTCCAACTGGAAGCGCTGGGGCTGCAACAGTTACGCCGCCTGATGGAAGGAATGGCGATATGAGCAAGTGGATCGGCGCTGCCGCCTGGAGCGCGAAGGAAGCCCGCGCGGGCGACCGGCTGCCCTATGCGCGCCTCCTCGACGGCAGCACCGTGCTGCTGCGCGACGGCAGCGTAATGACTGCGATGCAGGTGCCGGGCCTGCTGTTCGAGACCGAGGATTCGGATGCGCTCAACCATCACGCGGCGACGCGCGAGGTCATGCTGCGCTCCACGCTCGATGCGCGCTTCGTGCTCTATCACCACGTTATCCGCCGCCGGGTGGAGATCGAGCTCGACGCGGAGTTCGCCGATCCGCTCGCTGCCCATATCGACCGCCGGTGGAAAGAGCGGCTCGCTGGCGGTTCGCTGTTCGTGAACGACCAGTTCGTCACCCTCATTCGCCGCCCCGCGCGCGGCAAGGCGGGTCTAGCCGAGCGCGCCGGCAAGATGTGGAGCCGAAAGGGTCGCAGGGAAATCGATGCCGATCCCAAAGACGTACGCGCGCTGAAGGCGGCGGCGACGGGGCTCGTCGCCTCGCTCCAGGCTTATGGCGCGGCGCTGCTCGATGATTACCAGGGCCCGAGCGGGGCAACGAACAACGAGATTCTCGAGCTGCTTTCGGCACTCTACAACGGCGAGATGCGCCCAGTCCGCCGGCCGGCGGAGGAAACCGACATTGGCCATATGCTGCCCTATCGCCGCGCGAGCTTCGGGCTCGACGCGATGGAGCTGCGCGGGAGCGGTGAACCTGATTTCGCCGCGATCCTCAGCCTGAAGGATTATCCCGAAGCGACGAGCCCGGGCCTGCTCGATGCGCTGCTGCGCCAGCCGTTCGAGATGGTCGTGTCGGAAAGCTATGCCCCGTCAGAACGCACCACGGCGCGCGAGCGGATGGATCTGGCGATCCGCCGTTTGAAGTCGGCCGACGAGGAAGCAATGGCCGAGCGCGCCGACATGCTGGCCGCGCGCGACGCGCTCGGTAATGGCGCAGTCGGTTTCGGCGACCACCACCTGACGGTGCTGGTGCGCGAACGCACCCTGTCCGAGCTTGATGAAGCCACCGCCGCCTGCGCCGCAGCGCTCGCCGACACCGGCGCGATCGTGGTGCGAGAGGATACCAATCTCGAGCCGGCGTTCTGGGGCCAGTTTCCCGGCAACGAGACATACATCGCCCGCCGCGCAATGATTTCGAGCGCCAACATGGCTAGTTTCGGGTCGCTGCATGGCATGGCGCTGGGCCAGGCCGATGGCAATCACTGGGGCGAGGCGGTCACGCTGCTGCAAACGACCAGCCGCACGCCGTTCTTCTTCAACTTTCATACCGGTGATCTCGGCAACTTTACCGTCATCGGCCCCTCAGGCTCGGGCAAGACGGTTGTGATGAATTTCTTCGCCGCGCAGGCGCAGAAATTCAGCCCCAGGACTATCCTTTTCGACAAGGATCGCGGGGCGGAGCTGTTCATCCGAGGCATCGGCGGGCGGTACGATCGCATATCGAGCGGCGAGCCGACCGGTTTCAACCCGCTCGCGCTGCCCGACACGCCGACCAATCGCGCGTTCCTGCGCGACTGGCTTTCCGTATTGCTCAAGGCCGACGGGCCGGAGGAACTCGCGACGATCGCAGGCGCGGTCGACGCGGCTTATTCGAACGACGCCAGCCTGCGCCGGCTAAGGCACTTCCGAGAGCTGCTCTCGGGAGCGCGCCGGCCGCAACCGGGCGACCTTGCCGATCGCCTCTCGGCGTGGATTGCGGGCGGCGAGCATAGCTGGCTGTTCGATAACGAGCGCGACGAGCTCGACCTGTCGCAGCGCGTGCTCGGGTTCGACATGACCGCGCTTCTCGAGAACCCGCGGCTGCGTACGCCGACGATGATGTATCTGTTCCACCGGATCGACGAGCAACTCGACGGCAAGCCGACGATGATCCTGATCGACGAGGGCTGGAAGGCGCTCGACGACGAGGTATTTGCCGCCCGCATCCGCGACTGGCTGAAGACCCTGAGGAAGCGCAATGCGCTGGTCGGTTTCGCAACCCAGTCTGCGCGCGATGCCCTGGAAAGCCGCATCGCCACCGCGCTTGTCGAGCAGACCGCGACAATGATCTTCATGCCCAACGCTCGCGCGCGGGCCGAGGATTACTGCGACGGTTTCGGCCTCACCAGCCACGAACTCGCCCTGATCCGCTCGCTACCGGCACACAGCCGCGCCTTCCTGATCCGCCAGCCCGATGCGAGCGTGGTCGTGCAACTCGACCTGTCGGGCGCGCCCGAAGTGCTGGCAGTCCTGTCGGGCCGCGAGAGCACCGTGCGCCGTCTCGACCTTCTTCGTGAAGCGGTCGGCGACAATCCGGCCGACTGGTTCCCCGCGCTCACCGGGCACGCCTGGCCGGGCGGTTCCTCGATCGATCAGGAAGGCGGCGATGACACCTCGTTCCGCCTGGCAGCGGAATGAGCGCGGCCTGCGATCAGGCGGCCCAAGGCGTCGGCAACGGCGTCGCCGCGGCGCTGCAGGCGGTCGACTGCGTGGCCGGCGAAACGATGGCCTCGGCCTTCGGTCGGCTGTTCGCGCCCGGCGGGGCGATGGTCACCACGCTGACGATCCTTCTCGGCCTCTTCGTCGCATGGTTCGGCATCAACCTGCTGCTCGGGCGGGCAAACCTTTCGGTCCGTTCGCTCACTCCCCGGATGATGACGATCGGCGCGGTGTTGACGGTGGTGACCAGCTGGGTCGCCTACAGCACGCTGGTCCTCAACTTCACCGTCGCCGGCCCCGACTGGATCGCCGGAGTCCTGACCGGCAGCAGCGAGAGCGCGACCCACGTCTTCGCCCAGAAGATCGACGTCGTGTTCCAGGCGCTCCAGCAGGCGAGCCCGCAGGTCGAGGGCAAGAACGTCAGCGCGTTTTCGCCTGAAGGCATGATGTGGCTCGGCGCGATGATGTTCCTGCTGGGTACAGTCGGAGTCCTCGTCACCGCGCGCATCGCGCTGGCGGTACTCGTCGCGACCGGGCCGATTTTCGTCGTCATGGCGCTGTTTGACAGCACTCGCGGTCTGTTCACCGGGTGGCTCAAGGGATTGGTCATGCTCGCGCTCGTGCCGCTGTTCGCGGTACTGGGCGGCAGCGTGATGCTAGAGCTGGCGGTCCCGATCCTGGCGGCGCTGGTGCAGGTTCCCGGCCAGATCAACCCCCAGGCGGCGATGGCGTTCTTCCTAGTAGGCGCGGTCCACGTCGCGTTGATGATCATGGTGCTCAAGGTCGCCGCAACGATGGTCGGCGGCTGGCGGGTATTCGGTATCGCGGGTGACAAGAACGAACGAGGCGAGGGCCGCTCGACGGCCTCTGCGCCCACCGCCATGGCTGCAGTCACCACGCCTGCCCCTGCCGGTTCCGGTCAGGTTTCGGCGGCAAGTGAAAGGCGCATTCCCGTCACCGCGTTCGCTACTTCGCCCGCCGCCAACGACAGCGGCGCGGGTTTGGGGGGCGGCGCCAGCCGCGAGACTCGCATTATCAACAATTCGGTCGCTTCAGCCCCCGGACAGGCGGGCTCTTCCATGGCGGCCACGACGCGCGCGCGAGGGATCGGCAGTCGCTTCAAATCCCCGCCGCCCCGGCTCTCGGAGAAAGTGAAATGATCCGCGCAAGCATTGCGCCCGTTGTCGCCGGCGCCGCACTCGCCGCAACGACCGTCGCCTTTGCCCCCGCACAGGCGGACGACGCCCGCATCGTCGAGACGCTCTACGACGCAGGCAAAGTCGTCCGCATCGAAGGTCGGACCAAGGTCCAGGCGACGATCCAGTTCGACGAGGACGAGCATATCGAGAACGTTGCCATCGGTGATAGTGCAGCTTGGCAGGTCACGCCGAACAAGCGCGCCAATCTGCTGTTCGTGAAGCCGCTCGGCCCGAGCGCTGCGACGAACATGACGGTGGTGACCGACCGGCATACCTATCTGTTCGATCTCGTTGCATCGGCAAAGGCGCGGCCCGTCTACGTACTCAAGTTCGCTTATCCCGAAGAGCCGAAGGCCGCCGGCGAGCTCGCGACCAACGAGGCGCCTACAGCAATCGAACTGGCAGCGGCGAGTGAGCCGCAGACGGTGACCGATCCGGCCGACCTCAATTTCGCCTGGGAAGGGAAGGGCGACCGCAAGCTGCTTCCCGCACGCACCTACGACGACGGATCGGCGACATTCCTCGCGTGGCCCGCAGGCAGCCCGGTCCCGGCGATCCTCGTCAAGGACGAGAAGGGCACCGAAGGACCTGTCAACTTTACCGTTCGCGGCGACGTGATCGTCGTCGATGGCGTACCGCGCGAGATCGTCCTGCGCTCGGGCAAGGCGGCCGCCACTCTCATCAACGGCGGGCCTGTGAAGGCGCCGGCTGCCATACCGAACGAGCCGCAGACGGCGCTCGCCCGGTCGGACACGCAGATCAAGGAAGGGAACCGCTGATGCGTCTCGCCATGCGCCTACCGGCGAAAAAGGCCGGAGAACCTGTCGCCAACGACCTGGACCCGCGCGAGGGCGAGAGCGCCGAGATCATCGATCTGGCAAGCCGCAACGCGTTTCCCACGGTCACTCAGCGCAAGGGCAAGTCCGACGGCCTCGGCCTCGCTGCGGGGGTCGCGGTAATCGGTCTGCTCGGCGCAGTGACGCTGTGGAGCATGAATGCGGCACGTACCGAAAAAGCCGAAGGCGTCGGGGCCCAGCAGGCCGTGCAGCAAGCGCCGGCGGTACCCGCCCAGGCGGTCACCACGATCGCGCCCGCCGCCCCCCAGCCGGCGGTTGTCCCACAGCCCGATCCGGCTCCGCAGCCCGTGTTCGCGCAACCGGTCCAGCCCGTGCAAGGCGTGCAGGCGAATCCTTATTCGAACCCGACGGTGGTGTTCGACGCAAGCAACCTGCCGGGCGGCGGGCTCGGCGAGCCTGCCGGCACAGTCCCGGGGGGTGATGCGGGTGCCACTACCGGCAACGCGAGCGATTTCGCGAGCAAGATTGGCGGCGTCGGCGGAGCGCCTGCGCAGGCGCGTGCAATGGTCAATCCGCAGACCACGGTGACGCAGGGCACGCTAATTCCCGCAGTACTCGAAACCGCGATCAACACCGACGTGCCCGGCTACGTACGCGCGGTGGTGAGCCAGGACGTGCGCAGCTTCGACGGAACTCGCGTGCTGGTCCCGCGCTCCAGCCGGCTGATCGGCCAGTACCAATCGGGCCTGCAGGGGGGGCAGAAGCGCGCCTACGTGATCTGGACCCGGTTGATCCGGCCCGATGGTGCTTCGGTCAGCCTCGCTTCGCCGGCGGTCGGATTCGACGGCACCACAGGGCTCGAAGGCAAGGTCAACAGCCACTTCTTCAAGCGGTTCGGTTCTTCGATGCTGCTCTCGGTAATCGGGGGCCTCGCCACCGGAGGCGCTTCGGTGATCCTCGGCGGTGGCGCAAGCGCAGCGCAGACTGCGGCGCAGCAGGACGGCCAGATCCCGCCGACGGTGCGCGTTCGCGCGGGCGAGCCGATCCGCGTCTTCACCGCCCGCGATCTCGACTTCTCGTCGGTGAAATAACCGGTTCATGGCCGCCGACGTTCACCCCCTGCCGACCGGAGCAAGCGAGCGCAGCGTCTATCTCGACGCCTACCTCGCGCCGTTCCAGCGCTGGCTGGATGTCGACACGGTGACCGAGATCCTCGTCAATCGACCTGGCGAAGTCTGGATCGAGGATGCCGCGCAAGGGGGAATGATCAAGGTCGAAGCGCCCGAGATCGACGACCGGCTCGTTCAGCGCCTTGCCGAACAGGTCGCCCGCGTCAGTCACCAGGGGATCAACCGCGAACATCCGTTGCTCGGTGCCACCCTGCCGGACGGTGCGCGCGTGCAGTTCTGCGGACCGCCGGCTGCGCGCAAGCACTGGGCGATGGCGATCCGTCGCCACCGCCGCCTCGATCTGCCGCTCGACGCCTACGACACCGGGCCGTTGGGCCAGGGCGAGACTCCCGTGATGCCCGACGCGCAGGATCAGCCGATCGCCTTCCTGCGCGAGGCGATCCGCCAGCGCCGCACGATCCTGATCTCCGGCGGCACAAGCACCGGCAAGACGACCTTCCTCAACGCAATGCTGGGCGAAATTCCCAAGGGTGAGCGAGTGATCCTGGTCGAGGATACTCCCGAGCTGCGCCTGCCGGGCGAGAATGGCGTCGGCCTTGTCGCGGTAAAGGGCGAGCTGGGCGAGGCGAAGGTCAACGCGAACGAGCTGCTCCAGGCCGCGCTTCGACTGCGGCCCGACCGGATCGTGCTCGGCGAGCTGCGGGGGGCGGAAAGCGTAAGCTTCCTACGTGCGATCAACACCGGGCACCCCGGCAGCTTTTCGACGATACACGCCAACTCTCTGACCGGGGCACTCGAACAGCTCGCCTTGATGGTCATGCAGACTGGAATTGGCCTCTCGCGCAGCGACACGATCGCCTACGCGGCCGGAGTGATCGACGTCATCGTCCAGCTCGGTCGGGACCCTAAAGGGCGCCGGGGAATCACTGCAATCGCGAAGAGCGGCGATATCGTTCTATAATTTCGCGCCCGCGCCGTCCTCCGGAATAAAATTTTTCCACTCGTTTGGCGGGCATTCCGTAGCGTCAGGAACGCCTTAGGCACTTCTGCCCCCGAGTTCCGTGCACGCGAACGCTTGCCTAAACGGCCTCCTGTGAATTAGCCTGACGACGACAGAAGTCGCATCAGAGACGGCTCAGTCGAGGAGAGGATCTATGAGGGTCAAGGCAGCCCTGTTCGTCGGCGTGTGTGCATCCGCGGTGGCTTTCCCCGCCGCAGCTCAAGATGTAACGACCTCACCGAAAACCAACCAAGTACCCGAAGACCGGTACGCACCGGCTACCGAGATCGTCGTGACCGCCCAGCGGCGCAACGAAGCGCTTCAGGACGTGCCGATCGCGGTCAGCGCGTTCTCGGCGGAAACGCTCGAAAAGCAGCAGATCAAGAACACCTCGGATCTGCAGTTGACCCTGCCGAACGTCACCTTCACCAAGACCAACTTCACCAGCTCGAGCTTCACCATTCGCGGGATCGGCGACCTGTGCGTCGGCGTCACCTGCGACAGCGCGACTGCGGTCCACCTCAACGACGCGCCGCTGTTCGGCACGCGCCTGTTCGAGGGCGAGTTCTACGACCTTGCGCAGATCGAGGTCCTTCGCGGGCCGCAGGGCACGCTGTTCGGCCGCAACGCGACCTCGGGCGTGGTCAATATCCGCACCGCGCGGCCGGACCTCAGCGGCTTCGGCGCTGCGGTCGAAGGCGACTACGGAAACTACAACAGCGTCAAACTGAAAGGCATGATCAACGTGCCGGTGGGTGACACCATCGGCGTGCGCGTGGCCGGTTACTACCTTAACCGCGACGGCTATACGAAGAACCTGTACGACGGCGACCGTTACGACGATCGCAACATGTACGGCATTCGTGGCTCGCTGCGGTTCGAACCCACGAGCGGCACGACCATCGATCTCGTGGCCCAGTATTTCCACGAAGACGACAAGCGCATGCGCATCCAGAAGCAGCTGTGTCAGCGCGACAGCACGCCAGTGCTCGGGTGCCTCAATTCGCGACTCGATTATGCCTTCCCGAACGGCAACTCGACGTTGGGCACGATCTTCGCGTCGCAGGAATTCTTCCGTCTTCGCGGCGTGCCCGCCGGCCAGACGCCGCTCACACCGAACTTCTCGGTCGGCAGCCTTTACGGGCCCGACGTCTTCGGTACGGCGCTGAACCCCGCCGATCCGCGGGTGATCAACACCGCGTTCAAGCCGAACTATTTCGCCGAGGAATGGATCGTCCAAGGCCAGCTCAATCAGGACCTGGGCAGCGGTCTCAGCCTGAAGGTCGAAGGCAACTGGCAGAACGTGAAGGTCGATTCGCAGCAGGACTACAACAACGCCGCACAGGACCGCGCACCGTTGCAGAACGGGCTCAACAACCTGGCTGCCGCCGCGGCCGGCACGTTCGGTCCGGTGCTTCAGGCCTACCTTAAACCGATCGCCGATCGGCTGATTCCCGACGGCCCGAATGGCGTGCTGTGTACGTCGAATTCCGATCCGAACCTCGTCGGCGTTTACGGTGCGACGAATAATTCCGTCTGTTCGATGAACCCGCTTGCCTTCGACCGGTCAAACCAATCGCAGAAAAGCTGGACGGCCGAGGCGATCGTCAGTTCGGATTGGGACAGCCCGTTCAATTTCCTGCTCGGCGGCATCTATGGCCAGCTGCACATGGATGAGAACAGCTACTACGTCAGTTCGTTCGGGCTCGACTATGCGGCTGGTATTCTCGGTGCGCTCGGCGCTGCCGGAGCGGGGATCCCTCCGGGCGCGGGCACCTCGTACTTCCTCGGTTCGCCAATGTACCGCAACAACTCCGCAGACCTTAAGGTGAAGACCTACGGTATCTTCGGAGAGGCCTATTACGACTTCAGCGACAAGCTGAAGCTCACCCTCGGCCTGCGCTACAACAACGACAAGAAGGACATCGTCGCGCGCACTTCGCTGTTCGTCGATTCGGTCGGCGCCTCGGTGCTGGTGCCAACCGGAGCAACTGACATCACCGATGCGCTGGGCTACGCCGGTCTCGACTACGACGCGGGCACTCCGGGTCCGCAGGAATTTTCGGTGCGCCAGGCGAACTTCAGCGAGTGGACCGGCCGTGCGGTGGTCGATTACAAGCTGACGAACGACAACTTGCTCTACGCGTCGTATTCGCGCGGCTATAAATCGGGCGGCATCAACCCGCCGCTGTCGCCCATCTTCGACGTGCCGGAATCTTTCGATCCCGAATTCGTCAACGCGTTCGAAATCGGGTCGAAGAACACCTTCGGCGCTCTGCAGCTCAACCTCACCGGCTTCTATTATCAGTACAAGCAGTTGCAGTTGAGCCGCATCGTCGCGCGCACCTCGGTGAACGACAACGTCGATGCCAACATCTGGGGCCTCGAGGCGGAGGCGATCATCCGGCCCACACGGGAGCTGTCGGTCAATATCACCGCCAGCTACCTGAAGACCAAGGTTTCGTCGGACAAGTTCCTATCGAACCCGCGCGACTTCGGCGGCGGACGCAGCGATGCGGTGATCATCAAGGACATCACCAACGCGGCGAATTGCGCTGTGGCGCCCAACACTCCGGGCAATGCCGCGGGGGCGAATGCATTCGTCAATTCCTTCAACGCGAATATCAACGCAGCGACCGGCGCGGGCCTGCAGCCAACGACGTCATTCGGCGCCAACAGCGGGATTGCTTCGACAGGTGCGCTCAGCATCTGCTCGCTGGCGTCCAGCGGTGGCGTCGGCCTGGCCGAGTACGCCACCCTGGCGGGCACGGCCTTCGACCCCGCGGGAATTACCGTCTACACCTCGGGCATACCGGTCAACATCCGCGGCAACGAACTGCCCGGAGCGCCCGACTACAAGGTGTCGGCGGGTATCCAGTACGCAGCACCGATCGGGGAGATGACGCTGACGCCGCGGTTCGACCTCGCCTACACCGGTGAGACCACGGGCAGCATCTTCAACGGCAACGTCAACAAGATCCCCAGCTTCGTGCAGGCCAATGCGCAAGTACAGCTCGACGGGATAGACAGCCGCTGGTTCGTACGAGCCTATATCCAGAACATCTTCGACACGAGCGCGATCACCGGGCTGTACGTGACCGACCAGTCGTCGGGCAATTACACCAACATCTTCACGCTCGAACCGCGGCGTTACGGCATCGCGGCCGGGATCAAGTTCTGACCTGATCGTACTGTATTGGTGAAGGGCCGGGCGCGCTGCGTCCGGCCCCTTCCTTTAACCTGATCGGCCGAATGGCGAGAAGTCGGTCCCTCGGTCGAATACCTCGACTCCCTCGCGCCGCTTGAGGAAGCCTACGGCGGCATAGGTCACCGGGGTCAACAAGGCCTCCCACGCGGTCTTGATCGCCCATTGCGATATCACCACCATCGCGAGCTGCTCGACGGGCCAGCCGGCGAGGCCGTAGAAGGCGAGCGGATAGAAAATCAGGCTATCGAGCCCTTGTCCCACGAAAGTGGATCCGATCGTCCGCATCCAAAGGTGCCTGCCTTCGGTCAGAAGTTTCATCTTGGCGAGCACGAAGCTGTTGGCAAACTCCCCGACCCAAAATGCTGTCATGGAGGCGAGCACGATGCGCCAGGAATTGCCGAACACGAACTCGTAGGCGGGCTGGCCCGGCCAGTCCTTCGCCGGAGGGAGCGCGACCACCACCCAAGCCATAAAAGCCATGAACACGAGCGCGGCGAAACCCGCCCAGATCACGCGACGCGCACGGGCGTAGCCGTAGACTTCAGTAAGTACGTCACCGATCACATAGCTGATCGGAAAGAACAGCACCCCCGCTCCGAACGCCCACTCCTTTCCGCCGGGGAGTATGACGTAGCTCGGCTTGGAAGCACCTATGATGTTCGACAGCAAAAGGATGGCGACAAAGGCCGCCATGATGAGGTCGTAATAGCGGAAGTGCCGCGGTGCGGCGGCTCCCCCTTCGATCGCTGCCACCTGTTCGCTCATGCGGGGTGGTTATCGTGATTTGTGCCTCGCGAAAAGCACGCTATGCGCATCCAGCGCGCGCCCGTAGTTCAACTGGATAGAGCACGAGCCTTCTAAGCTTGGAGTTGCAGGTTCGAGTCCTGCCGGGCGCGCCAATTTGCCGTGTCGCCAAGGTCGATGCGCAAGTGAGGGTGGCCCCGCCTCTGCGCTGGCAGGGCCCGCCGAGCCTTTCCCCCTCCCGCGATCCCGAAGGGCGCTCGGCCTTTGGTCTCAAATTATCGCCCATTTCCTTGCTTGCAATCGCAGTACCGATTTTCCTGTTGGTTAAATTGTGCGTAATCGTTCCGCTCGCGCCGACCGATCGGCGCCAGTCAGCCCCGTGCAAGGCTCGTCAGCGGTTCGCCTGCCACCGGGTATCCCGCGTCGTCGGGTATTCGCAGCCAGCGTTCGCCGTCGCGCTCTTCCATCCACGGCGTGATCGTCTTCACTGGAATCGCCTCGGCATGAGCGCGGGCTTGTTCAAAGGAAGCGAATTGCGCGAGGCGCTCCAAATTGCGGCGCGTCGGGAAGATCACCGACAATTCGCCCCGCTCGGCCATATCGAGCGCGCCTGCGGCGCTGGTCCAGAACAGGTGCGTGTTTTCGCTCCCGTCTATCTCAAGTTCGACCGCTCCTGTGCCGAGGTCCGCAAGGTAGAAGCGGGTGTCGAAGATGCGCGGAATACGTTCGTTCCTGGGGTGCCAGCGGGCAAACGGCACCACGGCGCGGAGATCGAGCGTCCAGTCCATCGCGTCCAGTACGGGACTGAGCGCACCTTCGACTTCCAGAAGTGACCGCGCCTTGCGCGCGGTATCGGCCGATATGTCGCCGGTGAGGCCGATGACCAGACCGGTCTCCTCCAGCGTCTCGCGCACCGCGGCGATGCGGTGAGCCGCTTCGTCATCGTCGAGTCCCGTGTCGAGCGCGGCGGCCAGATCGTGATCCTCGGGATCCACGCGACCGCCGGGAAACACTGCCATTCCGCCTGCGAACGTCATGGAGTTGTGGCGGGTGACCATAAGGATTTGCGGCGGCCCGCCGGCGGGATCGTTGCGGAAGACGATCACGGTCGCGGCGGGGATCGAAGGGCGCTCGGATTGGTCTGTCATACAAGGGACTGTGGCGCGCAGCGAGTTGCATGCCAAGACCGATAATAAGCGCGGCCCTGTCGGAAATGTTTACAGTCGGGCGTCGGGGTTAAATCGGTTAACCATCGTAAGGCGCGCGAACGCTGGGTTCACGCGATCTGGCACGAAGTGTGCAGAGTAACCGATACCCCAACGGTCTTCCCACGAGGCGGGACCACCGGTCTCCCGGTTCTGCCTCCCCGACCAACGAACCCATAAAGATAACCCGTCCGGCCTACCCAGCCGGACGGGATTTCTTTTGCGCAAACGCTGATTTGGTCGCGTGGAAGCGCCAATCATTCGGCGGTCGCGACGCCCTTCTCGGTCAACATCGTCTGCAGTTCGCCGGCCTCGAACATCTCCATCATGATGTCGCTGCCGCCGACGAACTCACCCTTTACGTAGAGTTGGGGGATCGTGGGCCACTCGCTGAACGACTTGATACCCTGCCGAATCTCCATGTCCTGCAGGACATCGACGCTTTCGTAGCTGACCCCACAATGATCGAGGATCGCTACCGCGCGATTGGAAAAACCGCATTGGGGGAAGAGCGGGGTGCCCTTCATGAACAGGACGACATCGTTCTGCTCGACGATGTCGGAAATGCGTTGTTTGACGTCGGACATGTCCGGACCTTGCCTGCTGATTTGCGAGAATACGCCGATTCAGTTGGGGGCGGCGGTGGTCAGTTGCAAGGCATGCAGTTCTCCGCCCATCCGTCCGCCGAGCGCATCGTAGACAAGTTTGTGCTGCTTCACCCGTGTGAGGCCGGCGAACTGAGGCGCGATTACGTGCGCGGCCCAATGATCGTTGTCGCCCGCCAGGTCGCGCATCTGGACGATCGCGCCCGGAAGCGCGGCCTCGATCATCGCGACGATTTCTGCACCCGCCATCGGCATCGGTCGGCCTCAGCTCTCGCTCATGAGCTGGCGGCGCGCTTCGACCGCCTTGTCCTCGAGAGCGGTGCGCACGTCTGCCTCGCTAACGTCGCAGCCAGCTTGAGTTAGGTCGCCCAGAACCTTGCGGATCACGTCTTCGTCTCCGGCTTCCTCGAAATCCGCCTGGACGACGGCCTTGGCATATGCGTCGGTCTCTTCGGGCGTGAGCCCCATCTTCTCGGCTGCCCAGTGACCGAGCAGCCGGTTGCGCCGCGCTGCGACGCGGAACGCGGTATCCTCGTCCATCACGAACTTGCGTTCCTCGCCGCGCTCGCGATCCTTGAAATCGGTCATGTGCTTTCTGCCTGCCTATTTGAGCTGGTATGTATCGTGACACGCTTTGCACGCGGCCTTCGTGCTGGCAAGCGCAGCCTCTATTGCCGAGCGGTCATCGGCGCTTACCGCGGCGAGCAACTGCTCGGTCGCTTCGCCATACTGGTCGACGCGGGTGGCGAATCCCTCGGGATCGTTCCAGATCGCGGGTGCCGCCTTCGACAGCCCGTCGCCTTGGGTCCGAGGATCGAAAAGCGCCGGCAGCGACTGCGCGAAGTGTGCAAGGCCAACCGCGGACAGGCGATAGGATTTGGTCGATGCCCCGCTCGCCAACCCGTTCGAGATCGCACCGAGCGCGGCGACGGACATCGCCATTCCTCCCTGGCGCGCATCGATGAGCTTGTGGGCGTCGACCGCCGCGGGCGGAGGCGGATTATGGTTTTCAACGTTCACGGCGCAGGCGGCAAGAGCCGCGCTCGATGCAAGGATCAGAACAACGGCACTCTTGCGCATCACGGTCACTCCATCGTTACAACCAGTTTCCCCACCGCCTCGCGGTTTTCCAGCTTGGCAATCGCCTCTCCGCCACGTTCGAGCGGGAAGGTTTCGGAAATCAGCGGGTCGATCTTGCCGGCCTTCATCAGGTCGAACAACTCGTCGGCCTGCGCGCGGAACTTCTCCGGCTCGCGCGCGGTAAATGCGCCCCAGAACACACCGCAGATGTCGCAGCTCTTGAGCAGGGTCAGGTTAAGCGGCATCTTCGCGATGCCCGCCGGGAAGCCGACGACAAGGAAGCGGCCTTCCCATGCGATCGAGCGCAGCGCCGGCTCCGAATACTGTCCGCCGACGATGTCGTAGACGATGTTCGCACCTTCCGGCCCGCAGGCGGCCTTGAACTTGTTGGCGAGTTCCTTGCTCTCGTCTTTCGACATTTCGCCCTTCGGATAGATGACGACATCGTCCGCGCCGGCCTTGAGGGCGACTTCGCCCTTTTCCTCGCTGGAGACGGCCGCGATCACCTTCGCACCGAAAGCCTTGCCGAGTTCGACCGCGGAAAGGCCCACGCCCCCCGCCGCGCCGAGCACGAGCATGACGTCACCTGGTTTGATGTGGCCGCGATCCTTGAGGCCGTGGATCGTGGTGCCGTACGTCATCATCAGCGAGGCGGCCTTTTCGAACGGAACGCCTTCGGGCACCGGGAACAGCCGTCGTGCATCGACCGCGACCTTTTCGACGAGTCCGCCATTACCGATCCCGCCGAACACCCGGTCGCCAACCTTGAACTGGTCGACACCTTCGCCCACCGCCTCGACCACGCCGGCGATCTCGCCGCCGGGCGCGTAGGGACGCTCGGGTTTGAACTGGTAGAGGTCGCGGATCATCAGTGTGTCGGGGAAATTGATCGCACAGGCCTTAACCGCGACCACGACCTGGCCCTTGCCGGGAGTGGGATCGTCCACTTCGTCGAGGGTCAGCGTGTCGGGTCCTCCGATAGCGTGGGTGCGTAGGGCTTTCATGCAGTCATCTCCGTTCCGTGCGCCAGCCAAGGCATGTCGCGTGTCTGCCGGTCTTCGTATGTTGCGATCGCTTCATCGCGTGCCAGGGTCAGGCCCACCTCGTCGAGCCCTTCCATCAGGCACGCCTTGCGGAATGGGTCGATGTCGAAGGCGAAGCGGTCCTGGAAGGGCGTCGTCACCACCTGGCTATCGAGGTCGATCGAGATCGGATCGGTACGCGCCACGTCAAGCAGTCGGTCGACCTGGTCCTGCGACAGCGCGACAGTGAGGATTCCGTTCTTGAAGGCGTTGCCTGAAAAGATGTCGGAAAAACTGGGTGCAATCACCGCTCGTACGCCCATGTCGAGCAGTGCCCAGGCGGCGTGCTCCCGACTTGACCCGCAGCCAAAGTTGTCGCCCGCGATGAGGATCGACGCGCCAGCGTATTCGGGATCGTCGAATACGTTGCCCGGCCGCGCTCGGACGGTCTCGAACGCACCCTGACCAAGTCCTTCGCGGGTGATCGTCTTCAGCCAGTGCGCGGGGATGATGACGTCGGTGTCGACGTTCTTTGCGCCGAACGGGATCGCCCGTCCTTCAACCTCGCGGATCGGTTCCATCAGTCGGTTTCGGGCGCTTCGCCCGAAGGGATCGGCGGCAATTGCTCGGGCTCGTGCTTGTCCTTGCGCTTGGTTGCGTAGAGTAGCGCCGCGGCGATTGCCGCCGAACCGATTGCCGCGCCCGCGGCGACGGCCTTGCCAGTGAGCTTTTTCGTCATGCGTCCATCCATGCGGGTCAGCGTACCGGCACGCAAGGGGTCAGCCGAGGAAATCGGCTAGCCTTGCCCAAAGCCGCTCTTTGTCCGCCAGCGGCATGGCGGCGTAAGCGGGGGAAGATGAGGGGAGATCGATCAGCGCGAGGTCGCTTTCGGCGAGCTGCGGACGCCCGATTGCGCTCGCCTTGCGGCCGTTGAAGGCCACCGCACGCAACATGGGCAAAGTCGCGACAAGCTCGGCAAGCGGCGCGTGCTCCGCTTCGCGAATAGCTGCATCGAGGCTGCCTTTCCGCTCAGCCGAAGTGACTGTGTCCCACAGCGCAACGCCAGCCTCCTGCAAGCTTGCAAGGCGTGCGTCGTAATCGAGCGCGGACAGGTCGGACCCGATTGCGTGGCCGACGAGATGCCAGAACCGGTTTTGCGGGTGGGCATAGTAGCGTCGTGCCGCCAGCGATGCCTCGCCGGGCAAACTCCCGAGGATCAGGACCCGCGCGTCGATCGCGGCGACGGGAGGGAATGCTGATTTGCGGTCGCTCAGGTCACAAGCTCGCGCACATCGGTAAGCCTGCCCGTCACCGCCGCTGCCGCCGCCATCGCGGGGCTGACGAGGTGTGTCCGGGCGCCGGGGCCTTGCCGTCCGACAAAGTTGCGGTTGCTCGTGCTGGCACAGCGCTCACCCGGGGGGACCTTGTCGGGGTTCATCGCGAGGCAGGCGGAACAGCCCGGCTCACGCCATTCGAGGCCGGCCTCGGTAAAAATCCTGTCGAGACCTTCCTCTTCGGCCTGCTGCTTCACAATCCCCGATCCGGGGACGACGATCGCCCACTTCACCCCGTCCGCCTTGCGCCGACCGCGCAGGACTTCGGCTGCGGCGCGCAGGTCCTCTATCCGGCTGTTGGTGCAACTTCCGATGAAAACATTTTCGATTCTGACCTCCGTCATCGGCTGGCCAGGCTCGAGCCCCATGTAATCGAGGCTGCGACGGACAGCCTCCTGCTTCGACGGGTCGGAGAAGCTCTCCGGCGCGGGCACCCTGCCGCCGATCGGAACGACGTCTTCGGGGCTGGTCCCCCAGCTTACCGTGGGTTCGATCTGCGACGCGTCGATGAGGACCGACTTATCGAAAACAGCACCCGCATCGGTCGCCAGGGAGCGCCACCATGCGACGGCGCGATCCCAGTCGGCGCCCTGCGGAGCGAGAGGGCGGCCCTTGAGGTAGGCAAACGTGGCGTCATCGGGCGCGATCAGACCGGCCCGGGCACCTGCTTCGATGCTCATGTTGCAAACGGTCAGCCGACCTTCGATGCTCATCGTCTCGAACACGGGTCCGCGGTACTCGATGACGTGGCCGGTGCCGCCAGCGGTCCCGACGACTCCGACGATGTGGAGGATCAGGTCCTTGGACGTCACGCCGGGGCCGAGCGCGCCCACGACCCGTACTTCCATCGTGTTCGACTTGCGCAGCAGCAGCGTCTGGGTCGCGAGCACGTGCTCGACCTCGCTGGTGCCGATGCCGAAGGCCAGTGCGCCGACCCCGCCGTGCGCGGCGGTGTGGCTGTCGCCGCACACGATCGTGGCGCCGGGCAATGAAAAACCCTGTTCGGGCCCGACGACATGGACGATCCCCTGCTCGAGGTCGGTCGCGCCGATGTAGCGGATGCCGAATGCGGGTGCGTTGGCCTCCAGCGCGGCAAGCTGCGCAGCGCTTTCGGGATCTGCGATCGGCAGGGGGCTGCCGTCGAGACCGCGGCGCCGCGTGGTCGGGAGGTTATGATCCGGCACCGCTAGGGTGAGGTCGGGGCGGCGGACCTTGCGGCCCGATGCCCTGAGCGCTTCGAAGGCCTGCGGGCTCGTCACTTCGTGAACGAGATGGCGGTCGATGTAGATCAGGGCCGTCCCGTCGTCGCGGGTTTCGACCACGTGGGCGTCCCAGATCTTTTCGTACAATGTGCGGGGGCGGCTGGCCATGGAAGGGGGCTAGGCCCGCCGCCCCGCTGCGGACAAGATGGATAATCTTGCCTGCGGTTTGAGTGCGCGTTTAGCGGTGCTGATTGTACCGTCCCCGCTCGTCACGCTGGTCGTAGCGGCTGTCGTATCCGCGGCGGTTGTTATCGCGCGACTGGACAGCGAGCTGACGCTTCACCGTATCGATGCGGCTGTCGATCGCGGCCAGTTCGTAGCGAGTGAACCCGCCACGGGCATAGCTGCGGAACGTCGCTTCCAGCCGGTCGACTTGCGCATTCAGCCGCGCGGCCTCGCGATGAGAGATATCGCGGCGCGCTTCGGCACGGTCGATTTGCCGATCAAGCTGGGCGATTTCGGAGCGCAGCTCGCCCGGGCGGTCCCAGACGGCCGCGGAAGCCGGGACGGCCACTCCCAGTGCCAGCGAGGCGGCGAGGGCTGAAGCAGCGATCCTAGTGGCAATCTTCATGACTTAATCTCCTTTCGAACGCGGTGTCGAACCGCATGTTCAGAAATATGCCGCGAAATCTGAACGCGAGAGATACAATCGGTCGCTGCACTGCGCCGGATGGTAACGGAATGTCGCGCAGGGCAAGTCGGGATTGCGAAAATAAACCGGCGTCCGGTCATGGAAAAGCAACCCTCGATCGACTAATTTACAAGCATGTCAGCAGCGAAGCCTTTCCATTTCCCGATCCGGATCGTGCCGGGCGACATCGATTTCATGGGCCACGTGAACAACGCACGCTACCTCGGCTGGGTGCAGGACGCGGTGCTGGCGCACTGGCAGAAGCTTGCTCCTGCCGAAGCGGTTGCCGAGCGGCTGTGGGTCGCATTGAAGCACGAAATTACCTATCGCCGTCCGGCCTTTCTCGACGACGATGTGATCGCCAAGACCGTGCTCGAAAAGATCCACGGCGCGCGCGCGTTCTATCGCACCGTGATCCAGCGCGGCGAGGATGTGCTCGCCGAAGTCAGTTCGAGCTGGTGCTGCGTCGATGCCGATACCCTGAGGCCCGCGCGTATCGGCGACGAGATCTCACGGTTCTTTTTCCCCGCCGACTGACTTATATCGGTCCGGCGATGGACTGGCTGATCCCAACCCTGATCGTGCTCGCGACCGTGATCGCGATGGAATTCGTCGCGTGGTCCAGCCACAAGTACGTAATGCACGGTTTCGGTTGGGCCTGGCACCGCGATCACCATGAACCGCACGACAATTTTCTCGAGAGAAACGACCTCTATGCGATCGTCGGCGCGGCGATGAGTATCGGAACGTTCGCGCTCGGGAGTTCGATGATCATGGGCGAGGCGGCGTGGTGGCCGGGCACGTGGATCGGCCTCGGCGTGCTTTTCTACGGCATCATCTACACGCTCGTGCACGATGGACTGGTTCACCAGCGGTGGTTTCGCTGGGTACCCAAGCGCGGCTACGCCAAGCGGCTCGTCCAGGCTCACAAGCTCCACCACGCAACAGTCGGCAAGGAAGGCGGGGTCAGCTTCGGCTTCGTCTTCGCGCGAGACCCGGCCAAGCTGAAGGCCGAACTCAGGCGCCAGCGCGAGGCGGGAATTGCTGTGCTCCGGGAGAGCGTAGGGACTTAGGCGAGCAAGAAACTGCTCACGATTCCGGTAGGCAGGCAAGCGTCCGGATCGTCGAGCGCGATCCACCCCGCAGGAGACGAGCCGTGCGCGCTTCGCACCGATCCCCTGCGACCTGCGAGCCTGTCGCGCCGTTAGCCCGCCGCGATCCGCGCGGCGTGATCCTTTACCAGTGCGATCATGTTCGGCACGCCTTGCGTACGGTTGGAGGACAACTGGTTCTTCAGGTCGAAAGGCGCGAGCGCGCCGGTTATGTCCATCGCCGCGACTTCAATTGCCGGCTTGTCTTGCACAACGGCGATCACCAGCGCGACGATACCCTTGGTGATAGCGGCATTGCTGTCCGCCAGGAAATGGAGCTTCGCGGCTTCGCCCGTGGGATAGACCCACACCATCGCCGAGCATCCACGAACCAGAGTGGCGTCGGTCTTGAGCGCATTCGGCATCGGATCGAGCTCGCGGCCAAGCTCGATCAGCAAGCGATAGCGGTCGTCGGGATCGAGGAACTCGTATTCCTCGGCGATGTCGGACAGGCTGCGCATGGCGCGCGCCTCTAGCGAACCCGGAGCTAGCCTGCCAGCCCGCCTGGCCGAGTCAGCGCATAATAGAGGACGTAGAACCAGCCGAAAAAGCCCTGGATCGCCGCCCAGATAATCGATTTGTGCAGCGACCAGCTAATCGCGACCGCGATCGCACTGCCGAGGCCGATCCCCGCCTTGGTGACATCGGTTTGTATGGTCGCCATTCTAGAGATCGACCCCGCTGGCGATCGCCTCGAGCTTGCGAATGCGCTCCTTAAGGTCACTCAGTTCGATCCGCGCGGCGCCGAGCGCGCTTCCGGTGTCTCGCTCGCGCTCAGGTTCGGAACTGCCCGTCGACGTACGTTCGAGTTCGTGTTCCTTGAAGGTGAGCCAGCCCTGCCAGCCGCGCAGCATGGCGAAAGCGACAATGGAGATAGCGGTCAGCGAGGTGGCGGCAAGAATGATCGGTTCGGTCATCGGAACAGCTCCCAATCAGGAATGCTCGCGGTCGCGGAGAGCCTCGATCTCGTCGGAGATGCGGCGGCTTTCGCGCGCTTCGGCAGAATTGGCTTCGGTAACGATACGTTCGAGAACGCGAACCCGGTCGCGCAGTTCTTCGACCTCGCGCTCGAGGCTGCTCGTGTCGGGCAACTGCGTGCCCACGCCGCGTAGGTCGTCGCGTTGCGACAGGCGATTTTCCAGGTAACGGCGGTCGCGCTTGTGCCGGGCGAACATGACGATCGCAAATATGATGAGGATGAGCGCAGCACTATTCACCGGGCAAGCTCCCTCTCGCTCCGCAGGTCCTCGATTTCTCTAGCGAGATCCTGACCGCGGTCGGTGGCAAGGCGTTCCAGCACCTGGACCCGCTTTTCGAGCCTGTCGGATTTCGCCGATTGCTCGGGGTCGTTATTGGCGAAGCCGGCCGCCTGCACTTCGAGTTGGCGCTCTTTCAGCCGCAGGTGGCGGGTCCAGACCTCGCCAACGGTGCGGATCACCACGACCGCGACGACGAAGCTGAGCAACATCGCGATGACGAATTCGATGTCCATCACACTCGCTCCTTGCGCAGGCTCTCGATGGACACGCCAGCGGTGCTCTCATCGACTCGGCGCTGGTCGCGCAGGGCTTCGATCTGGGTGGCAACGTCGTAGCCCTTTTCGGTCACGATGCGCTCGAGCACCCTGACACGGTCTTCGAGCTGCTGGACGCGGCTGGAATACTGGGCTGCCTTTTCAGCTGTCGCGTCGGCAGTCGAGTGGATCTGCATTTCCGCGATTTTCTGCTGATGCTTGCTCCAGATTGCGACGATCGGAATCATCAGCGCAATGATCGGGATGAAAACGGCGATTACACCTTCCATTTACGTGGCCCCTCTTGCAGGAATAGACGCTTAGCGTAGCCGCTCGATCTCGGCGTTGAGACGCGGATTGCTGGTGACGTAATAGGTTTCGACCTCCGCCAGTCGGCGGTCGATTTCGCGGAACTTGCCACGGATCTCGCGTGCCGTGCGCTTGGGGCTCTGGCGAACGCGCTGCCAGTACTTGGTCTCTTCCTGGTCGACGTAGAGGTGCGGCGGCTTCTTGTTCAGGAGCAGCCCGGCGACGAAGTAGGCCGGCAGCAGAATCGGCGCGATCGTGAACAACAGGATAAGGAATCCCAGCCGCACCCACAAGGTGTCGACCCCGGTGTAGTCGGCGATCCCGGCGCAGACGCCCATCAGCTTGGCGTTCTGCTTGTCGCGGTAAAGCGTGGTGCGAGGGCTGTTCACTTTGACACTCCCTTCTTCTCTGCAATCATGCGGTCGAGTTCTCGCAGCGACTCGGTGTCTTCCTCAGTGTCGTGAACAAGACGAGCGGGGCGAAATCCCGGGTCATCAGTGGCGACGAGCCGCTCGACGGTCTCCATCCGCGTATCGAGCCGCTTGGCGAGATGATAGAGTTCGTCGAGCAGGGACTCGTCGTCGGTAGTGATGGTCGAGGCGGTCTTCCACTTCGTTATGTAGTGGAGGATGATCCACGGCAAGACGATGAAAAGAATGGCCACAACGGCTACGGTATCCACGGATTATTCCCCCTTCGTCTTGTCGGTTTTGTCGTCGCTCATTCCGAGCGCGCGCTTCATTTCAGCCAGCTCGTCGTCGATCTGGTCGGCACCGGCGAGCGCGGCGATCTCGTCGGCGAGCGTCGGCTTGCCGCTGCCGTCGGCGATGCTGAGCGCATCGGCACGACCTTCGGCATAATCGACCCGGCGCTCGAGCTGGTCGAAACGGGCGAGAGCTTCGTCGGCCCGTTCGTTAGTCATCAGGCTGCGCAGCTTCACGCGGTTCTCCGCGCTCTCCAGCCGGGCGGCGATGGCGGTCTGGCGGCTGCGCGCTTCGCGCAGGCGCACTTGCAGCTTCTCAATGTCCTGTTCGTAGGCGCGCAAGGCATCGTCGAGTACGGCGATCTCCTGACGCAGCTGTTCGCCCATGTCGGCGGCCTTCTTTTTCTCGACGAGTGCGGCGCGGGCGAGGTCCTCGCGGTCCTTGCTCAGAGCCAGCTGGGCCTTCTCGCCCCAGTCGGACTGGAGCCGTTCGAGCTTTACCGTGTGGCGGTGCATCTCCTTCTGGTCGGCGATCGTCCGCGCGGCACTGGCGCGGACTTCGACCAGCGTCTCTTCCATCTCGAGGATGATCATGCGGATCATCTTCGAGGGGTCGTCCGCCTTGTCGAGCATGTCGTTGAAGTTCGCCGCGATAATGTCACGGGTGCGGCTGAAGATTCCCATGAAGGCGACTCCGTAGTTGGCAATGTCGCGCACTTCGCGCGGTGACTGAGTGGGTGTCGGGCTGCGACGCAGCCGCTCGACTTCTTCGTCGAGCCGGCTGGTGCGGGCGAAAGACTGTGGGCGGGCCGGAGCGTCGTCGGCGCGGGGGGACTTGGTCCCGCGCAAGGGGGATTCGTCGCGCTCCGGCCCTAGGGGGTCGTTTGAAGTTGGCTTGTTCATGCCAGTTCCACGCTGTCGACCGGGTTGTCGGCAGCATAGGCCGGCGTGGCCTGAATCTGCGCGCTCAGCGCGACGAAGAGGGCCATCGCGGCGACGCTCGCCATCGCGGCTTGGCCGAGGCGGGTCTGCAGGAAACGACGGTCGAACATGGGTACCTCCAGTGAAAGATGTTCACTACACAGCAAGGGGCGTGCCAATTGCCGATTTACGGAAGGAACACAGTTTTCGACGAACGACGCAATGGTTTCTATTGCCGAGAGTTGGGATTTTTCGCTATTCCTTAGGCATGGAGCGGGAAAGCCAGTTCATCGGGCAGTCGGATGCTTTTCTCGACGCGGTGGACCGCGCCAGCCAGGCCGCCCCCATGCACCGTCCGGTCCTCGTCATCGGCGAGCGCGGGACCGGCAAGGAATTGATCGCCGAGCGGCTACATCGTCTGTCGACCCGGTGGGGCGAACCGCTGGTGACGATGAACTGCGCGGCACTGCCCGAAACGCTGATAGAGGCAGAACTGTTCGGGCACGAAGCCGGGGCCTTTACCGGTGCCACGCGAGCGCGAGCCGGGCGCTTCGAGGAGGCTGATCGCGGTACCCTGTTTCTCGACGAGCTGGCCACGCTGTCGATGCAGGCGCAGGAGCGGTTGCTGCGCGCGGTCGAATACGGCGAAGTCACGCGGATCGGGTCCAACCGGCCGATCCGGGTCGACGTTCGGATCGTCGCCGCGACCAACGAGGATTTGCCCAGGCTCGCCGAACAGGGGCGCTTCCGCGCGGACCTGCTCGACCGGTTGAGTTTCGAAGTGATCACCCTGCCACCGCTGCGCGTGCGCGAAGGTGACGTGCAGGTGCTGGCGGAGTTCTTCGGTCGTCGCATGGCGAGCGAACTGCGCTGGGAAAAATGGCCGGGTTTTGCCGATCACGTAGGGGAGCAGTTCGAAAAGCACCTTTGGCCTGGAAATGTCCGCGAGCTTCGTAACGTGGTCGAGCGAGCGGTCTATCGCTGGGGCAACGCTGACCAGCCGATTGCGCACGTGATATTCGACCCGTTCGAAAGTCCGTGGAAGCCGAAGAGTACTCCGGCGCCGGAAAGGGTCGGGAGCGATAGCGACGCCGCGCGGCCGAAAGTGCCCTCCGCGGCCATCGATTACGATTCGGTAGAGGACTTGCGCGCCGCGGTGGACGCGCACGAACGCGCGATCGTCGAGCACGCGCTCGGCCGCAACCGCTGGAACCAGCGCCAGACTGCCAAGGCGCTTGGCCTTACCTACGACCAGCTGCGCCACTGCATCAAGAAGCATGGGCTGACCGAAACGGACTGAACGTTTGCGCGCTTGCTTTCGATGGGACTCGCGCCTATCTGGCCATCCATCCCGACATCGCGAGGTTAAGGGGCTGGCGCCGCGAGGGGCCGGCACCGAACGCCTTTGCCGGATCGGTACATGGATTATGAAACCGGAGAACGAATGGCCGACATCGCACGCCTGACCGAACTGATCGAACCCGAAGCGCACGCGCTGGAGCTCGAACTGGTGCGCGTGAAGATGATGCCATCCGAAGCCGGCGACGGCGGCCAGGCGCTGCAGATCATGGCCGAGGATCCGGCGACCGGACAGCTGATTATCGACCAGTGCGCCGCACTCTCGCGCCGCGTATCGGACATGTTGGATGCGCGCGAGGAAGCCGGCGAGGAACTGATCCCCGGCGCCTATCACCTCGAGGTATCGAGTCCCGGAATCGACCGGCCGCTCACCCGCGAAAAGGACTTTGCGAACTGGGCGGGACACGAAGCCCGCATCGTCATGGACAAGGACTATGACGGGCAGCGCGTCCTCAAGGGCGACCTCAGGGGCATCGACGGGAACGACGTGACCGTCACCGATCGCAAGGCGGGCGATGTCACGATACCGCGCGACCAGATCCATTCGGCACAGCTAGTCCTCACCGACGCGCTGATCGCCGCGACCAAACCGCTCGACACGACAGGTGCCGAGGAAGAATTGCTCGAGACAGAGACAGAGGAAGAGTAAGGACCAATGGCCAGTTCGATTTCCGCCAACAAGGCAGAACTGCTCGCGATCGCCAACTCGGTCGCCTCCGAAAAGATGATCGACAAGGCGATCGTCATCGAGGCGATGGAAGAAGCGATCCAGAAGGCCGCCCGCGCGCGCTATGGCAACGAGAACGACATCCGCGCCAAGCTCGACCCGCAGACCGGCGATCTGCGCCTGTGGCGCGTGGTCGAAGTGGTCGAGGAGGTTGACGATTACTTCAAGCAGGTGAACCTCGAACAGGCCGGCAAGTTGCAGACCGACGCGAAGATCGGCGACTACATCGTCGATCCGCTGCCCCCGGTCGACCTCGGCCGTATCGATGCGCAGTCCGCCAAGCAGGTAATTTTCCAGAAAGTCCGCGACGCTGAGCGCGAGCGTCAGTACGAAGAATTCAAGGACCGCGCGGGCGAAGTCATCACCGGCGTGATCAAGTCGGTCGAATTCGGCCATGTGATCGTCAACCTCGGCCGCGCCGAGGGCGTGATCCGCCGCGATCAGCAAATCCCGCGCGAAGCCGCCCGTCCGGGCGAGCGCGTGCGTGCGCTGATTACCAAGGTGGAGCGGAACAACCGCGGGCCGCAGATTTTCCTCAGCCGCGCGCACCCCGACTTCATGAAGAAGCTTTTCGCGCAGGAAGTGCCCGAGATCTACGATGGCATCATCACCATCCAGGCCGCCGCGCGCGATCCGGGCAGTCGCGCGAAGATCGGCGTGATCAGCCGCGACAGCAGCATCGATCCGGTCGGCGCCTGCGTCGGCATGAAAGGCAGCCGCGTGCAGGCCGTCGTGCAGGAACTGCAGGGCGAAAAGATCGACATCATCCCCTGGAGCGAGGACACCGCTACTTTCGTCGTCAACGCGCTCCAGCCCGCCACCGTCAGCCGCGTCGTGCTTGATGAAGACGACGGTCGGATCGAGGTAGTGGTGCCGGACGATCAGCTTAGCCTTGCGATCGGCCGCCGCGGCCAGAACGTGCGGCTGGCAAGCCAGCTGACCGGGCACCAGATCGACATCATGACCGAAGAAGAATCCTCCGAGAAGCGCTCGAAGGAATTCGCCGAACGATCGAAGATGTTTGAGGAAGAACTCGATGTCGACGAAACGTTGTCGCAGCTGCTCGTCGCCGAAGGCTTCGCCGACCTCGAGGAAGTCGCTTATGTCGAGCTCGCCGAAATCGCGAGCATCGAAGGCTTCGACGAGGAACTCGGTGAGGAACTGCAGAGCCGCGCGATCGAGGCGCTCGAGCGCCGTGACGCTGCCTACCGCGCCGAGCGTCGCGAACTTGGCGTCGAGGACGCGCTGGCCGAGATTCCGCACTTGACCGAAGCAATGCTGGTAACGCTTGGCAAAGCGGGCATCACCACCCTCGACGACCTCGCCGACCTCGCTACCGACGAGCTTATCGCCAAGAAGCGCGAGGCACCGCGTCGCCGCCAGGCGCCGACCGAAGGGCCGCGCCTGCGCAGCGAACAGGTTCGCGTTCGTCCGGAGGACAAGGGCGGCGTGCTCGGCGAATACGGCCTGACTGAAGAGCAGGGCAACGAGATCATCATGGCTGCCCGTGCGCACTGGTTCGAGGACGAAGACGGTCAATCCGTGTCCGCGGACGAAGATGCCTCACCCGAGGAGGCCGCTAATGCGGACTCCGAACAATGAGCGCCTGACGCCCGACATCGCTGAAGCGTCGCGCGCGGAGAAATCCGCGCCGGTGCGCAAGTGCATCCTTTCCCGGGAGCATGGGGCGCGCGACACGCTCGTCCGACTGGCGATCTCGCCGGATGGACACGTGTTGCCAGACATCCACGCCAAGGCGCCGGGCCGGGGCGCATGGATCGGGGTCTCGCGCGCCGAACTCGAGGCGGCGCTCGCCAAGGGTCGCTTCAAGGGAGCGCTTGCTCGAGCCTTCAAGGGTAGCGCGCTGACCGTGCCCGAAGATCTGCCCCAACGGATCGAAAGCGGTCTTGTGCGGGCGCTCCTCGACCGGCTGGGACTCGAACTGCGCGCCGGGCACCTTATTTTGGGTTCCGACAGGATCGCCGAGCACGCCCGCGGCGGGGCGGTCGAGCTGCTGCTTCACGCCGCGGATGCGAGCGCCGACGGCAGCCGCAAGCTCGACCAGGCATGGCGCGTCGGGCGCGATGCCGAGGGTTCGGGCGAGGCCGGCGCGCGCTTGCCACTGGACCGGACGGCTTTGTCTGTGGCATTGGGCCGCGACAACGTCGTCCATATGGCGCTGGCCGACCGGGCCGCAGCCGCGCGGGTCTCTCTCGCGCTCGAGCGCCTGATGCATTTCCTGGGGCCGCAAGCGGTGGCCGATACTGGTGCCGGAAGCGATTCCGGCGCACTGGACGACTGATCGAAGGACGAAGACGAGTTATATGAGCGATAGCACCGACACTCCGCGCGAACGCAAGCCGCTTGGCCTCAAGCGATCGGTCGACGCTGGCGAGGTCAAGCAGACCTTCAGCCACGGCCGCACCAACAAGGTCGCGGTCGAGGTCAAGCGCCGCCGCAAGCTCGTCAAGCCGGGCGAGGAAGCCGCTGCCCCGCCGCCGCCGCCTCCGCCTCCGCCGCCCCCGCCTCCACCCCCGCCGGTCGAGGACACCCCCAAGGCGTCGCCAAAGAAGAAGGCCGCGCCTTCAGGCGAGACGCCGCAGGAGCGCGTCGCCCGCTTGCAGCGCGAAGCGGAGGAAGCGCGTCTCGCCACTCTCGCCGAACAGACCGAACGTGAGACCGCCGAGCGTCTCGCCGCCGCAGAGGAAGAGAAGCGCCGCGCAGAGGCCAACCGCGAGGCCGAAGAAGAGGCCGCCAAGCGTGCCGCCGAGGCGCCGACTGAGGAACCCGCGCCCGAGGCAGAGGTAGAGGCCGAGACCGGATCGGGCGAGGCCGACAGCGGCACGCCTGCGCCCGCTCCACGCCGGTTCACCCCTGTTGCCCGGCCCGAGCCGAAGAAGCCCGAGCCGAAGAAGAAAGAGGACAAGCGCGGCGGTTCGGCCGCCCCCGAACGCGGCGGCGGTGACCGCCGTTCGGGCAAGCTCACCGTTACCCGCGCGCTCAACGAGGATGAGGGGCGCCGCGCCCGTTCGCTCGCTGCGCTCAAGCGGGCCCGCGAGAAGGAACGCCGGCTTCACGGCGGTCCCGCACAGAAGCGGGAAAAGCAGGTGCGCGACGTCGTGGTGCCAGAGGCGATCACGGTGCAGGAACTCGCCAATCGCATGGCCGAAAAGGGCGCCGACCTGGTCAAGGCGCTCTTCAACATGGGTATGATGGTCACCGTCAACCAGACGATCGACCAAGACACTGCGGAACTGCTGGTCGAGGAATTCGGCCACAATATCCAGCGCGTGTCGGAGGCGGACGTCGACATTGACCGGACCGAAGACAGGGACCCCGAGGAATCGCTGAAGACCCGTCCGCCGGTGGTGACTATCATGGGTCACGTCGATCACGGCAAGACGAGTCTGCTCGACGCACTGCGCGGGACCGACGTGGTCAAGGGCGAAGCCGGCGGCATCACCCAGCACATCGGCGCCTACCAGATCCAGACGAAGGGCGGGGACAAGGTCACCTTCCTCGACACCCCGGGCCACGCTGCATTCACTGAAATGCGCGCACGCGGCGCCAACGTCACCGACATCGTAATCCTGGTGGTCGCGGGTGACGACGGAATCATGCCGCAGACGATCGAGGCCATCAATCACACCAAGGCTGCGGACGTGCCGATGATCGTCGCGATCACCAAGTCCGACCGCGACGAGTACAATGCGCAGAAGATCCGTGAGCGCTTGCTCGAGCACGAAGTCATCGTCGAGGAAATGAGCGGTGACGTGCAGGACGTGGAGGTTTCCGCAAAGACTAAGGCGGGTCTCGACGAACTGCTCGACAAGGTGCTGCTCCAGGCCGAACTTCTCGAGCTCAAGGCCAACCCCGATCGTGACGCCGACGCGGTGGTGGTTGAGGCGCAACTCGACAAGGGCCGCGGCCCGGTCGCAACTGTCCTCGTCACCCGCGGCACGCTCAAGCGAGGCGACACATTCGTCGTGGGCACCGAGAGCGGCCGCGTGCGTGCTCTGATCGACGACAAGGGCAAGCAGATCAAGGAAGCCGGGCCGTCGGTTCCGGTCGAAGTGCTCGGCCTCGGCGGGGTGCCAATGGCAGGCGACCAGCTTACCGTCGTCGAGAACGAGCAGCGCGCCCGCGAAGTCGCCCAGTATCGTCAGGAAAAGGCGACCGAGAAGCGTACCGCGCTCGCACCGACGAACTTCGACACAATGTTCGCCGGACTGCAGTCGAACGTGGTCGAATTCCCGGTCCTCGTGAAGGCCGACGTGCAGGGCTCGGTCGAAGCGATCGTCAGCGCGCTGCACAACCTCTCGAACGACGACATCAAGGTTCGCGTACTGCACGCGGGCGTCGGCGCGATCACCGAGAGCGACGTCCAGCTCGCCGCCGCCAGCAAGGCGCCGATCATCGGTTTCAACGTCCGCCCCAATCCCAAGGCGCGCGATCTCGTGAAACGCGACAACGTTGAAATGAAATACTTCGACGTGATCTATCACCTGACCGAGGAAATCGGGAAGGAGATGATCGGCGAACTGGGTCCGCTCAAGGTCGAGAACGTCATGGGCCGTGCGGAGGTCAAGGAAGTCTTCAAGTCCGGCAAGAGGGACAAGGCGGCGGGTCTGCTCGTGGTCGAAGGCGTCATCCGGAAGGGCTTCCACGCCCGCCTCACGCGCGACGACGTCATCGTCTCGGCAACGACAATCGCGTCGCTGCGCCGCTTCAAGGACGACGTGGATGAGGTCCGCTCGGGCCTCGAGTGCGGCGTCGTGCTGGCCGACACCAACGACATCAAGCCGGGCGACCAGCTAGAGGTGTTCGAGGTTGAGGAGCGCGAGCGCACGCTCTAGCCGATGCCGCGCTACGTTGCCTTGCTCGGCTCGATCAACGTGGGCGGCAACCGGCTGAGCATGGCGGACCTGCGCCACGCGCTCGAGCGAGAAGAGTTCGATCGCGTGGAGACGGTCGTCGCCAGCGGGAACGTGCTGTTCGACCATGAAGCGCGTCCAGTGGAAGGATTGGCCGAGAAGATAGGCTGGATCTTGTCCGACCGGTTCGACATCGCCTCGGCGGTTGTCGTGCTGGACCGCGATGCCCTTGCTTCCGCGATTGGCGAAAACCCGTTCAACGGGACGGGTGAGGACAAGTTCGTTCACACGCACTTTCTGGAATGCCAGCCGACCGATGATCAATTCGCGGCGCTGATCGCGGATTACGCGCGGCGCGGCGACGAGAGGCTGGCGGCAGGGAATCGCGCGTTGCATATCGATTTCGGCAACGGGGTGGCCGGCAGCAAGTTGACGAGCGCTTTCATGGAAAAGCGGCTTGGCTGCCGCGGGACTGCGCGCAACATGCGTTCATTGAAAAGAATACTTGCCAAGATGGAGGCAGACGATGGCGCGTAATGCGTCCACTCACGAACAGCAGTCAGTCCGCGTCCTCAAGGTGGGTGAGCGGGTGCGGCATATCTTGTCCGAACTGCTCGCGCGCGGCGAAGTACACGACGATGTGCTGACCGCGCATTCGGTCTCGGTCACCGAGGTGCGAATGACGCCGGACCTCCGCAACGCCAACGCTTACGTGAAACCCTTGCTCGGCGAGGATGAGGCGGTGGTCCTCAAGGCCCTGCGCACGAACACTGCCTTCTTCCAGCGCGAAGTTGCCAAGCGTCTCGGCCTCAAGTTCGCGCCCAAGCTCCAGTTCAAGCCCGACGAGAGCTTCGACGAGGCCGAACGCATCGAGCGACTGCTCAACGACCCGAAGGTTTCCCGAGACCTGGACGGCGAGTGATGGCCAAACTGTATTTCTACTATGCCAGCATGAACGCGGGGAAGTCCTCGACGCTGCTGCAAGCGGACTTCAACTATCGCGAACGCGGCATGCGCACGATGCTGTGGACGGCACAGCTCGACACCCGCAGCGAGGGCATGGTGCGCAGCCGCATCGGGCTGGAAGCAGACGCGCATCGCTATACCCCTCAAACCGACTTGTGGGATGCGGTGATGAAGGCCCACAGGGCAGAACCACTCGACGCTGTGCTCATCGACGAGGCACAGTTCCTGACCAAGGGCCAGGTCTGGCAACTCGCGCGCCTTGCCGACGAAGCTGGCCTGCCGGTCGTCGCCTACGGCCTGCGCACCGATTTCCAGGGCGAACTGTTTCCAGGCTCGGCCGCGCTGCTCGGCATCGCCGATAAGCTCGTCGAACTAAAGGGCGTGTGCCATTGCGGCCGAAAGGCGACGATGAACCTGCGGGTCGACGCTAGCGGCGCGGCGGTGAGCGAGGGCGAGCAGACCGAGGTCGGCGGGAACGACCGATATGTCGCACTGTGTCGCAAGCACTTCAGCGAGGCTCAGGGGCGCACTACATAGACCCCACCATGTCAGACACCCTGCAGCTTGCGCTGGTTCTCATTCCCTGCCTGATCGTCGCGATCGTGTTCCACGAGGTGGCGCACGGGTGGACCGCGCTTGCGCTCGGCGACCCGACCGCGAAAGAACAGCGCCGGCTCAGCCTCAATCCGCTGCGCCATGTCGATCCGATAGGAACTTTGCTGGTCCCGGGCGCGCTGGCGCTGTTCGGAGGCCCTGTGTTCGGCTGGGCGAAGCCGGTCCCGGTCAACTTCCGCCGATTGAACAATCAGCGCCTGGGCATGATGCTCGTGGGAGCGGCGGGGCCGGCGATGAACCTGCTTCTGGCCACGGTTGCGGCCGTGCTGCTGGGCGCGACGCTGACTGCAGGTTCCGGACTCGGCTTCGCTGACAACGGACTGCCTACGGTCGTCGATGCGGGCGGGGCGACTTCGCTGTTGGGCACCGGCCTGCTGGTATTCATCCTGATCAACACGTTCCTCGCGCTGTTCAACCTGCTCCCGATTCCCCCGTTCGACGGGTCGCACATTGTCGAAGGGCTTCTGCCGCGTTCGATGGCGCGCCAGTATGCGAAGCTGCGCAACCTGGGAATGCTGCTGTTCATCGCCCTGATCGCGGCCACTTGGGCATTCCCCGATGCTGGTATTCTGAGCCGGGTCATCGGCCCACCGGTGGAATGGGTGCTCAACCAGTACCTCGCGCTTGCGACACTGGTCGCGGGCGGATGAGTGGGCCGCTTGCGTCTCCCCACGGCTGGCTGATCCTCGACAAGCCGCGCGGCCTCGGGTCCACCCAGGCGGTGAGCGCGGTCAAGCGCGTGTTGCGCGAGGCCGGCTATGGCAAGGTCAAGGTCGGCCACGGCGGTACGCTCGATCCTCTGGCTGAAGGCGTATTGCCGATCGCGCTCGGCGAAGCGACCAAGCTGGCGGGGCGGATGCTCGATGCGAGCAAGGTGTACGAATTCACAATTGTTTTCGGGGAAGAGACCAGCACCCTCGATACCGAAGGAGACGTCGTCTCGACGTCGGACCGGCGCCCGCCGCTAGCGGCAGTCCAGGCGGTCCTGCCGCATTTCACCGGCCCGATAGAGCAGGTTCCCCCAGCCTACTCGGCGCTCAAGGTCGATGGCCGGCGCGCCTACGACCGCGCGCGAGAGGGGGAGGTGGTCGAGCTGCCATCGCGGTCGGTCACCGTCCACGCCTTGCGCATGGCGAGCGGACGGGCGCCGGGCAGGATCGAGTCCGCTTTCGCCACCACCGCCGGTCGTCCCGACCCGTTCGATCCCGCCGCACCGCTCGAACTGGCCGACAGCGCCACACTCGTCGCCGAAGTAAGCAAAGGGACGTACGTCCGGTCTCTGGCACGGGACATCGCACATGCGCTTGGAACGGTGGGGCACGTTACCTACCTGAGGCGCACGAAGGCGGGGCCGTTCCGTCAGGAACAGGCGATTTCGCTGGACTTGCTGAACGAAATCGGTAAGGGCGCGCCGCTTGAAGACCACCTCCTGCCGCTCGAGGCGGGGCTGGACGGTATCCCGGCCCACATACTCGACCCGGAAAGCGTGCTGGCGGCCCGACAGGGCCGGGTCATTTCCGGAAATGCCCTTCCCGACGGGCTCTTTCTTGCGATGGCGGACGGTGTCCCTGTCGCGCTGATGGAATCCGACGGGGCGACCGCAAAGGTGGTCAGGGGCTTCAACTTTCCCGATGCCGCGAAGAAAGAAGATTTATGAGCGTTACTGCCGAAAAGAAGCAGGAAATCATCAACGACAACGCCCAGGCAAAGGGCGACACCGGTTCCCCCGAAGTGCAGGTCGCGATCCTCACCGAGCGCATCCGCAACCTCACCGAGCACTTCAAGGATCATCACAAGGACAACCACTCGCGCCGCGGCCTGCTGATGATGGTCAACAAGCGTCGCTCGCTGCTCGCGTACCTCAAGAAGAAGGACGTCGAGCGGTACAACGCGCTGATCCAGAAGCTGGGGCTTCGCAAGTAGAGTTCTTCCGAAGGGGCGGCTCAAGGGCCGCCCCTTCGTTTATCCGGTTCCGCCGCAATCCGGCGTCGGAGCGGACCATTGGGGCGCGCAAAATGCCCCGCACCGGACCGGGACGGCATACCCGGCACTGTAGGCCCCGCACCGCAATCAGGCGCTGCGGGTCGTAAGGAAAATCAATGTTCGACACCAAGAAAGTAGAGCTGGAGTGGGGCGGAAAGACCCTCACTCTGGAAACCGGGCGCATTGCCCGCCAGGCCGACGGCGCGGTTCTCGCGACCTATGGCGAAACCGTAGTCCTGTGCGCCGTTACGGCGGCCAAGACCGTCAAGGAAGGACAGGATTTCTTTCCGCTGACCGTCCACTACCAGGAGAAGTTCTCGTCGGCCGGGCGCATCCCGGGCGGCTTCTTCAAGCGCGAGCGCGGGGCGACCGAAAAGGAAACGCTGACCAGCCGCCTCATCGACCGTCCGGTCCGTCCACTGTTCCCCGAGGGGTTCTACAACGAGATCAACGTCATCGCGCAGGTCTTCAGCTATGACGGCGAATGCGAGCCCGACGTTCTGGCGATGATCGCCGCATCGGCCGCACTGACCATTTCCGGCGTTCCCTTCATGGGCCCGATCGGCGCCTGCCGCGTGGGCTTCAAGGATGGCGAATACATCCTCAATCCCAAGCAGGCGACAGCGCTCGCCGACGATGGCCGCCTAGACCTTGTCGTCGCCGCCACCCACGACGCGGTGATGATGGTGGAATCGGAAGCCAAGGAACTGAACGAGCAGGAAATGCTCGGTGCGGTTGCCTTTGCCCACGATAATATCCGTCCGGTCGTAAAGGCGATCGTCGAACTGGCCGAGAAGGCCGCCAAGGAGCCTTGGGAGGTCGCCTCGCAGGACGGCAATGCCGACATGAAGAGCGCGATCAAGGCGATGATCGGCGACGATATCGCCAAGGCCTACAAGACGACCAGCAAGTCCGACCGTTCGGACATGCTCAACGCCGCCCGCGACAAGGTCAAGGCGCACTACGCCTCGGACGAGTTCGACGGCCAGCAGCGCATGACCGCGATCAAGCTGACCAAGAAGATCGAGGCCGAGATCGTTCGGGGCGCGATCCTCAAGGACGGCACTCGCATCGACGGTCGCAAGCTCGACCAGGTTCGCCCGATCGAGGCCGTCGTCGGCGTGCTGCCGCGTGCCCACGGTTCATCGCTGTTTACTCGCGGCGAGACGCAGGCGCTGTGCTCGACCACGCTCGGTACCAAGGAGTCCGAGCAGATGATCGACGGGCTCGAGGGCCTGACCTACGAGCGCTTCATGCTGCACTACAACTTCCCGCCCTATTCGGTCGGTGAAGTGGGCCGCTTCGGGGCGCCCTCGCGTCGGGACACCGGCCACGGCAAGCTCGCCTGGCGCGCGCTGCACAACGTGCTGCCG
This sequence comes from uncultured Alphaproteobacteria bacterium, assembly GCA_963740025.1. Taxonomy (GTDB): domain Bacteria; phylum Pseudomonadota; class Alphaproteobacteria; order Sphingomonadales; family Sphingomonadaceae; genus Tsuneonella. The sequence goes on from CAVUCI010000008.1 coordinate 199,578, forward strand.
AGCCATGACGAGTTCCCGTACACCATCCGCGTTCTGTCCGACATCACCGAGTCCAACGGCTCGAGCTCGATGGCGACTGTCTGCGGAGGCTGTCTTTCGATGATGGACGCGGGCGTTCCGATCGAGCGTCCGGTCAGCGGCATTGCCATGGGCCTGATCCTCGAAGGCGACGACTTCGCGGTCCTCTCGGACATTCTCGGCGATGAGGATCACCTCGGCGACATGGACTTCAAGGTCGCGGGCACCGAGGCAGGTATCACAACGATGCAGATGGACATCAAGGTCGCCGGCATCACGCAGGAGATCATGCAAAAGGCTCTGGAGCAGGCCAAGGAAGGCCGCGCGCACATCCTCGGCGAGATGCAGAAGGCCCTGGGCTCGGCGCGCACCGAACTCTCGGCTCACGCTCCGCGCATCGAGACGATGCAGATCGACAAGTCGAAGATCCGTGACGTGATCGGCACTGGCGGAAAGGTGATCCGCGAGATCGTCGCCGAGACTGGAGCCAAGGTGGACATCGACGACGAAGGGATCATCAAGATCAGCTCGTCCGACCTCAGCCAGATCGAAGCGGCCCGCAAGTGGATCGCCGGCATCGTGGAAGAGGCCGAAGTCGGCAAGATCTACGACGGCAAGGTCGTCAACATCGTCGATTTCGGTGCGTTCGTAAACTTCATGGGTGGCAAGGACGGTCTCGTCCACGTGTCGGAATTGAAGAACGAGCGCGTCGAAAAGCCGACCGACGTCGTGTCGGAAGGCCAGGAAGTGAAGGTCAAGGTCCTCGAGATCGACAACCGCGGCAAGGTTCGCCTGTCGATGCGCGTGGTCGACCAGGAAACCGGCGAGGAGCTGGAGGACACCCGTCCTCCGCGCGAACCGCGCGGTGACCGTGGCGACCGTCGTGGTCCGCGTGGCGGTGGCCGTGGCGGCGACCGTGGTGGCCGCGGCGATCGTGGTCCCCGTCGGGACCGCGACGATCGCGGACCGCGCGAAGGCGGCGGCGAAAGCCACATCCCGGACTTTCTGAAGGACTGATCCACCTGAAAATCGTGAAGGGGCCGTCGGAGCGATCTGGCGGCCCTTTCCGTTTGCCCCGCGGACGCTTAGTATCTCAAGGAATCGCAAAGGGGGCGGCATGCTTGAGATCGGCAAACGTCCCTGGCTCGAGTACGTGTTGGCGATCGGCATCCCGATCGCGGCCCTTGCCATCCGGATGGCGTTCGAGCCTGTACTCCGTGGCGGCTATCCGTTCGTTACCTTCTTTCCGGCGGTGGCGCTTGCCGCGTATCTGCTTGCGGAGCGGCCCGCTCTCGTCACGGTCGCGGTGTCGACCCTCCTCAGTTGGGCGTTTCTGATTACCCGCGAAACCACGTACGCGTACAATCTCTCCCAGTACGCGGCACTGGCCCTGTTTCTGTTTTTCGCACTTTCCATCGTGCACGTGCTGGGCGGCCTTCGCCGGACAAATCGGGAACTGGCGCGCGAGCGAGAGGCGAACCTGGAACTGCTAGCGCACCGGGATGTCCTGTTTCGAGAATTGCAGCACCGCGTGGGTAACAACATTCAGATGATTGCTTCGCTTATAGCCCTTCAGCAACGCCGGATGGACGATCCGGTAGCCCGGAGCGCGCTCGAGGAAGCGAGCCGGCGTCTTGGTCTCGTAGGTCGAATACACCGCCAGCTTTACGATCCTGCCGGCGCCCAGTTGAGCCTTGCCGCCTACATCGACCAGATCGCCCGGGACGTGGTGGCTGCGTCGGGTCGCGAGAGGATCGACTACTCGTTCGAAGCACTCAGTGACGCGATGCTCCCCGCCGAAAAGGCAATTCCGACTGCCCTTATCGTGGCCGAGGCCCTTAATAACGCGCTCGAACACGGGTTTCTCGCCGATACAGCGGGACGTATAGCGATCACCCTCGAACCCAGCGAGCTCGGGATCGTCGTGCGAATTGCCGACGATGGGGCCGGCTTGCCCGCCGAGTTCGACCTCGAAGAGGCGGAGAGTCTGGGTCTGAAGATCGCGCGCACTCTCGCGCAATCGTTGGGAGGGCGCTTTTCGATCACGGCAGCACCGGTCGGGCGGGGGACGCTCGCCTGCCTCGAAATCGAACTGGCCAGGCCCGACCCTCCCGCGACACCTGCCCTATGATACCACGTGAGATATTGGCCGTCGCGCAGATCCCCGGGGGCGACACGCTGACGCTCGTGCGGCACGGCACCGATCACGTGGTCATGCTCGGTCGCGACGAACTGATGGGCACGCGCATGCGCTTTTCGGAAGAGCAATTGGCCGAACTGACACTGGCCGAACTGGAAACCGACGCGCCGCGCCTCCTGATCGGCGGATACGGCATGGGCTTTACCCTTCGGGCGGCGCTCGCGAAGATGGGGCCCAAGGGGCGCGTTACGGTCGCCGAGATCGTGCCCGAGATCGTGGAATGGGCGCGCGGGCCACTCGCGCACCTAACCGGCGACAGCCTCGACGATCCGCGCGCGACGGTCGACTTGTGCGACGTAGCGGCACTGATCGATGACGCACTCGACAGCAGCGTGCCGAAGTGGGACTCGATTCTGCTCGATGTCGACAATGGCCCCGACGGAATCGTGCGGACCGGCAACGAGCGTCTTTATACCCGCACCGGTCTTGCCCGCGCGCGCGACGCACTATCGCCTGGCGGAGTGCTGGCAGTGTGGTCGGCCGCGCCCGACCCGAGATTTGCGCGACGTCTGAAGGAAGCCGGCTTCACGGTCGACGAGCGCACCGTTCGCGCGCGGCCCAACAACAAGGGGCCGCGCCACACGATTTGGTTCGCCCGGCGGCCCTGAACGAGGCGGCCTGCAACCCTTCTAGCGCTCGAACATGGGCCCAGCCGGATTGCCCATGTAGTCGCGCTTGCCCAGCGGCACGCCCTTCATGCGGAGCAGACCGTAGAACGTCGTCGCATGGAACTGGAAATTGGGCATGTTGAAGCCGAGCAGAAAACGCTCGCCAGGCAGGGTAAAACGGGTGGTTCCGCCGAGCACGAAGTCGATCGGCCGGTCGGCCAGGGCGTCAATCTCGTCCGGCGTGGCCGCTTCCATCCGCTCGACAGCGCTGGCGACCATCGTCCGCATTGCGCCCCAGTCACCGGGGATCTCGGTGAAGTCGGGCGTGAAGGCGCCCTTGGATAGCTGGTCGAGCGCGTATCCGCTGTGCATCCAGCACGCGCGGATGTGCCAGGACAGTTGCCACATGTCTTCGGCCAGCCGAGCCTCCAACAGTTCGCTTTCGGGCGTTCCTGTGTCGGCGCAGAAAGCTTCTCCCTTATCGATCAGTCCGGGCAGGGCACCCAGTAACTGGCGGATCGTGGGCACGAAAGCTGCGTAAAGGTCGAATGCCAAATTTAATCTCCCGGAGTCAGCGAAGGCCCGCCGATCTGCACCTGCGGGCCTTCTGAAGATCTAACTATCGTTTGCGGGTCATCGCGCCGGTCAACGTACTCTAGGCCCGCCGAACGGCAATGGGGGAGGGGGACGGCGGGCGCCGCGCGGCAGCTGCGCCTGGTACGCTCGGCCGCAATGTTCGACGCAGTATGGAAAGCCGGGATTGACCGCTTCGCCGCAAAAATGGAAATCGGGCTCGCCCGGGTGGCCCATCGGCCAGCGACAGACCTTTTCGCTGAGATCCAGCAGGCTCGTCTTGTCAGAAATCTCGGGACTGGGCTTCGCAGGTACGAGGCGCCGAGGTGGAGCTGGCGGTATCGGGGCCTGCTGGTCGCCGGGACCCTGGCGCAGGAACCCGCCCGGCCCGACCGAGACGATCTTGGGCAGATTCGGGCTGGGATTGGGGATCGGCTGGCTGGGCGTATCGCCGCGCGGAGCGGAATTCGCCTGGGATGGCGGAGCCGATGTCGGGGGCGGAGCAGCTGGGCGAGGGGTTGCCGCCTGCGGAGCGGGCTTGCGAGCTACTGGCTTGGACGGGGACGGCGCCTTCGCGGGTTCGGGTTTTTCCTCATTCGCCTTGACCGGCGAGGGACGGGACTTGAGGCCGAGGCGATGCGCCTTGCCGATCACCGCATTGCGGCTCACGCCGCCCAGTTCGTCGGCGATCTGGCTGGCGGTCGCGCCGCCCTCCCACATCTTTTTCAGCGTCGCGATGCGTTCGTCGGTCCAGCTCATCGAGGGATATCTTTTCCTGTCGTCTCCGGCCGATTGGTCCGGGATACTTGCCTGTGACGGCGCTTGGCCCTAGTCGCCGCGCCATGGCCGATCAAGCCCAGCCCCTGGATACCACCGTCGCGCCCACCGCATCGTTTCGTCCTCGCGGCGAGCCGGTGATCCAAGGAGTAAACCGGATCGGTGTGTGGAGCCTCTATATTAAGGAGGTTCGGCGGTTTCTCAAGGTGCAGACCCAGACTGTCTGGGCCCCGGCGGTCACCACGCTGTTGTTTCTGGTGATCTTCACGGTGGCAATGGGGCGTTCAAGCCGCATGATTCTCGGAGTGCCCTTTGCAACCTTCGTCGCTCCGGGTCTGATCGTCATGGGCATGATGCAAAACGCATTCGCCAATTCCAGCTTCAGTTTCCTGTCGGGAAAGATCCAGGGGACCATCATCGATCTGCTGATGCCACCCCTGTCCCATGGCGAACTGATGACCGGGATCGTCGGCGCAGCGGTGACACGATCGATCCTGGTGGGGTCGGCGGTCGCGGTGGCGATGCTGCTCTATCCGGGCGTCAGCCTTGCCATAGCGCACCCGTGGGCGGTGATCTGGTTTGGCTTGATGGGCGCCACGATGCTCGCGCTGCTGGGCCTGCTGACGTCGATATGGGCGGAGAAGTTTGACCATGCTGCCGCGGTGACCAACTTCGTGATAGCACCGCTCAGTTTGCTGTCGGGCACGTTCTACGTGATCCACCACCTCGCACCCGCGTTCCAAGCCATAAGTCGTGCGAACCCGTTCTTCTACGTGATCTCCGGCTTCCGCTTCGGGTTTCTGGGAGAGAGCGACATCGGCAGCACCAACCAGGCTGTCGTTTGGAGCGCGATCGGTCTGGGCCTGTTCGTTGCGGCCCTCGGGGCGGTGACTTACGCCGTTCTGCGTAGCGGGTGGAAGCTCAAGAGCTAGTGGGTGAGGGCGCGGCGAAGGCGATAGCGACCGTCTGCAAATTCATCGAACAATTCGGCCACTTGCGGGTGATCCACAGGGCCGTTCTCCGCATCGGCGAGCAGGTTCTGCTGGCTGACGTAGGCGACGTATGAGCTGTCGCCGTTCTCCGCGAGCAGGTGATAGAACGGCTGGTCCTTATTCGGACGCACCGCTTGCGGGATCGATTCATACCATTCGTCGCTGTTTGCGAAGACCGGGTCGATATCGAACACGACGCCGCGAAAATCGAACACTCGGTGGCGCACAACTTCGCCGATCGCGAATCGCGAGCGCGCGTGAAGCGGTGCCTCGATCGTTCGTCCTGCAGTGGCGGAGAAGAAATGCGCGCGGTCCATCGAAGGGCGAATATAGGCCTTCGCAAGTGCGAAACAAGCGGTGCGCCCAGCCTCTCCCCGACAACCAGCCGAACGGGTCTTGGCAAGTGCCAAATGCTCGGCTAGTCGGCGCGCTCGCTTCGGCCGGCTCCCTAGGGAGCCTAGCGCACGAACCTCGCGGAGAGGTGGCAGAGTGGTCGAATGCGCCGCACTCGAAATGCGGTGTACGGGCAACCGTACCGTGGGT